>FOSY01000006.1 GCA_900114405.1 Lachnospiraceae bacterium KH1T2 | reverse complement strand
TATGAGGCAGGTTATCCACGCGTTACTCACCCGTCCGCCACTCGACAGTCAATTCCTTTGTCCGAAGACTTAGTCATCTCAGTCTCGTTCGACTTGCATGTGTTAGGCACGCCGCCAGCGTTCATCCTGAGCCAGGATCGAACTCTCGATTATAGTTTCTTTCCTCTGGCTTAGTTACACTAGCTTTTTGCTTTGCGCTTCTTTACCATTTTTACTGTTTGGTTTCATTCATTTCTGAATAACTCTTTAACGCCTTTTGACGTTTTCGAATTTTCAGGGTTGCATTGCTGTTTATTTGTCAATGTTCTTCCTTCAAAACCTTGTGTTTATCAGATTTCTCAGCGTCGCTCTCTCGCGGCGACATGTGTTATAATATCACTTTACTTTATATGTGTCAACACCTTTTTTAATTTTTTTATAAAATTAAAGACCATCAGATAATCAATGCCAAAAACAGCATTGCCTGATGGTCTTATAAAAAAGCTTAAATATACAGTTGTTTACACTCTACTGTCATTTAATTAAGAGCAGCTTATTTTAATGGAATTTCATAATTTTCCTCATCAGTTCTTACGATCAGATTAAGAGTTTCTATTGATTCAGCTTTTTCACTGCTTATCTCAGCTATCAGCACTGCATCTGCCGCCTGCCCCGCCTCTATATCTTTATCAAAAGCTGCAAGGTCATTTAGAAGTAATGTCGTCAAAAAACTATGCTTTTTGTCATTTAACCCTAATCTGAACGAAGGAGTTAACCCCAATATATCGCAATGTTTTGTTTCATCAGATGAATTAAATATATTAAAATGAAGAACCAGCAGCTTATCATCTGCAGCACCCGGACTTATTGTAAAACTCATTGCAGAATCCGATTCTCCGGGTTTAGGATACTCATCTGTAATTTCATAATTCGTGTATGCAATATCAAAATCCGTGATTCCCAAAGCCTGCGCAATGCTAACATTGGAACTTTCTTCCGGTGTTTCTGCCGTTCCAACATCCCCAACCGAATTTTCCATTTCCGGCACATCTTCATCCTCTGAGCTTTCTTCAGACGATGCCGTAACTCCAGCCGCTGCCAGATCAAGCTTAACTATTCTGACTTTATCAGCTTCTGAAATATTTGAAAGCGAACGATCGACCGCCACATTATGCTCCGCTATCACATCTGCTGCATAATTTACGATCTTTTGTTCCTGTTCTTCGCTCATTTCAATCTGCTGAGACTCACATGCCGTGAACATAAATACACATGCCAATGCTGCAAATAAGAATAAATGCCTATTCTTCATTTTCCCTCCTCATAAATATCAGGTCTTTTCGTCGTTGCAGTCTAATTCAAACCAGAACGCCACCCCGTTTCCATAGTTTGTAACGCCATAATTATTATTCATGGCATTCATTATTGCTTTGACGATTGAAAGACCTATGCCAGATCCGCCATACTCATGTGTTCTGGCTTTATCAACTTTGTAAAATTTTTCCCAAAGATGATCAAGTGAGTCCTCCGGTATCGGATTTCCTGTATTAAATACCGATATCCTTACAATGTCTCCTTTCTTTTCCAATGTCACCTCTATGCGTTTTTCCTGCGACTCAGGATTGTCAGCAGGATAAGTGCAGTAATGGATCGCATTGCTGAAATAATTCGTAAATACTTCTTCAACCTTGAACTCATCCGCCCAGACATAGAACGGTTCACTTTCTTCAAAATTAGCTGAAATTCCGTTCTGTTTAAGCATTATATCGCTTGACTGCATATAGTTTCGTATGAGCTCTACAATATTGAATCTTTCGACAGTAACCTCATCTTCTCCAAATTCCAGCTGATTAAGCGTCATGAGATTTTTAACCATCTGGTTCATTTTTTGAGATTCATCTATGATAACGTCACAATAAAAATTTCTGCTTTCTTCATCATCATTGACATTATCTTTAAGTCCCTCGGCATATCCCTGAACTAACGCTATCGGTGTCTTTAGCTCATGTGCCACATTAGAAAGAAACTCAAGACGCATGTTATTGATTTTTTCTTTTTTCTCTATATCCCTTTTTAACTCATTATTTGCAGTCTTTAGCTCAGAAATCGTCTTTTCCAAAGTTTCCGACAGCTCATTCATATGACTGCCAAGAATTGCAATCTCATTATTTCCTACATGCTGATACTTTGCATTAAAATCCAAATGAGCCATTCTTTCGGAAATATTAGCCAATTCCAATATCGGCTTCGTGATCTTATTTGTGATAAGCCATGTTATAACTCCACATACTATCACCATAAAGATTCCAATATATCCAAGGAATCTATTGGATATACCAACACTTTCCTTTATACCAGCAAGTGTTGTACGCATGATTATAAAATCACCAGTCTCTATACTTCCCCAAAGCTCAAGATAGTCCATGTTCATTCTTGGATCTCTTGAAATCAGCACTTCAAAATCGTCTGTCTTCAGGAGTTTCTTTTGGTAATCTCTGTCAAACTTTTTCTTGTATTTCTCTCCGCCTGCAGAATTATCACTTGGTACTAATTTTTCAAAATCATAATCAAACACATGATCCAGAAGACGCATCACCATAAGATCATCTTTATCAGACGTCGAAAATACAATTTTCATAGATGGCGATACTACCGCCATATTTATATTTCCTGTATTACATATCCGGCGCAGATTTACCGCATTTTCGCTTGAAATCTCTTCAGATTCCGAAATTACCTCATCAATATTATAGTATGCCTCTACCAGTTTATGCTGACTTGTCTGCGTATAATATTTTTCAAGGAATAAGGTGTTGATAATCCAATATAAAGCGATCGTACACGTCATCAGTGCAATAAATATCAATGCAAACTGCATTCTGATCGAACCGTTTTTTCGAAATCTTTTCATCATCCTTTCGGTGCCTCAAATTTATATCCCATTCCCCAGATCGTCTTTATGCATTCACCGCGACTTCCAAGCTTTGAACGAAGCTTTTTAACATGTGTATCAATTGTTCTTGCGTCTCCGAAATAATCATAATTCCATACATTGTTAAGAATTTTTTCTCTCGAAAGGGCAATTCCTTCATTTTTCATAAAATATGTAAGCAGTTCAAATTCCTTAAAAGAAAGATCCACCTGCTCACCCTCTATAGTCACTGAATGAGCAGCCTCATCAATAACAATTCCACCAGATTCGATACGTTCTTCATCTGTGAGAATATTTGATCTTCTAAGCAGCGCATCCACTCTCGCCATCAATATCTTAGGCGAAAAAGGCTTTGCAATATATTCATCGGCACCATTTTCAAATCCCTGAAGTTCATCTCTCTCTTCAGTCTTAGCCGTAAGCATTATCACGGGTACTTTAGAATAATTTCTAATCTCTTTAAGCACCTGCCAGCCATCCATTTTAGGCATCATTACATCTAATATGATCAATGAAATATCTTTTTGCGAAAAGAACACATCAAGAGCTTCTGCTCCATCTGAAGCTTCAACATATGAATATCCTTTTTTCAGAAGGAAATCACACACAAGCTTACGCATCCTGCTTTCATCATCTACTACAAGAACTTTAACTTTATCCATAAATGCACCTCTTCGTAATTCTATTATGCTTTATCATATTAGAATGCTATGTCGTTTCTGTGAAAAATCATTCGTTATAAATATTTAATTCCTGTTCTTTTTCACGTACAGCCTTTTCTCTCTCTGTAAGCTCAGCTTCCCACTCTGAATATCTGTTTTCAAGATTAACTTTATAGTTGATAACGTTGGGATTATCCGATGTCATAGCCATGATAAATGTCGCAATAAGAAGTATTGCAAGAGCTACATTTACTGCCAGTGATATAAAAAATCTATCCTGCTCTTTGTTGCGTTTCTTTGCCGGAATAATTTTAGGCTTTGGTTTGGGCGCTTCCTTCATCTGCTTTTCAAGAATATAAACATTATTCAAGGGAAGCGGGCTTATTTTCTCGTCTTCGACATCCGGACACTCCTTTAAGAATTTCTGAACTTTTTTTAAATAATCAAATCCGATCGGAGTAACAAAAATTCTGTTTTTTATCACTTTTTCATAGATTGTTAAAACGCTTTCCGGATTTTCATAATTTATATGTGATTCGATATAGCTGATTTTTTTCACTTCATCTTTTGCTGCCTCAGCATCTGTAGTTGAGTTAAATTTATAACCCTCTACTATAAGATTACTGTCACTCATACGCCACCCCCATATACACAAATACCTAATTTAATTATAGTGAAATATAATTGTGCTTTCAATAAATCTTAAAATAGTACTAAAAAAAGTGCTGAACTACTTAAGTAATTCAGCACTTTGAGTGGAGTAGACGGGAGTCGAACCCGTGTCCAAAAACCTATTCCCTGTCCTTCTACTATCATATCACTTCAATTGACATTCCCTCCACCGCCCGGAGAAGTGCATTCTGACGGCTTAAGTAGCTTCATATTACGCCCACAGACTCAAAGCTTTGCCAGTGTCGTTTCCCATGAGGATGACGTCAAGATCCGGAACCATGGGTAATCCCGGGATGACGGCTTCAGCACTTAGGCTGCAGCGAGTTCGTAATCGTTGTTAGCGTTTACTTTTAATTTTGCGCCTTAACGTGGCTGCTTCCGGATAGCTTCTCCAGCTGCAAGATCCCTGTCGAAACCATTACTACCCCAAGGGTAAGCCACAGACTTTTAAGCCTGTGACTTTAGATAATACTCTAAGTACGCAAATAAGTCAAGTATCATCTCATTCTAACCTTAAATTCACGTTCTGCTTCACGAGTTGCATCTTTCTTTGCAATAGTCTCTCTCTTATCGTAAAGTTTTTTACCTTTTCCAAGTCCGATTTCTATCTTTACTCGTCCGCCTTTAAAATATACTTCCAACGGAAGGATTGTATAGCCCTTGACCTGAAGTTTCTGCTCAAGCTTCAGTATCTCATTTTTATGAGCCAGCAGCCTGCGTGTTCTAAGCGGATCCTTATTGAATATATTTCCTTTTTCGTAAGGTGTGATATTCATACCATCCACCCAGAGTTCTCCTTTATTTACAGAGACATACGCTTCTTTTATGCTTACCTTTCCAAGTCTGATGGATTTAACCTCAGTTCCGGCAAGCTCTATTCCTGTTTCAAGCTTTTCCTCTATAAAGTAATCATGGTACGCTTTTTTGTTATTCGCAACAAGCTTACGCCCATCATTATTATTCTTCTGTGCCATCTTCATTCCTCTCTTCTTCAGCAAGCAGCAGGTCGATGGTGCTAAGATCTACATCGCAGTCTTCTACCAAAACACGAATTTTTTTCCCAAGTCCAAATTTTTTGCCTGTATGCTCTCCGATAGCAGCATAGCTGTTTTCATCGTATACGTAATAATCTCCGCTCAGATCAGCAAGTCTTATCATGCCTTCTACGCCATTGCTCAGCTCCGCATATATTCCCCAAGAAGTAACTCCTGAGATCACAGCATCAAATTCCTCACCTATATGTTCTATCATATACTCGGTCATTTTAAGCTTATCAACTTTGCGCTCAACCTCATCTGCACGTCGTTCCATCTCACTTGAATGCTTGGCAACTTCCGCAAGAATGTTCTCATAGTGCGAATACCGGCTGTCATTCATACGACCTCTGAGCTGATCTTTTATAATACGATGTATCTGAAGGTCAGGATATCTCCTGATCGGTGATGTAAAGTGGCAATAGTACTGGCATGCTAATCCAAAGTGCCCTATCGGCTCTGTAGTATATTTAGCCTGTTTCATCGACCTAAGGGTAAGTCTGCTTATCAGAGCTTCCTCTGGGCTTCCCTCGATCTGTCCAAGAAGTTTCTGTACTTCCTTAGGATGAACTTCCTCATTTGATACCTTGAAATGGTATCCCATATTTATAACAAATTGTCTCAGGCTCTCGATTTTTTCCGGATCAGGTGCTTCATGAGTTCGATATACAAACGGCAGTTCCTGATAAAAGCAGCTTTCTGCAACAGTTTCATTTGCCGCAAGCATAAAGTCCTCTATAAGCATGTGCGCGTCATTGCGCTCTCTAAGTGATATGTCTATAGCATGACCATCCTCATCAAGCACTACCTTTGTCTCAGGAAAATCAAAATCAATACCGCCTCTTTTATGACGCTTTGCTCTAAGCACCTTGGAAAGCTTGTGCATCTCCTCAAACATAGGGATCAATGCTGCACACTCTTCTTTAAGCTCTGCTGATGCTGTATCATCAAAAAAGCTCTGCACTTCATTATATGACATTCTGCGGTCAACATTTATAACTGACTCGACTATCTCAGACTCTATTATCTTGCCATTTTCATTGATAGTCATAAGACAGCTCATCGCTAGTCTGTCTTCATGCTGATTAAGAGAGCACATGCCATTAGAGAGTACTCTTGGAAGCATAGGGATAACTCTGTCAGCTAGATAGACGCTTGTCCCCCTATCTTTTGCTTCTCTGTCCAGCGCCGAATTTTCCTGCACATAATTTGTGACATCTGCGATATGTACACCAAGATGCCAGCCTTTTTCATCCTGACTTAAGCTTACCGCATCATCAAGATCTTTTGCGTCTTCACCATCTATAGTGACCATCATCATGTCTCTAAGGTCACGTCTTCCATTCATATCTGCATCAGATACCGGCTTGGCGACTCTTTCTGCCTGATTAAGAACATGCTCCTTGAATTCTTCAGGTATGCCGTAGGATTTTACTATAGACTCAATATCAACATGCGGATCACCGATCTTACCTATTATCTCAGTAACAATTCCCTCCGGCTTATGCTTTTCATCACCATATGAAGAAAATTTTACTACAACTTTGTCTCCATCTTCTGCGCCTTTTGATCTCTCAATTGGCACAAATACATCTTTACGGAAACGATCATTATCCGGGATTACAAAGCCAAAGCCTTTATTCTTTGGAGTTCTTACAAATGTGCCAACGATAAACTCTGTACCACGCTTAACAATTTTTACGACCTCAGCTTCTTCTCTTCGCATACTGCGACCGCCGGCTATAGGACGGATTTCAACAGTATCACCATTCATTGCCCCTTTCGAGTCAAACTCTGATATGTAAAAATCTTTTTCCCTGCCTTCGACTATTACAAAGCCAAAGCCTCCATTATGTGCTTCATAAGTTCCAACTATAGCCGGCTTGCCCGCTGTAAGTTTTCCCTTTGAAGACATTTCTATGCTTCCTTCTCTGATCATCTCATCTATCAGATCATGGAAGACAAACTTTTCTGACTTAGGAACCTGCATGAACATCGAGAGTTCTTTTATCTTCATCGGAACATAAAGATCGCTCTTAAGAAGTTCAAGTATAAGCTCCTTCTTCTTTTCTAATTCGTTATTTCTCATATAATCCTTACTTAAACTTATAACCATTGTATAGACTAGTGCTTTGACACATTCATAATTAAACTTATGCCATAGCTTGAATTAGCCTTATGTTGGCGATTTCAAGATATGGGATTAGTTTAATTTAGAACGTGTCAATGCACTAACTTTACCACAAACCCTAACGAAAGCAGTCAATACATTTAGAAAAAAAGCCCCACTTGTTTTATCAAGTGGGGCCATTACTTACGCAATTATCAATTTAGAAGAGTTTCGTATTGAGAAGAACAGAAAGTACTACAAAAGCAATAGCAAGAACTCGTGTTCCGATAATCATTGCTCCCTCCATAGAACGTCCTTTATTCTTTCCCCAATATGTATCAGCAGCGCCCTGAATAGCACCAAGTCCTGCAGATTTGCCTTCCTGCATAAGTACAATTGCTGTAAGTGCCACACAAACCAGCATAAATACAATCGCAACTGCAATTCTCATTTGAAAAATCCTCCAATCATATGTGGTTCACAAACAGTATAACTCTATCATAACAAGCTTGCAATTTCAAGTTTTCATTATTTCTTCTGAAGAAGTGATACACCTGTCATTTCTTCAGGCTTCTCAAGTCCCATGCACTCGATAAGTGTAGGAACGATATCACAAAGACGACCATCTTCCTTAAGTGTATATGCCGGATCATAATTAACAAGGATAAATGGAACCGGGTTTGTTGTATGTGCTGTCCAAGGCTCACCTGTCTCGTAGTCAACAAGCTGCTCAGCATTACCATGGTCTGCGCAGATGAACATAACACCATCAACCTCTTTAAGAGCTTCTACAGCTTTTCCAAGGCACTCATCAACTGTCTCTACAGCTTTGATGGCTGCTTCTTCAACACCTGTATGACCAACCATATCAGGGTTAGCGAAATTGATAATGATAACATCATACTTATCTGAACGAATAGCTGCGCAAAGCTTTTCGCATACTTCAGGAGCGCTCATCTGAGGCTTAAGGTCGTATGTTGCAACATCCTTAGGAGAATTTACGAGCACACGGTCTTCTCCTTCGTTTGGCTTCTCAACACCGCCGTTGAAGAAGAATGTTACGTGAGCATACTTCTCTGTCTCAGCGATTCTTGCCTGCTTCATTCCTCTAGCTGCAAGCCACTCACCAAATGTGTTTGTGATAACCTGCTTCTTGAAAGCAACTTCTTTATTAGGAATAAGCGGATCGTAATCTGTAAAGCAAACAAACTTTGTTGCTACTCTTTCCGGACGATCAAACTTATCGAACTCATCATCACAGAAGCAATGTGTCATCTCACGAGCACGATCAGGACGGAAGTTGAAGAATACAACGCTGTCGCCAGACTTAATAGTAGCTACCGGCTGACCATTCTTCTTAACTGCAAATGGAACAACGAACTCATCTGTAACACCTGCATCGTAAGAAGCCTGAATTCCTGCTGTTGCAGACTCTGCTTCATTTCCTACACCTTCTGTAAGACATCTGTAAGCCTTCTCAACACGATCGTAGTTGTTATCACGATCCATTGCATAGTAACGACCTGCAACAGATGCAACTTCACCTACACCGATTTCCTTCATCTTAGCTTCAAGCTGCTCTACGAATCCCTTAGCTGACTCAGGCGGAGTATCACGTCCATCAAGGAAGCAGTGAACATAAACCTTATCAAGTCCATTCTTTTTAGCAAGCTCAAGAATGCCATATACGTGTGAAATGTGGCTGTGAACACCACCATCAGACATAAGTCCGAACATATGAAGCGCGCTGTTATTCTTCTTGCAGTTATCGATTGCTTCAAGAAGTGCTTCATTCTCAAAGAAATCACCATCTTCAATTGACTTTGTGATTCTTGTAAGCTCCTGATAGATAATTCTTCCAGCACCCATATTCATATGGCCAACTTCTGAGTTACCCATCTGTCCGTCTGGGAGTCCTACTGCCATTCCACTAGCGTATCCTTTAACACAAGGATAATCTTTCATAAGCTGATCGAGCACCGGTGTCTTAGCCTCGAATACTGCATTATGATCATGTCTTTCATTAATTCCGAGACCATCCATGATAAGTAAAACTGCCGGTCTTTTTGCCATTTTGTGTTCCTCCTCTTACTGCATAAACTGCGAAATGTGCTTTGCACACTTCAATAATATATTGATCTCTCTTTTCCGAAGATAAATGTTTCAGTTATCGAAAAAGACGTAATCATCTTATAACCGAGTATATTATAACGTTGTTAGCCGATAATGCCAACAAGGTACTAAAATTTAATATTTTCTTCTAGATGCCAAATCCTGATAAAGATACAGATATGTATCATATCTCTTGGAATTTATTTCTTTTTTATCTAATGCATCCAACACTGAACACTTAGGCTCGTGAATATGCGAGCAACGTGAAAAATAGCACGAATCACGATATTTATCAAACTCCGGATAGTATTTTTCAAGCTCTTCTTTTTCCATTTCAGGAAGATCGAGCGATGAAAATCCGGGTGTATCCATAATATACGAATCCTCATCTACTTCAACAAGCTCTGTATGTCTTGTAGTTTGCTTACCTCTGCCGATCTTCTCACTCACATCACCGGTTTCCATTACTTCTCTTCCACAGATCGTATTTATCAATGTTGATTTTCCTGCACCTGATGGACCTGCGACAGTCGTAACCTTTCCTTTAAGTGTAGCTTTCACTTTATCAAGCCCTATCTTTTCCTTTGAACTTGTAAATATTATCTCACAGTCTGCGCTTGCATAGATTTCTTTGTAAAGATTCGCCTCATCTTCTGAAACAAGATCTGATTTATTAAATACAAGCACTGTTTTAATGCCTGCCATGCGCATTCTCACAAGATAGGTATCAAGCAGCGTAAGCACCGGATCAGGTCTTTTAAGCGCAAAGATCACCATAGCCTGATCAACATTAGCAACTGCAGGTCTTATGAGCTCATTTTTTCTAGGCAAAAGCTCTGTTATATTACCTTTTTCATTTTCTTCATCGATAACTTCGATTTCAACAAAATCTCCAACCAATGGTTTAGACTGTCGTTTTCTGAAAATTCCTCTTGCTTTGCACTCATACACTTTGGCATTTTCAGCTGATCTAACATAGTAAAAACCAGCAATGCCCTTTAATATTCTTCCCTGCATTAATTATTCCTTTGTGAAAGAAAGGTTCTGATAAACCGCAGTTGTCTGCTGATTATCCTTGCTGACAATGTTTCCATCGTCATCCTGATATTCCACTGTTGTTGACTTTTTATATGTTACCGTAAGTGTTCCGTTCTGAACAGATGCACCTGCGACAGAAATAGTCGCCGGGAATGAAGTCACATTAGTACTTGTAAGTACCTGACCTCCAGCAGTCGTTACTACAAGCTCTGCAGAAGTTCCTGCCACATAATTCGGAGGTGCTGAAATACTGAATGTTCCGCCATATGTCACAGACTCCTGTCCAAGACTTATCACAAAATTAACACCTGAACCGTCTGCGGCCGTTGTCCCTGCCTGTGGGCTCTGCGAAATTACCACTCCGGCTGCCACTGTTGAGGAATACTCCTCTGTAATACTTTCAAATGAAAGCCCTGATGCTGTAAGCGCTGTCTTTGCTGCTGTCTCTGTCATACCAACGATATTCGGAACTGTCCTTGTTGTTGCTGTCGTCGGCGCTGCATCAGTCTGCTTTTCATTATTTTCTTCACTGGGTGTCTCTGCTGTCGAGGGGCTCAAAGTTACAGTTATAACGGAACCTGTCGCAGCCTTCTCTCCAGCCTTTGGTGTCTGTGATACTACCGTACCGGATGTCGCGGATGTACTTGCAAGCTCCATAGTAAATCCTGCTGCCGTTATTGTTGTGTTTGCAAGAGCCTTTTCTTTTCCTGTAACATCAGGAACTTCTGCCTCTCCATTCTGGCCTGAGCCTATCTGAAGTATGATAGTACTGCCTTCTGCTACAGAATCTCCATCACTTACTTTATTTCCATCACCATCCGTCATTGATATGACTTTGTTTTTCTGATCAGCTGATGAAGCAACCTGAGAACTCTGTACAGTCAATCCCAGATCCTGAAGCTCATTTCTCGCTTCAGCAAATGTCATTCCTGTGATATTTCCAAGCTTTATGCCATTCCCAGACTCAGTTGCAGCTTCAGCTTCTGTAGATACTTTATCTGATGACAGATGCGACTTCACAAGCTTTTGTGCGATAACAATAAGCACGACAACGATCATCACAGCTACGAATACAGCTAACACCGCCATAAGCTTCTGCATAGCAGGATTCATATCTTCATCATCTTCGTCATCATCATACATCGAAGACTTCCTGCGCGTACTAGGTTTTGTCCCAGATCTGCGTCTTACATCAGCCTCATCTCTGCGCCGCTTACCATTCTTTTTGTTTTTTGACGAAGAAGAACTTGTCCTCTTTCTCACCGGGCGGTCATCTTCTTCATACATAGATGCCCTGCGGCGAGTTCTTACTCGTCTGATTTCTTCTTCATCCTCGTCATCCTCATCCCAATCATCGTTTTCTTCTACAGGACGACGTCTTCTCCTTGAAGAATCATATGCCTTAAGCACTTCATCATCTAGATCTATTGTGCCTGTCTGATCCTTTATGGTCTTAACATCATTATCGCTTACAAGCTTTGTAGCGCCATTAAAACCGCCCATAGGGATCATGCGTACAAAGTTATCATTCGGTGTTATGAGCGACTGCTTAAGATCTGCTATGAGATCTTTCATTGACGAATAACGTCTATCAGCATTTTTTTCACAACATTTATAAATGATATGCTCTACACTTACAGGAATATCATCAACGTACTTTCTCGGATTAGGCATTGGTTCCTGAATCTGCTTAATAGCAATACCAACAGCTGTATCTCCATCAAAAGGGACACGTCCTGTCAGCATTTCAAAGAGAACGATACCAAGTGAATAAATATCGCTCTTTTCATCAGAATATCCGCCTCTTGCCTGCTCTGGAGAAGTATAGTGCACCGAACCCATAACATTTGATGTTATGGTATCGGAAGTTGCAGCTCTGGCAATTCCAAAGTCCGTAACTTTAACTTTTCCTTCTTTTGAAATGATTATATTCTGAGGCTTTACATCCCTATGAATAACATGATTTTCATGAGCAGTTTCAAGGCCCATGGAAACCTGAATGGCAATACTTATTGCTTCTTTGAAAGAAAGACGAAGCTTCTTTTCAATATAATGCTTTAATGTAATGCCCTCGACAAGTTCCATTACTATATAATTGATGCCCTGCTCATCACCAACATCATAGACATTTACTATATTAGGATGCATGAGCGCAGCAGCTGATTGAGCTTCTACTCTGAATTTTGCTACAAAATTCCTGTTTTCTGCATATTCAGCCTTGAGCACCTTAACAGCAACAAAGCGGTTGAGCTTATAGTCTTTAGCTTTATAGACATCACTCATTCCGCCTGTACCTATTTTACTTATTATTTCATAACGCTCTGAGAGCATCATTCCTTCTCTTACCATTTATTTTAACTCCCTAAGAAGTAATAAAAATTTATGCAAAGGGACGAATAACAATAACGCCAATATTATCTTTGCCGCCATTCTCATTTGCCGCATCTATCAGTGCCTTTACCTGACCAGCTACATCATCTTCGCGTTCCATTATCATTCTGATATCAGAATCATCTATCATATTTGAAAGCCCATCAGTACACATGAGAATCTCATCACCTTCTCTAAGCTTCATATCAAAGAAGTCAACTTTAAGGTCTGTTGAAGCTCCAATAGCACGAGTTATTATATTTTTGTCAGGGTGAACTCTTGCTTCATCACGATTGATCTTTCCTGAAAGAACCATTTCTTCTACTAACGAATGATCTCTTGTTATCTGTGCAATATCATCATTTATCAGATACAGTCTGCTATCGCCAACATTTGCCACATAAAGACAGTCATCAATAACTGTGGCCACAACCAATGTTGTACCCATACCCTTTTTATCCGTGTCTTTTCCTGCTTCTTCGATAAGTGCAAGGTTAGCACGCTCTATTGCACTTCTGATAATTCGTATTGGATTGGTATGATCAGAACTTGTGATCTCCCGAACGACGTACTCTGTCGTATAAGATGAGGCAAAATCTCCGGCATTGTGACCGCCCATACCATCTGCCACAATAAAAAGATTCGGAAGGTTTCCTACTGCCGTCTCGGATGTAAAGACATAGTCCTGATTGACCTGTCTTTTCCTTCCGACATCCGTCGCGGAAAAAGTTTTCAGCATCCGGAATTTTCCTCCATGTGTTTTCTTCTAAGCTGCCCGCAGGCGCCGTCTATATCGCTTCCCATTTCTCTTCTAATAGTAACATTAATTTTGTTTTTTTCAAGTTTGTTTTTAAAACGTGTGATAGCCTTAAGGTTTGACCTCTTAAAATCTCTTTCCTTGATAGGGTTGACCGGAATAAGATTTACGTGACAATTAAGATCACCAATAAGAGCAGAAAGTTCTGAAGCATCCTCATCTGTATCATTATTACCTGCCACAAGCGCATATTCAAATGTAATTCTACGGCCGGTTTTATTAAAATAATTTCTGCATGCCCCGATAACTTCCTTAAGGGAATACTTATTTGCTATAGGCATGAGCAGACGTCTCTTTTCATCTGTAGGCGCATGAAGTGAAAGCGCAAGTGTTATCTCAAGATGCTCCTCTGCAAGATCATACATCTTTGGAACAATTCCGCATGTTGAAACTGTAAGGTTCCTCTGACTTATATGAAGTCCATCCTCATTTGAGATCATGTGAACAAATTTGACTATATTGTCATAATTATCCATCGGTTCTCCGCTGCCCATTACTACAATATTAGATACTCTTTCACCGGTATATCTCTGAATTGAATAAACCTCATCGAGCATTTCACCTGCTGTAAGACTTCTTACACAGCCATCTAATGTAGATGCACAAAAACGACATCCCATTTTGCAGCCGACCTGTGATGAAATACATACTGAGTTCCAATCTCTATACTTCATCCATACGCTTTCAATCACATTTCCGTCAGGGAGACCAAAAAGAATTTTTTTGGTACTGTCAATTTGTGAAGACTGCACTTCGACAATCTTCAATCCCTCACAATTATATTTTTCATCAAGCTTTGCACGCAAAGTCTTGGAAACATTTGTCATTTCCTCAGTTGAACGTGCAAGCTTCACATGAAGCCATTCATATATCTGCTTAGCACGAAAAGACTTTTCTCCCAGCGCTTCCATAGCTTCATTAAGTTCTTTTTTTGTCAGATTTCTAATATTTTCTTTCATTTATTCTTCAGCATTTCTATTGCATAAAAACCATCTGAGCCGTTTACATCCGGAAGAAACTTTCTTTCTTCACCTCGTCTCAGACCCAAAACTTCTTCTAAATATCTTGCCTGATCCGTTGTCTCTTCTTTAGTGATAGTACATGTAGAGAAGACAAGTTTTCCACCCGGCTTGACATACTGAACTGCATTTTTAAGTATTACTTTCTGAAGCGCTGCAAGCTCATCTATATCCTCAGGTTTTACTCTGTATTTCAAGTCATTTTTTCTTCCTATAACACCAAGTCCGGAGCACGGAAGATCTGCTATAACAATATCTGCCTTTTCTTTAGACTCTGCATCAAATACAGTAGCATCTTTAACGGAAATTTTGATATTCTTAAGTGCAAGTCTTTCTTTATTTTCAACGATCAACTCTGTCTTTTTATCAGACACATCTCTTGAATCTACAATTCCCGTTCCCATCATAAGCTCCGCTGCATGACAAGTCTTTCCACCAGGAGCCGCGCACATATCAATAACGTACATTCCTTCTTTCGGAGATGCAAGTTCGCCAACTGACATCGAGCTAAGATCCTGCACCGAGAAAAGTCCATCATTAAAACTCTGGAGACTTCCAAGCCTATCGAAGCCTGAAATTTCAAACGCATATTCCCTGCCTTCGACAGACTTGACATTGACTCCTTCATCTTCAAGCATAACCTTTAATTCTGAAGGCTTGATCCTTGATACATTTGTACGTATATATACCGGTCTCGAACCAATAGACGCCTGTAATATCTTCTCCGCTTTTTCTGTGCCAAATTCAGACTCAAATCTTTTAACGATCCACTCCGGCATAGAATATTTTACGGAAAGATTCTCTATAGTCGCAAGGTCTATACGATTAGACGCTATAGAACGAAGTACACCATTCACAAATCCGGTAAGCCCGTTCATGTGCTTTTTTCTAATAAGCTTTACTGCTTCGTTACACACTGCAGACTGAGGAACACGTGTCATAAAATAGATCTGATAGGTACTCATTCTAAGAACTTCTCTGACCACATTTTTCATTTTATTCGTTTTAACTTTAGAAAACGAATTGATTATATAATCCAAAGTGATCCTTCGCTCCACCGTACCTTCTGCCAGATTTTTAATAAATGCTCTGTCTCTTGCAGAAAGATATGCATAACGCTTGAGAACATCATGTATAAGCATTCCTGTGAGAGTAGTTTCATTTTCTGACTGAATAAGGATCTCAAGCACAATTGCTCTTAAATTTGTTTTATTAGTGCTATCAACGGTCATCCCGTCTTCCTCCAAAAAGAATTAAAAGTCTAAGTAACTGCAAAACCGATGCTGCAGCTGCTGCTACATATGTAAGAGCTGCTGCCATCAATACTTTTTTAACAGCCTTAAGCTCTTCCGGATCAAGTGTTGAAGACTCTTCAAGCCAACGCACCGCTCTATGGGAAGCATTGAACTCAACCGGAAGTGTAACTATCTGAAACAATACCGCAAACATGAAAAGCCATATTCCTATGTTCATTATAGTATACCCTGCATTTCCAAGGAAAAGTCCCAAAATGCAGATTGGAATACCAAGGCGTGAGCCAAAATTCGCAACCGGAAGTATAGCCGCACGAATTGAAAGCGGCAGATAACCATTTGCATGCTGAAGCGCATGTCCGCACTCATGGCAGGCAACGCCAAGCGATGCAACTGATGTCGAACCATATACAGTATCTGAAAGGTTTACTGTGTGGTTCATAGGGTTGTAATTGTCTGTAAGATTTCCATTAATATGTCTTACTGTAACATCGTTTATTCCATTTATCAAAAGCATTCTCGAAGCAACGTCTGCTCCTGTTGCACCTAGTCTTGAACGCACTCTGGAATACTTGCTGAACACGCTATTTACATGAGCAGATGCAGCAACAGAAAGTATCATTCCGATCAGCACCAGAATGTATGTAGGATCATAAAAGTAAGGATAATACATTATATTACTACCTCCTTTAAGAATTCTTACCTCTTATTGTCGAGCTTCATCCCGACTTCACACTTCTGTCCCAGAAGAAAATCATGTACGCTCATGCGCTTCTTTCCTTCAAGCTGAAGCTCAGATATCTTAACGCTGCCGCTGCCGCATGATACAAGGAAACTCTCCTTATTCACCTCGACAACTGTACCATTTTCTTCTGAAAACTCTTTTTCACACGGCTCTGCCTTCCAAATCTTCAGCATTTTGCCATTTAAGAAGCTGTATGCACTCGGCCATGGATCAAGAGCACGTACAAGTCTGCATATCTCTGCCGCAGATTTACCAAAATCGATATTTCCAAGCTCTTTTGAAAGCATCTTTGCGTATGTAGAGCCTTCTCCCTGCGGAGTACGTACTGCAGTCCCATCTTCGATCATCTTCACAGTCTTCACACAAAGCTCTGCTCCTGCTGAAGCAAGTTTATCAAAAAGACTTCCACCGGTTTCATCAGATTCTATCTTAACTTTTGCCTGTGTGATCATATCGCCGGTATCAAGGCCCTCATCCATCTGCATGATAGTTACGCCTGTATATTCTTCGCCGTCAATTATAGACCACTGAATAGGTGCTGCTCCCCTGTACTTAGGAAGCAGTGAAGCATGTACATTTATACAGCCATATTTAGGCATTTCAAGTATTTCTTTAGAAAGGATCTGACCAAAAGCAGCTACAACCATAAGATCAGGATCATACTTTTTAAGCTCTGCCACAGCTTCAGGTGTTTTTACCTTTTCCGGCTGAAATACAGGTATACCAAGCTCAAGGGCACATTCCTTTACAGGCGGCATTGATACAGCCTTGCCTCTTCCCTTGGTTCTATCCGGTTGTGAAACAGCCAACACAATTTCATGACCGGCTTCATGCAGTGCTCTGAGTGTACCAACCGCAAAGTCCGGTGTTCCCATAAAAATTATTCGCATCGTTAACCTCTCTTAGTTTTCTGTATTAACGTCTACAAGATCACCCTCTACAAGATCAACATAAAGCTTTCCATCAAGATGGTCGCACTCATGGCAGATAGCTCTTGCAAGAAGCTCAGTTCCTTCAAGCTCTGCCGGCTGCATATTTTCATCAAGGAAAACAACCTTTGCATAGTTTGGTCTTGTAACCTCACCTGACTTGCCCGGTACTGAAAGACAGCCTTCCTGTCCTGTCTGTTCTCCAGAAGTTTCTACGATCTTAGGATTGATGAGAACATGAAGCTCATCTCCATCTTCTGAACAATCGATAACGACTATTCTCTTCAAAACTCCAACCTGAACCGCTGCAAGTCCTACACCGCCGCTTTTATACATTGTATCGATCATATCCTCGATAAGAGTCTGTACACGAGGTGTCATTTCCTTAACTTCTTTACTTCTCTTTGTTAATATCTCGTCTCCGATTTCTCTGATTTCTCTAATTGCCATATTACTTTACTCCTTTTCTCACGGATCAAAATCAAATTGAACCGAAGTCCTTCCTACGGGATGGCTCTGACGCCACTGTTCACAGTCATCCTTGATTCCAACCAGTTTTTCATAATTACTGTCTTTAATATACACTGTAAATCGAAACACATCCTTAAGTTTCGACAGTGTATCGGGTGCCGGCCCTATTATCTTCTCAGGCGAAGATTTCTGACCCAGACCGGCAAGTATCTGCCCCATCTTCATCGCTGAATCAGGGTTTTTATCTTCAATGAGTATCTTAAGCATATGCTCAATAGGCGGATATCCGCACAATTTGCGAAATCCTATCTCCTCATCGTAGAACTTATTATAATCCTGCGCCGCAGAAGCGGCAACTGCATAGTGCTCCGGAGAATAGGTCTGAATGACGACTTCCCCACTCTTTTCAGCTCTTCCGGCTCTTCCGGCAGCTTGTGTAAGAAGGTCAAAGGTCCGCTCTCCTGCTCTATAATCATTTGTATAAAGTGAAAGATCTGCTGCGAGAACTCCTACAAGGGTAACATTTGGAAAATCATGCCCTTTTACTATCATCTGTGTCCCGACTAATATATCGGCTTCACCATTAGAAAATGACGATAATATCTTACTGTAATCATTTTTATTTTTAGCTGTATCCGCATCCAGCCTAAGAACCTTAGCTATTGGGAAAGACTTTTTTACAGCTTCCTCTATCTGCTCTGTTCCGGCTTTCATCGTGCCTATGTACTTAGAGCCACACTCTGAACATACGTGTGTGAACTGCTCCTCATAGCCGCAATAATGACACACAAGCTTTCCATTTTTATGAAGTATCAAAGAAACATCACAATGCGGGCACTTACTGACATGGCCGCATTTTCTGCAGCTTACAAATCCCGCCATTCCTCTTCGATTTATAAACAATATTGTCTGCTCTTTTTTTTGCAGACGATCTTCTATCAGACTATAAAGCTTATCAGAAAAGATGGTTCTGTTTCCCTTTTCAAGCTCTGCCCTCATGTCTACTGTATAAACCATAGGTAAACCATTGTCTGATATTCGTTTTTTTAACTCATATAAACGATATTCACCGCGCATGGCTCTGAACGAAGCCTCCACAGATGGAGTTGCCGAGCCCATAACGACTACTGCCTCCGCCAGCCTTGCACGCTCTATAGCCACATCCCTTGCATGATACTTAGGCATATTTTCAGCTTTATAACTAGTTTCATGCTCTTCGTCGATTATGATAATACCAAGACGTGGAAATGGTGTGAAAAGTGCCGACCTCGGACCTATCATTATATCTATCTCGCCTCTTGAAGCTCTCAGGAACTGATCATATCTTTCACCCGCAGACAGCTTTGAATGAAGGTAACTTACCCTGTCTCCAAAGCGTTTCATGAAGCGCATCACAGTCTGAAAAGTCAGTGCAATTTCCGGAATGAGCATTATCGCCTGCTTTCCAGACTTTACAACGTCTGCTATCATTTCCATGTACACTTCGGTCTTTCCTGAGCCTGTCACACCATTTAGCAGGCAGGGCTGCATCAATCCCATTGAAAGATTTTTATGAAAATCATCAACTATCCGCTGCTGATCCTCTGTAAGAAGCGTATGCTTTACTTCGCCTTGCTCAAACCCTTCAGGATTTCTATAAAGTTTTTTAGTATCAAGAGCTATGATTCCTTTATTTTCCAACGCCCTGACTGTCGTCATTGAAATATTCAGTTTATCTCGAACAAGACTGTAATCTGTTTCGCCAAACTCAATAAGTTCCAAAACGAGACGTTCCATCGCTGCCCTATGCTTTTGCCTGCATTCAAGCGCAAATACCTTTGCCTCATCAAGAGAAACAGCAAGCTTAATGAATCGTTTCTCTTTCTGCTTTATATCAGCCTTTACCGGCAAAACAACTTTCAGTGATTGGATAAGTGTTCCGCCATAGTGATGCTTCATCCACACAGCCAGCTCTACAAGCTGTTCCTCTGGCTCTTTTGACCTTTCAGCCGTAAGGACAGCTTTCAGTGGCTTGATTCTTGACGGCTCGATTGCCGGGATATCAGAAATACCTACACAGTATCCCTTTATTTCACGGTTTCCATTTCCAAAAGGGATGAGCACCCTTGAACCGATCACAAGCTTATCCCTTAATTCTTCAAGAACACTATATTGGAATGATCTATCCAGTTTCTCATGTGAAATTTCAATTATTACATCAGCATAAACTTCACTCAATATTTTTTATTTACCTTCCAGAATTTCTTTTATAAGAACTCTTTCATCCATCGGATGCTTAACACCCTTTATCTCCTGATAATCCTCATGACCTTTTCCTGCAAGGATTATCAAATCCCCTGGCTGTCCGTTTTCTATAGCATAACGGATAGCTTCTTTTCTGTCTGTGATACGAATATACTTTCCATCAGTTTTCTTGATGCCGGTTTCTATATCATCCATAATCTCTTCAGGTTCTTCAAATCTCGGATTATCTGATGTGATGATCGTAAAGTCTGCAAGTCTGCCTGAAACCTCACCCATCTCAAAACGGCGAAGCTTTGAACGATTTCCTCCGCATCCAAATACGCATACAAGTCTGCCCGGCTCATATTTCCTAAGCGATGTCAAAAGACTTTCCAACGCCATTGCATTATGCGCATAGTCAATTATCAGTGAAAATTCATCAGACACTTTAACCGATTCAATTCTACCCTTTACTTTAGCATTTTTAAGTGCATCGCAGATAGCTTTATCACTTACATTAAAATTTCTGCAGACTGCTGCTGCACACAGGCCATTGTAAACGCTGAACTGTCCCGGTGTTCCTACTTCTACATCAAGATTCATAAGTCCACTTATATGGAATTTGACACCAAGCTCACCAGGTATCTTGACAAGAGTACTATCAGAAGCAACAACATCATCCTTAGACTCTAATCCAAATGTCTGAACCTCGCATGTGTGTCCTTCAAGCAGCTCAGGTGTATGAGGATCATCACCATTGACAATACCAACCTTGCACTGCTTAAATAGAAGTCCTTTGCAGTGAAGATAATCTTCAAAATCTTTATGTTCATTTGGTCCTATATGATCAGGCTCAATATTAGTAAACACTCCATAGTCAAAGATAAAACCTTGTGTACGGTGCATCATGAGTGCCTGGCTTGAGACCTCCATAACGACAACGTCGCACTTCTCATCTCTCATCTTTGCGAAAGTTTCCTGCAGGATATATGACTCAGGTGTCGTATTTTTAGCCGGAATGTGCTCATCACCTATGATAGTCTCTATCGTTCCAATAAGTCCAACCTTATTTCCTGCCTCTTCAAGAATTGATTTTATAAGGAATGTAGTTGTTGTCTTTCCCTTGGTTCCTGTGAGACCGATTATCTTCATCGACTCTGCCGGATGGTCAAACCACGCTGCAGAGATGAATGCCATCGCATAACGCGTATCTTTAACTCTTACGATCGTCACTTCATCATTGTCGATCTCCACATCTTTCTCTGTTATAAGAACCTTTGCACCACTCTTGACTACATCATGCGCCGCATCATGTCCATCAAAATTTGCACCTTTTATGCAGATAAAAAGTGAACCATCCGTCACCTTTCTTGAATCATAAACTACTGCTGTTACCTGTGGGTTCTTTTCCCTGCCTGACTCAATACTGTATTCGATCCCTTTAAGTAAATCTTCTAAATATTTCATATTTGCCTCCGAATTTTCGTTACTTATCCGCCGCAATGCCACATTTCTGAAAATACGCTTTAAAATCAGTGAAATATACCAATGCGGCGAATAAGTATTTTTGACGTAATATTATAACATATTGTAAGGCTCAAAAAAAGAGACCCCTTTAACCAAGGAGTCTCTCACTAACCATTCAGTCTTCTCTCTTAACTATTGCTGCGCAGCCCATTCCACCGCCAACGCATAATGTTGCAAGTCCTGTATGCGCATTTCGGCGCTGCATCTCATAGAGAAGTGTTACGAGAATTCTGCATCCTGAACAGCCTACCGGATGTCCAAGTGCGATCGCACCGCCATTTACATTAAGCTTTGAAGGATCAAGCCCAAGGTCATGTCGAACAGCTACAGACTGAGCTGCGAATGCCTCATTTGCCTCGATAAGATCAAAGTCCTTAACGTCCATACCTGTCTTTTTAAGTACTTTCTTTGTAGCTGCAACCGGTCCGATACCCATTATACGAGGTTCTACACCTGCAAGCTCACCTGCGATCCATGTAGCCATCGGCTTTACGCCAAGTTCTTTAGCCTTTTCCTCACTCATCACTACTATAGCAGCTGCGCCATCATTTATTCCTGAAGCATTACCGGCTGTTACAAGTCCACCATCTTTCTTAAATGCAGGACGGAGCTTTGAAAGTGATTCTGCAGTAACACCTTTTCTAGGTCCTTCATCAGTATCAAATACTATTGTCTGCTTTTTCTGCTTGATCTCTATAGGAACGATCTCGTCCTTGAACTTTCCTTCAGCCTGTGCTTTTTCACATTTCTGCTGTGAATCTGCAGCAAATTCATCAAGCTGCTCGCGAGTAAGTCCCCAATCCTCACAGATATTTTCAGCTGTCATTCCCATATGATAGCCTTCAAATGCATCAGTAAGCGCATCTTTAAGAAGTGTATCAACAAGAACTCCATTACCCATTCTATATCCAAAACGACCGTTTTCAAGAGCAAATGGTGCTCTTGACATGTTCTCAGTACCACCGGCAACGATTATATCAGCATCTCCCATAGATATAAGCTTTGCAGCAAGGTTTACGCAATGTAAGCCAGAACCGCAAAGTACATTGATCGTTGTAGCCGGAACTTCTACAGGAATTCCGGCATTTACAGCCGCCTGACGTGCCACATTCTGTCCCTGTGCAGCCTGTATAACACAGCCCATGTAAACCTCATCTACCTGCTCTGGTTTAACTCCGGAACGTCTAAGTGCCTCTTTTATAACAACTGTGCCAAGATCTGCCGCCGGTGTATTACTAAGTGTACCGCCCATTACACCAATTGCTGTTCTGCACGCTCCTGCAAGTACAACTTTTCTCGCCATAGTAACTATACCCTCCTTGTTTGTTAAATAAATAACAACTTCAATAATTACAGCATAGCACTTTCTATTTAAATTCACAAGATACTTAACAATTGTATTCATCTGTACATAAAATATATGATTGTATACCTATATTGTCTACAATATTCACATTAAAAATGTATTTTTTATTGTACAAACTTTATGATTTGGACACACTTTAAACACATTTGTCCCTTATAATCATCATCAAGATAGTTGATTAGTTCACTATCTCCCCCTCATAAGTATAGGACCTGTGAGTCACCCCTCACAGGTCCTTCTCCTTTTAAAGTAAAATTTAAGGTAATTATAAAATCACAATTTTAGGCGGTCGTCTTCAAATTAAGACGACCGCCTTTTCATTTGCCATAACCCCCACCTACTCTAACGATTAGAGGTGGTGGATTTCTCCGACTGAGTTAGATCTTAAATATACTTACAGCCTTTGCAATATCTTCAGCTGCCTTGGAAACAACACTTGCTCCATCATCAACACCCTGACTCTGTTCAGCAACATGTTCCGCACTTTCTGCCAATTGATCAACTGTAGATGAAACTTCCTGTGAACTTGCTGACTGTTCCTCAGAAATAGCTGCTACTGAAGATGCAATTCCATCAACATCACTCATCATCTTCATCATTTCTCTCATAACACCGCCGGTTGCGCTGAGGTCGCTGAATATCTTTTCAAATGTCTCACCAGCTGTAGTTACTGCTTCTGTGCTGGCTCCGATAGCATTTACATTTTCCTGCGACTTCTCTGAAAGAGTCTTTATCTGTGCCGTGATATCTTCAATGATCTCGGCAATTTTACCTGCTGACTCTGAGCTGTCAGTAGCCAATTTCGCAATTTCTCCTGCTACAACTGCAAATCCCTTACCGGCTTCACCAGCCCTTGCAGCCTCAATTGAAGCATTCAATGAAAGAAGATTGGTCTGCATTGCGATAGAATCGATCATCTCTACGATACCTGTAATCTTCTCAGCAGATTCACCTACTGTCACAACTACTTCATTCATTTCATCCATAGAGCTGCTGATACTGCTCATATTATTCTGTACAGCGCCCATGTCCTTCTGTCCTGCATCCGCCTGCTCTACGAGCTGAAGCATTGTCTCATTTGCTTCATTTCCCTTCTGTGTAAGATCACTTACAGCACCGGCAAGTTCTGTAGCATTATTTGCAAGCTCTGTTACGGCATTCGACATACCCTCCATCACCTGCTTGATCTGCTCCATTGATTCAGACTGGCTTCTGCACTGCTCTGTCATATTGCCGGCAGCTTCCTTACTTGACTGAGCCTCGGAAGTCAACCTTTCAGATGTTGACATTATCGTATCGATAAGCCCGCGCATCTTTTCTATGTATTCACGCAGCTGATCCCGGATAAGTCCGACTTCATCTCCCTTACCAGGTGAAAGTTCTACTGTAAAATCACCGTTAGATACATAACCAATCTTATTTGCAAGTGCTTTTACCGGAATTGCAACTATCCTGTTTACTCCAACGAGGATAACAACTGCAATAATGATTATCATGATAACCATGATAATGTATGAAATTGTCTGGAAACGATTTACTTCTTCAAGTATATCTGCTTCAGCTACTGAAGAAATAAGCGTCCAGTTTGTTCCCTGAACAGGTGATCCTGCTACGTAATATTTCTTTCCATCAGATCCTTTATTAATCTTAACTCCATCAAGCCCTTTAACAAAAACTGCATTCAGGGTAGGATCTGCATCTTCGAGCTTCTGTCCGATCTTTGTATTATCGTTATAAGAAATGAGGTATCCATCACTGTCAACTATAAAAGATTCACCTTTATTAAACGGTTTGAAGGAATTTGCCTGTTCCTGAACTGTTGTAAGAAAAATGTCTACGCCCATTACACCCTTAGAGCCGTCGTAGAAGTCAATACATCTTGCATATGATGTACAAAGCTCATTAGTAGCCTGATCTACGTATGGTTCTGTCTGAGCAAATGTCTGATTTCCCAGTCCAAATATGTACCAGTCTCTGACAGTAGGATCATAGTCATCCGCCATCTTAGTTCCATTAGCAAACACATAATCGCCGTCATCATAACCTATATAAATTCCACTATTATTGACAACATTATAATCTACTGATGGTTCTATATATTTTGTAATAGCAGCTCTATCCTTAAACTCTACATTTTCAAGGGTATCTGCATACTGTCCGAACTTTGCAGTGATCATTCTGAACCCTGTTCCAATATTATATGCATTGGCATCCGTTTCAGCCTGCAGATCCATCTCTGTCATACTCAAAATGGTTTTTTTAGCCTGACCTGTAATAAATAAGATAATCGCAACAATTCCCACTACTGTAATCGGCAACAAAACAGCCAATAAAGATGTACTTATACTTCTTTTTATTTTTACATTTCCTTCGCTCGTTGCCCCTGTCTTGTTTGCTTTTGCCATAAATTTTCCCTCCTCAAAAGCATCTGTAACGCTGCACATGATCACCCTCATGTATACTTCATAAGCACATTATACAACATATTGCCATATTTTTCTTCAGAAATGGTTATTTTTATGGTACTTTTTAACGAACAAAAGGAGGGCTTTCGCCCTCCTTTTTGTGAAATGTACACAGCACTTTTTGTCACACATTAGCAATTAATACTCAAAACCTTATAATCTTTATCTTCTACAGCTTTCTTTAAGATCTCATCAGAAACATCTTCAGCAAGCTCAACTACTGCAGTCCCTTTTTCATGGCTTACTTCTGCACTTTTTACTCCTTCAAGTCCCTCAAGCGCTTTCTTCACAGACATTTCGCAATGCCCGCACATCATTCCTTCAATATTGATTGTTTTTTTCATTGTCTTCTCCTTCTGTGATTCATTTATTTGTATTGCATGCATGATTCGCTTTGATGATCTATTTTTATCTCTTCTGGAATTATGAATATCTAAAAGATTTAATCTCAAAGCATTCATGCATACTGTAAAGCTTGATAAACTCATCGCTGCTGCACCTACCATAGGGCTCATTGTCCATCCCGTAAGCGATATAAATGCCCCCGCCGCCAGTGGAATACATACTGCATTATAAAAGAATGCCCAAAACAGGTTTTCATGAATATTCCTGATAGCAGCTCTGCTAAGCCTGATAGCAGCCGGTACATCACTGAGCTTACTGTTCATCAGCACAACATCCGCTGAGTCGATCGCAACATCAGTTCCTGCACCTATCGCTATACCTACATCTGCCCTTGTAAGAGCCGGCGCGTCATTTATGCCATCGCCAACCATAGCAACTTTACCTATTTTTTGGAATGCCTGTATCACTTCTTCTTTGCCCGACGGAAGAACTCCCGCAACGACAGAGTCTACTCCAGCTTCCTTTCCGATTGCTTCTGCTGTGCGCTTATTATCGCCCGTAAGCATAACGACATATATTCCCATCTTTTTCAGCTCTTCAATTGCCTTAGGACTTTCACTTCGCACAACATCCGCAACTGCAATAAGACCGATCAATTTATCATCAACTGCAAAATACAGAGGTGTCTTTCCCTCTTCTGCAAGTTTATTTCCCTTTTCAACAAGCTCACTCTCTTTTTCTAAAGCGCCACTGAAAAGTGCCTGATTTCCACCGGAAACTTTTCTGCCTCCGATCGTACCAGTAAGACCATTTCCCGGAAGTGATTTAAAATCACATACTTCGTTTAATATAAACTTATTATCAGCCGCATAGTTCAGAATCGCCCTTGCCAAAGGATGTTCACTCTGCTTCTCAAGCGATGCTGCATAGCTTACAAGCGTCTTCTCATCCACATTTTCAACAGGGATGATATCAGTGACTTTAGGCTCACCATTAGTTATAGTTCCGGTTTTATCCAATGCAATGATATCTATCTTACCTGCTGCTTCAAGCGATGCTGCCGTCTTAAACAATATCCCATTTTTTGCTCCCAATCCGCTTCCGACCATTACAGCAACCGGGGTTGCAAGTCCCAAAGCACATGGGCAGCTGATTACAAGTACAGCAATAGCTCGTCCCATGGCAAAGCTTAATCTACTGCCTGTAAGCATCCATATTACAAATACTACAATTGCGATTCCTATTACAGCAGGTACGAATACAGCTGCAACTTTATCTGCAATTCTTGAGATTGGCGCTTTAGTTGCCGATGCATCGCTCACCATCCTGATGATCTGCGAAAGAGTGGTATCCTCTCCAACTCTTGTTGCACGGCATTTAAGATATCCCGATTTATTTGTTGTCGCCGCTGAGACTGTATCACCAAGCGTTTTATCGACAGGTATGCTCTCACCTGTTAAAGCCGCTTCATTTACAGCACTGTTTCCTGCTACAACTATACCATCCACCGGTATATTTTCACCTGGCTTAACAATAAATATGTCATCCTTAACAACACTCTCTATCGAAACCTCAACTTCTTCGCCGTCACGTTCCAATATCGCTGTTTTAGGCGCCAGTTCCATCAATCCTCTAAGTGCATCGGTAGTTCTTCCTTTACTCAAAGCCTCCAGCAGCTTACCCACTGTTATCAAAGTTGGTATCATGGCCGCCGTCTCAAAATACAGATCATTAGAATAGCGCATCACGTTTTCTGCATCTCCGCTTGCCTGAGCATTTATCATCGAAAACAACACCGCCATGCTATATATAAATGCCGAAGAAGAACCAAGCGCAACAAGCGCATCCATGCTTGGTGCCCTGTTGATGAATGATCTGAAGCCATTCTTAAAAAATTTAGAATTTACTTCCATTACAACAATAGCTAAAAGCATTTCTATCACTGCAATCGATACAGGATTATTGAAGTATGCAGGTATCGGAAGTCCAAGCATTGCATGCCCCATTGAAAAATACATGAGCACCGCAAGAAATACCAACGAAATTATCAGCCGCTTAGCCAAAACAGGCGACTCTTTATCCTTCAAAGCTTCGTTACCAGCCGCCTTAGCAGCTGACTCTCCAAGTGAATTTTTTATAGAAGCACTATAGCCTGCTTTTTCAACAGCTTTTACGATATCCGCCTCCGAAGCCGTCCCTTCCACGTTCATTGAATTTGTAAGAAGACTTACTGCACAATTTGTAACTCCGGGAACTTTAGAAACAGCTTTTTCAACATGCGCAACACATGCTGCACAGCTCATCCCCGTTACATTGTATTGTTCCATTTTTCATCTCCATTCCTTTTATATTTTAAATACCCCTTATAGGTATTTATTTTCTTCACTAATTATATACCCCTCAGTGGTATATGTCAACTAAGGCTGTATTGACACATTATAATTCAGTCGAAGCTCGTATCACCAGCTTTATCAAAATACTGAATTTAAGCATAATAAAAGCGCCATTTTCATGACGCCTTTAATTCTATATTTTATTGAAAATATACTACTTCTTCCTTTGCAGGCTCAGCTTTTTCTACAGACTCTGCATAAAGTACAGGTGCTTCCTGTCCATAAGTCTTGCTCATAGCTTTATCCATGCGAGCTGTGACCATAACAAACTGCTTTTCTTTGAGATCAGCAGCGCCTTCATACTTACATGGGAATCCCACGAACTGGATATCCTCCGCACAGCATGTCATAGCAAATCTTCCCGGAACAAATACATCAGGCTTTCCCTTCTTAGGTTTGTAAACAACACCTTTAAATTTAAATACCTTACCAATGTATTTATCCATATTATCAAAACAATCAAGGTACCAAATACCAAAGTCATCGTCAGCAATTTCAATTACCGGTGCTGTGATATCATAAGGAAGTTCTTCTTTAACTTTGTCATTTATTGTACCATCAGCCATTTCAAAAATAACCTGCGCACCACGGTTCTTTGCTCTCGCTGTTCTCTTAAACCCTGCAAGGTCCATCTCTTCTTTGCAGCGATTGAACACAATAAGATCAGCATAGTTAAATTGATTAAGCATGAGCATCTTCATATTATTGAGATAATCTTCATACGTAACCGCATTAACTGTTGCAATACCTTCAGCTATCATCCACTGATCAGGAAATGCCTCGATCAATGTGTTTTCATCCCACATACCATTCCACTCAACAAGTACAGTTTCAGGTCTATCGGACTTTTCAATCTCCATAAGCTTTTCAGGAGTTACTTCTGATTCATCTTCAAAGGTATATACCTTGAATTTGCTCTTTGCAAGAAGTGCTTCATCTAATTCGACTTCACCCTCTTCGCAAACGATCAGAACTTTATTTCCACCCTCTTCAAACTGGCCTTCTTTAAGAACTTCTTCTATGAAGCTGGTTTTTCCGCTTTCAAGGAATCCTGTAAAAATATAAATAGGGACTTCTCTTTTTTTAAACATATCTTTCCTTCCAAATCAATCAAAGACCAAAAAGTTCTTTAAGCTTATCTTCATTAATCTTAGAACCGATAACGCAGATTCTTCCGGTATAATCAGCTGAACCATGACGTACTTCATATTCACCTGGTGTCAGGTCGAAGTGAAGCCATTCTGTGCCTTCTGCATCAGGAACATATCCTTTGGCACGAAGAATGAATCCCAACTCATTATTCTCAAGAACAGCAAGTTTCTCCAGAATTGCCTTAAGCTGCTCCTCAGTAAACTTATGTGAAGTTTCCTGTCCCCAGCTTGTGAATACTTCATCCGCATCATGGTGATGATGTCCACAACTGCAAACGCCATTTTCATCATACTCGTGATGATGCTCATGATCGTGCTCTTCATGGTCATGATCATGGTGGCAATGCTCGTGATCGTGCTCTTCATGGTCGTGATCATGATGGCAATGCTCGTGATCGTGCTCTTCGTGGTCATGATCATGGTGGCAATGCTCGTGATCGTGCTCTTCGTGATCGTGATCATGGTGATGATGATGCTCTTCGTGCGGCTGTGCAGCGATCTCAGCAAGGAGAGACTCAACAAGAGTATGTCCATTTTCCATAGCTGCAAGAATCTGCTCGCCCTTTATATCATCCCAAGGTGTTGTGATGATAACAGCCTCTTTATTATGCTCTCTAAGAAGCTTTTCGAGCTCATCAAGTTTTTCCTGCTTCATAGTCTGTGAACGGCTTATAACAATAGTACCAGCTGTTTCAACCTGATTATTAAAGAACTCACCAAAGTTCTTAATGTACATCTTTGCCTTATTTCCATCAACAACAGTTGTCATACTATTAACAACAAGTCCAGCAGATGCATCAACATTCTCAACTGCTCGTGCAACGTCAGAAAGTTTTCCTACACCTGAAGGCTCGATGATGATTCTGTCCGGATGATACTTCTCTACTACATCCTTTAATGCTGTACCAAAGTCACCTACAAGTGAACAACAGATACATCCTGAATTCATCTCTGTAATATTTATACCGGCATCTTTGAGGAAACCACCATCAATACCTATCTCACCAAATTCATTCTCTATAAGTACAACCTGCTGACCCTTAAAGCACTCAGCAATAAGCTTTTTAATAAGAGTTGTCTTACCTGCTCCAAGAAAGCCTGAAATTATATCTACTTTCGTCATTTAAAAGTTGCTCCTTTCATTCATTGATTAACATTTATATCATATTAGTTAGCCATTGGCAACAAAATATTTTGTTAACCATTAAATGTTATACAATATTTCATCGATTTTATCCAGTATTTCCTCTCGTCCCGTCTTCTTCAACGCAGAGTATGGAAGTACCGTCTTTGAAATCTCCATTCCAAGTGTATCATGTATATTATTTAATGCCTTGGTAAACTCACTCTTCTTGATCTTATCACTCTTAGTAGCAATGATTATCGGATGATATCCCGCCTGAACTATCCAATTATACATCATTTTATCATCTTCATTTGGAGTTCTTCTAAGATCCAACAGAAGAAATACAGCTTTCAACTGACTAGAATTAGAAAGAAAATTCTCGATCATAGGTCCCCATGCCGCACGGAAATCTTTCTTTACGCTTGCATAGCCGTAACCCGGAAGATCCACAAAATATACTTCATTATTGACATTATAGAAGTTCATAGTCTGAGTTTTACCTGGAGTAGACGAAACCCTTGCCATCTTTCTTCTATTAAGTAATCCATTGATCAGGGACGATTTTCCTACATTACTTCTTCCTGCAAATGCAATTTCAGGAAGTTTATTATCAGGAAGTTTTTTAGTTGTTACACCAACTACAGTTTCAAGTTCAACTGTCTTTATAACCATTCTTTTCTCCGCTTTTCTTTCAGCTGTGTATTGTTTCAAGGCACCATTATTTCCAGCTATATAAAACAGAAGGCGGCCATAAGTATAGGCCGCCGGTTCTGTAAGCACCAGAAATCATCTGGCTTTCTTTTCTTTTTCTTCGAAGTGTACGACAAGTGGATCACTTGTACCTTCTACAGCTTCTTTTGTAACGATAACTTCACTTATAGTCTCATCAGAAGGAACATTATACATAATATCCATCATGACAGACTCAAGGATAGAACGAAGTCCTCGTGCACCTGTATTTCTTTCAATTGCCTTATCAGCAATTGCTTCAACTGCTCCATCTTCAAATGTAAGCTTGACATCATCAAGATCGAGCATCTTTTCATACTGCTTCGTAATTGCATTCTTTGGCTCAGTCAAAATCTTAACCAATGCATCACGATCAAGATCATCCAATGCAACATTGATTGGAAGACGTCCTACAAGCTCCGGAATAAGTCCGAACTTTGTAAGATCCTCAGGCAATACCTTGTGGAATGCCTCACCTACAGTCTCATTAGAATCCTTGCCTATCTCAGCATTGAATCCAATCGACTTACGGTCAAGTCTTGTCTCAATGATCTTATCAAGACCTTCAAATGCTCCTCCACAAATGAAAAGAATATTTGTCGTATCGATCTGGATAAGTTCCTGATGCGGATGCTTTCTGCCGCCCTGCGGTGGAACAGAAGCAACCGTTCCTTCTAAGATCTTCAGCAATGCCTGCTGTACACCTTCACCGGAAACATCACGTGTGATTGAAACATTTTCGCCCTTACGTGTGATCTTATCAACCTCATCTATATAGATGATACCTATCTGCGCACGTTCTATATCATAATCAGCAGCCTGAATCAGCTTAAGAAGAATGTTCTCAACATCTTCACCGACATATCCTGCCTCAGTTAAAGATGTAGCATCTGCAATCGCAAACGGAACATTGATAATTTTAGCAAGTGTCTGAGCAAGCAGTGTCTTACCTGATCCTGTAGGACCGAGCATAAGAATATTACTCTTCTGCAACTCCACATCTGAATCACTATTTGCAGTAATACGCTTATAGTGATTATATACAGCAACAGATAAAACTTTCTTAGCCTCTTCCTGACCAATTATATATTCATCAAGGAATTCATTGATCTCTCTAGGCTTAAGAAGGTTGATCTTATTGCTGTCAGCGCGAGCACGTGGTTCATCATCCATTTCCTCTTCAATGATGTCCGCACAGATAGAAATACACTCATCACAGATGTAGGCTCCATTAGGTCCTGCTATAAGCTTTCTTACCTGATCCTGCGTTTTATTACAGAACGAGCACCTAATTTTACTCTCAGAATTTTTAGCCATTAATTACTTTTCTTCCTTTGCATTTTCAGCAGCTTTACGGCTTACGACGATCTCATCGATAAGACCGTATTCTTTAGCTTCTTCAGCACTCATCCAGTTATCTCTATCAGTATCTCTAACAAGATCTTCGTATGGTCTTCCTGTGTTGGCAGCAAGAATACGATTTAATTTCTCTTTTGTCTTCAGGATATGCTTTGCAGCAATCTCGATCTCAGTTGCCTGACCCTGTGAACCACCGAGTGGCTGATGTATCATGATCTCTGCATTAGGAAGTGCATAACGCTTACCCTTAGCACCACCTGAAAGAAGAAAAGCACCCATTGAAGCAGCCATACCAAGACAAATTGTTGATACATCGCACTTAACGTAGTTCATTGTATCATAAATTGCCATTCCGGCAGTAACTGAACCACCAGGGCTATCAATATAGAAGTGAATATCCTTGTCAGGGTCTTCACTTTCAAGGAAAAGCATCTGTGCAACGATCAGACCTGCTGTCTGATCGTTGACCTCATCACCGAGGAAGATGATTCTCTCTCTTAAAAGTCTTGAATAAATGTCATAGGCACGTTCGCCTCTATTACTAGTCTCAATGACGGTAGGGACTAACATTTTTTTACCTCCTTCTTACATATCTCCCGAAAGAAGTTTTTTACGCTTCCTCTACAGAGCTAACTATAAGATCAACTGCCTTCTGGATAGCAATATCACCACGGATAGCCTTCTGCTCTCTTTCTCCGATTACTTCCTTAAGCTTATCAGCTTCCATCTTGTACTGATCAGCCATCTTCTTTACTTCATTCTCGAACTCTTCATCGCTTGCTTCAAGCTTCTCAGCATCAACGATTGCTTCAAGTACAAGACGTGACTCGATGTTCTTCTTAGCCTGATCCTTCATCTGATCCATGAGCTTATCACGTGTGATTCCTGTGTACTTCATGTACATATCAAGTGAAAGACCCTGCTGCTGAAGACGCATAGCGTAGTTATCAAGAAGCTGCTCTGCCTCTGTCTCAACCATAGCTTCAGGAATATCCATCTTAGAATCCTTAACGATAGCTTCGATAGCTTCGTCTTCCTTCTTAGCCTTAGCCTGAGCTTCCTTACGCTCACCGATCTTCTTCTTTACATCTTCCTTGTACTCAGCAAAAGTTTCGAACTCAGAAACTTCTGAAGCGAACTCATCGTTAAGCTCTGGAAGCTCCTTAGCCTGAATCTTCTTAACAGTTGTTTTGAATACTGCAGGCTTACCCTGAAGTGAAGCCTCCTGATACTGCTCTGGGAATGTAACATTTACATCGAAGCTGTCACCAACATTGTGTCCGATGATCTGATCTTCGAAGTTATCAATAAATGAGTGAGAGCCGATTGTAAGATCGTAATCTGTGCCCTTACCACCATCAAATGCAACACCATCAACAAATCCTTCGAAGTCGATAGTAACGATATCCTTATCTTCAACAGCACGATCTGTAACCTCAATATTACGTGAGTTACGTGTTCTCTGTGTTTCGATCTCGTTGTCAACTTCTTCGTCAGTTACAGCAACATCAGCCTTTGTAACCTTAACACCCTTGTACTTTCCAAGCTCTACTTCAGGCTTAAGAGCAACTTCTGCTGTGAAGATGAAAGGCTTATCTTTTTCCATCTGTACTACGTCAATTGCAGGACGTGATACGATATCAAGCTCTTCATTATCTGCAAGCTCTTTTCTATATGCCTCAGGAATGAGTGCGTTAGCTGCATCTTCATAAAATACACCAACACCGTACATCTTCTCGATGATCTTTCTTGGTGCCTTACCCTTACGGAAGCCAGGAACCTGGATTCTTCCTCTATTTTTAAGATAAGAGCTCTGTACAGCCTTCTCAAAATCCTCGGCAGATGCTTCGATTGTAAGCTTTGCCATATTGTGCTCTAATTTTTCTACCTGTAAACTCATTTTACTTTCCTCCAACAATCAAAGATACCGAATGTACTGCTCTCTACAGCGGCTCTCGTCCGTAGCCAAATCTCTTTAAGTCATACTATCGGTCATAACCTATACAGTATAGCATAAGGTGTGCTAAATATCCAGTAAAAATTATATCGCTGAAGATGCTTATTCAGCTTATTCAGCTTATTCAGCGGGAACAGCAGTGATATCACCTTCAACGATCGTGCTTTCTTTTATTTCCTCTCCTGTATCCTTATTTACCCATTTGGTGACATCATTAACTGTCGGAAGCGCACCTATCATATTTCCTTTTATCACACCAAGCTCTGTCGTTTCTTCTGCATTAAAATGAATAAATGCGATTTCTTCATCTTCTATGAATACCTTATCAAAGAAATCCATTCTCTTTTTCATAAAATCTCTGACGCTCTCTATGTTCATCTCTACAGTATCCAGCTTAAATCCCCAGCGTACAGCATCCATCTCATCGCTTTCCGGTATCATGGAAAACTCGTCTATCTTGCTCACGAGAAGCTTTACAACAGCCGGTCTCAGCACCTCCTGGTATTCTGTTTTCACAAGTTTTCTGTAATCTTCTGAATTTTTATAAAGATTATAAAAAAGTCGTGTTCCCTGTGTATGTGCCGTCAAAAAGTTAAGATGCTCCGTATCATCAATAAAGTCTTTCATGGCATTTCCAAGGCATTTATCATAATCCCACGGCGGACCTGCATACACTTTCCTATCAATGCTGTCAGAATCTTTATAGAAAAATGAACTTGTAGCCCCTGAAGCTTCATTCGCCACAAATTCCTCAAGCAGATATTTGTCAGCAAAGCTCTTTAAGTCTGCAATATCAGAAATATCATCTCCATTTTCAGCCCCTTCCTCTATCTGCTGCATAATATCTGCTATATACTCCACTTCCTCCAAAGAAGCGTGTCGGGGACTTCTTATGACATACTTTTCACCGGAAGCTGTGCGAAATCTGCTCGGGAATCGTGTGTATCTGTTAGAATAATTCTTCTCTATAAGATATCCTCCTGTTATATCCAACGGATTTCTCGGAAGATCATATCCTATGCGCTCATTGCTCATGCCTTTATTCATTGAAACCGCGCCGTATTTTACAGGCTTCTTGATATTTGCAAGTTTATTTTCTTCTTCCAGATCTTTTATATCAAGACGATTCTCCTCTACTTCAACCTTCTCTCCAAGCTCATATAATCCCATGTACTCACCATTGCAGTACAGATCAACGAATTCGGAGTCTGTATTATACCTGAAGCCTAATTTTTTCCCTATATACTTAGTAACTTTGTTACGCACAGATGATCTGTCATAATAATTTGATAAAAGCACCCAATTAACGGCTTCATCCATGCCAAGCAGGCTTGCGTCATGCATAAGCCTAAGCGCATACGGTTTTTTAGCTTTTTCCCAGGAAGTGTTCCCTCTGCCGCTCATTGCTTTGAGTGTTCCTAAGAAATTTACACTTCCATCTTTATCTAAAATAAGCATATCGCCATGTTCTGAATTATTTTTATTTTCATTAATATAGTCCATACTTCCGGACCGTGTATTTATAAAAGCCGCAGCTGTATCCTCTGCTTGAATGTACATAAATTTTATCTCTTCAAGCACTTCATCTTTGCGGCAGAAACTGAGATCATAAATCTGTCCTTCTTCAAGTCCTGCCAGATTGTCACCCGACTTATATTCTGAAATAACTCCATCTGAATTCTCAAGCCTTATCAGACTGCAGCCAGAAAATCTCACCTTCGACGTCTCCGGGGCAACCATCGACGGAACATACAGATACCAGATATCAGAGTTGTCCGTCTCATCCTGTCTAAGCCCTATTGACCATTGTTTGTCTATATCACTAACACTAAATCTTACATTCCTTGCAAGCTCGTCTGATATAGTCGGAACTCCGTTTGTTTTCAGCTTAATTCCAATTAACAGTACCAAAATGAATAGTATTATCAGAAGTACGATATGTATTTTTTTATTCATATATGTCCTCTTCTTTCATGGCTGATAATACTATTTTATTATTAAATCCCTCTTAATATTGTCTAAAAAAAGAAGCATGACCGCTTCCGGCCATGCCTCTTTGTGTTTTAATGATCATTCATTAACAAGTTTACCATTTTCACTGAATGTATACTTGTGTCCTGAGATAGTAACTTCGCCTACAAGCATCTCTCCTTTTGATGAGAAGTAATACTTTTCTCCGTCAACAGTGATCCAGCCCTTTGCCATAACACCGTTTTCTTTGAAATAGTATGTCTTTCCATCAATGTCATAGAAACCTGTAACCATGTGATAATCCTCATCAAAGTAATACTTTGATGTAGACCATGTAGTTACAAAGCCCGTTGCGAGCTTACCATCTCTAAGTGCTCTGAATGTGTACTCTCTGCCGTTCTCTTCTGCTGTAAAGAATGCAGATGTCTTCATTGCGCCCTTATTCGCAGGATCAAAATAGTATCTTGCGCCATCGATAGTTACAAAGCCTGTTACTCTGTTTCCATCTTCATCCAGGCAATAGGTCTTGCCCCATGATTTCTTAAGTGTGTACTCTTTTTCAACCTTACCTGTGTAGCTCTTTGTTGTATAAATGCTCTTTACTTCATCTGCGGTAATAGCTCTGTTGTAGATAGAGATATTATCAATCTCACCATTAAAGTACTCACCTGGATTCCAGTTTGCCTTACCGATCTGAAGTGCTCCATTCTCCTCGTCTCCAAAAAGATCCGCAAGAGAAATCTTACTTGCAACCTTTGATATAAGCTCACCATTCACATAAAGTGATGTGCTCTTAGGTGTTGCAACTGCTGTTACCATCTTCCACTCTGAGTCAACATTTGTTGTATTATTGACTGCTGAACGGCTTCCGGTATCATTAAATCTCTGTACTGTAAGACCCTTATCTGAAATAGATGCATTCGGAAGAGCATCGATTATTCCAAAATATGTCTCATTCGGCCACTTGAAAAGATCTCCATTATTAGCAGCAAAGATCGTCCAGCCCTTATTTGCGCTGCTTGCATCAGTTACCTTGCTCCAGTAATTAAATGTAACAGCTGTCTGTCCTGAAAGAACTGACTTTCCATCCTCTGTCTTAACATCCAGCCACTGCTTGCCTGCGCTGTCAAGCTGGAGGGCCTTACCGCCAAGAACATCATTATCAACTACTGTGTATCCGTTAGCTGCTGTAATTTTAAGACCATCTGCAGCAAGTACATCATCCTTATCGAATGTGATATTGGCAATTGCTGAATCTTTAAGCGATACAGAAGTATCTATCTCTTCCTCAGCTGTGCCCCACTTCTTCTCGATTGCTTTATACTCATCCTCTGTGATAGGCATTGCAGTACCATGTCTCATTGTTCCAGGGAATGAATACTCGCTTGATGAAAGCTTTGTAAATGTTCCTGATGAAAGATCATCTGTCACTGATGGGAAGTAACCTGTACCGCTTGAATACTTATCAAGGAACAGTACGTACTTGTCCTCATTGTTGAGTTTCATCATTGTTCCGCCCTCAACACCTGTATTGCTGTTAAGGAAATCAGATTCAATTCTTGTCCAAGGTCCATCAAGTGAATCTGCTACTTCAAGGAACTCATATGTTCCGCTTGAAGGATCAGAATCCTCCATCTGAAGTGATCTTCCGCCTGATGATTCAGCCTTTGTAAGTCTGTAATATGTGTAGCTGCCATCTTCATTTTCAATAGGAAGGACAGATGTATCAATTACGCTGATCTGCTGACCATTCTTATTATTCTTTGTGATCCAAACTTCCGGTTCAGAGAATGTATAGAAATCTCTTGTCTTTGCATAGTAAACGCTCTTGATTCCGTCTACATCAGATGCCCAATATACATAATACTCACCAGTCTCAGGGTTGTAGCATGCCTCAGGAGCCCATGTACATCCGGAATCATCTGTTGCAACCTCTACCATTCTCTGATCGCTCCAGTTTACAAGATCTGTTGACTCCCATACCATTATAGACTTGCTGCCCTGTGTAGCTGCTCTTGTCCACTGGTTTGAACCTCTGTTGTTATAAATACTTAAATCTGTTGCAATAAGGTAGAACTTGTCCCCCTCAGGTGATCTCATGATGAATGGATCACGAAGTCCTTTTTCACCAAGTGTACTTTCAATTACAGGATCACCATCATTAAGTGCTGTCCAGTTATAGCCGTCAGTACTGTCTGAGAAGTATATCTGCTCCTCTTCAGCTGTTGACTCTGAACCTGTGAAATGTGCCCACAGATACTTCGTAAGCTTAGGTGTTTCAACCGCAGCCTTTACGTGCGCTGTAAATTCCTTTGTTACTGATGCTTCACCATAAGTAATAGTAGCTGTAAGTGTTACATCTGTGTCCTTAGCCTGTCTTGTAACTACACCTGCTGCCTTTCCATCTTCTTCAACATCTGTGATAACTGATGGATCTGAAGAATTCCAAGAGATAGATGAACCTCTCTCTCCTGCAAGCGGAAGTGTAAGGTTTCCTCTTACGTCATCGATATTGTTGATCTTAAGAGCTGCCTCATCATGATCAACAACTGACTTATCATCGCCAACCTTAATGATTCGTGTGAACTTAGTGCCTGTTGACTCCTCGTATGCCTTTGTCTCCTTGTACTCTGTGCTGCTGAATACAGGTGTTCCATCTTCTGCAAATCTTACATATGCATAGTTTGCATTACGGCAAGGGTCATAGAGTGGATCATTATCTGCCCATGCACACTTGTTTTCATAGCACTCCTCATCTCTTGAATGATAAACAATGACAACATTTCCATTCTTATCTACTGTAAATGAATTATGTCCCGGTCCATACTGCTGATAAAGATCAGATGTCTGGAGTATCGGCTTTGTTGACTTTGTCCAATTCTTAATATTAAAGAGATCTGCATTAATATCAATTGACATCATACCCATGCAGTACTCAGGTCCTGTTGTAGAAGCTGAATATGTAATATAAAGCTTTCCGTCATGGAAAAGTGCTGCCGGTCCTTCATTTACCATGCTTGAAGTGCTTGATCCATTCATCTCCCAGTCATATTCAGGAGTTGTAAGGATCATTGTATCTGTACCAGCCTTAAGGTGCCATGGCTCGTCAGAGTCAAGGATACCGAGCTTAAGATAAGATACATTTGGCTTGTGTGCCCATACAACATAGTCAACACCGTTAAGGTTGAATGTTGTCATATCAAGGTCGAAATTGTCAAAGTTGTCTGTATAAGTTCCATCTGCATTTGTAAATCTTACTGCATCGCTCCATGAATCTTCGCTAAGAAGATCATCTGAATTGCTGCACTTGATCACATATGGATGAATATCCCACTTGTTTGTCGTTGATGCTGAGCCTGCAAAGTATACATACCACTTACCGTTTACCTTATGGAGTTCCGGTGCCCAAATATGATACTTCGGTGCAGTTCCATCTGTGTGATGCCACCAGATCACATGGTCTTCTGCATCTTTAAGACCATCAAGAGACTTTGCTCTTCTAAGTGCGATCCTGTCATAGCCATTATCTGCACTGCCATATGCCGGCCATGAAGATGTAAAGTAGTAATATCCATCATCTTCATTGTAGATAACGTATGGATCAGCCTTCTCATCGATCACAGGATTTCCAAAGTATGAAATCTCACCAGTAAGCTCATGAACACCAGCTGAAAGTGCATCAGCGTTTGATACTGTATTGCCGTCTTCATCCTTCCAGATGATAGAAGATGCTTCTGTTTTTGAACCATCAGAGAATGTAACGTTTGCAGGAGTTGTAAGATCAACATTTTCTCCCTCATCTACCTGCATCTCGTCCTCATAGTCTGCTTTTACGTCTGTGATAGAGATATCAACACTGCGGTTAAGATTTTCTCTCTGGCTTTCCTGAATATCTACGCCAAGTTCTTCATCGTTGAGTGCCTTATTGTAAATACAGAAGTTATCGAAGTAACCCTTGCAGTTTTCGCCGCTGCCCCAGTTAGCATGTCCAAGCCAGAATATTGAATCTTCTCCAAGGAGATCTGTCATATCAACTGTGCTGTCTACTACTGATCTGAGTTCTTTATCAACATAAAGAATAGTCTTGTCAGCTTCATAAACAACGTCGATATGGTGCCACTCACCAGATTTTGTTGCAAGTGAAGGGCATGAGCTTCTTGAGCCTGTATTGTTGTAACGCTCGATAGTTGTGCTTCCGCCATTTATCAGAGAACCTGTATATTTCTCTGCACCATAGCTCTGAGCTCCTGACTCAGCTGTAAGCGGTGTTGCGAAATATCCCCAGTTCGTAGAGCTTCTTGCAGCCTTAAAGTCATAAGAAATAGTAAACTCATCAAGACCTGTGAGCGGGCTCTTACCATTGCCGTCAGCTACAGTAAGGTACTGTGAATTTGAACCTGAGAGGTAGAGAGCCTTTCCATCAACACCTTCACTTAACGAAGAATAACTTCCTGAAGCGCTGTAATCTCCGCTTGTAAGTCCATCTGTTTCATCATCAAATGTAAACTTAAGGATTCTTGACTCTTTGTTCTCATCATTATCAACGTCATCGTCACTTGTAGATTCTGAAGCAACAACATTGATCCTTGTCTCATAGAGTACTGTGTAGCCAGACTTATCTGTTACAGCAACTGTGATATCAGCACTTCCCGTCTTCCTGGCTGTTACTGAGATCTCGCCATCTTTATTGGCTATTTCAGCAACTTTTTCATCATCAGATGAAACTTCTACTGTAACTACATCAGCTATCTTTGAAGGAATAGTTGTAAGTACTACAGTCTTTCCTGCCTCAACGCTTCTCTCTGCCGGGAATGCAGATTCATCGATTGCTGAGAATGGATCGATATAAAGAGTGTCGTTCTGTACATTATCGATCGCATTCTTAAGAGCTTTAGTTGCTGATCTGACTTTTGACTGTGTATCAGCTTCTTCAGCTGTTTTAATAGCTGACTTAAGTGTCTCTATGGCACTTTCTGTACAAGAGCTGCTGTTAACAAGCTTCTCTGCTTTTTCGATAAGTGCATCAAGTTCTTTGCGGTCAAGTTTAAGAACTGTAAACTCAAACTCCTGTGAAGCACTGAGATTACCATTTTTTACAGTACCTGTAAATGTTACCTTCTTATCCTCATCCTTATCATTAAGAACTTTACCATCATTTGTAAGTACTGATGTGTCTGATGACTCCCATGTGATCTTGTTTTCATCAAATTCTGTCAAAAGATTAAGGTCATAGCGAACCTTGTCGGCTGAAGCGTTTCTTCCAAGAAGTTCATCGACCGTAACCCCTGACTCGAAGTCTTTCTGGAACTGCCCGCCAAAAGCTTCCTGAATCTCATCTGCTGACTTAACACCATTGTAAATCTTGAAATCTTTGATAGTTCCCTTGAAATTCGGATCTGCTGACCAGCATGAACCGCCGATGTATCCAAGTACATCACCATCACTGCCGGCTTTGATGATATCAGCTACTTTGTATCCAGAATCAATTGTTTTTCCTACCTGAACACCATTGAGATAAAGTGTAACCTTACCGTTATCAATGGTCATATCAGCTGTATACTCTTTTCCTGCTACAGATGTAAGACCTGTATCAAGAAGAAGCTCTGTTGAAGAGTTCTTAATACCTCCGCGGATAGTGCTTCCTGAGAAAGCAGGTGAAAGGAAAATATAATTTGTTCCTGAGCTAGCCTTCTTCGCACCGATGCTGTATGCCCACGCATTTGAACCACAGTCAGAATCTCTGGTGAAAGTTGTCTCGATCGTAAATTCTTCTACATCTGAAAGACTATCTACTATTGATGTAGGAAGATCAACATAGCCTTTACCGTTAAGATGAAGAACATTGTCAGTAACTGTTGTGCCGCTGCCCTTAACGATGGCATCGTTACCATTTCCTGACTTATCCTTGATCTTTCCGTCCTCAATAGAGCTGAAGTCATACTCAGCCGCAACATCAAGATTCTCTACGTCAGACTCTTCGACTGTAATTGCGGTCTTTGCCGACATCACTACATCACCAAGGGCAACCCTTGTAGTAATGGTTGTTTCACCTGTGCCGACACCTGTTACCTTGCCGTCTGCAACAGTAGCAACTGACTCATCTTCTGATGTGTAAGAAATGTCATAGCCTAAAACTGATGCAGGAATCTTTACATCAAGGTCAGCTGACTTTCCTGTTTTAAGAGAAAGGCTTTTAGCTACTGTAAAGCCCTCTTCTTTAAGCACATCTTCTGATGTTTTTCCATCAAAAAGCTCGCGGATCTGTGCTGCATCAAGTGCCTCGTTGTAGATAGTAACATCATCCATGTAGCCCTTGAAAAGTGAATCCCAGTTTGTTACGCCCAGATAAACTCCCTGATCTTCTCCATTAAGTGCCTCAGGAGCTGTTGTTGTTACAACCTTTTCTCCATCAATATAGAATGAAAACTCATCACCCTCCTGTGTGAAAGTTACCATTCTCCACTTGTCTTTTTCCTGATCAACGCTTGCAAGTGTTGCCCAGTTATAATTTGAATCATTAGAGTCGTTAGTCCATACCTTATACTTACCATTTGACCCGCCTGCAAGGCTGATCCACTTTTCAGGATCATGGTATCCAAGGAAGACACCTGACTGATTTTCAACTATCGTATCTGTAGACTTTACCCAAAGAGAAACTGTATAATCCTCACCGATGTTCTTATCAGGAAGCTCGATTCCATAGTCTCCGAGCTTTACTGACTTATCGGCCTTATCGTCTGTATGGCCTTCTCCATATTCTACGCTGCCCTCATACTCGGAAAGTCCCTTCAAAACCGGCTTAGCATCTTCCGGAAGCTCACCGTCAAAATCATAGTGAGAAACAGGATCAGGAAGATCTGACTTTGCATTTTCTGACTGACTTTTGTCTGAATTGTCTGACTGCTCAGCTGCAGAAGCACTTACATCAGTTCCCGGAACACCGGTAACTACCATGCTTGCCGCAAGCACTGCACACATCAATTTTTTGTATTGCAGATATTGCATAAACTGTTACTCCTTATCTTATTTTTTTGAAAGGACGCGAATCTCAACGGTCCCTGTTTCTTTGCCATAAGTTACTTTAAGTGTATATGTTCCGGCCTTCTTTGTATCAACATCAGAAGCGTCTATCTTTACTCCGTCGTAGTCACCATATACAAGATTTGTGACACCATCCTCATCAACTGCAGTGATACGGATGTCATCTGTCTTTAATGTATCACCAACCTCATATGTACGATCGCTCTTACGAACAGTCATAGAAGAAGCGTCGCCCTTGATTTCTGTTGATACTTTGAAGCTGCAAGCGTCCTTGTCAGGATCTTTTTCAACTGTAAGTTCGCCATCTTTTGAAGTGAGATAATATCCCGGATACTGAACACTTTCGAATGTTACTGTATCAGAATCTCCGTCAAAGCCTTCAAGTGTGTGGAAAGTCATTCTCTTCGAATCAACTGTATATCCGTCTGATGAAGCTTTCTGGTAATCCTGTCCCATTGTGACTGTCTTGTCTGACTCTACCTGAAGATAAAGTCCCGGCTTATTGTATGACTCGATAGAAACATATGCTTCTTCTGCATCATCAGCCTTACCTTCATGCAATACCCAAAGTGAATCATCTGTCTTTGCTGATGAATCTGTTCCAACCTTTACATCAGTATAAGGATACTTGCTGTCTGACGTTGAGTTGTTGTATGCCTCATGAGCAATAGGAGCTCCCTCGGAATCAGTTATCTTACTTGCTGTTCCTGTAAGTCCGATAGCATTTTCCTGAAGATACTTGATTGATCCATCATCATTAAACTGGAGCTCCTGTACACATACAGATCTGCGGAAACCTGATCCCCATGGAAGAGCACCTGAATGATAGATGAAGTAAGTCTTGCCCTTGAAGTCAACTACTGCCATATGGTTTGTATTAGATGTTGCGCCAGGCTCCATTACAAGTCCGCCATAATCATATGTAGCATCCCACAGCGAATCGCATGTCGCATAAGCCATCTGCTCTCTCCAGTACATTGCATAGAAGAGATAGTACTTACCATAATAATTTCCGTTAGAATCCTGTCTTCTATAAACCCACGGCGCCTCAGCGTAGTACCAGTTATTCGGCATTCCGTCGATCGTTATTCTCTGAATATCTCCCTTTCCGCTGGCGCTTTCATCAAATGTGATCTTGCTGTCGCCATCGCGGTCTTTTATGGAGATCATATCCTCATTAAGTTCTGCAACATATGCATTAGTGTTGCCCCAAACAAGATATCTGTGTTCGACACCATCCTCGTCAGTCTCTACCCAGGCTGTCGGGTCGATGTCTTCCCAGCCGGCACCACCACGTCCCGGATTAAGGAATGGTGTCATGCTGTCATAGATAAGAGGCTCACCCTTATCTACAAAAGGTCCTGTCGGGCTATCTGAAACAGCTACGCCTACGCATTTTCCATAAGCATTTCCGTCATACTCAGCACAGTAGTATAAGTAATATTTACCGTTATACTTGACTACCTGACTTGCCCAAGATGAAGTCGAATCTGCCCATGGAATGTCTGAACATTTCATAGTAACGCCTTCATACTTGAAGTTTTTCATATCTGTTGTGGAATAACAACGCCAGTCCGGCATCACATAGCCATCTCCACTCGAAGCATCATGCCCGATATAGAAATATGCTGTGTTTCCATCAACAAGTACCGCCGGGTCACCGCCATATAATAGGTCGCCTGACTCATCAAATCCGAGCACCGGATTGCCGCCGCTGCTCTTTTGCAGTACTTTCTCTGTCACGGTCTCTGCACCATAAGCGCTGACCGTCGACAATACGCCTGAACCCTCCATTATCATGGAAAGTGCAAGCACCCCTGCCAATAGCTTTCTTCTCATACCTGCCTCCTGTAAGTAATTGAGATTCCATGTGAATGCTGTACATTTCTGTTTTTTCTGATTGCATCCACATAGGTACACTTTCTTTATACTTATTATCCTTTTTTTGTGAGACGTCCTCAATGTAGATATTTTCCATTTTGTTTAAATAATTTAATACTTTGTTTATTTTTTAGTACAAAATGTTAACTTTTTTCATCAAAAGTTAGTTTTTTTATCATTCTTGCATAATAATTTATACAACTTTTTTTAATTTATTCAATTTTATATGTGCATATTACACATATTCCCATGCTCAATCTCATCATCGTATACACCAAATCGCACATGATTTTCGTAATAAATCTACCTATTTAATTAAAATTAGCTGTGTTCAAAGTGGAATTAATCTGTTATGATAGTCGTCGGCGTTTATTTTCACGCCAAGGAGGTAAAAAATATGAGTACAGCTGCAATTGCAGCGCTGGTGATCTTCCTCGCTATGTTCATCCTTATCGTTACAGATAAGATCGAACGTCAGTGGGTATCACTCGGATGCGCGTTACTTACCCTGGTAATTGTTTTTGGAATTCTCATGCACAGTGCCGACGCCGCAATGGAAGCTCTTGCCTTTAAGAGTTTTGCAGAGCCGTCTTTCTGGTATGCCGGTGCAGGCAGTTCCGAAAGTTCTAGTGGTATTAACTGGGCAACTATCATCTTCATCGCAGGTATGATGATAATGGTAGAAGGAATGGGACAGGCAGGATTTTTCCGTTGGCTTTGTCTTAGACTTGCTAAAGCAGTAAAATACAAAGTTATGCCGCTTTTCATAACTTTCATGCTTATGTCTGCTATCCTTGCAATGTTCATCGACTCTATCACGGTTATTCTTTTCTTAGCCGCAGCGACAGTCGAGCTTGCAAGATTGCTGAAATTTAATCCGGTTCCATTTATTATGTCTGAGATCTTCTGTGCCAACCTCGGAGGTTCGGCTACAATGTGTGGTGATCCGCCAAACATCATCATCGGTACATCACTTGAGCTCTCATTCGCAGATTTCCTTACAAACACCGGATTACTTGCATTGATCTCACTTGTTTTTGTTGTGATATACTTCTTCCTCTGCTTCAGAAAGCAGCTTGTGTCTCACACAGATGCAAACACTGTTTATCCTGATCCAAGCGAAGCTATTACAGACAAAAAAGAGTTCATAATGAGTGCTGTTATCTTTGCCGTAGCTGTTGTTCTTCTCGTGTCTCACGCACAGACAGGACTTACAGTAGCAACAATCGGTCTCTTCATTGGTATCGTTACTCTTATCGTAAATGCAAAATACGCCAAAGAGCTTCTTATGAAAGTAGACTACAAGACACTCCTTTTCTTCATCGGACTCTTCGTTGTAGTATCAGGACTTGAGCAGACAGGTATCCTTACTGTTATTGCTGACTTCATCGCAAAGGTCAGCGGCGACAGCATTATGGTTACTATCGCGATCGTAATGTGGATCTCAGCTATCGCAAGTGCCTTTGTTGATAACATTCCATTTGCAGCAACAATGGTTCCTGTTATCAAGGCTCTTTCAGTTTCTACAGGCTGTCATATCAACATCCTTGCATACGCTCTTGCAATGGGAACAGATATCGGCGGATGCGGTACTCCTATCGGAGCATCAGCTAACGTTGTAGGTATCTCTGTTGCTTCAAGAGAAGGTCATGTTATCGGATGGGGTAAGTTCTGTAAGTATGAGGCACCAGCTGCCATCATCGTAGTACTTATCTCTATGATTGCTATCTTTGTACGTTATCTTTAATGTATAGGGTTGTGAAATTAATTTTTCACAACCCCTTTTTTATACAGTATCTCTCCCACCTGCGCTAACGCTTAGACATGGAAAATTTCTGCGACTGAGTTAAAAAGCGCTATACTATCCTCCTCTGTATTATGTTATAATAAATGTAAATACAATTCAGGGGAGGGTACTAGATATGGAAAGACAATTAATAATCTCAATTGGACGTGAATTTGGAAGCGGCGGTCATGTAATTGGCGAAGCACTTGCTAAAAATTTTTCACTCCCTTTCTATGACAACAATCTTTTGGAGGAGATTGCAAAGAATAAAGGTGTCTATGTTGAAGACCTTAAGAAATATGATGAACATCCAAAGGCTTCATTCTTCACACGTACTGTTCGCGGTTTTTCAAGTTCACCACACGAAAATACAGCTCATCTCCAATTCGATCAGCTCCGTAAAATGGCTTCTGATGGAGAATCTTTCGTAATAGTCGGACGATGCGCAGAGGACAAACTCGCATCATATGAAGGGCTTATTTCTATATTTATCACAGGGGATCAGGAAACAAAGTTAAAACGTGTCATGGAAGTGTACGATCAGGATGCTGCTACAGCTCTTTCCACAATGAAAAAAATGGACTATAACAGAAAATCCTATCACAACTATTTTTGCAAAGGTAAATGGGGCGATTCCAGATTTTATGACATGTGCATAAACAGTTCCAGACTTGGAATCGAGAATACCATTAAAATCCTTACAGATTATATAAAATGCAGACAGGAGGTCTTGAACACTAAATGAAAAAAATTGCCGTATTTCTCGCAGATGGATTTGAAGAGATCGAGGGACTTACAACTGTTGATATGTGCCGCAGAGCAGGTATAGATGTTACAACGGTTTCTATTAAAGATAACACCGATATAATGGGTTCTCACAACATCCCTCTCAAGGCAGATAAAATTTTTGAAGACGTAGATTTCTCTCAAATGGACATGCTGGTTCTCCCTGGCGGCGGCCTCGGAACTCAGAATCTTGAAAGCTGTGAAAAACTGAATGAACTCTTGAAAAAAGCTGATTCTGAGGGCAAATTTATATCAGCCATATGTGCAGCTCCAAGAGTTATTGGAAAACTCGGTCTTCTAAACGGAAAGAAGGCAACATGCTATCCCGGAAATGAACAATTTCTCACCGGCGCTGAGTATGTGAACGAAAAAGCAGTTAAAGACGGCCGTTTTGTCACATCAAGAGGAATGGGCGGTTCTATAGAATTTGCAGCTGCCATAATCGAGCAGCTTTTAGGTTCAGAGAAAGCAAAAGAGATTTTAGATCAGATACAGTATTAAAAAAACTGCCGTGCAAGCGGCAGTTTTTTAATGTGTAGCAAGATATGAATTTTTATACTTATATTCTGAAGATACATCCTCACCAAACCAGTCCGGAGCTTTGAAAGCTCTTGCCTCTTCTTCACTTTCAAACTCAACTTCAGCTACCACGAGCGGTGCTATTGGCGGATCAAATATATCAAGCTCGATCTTAAGACCATTTTCAATCGGTATCACATATCTCTTCTTTGAAATAAGATTTCCGTCTCTCTTTTCTTTCAAGTGCTCATAGGATTCTTTATCAAGCGGAAGGTTGTACTCCGTATGAGATATTTCATTATTCCCTTCCCACCTTTTAGAACCTTTGTAAGTCAGATAATACTCATCATTTTCTTTCCTTACACGAACAGTTGGTGAAGAAGAAAGGTATGCCTGCTCGATTTCGAGACACTCATACTGCTCTAGTTTGTCAGGAATTTTCTTAAGAAGCCATTTCCGCTCTATCTCTCTGTTTTCCATCAGCAACTCTCCTTTTATTCATCAGGTGTCAGGCACGCTGTCGATTCTCTTTCCACAAGCTCTGCATCAAAAATTTTGTGCTTATGCTTACCCTTACCCTTGATTATATCAAAAAGGATCTTTGCTGTCTCCTTTGCCATATCCTCACCCGGCTGCGCAATAGTAGTTATCGAAGGGTAGCTGTATATACCAGCGTCCACACCATCAAAACCTGCTACCGAGATATCCTCAGGTATCCTGAGTCCTTCATCGTGAAGCGCCCTGCATGCCCCTATGGCAAGAGTATCTGATATGGCAAAAAGTGCTGTACATGGAATTTTTTTCTTCAAAAACTCTTTAGTCACGACATAGCCGTTTTCCATCGAATAGTCTTCAATATCCTTCCTCATATATATGACGAGGTCTTTATCAAATTCTATACCATTGTCGGCAAGTGCCTTTTTATAGCCTTCTATACGCAGATATCCGACACTTTCATCGTCTGCATTAGCAGAAAGTATCGCAATTCTCCTGTGTCCAAGCTTTATCAGATAGTCTGTCATACGGTAGCTCTCTCTGATATCATCTACAGAAACAGAAGAGTAGCTGTCAGAATCCTGCATATCCGGCTCAGAGCCTGCTGTCGAAAGGATGAATGGAACATCGAGTTCCTTGAGCTTGTCTACTCTGTGCTCAAAGTCACCGCCAAGGAAAATTATGCCCTTAAGCCTTTTCTCCTTAACCAATTCCAATGCCACATCAACTTCATCTTCTTCAAACTTGATTCTCTCAAGAGCAACCGAATACCCTCTTTTCTCGATCTCAGCTTCAAGTATCTTTGTCATTCCTATCAGGAACATATTCGAGAGTCCCTTAACCAAAATGGCGATAACTTTAGCTTCCTGTCGTTTTAAATTGCGGGCACTGTTATTTGGTATATAATTATTCTCCCGGATACACTGCATGATCTTCTCCCGCGTAGCAGGATTTATATCAGGATGATTATTTAGCGCCCGTGAAACAGTACTAACACCGACGCCGCACATCCTTGCAATATCCTTAATGTTAACAGAACCCATTTACTTCTCTCTCCTTCTAGTGTTTTGGCTCACTCGCATCCAACCTTATGTCATAGCTCGAATAAGCCCTATGCTGGCGACTTAGAAATAGGTCATATGTTAAAAACAGTTATATTAATCTTGTCTTTCACGAGCATATAATTTAGCAAGATCAGCTATATTTTTCTGAAGCTTTTTACTAAAAGCATTTTTCTTCATACGCCACTGCCAATTCTTGCCTAATGTAGACGGCTCATTTATTCTGGCTTCGCTTCCGAGATTTAAGAAATCCTGCATAGGAATCACACAAAGATCAGCTACACTCATATAGGCTGCACGAATGAATTCCCACGCGATCTTATCTTCAGGTACACCTTCAAGATGAAGATATTTAACCGCATACTCGCGATCCTTCTTATTTATAGAATTGAACCATCCGCGAGTTGTTTCATTATCATGAGTTCCTGTATAAACTACACAATTATTTTTATAATTATGCGGCTGATAGTCAGAATCATCTCTTGAATCGAATGCAAATTGAAGTATCTTCATTCCGGGATAGCCCGTTCTCTTAACCAGCTTCAATACTGATGGTGTAAGGAATCCCAGATCTTCTGCGATAACAGGACGGTCTCCAAGCTTTTTCTTCATTTCAGCAAAAAGAGCATAGCCCGGTCCTTTTCTCCACTTTCCCTTAACTGCATTTTTTGCACCATAAGGTATTGAGTAATACTCATCAAAGCCTCTGAAATGATCGATTCGTACTATATCATACAATTCAAAACACTTTGAAAGTCTCTTCATCCACCATTCAAAACCTGTCTTTTTATGGTAATCCCAGTCATAAAGCGGATTGCCCCAAAGCTGTCCTGTAGCAGAAAATGCATCAGGCGGACAGCCGGCAACAGCCTTTGGCTTAAGCTCCTCATCAAACTGGAAAAGCTCAGGATTTGCCCATGCATCAGCTGAGTCAAATGCAACATAGATTGGAATATCGCCAATTATCTCTATGCCTTTATCGTTTGCATATTTTTTAAGAGCTTTCCATTCTTCGTCAAACTCAAACTGAAGGAATTCATAAAAAAGAATGTCTTCAGCAAACTTTTCCTTTGCTTCCTTGATTGCTTCAGCTTTCCTAAGTCTTATATCATCGTCCCACTCAGCCCATGATCTATTATCATAAGACGCTTTCACTGCCATATACAAGGCATAATCTTCAAGCCATTCTTTATTTGACTCTACGAACTGTGCAAAGTCAGCATTGCCATCTATTTTACTGTGTTTGAAGGCACTTTTCAACAAAATAAAGCGCGATTCCCAGATTTTCCCGTAATCGATCTTTACTTTATTTTTTCCAAAATCATATTTATCGCATTCATCTTTTGTGATCCATCCCTTTTTTATAAGTGTCTGCGGATCGATGAAATACGGATTCCCTGCAAAAGTAGAGAATGACTGATAAGGACTGTCTCCATAGCTTGTCGGTCCTAATGGAAGTATCTGCCAGCAGGACTGCCCTGCAGCTGCGAGATCATCCACAAATTCATATGCTTCTTTTGAGAAACAACCAATTCCATATTCTGACGGAATTGCCGTAACCGGCATCAATATTCCGCATTTTCTCTTTTTCTCTTCCATTGCTTACCCCTTTACTGCTCCGGCAACAACGCCTTCAATAATATACTTCTGGCAGAAAAGATAGAGAAGTATCACAGGTATGATCGTAATAACGATGCACGCCATCATCGGAGCCATCTGAACGCTTCCATAGCTTCCTCTGAAATACTGGATATCCATAGGAATAGTACGATACTTCTTTATATCAAGCACAAGTGTAGGAAGAAGGTAATCGTTCCATACCCACATGGTTTCCAAAATTGCTGTTGATATTGTAGTTGGCTTGGTTATCGGCAATACAACCTTAAAGAACATCTGAAGCGGGCTGTATCCATCGATCATTGCTGCCTCTTCGATCTCGATCGGCATGGATTTCATAAATCCTGTAAACATGAATACCGCAAGACCTGCTCCAAATCCAAGATAAATAATGCAGATATTAAACGGGTTATTGAGTTTCAATGTATCAGCAGTCTTTGCAAGTGTAAACATTACCATCTGGAATGGTACTACCATTGAAAAGATGCAAAGATAATACATTACCTTTGAAAGCACTGAGTCAACTCTTGAAATATACCATGCACACATTGAGCAGCAGAGGATTATAAGGATAACAGATGAAACGGTTATAAACAGGCTGTATCCAAAAGAACTTAAGAAATCCATCTGCGTAACGCCATGAATATAATTTGCCATACCAGCAAATGTTGCTGAAGTTGGCAGATCAAACGCTGTATTAGTTGAAATTGCACTCTCCTGCTTAAGAGAGTTGATCACGATCATAAAGATCGGATAAACGTAAAACAGCGCAACCACTCCAAGCACAACAGTAATAATATTATTTACCATTGCAGTATGCTTACTTTTACTTAACGCCTTCTGCTCAGGAGATAATGAAGTCTTTATACCATTAACATTTTCTCCTACATTTTTTACTGTCATGCCTGTACCTCCTTAGAACGTGTTGCACGAAGCTGGATCAACGAAATCACTATAACCAGCAGGAAAAATACAACAGCCTTTGCCTGTCCTATACCCTTCCATTGAGCACCGCTTCTTCCATAGTATGTCTCATAAATATTGAGCGCCAGCATCTGTGAAGCCTTGGCAGGTTCACCTCCTGTAAGAGAAAGGTTCTGGTCAAAGAGCTTAAATGAATTAGTCAATGTAAGGAAAGTACAGATAGTGATGCTTGGCATGACCATAGGTATCTTTACCTTTGTAAGTATCTGAAGTGGTGTAGCGCCATCGATCTCAGCCGCCTCTATCAGATCAGGAGATACGTTCTGAAGTCCGGCTATATAAATGATCATCATGTATCCGACCTGCTGCCAACACATAAGTATGAGTAATCCCATGAAGCCGGCCTTTGCGTCAAGCGCAAGAAGTGGCTTACCCCACATAGACAGCAGACAGTCCAGCAAAATCTGCCAGATATAACCAAGTACGATACCACCAATAAGATTTGGCATAAAAAATACCGTACGGAAAATATTCGTTCCTTTGATCCTACGAGTCAAAAGCATGGCAACAAGGAATGCCAATATATTTATCGTCAATGTAGAAACCACCGTAAAGAGTGCGGTGAACCCAAAAGCATGAATAAATGTATTATCTGAAAAAACTCTTAAATAATTTGAAATTCCTATAAATTTAACTTTATTAACCGTCTGAAATTTACAAAATGAAAGATAAATTCCCCATACAAACGGCCATAAAAAACCAATTGTAAATGCGATCAATGTTGGCAGTACAAAAACGGGCCAGTACTTTCTAACAGATTTTTCCATCTTCCAAAGCCTTTCTTTTCTAAAAAAGGGACAGAACATGTCTGTCCCTCATTGAATACCTGATAATATTTACTCGTTTGCGAGACTATACTCTGTTGCCCAGTTGTCTACAAATGCTGCCTTTACATCATCCCAGCTGCCTGTACCTGCTGCATAAGCTGTAAGTGCTGAGCCAAGATTATTCTTCCACTCTTCTGAAGGCATTGTTGTAAAGTTCCAAGAAACCGGTGTGAGACCAGCTTCTGTATTTGCCTGATCCTGCTTAACAAATACATTTGGTGATTCCTGAGCTGTCTTAAATGGAATTGTGAATCCCATATCATTAGCCATTGACTTAGTTCCAATATCAGATGTTACACACCAGTTCATGAATGCAAGTGTTGCATTGATATCCTCTTCTGAAGCCTCTGCATTTACACACCAATAGTTCTCTGTACCTGTGCAAAGTCCCTGCTTAGCCTCGTCGCCAGCTCCAATATAGATTGGAAGCATTGCAAGCTCATCATCTGAATACTTTTCTGAAAGACTTGAGTACTCCCATGAACCATTCTGATAAAATACTGCTTTACCATCAAGGAATTCATTTCTTGCATCATCTGCTGTCTTAGCTGAAAGCTCCTTAGGTTCACATGTTGAATTGTTGATGTAAAGATCAAAGATGTTCTTATAATCATCAAGATATGTTCCCTTAATAGCTTCTGTTGAAGTTATGCCATCATCCTTATACTCAAAGTAGATAGGAAGGTTAGCAAGGTGTGTCTTGAATCTCCAATCTGATGAAGAATCCATTCCTGTTGATGCAAATGCTGCAAAGCCAAGCTCATCCTTACGTGCTGTGATATCCTCAGCAACCTTCTTCAAATCTGCAAATGACTTGATATCATCTGTTGTGTAGCCTGCTTTTTCAAGAAGAGCTTTATTTGTAATGATTCCATATGACTCGATAACGTATGCAACTCCTGCAACTGTGCCATCTTCATTCTTAAGAGCATAATCTTCTGATGTAAGATTCTTATATATCTCTGAATCAGAAAGATCATAGCAATAATCAGCCCAGTTCTTGAGACCTACAGGTCCATTTACCTGAAAAAGTGTAGGTGCATCACTCTTTGCCATCTCTGACTGAAGTGTTGTCTCATATTCACCAGATGCAGCAGTAACTACTGTAACCGGAACACCTGTCTCTTTTGTATACTCAGCTGCAAGCTTCTGCCAGCTTTCATCAGCCTCAGGCTTGAAGTTAAGGTAATAAACTTTTCCATTAGCAGCCTCTGCTGTTGACTCTGCAGCACTTCCTGCCTCTGAATTATCTGCAGCCGGTGCCGGACTTGTTCCTGTTTGTGAAGCGCCTGATCCACAACCTGTAAGAATTGCTGAAATCATCGCTGTGCTCATGAGAATACTGATCAATTTCTTTTTCATTTCTCCCTGTCCTTTCTGACAATTATGCCGGAACTCCCGATATTTACTGAGAAAGAGGAGTCCTTTAATTCGTTATGAAACCGTACCCGGTTTCGTTACCGGAAACGTTTCCGTTAAACTAACCAAAATATAACATTGAACAAATCAAAAATCAATAACCTTAGAAAAAACATTATTATTTCGTGAAATATGTTAAATTTTTATTAGTTTTTTTGTGAATTTTTCCAATCATCAGCAATATTTTATATAAAGAATTTTTATCCGATATGCTAGTATAACTGTTTTTAATAACCTGGACTAAACACTAACGATGCAAACTCTCATCAGCAAAGAATTTACATCGTTAGTATAAGTCCAGCTAATTAAAAACAGCAATACTAGTGTATTGTCTTGTTCTTATTTAATCTAATGCTCTATCTCGAATTGCCAACATAAGGCTCATTCGAGCTATAACATAAGATTAAATGCGAACCAGCCAAAACACTAGTATAAAGAATTTCTGTACAGCACCGTCAGAAATAAGACACGCCGCACACGAAAAATGTTTTACGAATAGGAGTATTTCTGGTAATGGCAATAACCTCTACATTTGAAGAATACGGCAACATCCTTAGGATCTGCCCTCTTTTTAAGGGCATAGTCAATCTTAACCTTGATAATGTCTTAAATAATCTTAACGCCAAAATAATATCATGCAGGCGAGGCTCAACATTTCAGCAGATTGGTGAACCTTTTCTCTATGCATACTATATACTCGACGGTGAAGTGGTCGCGTCTTTTTTTAGCGAAGATTATGATGAAATAAACATGAATCATTTTCTCCCCGGCAACCTTGTCGGAGAAGCACTTGCCTGCAATATTTCGCCTGTTATAAGCCCAGTGCAGATAACAGCGCTCGACAATTCGCATATACTGCAGCTTGACATAAGAGCTCTTGCAGACCCGAAGAGTGCCAGATTCGTCGGAAAAGAATATATCATTTCCAACCTGATGCAAATCCTTGCTGAAAGAAACTATTTTCTCACGACAAAGATAAGGATACTTTCGCAAAAAAGCATCCGGGAAAGGATACTCTTATATCTTTCTTTCCTGCCAAAAGGTGCGGACAATGCTGTTTCGATACCTTTCTCAAAGACCTCGCTCGCACAGTTTCTAAATGTAAACAGAAGTGCGCTTTCAAGAGAATTCCGTCGAATGGAAGTTGACGGTGTGATCACCGTAAGAGGAAAGCGCATAAGAGTAAATGTTGCAAAACCTGTTATCTAAAAATACCTCCGCTGTTGTTCCGGCGGAGGTATTCCTTTTATTCATTCACTAATTCTATTATTGCATTGGTCATATCTTTTTCAGAATAAACGATTCTATCCGGAGTAAGATCGATATCCGGTATCTCATTGAAACGCCTGTTAAACCATACTGCATGCCAGCCTGCTTTCTTAGCACCTATAACATCATTGGCAAAGGTGTCTCCGATATACCATGCATCGCTTCTGTCGATTCCAAGTCTTTTTTCTGCGATACTGTAAATCTCAGCCCCCGGCTTTGCCGTTCCTACATTTCCCGAAATGATTATATTTTTTTCCGGTATCCACTCTGAAAGCCCTAATGTCTTGACTTTGGCACCCTGGTTCTCACCACTTCCATTAGTTATGCATCCCATAGGTACCTTCATTTTTTTTAGTTTTGTGAGAAGTTCTTTCACAGTATCACTCATGCTTATCTGCTTTTGAAATTCTTTATAGTAAGCCTGAATTTCCAATGCAGTATCACGGCTTATGGTTATGCCAAAATCTTCAAAAGACCTAAGATTTCGGTGCGCATACATGTCATCTGATGACATCCTGCCGCTGCTCCACTCCTCAAAAACTTCATCACTATGAACTCTGCTCGCCATGAAAAGCTTTTCTATAATAGAGTCGTACTTATCTCCAAAGCACTTTCCCACTGCCATTTTATATGGCCAGCAAAGATCATATAATGTATCATCCACGTCAAAAACAATTGCCTTCATTAAAATCTTTTTTCTCCAAAATCAACGATATTTTTTAGTATTATTCTGTTAGTGTTTTGGCTCATTCAGCGGTTGCAATCCCGGCTTGGACAAAATGCTCCCTTACTACTTCCATAAATGCACGCGCTGCCCTTGAAAGGGGCTTACCTTTTCTATATGCCAGATACATCTCTCTGATACAGCTCTTATTATCTACCATATAAAAGCATGGGCGCTTCATCATCGGCATTTTTTTGATCTCAACACCACACATAAGCGAGATTCCAACACCTTCTACCGTCATTGCATAGCTTGTTATTGCCTGATCTGCCTCTATATGTATTTTATTTTTCATTCCGGCGTTTTCCAAAAGCGAATCAAAGAGCCGTCCCAGATAAAGCTCTGATGACAGTCGTATCAGAGGCATATCCTCAAATTTTCGCAGATCGACCTCCGGATGTTCTATATCAGCATCTATTTTCTCAAACGGGATCTGATATTCCTTTAATTCCTCATTAATCTCAGCAGCCTGTGGTACACACAGATATACCTTTGTTTTTAGAAGATTCTCAAATTCGATACCTTCTTTTTTATCTACCGGTGAAGAAATAAACAGGTCCAGATTTCCTCCAAGTGTTCTGTCTACCAGCTCCTGCATGTTTCCGTTCACTATATGCACATCTATTCCGGGATATTTTGCAGTAAATTCCTTCATAGCATCCGGCAGATATATAAAATTAAACGCTCCAGAACCACCGATGCTCAAACTTCCTATCTGAAGTCCATTTAATTCCACTAATCTATCCTTCAGATCTTTCTCAAGCTGCTGGCTTTGATCAAGATATTCAAAAAAGAGCTCTCCTTCTTCCGTTACAATGAGCGGAGTTCTGCTTCTGTCAAATATCTGTATACCAAACTGCTCTTCTATCTTTTTTATCTGTACAGAAAGTGCCGGCTGCGAAATACCAAGACGTTCAGCCGCACGTGAAATACTTCTCAGAACTTTGACCTGTTTAAGATATTCTATTGTATCTTTATTTATAAGCATATCCTTCTACCCCTTTCTTTTTTTAATTATATCATGAATCAAAAAAGAATCTTAGCCTGCAGTGAAGCCAAGATTCAGATTTGATGATAGATTATTTCCTGTCAAATACATTGTTGCCCTGCACAAATTTATGCATGATAAATACATCTGCATCATTATAGCAGGTTCTTTCCAGTCTTTCCCTTACAGAAAGCTCCCTCATTGAATACATTGCTGAGTCATCAAGTACAAGTACGTCGAAATCGTAGCCTTCCTTAAATGAACCAACCTTTCCAAAGTATTTTCCGCCGCCTTCTGTCGCAATATAGAAAGCCTCCTCAAAGCTAAGCTGCTTAACATTCTGATCAACAAGGCGGTAGTACATTTTTGATGCCTGTATAGCATTAAGTATCGCTTTAAGCATATTCATAGAAGAGCCCGCTGCAACATCTGTTCCTATGCCGACATTGATCCCAGCTTCAAGAAACTTTCTTACAGGTGCTATTCCGCTTGTAAGGTTCATATTCGAGTCAGAGCAATGTGCTACATATGCGCCATGCTTCTTAAGGATTTCCATCTCACGTTCATCACTGTAAACACAATGTGCCATGATAGTAGGTCTCTCCTCTGTACCCATGTTGTCAAACATCTCATAAGCTCTTGCATAGCAATCAGACTCCGGAACGAGTTCCTGAACCCATGCGATTTCAGATTTATTTTCTGAAAGATGTGACTGGATGCGAAGATTTCTCTCCTCTGCAAGCTTTCCAAGACCTTTCATAAGTTCATCAGAGCATGAAGGGATAAATCTTGGAGTGATTATCGGCTTTGTCCTTTCATACTTTCCCTTAATCGTTTCAAGCCATTCGAGAGTACCCTTAAGTGAAGCCTCTGCAGACTTTTCCTGAAGTTTCTCCCCACCGTTACGATCCATATTTACACGGCCTACGTATGAGATAACCCCTGTCTTTTCAAGCTGATCCATAAGCTCGATAGTAGCTTCTGTGTGCATTGTTGCAAAGACTACAGCTCGTGTTGTAAATGAGCGCATGAGATCATGTGAAAAATAAGAATAAGCCTTCTTTGCATATTCTATATCTGAATAGTGTGCTTCTTCCGGAAATGTATGCTGATTAAGCCAGTCAAGAAGCTCAAGATCCATTCCTATTCCACGGAAAGTATACTGCGGAGCATGTACATGCAGATCCGTCATACCCGGAACTATAAGCTTTCCGGAATAGTCCTTCTCCGGAAGGTTTTTATATTCCTCCGGAAGTTCCTGATAGGCGCCTTTGCATATTCCATCAACGCATACAAGATAACCATCCTTATATGTCTGTATTTCCTTAAGTGATCTGCTGTAAGCGATATCACCTTTGATTACAAATGAATTACCCATAAATGCTTCCTCCATTCAGTTTGCCCCTTTTGCGCAAACCAACAAATTATACTTCATAGTGCAAAAGAATGCAAACAAAAACCTTCCGAAGCACTTAATCTGCAAATTTTTTACATTTCAAAATCGCCGCTTTTAACTACACTCAGGCATTCCCTGAATCTAGCATAATTACCATCAAACATCGCCGTATCTTCCGGCTTAAAAGTTTTAATCCAGAAGAGCATATGGAAGTACGCAAGCAATTGTACTCGCTGCATATTTCTTTCCTTTACTTCATCTGAGCTTCCATTAAAGTAATTATCAAAAGTTCCATGCCATATCTTTTTCACGATCTTATTTGGAATCTTTAAGAACCGCTCATTATTTCCCGGGTCAAATTCCTCAAATGCAATATACGTACAATAGATTGCAGCCAGCTCAAATACCGGATTTCCAGAAGAGAGAGTATCCATATCAATGACGTAGATATTATCACCTGAAGAAATAAGATTATTCACATGGCAATCTCCATGCACAAATGTATTCGGCCTCGACATCTCTTTTATAATGCCAACAATTTTTTCATACTCTCCCGAAGTTATGAAAGGCTTTATCTTTTCTGCTTTTTCCAATGCCTGATCGTTTGCAGAAGGCAGCCTGTTATCCTCTCCTGCATCTGCCGCCGCAAATTCCTTCAAAAGATCCGCATATTTTTTTATATTAGCATCCAGATTTTCTTTGTCATTTTTGATTGCATCGCCAAAGGACTTTCCATCCAGCATTTCATAAACAACTCCATACTTATCCCCAACCTTAACTACATCAAAGGTTATGGCTGTAGGAAGCCCTTTTATAAAAGCTGTTCTTGAAAGTTCCCTTTCTCTGTCAATATCTTCTATCGGTGTATTTCTAACGTATACCTTGATTATCTCATCTTCTGCTATCTTATATACTTTTGAAAAATACCCTTCACCTATTAATTTAGCACCTTCGAGAGTGATCTCTCTCATCTAAGCCTCCTCTAAATTCAATAGTTTTCCTTTTCAACTTATATATCGTACAAATAGCAGAGTGAATTAAGAAATATCAGGGTAATTTAATTATGTTATAGCTCGAATGAGCCTTATGTTGGCGATTTCGAGATATGACATTAGTTTGATTTAGAACATTATCGTCATCGTCGTACCTACTCCCGGCGCACTATCAAGCTCTATCCCGGCATCATGTATCTCTACGATATGTTTTACGATAGCTAGTCCGAGACCGGTTCCGCCTGTGGCTTTGGATCTGCTCTTATCAACTCTATAAAACCGTTCAAAAACGCGTTGCTGATCAGCTGCAGGAATCCCAATTCCATTATCTTTTACAATAAGGCAATTTCTGTTATCAATACTCTTAACTGTGATAGCAACTTTACCACCAGGATTATTATATCTGATAGCATTCTGAGCAAGGTTTTCGATAAGCTCTTTTATCAACTCTCTATTTCCGCAGATAATGCACCTTTCTCCATCGAGAGCTATATTTATATCCTTAAGCTTTGCGTTAAGAGAAAGCTCATTCATGCATTCAGCAGCCACTTCATATAGATCAAGCTCTTCAAATTCCAACGCATGGTCTACTCTGTCGAGCTCTGAAAGCTTAATGATATCATTGATCAACGCAAGTAATCTGTCTGCATTTTTACGGATTTCCTGATAAAAATGCTTCTGTTTCTCCTCTCCGACCATTCCTCCTTCCAGAAGCTCCGCATATCCTGAAATAGCTGTAAGCGGTGTCTTTAACTCATGTGACACATTTGCTGTAAAATCCTGCCTTGCCTTCGCTGCTGACAGGATATCTGTGTGCTGCGATCTAAGCATCTCAGAAAGTGGTTCCAATTCTTTATATGGAGATTCATAATCTGCATTTTCCAAATTTGAAACCATCACTTCAATAGGCTTAAGCAAATGTCTTGTAAGAAGATGTGATATCACCACACAAACAGAAATGATAAGTAGAATTATCAAGGCAATGATCGGTGCTGCTGATATAAATACAGCCCAAAGACTTTGTGCATTAGTGGCTACCCTGAGTACCGTTCCATTATCCAAAAGGACAGCATAATAAAAAGTATTTTTATTCATAGTGTCCGATCTTCTAACTGCATCCCCCACTCCATCAATAAATGCTTCCTGTATCTCAGGTCTGTCATTATGATTTTGAAGAAGCTCTGCTGACGTGTCATTGTCATAAAGCACTGTTCCATCCTTTGCAACCCATGTGACACGCAGCTCATCGATATCTGTAGACAAGTCGATCTTATCTATATCTATATTGACTGACTCAAAATAATGAGTATCTCTTAAAAGCTTGGCACTGACAGACAGATCTGCTCTGACCTGCCTCTGAAACAAACTATAATATATGATCGTGATCCCGATTACTGTTGCAAGAACCGCGATGACAGCTATCCAAACAAGTCTTACATTTATCTTCTTTTTCATTCCATTACATACCCTACATTTCTGATAGTTTTTATCCTGCTTCCATAATCTCCTAACTTCTGACGCAAGGTTTTCACATGCATGTCAATGGTTCTTGATTCGCCTTCGTAATCAACTCCCCACACATTATCCATTATGGTATCCCTGCTTAATACTATCCCTTTATTGACCATAAAGAGTGAAAGAAGCTCATACTCTTTATACGTGAGTTCTATGATCTTTCCCTCTACAGTTACCTCGTGCTTTTCGTTGTTGATCACGAGCTCATCCAATTTCAGCGTCTTATTCTTCTCCACCTGCGTTCTTCGCAGCAGTGCCTTAACCCTTGATATAAGCTCCATCACTGAAAATGGCTTCTTTATATAATCATCCGCACCATCTTCGATACCTTTAACCAGATCCAGCTCTGTAGTTTTAGCTGTGACCATGATTACCGGAAGCTTTTTAGTATCGGGATTCTTCCTGATCTTCCTCGTGATCTCATTTCCACTTTCATCAGGCAGCATGATATCCACAAGACATAGATCCGGAATAACCTCTTTCATTTTCTTATAAAATTCCTTAGCGCAGGTAAATCCCAATACCTTATGCCCTGCATTCATTAAAGCAAACTCTTCAATCTCTCTTATACTGTCATCATCTTCTATGATATAAATAAGCGCCATACGAATCCCCCTGTCATTCTTATACTGACATCATAGCATCCTGCTTTCTAATTGGGTACCGCTGCAATAATTCTTCATACTCTTTATCAAAAGAAGCTCTCTCTTCCGACGAAAAATTCTTAAAATACTCATGTGTGCTATAGTCATTATCATAGATAGTGATCATCTCTACTGCTACATTAGAGCAATGGTCAGATACCCTCTCAAGACCAGTCAAAATGTCTTCCAGGATAAATCCCATCTCTATGGTACATTTACCCTTTTTAAGCCTCTTTATATGATTTTCTTTTATTTTCTTCGTCAATGTATCAATCACTTCTTCTAAAGGCTCTACATGTAATGCCCTTTCTACATTATCTTCGCAGAAACTTTCTACTGTAAGGCCGCAAATATCATTTACAGCTCTGCATAGTGCCTCTATTTCCTTTTTTGCTTTTTTAGTAAAAGAAAGCTCCTTCTTATGAATCTCTTCTGCTGACTTTACGATATCCATAGCGTGATCTGATATTCTTTCAAAATCACTGATACTGTGTAAAATGACTGACATACTCTGACTGTCAGCTGTCGATAAGTTTTCACCTGATAATTTCACAAGATACGTTCCTAATACATCTTCGTATTTATCCGCAAGCGCCTCAAATCTTACTACTTCCTCAGCTTTGCTCGCATCATATTTCTGCAAAACTTCAAGCGCTAAAGAAATCGAATTTTTTGAAAGCTCCGCCATTTCTCTAGCCTTACCCCTACAAAGCTCCATGGCAAATGCCGGGCGTTCCAGAAATCTTTCATCGATTGAAACTGCATCCGTGATAACAGGCTCTTTTTTATTTCCGTCAGGAATTGTGATCTCTGCAAGCTTAACAAGCAGATTCGAAAATGGAGCCAATATAATAGTTGCTCCAATGTTAAAAAGACTGTGTATCACTGCTATCCCTGCTGCATTTGCAGATTCACCGAGAAAAGCAAAAGCTGCAAATGAATTTATAGTATAGAATACTACCATAAACAAGGTTGTACCAATCAGATTAAAATATAGATGAATCATTGCTGCTCTTCTTGCATTCCTGCTTGCTCCGATGGATGAAATTATTGAGGTAACACAAGTTCCGATATTCTGCCCCATGATTATGGGTAACGCCACCGAATAATGCACAGCACCTGTTACGCACAACGCCTGAAGGATACCGACTGAAGCAGACGAACTCTGAATGATCGCTGTAAGGATTGCGCCTACCGCCATTCCGAGAATCGGATTTCTAAAAGCTGTCATCATCCTTGTAAAAGATGCATTATCAGCGAGCCCCGATACTGCACCGCTCATAGTTTCCATGCCAAACATCAATACTGCAAACCCCAGCAATATCCCTCCGATATCCTTTTTCTTTGATTCACTTCTGCTTGCCATAAAGAGAATAATTCCAACAGCCGCAAGCACAGGCGAAAACGAAGACGGCTTTAGCAGCTTTAGCCAAACGGTACTGCCTTTAATTCCTGTAAGCGATAAAAGCCAAGACGTAACCGTAGTACCAATGTTTGCGCCCATAATGATTCCCACAGCATGCGACAGCTTCATTATCCCAGAGTTTACAAAGCCCACTACCATGACTGTAGTAGCTGACGATGACTGGATCACAGCTGTAACGCCTGCGCCTAAAAGAATTGCAAAAACTCGTTTAGTAGTAAGTTTTTCCAGGATTGTTTCTAACTTACCTCCTGCCATCCTCGAAAGGCCATCACCCATAACGCTCATTCCATACAGAAAAAGTGATAAGCCACCTATCATATTCAAAACACTAAAAATGTCCATACAAATCCCTTCCTTTAACATATCAGTATTGCTGTTTTTACTTAGCTCGACTTATTCTATTGATGTAAATCCTCTAATGGTGAGGTTTTACATCCTTAGAATTTAGTCGAGGTTATAAAAAACAGTTATACTAAATATTATTTCAAATATCAGAATAAGAAACGCAGGTAAAATGTATGAACATTGTTTTGTAAAATCTATGTAAAATTTTCCTGTATAGAGCTTATGCAAATTCATGCCTGTATAAATATATAATTCCACCAAGCAGTCCTGCAAATACCGCAGGATAGCCTGTAAAGCAGATCAGCCACTCAATTCCCGGAAAGATTACTCTCCCTAGTATAAACCAAAGCGCCGCTCCTGCTGCCATATGTACCACAGCCAGTAAAAAAAGAAACATTTTAGCTTTTACATCCTTCTTCGCATCAAGATCATTTATAACATTCCACAATCTCTTCATATGCCCCACCTCCATGAGAATATGTTATAAATTCCTCGTAAAATCAGCCAGCATAGTCCTGTAAAATAAATGTAAAAAACCAGTGGAGAAAACTCCACCGGTTATCATATCTTGTGTATAGCAGTTTCTTTTCTTCTTTTTTGCCATATACATCGCCCCTTTGCCTCAAAATTTCCGTTGACAATGACATTTATCTGGTTTACTATAATAGCTAAGAAATGGGTTTTTGACTGAGTAAGGTCTTTGGACTGGAAAAGGGTGCTCGTTTCTTTTTTTATATTTATAACGTTATAAAATCTTTTCCCTGCCTCGGTAAATGAAGTAGAATTTTCATCAAGCTGATAATGTCTGATAATCTTTCCATCGATGCAGTTCCAATAAATGTTGTTGGCTGTAAGCTCCTTCTTAATCTCCTCTGCCTTATCAAGATCAAACTCTCTGTCATTGTGCTTTGGATTGTAAGCTCCATGTGATCCAGCTCTTCCGTTGTGTCGTAATACTCTCATAAATTTTTCCGCCTCCTTTGCTCACGATTTTTCTTTTTGCTTTTGTCTTTTGCTTTCAGTTTTTGCAAAAACTTGTCAGGGAATGCTCCGCTTTTCAGGACATTCCATAGCCCCAAAGTGACAGGAAATACCCAGTACGATGTGTCGCAAGCAACTCATCTACTGGGCGGGTTTTACCTCCGACTGCACTAAATTCATTCTTCGTCTTTGGCTCGAATTCATTAAGTGCGCATGTAGGGAAAACATTAGTTTCGTCCTCGACCTGACAAAAGGGCTCCGCCCTCTTGACACCCGCTTTGCAAAATGCCACCGGCTTCATTTTGCAATTAAAGACTTCACCTGCTTCAGAGCAAAGAAAAAATAACTATCTCAATTGAAATAGTTCTTCTTTCTCTAATCTGGAGTTTTGGCAAAAGAAAAAGACAGCGAAGTTAATCACTGTCCTCTTCAAATACTATCTCCGCATAATATAACCTATTTTCACTAATTAATTTGCGAAGCGATTACATAACCAACATATTCATCAAGTCCGTCATCACTATCTTTAGTATACAATACTTGTTTCCACTCTTTTCCATTTTTGCTTGTAAAAGATTTACTCCATACTTCTAATTTCTCACCATTATTGACAGGGCATATTATCTCATATTCTGTACCTGGACCAGATCTGAGATTAACATACCCATCTGGTGCATTTACATATACACGGTCTGGTAAATAGTATCCTTCTGTGGAATAATACGAACCGCTAAATATTGATTTCTTATCTGATGTATCTTCAACACCAACATAATCATCACTTTCTGTAAATATCAGTTCAAGTTCAGTTCCCGCGCACTCGCAGACATAATGATAATCTCGCATCGTTACATATCCGCTGAAAACTTTATTACTACCATTGTTATATTCGTCCAAGCATATCGTAAGGAATGATTTTGAGTCGATTTCTTCTAAAGTAAGTAGGCTCCATCCCCCATATCCATTTTCAAGGTCACGTCTATACGTTCCATACATACCTGCGGCATACTTTGACGTGTCGTTAGAAGGTATAGTATTTACGCCTCTATCCGTATATTCATTAGTATTTTCATTTAATTCCTTCTCATAATCCTTTTTATTTACAGTTTCTAAAAAACCACAATTGAAATCATTAAAATATATAAAAATACGATTTTTAAGTATACTCAATTTAATGTATTCTGTTTCATCCTCGTGCTGTCCCTGTAAAATTTTTTTAAAATTACTTTCAACCTCCTTTTCCCCACTAAAACACTCTGTATAGTAATCCTTATCAAATCTTATCATTATTGAATTATTTCCATGGATTACAGACGATTTTTCCAAATGTAAATCATCATTCAAGTAGGTAGTCCAATATGAATAAGAATAGTCCAGTTTATATCCACTATTATTTTCCTGCAAACTATTAAATGTAACCACCACTTCATAATCACCTAATTCTTCAGAATAATACGTTTTCCCAACCATATTATTATTAAGCGTAACATATAATTCCTCCGAAGGTGATATAGGCTCAATTATATGCCACTCTCCATCATCAGTCCTAAAATCAATGCCGCATTCATAGGTCCTATAATAATCAGTATATGTAGCGTGTTCAGTAAATAGTTTTGCACTTATTGAGCCTGTGACTTTGTCATTATTAATAATAGGGTTTTCTATTGAATAGTCGATAATTTCATTATTCTCTAATTCCTCAATGCATTTTTGAGTTTTTTCAATGAAATATTCATTTGGTGGAACCTTTTTTATTTCATAAAAAACTTCTGAAATAGAATCCGGTTCATTCACATACCATTCCCCATCCAGGAAATAAATACTGCATTCACAAGTTCTGTAACAATCACAATACTCCGTGTGACGCGTGAAAAGCCTTGCATTTATTGTCCCTGTACCATTGGTCTTACTGACAATGGGATCTTCAATAATAGTATCGATAATTTCATCATTATCGTCTATGTATGCTTGTACTTTTTCAATAAAGAATTCATTTTGAGGGACATTTTTTATTTCAAATTCTGTTTTTTTGCGTTCAACCAGAGAATCAATCTGCCATCCTCCTCTATCATATTTTGTATATGATAGTGTCAAGTAAAAAGTCATATCTGCATATTCATTTTCAGTTTTAACTACACAATCTACAATGTCCTTTTTATTCTCAATCAACTCCCTATCCACAGTTACTTTTTTTATATTATAGAAATTCTGACCTTCATAATTTATCAAATCTTTTTTTATTGCTCCATCAGAAGGAGAAGATCTATTGCACCCGACAAGCACAATGGAATTAAGAATTAGTATACAGAGTACAGTTATAATTATTTTTAACACCGAATTATTATTTCTTGAATCTTTCATCGTCTAATCCTCTCCATGCTGTCGCTGCTATAACATATTACTCAAAGCACATCAAGTTTTCTATTCAATTCCTCCATAGCCTTCTTGTTATAGGTATCAATCAAGGCATTAACGACTTCAACAGCATGATTTTGAATCTGATCTTTCCTATATTTCAGAGCACTACGTAAATCCTTTTCCAATTCCGTAATTGCCTCATAAAGAGATCTGTAACAATACTTACTAACATATTTATCTCCCCCAAATAATCCTTTTCCAGCATATCTTTCCGTTTCATCATAATCGAAATACATTCTGTACGAGCTCAAACCAGAGTAACTTCCACTACTAAACTCACGATGAACGCTATCAACTAAGTTGTCTCCCACAAGTTCGCCTTTTTTTAACATTTTGTAAGTAGAATCGCTTGATGGATTAACATCAAAATCCGAAAATCCACTACATAAATCTTTTTTTGATAGTTTTTCTGCCTGGCTCAACATTTCTTTTATCTTAAGATTTTCCTTATAATAAACACTATTAGTATCTGCTTCATACGTATAATATGGTAACAGCATTTCTCCCCTGTACTGTGAGATTACTTGCAAAATAAATGCATCAATCTTTGAATACGCAATATTGTAAAATTTGTCTTCGGCAGCTTTCAGCGCGGCATTGTCACTTGAATATGTGTAAGAGCTCCCACTATCATATGGCATATTCATTTGATACTTATTCTCATCAAATGGTATGTTTTCTGCCGTAATGTGAGCAATCCCTTTCCAATTTTTCAATTTTTCCTTTACCTTTTCAAGTTGTTCTTTATTTGATTCAATACGTACGCTTTTATCATATTCAAATGCACCTAATGGACATATTTCCATTATTGATTTCAGCTCTACAGAATCATTTTCAAGAAAGGTGCCCTCTTTTACCTCTATAGCTCCCTCTCTATCTTCTTTAAGAAAATCATATCCTAGACTTAGGCATGATCCACATTTAATACACTTTGAATTTATACTCAAATTACTCATTAATAATCCCTCCTGTCATCCCAACATTTGAATATACTGTTGACCTTTTTCAATAATTCTTTTTGAGGCCTGCGTAATTTCATTATTTTCATCTAATAAAGGAGTATTAATAATCTCATATATTAATATGTTTAATTCTGAACAAAGATTTATAGCATCTATATCATCTTGTGTATATAACTCTTCATTTTTCCCGTTGTGTTTTAATAATGATTCTATGTGATTAATTGCCAACATATCTTTAGCCGCAAGTTTTTGTAAAATATCTGTGCATATCTGAACTCGTTCTGCAAGTCCATCATAAAAAATACAGATTGAATCGGCTTGTGCGGAAACAACGTTTGCATTTGCCATATTGCGTGAAGCCAATTTACTATTTTCCTCAGACTCTTTTAGTATGAGTCCACCAATACCATAAATAGCCCATTGACACACTGTTTGAACATCTGATTTTTGTATTCCTACTGCTATTTGAGGCATGTTTACCGTTTGAACCATTTTATTTTTTAATGATTCTATCTTCTCCATTTCTTTTATTCCAAGTCCTCTGTTTAATTGATATTCGTCAATAACTTTGTATACATTTATAAACTTTTGAATATGACACTGTAAAATTGCTTTTTTTCTGGTAGCATTAATTTTCATCTTTTCAAATAAATTATTCTCATGTATTCTTACCCTTTCTCTTGCTTCCGCTTGTTTTCCAAATGCCTTACTATTTTTTGCCATAGTTTTTTTATCTATATCATCAGCTTTCCAAGCCTTTGCAAATTCCGAAGCAATCAATCCAACTAACATAATTTCAATCAATTAGCAACTCCTTACTATCCCATACGGATAACTCTATTTTTATTTCTAAAAATATTTCCTTTTTCAATATGACCTTGCTTTATTTTTTCAGCTTTAATTCCAAATTGTTCTCCTATTTCCACCAGACCCAATGATGCAAGATTGTAATCATATTTCACAATCCCTCCTAAGAATTTTTCATAGCCCTCATTTAACACTTGAGCCATTTTTTTATTATCTTCATTAACTAATACAAAAAGTCGTTCTTGTGCCTCGCGTATCTCATTTTCTGCTCTATGTGCCAGTCCTAACATCTTATTATGATATTTAATGACTTTCTTCTCCCTATGAATAGTATCAATAACCGTAGTACAAATTGCAGTAGTAACCATTTCCCCAATGAATTGACCGATAAATATGCCCACCGGACCACCTATACTGCCAATTGTTCCCCCAAATGACTTTCCCATATGTGCAGCAACCATCAATGTTGTTGTTTCTGTCACATTTTGTATCAACCGTTCTTCGTCAATTTCTCCATTTACATACGAAACAATCTGCTTTGATACTTGAATAGTCCCATTAACTAACAGGGCAGCATCTCCCATTTCTATATTTGCAAATTCAGTTAACGATCCAGTCGCATAGCCAATTACTGCTGCCGTTGAAGCATCCTTAACAACAGACTTAGCTGCTTCACCAAATTCTTTCTCTTCTTTAATGATACTTATTGCATTTTTAGCAACAGAAAAAGCTGCTGCAAACTGTGCTGCACTTAATGCTTGAGAAGTCCCAACTCTATTAATAAGTCCAAAATCTTCATTCAAGAATGAGCTCGTTTGATTGGCAATAAAACTATTTACTTGTGTCTGCTTCTCTATTATCTGGTCAAACTGATACTTGGCTTCTTTTGAGTCAACATACAATTCAATGGTAATTTTAGGGGCCTTATTTAATCCGATTCTATCTCTTACTTTTCCTTCATAAAATGCTACTTCAGCTAAGACTTTCATTTCAGAATCACTAACACTTGCCTGTACTATTTTAATATTGTGCTTTTTGGCAATTTCAGATAATTCTTCAAGTTGTTTTTCATTAAAAAATAGAGAATGATCATAATTAACTGCGTATATCATTCCATCGTATTTCCCACTTGAAAGAAATTCTTTATGCTTTGAAAATTGATACCCACTTTTATATTGAATAGCTCTTCCAAATCGTCCATTGGAATACTTAATTATTGCATCAGCATCACCATTATTATCGATAACTACTTGTCGAGCGAGCGTCCCGGAATTTATTCTATTAACATTATCAATTGCAGCATTTACCTGCTCTGCATAAAAGCCCTTTAATCCATTTACTCCACCGCCACGTTGAGTATCTATTTTTGACATTTCCTCTTTTAATGACTGATATTCCTGATGCACCTCGCTCATATCATTACTCCATTCATAACTTAATGATGAGAAATATTCAATTATGTGTACTTTTCCGAAAGGGGCTAATTTTTATATTTTTATGCCGATAAACATTTAGAGAATGTGGATTATACTGTATTATCTTTGAAATTAAAAAAATTCGGAAAAGTACACTATTCCGAACATTTTTATGCATTCTTTAAAGTGGTTTTTCCGAATAATTTTGCCTTATCGTAAAAAGTCGTCTGCGGCAATCCGCACTCTTTTGCTGCCTGAGAAACCGATATCTTTTTTTGCTTCCATCTTTTATATACTTCATGGAAATTTCCCGGTAATGGTTTAGGAATTCTTCCAAAACGTACTCCTCGTGCTTTTGCAGCCGCAATTCCTTCTGCTTGTCTCTGATAGTATTCATTTTCTGAAATATATGACAACAATGCCAGTATCAGATCACTTATAAACGTTCCCAAGAGATTCTTATCTCGCCTTGTATCAAGCAATGGCATATCTATTACAACCACATCAGCACACTTTTCCTTCGTGATAATACGCCACTGCTCACTAAGATCTTTATAGCTGCGTCCTAGCCTGTCAATCGACTTGATATAAAGAACAGAATTGCTGTTTAACTTTCGCAGCATCTTTTTATATTGCGGTCTTTCAAAGTTCTTTCCTGACATTTTATCCAAAAAGATATTCTTCTCAGGAACTCCCATTTCCTTCAACGCCAGTATCTGCCTGTCCTCATTCTGTTCTGTAGTTGAAATCCTCGCATACCCATAAATTTTCTGTATTTCTTCCATATTTTTCTCCTTTCACAAAATATAAAAAAGCAATCAAGATTATCTCTCGATTGCTTTAAAGCACAAAAACCGGTGGAGAAAACTCCACCGGCTATCATATCTTGTGTAAAACTTGTTATATTATTTTTCTACGTCCGCTTTTAAGCTTCTCACACGTTCTAAAAGAGCGATAGTTTCTACCGCTGAAGTAGAAGGGAACATATCTACACAGCAAACCTTCTCAACGCGATATCCATTTGTAAGTATCATCTCCAGATCTCTTGCCAATGAAGGCGCTTTGCATGAAATATAAACAATCCTATCCACGCCATAGTCAAGGATCTTTTTAAGAGCCTTTGGCACAGCTCCTACCCTCGGCGGGTCCATGATGATAAGATCCGGCTTAACTTCTACCTCATCCAGCATTTTAAGTACATCACCAGCGATGAACTCAGTATTCTCAAGCCCATTAAGCTCAGCATTTATCTTAGCCGCTTCAACAGCCTCAGGTACTATCTCGATACCTACCACCTTAGATGCAGACTCAGCCATCATCTGTGCGATCGTTCCTGTACCGCTGTAAAGGTCATAGATGATGCCCTTCTCCTTGCCATTTCCATTTAACATGGCATATTCACGCGCCTTCTTGTAAAGCACTTCCGCACCTAATGTATTTGTCTGGAAAAATGAGAAAGGTGTTATCTTAAATCTAAGTCCCAGAAGTTCATCGTAGAAATAATCTCTTCCCCAGATAGTTCTGGTATCGTCACCATTTATGGCATCACCTGTACTATCATTTACAGTATGAAGGATTCCAACGATTTCCCCCTTAAGTTCAAGCCCAAGGAGCAGATCCTTAAAAAGTGCCATATCAAAATCCAGCTGTGAGCTCGTTACAAGGTCGATCAATATCTCGCCTGTACGTGTACCCTTACGAACCAGTAAATTTCTCAGGTAGCCTACTCCATTTGACCTTCTATAAAATGGAATATTTCTTTCAGCAAAAAACTTATGGACTTCTTTAAGGATAGTTCTAAAATCTTCGTCTACGATCCTGCACTGCGGTACACTTATAACGTCATTAAATCTTCCGCTTTTATGCATTCCAAGCTCTAATGGTCCATCAAGCACTTCATTTCCGAACGAAAACTCCATCTTATTACGGTACTCTGCCGAAACAGGGCTTGCTATTATACCCTCGAACCAGTCCTCTGGAGCACTTCCTTCGAAACGCTTAAATACATTTCCAAGAAGCTTTCGTATCTGCTCTTCCTTAATCTTAAGCTGTGTCTCATACGGCAAAGTCTGATATGAGCATCCTCCACATATTCCATAATGCGGGCATGGCTCAGCCGTTTCAAGCTCTGATTTTTCAATTATACTGTCCAATCTTCCTTCAGAATGGTCAGCACGGTTTTTTTTCACAACAAAAGAAATCGTCTGGCCGGGGATAACGCCTTTGACATGCGCAATACCCTCCTCAGCCTCGACGATTCCTTTATTTGGAAAAAGAACCTCGGTTACTTTTCCTATAATCTTTGTATTCTTTTTCATTAATAAAATTTAATTCTTTGTTTCAGCAGTTGTTACTTTCTTCTCTTCTTCATCTTCTTCATCATCGAAGAAATCATCATCGAAACGATCATCATAGTCATCATCATAATCGTCAAGATAATTTGGTGTAAGATACTTGTAAACAGCAAAAGCAATTGCTGCTACAGCAGCTACTGCACCAATAATTGTAAGGATCAGAACGATTGGATCTCTGTCTTGTCTATCTCTCATTTCCGTATTCCTCCTAACGTTAAAAAACGTTTTATATTTACTCAAATATATCAGATTCTCTTAAGTTTTGCAAACCCGGCAAACATCTTCTTAACGCCTACACTATCAAACTCAACCGTAACTTCATAGTCACGTCCGCCAGGAACTATGCTCTTCACTGTACCTGCGCCCATCTTAAAGTGACGTACTCTGTCCCCAACCTCATAGTCAGGCTTCGGGGCAGATGAAGAAAACGCGCCTGACTTAGCATTTTTGAAGCTTGACGAAAAAGCTACAGGTTTTTCCTCAAACGCAGCCCTCGCGATCTTTCTCGCCTCCGGTATCACTCTTTCCTTCTTCTCTGCCTTCTTCGGCTGAACATTCATGTCGAGAAGTTCATCGGGGATTTCCTTCATAAACTGAGATATAGCGTAAAATCTGCGTTCACCATTCATCATTCGCTGGCGTGATGCAGTAAGTGTAAGAGTTTTCTCTGCTCTCGTGAGTGCCACGTAGCAAAGACGTCTCTCCTCTTCAATAGCCATCGGGTCATCACTCATTATAGAGCCAAATCCCGGAAAGATTCCCTGCTCCATTCCTGATACATATACATTCGGGAACTCAAGGCCCTTGGCATTATGCATAGTCATAACCTGAATACGGTCATTATTGCTTTCGTCAGTTACCTTGTCGATCGTGCTTCCTTCAACGCCATTCTGACGCATGAAATCAATAAGATCAGGTTCTTCCGCGTCCTCTTCATATGAGTCAAGAGCTTCCTTAAGCTTATTGATATAATCTTTCATTTCTGCATATTTTTCAGTACTGTCTGACTCCATGAGCATGTACTGATCATATCCGCTTTCACTTATGATACGTGTAACAACATCTGAAAGCTTCATATTTTTCGCTTCATTTCTGATGCCAAGTATCATTTCTGTGAAGGACTTTATTCCTGTCAGAGCTTTTCCTGAAACTCCCGGAATCTCATCTACTTTACAGCATGCGTCAAACAACGACATGCCATTTTCTTCTGCATATGCTGCAACCTTATCCACACTTGACGCACCAATACCTCTCTTAGGAAGATTGATGATCCTGTTTGTTCGCATATCATTTGAACCACCTGCAACAGTGAGAAGGTAGGCAGATACATCCTTTATGACCTTCGTATCCCAGAATCTAAGGCCCTTTACGATCTCATAATCCATACGACGGATACGGAACGCATCCTCAAATTCCTTACTCTGCAGATTAGTGCGGATAAGAATTGCAAAGTCACCAAGCTTAGCGCCTTCATCAACTCTCTTGCGAATATCATCCGCAATAAATGCTGCTTCTCCTGAAGCCGTATCAAGCTGACGGAAACGGATCTTGTTTCCTTCAGGAGTCTTAGTCCAGAGTTCCTTTGCCTTACGCTCAGAATTATTTGCAATTACCTCATTTGCAGCCGCAAGAATGTTTGATGTAGAACGGTAATTTTCTTCGAGCTTTACGACCTTAGCTGTTGGGTAATGCTCCTCGAAATCGAGGATATTTCTGATATCAGCACCTCTGAACTTGTAAATTGACTGGTCATCATCACCCACGACGCAGAGATTTTTGTATTTATCTGCAAGTAATCTGATAAATTCAAACTGTGCCGTATTAGTATCCTGATACTCGTCAACCATTATATATTTATATCTATCCTGATATGACTCAAGAACATCCGGATATTTCTTGAAAAGCTTAACGGTATTCATGATCAGGTCATCAAAATCCATAGAATTATTATGCATGAGATGAGCCTGATACTCTCTGTAAATATCTATAAACTGTTTCTTTGAAAAATCCCCAAAGTTGTCCTGCGCATATTTTTCCGGATCTTTAAGAGAATCCTTTGCCTCAGAGATCTCTCTGGCAGCTCTCTTCTCCGGAATAAGCTTGGTGTCTATGTTTAATTTTTTATAAACTTCCCTCATTACTGCTTTCTGATCGGCAGCATCTGCTATTTCAAAGCTTGATGTATAACCAAGCTTATCAGCATGAGAAAACATTATTCTAAGGCATGTGGAATGAAAAGTAGATATATTAGGTGCACGCATTCCCTCAGGAAGCATAGCTGCAACCCTGTCCTTCATTTCCTTTGCAGCTTTATTTGTAAAAGTTAAAGCCAGAATATTCCATGGCTCAACTTTGAGATCTTCGATCAAATGTGAGATTCTATACACAATAGTACGTGTTTTTCCTGAGCCGGCGCCTGCCAGTATCAATACCGGACCTTCTGTGGTCTTTGCTGCATCTGCCTGCTGTGGGTTTAACTCTTTATCCAAATCAATCATTATAAATCCTCATTCCGGAGTCTAATTTAATATCACGCTTCGCTTAAAAGAAGATGTCTTCTGCGCTTGAGATAAAACGCAATATTGACTCCTGTCTTAAATTTTAACAGGAACAGCCGCACTTTTCAATTGCAACACATAGACAATACGATTTATATCACATATAATAAAATATTGACATTAAGTAAGAATTTTGGAGGTTTTGATATGACATTTGACAGAGACAATCTGATTGAAAGCATTTTGTCCAGTATTGATAGAATGGATTATACAAAATCAGAGGACATCCCCAATCTTGACCTCTACATGGACCAGCTCACTACTTTCATGGAAAAAAGGCTCAATAATACAAAAAGAAAGTCTGATGATAAGATCATGACAAAGACCATGGTCAACAACTATGCTAAGAGTGGACTACTTCCATCGCCTGAAAAGAAAAAGTACACCAAAGATCACATTATGATCCTGTTCTTTATCTATTATTTCAAAAATATCCTCTCGATAAACGATATTCAGAAGCTTTTAGGCCCACTTGAGGATAAATATTTTAATCATAAAAGTAAACTAAAGCTCTCTGAAATATATGATGAAGTTTTCCAGCTGGCAATGAAACAGACAGAAGATTTGAAAAAATTTGTCGAAGAAAAAACAGACATCGCGCTTAAATCTTTTCCAAATGCTAATCCGGAAGATGAAGAATTCCTTCACTATTTCACTTTCATCTGCACTTTAAGTTTCGATGCCTACGTAAAAAAACTTATGATAGAAAAGCTCATTGATCTTTTACCCAGTGAGCAATAAAAAAGATGTCAGGCGGGAGTGTTTCGTGCTTTACGAAAATGATCCTGCCTGACATCTTTTTATTTTTATTTATTTATTCTTCCAAATACAAGTTCATATCCATCGTTACCGTAATTAAGTGAACGATTAACACGGCTGATAGTTGCTGTTGAAGCACCTGTTTTCTGCGCAATTTCAAGATATGTCTTGTGATCCTTGAGCATACCTGCTACCTCGAATCTCTGAGAGAGTGAAAGGATTTCATTTACTGTAGCTAAATCCTCAAAAAATGTATAGCACTCCTCTTTAGATTCGAGGCTGAGAATGGCGTCAAATAATGTGTCAACTGCCTCCGTATGTAATTTCTTATTCATTTAATTCCTCCTGAATTTTTTAACTATATCCAAATCAGTAACATACACAATGAAACGCCGCAAGGCATAGTAATGCTTAATCTATACCCTACGACGTTAGTTTATCACAGTAAAGTTTTAAAGTAAAGACGTGTCATGTCCAATTTCAAAATCAATCCAGGATAAATGCCTTGTAAGCCTTATAACCTTCATATACATCAGACTTACTTGTTACTTCCCATGGTGCATGCATTGAAAGAACAGCCATACCACAGTCTACCACATTCATGCCATAAAGTGACATAATATATGCAATAGTTCCGCCGCCGCCTGCATCAACCTTACCAAGCTCGGCTGTCTGATAAGCAACATTGCTGCCTTCCATTATGCTTCTGACCTTTGCAAAATATTCAGCATTTGCATCATTTGAGCCCGATTTACCACGAGCACCTGTGTATTTATTGAATACGATACCCTTTCCGAAGAAAGCTGCATTCTTTTTATCAAACTGTGATGCATAGAGTGGATCGAAGCCGGCACTTACATCACTTGAAAGCATCTTTGAATTTGCAAGGCAGCGTCTAAGTGCAAGTTCACTATACTCGCCCATTGCGTTCATAACTTCCGCAAGTGCATTTTCAAAGAAATGAGACTGCATACCTGTCGCGCCTACACTTCCAATCTCTTCTTTATCCACAAGCAGGCATACGCTTGTACGCTTTACTGTCTCTGTATCAAGGAATGCCTGCAGTGAAGTATATGCACAAACTCTGTCGTCCTGTCCATATGCAAGGATCATTGAGCGGTCAAGACCTGCTTCTCTTGATTTGCCAGCCGGAACAACTTCAAGCTCAGCTGACTCGAAATCTCTCTCCTCAATGTCATATTTCTCTTTAAGAAGCCTAAGAATGCCCTTCTTTACAGCGTCCTTTTCTTCTCCTTCAAGCGGCATGCTTCCGAAAAGAACGTCAAGGTTCTCTCCTTCAACTACCTTTGCGCCCTTCTTTTCCATCTGCTCGGCTGCAAGGTGAATAAGAAGATCTGTCACGCAGAATACCGGGTCAGACTCATCTTCACCGATAGTTACGTTTACAACTGTTCCATCTGTCTTTACGATAACACCATGTATAGCAAGCGGAAGAGTTACCCACTGATATTTCTTGATACCGCCATAGTAGTGTGTATCAAGGTAAGCAAGCTCATCTGACTCATAAAGCGGATTCTGCTTAACATCCATTCTTGGAGAGTCAATGTGTGCACCGAGAATATTGAGTCCATTCTCGATAGCATCACTTCCAATATTGAAAAGTGCAACTGTCTTTCCCATATATACGCAGTAAACCTTATCTCCTGCTTTAAGTGCCTGCTTCTTTTCAATAACTTCATCAAGGTTCTTGTATCCAGCCTTAGCTGCAGCTTCTGCTGCAAAAGCTGCACATTCGCGCTCTGTCTTTCCATTATCAAGGAATACACGATACTGTGCGTTAATTTTTTCAAGCTCTTCTTTTTGCTCTGCCGTATATGACAGCCATGAATTCTTTAATTCCATTTCAGTAAAAAACCTCCAAAATCAACCTGCTGCGTCTATAATTCCATTCGGATCAATGTATTTATCCTTAAATTTAATACGATAAACCATATTTACATTGTCAGCATCAGTCACAAATAATGTCTGTCCGCGAGTAACAGTGTCACCTTCACTCACCACCGGCTCCGAATTGTAACAATAACTTGAAATATAATCGTTTCCATGATCGATCGAAACTATATAACCAAGTTCATTGTCTGCCACTATCGACGTGATCTTTCCGTTTCCCGTGGCAACAACCTTAGAGCCTGTTCCAACTGTAAAACTAAGCCCGTTTACACTATCATCATACTTAGGAAGCATTGTAGTCTGTCCACTGAGCGGAAGGCCTGTCGGAAGCATCTTTGTTGCTTCTGCAGAATCTGTCTGCTGCTCAACATAAGAATTACGACTAAGCTGAGCATTCAGCTTATCGACCTGAGCCCTGAGATTTTCATTTTCAACTGTCAGTGCAATATTCGCGCTGACAAGCTGTTCTACCTGCTTTTCTGATTCCGTGACCTTCTCTGTAATTACATCAGCCTGTGCCTGAGCTACCTTAACTGCTGAAGAATGATGGATCAAATATGCCAAACAGCCTAAAACTCCTATTATCACGATACACATCGCCGCAACAAAAAAGTCCAATGAAAACTTATACTGCTTGACACGTCCTGTGTTATTTGGAACAACAAGAACTGTATACCATAACGGCTTCTTTTTACTATTCTCTTCCATCTTTTCTCCCCACACATGCAAAAAAGTTTTATCTAATTAAAGTACTATAGCACAGAAGTACGGTATTATCAACAATTCCTTACATTTCAGCGTAAAACTTTTGATCTATTTTATTCTAATTTTTCATACAAATCTGACATAATATTATCATTTGTACAGCAAATGTTGTTGAAGTTTAAATACATTTGTGATAATATACTACTGTTGTTTATCATAAACAACAAACCAATTTTATTTTATTTATCTTGGAGGTATCATAAATGAAAGGTACAGTTAAGTGGTTCAACAATCAGAAGGGTTATGGTTTCATCTCTGACGAGCAGGGAAGCGATGTATTCGTACATTATTCAGGAATCGTTACAGACGGTTTCAAGTCTCTCGACGAAGGTCAGAAGGTTGAATTCGACGTTGTAAACGGCGAAAAGGGCCCTCAGGCTACAAACGTAGTTAAGCTTTCATAACTCAAATAATCCAGAGACATAATGTGCCTTTTATAATATATATACACTGGTTTTTCCTAGCGTTTAAGGCGTTCGTTTAATATTTGTGTGTAATGTTTATTATGAATAAGCAAGTTGTTAACTGAGATTAGATTAAGGGCTGTGAAAAAGAGAAATCTTTTTCACACCCTTTTTTTGTTGCTCTAATATAATGATGTCAGGGTCCCAAGGTCTCAATCCTCTTTGTGCAAGCACAATCGGATTTTGACCTTTTGACCCTGACATCATATTGAAAGACAATTTTAGCATAATAGCCAAAATTGTCTTTTGTTTTTTGTACGAATTTTAGTGCTATTTATTTAGCATAAAAAGTACAACTTTATTTGCTTTTTTGTATTTTAATCTTGTTTTTATGCTTTTCCTGTTATAAATTTAAGTCATGAACGAATCACACGAAAACAGGAATGAAAATCTCAAATATGTAAAATTGTATAATTGGGCTAGAACCCTGATTCTAAGCGGTGTTATGCGTTATGGGGATAAGCTTCCCTCAGAGCATATGCTCGAGAGAAAATTCAGTTATTCCCGTCAGACTGTCCGTACAGCTTTGGAGGTGCTTGAGAAGGAAGGACTTATCACCAGAGTCAAGGGAAGCGGCACATATGTATCATTCAAGACCGGCAACGGAAGCAATGATACACCTCATATCGGTCTTATCCTCTCTTACTTTGCAGATTACATGTTCCCGCAGATCTATGCAGGTATCGAATCTGTCATGAAAGAGCAGAATATCGGAATCGATGTGGCAGTAACGCGAAATCACATCAATGACGAAGCTGTATTTCTTGAGAGATGTCTCAATTCAAACGCAGCCGGTCTTATTGTTGAGGGTACACGTTCTGCATTTCCAAACCCGAATATCGGACTGTATGAATCTCTTATTAAAAAGAATATTCCAGTCATCTTTATTCACAACCACTACTCAAACATGAAGTTTGACAGTGTTGAAATGTATGATGCAAAGTGCAGTCACGCGCTTACACAGCTTCTTATCGACAATGGACACAGAAACATAGGTGCAGTTCTTAAATACGATGATATGCAGGGTATGGAGCGCTATCGCGGTTTTATCGACTGTATGGCTGAACATGGTATTCTCATTGATGATGACAGGATTCAGTGGTATTCAACAAAGGATATAGATACTTTGTTCTCTCGTAAAGGTATTTCAAATATGATCCGTAAATTCAATGGTTGTACCGCTATCATCACTTATAATGACGAAGTTGCCGCACAGCTTATAAATGCTTTTGAGGCGAAGGGGATACATGTACCTCAGGACTATTCTATAGTTTCTTTCGACAACGCGTCCCTTACCGAAAATTCCTCATTACAGCTGTGTTCCGCAGATCATCCTAAGTTTGAACTGGGTAAACGCGCCGCAAGAAACCTTCTTCGAATGATGGAAGATACAGATTGGATCAATTCAAATTATTCCTATCGTTTTCCGGTTTCTATCGTAAGCGGAAATTCGATTCGTGACATTCATTAAAGATGTTCATAACGGCTTTATGCCGGCAATTTTTATAAAACGGAGGGTTATTAACAAATGAGCAAACTTTATTTCGTTCCAGGCAGCCAGGACCTTTATGGAGAAGAGTGTTTACGTCAGGTAGCAGCAGATTGCCAGAAGATGGTTGATTTCTTCAACGAAAAACTTGGCGATACTGTTACTTTTGAGCTTCTTCCTACAGTCGAGACATCAGAGATCTGTGTACAGGATATGCGTAAAGTCATGAACGATGATGACTGCGTAGGTGTTATCACATGGATGCACACATTCTCTCCTGCTAAGATGTGGATCAAGGGTCTTCAGATTCTTCAGAAGCCGCTTCTTCACCTTCATACACAGGCAAATGAGAAGCTTCCTTACAGCGAGATCGACATGGATTTCATGAATCTCAATCAGGCTGCACATGGAGATCGTGAGTATGGTTATATCCTTGCAAGACTTAATATCGCACACGAGGTAGTTGCAGGATACTATGAGCACGAGGACGTTCTTTCACAGATCCGTCAGTTTGCTCAGGTTGCTAAGGCAATCTCATTCTCACACAACCTTAGAGTAGCTACATTTGGTAATAACATGCGTGATGTTGCTGTTACAGACGGTAACCGTCTCAGCTCTGAGATCAAGTATGGCTGGGAGATCAAGTATTGGGGTATCGGAGAGATCGCTGACCTCGCTGCTGCTACTACAGATGCTGAAGTTGACGAGAAGATCGCTGAGTACGAGAGCAAGTACACAATGGCTACTGATAATATCGCAGCTGTTCGTGAGCAGGCTAAGTACGAGATCGCATTTGAGAAGTTCCTCAAGGCTAACAAGTGCCACGCATTCACAGATACATTCCAGGATCTTCACAATATGGATCAGCTTCCTGGCATCGCAGCTCAGAACATCATGGCTAAGGGCGTTGGTTTCGGTCCTGAAGGTGACTACAAGATCTCAGCATTCTCTGCTGTACTTATGAAGATGGCTGAAGGCCGCGAAGGTGCTACAGGCTTCATCGAAGACTACACATATGACCTTACACCTGGTCATGAGCTTGAGCTTGCAAGCCACATGCTCGAAGTTCCTGCTTCATTTGCAGCTACAAAGCCAAAGATCGAGGTTCATCCTCTTGGTATCGGCGGTAAGGCAGATCCTGCACGTCTCGTATTCGACAGCGTTACAGGCGATGGTATCCAGGTAACTCTTATCGACCTTGGTGACCACTTCCGCATTATCTGTGCTGATATCGAACTTGTTAAAGTTCCTCAGCCAATGCCTAAGCTTCCTGTTGCTCAGATCATGTATCGTCATAAGCCTAACTTTGCTATCGGTACAGCTGCATGGTGCTACGCAGGCGGAGCTCATCACTCAGTAGTATCTACAGCACTTACAAGAAAAGACATCGCTATGTTTGCCCGTCTCACAGGCACAGAGCTTATCACTATCGGTGAGGACACAACTGAAGCTGACCTTCAGAAGTTCTTCACAAAATAATAAATTTTTTCATATTCAACAACATCCTTTCTTAAATACACAAACAAGAAACGGGCTGGGGCTTAATGCTCCAGTCCGTTTCTGATCTCATCGATTTCAAGCGTTCCGCCAAAGAGCTTCAATGCACTTCCTACCGTCGCATTTACTCTTTCTTCACCGATATCACGTATTCTTTTAAGGTCTTCTACACTCCTGACTCCTCCGGCATAAGTCACAGGGATCGAACTCACCTTCGATAAAAGTTTTACAACCTCTGAATCTATCCCAGCCGATTTTCCTTCGACATCTACTGCATGGATGAGATATTCATCGCATTCTGCAGAAAGCTCTTCAAGAAGCTCTACAGTGACCTCTATATCTGTAAATTTCTGCCATCTGTCAGTTACGATATAAAGTTTGCCATCCTTACGGCGACACGAAAGATCCAGTACAAGTCGTTCCTTCCCGACTGCATTCTGTATCTTTCTAAGGTTTTCCTCCTGCAATCTTCCATCGTTAAAGACAAAGGATGTGACGATCACATGCGAAGCTCCCGCCTTAAGAAACTCTTCTGCATTTTCGTCCGTTATACCACCGCCTGCCTGCATTCCTCCAGGATACGTCTGAAGTGCGAGCAATGCCTGCTTTTTCGTTGCCTCATAAAATTCAGAATCCTTTGAATTCAGCATTATGACGTGCCCTCCGGAAAGGGCATTTTCCCTATATATCGACGCGTAATACGAAGAAGGACAATCCGCCACGAAATTTTCCGCAGCTGAATCGCCCTGATCTCTCAATGAAGCGCCGACGATCTGCTTTACCTTACCATTATGTATATCAATACATGGTCTGAACTGCATATTGTCGTCCCCACTATTTTATTTATGCAAGCACCTGCTGCATGTTATAAAGTCCCGGTTTCTTATCAAAAAGATACTTTGCAGCGGCGATAGCGCCATTTGCAAAGATAGCTCTTGAATATGCACGATGAGAAAATGTAACGACCTCATTCTCACCGGCAAAGATCACATCATGATCTCCAGGAATAGTTCCGCCTCTTACCGCAGAAATACCGATCTCCTTTTTAGGACGTGCTTCGTTTCTGCCGCTTCTGTCATAAACGTAGTCATACTCATTATTGAGCGACTCATTTACAGCATCAGCAAGTGCAAGTGCTGTTCCGCTTGGAGCATCTTTTTTCTGATTATGATGCTTTTCAACGATCTCAATATCAAAACCTGCTGCAGCAAGCTTCGGTGCAGCTTCTTTAAGCAGATTCAGCAGAAGGTTAACGCCCACTGACATATTAGCACTTCTAAGAATAGCTACCTTCTTTGATGCCTCTTCTACATGCTTTATCTGATCTTCTGAAAGACCTGTCGTACAGAGCACTACCGGTATAGACTTTTCAACCGCGTAGTCAAGCAGAGCATCTACACCTGAAGCATGAGTGAAGTCAATAATAACATTTCCTTCAACATCACACTTTTCAAGAGAATCAAATACCGGATATACGTTGTCTAAACCTGTACACTTATCAACTCCTGCAACGATTTCAAACGAATTATCTCTTTCTGCGATTTCAGAAATAACACGGCCCATACGTCCATTACAGCCATTAAGAATAACCTTTGTCATTGATTGCCCCTGCAGCTAAATGTATTAGCTTTCCTTTCCTGATTTATGTTGATTTAATTAAGCTTTTATCCGAGAAGCCCAAACAGCTTAAGTGAGTTCCTGAGACGCTCAAGATGAGCAGTACTCATGCTTACAAGCGGCTTTCTAAGCGGGCCTACATTCATGTTCATGAGGTTCATGGCATGCTTTACCGGAATCGGGTTTGTTTCGCAGAAAAGTGCTTCAACAAGGTCGATCGCGTTAAGCTGCATTTTTGATGCTTCAGCAACATTTCCTTCAAAATACTTGTAGCACATATCGTGCATGTAACGAGGCGCTACATTTGAAACTACAGAAATGACGCCAAGTCCGCCTAATGAAAGGATCGGCACTACCTGATCATCATTGCCTGAGTAAAGATCTACCTCAGGACAGATAGCCTTGATCTTTGCAACCTGTGAAATATCGCCTGAAGCTTCCTTGATACCAACGATATTAGGAACTTCTCTGACAAGTGTCTTAACAGTCTCAGGCTCGATATTTATGCCTGTTCTTGACTTAACACTATAGAGGATGATAGGAAGGCTGACTGAGCTTGCCACTGTTTTGAAGTGGTCTACAAGACCTGCCTGAGTAGTTTTATTATAATAAGGTGTTACGAGAAGAAGAGCATCTGCTCCGGCCTGCTGTGCTTCCTGTGAAAGATATACCGCAGTACGTGTACAATTTGAACCTGTTCCAGCAATGACAGGTACTCTCTTTGCGACTTTTTCCACACAGAACTTTATCGCATCGAGGTGCTCATCCTCTGTCAAAGTTGCCGCTTCACCTGTTGTACCACAAACGATGATAGCATCTGTGCCGTTCTGGATCTGCTGCTCAATTATTTCTCCGAACTTATCGTAATTTACATCTCCATTGTCCTTAAATGGTGTAACTATAGCTACACCTGCACCCTTAAAAACTGGCATATGACTCTCCTTTCAAAAACCTTACTGTTTCTAACTTAGTTATCTCATCAACACACCGGCAGACATCATCGGATACATTGATGCCTGTCATGATGATTCCTGTATTATCATTTTTTGCCGCAATAAGTTCCTTAAGATCCTCCAATCCCAAGATCTTATTATCAAAAAGGCCTAAAAACTCATCAAGTATAAGCAGATCACACTCGCCGGTCTGCAGAACTTTTTTTGCAAAATTAAATCCATTACGGATATTCTGAACTTCTTCTTTTTTCTCTTCATCATTCAACTCTTCAAAGCAGCGCTCTGACTTTTCAAAGCTGAAAAGCTTTATCTCAGGCTCAAGTCTCTTGATGATATCAAACTCTCCCTGAGGGCTTCCTTTGAGAAACTGAATCATAACCACTGATCGTCCAAGACTGGCCGCCTTAATTCCCTGACCAACAGCAGCACTTGTCTTTCCTCGCCCTGTTCCGCCAAATATCTGAATTAATCCCTGTTCCATAATCCTTCCGTCCTGACATCTAAAATATAAAAGTTAATAAGCGTTCAGACTATAAAATACTTTACCGCTTTATCTTACAAAAGTCCAGTCTTTTATACAGACTGTTTGGTAATAATAGCATAGGAAAGTATTTTTTTCAATCCAATGTTGAAAAGTTCAAAATTTGTGATAGAATTAGACAGTTACTGTGATTTATATTATAGAAGAAGCTTTATTTATTAGAAGCGAACATTTTTATGTTCAGAGAAGTAATAAGGAGATTTAATAACAAATGATTACATCAAGAGAGGATATCCGTAACGTTGCCATTATCGCCCATGTCGATCACGGCAAGACCACACTGGTTGATGCACTTCTTCGCCAGAGCGGTGTTTTCCGTCAGAATCAGGAAGTTCAGGAGCGTGTAATGGACTCCAATGATATCGAGCGTGAGCGTGGTATCACAATTCTTTCAAAGAATACAGCTGTTAAATACGGCGATACTCGTATCAACATCATCGACACTCCAGGCCACGCTGACTTCGGTGGTGAGGTTGAGCGTATTCTTAAAATGGTTAACGGCGTTGTCCTTCTTGTTGATGCTTTTGAAGGTGTTATGCCGCAGACAAAGTTCGTTCTTATGAAGGCACTTGGTCTTAAGCTTCCTGTTGTTGTCTGCATCAACAAGATCGATCGTCCTGGTGCACGTCCTAAGGAAGTTGTTGATGAAGTTCTTGAGCTTTTCCTTGACCTTGGCGCAAGCGACGAGCAGCTTGACTGCCCATTCGTATTTGCATCAGCTAAAAACGGAATCGCATCTATGGACCCTGACCAGCCTGGTACAGATATGAAGCCTCTTTTCAACACTATCGTCGACTACATCCCTGCACCACAGGGTGATCCAGAAGGAAATCTTCAGGTTCTTATCAGTACTATCGACTACAACGAATATGTTGGCCGTATCGGTGTAGGTAAGGTTGATAACGGCGTTATCAAAGTAAATCAGGACGCTATCATCGTTAACCACCATGAGCCAAACCGTCGTGAGAGGGTTAAGATCAGTAAATTATACGAATTTGAAGGACTTAATAAGGTAGATGTAGATGAAGCTGGTGTCGGACAGATCGTTGCTATTTCAGGTATTGCAGATCTCAAGATCGGTGATACTGTCTGTGGTGTGGAAGCACCTGAAGCTATTGCTTTCCAGAAAATCGAAGAGCCGACTCTTTCAATGAACTTCATCGTAAATGACTCTCCACTTGCAGGTCAGGAAGGTAAGTTCGTTACATCTCGTCACCTTAAGGACAGACTTTTCCGTGAACTTAATACAGACGTTTCACTCCGTGTTGAGGAAACAGAGTCTACAGATACATTTAAGGTATCAGGACGTGGTGAGCTTCACCTTTCAGTTCTTATCGAGAACATGAGACGTGAAGGCTACGAATTCGCTGTAAGTAAGGCTGAGGTTATTTACCACGAGGATGAGAACGGCAAGCTTCTTGAGCCTATGGAAACAGCATATGTTGATGTTCCTGATGAATTCTCAGGTACTATCATCCAGGATCTTTCTGCAAGAAAGGGTGAGCTCCTTAACATGGGTTCAATCGCTGGCGGATACACACGACTTGAGTTCAACATCCCTTCACGTGGACTTATCGGTTTCCGCGGACCTTTCATGACAGCTACAAAGGGTAACGGTATCATCAATACAACATTTACAGGTTACGGCCCATATAAGGGAGATATCTCTTACCGTAAGACAGGTTCTCTTATCGCATTCGAGGCAGGTGAGGCTGTTACATATGGTCTTTTCAATGCTCAGGAGCGTGGAAGCCTCTTCATCGGTGCCGGCACAAAGGTTTACTCAGGAATGGTAATCGGTTCTAACCCAAGAAGTGAGGATATCGAGGTTAACGTCTGCAAGACAAAGCACCTTTCAAATACTCGTACATCATCTTCTGATGAAGCACTCAGACTTGTTCCGCCTATCAACCTTTCTCTTGAGCAGGCACTTGACTTCATCGATGCTGATGAGCTTCTTGAAGTTACACCTGTAACTCTTCGTATCCGTAAGAGAATTCTTGATCCGGTTATGAGAAAGAGAGCAGGAATCAGCGCTAAGGCTAAAGCAAAGAAATAATTTTCTTTTTTTCGGAGTAGAGATTTTACATTTCTACTCCGTTTTTTTTACATTCTTTTATCATTTAATGCTATAATCTCTAGTATGATTATTAACAATTACCCCGAAAAAATCCAAAATTTAATAAAACTCTGTAATGAAGAACGTTTCAGCTCACCTCGTTCTGTCATTGATTATGCTGAGGAATTACACCTATATGCAGACTCCATCTGTGATTCTGCATTAGCCGGTTATGCTGATTTTTCCATCGGCGACGCATACTTTACGCAATGCGACTCTGAAAACTGCATGCGTTATATCAATGCAGCCATGAAAGAACTTTTCGCTGCTGCAGACTGGCAGCTACTTGGCGAATGCTATAATCTTTTCGGAATACTCTGTGAGCATCAGGGAAATATATCCGGAGCTATCGAAAGCTACTCTCAGGCAAATATCTTGATCGAGCGGTATTCTCTCTACGTTTTGGGAGCAATGGTTCATGCAAACTACAGCACTCTTCTGCATAAAGGCGGCGACGATCTCTCCGCTTTAGAAGAAATACTGATATGCAATAAGTATATAAAGCATATTCAAAATGACGATCACTATGCTTATCTTCCTATCCAGATACAGATAAACACGATCCGTATATATATCAGTCTTATGCAGAAAAAACGCGCGGCAGAAGAGCTCGCAAAGCTTGAAGAGATGTTTGCAGCACGTCCTGAGCAGTCTTACGAAGTAGACTATTATCTCATGCGTCTTATGTACTCTGACCTTTGCAAGGATGAAATGGAAGAAAAGAGATGCCTTGATAATATGATGCAGGCACTTCACGAGTGCGAATACAAAGTTGACTACCTTGATGACTGTACTGAACTTATGACGTATTTGAAACGTAAAAACCGCTACGACCTCATAAGAGTAGTTCTGAAAGAATTAGAGGGTGTCACATCCTCAAATGATTTTGCAGACACTCTGATGACCTTCTCAGGCTTTAGGTGTGATCTGCTGCAGCACGAAGGACGCTGGAGTGATCTTTTGGACGAACTGCGCCATTACAGGCGTTTATCTGACACTCACAAGAAATCGCTTTATAATGTCATGAAGATAATGATGGAGACACATCAGAGCCTTCTTGAAACTGAAAAGGCTAACTTTGCCCTGCAGAAAAGGCTTGGCACTGACGAGCTTACAAAGCTTGCCAATCGCAAACGTCTGAACGAAGAGTCTGACAAGCTTTTTGAATCTGCTAAAAAGAATGAGCTGTTCCTCGGCGTGGAAATGCTTGATATTGATAATTTCAAGCAGATCAATGATACTTACGGGCACCAGACAGGTGATAATTGTCTGCAGGCTCTCGCCGACGCTATGCGCAGCATCGAAAACCCTAAGGTTTTTTGCGCACGATATGGAGGCGATGAGTTCCAGATACTCTTCACTAACTGCTCAGACGATGAGATCTCTGTAACAACTACAGACCTTAGAAACAAATTGTCAGAGATCCTCTCTGCTCTAAGTCTCCCTCCGATCACCATATCTCAGGGTATATGCAACAATATTCCTACTGATTCAAACAGGCTTTGGGACTTTACCTCAATTGCTGACAGAGCCCTTTATGAAGCCAAGAAGCTTGGCAGGGACACTACTGTACTCATTCATGAGCCTGATGACCTAGTGTATTGACACGTTCTAAATTAAACTAATGTCCTATCTTGAAATCGCCAGCATAAGGCTCATTCAAGCTATGGCATAAGTTTAATTATGAATGTGCCAAAACACTAGTATAAGTTTTTGCCCAAAGCACGCATACAAAAGGCAGATGACATTTAACCATGCCATCTGCCTCTTTTTTAATCATTAGGACGCATCCAAAATTTTCCATACAATGCTTCGGTGTTCATCACATTTATGAATGCCTTGCTGTCTACGTCTCTTACTTCTTTTATAACTTTTTTCAGATCTTCGCTTGAAATAACTGAATATACCATCGTTCTAGGCTCATTGTCATATGAACCTACCGCGTGTACATCTGTTGCACCATGCCCGGTGGTCTTATATATCACATTCGTTACATCTTCCGGATAGTCCGTCACGATCAGCAGTGTATTCTTCTTATATCTCTTATAACATATATGAATAACCTCTGTTGAAGTGAACTGGAATATTATCGAATATAAAGCCTTATCCCATCCAAAAAGGAAACCGTCGCATGCAAGCACCATCGCATTAAATGCCAGAATATAATTAAAGAAATCAATTCCATACTTCTCAGACACAGCTATAGCTATAAAATCAGTACCTCCGCTTGTAGCACCTGCTTTCAGGCAGAGCGATATCGCAAAACCATTTATCATACCTCCAAATATGCTTATCAAAAGCACATCATAGGTAATGACCTTTACCGGTATGATATCCGTCGCTACTGAATTTATCAAAATAGTTATGCATGAATACAGCGTAAATTTTTTACCTATGTACTTAAAGCTTATCAGTGCCGGGACGAAATTCAGCAGGAAGTAGAACGCTCCATAAGGTATCTGCAGTCCCAAAAACCGCTGAAATATATTCTGTAAAAGAATCGTCACACCACTGAATCCGCCCGGAAGAAGCCCTCCTGTGTGTACAAATGTACGAATATTAACTGACATTATCACACCAGCGATCGCGCAAAAAAGTATACGTGATGCATCACGTCTCACTTGCTTCTTCATCTCTTTCAATTTCTGCCTCCTTGTCTCATTCACATTTAATCTTATGCCGGCGATTTCGAGCCGGAGCATTAGAGTAAATAAGAACGAGACAATACACTATCATCCCATCTTTTTCCATGTGCTGCCCGAGAAGAGTACAAGTATAGGGAATATTTCCAATCTTCCAAGCAGCATACAGAAGATCAGAACAACCTTAGATAAAATTCCATATGCCAAGAAATTCGATGCAGGGCCTACTTCTGCCAGTCCCGGTCCAATATTATTAAACGTACATAATACAGCCGAAATATTTGCTTCAACCGAAAAACCATCCAGCGAAATGATCAAAACACATATTATTATGATGGACATGTACGCAGAAAGATAAGCATTTGTATTACTGAGAATGGTTTCACTCACCGTTCTCTTATTGATCCTTACAACCTGCACCCTCTGCGGATGAAGTACACTATGTATATTTCTCCTGAGTCCTTTTATCAAAAGAAGAACTCGCGAGCATTTTAAGCCGCCGCCTGTGCTTCCTGCGCATGCGCCTACGATCATCAATGCCAGGATTATCGTTTTGGAAAATACCGGCCACTTATCAAAATCTGCCGTCGCAAATCCGGTGGTAGTAATAATACTTGCAACCTGGAAAGCCGCTGTTCTTACCGTTTCTTCCACAGTACCATACATATGTCTGATATTGAACGCTATAAGAGTGATACTTACGACTATTATCCCGAAATAAAGCCTGATTTCTTCATCAGTAAATACTGCCTTGAACTGCCTTACAAGAAGCAGATAGTAGCAGGTAAAGTTTACTCCGAAAAGAATCATAAATACAGTTGTAACATTCTGAAGATATGGACTGTAGCTTGTAAAGCTGTCCGCCTTTATACCAAATCCGCCTGTTCCTGCAGTTCCGAATGCTGTACATACCGAATCAAATACCGGCATTCCTCCTGCGATCAAAAAAATGAAATCAAGCACTGTAAGGCCGATGTACATAAGGTATAAGATCATCGCCGTCTGGCGCATTTTCGGTACGATCTTTCCTACACTCGGTCCCGGGCTTTCTGCCCTCAGCAAATGTACCGAAAAGCCGCCCTTTCCTTTGGAATCAGTAGGAACAAGCGCCAGCAGGAATACAAGCACTCCCATACCACCAACCCAGTGGCTAAAGCTTCTCCAATACAATATTGCTCTCGAAAGAAGCTCCACATTAGGGACTATCGAAGCTCCTGTCGTGGTGAATCCCGAAACGATCTCAAACAGGCAATTCACGTAGCCCGGAATCTCTCCGGAAAAATAAAACGGGAGGCAGCCAAGCACACTCATCACTATCCATGCCAAACCAACGCACACAAGACCTTCTCTTGCATAGAATTTTTTCTTTGCATCTTTTGTAAAAGTCATCAAAGCTACGCCGGTAAAGATAATGATCGCCATTGATTCAAGGAATGCCCTTGTTACTCCCGCAGTTCCATCAAAGATACTGATCAAAAGCGGTGGGATCATGAATATCGCTTCAAGAAGAAGTATCTCTCCATTGATCCTGCCTACAATCTTAAAATTCATACTCTTTCGCTCCCTTAACTCTCAAAAATATCATTGAGCCGAAGAACCGTTCCCTGTCCACTCTCTACCACAACAAGAGAATCGCCCGGTACAAAGTACGAATCGCCTCTAGGAATAATAGTTCTTCCCTTATGGGTAATTCCGGCAAGAAGTACATTATCCTTAAGCTTTATATTTTTTAACTGCTCATTACAATGACGAGTATTCTCATCAACGACAAATTCAAGTGCCTCAGCCTGCCCATCTGCAATAGTATGCATCGTAACTGCTGCGCCCACCTGATTTTTCATAGCACGCACATAACGTACTACTGACGCCGCACAGAGCTCTTTCGGGCAGACAAGACTTCCAACCGAAAGCTCATTTATGATCTCCATATTTTCTGCACGTCCAAGCTTTGTGATGATCTGCGGAACATTTTTCTTTGCAGCATACAAAGACATAACGATATTTGTCTCATCGACACCTGTCGCTGTAACGAACGAATCGCATCCCTCAAGTCCTTCACGATTAAGGATATATTGGTTGCTTACATCACCATGAATAATGCTTGCATCAGGAAGAGCCTCTGCCAGATTATGGCATCTCTTCTCATCACGCTCGATTATCTGTACAGCTGTCCCCTGCTCAAGCAGAGTCTTTGCAAGATAATACGAAATACGACCGCCTCCGGCGATAAGAACACGCCTTGCCTTATGCGTGATGATTCCCAGATTTCTAAGCATTACTGCAAGATCCTTGGCAGAACCTGTAACGAAAACACGGTCTCCCTGTCTCAGTGAGAAATCACCTGACGGAATTATAGCGTTTCCTTCACGCAAAACTGTACATACAAGTATCTGAGCTTTGACAGTACTATTGAGCTGAAAAAGTGAAAGATCTTTAAGAGCACTCTTCTCATCTACTTTCAGTTCAACAATCTCAGCCAAACCTTTTGCAAATGTATCCCTCTTTAAGAATCCCGGGTACTTGATGAGACGATTTATCTCTCGTGCTGCGCTTCTATCCGGATTTACCACCATTGAAAGCGCAAAAGCCCCTCTCATAGTGTAGGCCTGCTGCGTATACTCCGGGTCACGGATACGTGCGATAGTATGCAGTTTTGAATTCATGTGATGCGCTGTCATACAGCAAAGAAGGTTGACTTCGTCTGCGTTTGTCATAGCAAGAAGCAGGTCGGCATTCTCTACCCCTGCTTCTTCTAATGTTTCCATCGTTGCGCAATTTCCCTCGATAGCCATTACGTCATAGTCTTCTACACAGTTTTCCAAAACACCGCTTGAATAGTCAATGACTGTAAGATCATGGCCTTCGGCAGAAAGCTGACGAACAAGCGTCATACCTACCTTACCGATTCCGGCAACTAAAATATTCATATCTAAAAAATTATCCTCTCAGTTTCTGGAGTCCGAGCATTGCTGCTCCGAGAATTCCCTGATTATCATTCAGACTCTGACATACGATGTATTTTTCCGGATGCATAGTCTGCTCTGTCTTAACATATCCATTAAGAAGTCTTGCATATTCCTTGTGTACACGTGGAAGGATCTGCTCACTCTGATGCATAACTCCGCCGCCGAGAATGATAAGCTCAGGCGAAAGTGTCATTGTATAGCTGACAAGAGCTGTTGCTATGTAGTAAGCCTCAAGATCCCATACTTCATCTTTATCGAGAAGATCCTGACCGCCCTTGCCCCAACGTGCACGGATAGCTGTTCCTGAAGCAAGTCCTTCAAAGCAGTTTTCGTGGAATGGGCAGATTGCCTTCTTCATAGGATCATTTGGATGGATAGGCAGAAGAATGTGACCGCCTTCAGGATGCTGCATTCCGTGAAGAAGCTTACCTTCCTGATATACACCCATTCCTACACCGGTTCCAAGTGTGATATATATTACATGCTTATGACCTTTACCGATTCCGAATGTTACTTCACCAAGTACAGAACCATTAACATCAACGTCAAATCCGATCGGTACTCCAAGCTCCTTGAATGCGCCTACTACATCTGTATTAGCCCAGCCCGGCTTAGGTGTTGTTGTGATATATCCATAAGTCTCAGAATCCTCTCTAAGATCGATAGGTCCGAAACATGCTATACCAAGGCAGTCGATCTCGTGATTCTTAAAGTAATCAACAAGCTTTGGCATTGTCTCCTCAGGTGTAGTTGTTGGTATTGATACTCGATCAGATACATTTCCCTTCTCGTCGCAGATAGCGCAAACCATCTTGGTTCCGCCTGCTTCAAGTGCTCCCAGTTTCATAGTGATTATTCCTTTCTCACATTGTATTTTTGATGCAGCAAAAGCTGCATCTTTTTAGAAACTCATATTCCTTATAATTGTAACACTTTGACGGTAAATACTCAATTGTACTACATTCCTTAAAAGAAATAACATATGTAATAGTGCAATTTCAAACTTCCAATTCGTATCATTTTTGATTATAATTAAATACGTTTTCTCGAAAATGTTTTATCACAGGCGAGGCTTGGCTATTAATTACGAGGTTTTATGAAAGAATTTACAAGTTTTAAGGAATGCCCATTTCGCATAGGAATACCAAAATATATTTATGATAACAACACTTCATTTGATATTACTACCGGTCTTTCATGGCAGAGAGGAAATACCAAAAAAGCAGTTGTTCTGAAATCAATAACTCTGACCGATAAATTAGGAAGAAGATATGAGCTTGAAAGAGCCGACCTGCTTCTTGCCGGCCAGCTGAAAACCGATATCCACTGCCCTATGACAATCGAGCCAAAGAAGCTCTTTATCTCAGGCGCACATATCCTCATGTGCTGTGTCACAGCTGATGAAACTTACATAGCTGATTATGAACTTGAGAATGCGTCAAAAATAATCTTAAGGAAAATAACCGTAGATGCTGCCTCTGAAGAAGATAAAAGCTTTTACATAAGTGTACTCGACAAAGATCATAAGGAGGCTATGCAAAAGGCCGAAGCCGCCAAAGCTGATTCTGAGCTTAAGGGCTTCCCGCTCTACATACAAAATACCTCACGATGCTTAAAGTGCAAGCATCCCATGGAGATATTCCGAAACTTCAAAAAGCAATACTCGATGAAATGCCCTAAATGTGGTAATACCGCAGAGATCACTGAAGAGTATTTAAATGATTATATCAAGAGTTCCGGTGCTTTATGCCCACGGCACAACTCAAAGGTTGAGGCTGCAACAGGAAAGATTGGCATCTTTGTACGCTGCAGCGAAGGGCACATGCTGCGTCCGGATGAAATTTAAGCAATTATTATAGAAGAAGGTGTTATATTTTGAGTGAAACAAAAGATACCAGACCATCAAGAACAGTTGAATATTCACAGATAGAAAATCTGCATGTAGTACGAGGCGAAGATATAAATGGAACAGGCCGATTATACGGAGGCCGTCTCCTCTCATGGATAGACGAAACAGCCGCTACATGCGCACAGCGTCATTCCGGCTTAGAGATAACCACCGCCTCTATCGACAATCTTACCTTTAAGAGAGGTGCTTACACGAATGACATAGTTGTACTTGTCGCTAAAGTGACCTATGTCGGAAATACTTCAATGGAAGTGCGTGTTAATACTTATGTAGAGGATATGGACGGCTACCGCCACCCTATCAACAGAGCTTATCTTACATATGTCGCCATCACGCGCGACGGCAAACCGCTGCCAATCCCATACTCGCTTGAGATCACAAAAGAAAACGAGCGTATCGAGTGGAATGCCGCACTTAAGCGTCGTGCCAACAGAAAACAGCGCTCTGTCGAAGGCTTCTAAAATACATAAAGTATGTGCACATACTCGCAAAGCTTTATAGTAAACGGCAGATTTATCTGACGTTTACTATAAAAATTTAAGTATCTGATGTATAAAGAACCATATGATAGGAATCACATAAAATACTGCTCCAAATACTCCCCACGCAGCCATATATACGGCGGCGGTCACTCTTAAAACGACTTCAGGAATGAGTATCTTTTTCTTACGCATCAGCGCATACAAAGCAGCGATTACAACTCCCGCTGCTGCGGATATAGCCGCACCTATCTTAAAACCTGTCGGGCAAAATACAATCTTGATGTGGTTTTCTCCATTTTCCAGCGGTACTCCTGTAAACATACCTGAAATATCTGTAACTTCAACCCTTTTACCGTTTACAAAAGCCTTAAATCCAGGGTCAGCGTGTATAGGAAGCATCGCCATGTTATTTTTCTCAGAGCCTTCTACCTCTGCTTCAAGCTGAGTTTTCCCTGCCTTAACACTTGCATTTCGGCTCTTAAGCTCATCACTTAAATTCTGCAATTTATCAAGATCAAGTAAAAACAGATACGAACTGTGCGAACAGCTCACCTCTACTTCTTCATCTTTATATGAACCCAGGTAAATAAGGTCATTATTAAACCACGCAGGATATTCCGTGTTTTCCACATCCCCGATCGTCGGAACAGGCACAGGCAGGTCATTCACATATATCGCATCTGCAGTTCCCTTCCTAAGATACAAAGCTTTAGTGCCTTTGACGCTGATTTTTCTAACATCCGCACCACTCTCTTCTCTGCCAAGGCTTTCCAAAATATCTTCATCACTGCCGCTCACAGACCTGTATAGATAATTTTGTGCATCAGCAAGCTTACTCTCTGCAATATCTATATCCGCTATGCTGTCAGGTACAGCTATCACAGAAGGGAATGCGGCTTTATTATGGAAGAGAAAATACTTTCCGCCAAAAGTCTCCGCTTCACCTGCTTTCTCACATACCGGTGAATCTCCCTCAAAAGGAACTCTCGTCAAAATATCAGTCACTCCAAGAAGTGAATCTGTGAAAAACGTTCCGCCGGCATCAAGCACTCTCATAAAATGCGTGCTGTAGCCCAAATGCTCCGAGCTTTTCTGCTGCTCATTGGTAACAGTATTTGCCCAACCGGATATCGTCGCTCTGCCAAGCACCATTCCATAGTCAGCATTAAGATCTGTATCAGGATTCTTTATACGCTGAATCCTGTCTGAATTTTCATCAATATTCAGATCGAGCTTGTCCTTCAGCTCGAGTGAAGTCTGAACGTACTCGCCTGACTGCTCAGGATCTGCGAAAAATCTGTCAGTAAATCGAGGAAGTCCATATCCTATGACAGCGCCAATGATAAATTCAGCGATAGGGAGCACTACCAAAAGCGCCGCTGCAAATTTCTGCAAAACTCCATTCTTTCCTCTATCAATGATGATCATACTCGCAAGGAAGATGATAAGCAGCACTGCAAAGCCATATACCCAAATGCGGAAAAGTTCCTGAACAGTCCAGCTTTCTCTAGAAAAATATACTGCGAGCGATGCGCCTGCAAATATAAGTGAGACCACTGTCACCGCAGCCATATGCGTTATGTTTAATTCATCGCCCAGCTTTAGCTTTGAGGCAAAATAAGACATGCCTGTAAGGATTGCAAAAGGTATGAGATATCCGCATCTGATCGGATAATGATAGTATGTTCCAAAATGCCAAAGGATATTTATCGACTCAAATGGGATAAGCGCAGTCGGAATAAATACCATAAGCAGCACTGTCAAAGTCTGCCTGCGCTCTTTTCTAAGCTTAAAAGCTCCATATACTATGACAGCCAGCGCACATTCCATTCCAAAGAGCTGCCAGCCTTTAACATAGTATTCATCTGCTCCGACAGAATTGAGTATCATCTTAAGTGTTTCAAGAAAACCACCGCTAAGATTCGAATTAAAACGCGATGATAAAGTCATCTGTGCTACCGCAGGAATGAGCATTACTGCCGAAAGCGCAAGCCCTCCCACAGTTCCTGCTGCGATCTTCCAGATGCGGTCACGCTGAATGGCTTTTAGCTCTGCGCCTCTTTTATATGCAGGCATCCATATCATTATCCACACACCGGAAAACAAAAGAATATATATAAGATGCATGAAACCGAAATAGTAACTTAATGCCGTCGTGAATCCAAGCAGCAGCGTATAGCCGAAGGCTTTGCCTTCTTTAAGAAGCCTGCACAGCCCCCATGCAAGAAGCGGTACAAACACCGTCATATCAAGATATGTAGGTATCGTATAATGTGTCAGCGTATACCCGCACAGACCGTAGGCAACTGCCGCAGTAAATCTGACTGCATACGAAGACTTTTCCAAAACTTTCGTTAAAAATACATACATTGCAAGTGCCATTGCACTAAGTCGCAATCCCATAAATATCGACAGGCTTTTCATGACAAGCCGCCTCGGCACAAGTAAAAAGAAAAGGTTAAATGGTGAAATGTTCCACTGTATCGCGTTTCCCATGGACAGATTCTGTCCCTCATTTATATACCAGTCATAAAAGAGCGGGCTTTTGCCATGCAAAAAATCCCAAATGTGATAATACAAAGGCGCATTTGTCTGCCCCATATCATAGTAGTCAATACGTGCTTCACCAAATGGAAATATCCCCTTATACAAAAGTACGCCGAGGAAAATCACAAGCACCGCTGCCGCCGGCGCCGCATACTGTACAATCTTTTTCATATTTTTTTCTAAGCTCATGAAAATGTCCTTCCAAAAAAGAAAATTCACAACAATTATAGCTTTTGTATATTTGAATGTACAGTTTTAGTATGACGTTTTTTTACTAGACTTATACTGACGATGTAAAGTCTTTGCTGATTATAATATGATTCTCAAAATCACCTGCCGCAGCAAATGATGTTTCAGAGAGAAGTCCCTCAACAAAAGCCTTTAATAACTGATAATATACACCGCCATCCATTCCTACTGCCTCGAAATAAGCAGAATGAAGATCACTGTGTCGAACTATTTCATAACTTTCATTAGAATTCGCAGCCATTTCCGTCGCTCTATCGCAGGGCATTCCATCAAGTAATAATTCCTGCAGTCTAGCGCAAGCCTCTTCCGGTGTCTCAGGGCGATCAATTCCTATAGATTCTCCGATAGAGCGAACCCTCGCCTCGATTTCCCCAAGTCGCTCCGGATGCTCCTGCAGCAGCGCAGATACGACACCTGCAAATCGCTTCTCTGCTCCATTCACCATCTCAAATAATGATGCGTGTATATTGCTCAAATCGATAACTTCTTCTATTGGTTGGAACTCTTCGATAACGTATCGTGTCGCATCAATATTCCATCCCTCATCCTTTGCTAATTCAGCAAGAGCATTTATTACCTTCTGTACGGTGATAATCCTGCTATACATAAGCGAATGAATCGGACCTAAAAATGCACTCATCTTTTTTTACCTCCTAGCCCTTCAATGGCATGATTACATTAATTTTTCAATACACTATATATCACGAACGTTTTCTAAATAGTTGCAAATGCAACTTCTTGTGTCATAATATCTAAGTAGTATATAGATAGGCAGGTAAAATCTATGAACAAAGAAATCAATTATAACGAAGTCGATCTTTTTGAAAATATTAATGAAGCAGACTTGGATAAACTTCTTGTTTGCATCCATTCTTTTAAGAAGGAATTCCAAAAAGGACAAACTATATATATGGAAGAAGATAGCATTCCCTATGTGGGAATTGTTCTATATGGCAGCGTTCACATGATCAAAAATGATATCTGGGGCAATAGCTCACTGTTTACATTCTTTGGTCCGGGCGAATTATTCGGCGAAAGTTTTGCTGTGCAGAAAGATATTTCTTCATCTGTTTTATTTAAGGCAGCCAAGGATACCAAGGTTTTATTCCTTGCAGCAAGAAACATCATTCACACATGCCCCAACGCCTGCGCCTTTCATGGGCAGATAGCAACCAATTTATTTCACCTGCTCGGCATGAAAAATCAAAAATTCATTAATAAGATAGAAATCCTCTCCAAGGGCAAGATTCGAGAAAAGTTATTAGCATACATCTCGCAGCTTGCACAGGAGCAGCAATCAAAGTATGTGAATTCTCCCCTATCCAGAGCAGCCTTAGCAGAATACCTATCCGTCAATCGCAGCGCCATGATTCGCGAACTCTCGAAAATGAGAGATGATGGAATTATAGATTTTGACAAAGACACATTTATCGTGAAGGAATAAAAGCACATCAAAACAAAACGAGCGGCTGCTGCAGCAACCGCTCGTTTCGTTGTTTGTTGTCGTGAAGTTTTATTTTTTATGTTTGTTTATGTTTGTTTTTCGTGAAGTTTTTAGTAATTTTTTACCTAATTTATGGCTCAGCTAAAGCTTTCGCCCCAGCTGAGGTATAACTATTTATTTTACTGATATATTATCAGCCGATGCCCTCTTCTTTAAGTGCGGCCTGCGCAGCTGCTAAGCGGGCTACAGGTACACGGAATGGAGAACATGAAACGTAGTCAAGACCGATCTTGTGGCAGAATTCAACAGATGAAGGATCTCCACCGTGCTCACCACAGATACCAGCGTGAAGCTTAGCATTTACAGGACGGCCAAGCTTAAGAGCTGTATCCATGAGCTTACCAACACCGTTCTGATCGATCTTAGCAAATGGATCATTCTCATAGATCTTTGCATCATAGTAAGCATTGAGGAACTTACCAGCATCATCACGTGAGAAGCCGAATGTCATCTGAGTAAGGTCGTTTGTACCGAAGCAGAAGAAATCAGCTTCCTTAGCGATCTCGTCAGCTGTAAGAGCTGCTCTTGGGATCTCGATCATTGTACCAACTTCATACTTAAGATCTGAACCAGCGTTCTTGATCTCTTCATCAGCTGTCTTAACGATGACATCCTTAACGAACTTGAACTCCTTAACTTCGCCTACGAGAGGAACCATGATCTCAGGAACAAGTGTCCAGTCAGCGTGTGCCTTCTTTACCTTGATAGCTGCACGAACGATTGCTCTTGTCTGCATAGCTGCGATCTCAGGATATGTAACAGAAAGACGGCATCCTCTGTGACCCATCATAGGGTTGAACTCGTGAAGTCCTGTGATGATATCCTTGATCTGCTGAACTGTCTTGCCCTGTGCATCAGCAAGCTTCTTGATCTCTTCCTCTGTGTTAGGAACGAACTCGTGAAGAGGCGGATCAAGGAAACGGATTGTTACAGGGTTGCCTTCCATAGCCTCGAAGAGCTGCTCGAAGTCGCTCTGCTGATAAGGAAGGATCTTAGCAAGAGCTGTCTCTCTCTCTTCTACTGTATCAGAGCAGATCATCTCACGGAATGCTGCGATTCTCTCTTCATCAAAGAACATGTGCTCTGTACGGCAAAGACCGATACCTTCAGCACCAAGCTCTCTAGCCTTCTTAGCATCTGCAGGAGTATCTGCATTTGTTCTAACTTTAAGCTTTCTATATTTATCAGCCCATGCCATGATACGTCCGAACTCGCCGGCGATCTGAGCATCAACTGTCTCAATAACACCATCATAGATGTTACCTGTTGTACCATCGATTGAAATGAAGTCACCTTCGTGGAATTCCTTACCGCCAAGTGTGAACTTCTTGTTTTCCTCGTCCATGTTGATATCGCCGCATCCAGATACACAGCACTCACCCATACCACGAGCAACTACTGCTGCGTGAGATGTCATACCACCACGAACTGTAAGGATACCTTCTGCAGACTTCATACCTGTGATATCTTCAGGTGATGTCTCAAGACGAACAAGGATAACCTTCTCGCCCTTTGCAGCCCACTCTGTAGCATCATCAGCTGTGAATACTACCTTACCGCAAGCAGCACCCGGAGAAGCACCAAGTCCCTTTCCGATTGGAGTTGCAGCCTTCAGAGCCTTAGCATCGAACTGAGGATGAAGAAGTGTATCAAGGTTACGAGGATCGATCATAGCTACTGCTTCCTTCTCGGTCTTCATACCCTCATCAACAAGGTCACATGCGATCTTAAGAGCTGCAGGAGCAGTTCTCTTACCATTACGGCACTGGAGCATGTAAAGCTTACCATTTTCAACAGTGAACTCCATATCCTGCATGTCGTGATAGTGATCTTCAAGAATTCCGCAAACCTTGATGAATTCAGCATAAGCTTCCGGGAACTTCTCTTCCATCTGAGCGATAGGCATTGGTGTACGTACACCGGCAACTACGTCTTCACCCTGAGCGTTTGTAAGGAACTCACCCATGAGCTTCTTCTCACCAGTAGCAGGATCACGTGTGAATGCAACACCTGTACCAGAGTTATCGTTAAGGTTACCGAATACCATTGGCATTACGTTAACAGCTGTTCCCCATGAATATGGGATATCGTTATCACGACGATATACGTTTGCTCTCGGGTTATCCCATGAACGGAATACTGCTTCGATAGCAAGCTTGAGCTGCTGAACAGGGTCTGAAGGGAAATCCTCGCCGAGCTGATTCTTATACTCTGCCTTGAACTGCTCTGCAAGTTCCTTAAGGTCTGCTGCTGTAAGCTCTACGTCGAATTTAACGCCTCTCTTCTCCTTCATCTTGTCGATGAGCTGCTCGAAGTATTTCTTACCTACTTCCATAACTACGTCTGAGAACATCTGAATGAATCTTCTATAAGAATCATATACGAAACGCTCGAACTTAGGATCTGGATTGCCTTTGATCATTGCGGCAACAACTTCGTCATTAAGACCGAGGTTGAGAATTGTATCCATCATACCAGGCATTGAAGCTCTGGCACCTGAACGAACTGATACAAGAAGTGGGTTTTCAAGATCGCCGAACTTCTTTCCGTTCAGCTCTTCCATCTTCTTTACTCCGTCCATTGCCTGACCCATAATCTCGTCATTGATCTTACGACCGTCTTCATAGTACTGAGTACAAGCCTCTGTAGTAATTGTGAAACCCTGTGGAACCGGAAGACCGATATTTGTCATCTCAGCAAGGTTTGCACCTTTACCACCAAGGAGTTCTCTCATGCTAGCGTTACCCTCGCTAAACATATAAACCCATTTTGCCATTTGTTTTCTTTCCTCCATATACAATAACTAACATTTCTGGACCCCACGTGTATAAAAAACCGTACACAGTGTCTCCGTGGATTATTGTAGCACAAGCCAATTACAGAAACAATTGTGATTTTGATGAAACAATACAATTTTTTTCGGCAAATTGTACTATTAATTGTTCATTATCCCTTTATTTAATACAACTCTTTTGTTATAATTTATAATATGTGCACAGAATGCCCTTGTGCATGTGCAGAAATGAGGTGCTATGAACTACAGTAAACTTGGTGCCAAGCGACGGTTACGTCAGCTTCAGTCACCATTTCCAAAACTTTCTAACATGTTTGTTACGGCTCTTTTTGCAGCAGTGGTACTCACAGTCATTGCAGCTATCACTATAGGAACCACCGCTTCCATCGGCGCATTCAGAGGGATACTCGCATCATCGCCTGAGATCGATGATAAAGCTATCCGCCCTGTCGGCTACTCTTCAGTAGTCTATGACGCAGACGGAAATCAGACGACAAAGCTTGTCGCAGCAGATTCTAACCGAATTTACCAGACTATTGATAAAATTCCTCTTGATCTGCAGCATGCATTTGTTGCCATAGAAGATGAGAGATTTTATCAACATAACGGTATCGACCTTAAAGGTATCGTCAGGGCAGCTGTAACAGGTATCAAAACTAGAGATTTTTCACAGGGTGCTTCAACCATCACCCAGCAGCTTATTAAAAATAATGTCTTCACAGGCTGGACAAGTGAATCATCTTTCATTGAAAAGCTTCGTCGTAAGATTCAGGAGCAGTTCCTTGCTGTTGAGCTTGAGAAGCAGGACGGTGTTACCAAAGATACCATCCTTGAGCTCTACCTGAATACGATCAACCTTGGTCAGAATACTCTCGGTGTACAGGCTGCGTCACTCAGATACTTTAATAAAAATGTATCTGACCTGACTCTTTCAGAAAGTGCCGTCATCGCCGGTATCACTCAGAACCCTTCGAAGTACAATCCTATCTCGCATCCGGACAATAACTCCATACGACGCGCAAAGGTTTTGAGAAACATGCTCGATCAGGGTTACATCACAGAAAGTGCTTATAATGAGGCTCTTGATGACGATGTATATTCAAGGATTCAAAAAGTTAACGCAGAAACAGAGACAAACAACATCAATTCATATTTTGTCGATGCACTCACGAATGAATTGATGCATGACCTTCAGGAAAAGGCAGGCTTCACCGAAACTCAGGCTTATAACCAGCTTTATTCCGGCGGTCTTTCCATTTATACTACTCAGGACCCTACGATTCAGGCGATTGCCGATGAATTTACAGGGAACGAAGCGAATTATCCGGCAGGAACTCAATATCTTCTTGACTATGCTCTCACCGGTAAAGATTCTTCCGGAGAGTACCAAAGCTTCTCTAATGAAATGATGCAGAAGTGGTTTAAGGAGAACGGATATAATTCTAAAGCTCTTTTCAACAGTACAAAAGAAGCTGAAAATGCAGCTCAGGCTTACAAGAATGCGATGCTTGCAGAAAATGGCCTGACCTTTGTATCTGAAAATATTTCAACTACACCGCAGCCGCAGATCTCATTTACGATCGCTGATCCAAAAACCGGTGAGATTAAAGCTATAGTCGGCGGTCGAGGAACAAAGAGCGCTTCACTTACTCTTAACCGCGCTACAGACACCACTCGTCAGCCGGGTTCTACCTTCAAGGTTTTAGCCGCATATGCGCCGGCATTTGACGCCTGCGGCGAGACACTCGCAACTGTTGAAATTGATGAACCTTATAATTATGCTAATGGCCGTCCGGTAAAGAACTGGTACAAAGGCGCTTATAAAGGTGCATGTACACTGCGATATGGTATCGAGCAATCCCTGAATATCATTGCAGTAAAGACTATAACTAATGTCACACCTGCACTTGCCTTTAAGTATCTGCAGGATTTCGGTATAACATCTCTTGTTGAAAGACGTGTTAATTCCAATGGACAGGTATTCAGCGACATCCAGCAGCCGCTTGCACTTGGTGGAATCACCGACGGTGTTAAAAACTACGAATTGAATGCCGCTTACGGAACTATCGCCAACGGCGGTGTATATGTTAAGCCAAGGTTTTACACTAAAGTACTCGATCACGACGGAAATGTACTTCTTGACAACACTATAGAAGCGCATCGCGTAATAAAGAAGACAACCGCTTACCTCCTTACTTCAGCAATGGAGGATGTAGTTACAAAGGGAACCGGTAAGACAGCAAACTTCGAAGGTCAGATAATCGCCGGCAAGACAGGTTCTACTTCTGATGAAAAGGACGTTTGGTTTGCAGGCTTCACACCGTACTATGTGGCAACTGCATGGGCTGGCTACGATAACAACACAACCCTCGGCACTAAAGATCAGCAGCGCCTTGCAAGGACTGTCTGGAAAGGTGTCATGGAGAAAGTTCATGCAAATCTTCCCGCTACGGAAGAATTTGAAAAGCCTGACGGAATAGTACAGCTCTCTGTATGTAAAGCTACAGGAAAACTCGCTACCGACGCCTGCAAGATTTCAGGCGGTGCATATACAGAATATTTTGATAAGGATAATGCTCCTACAGAAGCATGCACCGGCCATCTTGTCGGAAATATATGCTCAATAACAGGACTTCGTGCTAATGACACATGTCCATATAAGACAACCGGTGTTTACAACGCAAACACTGGATATTGTCCGCATAATGCAGCAAATGGATATACTTTCCTCACACCCGGAGTAGGTGTAGTCGATCCTACCCAGGTTGTACCGCAGGTTGTTGTCCCGACACAATAAAAAAAAATAAAAAAAATAAAAAAATAAGCGTGTAAAAACAGCTATTGTTTTTACACGCTTATTTCTTTTGTATGAGTTATGCTAATTTGAGCATGATCTCATTGCTTCTTGCAATGAATGCGCTCATTTCTTCCGGTGAAAGCTGCTTGTTTGCAAGCATTGCAAGGTCATAGAGCTGTTCCTCGATGAGCTTGCTCTTTTCATTTTCAGGATCATCCATTACACGCTTTACAAGCGGATGGCTTGCATTGAGGATAAGTGTCTGACCTTCATCCTGGAAATCATCCTGCATTCCGCCCATAGCGTACATCTTCATCATATCCTGTGCTCTTCTTGTCTCTTCTGAAAGTGTTATAACAGATGCAACACCCTCATCTTTGAGCTTCTGCACGCTTACTTCAAGTTTTTCTTTCTTAAGTGCCTCACGGAGAACCTTCTGGATTCCTTCAGCCTTCTCCTTGAAGTTCTTTGTCTCTTCTTCTGACTCCTCAGACTTCATAGCATCTGTAACGTCAGCATCGATTCTCTTGAATTTTATGCCCTCGTTCTTCATTTCAAGCTGCTGCATGAAAGGAGTGTCGATGTTATGACGAAGGATCACAGCATTCATTCCTGAAGACTTGAACATATTGATGTACTGTCCCTGCTGCTTCTCATCAGTTACATAGTAAATGATGTGCTCAGGCTTCTCTTCCTTCTTGTCTTCTCCATCCTTCTTATCATCAACTACTTCAGCCTCAACCTTTTCACCTGTCTCAGCATCCTTAACATCAGCTTCTTCCTTGCTCTTTATATCAAGGCATTCAGGAAGTGTGAGATATTTATCATTGATATCCTTGAAAAGGATGAAATCATTAATCTTATCAGCAAATTTCTGATTTCTGAGATAACCATACTTAACGAATGGAGCGATATCCTCCCAATATTTCTCGTATGTTTCCTTCTCAGTCTTGCAAAGACCTGAAAGCTTCTCAGCAACCTTCTTTGTAATGTAATCTGAGATCTTAGTAACAAAACCGTCATTCTGAAGGGCACTTCTTGAAACGTTGAGTGGAAGGTCCGGACAATCGATCACACCCTTAAGAAGCATAAGGAACTCAGGAATTACCTCTTTGATGTTATCTGCGATGAATACCTGATTGTTATAAAGCTTGATCACGCCCTCGATTGACTCGTACTCAATGTTGATCTTAGGGAAGTAAAGAATACCCTTAAGATTGAATGGATAGTCCATGTTAAGGTGTATCCAGAACAGAGGCTCTTTATAATCATGGAATACCTTACGGTAGAATTCCTTATACTCATCATCTGTGCAGTCCTTAGGAGTCTTTGTCCAAAGCGGATGGATATCATTGATAGGCTTTGGAGCTTCCGGCGGAACTTCATTTCCGTCTTTATCTTTTGTAGGCTTAGGAGGCTCTGCATTCACATCCTTAAGATAAATTTCTGTAGGCATGAATGAACAGTACTTATCAAGAACCTCTCTTACTGCATATTCATTACAATACTTGAGGCAGTCCTCATTAAGATGAAGTGTGATCTCTGTACCATGCTTAGCACGTGTACCTTCCTTCATGTCAAACTCTGTGCCGGCGCCTTCGCACTCCCAATGTACAGCGGCACTGCCTTCTTTGTATGAAAGTGAATCGATCTCTACCTTATCTGCAACCATGAATGCTGAGTAGAAACCAAGTCCGAAATGACCGATGATCTGGTCTGCATCTGATTTATCTTTGTACTGGCTGATGAAGTCTGTAGCACCCGAAAACGCTATCTGGTTGATGTACTTATCAACCTCTTCATCTGTCATACCGATACCGTTATCAATGAATTTAAGAGTTTTAGCTTTATTGTCTACCTGAACTTCAACTCTTCCTTTAAGTCCGGCACCTGCTGTACCGTCTGTATCCTCTGCCGGAGCCTGGAACTCACCGATAGCTTCGAGCTTTTTAAGCTTTGTTATAGCATCGCATGCGTTTGAAACAAGCTCACGGATAAAAATATCCTGATCAGAATACATCCATTTTTTAATTATAGGGAAGATATTTTCACTGCTGATTGAAAGACTTCCATGTTTGTTTTCCATGTTTATATACCTCTCATTTTATTTTTTCAAAAGTCATATGACATAACGAATTGGTCTTCATACTTTTCTTATGTCATAATTATTTTAGTATCGAGAATATCAAAAGTCAATAAAAATTTAGCACTCATAAAAAATGAGTGCTAACAATCTTTCTATTATTTATTTTTTACTGAGGTACAAAGCAGCAGCTTTTCATATATCAAAAATACTATAAACGGCACTGTTTCCAATAAAACTCTGTTTCCTGAGTCACTTGTACGAACTACGAGCACACCGCCTCTTGCCCAGCATACAGCGATTATTACAAGCACAAGAGCCGCCGTGAAAGCATCCGTATAAGAAATATACTTAAATTTGTTTCTGATGAAGTCGACCACTATCCAAAGCGCAGCCGCAGCCATCACCACTCCGAAGTATCCCCAGCCGTGACGGCCTCTGACATTTTGATAAAACGCATACAGGTTAGTCAGATACCTTGTGTGACTTATAAGGCAGATTCCCGCATTTCCAAGAATCCCTGCAATTACGATCCACACGCCTATATTTTCGGTAATAAAGCTAAAGTGTCTGCCTCGTATCAAAATAAAATAGAGCACAGAGATAACAATTATACCGACCATGAAAACAGCCTTTTTCCAATCCAGGAAACTGTAGAGCGGATCAACCCCAAGTCTTATAAAGAGCATCAGATAATATCCGCTTTCAGCAAGGAGTACCGGCAGGATATAGTTCAAAACTATCCGCTTATTAGTGTACTCAAGCGAAGATGCCATAAATATCATCAAAAGCGATATCACGCCGCCTTCCATTCTAAGCATAGAGAAAACAGCGAACATAACAAACTCAACCATTGCCCACTTAGCTGAAAACTCCGCTTTTGAATTCCTTACGATCATATAAAAAATGATAAAAGCGAATATCATAAAGTAAACATTTGAAAGTACCCACTTTGACACTACAAGGTACGGCGTGGATGACATAAGGAAAAATGTACCTGCAGCAGCTGCGATAAAAGCTTTTTTCGGTGCAAAGACTTCTGCGGCTTTCTCATAAAGAGCCATAAGAAATATTGCAAGGAAGTTAAAATTCATAAAATGCTGTATTCCGAATGTCGCATCGAAGCCAAAAAGGAATGGAAGACAATTCAATACGGCTGTTGTCTGTCCCACATCTGTAAGAAAAGTGTCGAATGACTTTGCGTATCTTCCCTGCGCCACAAGCATCCTTGGATATGCTGAGTAGTAGTACACGGAATCATTCGATACCGCAAGTGAAAGTCTGCCATAGCAGGCAAATATCGCGAAGGCAGTAGTTGCTGCTATCCAAAGAACCAGAATTTTTATATCGGGCTTTTCGAAATTTTTACCCTTTATGCCTGCTGCCAGGCCAGCCGCCAGGACTATCGCCATAAGACTTACAACCGAAACTGTGCCGAAACTTACACCTGTAAGAAGTATAAGATATCCGCAGAGCATATATGCTGCGATTCCAAAGGGAAAGCTTATGAGTGCTTTCCAACACTTTGACATCCTGCCCGGAAGCGCTGAGATCATCACCATACCATAAACACTCAGCAGAACAATCGTGAGAACCTGCGCTATTCCGTCGTATGCAGTTAATTGATTTAATGTTTCTCTCATTTCATGTACTCCTGATATGTTTCTTCCGACATAAGATATAGGTCTTCATTTTTAGCAATAAGCGCTACCAGCGTATCAGCCTCCATTATCCCGTCCATATGAACATATACATCAGGATATGGATCATAGCGCTTACGCTTGATCTTAAGTGTAAGTGCTTTTGCCGCATAGGTATTGTAATACCATGAGTACCAGAATCTCGTTGCCTCCTGATAGTGCTCATGGTTCATCGGGAATGAATATCTGAGCATATCATTTGCTACGCCATAGTCTGTAAAATCCTCATGATGCGGTACCATATTTTCAGATACAGCATCTCCTGTCAGCAAGGTTTCATCGTAGGAATAACTTCCTGCAAAAGCGTTGAACCAATATGTAAAGTTATTCTCTCTGAAATAATCCTGCGAAAATGGATTTCCATCTTCATCATCATGACCCGCGCTTGGGTAGTCCGCATATGACTTGGGCGCATGCGCAAGCACTACATGCTTATCCCTGACAAGCACCCTTAAGAAAAGGTCAGGGTATTGCCCTTTCTCAAAATAATCCTCGCTGTACATCGCCTGCGTATCATATGACTTCTGCTCGAATGACTCATCGCTGTAGCCATAGTCATACACAAGATTGGCAGCGGAAACTATAACGACCGCCGCTATTATCAATGCGAATCCATATTTTTTAATAAATTTTTTCATTTATTTCCTCTGAACTTCTTAAGCAAAGTCTTTGCATAAGCAAAGCAAAAGCTTATCGAATCTCTTTCTGCCACACAAGTAAGCAGTATCACGACAATACCGCATCCTGTGACAACCATCACTCTTCCGTCAAAAGCAGCCACAGCCGCAAGCACTAAAAGCTTTACTGCTGCAAGTGCTGTTCTTCTGAAGTCATAGCCCACTTTCCAATTTTTCTCCGAAAGATAAGAGCCAAAAGCGAAGTAAACTATGTATGAAATACCTGTAGTAAGTGCAGCTCCTACGCCATAGAGCTTTGGCACAAGCAGCGTGTTTCCTGCCACGTTGCAGATGATCGCAGCCGCAGATGCTATATTAAGGAGCATATTTTTCTTGATAAATTTTAGTCCCTGAACTGTGATCTCAAACATCATGGCAAAAATAGGCATCAAAGTCAAAAATGGAATTATCCTGTCCGCACCACGATAGTTCGCTCCAAGCAAGAAAACTATTACCTGCCTGAAAAGTATAAGTCCCACTGCTGCAAGCACGCAGAAAAACCTTGTCACATTGAAAGCTCGCCTGAAAAAAGCCTTACAGAGCTCAGGCTCTTCATTTTCGTACTTTTCCATCGCAAGCGGTGACCAAAAAGCTACAAATGTATTCTTGAATGTCAGAAGCAGTACCATTATCTTCATCGCAGCGGCATATATACCGAGCTCTGAATAATTTGACCACTGACGGAGTGCGATCCTGTCGCATGAGGAAAGAAGCCACTCCATAAGGAGAACCATTATGAACGGTGTCCCATATCGTATAAGCTCTTTCTGCGGATAGACCACAGTTCCGTCATGATTATTCTTACCGCGTTTTCCTGTATTGAGCCATAAATACCTTACCGCGAGAAAAAGTGTTGTCGAACCCCACGAAAAAGTCATCGCATAAAGCACTACTCTGAAATCATCCCCAAGAAAATGCCATGCTGCAAAGATTATCAATATATTTAATATCTTCTGCGCAATGTTTATATTCGAGTAAAGCACACCATTCTGCTGCATCCTCACATCAAGGAACAGGAATCGCTCAAAAACAGAGATAAGCGTATATGCTGCAACCAATAGCGTTACATCAAGTCCGCCTTTTTCAAAAAGGTAAGCATTAGCTGCTCTGCTGAATATAAAATACAGTATCACCAGACCGCTGACTATCAGCACCGATGGATAAAGGCATTGCTTTATAAGCTTTTTCCTGTTGATATTTTCCATATAGTAATAGCGGATATATGCCTGATCCATACCAAGTATCGCAAAAATATAAATGACTGATACAGCAGTCTCAAACATCCCTGTCCTGCCGTACTCATCCGTAGACATTATCCTCGTCACAAGCGGTGTCTGTATAAAGCCCAGAAGCAATACTATGAAATTACCATAAAAATAGCTCAGAAAACTTGAAAATACTGACTTTTTTTTCATTTTGCAAGCACCTCGTCGTAAAGTTTCACATGTCTTTCCAGGTAAGCCTTTGACGTATAATTCGCTCTGTAGCGCTGCAAAAAATAGTTCTGATCAGCTTTAAGCTTTTCTTTATCCTCAGAGACCGCTTTTATATAATCCACGCATTTTTCAACCGTCGATTTAGTATATAAATTTTCAGCCTTGCCTATAACCTCTGCCAGACCACCAACATCAGTAGCTACGACAGCACACCCGCGGCTCATTGCCTCGACCGCAGCCTTTCCGAAAGATTCAAACTGGCTTGTCATAGCAAAAACATCGCAGCTATAGTAAAAATCACTCATTTCAGCCTGAGAAAGATCCTGATAAAAGTGCAGATGCTCACTTCCTATTATTGCTGATATCTTATTTTTCAGGTCTTCAACCTGCAGATCATCACCCTTTTCAAAAATAGAGAGTACAAGCCCCACATCGAATTCTACACCGGCTTTATGGATAGCTTCCACAAGAACCGGTACAAACGGCCAGTCTTTCTCTATGCATATCCTGCCTGCAAAACCTATCGTAAATCGTCCATTCTTCTTTCTCTTACTTTCATCAAAGTCCGCAAAGGCATCACTTATTGTATTGGGGATCGTAGAAACAGGTCCAAAATCTGTATTGCTTTTCCAAAGTCCCGCATTTTTCTCTGTAGTAGTCACCAGCGCTGACGCATCCTTCAAAACAGGGAACATAAAAAGCTGCGAACGTTTCCTATAGCCATAGAACATCCCTCTATCAGTGTAGATATATGGGATTTCTTTGAAGCTCTTCCTGATAAAGCCATATGTGATAAGCGATTCTGACATTTCTATATGTATCAGATCCGGCTTTTCTTCAGCTATTATTTTCTTAAATGCTTTAATTCTAAAAAAGAGGTTTATGACTCTTTTTTCACCCATTTTATAAGTTCGGATCTTAAAGCCATATTCCTCTTTTTTGGTCGTAAGAAGCTCCGGGCAGATCACCACCGGCTCATAGCCGCATTCCGGATGCGCTGCAAGCTCATCACAAATACTCTTTGTCGAAAGCTGTGCGCCTCCCGGAAGATCTATCGGATACTCCATCAGATATACAATTTTCTTCATTCTTTGTACCAATTGTTATAAATATATTCACAAGGTGAAAGTGGTCCATACTCATAGGTAATGCTCTCACCCTTAAAAAATTTCTCAGACATCTCAACTATACGTCCTGCTGCCACCTTAGGGTTCCAGTATCTCTGCATGTTTTCATATGCACCGTGTCCAAGCTCACGCGCAAGCTCTTTATTCTTAAGAACTATAGCAAGCTTCTCCGCAAGGCTTTCATCGCTTCCACTTTTGAACACATATCCCGTAGTACCCTGCTTAACAAGAAATGGAGTTGCACCTGCAGCATGACTTGCGATCACTGCACAGCCTGCAGAAAGTCCTTCATAGATCACTGACCCCCATCCTTCAAGGAAATTACTGGTCATTACAAAAATATCAGCTCTTTCCATCTCAGCTCTGGTCTCTTCCGGTGAAAGAAAGCCCTTAAACACTGTACGATCACGAAGTCCGAGACTGTCCACGAGCTTCTCAAGATGCTTTTCTTCAACTCCGTCACCGACAAACTCAAGCTGGAACTTAAGACCCTGATCCATACATTTCTTAGCCGCGTAAAGGAGCAGATCAGCCCTCTTTAACTTCAAGAATCTTCCTGCCCAGAGTATCTTCATTGGCTGATTCTGATTTTTAAGCTTACAGAGATCATGGAAAGATTTTCTCTCTTCCTTTGGAAAATAGCCAAACTTAAGGCATTTTCCGATATACGAGCCCATAAATTTGTAGTCTGACGAACAATATGCGCTCGCAGCAAGCAGATAAAGGTTCTTATTACGATTTCTATAATGGTTGTGATAAAACTTCTTTGCAAGTCGTGGGATAAGAACCTTAACACGTCCTTCCTTTAACGGTCTTTCAGAATATCTGAAAGTGAGCTTATTTTCTTCAAGTCTTTTCTCGATCATTGACTCCGGTGCAGTTCCCATGATGACTACATCCGATTTTTCTCCAAGCTCATAGGCCTTTTTAAGATTTTCTTCTGAAAGATGGCTCTTAAGAACATACGCCGGAACAGCTTCCTGTCCCCAGCCCATCTTTGAGCGAAACTCTTCTATCTGCTCAGTCTCTACAAAAGTAAATCCGTCTCCCAAAAGCTCATAAAACGCATTACAAAGCGCTTCCTGATGATGATTAAAATAGTTTGAAAAAAATGTAAGTGTCATAGTTCCTCGTCCCTGGCTTAAAACTTGCTGGCTAAATATTTTATCAACTCAAATGCTGCGCATTCAAAAAAATAAAACCTGCTGCAGCCATTCTCCCTGTATATCTGATATCGTCGCTCTATACGCTCCGGTATCTCTGTTATCGGAATCCTGCTGGATACTCCGCCCATCTGAAAATTAGCAAGAGTCCTGTGGATAACATGTATCCTGTAACCTGCCATTCTCACACGGAAGTAAAGCTCCATGTCATCACTGATATTGCGGCAGCGATAGCGATATTTATCATACACTTCCCTGCGCACAAACTGTGTCGGATGATTCCAGTCACGGCTAGTGAGATATTTTCTGTATCGTGCCTTTTTTATGAAGGTCTTTCCGCCATTCATATGCATCCTGATATCCGCAAAGCTCAGGTCAAACGGCGACTTCTCATACTCCGAAACGACCACTTCCACGCAGTCCTTCTCATACCAGTCGTCAGCATTAATGATGCCCACAAGCTCGCCTGTCGCCTTGGTGATTCCTTTATTCATCGCATCATAAATGCCTTTATCCGGTTCTGAAAATATCTTATAGTCAATATTTCTTTCAGCAAATCGCTGTCTCCAGCGCTCTGCTATCTCCACTGTCCTGTCCTTACTTGCGCCATCGATGATTATATACTCTATATCATCGTAAGTCTGCTCAAGCACAGACTTAAGTGTACGCTCGATAGTACTCTCTGCATTAAAGCACACTGTTATAAGACTCACCTTCATTTTGCGTCCTCCTCAAAACCCTCGGTAGAATCTTCCGCCTTAAAGAGTACGAGAAGTGTCTGAAGCATGAGCTTTATATCAAGCAGTATGCTGAAATTTTCAATATACATAAGGTCCAGGACAAGCTTATCCCTTGATGACGTATTATATCTGCCAACTACCTGAGCAAGTCCGGTAAGACCGGCTTTCATCCTGAGCCTATAGCGGAACTCCGGAAGCTCTCTCTCATATTCATTGACATTTTCAAGCATTTCAGGTCTAGGCCCTACAAGCGACATGTCACCTTTCATAATATTGATAAGCTGCGGAAGCTCATCAATACGGTATTTTCTTAAAAACTTACCCGCCTTGGTGATCCTGTCATCATTCTTTGAGACAGAGATATTAGGCGCATTCACTTTCATAGTTCTGAATTTGTAGATCTCAAATACTCGTCCTCTGATAGTAGCGCGCTTCTGCCTGAAAAATACAGGGCCTCCGTCGTCGAGCTTTATAGCTGCTGCCGCTATCAAAAGGAACGGGCTTGAAATTATCAATCCAAGAAGAGAAACAAAAATGTCCATGAGACGCTTAACTATGCGCTGCTCCATGGTAAGACCGCCAAATTCCTTTGCAAGAAACGGCAGGTCGCCAAACATCATCTCTTCTGATGTCATTGTCAAAATATCTGAAAGGTCCGGATTGCAATAAACGCTTGTCAGATGTTTATAACAGTACTCTTTGAGCATCTGCTTCTCACCGGCAGGAACATCATAGAAAAATACCGCATCCGAATGCCTCATCTTTGCTTTTATATCAGCGTCGTCATAACGCACGACTTCCGAAATCACAAATCTTGCACCGCACGCGTTTATCACACGTACAACATTTCCCTTTTCCGCGATATCCTGAAGCACCACGAGTGTCTTCTGCGGAGGAACTATCCAGCGATAGAACCTGTCTCCGGCTGCCACCAGAACTGATGTAAGCAGCGCCTGCAGAACAAACGAAGCAAGCAGCCAATGCAGCGAGATCAGCTCAAACACTCTGTTATTGGCATCATTCGTATTCATTATGATAAATACCGCATAAGTACATATATCCGTAAAGAAAAATGCCAACGCAAGCGAAAGCCTGACCTGATGCGGCTGACTTCTTCCTACTCTGAACCGTCCATACACTTTAGTAAAAAGTGTCATGAACATCACATAAGCCAGTCCCATGATAACCGATGTTCTTGAAAGTACCCGAACCTGCCTTGAGTCAATTCCCAAGAGAGCGAATAACACCAAAAAACCGCCAACATATAAACAGGCAGCAAAAAGCATCAATATGCTGTTTTGAAATCTGCTGCAGAATTTTTTCATATACAAGTCTTTCTAATCATTTATAGTCTTTTTAATGAAGACCATATACCTTTGTAATATACTCTTCAAATCTCTTCTTTGTAGAATATTCCTGAGCCTGAGCGGTGCAGAATCTCTCTGTGATCTCCTTATTCTTACCCTCAACGCGCTGGATTGCTTCTTTGACACCGTTGATATCTCCGGGATCAACAACAATTCCCGTCCTAGAGGTAAGTGATTCCGGACTTCCTCCGACATTATAGGTTATAACAGGTGTTCCGCATGCCATTGCTTCAAGGTTTGTAGTCGGGAACGTATCCTCAAAGGTCATATTGAGATAAACATCTGCCGTACTGTACCACTGCGCCATTTCTTCGACACTGTCTGTCTTTTCGATACCTATAATATTCCACGCAAGTCCTTCAAGCTGCTTCTTCTTAAGCCCTATCATGACGATACGGTAATTATCATCAAGCTCTGCCGCAAGCTTCATAAACTCATCAAATCCCTTACGTTCCCTCCAGGGGTTCGCAACGCCAAGTATAAGAGTTCTGTCGCCTATATCATACCTCTCTCTGAGGTTTGAGCTCCTCGGCTTAAATCTCGCAAGGTTGATCCCTGTCGGAACAACTTCTACCGGATATTCCTTAAGGAACGACTTCTTGACCATTCCCGCCAGCCATGCGGACGGCGTAACAATGGACAGATTTTCAATCCCCGTGAAAAGACTCTTTTTTAAATTATAATTTTTATCCGATCTGTCAAATAAAAAAGACTTCGGATACTGATCCAGCTGCGGACATCTGCTGCACTCTGTTCTCCATTTCTCACACTCCACATATGCAAAATGCGAACAATGCCCTGTAAATGACCAGCAGTCATGCAGTGTCCAGATTATCCTCTTATTACAGGTTTTCAAGTACTTAAAAAGTACTTTATAATTCAAATAGTACCCATGCACATTATGAATATGGATAACATCCGGATCGTACTTTTTTATCTCTTTTATAAGCCTCATTGTGGCAAATGTGGAATACAGCCCATGCCTGTCTGTGATCCTGCTCACCATACCGTGAACGATGACATCAAGGTTATTTCCTATACGATAGGTCTTGTACTTCTTAGGTGCATTCCATCGCCCATATGCGCACATCGTATCTATACCGCGTTCATTGAGCGCATCCATAAGGCCTGTAACGAGCCTTCCTGTCGATCCGGTCCCACATATAGTATTAATAAACAGAACCTTCCCGATTTCTCCCATACTCTCAATTCTCCAATATTAAGTCGATTACTCTCTCTTGTCCCTTTACAAGACTGTGCTTAAGCTCAGCCTCTCTCATCTCTTTACGTACATTTGGAGTTTCCGCAAGCCATCTCATAGTCTTGCCGATTGACTCTTCATCTATATTTTCACCAAGTCCAAGGTTTATGAAGCCATTCTGAATGGCAGCAAATACATGCTCTGTCTCTCTCTCATTCTGAGCCAGCACTACCGCCGGAACTCCCATGCTGGCAAGCTCATAGATAGTGCGTCCCTGCGAAGTTACTGCAAGGTCTGCCTTCTTCATAAAGGTCGAAACTCTCTTCACATCATTATGTATAAAGATATTCTTTTCAGGAATATCACTTATCTCATCTTTTTTAAGATAACCAAAGCCTGTGATAAAGTGGAATTCGCACTCAGGCATGATATCGTGAAGCTTTGAACAAACCCTGATAAGCTTTCCCGTAAGGTCTGCAGGGTCTGAGCCTCCAAACATGATAACGACATTTCTGCACTCTTCACTGAATTCCTTAGGCTTCTGCTCTAAAAATTCATCACGTATGAAGTAATAGTCAGAGCCTTCCCTGACATTACCGGTCTTTCCCGGATGATTCTCGTAAAGCGCATTTATCACGACATCTGCAAGAGCCGCGCCCTTTCCGATATCTTCAAAGTTGACTATACGCTTAGTATACTTTCTCTCCAGAGTGATAAATTCCTCTGTAGTATTAAGCACATCATTGATGATGACATCCGGCTTATACTCTTTAAGCACCTCTTCGTACTCAGCATCATCAGCGATGACCTTCATAGGGAAGAAAGATTCTTTAAGACGCTCGATCCCCATCTCACTCTTAGAATCAGTGACAAATAAAAGCTCATGTCCGACAAGCTTATAAGCAATTGAAAGGCATCTGTAAATATGTCCCATTCCTATGCGTCTCTCACCTACGCATCTAAAGAGTATCTTCTTTCTCCCAAGGATAGCCTCGGCATTGATCCAGTCCTCGTCGGTATCAATATCCACAGCTTCCTGCGGTGTAGTCTCAAATACGGAAACATTCTCACCGATACGGCTATCTTTTGTGACTACGCTTCTCTTCGCTATCACAAAACCGCCTGTCTCAAGATAATTTGCCGGAAGCTCCTGCGAATTAAGGCGCTTTTCATAATTTTTTACGATCTTTCCATCTTTCTTTGTCCATGAAAGATGCGGCTTATTTACTACACTTATCACCGTATCATAACCGCCGTCTGTAAAGTACTTTATCGCATTTTTGAGCGTCTCTGCCTTTAATGTAGGAGAAGTTGCCTGCATAGTGATAACGATGTCATACGACTTATTCTTTCGCTCCTCCATCTTGCAAACAGCATCATAGATAACCGGATCAAGCGTTACATTGTCAGCTGAAAGCTCTTCGCCACGCTCGACAATATCCACTCCACGGTCGCCTGCGATCAGTGAAAGCTCTTCATCATCAGTAGAAACTGCAATGTCTATATCATAATCAGACTTCAATGCAGCCGCATTCTCTATAGAGTAGAGGATTAAAGGCTTTCCGCACATGATCCGCACATTTTTTCTGGGGATTCTCTTTGAACCGCCCCGAGCCGGTATAACAGCCAGAATATTCATATTTATATCAACCTCGTCTATTTTTCAGCATTTTGACTGCATTGATTATATCACGCTTTCTGACATATGCCAAAACCGCGAACCATAAAAGAGAAATGCCATATCTTATAAGCCACTTATCATAAACCATGATATATGCGATACCGATAACACATGTGACCGCAAGCATCGCAAAGTAAAGCGCATCCTCGTAGATAGGCAGTTTCAGAATGTATCTCGTGCATATAAAATGCAGTATCATAAGGATAAAGTATCCTGCAAGTGTCGTATAGGCAGCCGCGATAAAACCGTATTTAGGAATATAGTAAGCATTGAGCCCGAAGTTAACAGCCGCTGCAATAACGGAATTGATTGCGATCAATGAAGTCTTTTTATAAAAAAGCTCTGCATTTACATAGTTAGTATAAAAGTACTGGCAGAGCGTACCCAGTGCCACGGGAGGAACTACATACATAGATGTCCAATATCCCGGTGCATAGAGTATCTTTACCGCCTCAGGTGCGCATGCTATGAATCCAAGAGTTATTACACATCCAAAAAACATCATCAGACGGTTTTTCTCCCTTACTGATGCATAATCTTTTGTATAAAGGCGCTCATTAAACCACGGAAGCCATGCCTGACCCACTGCGTTTGTAAGAAACATCAATAATGAACCGATCGTGTATCCCGATGTATAAAGACCAACTTCCGAATAATCACGTAAATTCGAGATCATCGTCGTATCCATGCGGGCAAGAAGCAGAAGGGCAAGTCCGTGAGGTATCATCGGAAGCCCTATCTTCAATGCATATGACCAATACTTTTTATTAACAAGAGTCTTTCCCTTACATAAAATATTAGCATAGCACCAGATAGCTACCACAGCACTCGGAACCACCGTTCCAATGATCTTTGCGAATCCCCTCCGCTCCGGCATAGCCAGCATCAATGCCACAGAAAGTACTACCGTTGCGACCGTTATGATCACAGAAATAGCAATGTTTTCTTTATACTTATATTCAAATCTATACTTATACTGCATGTAATCTATCGAAGGATAGACCACCAGATATGCAAAAAGTATCATCACTACTTCTCGCTCAAACTTAAGCATCCCACCTGCCGGGCATATAAAGAACATCGCCAGCAAAACGATGAACCCAAATAGACTCGAAAGAGTTTGGATCGATGACATGAACTTGTCAAATTCATCCTTGAAATCAAGCTTTGCCCTGCCGACAGAGTAGATCAGGCACAGTCCCATGACCGCACTTAAAATACTCACATAGTTATTGAAATTATTAGCATATCCCGTCTCAGCAGTAGTAAGAAGGCGTGTATATATGGGCGCTGTAATTATCCCGACTGCTCGTATGAGTACATTTGAGATAACATACCAAAAGCCTGATCTTACAGCCTTTTTCCCATTATTATCTTTTTTACTTTCATCACTCATTACTTAAACATTTCCCGTGTAAGAATAGTATCATCCGCAATATCAACTGCCGCTGTCTTTCCAATGACCGTTTCAATCTCTGATGGAGATATACCTGTTCCCGGTCTCTTAAATGTGAGCATTTCTCTCTCTATCACAGTACCGGCTTTGATGTCTCCAAGAGCAACGATGGAACGTCTTGCGTTACTTCTCGCTTTACCCTCAGTATCGAGGCAGACAAGATCGCCCTTTCCGCGAAGCATATCCATACGGCGGATTCCTGCAAGGATATCTCTTGCATCTGCCGGGTCCATTGCATGATAATGATCATTTCCCTTTAAGGTCTTATTAAGTGTAAAGTGTTTCTCTATAATCTGTGCACCAAGGTTATATGCAGTCTTTATAACATCACACTCAGGCGTTGGCTTAGTGTGGTCAGAATATCCGATATAAACCTCAGGGAATTCCTTCTTAAGAGAAGCAATCTTCAAAAGATTAACATCTTCAAGCGGTGTAGGATATTCAAGCACGCAATGAAGAAGTGTGATCTTTTTATCATTTACTTTGCGGATCGTCTCAACTGCAGCCCTGATCTCATCAGCATTTGAAGCACCTACTGAAAGAAGTATAGGCTTATTTTTCTTTGCCTGATACTCGATAAACGGCAGGTTTGAAAGATCTGATGAAGAGATCTTATACACATTCATCATAGAGTCAAGGTAGTCTGCTGACTCAAAGTCAAAAGCTGTAGAAAGAAATTCAACACCAAGTGACTCTGAATACTCCGCAAGCTCTCTGTACTCCTTCTCTCCAAAAGCATCAAACTTCTTGAAAAGCTCATACTGTGAACGTGTCGGCTCTTCTGTAATGTCCCAGTAGTATGGAGAAGCCTTAGCAGCAAGAGTTCCTGCCTTATAAGTCTGGAACTTTACTGCGTGGATACCAGCTTCAGCGGCTTCCTTTACCATAAGCTTAGCCGCATCCATATTGGAAATTCCACGTTCTGCTGCTATATCATAATAGTTCACACCGATTTCAGCGATAAATACGAATTTACCCTCTGCAAGTCTTTTCTCAATAACGTTTATCATCTTACGCCACCATCCAGCCAACGCTGGTAGCCTTTCTCATAAAATCTAAGAAGCTCTTCAAGCATTCCATCAAACTCTTCATCTTCTTTTGCGCGTCCGGCAAAAATCTCCTCTGCACCATTCATAAGCTCATTTATCTTGACCTCTGAGCCCGCTTCCTTAACTGCTTCAAGATAAGCCGCACAGGAATGCGTATTCTCGATAGGCTTTCCGAACTCTCTGATAACCTTCGGCAGATCTTCATATGAACGTATCCTCGTCACACCATCCATAAGTGAAAATGGCACATCACCAAATACTATCGAGCGCTTGCCCAAAAGTGCCGCTTCATATGCGCCTGTGCCCGTGATAGTCGCAACACCCTTACAATTAGTTATCCACGGCTTCGGATCTTTATAATAGTTCACCTGAACTACACGAACATTTGCAATCTCAGCCGCTTTTTTATAAAATTCCGGATCACGCTCTCCAAGCATAGACTGATGCTCCTTGACATAGAGCTTCCAGCCAACCGGAAGTGCCTTAGAAACCTGCTCGATAAGATTAAGCTCATCCACATAGAAAGGTCCCTTTACGAAAACTGTTGACTCAGGTATCAGATGAAGCGGCATATAAACATAGTCTTCACCCTCTACAGGCGGCTCAAATACATTATTCGGCACAAGGAATTTACGCTTACGCATGTAAACATTCCAGTAATACTTAAGATATGGCCATGTCTTTGCATAGAGCATATGGCTCTTCTTTTTAAGCTTAAGATTACCCGCTGTGAAATCCTGATTCCAGAAATAGTTCCACTTGCCATGCATAAGCCTAAAGATCCAGCTCCATGAATCTCTTTCATATTGAAGAGTAGCCGTACCCTTATACATAGGATTCATAATGCTTGACTTCTCTCTGAAATCCTTAATGTAGTCGATTGACTCACGCATAGACTCATCGCTTTCATTAAGCTTTTCTTCGTAAATCTTCTTAAAATAAGGATCGATCCCATACGCATTCTGGAAACTCGGGAACTTATAATATCCAAATTTTCCATACTCAACCGTGATATAAGGAATATTTCTCTTATAAGCCACTTCTACGAGGATAGTTCTCTGAAGCTCCGCATTGTCAAGGTCAAGGATCACATCCGGCTTAAACTCATCTAAAATATGGAAGATATTTTTATAATTAAGCTCAAGCCAGTACTGATTCTCCTCATCACTCGTAACTGACCAATATTCACGATAATGATAATGCTTGGTATTTTCCTGCGAGCTCATCAGCTGAAGTCCAAGTGTCTTGTAATGACTGTACTCTTTCTCAATCTCCTTAAGGAAGTTGATATCAGCCGGTGCTTTAGAACGCTCGAAGCCTTCTACAAACTCATCACAGATATTACCCACATCATAAAGCTTTACATCTGGAAGATTCTCTCTGAATTCATAAATGGTATGCTCATTATAGTAGCATTTCTTAAACTTGCTTTCTGAAGACATGATGAAAAAAGCTGCAACCTCATTATCTTCTTTGAGATCTCTTGCAAGAAACCACAAGGGTTTAGAATATGTCTCACGACATACAAATAATATTTTCTTATTCTTAAAAAGTTTTGATTTCATCTATATTACTGCTTTCTCGTAATTAATTTAAGTGCCGCCGGATATGCCTGCACGATCCTTATCTTTATCTTTGTATTGCGATTTGCAATATCTCCCTCAAGCACACTTCTGGCATGCTTTCTTACATATTTAATATGTTTCTCAGCATTCTTTCTGCTGTATGTATCATTCAAAAGCTGCACCTGTATGCAGGTGATATGGTCATAAATGAGAAATACCTCACAGTAGGGCTTCAACTCCGGATACTTCTCTGAAACTATCTCGCAGAAAGTTTCATCAGCTCTGGTATTTTCTTCTGCACTAACTGCTGTGTGCGAAATACTGTCATTTCTTTTCCTGAAATGATACAGTGGAGTTGTAGTGTAAACAACGCTGTCAACATTAGTGAGAATACTGCCTATCACATAGCGGTCTTCAAGCTGACCTTCTGTCGGAAACGGGACCCCTTCAAAAAGTGAAGCCTTAAACAGCTTATCCCAGCAATGAAAGAAAAATCCTGAACCTTCAAGTATCATTTTGCAGGCATCTTTACCTGTGAGATTTCTCATCGAATGCTGCTCATCCGGAACGCTTCTGTCAGGATATTCTGTGATTTTCCCGCAAACTGCTATATCTGCTCCGCTGTAATTTATCGCATCATAAAGCTTCTCGATCATATCCGGTTCTGCCCAGTCATCACCATCGACCCAGGCAATATATTCACCCTCAGCCGCTGCAAGTCCGAGGTTTCTGGCATCACCTGTGCCCGCTGCCAAAATCTGAACCACCTTTATGCGCTCATCCTTCTCAGCATAGCTTTCTGCTATCGCCAGGCATCCGTCATCCTTTCCGTCTGCGTCTGTCCCTACTACGAGAACTATCTCAAGATTCTCATAAGTCTGCGCACAGAGACTTTGAATGCACTTCTCCACATAGGGAACAACCTGATATATGATTGAAATTACCGAAATTTTAGGCAAACTCATACTTCATCTTTCCTCTCCGCAATAACTCACGGTATATTTTATCAGCATTGTGTGCTACTGGCAAATATTGTATTAAAAATAGAAACATCTTTTATTGATGAATAAAATATGCATTTCATCCCATTTAACCATACCATTCGTCAGGTTTCGCCCATTCCTTACACAATTTGTGGTAGGATGCATTCAGGGTCTTCCATGACTCAATTCTTTAATGTGGAGGGAAAATGTCTAAATATTCTATAATTGCTTCAAATGCCAGAATGTCAGCTCTTACAGAAAACAATTTAGGTAAAGAGCTTTTACAGATTTCCGGCACCATAAACACTATAAGCAAAGCGCTCGCCATACATGACTGCTCGCAAGCTATGCTTCAGGCAGCTTTATCAGGCGTTGTAAAAGAACTCGAAAGTAACAGTGACACCATGAAACAGCTTGGCAAAGCTCTTACTGATATTGCAAATATCTACGAACGTACCGACAAACATATCAGTAATTCTATGACAACGGCTAACAGCGGTGGTATACTTGACTGGTTAAGTAAAAACCATTCATCCGCAGGTACGATGTATTCAGGTTCTCTCCTTGGCGGTGCAATCGGATACGATCTTTTAGATGGCAAGGTAAAATACTCTCCCGGAAGCGTTTCTCTTGATTTCGCTCTTGCCAAAGGCTCTCTATCCGGTAAATCCGAATATGCAAAAGGAAGTCTGGAAGCAACTTTGGGGAAACTTTCTGCAAGCGGCAAAATTAAGGCCTCAATATTTGAAGACGGTAAATTGCGTCCCGGCCTTCTTGCTCAGGCAAAAGCGGGTGGAAGCGTCTTATATGGAGAAGCCAACGGTCAGCTTGGTACTGACAAATACAACATACACACTAAAGCTAAGGGAGATCTACTTACCGGAGAAGCATCTGCATCAGCCGGTGTCGGTGTTATAGAAAAAGAAGATTCAAACGGAAACAAATCCACCACAGTCGGTTTAAAAGCAAAAGCAGGTGCAGAGGCTTATTTGGCAAAAGGTGAAGTTTCCGGAGGTTTTACTATTGGCGGTGTTAAAATTGATGTCAGTGTCGGTGCAAAAGCTGGCGGTGCCGGTGCAAAAGCCGGAGGAGAATTAACTGCCGGCGGTGCTTCTGTAGACCTTGGAGCTGGTTTAGGACTTGGTGGTGAACTCGGTGTCGCCGTTGACTGGTCTGATCTTTTTAATTAATAATTAATATGTAAAGGAGCTTTATATGTATAAGGATTTATTACCAATCGGTTCAATAGTTAGATTAAAAGAAGGCACAAAGAAACTCATGATCACAGGACGCATCATTTGCAGAGCCGGCTCTGACGAAATCTTTGACTATGTAGGATGTACCTACCCTGAAGGCTTGACTGATGCAAAAAATATGCTTTTCTTTAATAGAGATGCTATCGAGGAAAAGTTCTTCATCGGTTTTCAGGACAAGGAAGAGATTGATTTCAGAGAACAGGTTCTCGCTAACTTAGGTGAGCTTGAAGTTGTAGACGGTAAAATAGTTCAGAAGGAAAATTAATTATGTACTCAGATTCACCAGAATTTATATTGATATTCATGCCACTCATATATCTGCTGCTCGGGATAATTTTTACAATAGTCTCCAATGTTTCCAAAAATAATATTTTGAAAAAAATGGAGATATATACATCTACCACCAACGGAACTCTGACCAAGTGGAATCATCATGTTTCCACTCTGCATTCCGGTGAAACAGGCTGGTATCCTGTTTTTGAATATGACGTAAATGGTCAGCACTATGTGCGAGAAGAAAATATCAGCCGCACCAAACGCGGAGAGTCTCCGGTTGCTGTGGTAATCCACTACAATCCTTCAAAGCCGCATGAATTCTATTCAAATTCTGAATTATACTTCAAGCGCTCAAAGATATTCATGATCGCAGGTATAGGTTTCATAGCATTTTCTATTTTGACTTTTATTATAATAGTAAAGTGCATATAATTTAAGAGAGGCTGCCAGTCTGATGCAGCCTCTTCTGTTTTATTTATTCAAATTTTCCAAAAGTTCCAATCCTCTATCATATACATCCTCAAGCTCATCACCTGAAATATAGTATTTCGTAAGTATATAATATTCTCTCTCAAAATCTGCAACAGCTGTAGTCTGCAGATCATCCTCACCGAAACCACCTTTTAGTGGAATATGATATTCATTTTCTTCATAATCATCATCCTTACCGCCGAAATATTCATTAAAAGTCAGATAGATATCGACGCTTTTCTTTCCTACCTTATACATTACAAATTTTCCCGGCTCATTGTCAGTATCTTCTCTTGGCGATTTCTCTTCTAAAGAAGCTTCTACTCGATCTAAATCATATCCTGCATTAACAAAAAGAAGTTTTTTTCGTGTATAAAAATATGAAAAATCCCCCTCTGTGATCCTTACTTCACCATTTTCCGTAATCTCAGCATTATATCCCTTATCATTAAGCTTCTCTTCCATTCTCTCTCCATCCATTCCGCAGGCTGTTAACAGCACACACATAGTTACTCCGATCATTACTTTTACGATTTTATTCATAATCCGTTTCCTCTTTTATATTTGATAGTAACGTTATTTATCTTCATTACACTATCACACTTTAATTTTCGCGTATGCAATTCCTGACGAATGGTAGCTCTAAATGGGATGAAATGCATATTTTCCACACAAAAACACCGCAGATGACACTAAAGCCATCTGCGGTGCATGTAAATTTGTATTCTTAATTTAACTTTAATCTATTATTTTCTGATGAAAGCCTTCTTGCCTGCAAATACTGCGCTGTCGCCAAGCTCTTCCTCGATACGGAGAAGCTGGTTATACTTAGCCACACGCTCAGATCTTGAAGGAGCACCTGTCTTGATCTGGTCTGCATTAAGACCTACAGCAAGGTCAGCAATTGTTGTATCCTCTGTCTCACCTGAACGGTGTGAAACGATAGCAACCATATTTGCCTTGTGAGCCATCTTGATAGCATCAAGTGTCTCTGAAACAGAGCCGATCTGGTTAAGCTTGATAAGGATAGCATTTCCTGCGCCGAGCTCGATACCCTTGCTGAGACGCTCTGTGTTTGTAACAAAAAGATCATCACCTACGAGCTGACACTTGTGACCAATCTTCTCTGTCATCTTCTGCCAGCCTTCCCAGTCTTCCTCGTCGAGACCGTCCTCGATAGACCAGATAGGATACTTATCGATAAGTGACTCCCAGTGTGCGATAAGCTCATCTGATGTGAAGTCCTTACCTGACTTTGGCTGATGGTAGAAGCCCTTACCCTTTTCGCTCTTCCACTCAGAAGAAGCAGCATCCATAGCAAGAACGAAGTCCTCACCCGGCTTATATCCTGCATTTTCCACAGCTTTAAGGATATGCTCGATAGTATCTTCATCAGAAGCAAGGTCTGGTGCGAAACCACCCTCATCACCTACTGCTGTTGTCTTGCCTTCATCCTTAAGAAGCTTCTGAAGTGCATGAAATACCTCTGTAGAAGCTCTGAGAGCGTCCTTGAATGAATCAAAGCCAACCGGCATGATCATGAACTCCTGTGTATCTACAGAGTTTGTTGCATGAGCACCGCCGTTAAGAATATTCATCATAGGAACCGGAAGATGATTTGCATTTACACCTCCGAAGAACTTAAAGAGTGAGATATCCTCAGACTTTGCAGCTGCCTGACAGCAAGCGATAGATACTGCAAGAATAGCATTTGCGCCGAGCTTACTCTTATCCTTTGTACCATCAAGATCAAACATGATCTTATCAATTTTATAAATATCAGAAGCCTCAACGCCGACAAGAGCCGGAGCAATAAGATCATTAACGTTTGCTACTGCCTTAGAAACGCCCTTACCACCGAACTTGCTCTTATCGCCATCACGAAGCTCAAGTGCCTCGAACTCACCTGTAGATGCACCACTTGGTGAAGCACCTCTTCCTACTGTACCGTCGCTTAAAGTTACCTCAACTTCAACAGTCGGATTGCCTCGTGAATCGATGATCTCTCTGCCAATAACCTTCTCGATCTCAAGATATGAACTCATTTGTTACCATCCTTTCTCATTCAGGATTGCTGAATGATGCCAAAAGATTTTGCTGCATGCGCAGCACTTTTTCGCTTGTAGTTAGCTTTATCTAACTCACCTGACAGTTAGCATAATACAACATTTTTAGTTAGCATGCAACAACTTTTTAGTTAGCAAGGATTAACTCTTATTAATAATACAAGATCAGTACATGCGTATCTTTAGGCTTTTCAAAATAATAATCACTGATTTTTCTCGATTCTATATCCAGCTTTCTCATCTCATCAAGCAGTTCATCATCCGAAAGTTCGGTGTTGAATTTGACCACGCAATGTAATCCTGAGTTTTCTCCGCTTACGATACAGTCATTAAATATGCTGTACTCGTGCATACGCTCCATCAATTCATCCTTCTTCTTTTTATAACTTCTCCGCATGCGGTTTATATATTTTTCAAAGTGGCCTTCGCTTATAAATCTCGCAAGTGTATATTGTTCAAAGGTTGAGACCGGGCATGTAAAAAGCTCCATCTTATCTCTGACCATATTTAGGAAGGAAGCAGGAAGTACCATATAGCTTATACGGATCGTCGATGCAAGGCTTTTGCTGAATGTATTCATATATATGACCTTGCCGCTATTATCAGTACTATAAAGCGATGGAACAGGTTTACCGGCAAGTCGGAATTCACTGTCGTAGTCATCCTCTATTATGAATCTTTCTTTATCTTCCGCTGCCCATTTCAAGAGCTCGTATCTTTTTCCGATGGAAGTCACCACACCTGTCGGAAAATGGTGTGAAGGCGAAATATGCACCACGTCTATCTCTTTAGATCTGAGATAGTCCATATCTATACCGTCATCCAGCACCGGGATATGCTCACATCTGATGTGATACTGAGAGTATATATCCGCGATTCTTGAATATCCGGGGTCTTCCAGACCAAATACATAATCTCTGTCAAAGAGCACTCTAATGAGCATATATAGGTACTCTGTTCCGGCACCTATGATTATCTGCTCCGGGTACGCCGTTATATTTCTATACTCTCTAAGGTAGTTTGAAATTGCCAGTCGCAGCTTATATACTCCCTCAAACGGCGGCTTTGTCAGAAGTCTGTCCTGATCGTTTGAAAGCTCGTCGCGCAGTATTCTTGCCCATGTTGCAAAGGGAAAATTTATATTAGAAGGCTTTGGTACAGCTTCTTCAAGCGGATGCTCTGCTTCCACCATACTTTTGCTCGAAAAATTCCTCTTTTCAACTTTTTCGACAAAATATCCCTTCTTAACTTCCGAGCGGATATAGCCTTCAGCCAACAGCTGTCCATAGGCATTTTCAACGGTTATCACGCTTACGCCATTCTGCTCGGCAAAGCTCCTTTTAGAAGGAAGTTTGGCATTTGCAGCAAGTTCTCCTGACTCTATCGCATTTTTCAGCTGATCGTATATCTGGATGTAAACAGGTCTTTTTATCTTTCGGTCTATTACGCATGTGATCATCTTATTATCCTCGCATGATGTTTACAGTAATCAGCAGATAAATCTGCCGTTTACGATAATCTTACACAACAACACTATGTATGAAAATTATACAACAAAAGGCTGTGCAGCTCATCACCGCACAGCCTTAAATATCATAGATTTTTGCAGCAAAGCTTCAAAAATCCCGCAAACAAGCCATTTAAATGCAGCTGCGCTGCGGGCTTGTTTGCCACTTGTTTTTTGCTTTCAGACGGAACCCGCAGTAAATGCGTGTTCCTGTAATTTACGTACAAGAATTCATGCGTAATCATTTACCGTAAACAATGGCTTAACTATCACCACTTCGTCGTATTCTTTCTGAGTCACTGTCACACTTGGGTTAAGCGCCTTTAAGTCAGCTTTCACAAGCTCCATAGCGCCATCTATAGTTTTTGTCCTGCCCTCACGTATCACACGTATCATCCTGTCGATAACTATAGGGTGCGCATAGACTGCCGGCAGCGGATAATCTGCAGTTCCGCCAAGCACCCTTTCCATCTCTTCGAGAGTCCTTCTATAGCATTCATCTCCATATTTTTTATTACTCTGTCCACTCGGAAGAACTCTGGAGGAAATTATAAAAAATATAAATGCGAATCCAAGAAGTACATATACTCCGCCTACACGGATTCCCTGTTCAACTACAGTCTTAATGCCCCACACCGCACATACTACAGCTGCTGCAAATATCATCACAGCCAGATACCTATATGTCGGGTTTATACTGTCAAGGGTTCTCTTCTGCTTTGCGTCGAAAGCAAGCCTGCTGCTTAGCGGCATATTGTTTTCAAGTGTCTTTTTTGCCTCTCTTAAAACTTCAACTGACTTTTCCGCTTCAGGCGAAAGTTCCTTTAAGTATCTTGCCTCTTCCGCTGCTGCAGCCGCTGCAAGCCTTCTTTCCGCATCCCGCGAATGTATCGGTATACCCGGATGCGCCTCATGCACCTTTTCAAGTATCTCATCCACCTGAAACTCATATTTGAAGTTACAGGTCTTCTCTGTTCCATCCTTGAAAAGCACCACAAGGTACGGGATTGAGCCAAAGATTCCCTTTCCCGTAAAACCGCCTTTACTCATTGCAACTCTCTTAAATACGCGGTCTATCCTTGTATATTCAGCATAATATATCCTATCCAGAAAAAAGCTGTTAAGATATATAGCCTTTTCCCCGATGCCGCAGGGACCAATTTTTATGCAGTTTTTCTTATCAGCCGCAAGTGATGCGACTTCAAGCGACGATGAGCCTAATGGGCGAGGTTTAATAAACATAATCTATCTTCCTTCATAACTAAATTATAAGACTCAGTCAGGTTTACGCCCGACTGAGTCAGATTTTCAACCATGTGCTTTTGTGTTTACATCATGACGTTTGGTAGCCATCATAAACAATGCAAGGAAGAGAATTGCAGCTGCAACTCCCAAAGGATATGCAACCATTATATTATTCTTAAAGAATGGGATCAATCCGAGACACTCAGGTGCCATTGAGAAATATGTGATAGAAACAGCACTCATGAATGTTGCCGGAACAACTGTTATCCAATAGTTTCTCTTCTCAACAAAGAGGTACATTGAAGCTGACCAGAGAACTATCATAGCAAGTGTCTGGTTTGTCCAGCTGAAATATCTCCAGATGATAGAGTAATCAATTACTCCGAAGGTATTGCCAAAGCCAAGGACAGCACCAACTCCGAGAAGCGGTACACAGAGCTTAAGTCTGTTAACTGCCTTATCCTGGTCGATCTTGAACCAGTCAGCGATAGTAAGTCTTGCTGAACGGAATGCTGTATCACCTGATGTGATAGGGCAGGCAACAACACCGAGCATTGCAAGAATCACGCCTATAGAACCCATTGTCTTTGTGCAGATGTCATAAACAGTTGTAGAGTTTCCGCCGCCTGCTTCAACAAGTGCCTGGCCGCCGTATATCGCACATCCGGCTGCTGCCCATACGAGAGCGATCACGCCTTCAGCTACCATTGCACCATAAAATACGAAGTGTCCCTGCTTCTCACTCTTAAGACAGCGAGCCATCAATGGTGACTGTGTTGAGTGGAAACCTGAGATAGCACCACATGCTACTGTGATGAACATAAATGACCAGATTGGTGTTCCGTTAGGATGCATATTCCTAAAATTGCTCCAGATCTCAGGAACCTGATAACCGCCTGTCAATGTACCAAATGCGACGCCTACTGCCATGATGATAAGGCAGATTCCAAATACCGGATAAATGCGTCCAATGATCTTATCGATAGAAATAAATGTTGCTATGAAATAATAAGTAATGATGATTGCAAGCCAGAACGGTGCACTTACAAGAACACCAGCTGCACCGCTGCTCTTAAGAAGAACAACAAGCAGACCTGCAGGTCCTACTGCAAATACTGTACCAACCATTACAAGGAGGATCACTGAGAATACACGCATTATATTCTTCATAGTATGTCCAAGGTACTTACCTGTGACTTCTGCAATAGATGCACCATTATTTCTCTCAGAAAGCATACCTGAGAAATAGTCGTGTACTGCTCCTGCAAAAATCGTACCAAATGTGATCCATAAGAATACTACCGGCCCCCACTCTGCACCTGTAAGTGCGCCAAAGATAGGTCCGAGTCCGGCGATGTTCAAAAGCTGTACAAGAAACAGTTTCCACTGAGGCATAACGACATAGTCGACGCCATCATTGATCGCAACTGCCGGTGTCTCTCTGTCATCAGGTCCAAACGTGCTCTCGACGAATTTACCATAGGTAAAGTATCCGCCGATCAAGATGATCAGACAAATGAAAAAGCTTAACATTTTAAACTTCCCCCTTTCACAATAGCGAAGCTAATCAGCTTCAATCAACTGCTGCAACTTTAATACTCCTTCGTAGTGATAGTGAAAAATACCGAATCATATGCGTACTCATGAAATCTTCCTCCATTATATATAGATTCATGAACAATTCAGCATTATCACAACATCCTACTCTCCTTAACTTCATTATAGTTTTCTGCTTTGTGATTTTCAACTACTGTAAGACGTTTTTAGCTTATTTTATATATTTATTTTGCATACTTTTTCTTTTATTGATACATTTTTTTAGTCACTTTTGCCAATTAAATACCATTGTATTCTTGTACTTCTTAAAAATACACTTTAATTTTATTTTCACTTTAATTTATATTTGTATAATTTCAATAGCCGCCAAACAGCTGTATACTGTATTCCGACGAACGTTGTAAATTAAAAGTTTGAATTTATTTTCCCAAGATTTCTTATAGGAGGAATACGTGAACGAAAAACCGATCAACAAGAATCTTATTTCCGTCATAGTACTTGCAGCAGTTTTCATCATAATCGCTATCGTAGGAGCATCAAGTACTAATACGGCTCAGGCTGCTTCTTCTGTGAATAGTGTTTCATACACAGAGTTTCAGTCGATGGTTGATAAAGGTGAAGTCACAAACATTATTTACTCTACCGGCGATAACACAATGACTTTTACCACTGACTCCAATTCCAACGTTTACTACAGCACGACTTATCCTGACTATGATGATTTCAAAAAGGATATGCTTGAAAAAGGGATTAACGTCCGCGTAACCTCAGGCAGCTTAAGCAGTCTTGCATTAGCAAATATACTCGTCGTTGTACTGATACTTGGAGGAACAGCGATCATCGCCAGATTTTTCATGAAAAACAACGGCGGCGTTGCAGCTTCTTCATCTTCGAACTCATCTGTTGCAGGTAAAGAAAATACTAATCACGAAAGCACAAGCAACGTAAAATTTGACGACATAATCGGTCAGGATGAAGTCATAGAGGATATACGCTTTATCACTGAACTTATCAAAAACCCTGAAAAGGGCGAGCGCATGGGCGCAAAAGCTCCTAAGGGAATACTTCTTCAAGGTCCTCCCGGAACAGGTAAGACACTTATCGCAAAAGCTATCGCAGGTGAAGCCTCAGTACCATTTCTTTATGCAAGTGCAAGCTCATTTGCTGAAATGTATGTAGGTGTGGGCGCAAAAAGGATAAGACAGCTTTTCGCAGAAGCTAAGAAAAAGGCTCCTTGCGTAGTATTTATAGATGAGATCGATGCCATAGGCGGAAATAGAAATGCACAGGGACGTAACTCAGAAGATGATAAGACTATAAATGAATTCCTCACATGCATGGATGGTTTTGACGGACGTGAGGGCGTTTTCGTCATCGCTGCTACTAACAATGCAGAAAAACTCGATAAGGCATTTATCCGTCCGGGTCGTTTTGACCGTCAGGTAACTGTCGCTCCGCCTCGTGACTGGACGATACGCGAAAAGATGTTTCGCATGTATCTGAAGGATGCACCTTTAGGCGAAGATGTTTCTTATGAAAATATAAGTAAGGAAACTGCCGGCTTCACTGGTGCTGATATAGCTGCATCCTGCAACGAAGCCAAGATCATAGCTATCATGTCAAATAAGGACTACATTGACATGGACTGCCTTGAAGAAGCGATCGATAAAAAAGTTTTCAAGGGTAATCGCTCAAAGGAAAAATCGAAGCTTACGCATGACCGTGAGGTTGTTGCATATCATGAAGCAGGTCACGCCGTTATGACGTTCCTCACAGGAAACCCTATAGCACGTGCCAGCATCGTAGGTACTACTTCAGGAGTTGGCGGCGCGGTATTTCAGGAAGAGCGCAATACAGTTTTTGAAACTGAGCAGTCACTTAAGCAGCAGGTAATGATAGCTTATGCCGGAAGAGCAAGTGAAGAGATCAAATTCACAGAAGTCACAACCGGAGCAAGCAATGACATCACTCAGGCTACCAATATAATTGCTCAATATATAGAACGCTATGGATTTGATAAAGAGTTTGGTCTTGTAGACCTTTCACTCCTTCAGAATAACCGTATGATAGACGGCGCTTCCACAGTTAAAAAGATCTCCGAAATGTCAACAGAGCTTTACAATGACACTCTTGAGACACTTCGCAGAGAATATAGTAAAGTTGAAGCTCTGGCAACTGCTCTTCTTGAGCGTGAGACCATGAGCGGCGAGGAGATAGAAGCTCTCATCGCATAAATATTTGCAAGATTTTACTCCATATATAAATCTTAAGAAAGCCCCGACGGCCTTACCACCCGTCAGGGCTTTCTGCTTTCTTATGATCGCCGGATCAGAAACTTATAATTCCTCTCCCTGTGTACGGATCAAATTCTGATACCAGAAAAATGAATCCTTTCTTCTTCGAGAAAAATCTCCTGTTCCATCATCATGTCTGTCTACATATATAAAGCCATAGCGCTTTCTATATTCACCGGTTCCCGCTGATACGAGGTCGATCGGTCCCCATGTGGTATAGCCGATAAGCGGAAGTTTACGTCTTACCGCCTCACGCATTGCGCGGATATGCTCACGGAAATACTCTATACGGTAATCATCATGGATAGAACCATCTTCTTCTACCTTATCGATAGCGCCCATACCGTTTTCAACAACCATAAGAGGCACTCCCGGATAACGGTCTGCAAGGCTCTGGATAGTATATAAAAGTCCGGTAGGATCTATCTGCCAGCCCCACTCTGTGCTCTTAAGATATGGGTTTGCTGCACCTTCTGACATGTTTCCATTAACCTTATCAGCGTCTTTCTTCACAGTAACGCAATGTGACTGATAATAAGAGAATGTGTACATGTCCACAGTTCCCTCTTTAAGTATCTCAGCGTCACCCTCCTTGATGAAAGAAGTGTCGATGCCATTCTCTTCGAAATAATTCAGGATAAACTGCGGATAAGCACCTCTCACCTGCACATCACCGCAGAAATTGTTAGCAAGGTTATCTCTGTCAATCGTTGCCAAAACATCTTCCGGATTTGGTGTAAGCGGATAAACTGTCTCGTGAGCGATCATGTTTCCGATGACAAATTCAGGGTTGATCTCGTGTCCCATCTTTACAGTAAGTGCAGAAGCCAAAAACTCGTGATGCAGTGCAGTAAAGGTTTTCTGCTTGTCAGACTTAAGGTCTGTCAGAAGGATCGGCTCAGTAGAGTTAAGATCTTCTTTATCGATCAGACCAAGTCCATAGAGATCTCCGATGCCGCCGGCATCCATGCAAGGGATATTTATCTCATTAAAGGTAAGCCAGTATTTTACCTTATCCTTATATCTCATAAATACTGTCTTTGCATATTTTAAGAAAAGGTCAATAGTCTTTCTGGAATAAAATCCATTGTACTTTGTTACGATAGCCCAAGGTATCTCATAGTGACAAAGTGTTACTAAAGGCTCGATACCGTATTTTTTACATTCATCAAAAACGCTGTCATAAAATGCCAGACCTGTTTCGTTCGGCACATTATCGTCTCCGTTAGGGAAAATTCTCCCCCAGTTGATAGATAAACGAAAGACCTTCCAGCCCATCTCTGCAAAAAGAGCGATGTCCTCTTTATAATGATGGTAAAAGTCGATAGCTTCATGACTTGGATAAAATGCATTTTCATCATTTACCGGTAAAAATGTACGCGGTTTTGTTGCGCTGCCTCCAAGCAGCATATCAGGTACACAGAGACCTTTTCCTCCAGAAAGATAAGCGCCCTCACATTGATTGGCAGCTACTGCGCCGCCCCATAAAAAAGATTTTGGAAATTTCATATTTTCTCCTTTCACTGCTCCTTAATATAATAACACAGAGCGCCGATCTGATTCGCCTCATTTAAATATTTGCATGGAACGATTTCAACCTGTTTCATTCCTGAGTCCTTCACAAGTCCGGTCTTCTCCCATAGATCATTAAGCTCACTTTTGATTCCATCTATAAGAGCTGACTGACGGCTGATTCCACCACCGACAGCCACGCGGTCAAGGTCAAGGATAAAGCTCAGATTCAGGATTGCCTGCGCAACGTGATTGCAAAACACCTTTAAGCACTCAATTGCCTCAGGCTCATTTTCATGATATTTTTCAAAAAAATCTCTGCCGCTTAATTCTGCATCTTTGTGAAGCTGCTTTTTCGCCCTGTAGAGATTCAGCAGTCCTGTAGTTGAGCATACGTCGCCCATGGTATTTTCCCGGTCATCCCATGGTTCATTAACGTTCATACGGATAAAGCTCAGCTCTCCTGCCGTGAAGTGATCGCCATTCAAAACTTCGCCATTGATGATAAGACCACCGCCAACGCCGGTACCTATGATAAATACCCCTGCATTTCCGCAATCTTTAAGGTTTCCATATACTTTTTCTGCCATAGCAGCACATTTAGCATCGTTAGCTATACGCACCGGGCAGCCGCAGCGCTTCGACAGATCTTCTGCGATATCACGGTTGATGATGCCCTGAATAGCACCACCGCCGCACTGCCGTCCATTTTTAACATCAATGAACCCCGGAAGGCTCATAGCTATTCCGTCCACACTCGCTTCAAACCTGTGATAAACTTCCACAAGACTATCGAGAAAGCGGACATAGTCTTTGTCCACGATAGCTTTATTTTCCTTATCCTCCTCCGGAGTTTTGGGAGTTGGAAAATAGCTGCTATCTTCCATATTTAATCCTTCGTCTATAACAGAATACTTGATCTCTGTTCCTCCAACATCAAAAACCAATAACTTCATGCCTACTCCTTTACACCACCAAGGGTAACTCCTTCAATAATAAATCTTGAAAGCAACAAGTACACTATTACTATAGGCACTATTGCGATAGCAATCAACATGTATACCTTACCCATATCAAAATTCATATAATCTGCACCTCGAAGAGTTGCTATCAGGATTGGTAATGTCATTCTCTTTTTAGTCTGTAAAATAAGAGCAGGAACAAAGTAGTTATTCCATGAGCCTACAAAGGTAAAGATTGCCTGAACGGCGATCGCCGGCTTCATTATGGGGAATACAATGCGGTTAAATATCCTGAACTCTCCGCAGCCATCTATTCTGGCAGCTTCGACAAGGGATATGGGGAGTGCTGACCTTAAATAGCTATGCATGAAGTAAAATACCGCCGGGGAAGCGATAGAGGGGATCACGAGGGGCCAGATCGTATCATACAATCCCATTCCGGTAATTAAGCGTAAAAATCCCATTGCCGTTACCTGTGTAGGCATTACAAGGATTGCCATTATAAATGTAAACGCCGCCTTCTTAAGCTTAAAGTCATAGGCATATATTCCATAAGCGGTCATTGAGGAAAAATAGGTACATATAACAGCACAGAGTGTTGAAACCACAAGGCTGTTTACGATACCATTAATGACCGGAAGCGTACCATCACTAAGTACAGAATTAAGATTATCAAGTAATGCATTGCCCGGCAAAATAGAAAAACCTTTTTGAAGATCTACATGTGAGCGGGTAGCATTTACGATCAATATATAGAAAAAGAAGAGACAGAAGAACGATAAAATAAGCAATACCGCATGAGCCACTACCTGTCTTACCGGGCTTTTTTTAGCTTCTTTCATGATTTTTCTCCTTTCTTCTTTGTTTTCTTTTCTCCATAATCAGATTCATTATTCATCATTCTATAAACAATAGCGCAAAGTATTCCTGATACTATAAACAGATAAACAGACAAAGCACCTGCCATACCATAGTTTCTTGCCTTAAGATGCTGATTTAGGAACATGATAAGAGTCATCGTTGTACGATCCGGAGTTCCCTTACCGCCAGTCAAGATCTGCGGTACATCAAACATCTGCAAACCTCCGATAAGTGATGTTATCAATGAATACGCAAGAATTGGCTTTATCAAAGGCAATGTGATCTTAAAGAATCTCTGCGTATTATTACAGCCATCTATCTCAGCAGCTTCAAAAATGTCAGGGCTTATTCCCATGATTGCTGCCATAAGCATGATAGTCGTATTTCCAAACCACATCAGGAAATTCATGATAGCTACAAGTGATCTTGAGCCGCCTACACTTGCCAGAAACTTAAAAGGCTTCTCAAAGATTCCAAGCTGCATCATCATAGAGTTGATAGGGCCAACCTCTGAAAAAAGGGTAAAGAATAACATCGAAAATGCAGATGCCATTATCAGGTTAGGAAGATAAATGACTACCTTGAAAAATCCCTTTCCATGAATCTTCAAACGGCAATCCGTAAACCATGCTGCAAGTATCAGCGCGATAATGATCTGCGGTACAAAGCCTATGATCCACATAATAAATGTATTCCAAGTGTATTTACCAAGATCCGAAGCAAACAGTTCAACATAATTTGAAATACCTGTAAAGTTCGGTCCTACTTCCTTTAATCCTGTGGTGTAATATTGAAAAAAACTGTAGCGGATCGTATCCACCAAAGGTATCAGTGAGAAGATGAAAAAACAGATAAAAAATGGAGCGATGAAGATATATCCCCATTTAGAATAGTCAATCTTCTTACCAGTGTTAATCAAGCTTACCTCTTTCCGTGTTTCGGTAGGCATTTCTTCAGTTCTTAAAGGCGCATTTTCCATACTTTTCTCCCTTAAAGATCTAACTCAGCCGGAGCTTGTACCCCGACTGAGTATGATTTGTCATAACCACCACCTATATTAACGCTCAAAGGTGGAAATTTTCTTTGGCTGAGTTAAAATCATTTTATTCAGGCCATACTACTTCTGTGATATCCGGATAACGTTCTTTGATAGTTGTTTCAAAATTCTCCTTGGCTTTCTCGAAATCAACCTTATCGTTGAAATAATCTCCAAAGCTATTACCAAGTGCTTCAACACATCCCTGATCGTAAGGAGAAAGCTTGTCCATTACGATATTCTCTGCTGCAGGCGCATAGATCTTATATGGGTTCTGACCGCAAAGGAATTCTGATTCAAAGCTGTCATCTTCTGAAAGTTCTTTCATTCCGCTCTGTGTATTAGTGAAATCGCCTGTTCCCTTAGCAATATCAAGCAGAACATCCTTATTTCCGGTAAGAGAAAGCATGATGTCCTTTATGTGCTCCTTATTGTCAGTTCCGCTGCAGCCGACGATAAATGAGCCGCCCCAGTTATAAGCCTGTGGAGATTCGCAGATTCCCCAATTAGGCTCTGCGCTTTCGCCATAGTTAGGTGTAAGTGTAAAATCAACAAACCATGCCGGGCCAAAAAATCCGAATACCTTGGAATCAGCGCCCTGGTCTTTATTCCATGTATCTGCCCACTGACCATCAGTTGTATGGATATAACCTTTATCAAGGTTTTCCTTTGTATCCTTGATCCACTTTACAACGTTTTCATCAACTTTTACTGTTGTAGAGCCCTTTTCTACCCATGGTGCTTTTGTATTATTTGTATAAACTCTCTGAGTATCGATCGTGGAACTATTCATATAATATCCGGCTTCTTTAAGCTTTTCTGCTGCCTCATTATATTTATCCCAATCAGCTATAAGTGCATGTACTTCATCCGGATCATCTGTTCCAAAAACTTCTCTTGCAATATCACGGCGATAGATAAATACGCCCGGGCATCCCTGCCAGCTTGTAGCTCTCTGTACACCGTCAGCATCGCAAGCTGCATCCTTTGTGTACTTATACTGATCAGAAAGGTCACTTTCCGGGTCAATACCAAGCTCTTTCAGAGGTATTGCCACGTCGATATCCTTATCGATATACTTGACCAGATAGTCAGTCTCAGCAAGGAAAATATCGATCTTATCGTCCTGATCTGCTGAAGCCTGCTGCTTCAATGCCTCATCCAATTTATCCTGATAAACACCATCCTGATTAGGATTGATAGTCCAATGAATCTCTGTGCCATCTTTTAATGTAGTTACAGTACCATCGCTTGAAGTTTCCTTAACTTCCGGATAGTAGTCTGTCACACGATTTCTGAATTCTTCATTCCATGTCCAAATATTTATAACTTTACCTTCTTCATCTGAAGAAAAATAAGAACCACCGGCACCTGTAGAAGCCATAGATGCACTTCCGCATCCTGTCAAAACACCTGCTCCCATAAGCACTGACATCAGCAATGCAATCACCTGTTTATTTTTCATCTTTAATCCTCCCATAATCAAAGCTTACTCAGAAGCACCTCTCTCATTGCATTGATATAATACTCCCGTATACGCTTTCCTTTCTAACAGATTGATTGCATTTTTGTCAGATTCATGATATGTTTTTCAAAGTTCAAAAATATTCAAAAGCATTTAATTATGTTGGATTGTTCTTAGTTTTTATACAAAATCACTTCTACTACTACCACTTATTAACTGACTTTTAACAGAATTATGTCTTTGTAGTGTAATTACATTCAAAGCAACAAAATATGGAGATATCACCATGCTGAATTCATATAGCAGAATACCTTTCAGTGCTGCATCGCTTACCCAAAACTGGCAGCTTAAAGAAACAGATATAAATGATGAACAGATCATTCACAGAGAACCAAATGAAGAAATACTTTTTTGTCAGAATGTTGCAAACGGTGAGTTGGAGCTTATAGAGCAAAACTGCAAAGAAGGGCATTTCTATCAGATGGAGGAAGGCGTCGGAATCCTTTCTAAAGACCCTGTTTTGAATCTAAAATATCATTTCGTGATAACTATAGCCCTAGTCACTCGTTTCTGCTGTGAGGCAGGTATGGAAAAAGAGCTCGGTTACAGGCTTTCAGACTTCTACATATTGAAGCTCGACGATCTCACTACTTTAGAAGAGGTAATACAGCTGCACGATTGTGCGGTCTTGGATTTCACTAAAAAGATGCACCTTCTGCGTCAGGATTTCTCTGTAACCAAGCCGATCAGCGAAGCCTTGGACTACATATACTTCAATATTAAAAACAGGCTCTCAATCAACGAAGTAGCTTCTGCCTTAAATCTTTCAGAAAGCTATCTTTCGCGTCTTTTCAAGAAAGAAGTAGGGATTTCCTTTTCCGACTACGTGCGCGAGGAAAAGATCAAACGAGCCATTAATCTTCTGCGCTACAGCGACTTTTCACTTGTCGAAATCGCAGAATATTTAGGTTTTTCTTCGCAGAGCCATTTCACACAGATTTTTAAGATAACTGTAGGCATGACGCCCAAAGCCTACCGAAATCAGTTTTATTCAAAGGCATGGAAAAATCCTGCTCTATGATTCCATGCACAAAAATAACCACTGCCGCAGCGACAGTGGTTATTTGGCAGAGCTTGTATCCTGACTTAATTAAACCAAAAGCCCAAACAGAACCTTTCCTCTGTTTTTGACTATATTTGGTGAGTTAATTAATGATGGCCTTTCTTTTGTGAGCAATGAATTCAGCGGAATATCACTTCCCAGATTCACATATGGCTTTCCTGCTTCATCATAAAATTTACATGGAAGCTCAACTATATAGCTTTCGTTCACCTTTAGCGGTGTCTTTATCGTTTCAAGTGATTTACATGTCCATAAGCTGAATGGACCATTGATATTCGATAGATCAAATCCACTGAGATCAATGTTTTTAAGCATGATGCAATTACTGAAAGCATTATTCATATTTACCACAAGCGGCGTTTTGAAACTGCCAAGCTCAAGCTTTTTAAGCTTCACGCAGCCACTAAACATGCTCTCCATCGACTGCAGGCTCTCTGTATTGAAGCTGCTCAAGTCCAGCTCTTCAAGCGCTCCGCAATCATAAAACATCCAGTCCATATTGCTGACTCTTACAGTATTAAAACCGCTCAGGTCGAGATCAGTAAGCTTCCTACAATCAGCAAACATTCCCTGAGTGCCGCTGTTTACTATAAATTCCGTAGTAAGTCCCAAACGCGGTGTTTTGAAGTTTCCTACATCTAATACCTCAAGTGCCTTGCAGCCATTAAACATATTTTTCAGGTCATACACATTTTCAGTATTAAATTTTCTTACATCAAGTCCCGAAATATTGGAGCAGTCGCTGAACATTTCGGACATATCCATAACTGACGAAGTATCAAAGCCGCTCACATCAAGTCTAGGAAGCGAAACGCATTCGCCGAACATGGCTCTCATATTTATCACATTTGAAGTCTTAAACCTGCTTACATCCAGATTTTTAAGAAGAGTACAGTCATTAAACATTGCCTGCATATCAACTGTATTTGATGTGTCAAATCGGCTGACGTCCAATGTTTCAAGACCTTTACAGCCATCAAACATCCATGCCATATCTGTGACTTTAGAAGTGTTAAAACCGCTCACATCGAGCTTTGTCAATGATTCGCAGCCATCAAACATGCTGTACATATATTCTGCATTTGATGTGTCAAATCGGCTGACATCAAGTTCTGTAAGAGATTTACAGCCGGAAAACATTTCACTCATATTTTGAGAATACTTTGTAAAAAATTCCGCATCCTCAAACGTGACTGATCTCATATTTTCAAAGTTAGAAAAAAGCTTTGAAAGATTAGAAGTCGTTATGCCCTTGCCTATCTTTACGGACTGTATATCCTTCTCTCTGGGCTTCTCGGCTTCATTACCTGAAAGCCTTGCAATCAGATTATCCGAAAGGGAATTCATCAAAGCATCCCCTCCGGGTGCGATCACCTCTAAGCGCCCACTGTCCTTATAATAGTATGCCAGCACATAATTCCCGCTGATCTCCGAAACATTCCATACAGAATCTGCCTGTCCTGCATCAAATGCATTGATCTCTGCATTATCCTGACTGACAGTCGGCTCTCCCCAAACTGCTGCCGGAAACGCAGAGATCGTTATTCCCATAAGTAATATTGCAAATAATTTTCTATATCCCATAAGCTCACCCCTTTAAATAGATTGTATCAATTTAAAAAGATTTTATAAATGCCTTATAGGGATTTTATAAAGTACAATCGCACTTTTTGTTACTGTTCACTCGCTTCTAGCTCGCTCACGTAACGGATTTTGCCAATTAAATCGCCTCCGGCGATGGGCAAAATCCAATGGCTTTTCATCTTTCTTGGTCGTAAACTCCGCAGCGTAGTGCTCCGTTTACGCGTGAACTGTTACGCACTTTTGTACATTATCAGATCAATACCTCGTCTCTTGTCGGGATAGATGGTGCTGCGCCAGCTCTTGAACAAGCGATAGATGCTGCCTTAGCTGCAAGCTTCATTCTCTCTTCTACAGAAAGTCCTTCTATCATACCTGCAAGGAAATAGCCTGTGAATGTGTCTCCGGCTGCTGTAGTATCAACCTTTCCATCGTTATAGCAGCACTGGTCGTAAACTTTTCCATCAACCATGTACTTTGAACCCTGAGAGCCAAGTGTAAGAACTATCTCTGCATCAGGGAATTTCTCCCTTGAAGCTTCAAGTATCTCTGACGGTTCCTTCTTGCCTGTAAGCTGCCATCCCTCAACTTCGTTCATAAGGAACACAGCGATTTTTCTCATATCACAGCTGTCAAGACGCTCGTTGAAAGGCGACGGATTCAAGACTACTTTCATTCCCTTCGCATATGCCTGATCGATTATGTAGTCAAGTTCATTTATCTCATTCTGTAAAAGGATGATATCACCTTTTTCAAAATGGCTTAAAACCTCATCTACATATTCTCTTGTCTGAGCCATATTCGCTCCTCCAAAGAGAAGGATACAGTTCTCAGCATTTTTATCCACCTGAATGATAGTATGTCCGCTGCGACCGGCAATGGTTTTCACATAGTCAGTCTTAACTCCTGAATCTGCCATAAGCTTGATGAGCTCTGCTCCATCTTCGCCCACCTGGCCTGCATGATAGACCTCTGCGCCGGCGCGGGCTATAGCTATCGACTGATTAAGTCCTTTTCCTCCGCAGTAGGTATTCATCTCATGTGTAGACTGAGTCTCTCCCGGTGCTACTATATGGTCTACAGAATAAGTGTAATCATAATTAAGTGAACCAAAGTTTAATATTTTCATATCTATAAATAAATCTCCTGTTTATGTCTCAGTCAAAATGCCCTTGATGCAATAATATTGAGTTTTCCCGTAATCGTAAGTGTTCCATGACCTGATGGGATTATGAAAAAGCTGCCCTTGTGGACGAGATGTCCGTCTACTGTGCCTTCGCCATCAACCACAGTCATAAGCACGTAATCATCACCGCAGCCACCTGTGCATGTACCATTCACATAGAGCCTTCTGACCTCATAATATGGACATTTCACAAGAAGCTTGTCGTCGCAGCCTTTAACATCATCCAGCGAAACCTCTTCATGAAGGATCATTTTATCTGCTTCCGGAGCCGGAACTGTGATGACATCCTTACTCTTTTCGATATGCAGCTCTCTCTTCTCTCCATTCCAAAGACGGTCATAGTCATATACTCTGTAAGTTATATCACTTGACTGCTGAGTTTCCATAAGGACGATCCCACCCTTAATAGCATGAACCGTACCTGAGTCTATCTGTATGAAGTCGCCCTTACTTATAGGAACTTCTCTTATAAGCTCATCAAAACGGCCTTCATCTATCATCGAATCAAGTTCTTCCTTTGTCTTGGCATTATGCCCTACCACCAGCTTAGAGCCAGGCTCAGCAGAAAGCACATACCAGCATTCATTCTTACCAAGTGAACCATTTTCATGCTCTGCAGCATATTCATTGCCCGGATGTACCTGTATGCTGAGGTCATCTTTAGCATCTATGATCTTTACAAGCAGAGGGAATCTGTCTCCGTCAGCATTTCCAAAGAGCTCTCGATGCTCATTCCAAAGCTCTGAAAGCTTCTTTCCATTATATTTTCCGCCATCTATCTGAGCGTCACCATTTGGATGAGCTGCGATTCCCCAGCATTCTCCTATATCATTTCCTTCAACATCAAATCCAAATTGAGTTCTGAGCTTAGCACCTCCCCAAACATTGTGCTTAAAAACCGGCTTCAAAAAGATCAATTCGTTATTTTCCATAAAAAGCATCTCACTTTCATTAATATAGAAGAATTATAACTTTCAATACCGATATTGGCAAGAATGGCAAAATCCAAGGCAGCGTAAATATGTACTCGGAAATTTAAAAATAGAATATCCTAATGTTTCAGATGTGATATCAGATGCGAGATTATTGTAACATAGTACAAGAAACCTTAAAAGAAAAAATGCAGCCTGCTTAAAGCAGACCGCACTATCATTGCGACTAAACACGTATCGTAATCCTACATGTTCAGTGTTTTTAAAAGCTGATCACGATAATCAGCGTCCCTCATGGCTTTTTCCATATCCGCATTTCTGCTATTACTCATAAGATACAGATATAATTTTGAAACTCTGTCAGCACCTTTAGTCTCACCTTTAGCCCTGCCATTAGCCCTGCCTTCAGCCTCACCTTCAGCATACCCATCGTCCCATGATTCTTTTTTCATAATATTCATGGTCTCAATCTCATCATATTCAGTGAAGATCATACCTTCCACCTCCGCCTTATGTTTCAAAAGAATGTCCTTGAGGATATTCTTTTGAAACATATTTACTTATTTTCAATTAAGGCAAAGGTTATTCCTTTTTTAATGATTTTTCATATTCGTCAAAAAAGATTCTACGAAGATCTTTGTCTCCAGACATTAGCTTTGCAGCATCATCAGAACGTCCAATATGTCTTAGCCAGTTATAGACATCAATTAGATATTCCATTCCTTCAACTTTTGTGTTTTCGATTGTTTCTAATTCATCATACTCAGTGAAAATCATACCTTCCACCTCCGCCTTATGCTTTAAAAGAATGTCTTTTAGGATATTCCGTTCAAGACAAACATTGACTGCCAAATTAATGGCATCCTTTAGCTCCATTCCTTTACTACGATTATTACGTATCTCATTAACAAACGCAGCGTATTCAGATAGTGCTCTGCAGGCTTTCATTAGCCTGTCATTATGCCCATAATTGACGTTGTAAACAATCGCTGTAACTTCTACGCATCCAGTTTTTCCGCTGAATGCATCTGAGAGCTTCAGTTCAAAGACATCTTTATCCCTATAATTTGCCTCAGTGCCGTTGTAAAATACAACATACTGCGGAACCGGGAGTGTGATCTGTGTCTTACCGTATATGTTAAGCTTATGCGATTTGATATAGCTGTCATATACTTTGCCAAGATACATAAGACCACGTACCGGCATATTTGGATTGTAGGTTGACTGCTGCTCAAATATGCTGAGATCATCCCTTATAATGAACGATGTGTCATTTTTCATACCCATATAGATGAAATCATCAATGGTATTAAATTCCAACTCGTCCGGATTTGTATAAGATGTTCCGTTGATCGCATTGTATAGCTCTAACGTATTTGTCTTATACCTTTCATCTCCAAAGAGAAGTCTAAATAGCCTATCCTTGTTATTCTTGTTAACAATACTCATAACATTCCTTTCTCTGTCATTTAATAATATGTTATATCTATTATAAACAGGGAAAGGATAAACCTCGCCCTGATTGCTTTAAACAGGGCGATTACCCATTATTTTTTCAATGCTTCTAAATTATCATAATCTGTATATACAGTATGTCTGTTTACAACACCGTTAAAATACAGAAAACTGTAATTAATGCATTTTTAAATAGTATCTTAAAGTATTACCAGTGTATCTCTCATGATCGTATACACTTACATCAAGATACCTTGCCTCATCTTATAAAAACTAAAATTCCTGTATCGTTCTCTGAATCTGACGATACACAAAAGCTCAATCTGATTCCAGCAGCCTCGTTAATCTGGGTTAAAAACCGGATTTTGCTGAACATTAAACCAAACCGATATCAAACGGCCCGACTGCTCAGGCTCAAATATAATAAAAAAATATAATCCCAATTATAATACCATATATATACGAAATATCAACAACAGCTCTTGCAAAAGAGTAAGCTGATATTCTTCTACATAGCACTATTATATCACATGTGGTCCTATAATATCAGACCTGTGACAAAGATAAAATGAAAAAAAACACTTTGTTATTGTCCGTCTGTTTGATCGGCGCTAAAGGCCTCTTAAGAGGATTTTTGCAAGATAAAGTCTTCTGACTTTATATAGAAAAAGAAAATAAAAATATCATACCATTCAGTATACTTTTTCTAATATCAAAAAAGCAAATCCAACAACTCCAGCAAATCTTCATAACTTCCCCATCAGTTGAAACATAAGCCTTTTGTTGCTCTGTACGGATATGGTTGAGCGCATTATCTCCGCATACTTACCGTACTCCTGTAATGTCTTACTCCTGTTATTTCGCTCAGATGATAGCATTGCCTGTGCGCTCAGCACCACTTCTTCAGCTCCGGCCGCCATAGGCATTTCCTTCTTTTGGAATTTTGCAAGTTCAAGCATGTCTCCGCCATTGTAATAGTATTCCCTCAGATGAGCCATCTGTGAGCCTCCATGTATATGTTGGCAAGTACATCTTCCGTCATTGACTGGTTTGGCAACAGTCCAAGTACCTTGTCGAGAAGATAGCACTCTATGTACCTTCCGTTTTCGTCAGTTTCAGTCCTTGAGGTGTAAAGCGTCTTTCTTATTACAACTTCTCCAAGTGATGTAAGGATCTTTTTGGAGTCTCCCTTATGCTCTACAAGCCAGTTCTTCTTACGATCAGGCATATCCTTGATTATCTGATTCATCTCTTGCAACGAGTCCTGTATGAAACGTCTACCAAGCTCCTGAACTTCCTCCTGCACCTTGAGAACAAATCCTGCAAGGTCAGTCGTATCTTTATATAGTCCAAGCTTAGTGTCAAAAAGATTCCTGATGTAATCATCCATAAAGTAGCGTATAATGTTTTCCATAAAAAGAACATCCTCCGTATTGATATTTGTCAGCAAACTAATATCATACCATACGAAAGGATGTTCTTTTTTCTTTGTTCAGTTTTCCGAGGAAAATTTTACGCTAACAAAATCCAATGGCTTTTCATCTTTATTGGTCGCAACCTCCGCAGCGTAGTGCTCCGGTTGCGTCTGAACTGTTACCCGATTTTGTCAGCTTTTTTGTACTGAATAAAGGCCAAAAAACATAAGCTATTTCTATTCCAAAATCAAAATCGATATTGTAAAATTGATTTTAACAGAAGACGGAGTTTAAATAAGCAGTTTTTTCCGAGGCATTAAATTGCGTATTTAAATGGAAGGAGGCACGAGAGAGTTTAGAGTTTGAAACTGCTTATGCTTCGAAAGAGAGGAGAAAAAAAGATGAAGAACAATAAAACTTTGTCAATTTTACTTACCGTCGCATTGGCTTTCGCCAATACCGGGGGGGGGGTACCGACTTATGCAGCAGAAGATGCTGAAGCTGTAGTCGATGCAGCTGAAGATACAGGTGTAGAAACTGAGTCTGATGGGGAAGAAGTGGGCCCACAGGCGGAAGGTACAACTAAAGAATTAAAAACATCTCTAGGATATAATCTCACATCTACAGAAAAGTTTTCTTATACACAGACAACGGAAGGTAAAACAACTAATATTGCTATCAGTGAAATTGGTGCAAATGTTGAGCTTTCTGGAGAACTCAAATCTGACAGTACAGCTTTAGAAATTAACTTCAATCCAAAGTATAAAGCTGTTACTCCAAGTGATGCCGAAGAGTCAACAACGATCACTACGTCTCTTGTGCTTGCTAACGACTTTAAGGGCAATGAGGGTCTTACTTTAAATATTTCAACTCCTGAAGCAGGTGAAGGTGAAACCGTTAAAAATAAAAATGTTCTTGATCTCACAAATGTAATTCCTGCAGTTGGTGAGACTATTGATATTGCCAAAATTAACGGTCCTGTCTATATCAATCCCGAAGGTTTAGATTTTGATAAATATGTATATCGTCTTACTCAGGAAAAGATCACTACTGCAGAAGAAAATGAAGAGCCTACAGTTAAACCTACTATAACGGACTTCGACTCTGAGGGTACTGCAACTCTTAATTCTGATGATGGTCTTGTCAAGTTCTCTTGCATAGAGCGTAATGCAGAAGAGCTTACTCTTAATGTAACTACTGCCGGCAAAACAGCAACGACTGATCAGGATGCTGCTGACGCTAAGGCAATTACAGAAGCTATCAATAGCGGTGCATCAGAAATCACATTAAAATTAAGCTCTGACGCTGATGTACTTGTAATTCCGGGAACAATAGGCTCGGACGACTCTAATCCTTTGTTTACAGCCTTTAATAAAGCCATTACAGCAGGAATTCCGGTAACTATAGTTCTTAATAATAAGACAGCTATCGAATTTAACAGCAAAACTGATATTCCTACTACTGCTGATCTTACCTTTACTGCAACACGCTTAGAGAAGGAAGTTGCTTCATTTACAGATGAAGCTGGAACTTCATATACTTATAAGAACTTTGCAGGTGAGTTTAGTGTAATCTCTGGCTCAGGTAATACCTTAAATGACATAACAGAAAACTTCAAATTCACTCTTAGCGATCTTCCTACAGACCTCACTAAGAAAGAAGCAGGTTCTGCAAAGTACTCTTTATTTGCACAGCTTGGAAAAGCTAATAAAAATTCAGAGACCGGTGCTGTAAAGAGAGAGATTCTTACAGACGGGAATAGCGAATCCCCAAAAGCTGCAGCAGTTCCTTTTGACGGCAAAGTTTTTGCAGACCAGACAGTTACATTTACTCCTGTTGTCATAGCTAGCGCAGAGGAAGAGGCTCCCGATGCAACTTGGTATCTCCTTGACTGCGAAGTTGCAACAGATCACATATACTTCGACGCTAACGTTCCTGAAGGCTTCACATTTGAGTATGATGAAGATTCATTAGCAAAGAATTATCCTAGTGTATATGCAGTCAGCGATAACAAGACTACTCTTGTAGCTTCAATTCCTACACTGACTACTAGTGATGTTATTCTTCCTTCAGGGAATGCTGTAAAACTGACTAAGAAGAATAAGCCATACGTACTCTATGGATGGGCTACAAAGAAAATTTCTCCAGCTAAGAAAGATGCTAATGATGAATACTATGTGCTTAAAGAAAATGGTACGATTGGTGAGACCATTACTGTTGGTGATGTAACAACAGACGTAAGAGAAAAAACTACTGACGGTTGGACACCTGTAACTATTGGTAAACTTTTAGAAGCAGAAGATACAAAAAAGCCAACCTACTACGCAGTATGGTATGCTGACAAAGCAAGAGTTACATTTGACCTTAACTTTGAAGGTGCAACTATCGATGATTTCTCTCTTCACACAGGTTACTCAGAAGACACCGAGAATAATCAGCTTTATGTTGAATATGCCGACGCTACCGATGCGTCCGAGCATGAATATACCGCACCTATCGTAAGACCAAATGTTTACAAAGATCATACATTTATTGGATGGGCTACAGATAAAGATGCTACAGAAGCTGAACTCGATTCACAGTTCCCATTCAACTATGAATACTCAGGTGGAACTACATACTACGCAGTATGGGAAAGCTCTACTACTGTAGAAGCTACAACAGTTACATTTGATGCAAACGGTGGTGAGTTTACTTCTACACCTGCTGGCTACACAAAGGATGGTAACGTTCTTACAGTTAAATTTGATAATGACAAGGCTGACGCTGTAGCAGTTCCTACAAGTTCTGCTCTTAAGCGCACAGGCTACAAATTTGTTGGTTGGTCTGCAAGCAAGACTGGCGCAGCTAATTCTTCATTAACAAAGGTTGATTACAACACAGGTACATCTACTCTTTATGCAGTATGGGAAAAGACATCTGACGAAAATCCTTCAGACGACAATCCTGGAACAGATGATCCTGGAACAGATGATCCTGGCAAGGAAGATTCAGGCAATAACAATGAGACTCCATCAGCAAACACAACTCCTTCTGTAAACTATGTTGAGAAGACAGTTGCAGCAGCTACAGTTGATGGTAAGTCAGTATCAGTTTGCTACGCATCAAAGCAGCTCTATCAGGGCAGAAAGCTTAAGAACTTTGATGCTATTGATTACATCACAATTAACGGAGTTTCTTACAATGGCTCTAAGGTTGTTGTAAAGGTTTCTAAGGGCAAGGATGCAGGCTCTAAGGTTACATTCCTGATCAAGAAGATCAAGGGCGAGTCTAAGGAATTCAATAAGGCTCTTAAAGCACAGAAGCTCACATACACAGTTGAGATCGTCCCTGTTGACG
>FOSY01000001.1:489522-546594 GCA_900114405.1 Lachnospiraceae bacterium KH1T2 | reverse complement strand
TCGTACATGCAATACCTATGCAATGCATTTGCGTTTTATAAAATCCGTAGATACGATATCAAAGGGAAAAAATATTTATCAAGTAATGATAAGTATTATCTCAGTGATCATACATTTCGGTACGCCAAGCTCGGCACAAGAAATATGGATTATGGAAGAATCCTTGAGAATATTGTGGCTATAGAACTTCTTCGTAGAGGGTATGAGGTTTATGTCGGGGTATTATATAAAAAAGAGATAGATTTTGTGGCGATAAAACGTAGCGAAAAAATCTATATTCAAGTATCCGATAACATAAGCGATGATAAGACTTTTGAGAGAGAAGTTTCACCACTTTTGCAGATAAAAGATGCATATCCTAAAATGCTTATCGCACGTACAAGAAATGATGAATACCAATACGAAGGTATAAAAATTGTCGATTTAGCTGATTGGCTGTTAGAAGCGTGAATTAGCCAAAAACAGAAAAAAATTAAAAATGGCTAATAGATATAAGGTTCCGAATTTAAATGTAAATTATTTCTTATGCGGTTAAGGAAATCATTTCTACACAGGACGCACTTGATGATTGATGATGCTGAATATACAGGTGGACTTATAGAGCTTTATGACAGTACTATGTCCTTTATTAAAAATAATACAAAAAAAGGATGGCGCAAAGACAATGATAAACGTGTGGAGTTACCTGACTATCCGGAAAGAGCCTTAGAAGAGGGATTGGTTAATGCTCTTATCCACAGAAGTTATCTTCAGACAGGAGCTCACAGCCAGGTAGATATTTATGATGATAGGATTGTCATCACTAATCCCGGAGGAATGTTTGATGGTTCGGAGGTCCAGTTGCTGGATATAAGACATGTACCGTCAAAACTGCGAAATCCGATTCTTGCGGATGTTTTTTGGAAGAATGCGGCTTATGGAGCGACGCGGTAGTGGATTTAAGAAAATCCTTGATGCCTATGAAGCGGAGGAAAGATATAAGGAAGAGCTAAAGCCAGTATTTTATACGGATGGATATAATTTCTTCCTTACGTTGTGGAATCTAAATTATGCGTATGATAAAGCGCAAAATAAAGCGCAGAAAAGCATGATGTTGGATAGAGAACATCTATTGCTGCTTCTTAAAGAAAATCCTTCATTGACGCAAGCTGAACTGTCTGCGATGATGAATAAATCCAGAAGAGCGGTACAAATGCTAATGAAGGAATTGCTGGACGAAGGAGTGATTGAAAGAATCAGATCAAAGAAGACAGGCTCGTGGCTTGTGAAATAGTGGGGGATTTTGATATTTGAAAGTAATTATAATACGGCATGGACCAGTTTCTTATGACTGGGAAAGAACGTATAGTTCCTGTGAGTTTGATAAGGCTTGTACTCAGTATGACAAGGCACAAATTATGCGGATGTCTTATGATATTCCTGTTTTTAATCTAAAACGAGTATACGTTAGTACCTTGCCTAGAAGTCGGGACACTGCAATAGAAATATTTTGGAATAAGGATTTTATATGTACTGAACTGGTAAGCGAAGTCCCGCTTGGGTCAAGTTTTGATTGTAGGAAGAAGAAACGATCGTAGGTGATGTTAAAGAGGATCCTGATAATTATGATCTGATGACGGTAGTTGTTGTATGTTTGGGCGGAAAGGATAAGGAAGGCTATAATGGTCTTCTAAAAATGCTGGATGTGCTTCTTTCAGAAGAAACACTGCCGGGAGAAAAGAAGCGAACACTCCGAGAGGAATTTGGTATTCCTATGACGAATAAATTGGAAGGAGATGTGGATGCTATGTGTAATCTGAGTAAAGGTGTCTATGATAGGGCGGTTGATAAGACTTTAGTTGAAAGCAAAAAAAATCTTATGAATAATTCGGGCTGGGATATTGATAAATGTATGACTATGATAGATATTCCGGAGAATAAGAAAAAAGTATATAAAGAAGCTATTTTGGGAACAGTAGAAGCCATATAACATCGTAGATAAGAAGGATAACAGTCATGTGAGCAGGAAGTGTAAAGAAAATCTTACATTTCCTGCTTTTTCTGTGTACTTGATCGTATCAAAAGCTCATCTATAAGAGTTTGCCAGGACGAGGGAGAAATTTCTCTTTTGCAAAAGAAAATATGGCATTTATCGAAGCGTCAGCTCATGATTTAATTTCACGGGTCTGGCGCTTTCTTTTTGCCCAAAATTCGGATGACGATCCGGAGTAGCCAACAAATGAGCACAAAGGAGAAAAGTCTATGATTTATGAAGAATTCAAAGAGAACTTTAAGGGTGGCATCAAGGAAGTACTTGCAGACAAGGGATTTGATGTAACTATCAGGGAGAACAGGACAGAGAAGCTCAATGAGTCTTTTGATTCGATAAGCGTCACACCGGAGGGAAGCCATATCGGAGTGAATCTGAATATGGAATCAGCATATGAGGCATATGAGAACGGAATTCCTTACGAAGATGTTGTTGTGAAAGCTGCTGAGTCAGTCGCATCAAACCTTGAGAATGTGCCGGATTTCGATATTGTATCTCTTACAGACTACAGCATCATGAAGGAAAAGCTCTCCATGGAGGTTGTATCTGCTGAACGTAATGCAGAGATGCTTGAAAACGTACCGCATAAGCAGATGGAGGATATGGCAGTTGTTTATCGTCTTATCCTTGATGAGAACAATTCAGGGAAAGGAACGATTCTTGTCACAAACAGTCTCATGGAACAGTTTGGAGTGACGCCGGAGCAGCTTCATGAGGATGTAGTTTTTTCAGAACTTCCGACAGGATAGCAGAAGGTACTGTCGCTTATTACGGCAAGACTTCTGTCTGCAATAGGAGATCCGGCAGAGTATAAAGAATACTCACTGACAGCAACATGCGGAGGACAGACATTCTCTGCGAAAACAAAAGTAGAGGTGAAGTCTGGCTGGAAAGAAATCTAGGAATGGGTACTCGGAAAAAGAGTAACTGAGGATTATACGGATGAAACTACTGATAAAAGTGGTCTTAAGTATGTCCTTGAGTCTGCATCGGATCTCCTGTCTGAAGGGAAGGAATTACCGGTTGTAGATTCAGGGATTAAAGAAGGGAAGACTACACCAAATAAAAGATTCACAGAAGATCTGCTTCTTTCTGCAATGGAAAGAGCCGGAACTGATGAAACTCCGGATGAAACTGAGAGGAAAGGACTCGGCACTCCGGCGACAAGAGCAGGGATCATAGAGAAAATGGTGCGTATCGGATTCATCGAACGTAACGGAGATAAGAAAACAAAATATCTGACACCGACACAAAAGGAAATGGCACTTATCACAGTCATTCCGAAGCTGATACAGTCCCCGACCATGACAGCAGAATAGGAGCAAAAACTTGTAGATATCGAGCATGGGAACTACAGACCGGAAGACTTCATAAGTGAGATAGAACAGATGATAGCAGGGCTTATAGATAATTATGAAGCGGTTAAAGATGCAGAAGTCATGATGAAACCCGTTCATGAACCTGTCGGAAAATGCCCTGCATGTGGAGCAGATGTCATTGAGAAAAATAAAGGCTTCATGTGCAGCAACAGAGATTGCAAGTTTGCATTATGGAAAGATAACCACTTCATGGATGCATTATCAAAAAAGATGACAAAGCAGATAGCAGTAACACTTCTGAAAGATGGCAGATGCAATCTGAAGAAATGCAGATCAGTAAAGACCGGAAAGACCTACGATACAACACTGGTACTTTCCACAGAAGATAACGGAAGAGCTAATTTCAGTTTGGATTTTTCACAGAAAGGATGAGGAGCATATGAGTATGGAAACTATTATCAAAAAGATGCAGAAATGGGATGAAATACACGGAGCAGAGGTTGAGGAAACGGTAACAGCTGATGACAATCCGCTTAAGAATGCAGAGATGGCAATGGAAGATGATTATGATTCCATAGACGGCATTATAAACAACGGTTCCAAGAAAGATGAAGAAGAGGAACTAAAGGCAGAACAGCAGTCTGTGATGGAGAAAATCCATGAGCATGAGGAGAAAATAAAGCAGCAGAGTAGGACACCTGAGCCGGAAAAGAAGAGAACACCTTTATGCACATGTAATGAGGTGTGCTGATATGGAACAGATGACAGAGCGCCTGGAGATACGACTCACGCCAAAAGAGCAGGAAATTATCAGGAAAAAGATGGAGGCAGTTGGGATAAAAAACAGAAGTGCTTACATCAGGAAGATGGCGATTGACGGATATACGATTCAGGTAGATCTGTCTGATGTGAAGGAGGTGATACGCCTCCTTCGCATCAATTCAAACAATCTGAATTAGTATGCGAAGAAAGCTAATGAGACCGGCTGCGTATATGAAGAAGATATACGTGACCTTCAGGAACAGCAGAAAGAACTTTGGACAGAAATGAAAAAAATCCTAAAACAGCTTGCATCACTCGGAGCAAGGTAGAGATATGAATAAGAAAACAGCGATGATACAGAATGGAGATGATGAATATTGGCTGCAACGAGACTCATAGCAATGCATCAGAATAAAGGTGAGACGATAGCGCAGAGCCTGAAGGACAGGGTAGAGTATGCAAAAAACGATGAGAAAACTGAGCAGGGGCAGCTGATATCATCTTATGCATGTGATAAGGAAACAGTAGATGAAGAATTCTTATTAGCGAAGCAGGAGTACTATCGCATTATCGGGAGAAAACCAAAGGGTGATATCATAGCATATCAGATCCGGCAGTCATTTAAGCCCGGAGAGATCACACCGGAAGAAGCAAATAAAGTCGGCTATGAAACTGCAATGCGATTCACTAAAGGGAATCATGCATTTATAGTAGCGACACATACAGACCGGGCGCATATTCATAATCATATTATAATGAACTCCACAAATCTATCGTGCGATGGAAAGTTCCGTGACTCATGGTTCATTGCATTGGCACTTCAGAAAGTCAGTGATCTTGTTTGCCTGGAGCATGCGCTGTCTGTAATAATCCCACGAAAACCATCCGAACGTGATGATCATAGTCCGTATCACAGGGAATCCTTCAGAAGTGCAGCTCGTACAAAAATAGATGAGATCATTTCAGAGAGTCCTAATAATTATGAAGAATTTCTGAGACTGCTTGCTGGGGCCGGATATGAAATAAAATCCGGTAAGCATATATCAATCAGAGGTGCGGGACAGAAACGATTTATCAGATTACAGTCTTTGGGAAAGGGATATTCTGAGGGCGATATCCGAAAGCGGATTACAGGAGATGGTGAGTCAGATCAGAGAGCAGAAAGACCAAAACGTGACTTTGATCTCCTTATCGATATCAACAAAAAGATGCAGGAGGGAAAGGGTAAAGGATATGAACGCTGTGCTAAGAGATTTAATCTGAAACAGATATCAGCGATGATGGCATTTCTGCAGGACAATAAGATAAAGAATGCAGATGATCTGAAAGAAAGATCCGATGCTGCTTCACAAAAATTTTCAGAGTTGTCATTCAAGATAAAACAATCGGAATCACGCCTGGCTGAAATTTCCGTCTTAAAGAAGCATATCATAAACTATTCCAAAACAAGAGAAATTTATACTCAGTATAGAAAGGCAGGATACAGCAAAAAATTCATGGAGGAGCATCGAGAATCTATCCTTCTTCATAAAGCAGCTAAGCAGGCTTTTAATGAACTTGGATGCGATAAACTTCCGAAGGTGAAGGAACTTTCTGAAGAATACGCAAAGGTTCTTTCGGAGAAAAAAGCTGCCTATGCCGAATACCGGGAAGCAAAAGAAAAGATGCGTCATTACCAGATTGCTGAACAAATCTACCATGAGATCATGCAGGAAGATAAAGAAAACGCAGAACGTCAGAGGCAGAATGAGATAGAAAAATAGAATTTTGGGGGGGCTGGGAGTAAAATCTCGGCTCCCACTCATTTTTTGTCTGGCTTTTACTTTTTAGCGTTTCGTGGAAACGCGTTGCTTTCGTCGCAGACGAAAATCAGGGGGGTGGGGATATTCCCCGACGAGTGATTTTGCATCTGGCTAGCCAGATGCATTGCTCGCACAAACTATATGGTGGTTTAGTAGATAGAGAATAGAAGAGTTATTTAAGGTGATCAGAATTTGGGTCGAGTACCATGTATTTATTTTTTTATTTATGAGGAATGCCTATGTGATAATTAGAAAGATATATATAATTTTTATCCTGATCAGAGAATCCCCATTTATGATATATATCGTAGGCTTTACGATTTTTTTCAGTACCAAGCATTATTGTGCAAAGACCTTCTTTTTCTGAAAGCTGAACTAAATGCAACATCATCTTCTTTCCAATTCCTTTTCCCTGGAAATCTGAAGCAACAGCAAAATTATTTATGAAGATTATCGGATGACCGTAATCCATGATTTTTTGTGCCATCATGACACCTATTATTTCTCCCTTCATCTTTGCAACAAAAGAATAACCCGTTGTTGCAAATTCTCGGATCGTGCAGTCCTTTTCATATTTTGCCAAATGCGGTATACATCCTATTTCTTTTGCAAGTATTCTATTGATTACATCCTCATCCTTTAATTCCATATCACATATTTCAATGGAAAACTCAAGGGCTTTTCTACCACTTTGATACGTGTTCCATTCACTAATCACATCCATAGAAATTTCTTTTTGAGAAAAAGCATCTTTTATGGCTGCATCTAAGTCATTAAAACAATTATAAAAAGAATCTAAGAAGTCATCGTATATAGCTTTTCTCTTATCTGGAGATGCTGAAGCAAAAGAATTTAAAAACATATTTAATATGGCTTTTTTGTGTCTTTCTGTCATTTCCATAGTTTTTCTCCTATAATACTATCAAAAATATCGGTCAAATATTATTTCTGAAGTCCAGTTTGATTTACCTTTAATGATATATTTAGTGCAGTTCCTAGATAACTCAATAGTTGTAGAGTGTATATCATCAGAGGAAAAATCCATTTCTCCGTCATTTATAGATAAGCTGAGTATCTGAGGATTTTGATTTTCGTCAAAGCCAAAAGCAAAAATAGCACCATTTGATGAATATTCGAGTTTTCCGAAATGCAATATAAGACCTATATCTATTGGTCCATCTAATCTCATGCTCAATTCTTCGTATAATACTTTAAGCCCCTTTCCACCATCTATTTTTTTAGAAAAATTATAGAGTTCTTCTGAATCCTCTATACCTGATAAATAATTAAGCGAAACACCAAGCATTGTTGCAGCATCAATAAGAAATGAGTTGGTTGGGATTTTTTCACCATTTAAGTATTTCTTTACTGTATCATCGCTTACATTAGTATAGAATGCAAGGTCGTGTATTGACATTTTTTTGCTAATCATCATTGCTTTAAGTCTTTTACCTATGACAGTATTCTCCATTGTTAAACTCTCCTTTTTATCTGAAAAGAAAACAGTTCATTACCCATCAATTATTCGTGATGATTTATCAAACTCTATAAGCAAAGAAGGCTTGATACTATCTAAATCAAATGTAGGTTCACAGATTAAAATCCGTGCCTCTTCTTCATGTATATTTTTTTCCAATATCGGATTATAAAATCCTTTTTTTATATCTTCTTCCTTTATTTTATAAAGTGAAGATAAGAATTCTATCATTAAAGCAAACTTTTCAGATCTATTATGCATTTATTGTACTCCTATATATCACAATACAACTACTCGGCATTAAGTCTCACCGATTTACCCTTTTGCTCAAAAAAACCGTTTCCGGATCTTGTTCCTTGAATCCCCATTTCCGATAAATATCATAAGCCTTAAATCTTTTTTCTGTTCCAAGGTCTATCCGCATAATATGATTTTCTTTTGCAATACTAAAAAGATTATTCATAAGCTTTTTGCCAACACCTTTTCCCTGTGCGGAATTTTTAACTGCAAAAGCATTAACAAAAATGTAATAAAAGCCATACTCCATCACTTTTTGTGCCAATATTACACCTATCACTTCATCATCTTTTTTTGCAATAAAAGAAAAACCCTCTTCTGCAAAATCTTTCACTGTTCCAACATCTTCAATTCTTCCAAAGCACGGAATAAGCCTTAACTCCTTCCATAACAATTTTTCTACTTCATTTTCATATGATGGATTTAAGCACAATATTTCACATGTAAAATTATCTTCATTATTTCTCTCATCATCTTTTATATGTTGCCAGTCAAATACTATTTTTTCAGGTATGTTTTCTTTTATAAAAACATCATGAATTTCATTATCAAAATCCTTTATTTCACTACCGAACGCTAATTTAAACTCATGATAATAATCTCTTCTTTTTTCTTCATCACACGCCGCAAACGCTCTTGCAAATGATACCAAAGCCAAGTTCTTCTGCAGATTCGATAATGCCATACTTCTACTTACCTCCATCTTTCTTAAGTTAATCCCCTCGATCTATTTTTTCAAAACCAACGTCCTCACCCCATAAAGCGTAATCAACGGGCATATTGTTTATTTCTTCTTCTGTGAACATCTCTTTATAATTCTCTCCGTAGTTTTCTTCAAGAAATGTTCTAACCATTATTCTTCTTTCTTCATCAAATCTGTGTCCATCAGCTTCGTCCAAAATCTCATCACACCCCTTACCCAATATTTCCATGCATTGATAGTTAAGAACGTTCCATAGGTCATTCTGTTCGCTCTCAGATAAGTTCAAAGCATGCTTTTCATTATTAACATCGTAGAAGGTTATGAAATTATTTATTTTATGATTAGCGCTTGAATTAATCTGAATGAAAAAGCTAATAGTATCGGTTATATTCATTCCTATCATTTCAGAAGCCATCATAATAAGATTATCATTAGTTAAAATCTTAAACGTAGCTGTAGAAAAGATACTTTGATTAGTTTGGTCGCACCCATAAATAATTTCAGTTCCAAAGTCTATCTTTATATTTTCTATACTTAGTTTATTCTGCATAACATTACTCCACAAAAAATATAATAGTTATACCACTACTTTGTACATTACTGCTTACCATATTCACTTTTAATAAAAATTCGGGAATGACTGCTATAAGAACTATGGCAGCCTTATTCAAATGTTGCAACTTAAACACATATAAATCATATACGATATCGTTTATTTATTGTATCAAATTATTGATGATTTTACAACAAGAACTTTTTGTCGCTAATAATAGCCTAATAATAGAAAAGACACTCGAATTCAATATTAGTGGTCAAGGTTTACACGCTTTGCTCGCTGCTCGCTATATAGCTTTGCAGGAATTTAATATTGCAAGCCATAGTAGTAAACAGAATTTAACTTTGCAAACTGGAACCTCGGATTCCAATTCAGCTTAGCTTTTTCTAGCTGCCCTCTGTTTTGCGTATGTAAGAAAAAATATTTCGGAATTGAAATTTAAAATGCCTGCTGGTATAATTTGGATTGTATATCTACAACTTTTTAATAGATTTTAATTGTATGCTAGTAAAAGAGGAATGGTATGAACGTAAGCTATAACAAGTTATGGAAGTTGATGATTGACAAAAATATGAACAAGGGAGATCTAAGGAAGCTTGCAGGTATAGGTACAAACACACTGGCAAAATTGAGTAAGAATCAACCGGTAAGTATGGAAGTACTTTTAAAAATGTGCGAAAAGCTAGACTGTGATATTTCTGACATTTGCGAGTTTATTAAAACAGGAGAAGAAACAATATGAATGCAATAGATTTATTTGCCGGTTGCGGTGGTTTATCAAAAGGTTTTATTGATGCAGGATTCAACATCATTGTTGGAGTAGATAATGATCAGGCTGCATTGAATACATTTGAATTAAATCATAATGGTGCAATCGGATTGAATGCTGACTTATCGAAACATGAAACTTTTGATGAAATAAAAAGAATTGCTGGTAATAGAGAGATAGATGTTATTATCGCGGGACCGCCTTGTCAGGGATTTTCACTTACAGGTCCGAGAAATTTTGATGATAAAAGAAACAAACTTTATCTTGCGGTTTTAGAAATGGTAAAAGAGTACAAGCCAAAAGGATTTATTATAGAGAACGTTCCAGGTATGGCAACCTTATATAAGGGAGAAATAAAGGATGAAATTCTAAAACGATTTAAGAATATGGGATATAACATTGAATGTAAGATTCTTATTGCAGCGGATTATGGAGTACCCCAGATGCGAAAAAGACTTATATTTATGGGAATCAGAGAAGATGTTGGAAAACCACATTTTCCAGAACCTAAATTTACCAAAGAAACATATCGTACATGTAGAGATGCAATTAGTGATCTTCCAACTCTTACTAACTGCCTTGGAGAAGAAATAGCAGAGTATTCAGGAGACCCAAGAACAGAATATCAGAAGCTGATGAGAGGAAATAATCAAGTCCTTCATAATCATGTAGCAACTGATCATAAGCAGTTTGTAAAGGATACTATAGCACTTGTTCCTGAAGGGGGTAACTACAAGGATCTTCCGCCAGGATGGGGAGAGAGCAGAAAATTTCACATGGCATGGACCAGACTTAATGGAAATACGCCGGCAAGAACAGTTGATACAGGTCACAGAAATGTTTTCCATTATGAATTTAATAGGATTCCAACAGTGAGAGAAAATGCGAGAATACAATCCTTCCCCGATGATTTTGTGTTCACTGGAACAAAAACACAACAAAGCAGACAGGTAGGAAATGCAGTTCCGCCATTGCTTGGACAAGCATTAGGAGAAGAACTCCTTAGAATTATATCGGAGGATAGCAATGGATAAGCGAAAAAGCAAGAGAATAAAATCAATAGACTTGTTTGCTGGATGCGGCGGACTTATGGATGGGTTTGAGCAGTCAGGATATTATGACACTATAGCAGCAGTAGAATGGGAAAAGGGACCATGTGTGAACTTGGCTAACAGGTTGAAAACAAAATGGGGATATCAAGATGCGGCTGATAGGGTTCTTCAATTTGATATTCAGAGAACCGAAGAGTTATTTTATGGTTGGAATGATGACGACAAGTTTGGCTCGTCAGAAGGTCTTGACAAGCTTATACAGTCAGCCGGTGGTATTGACATTATTATCGGAGGTCCTCCGTGTCAGGCGTATTCAATAGCAGGGAGAGTGCGTGATGAACATGGAATGAAAAAAGATTACAGAAATTATCTTTTTGAAAGCTATATAAAAGTTGTTAATAAATACAGCCCCAAATTATTTGTATTTGAAAATGTCCCAGGTATTTTAAGTGCACAGCCGGGGGATAGACCTATTATTGAAGTAATACGTGAAAGTTTTTTAGAGGCAGGATACTATGTTCTTCCAGATCTTTCTAATGCAATTATAGATTTTACTGATTATGGTGTGCCACAGAATAGAAAGCGTGTAATTATTATAGGTCTTTCTATTGAATATTTTGGCAGAGAAAACTGTGAAGAACTACTATCTCTTTTTTATGACAAGTATCTGACAAAGTATAAAACAAAAAAGAAAATGACAGTTATGGAAGCAATAGGAGATCTTCCAAAGTTATATCCGCTTGGACATGACGAAAAGTATAATGGCAAACGAGTATCACATTCTATACCGGAACCATTCGTAGCTAATCATATAGCCAGATGGCAAAGCGAAAGAGATATAGGGATTTTTAGATTATTAACAGAGGATATTGAATCTGGAAGGAATGAATATACATCGACTGAGGCATTAAAAAAATTATATACAGAAAAAACGGGACACACTTCAAATGTTCATAAATATCATGTGATTCGATGGGATGAGCCTAGCAATCTAATTCCGGCACACTTATATAAAGATGGGTTAAGGCATATTCATCCGGATTCAAAGCAGCTTAGAACGTTAACAGTTAGAGAAGCGGCAAGACTACAAACATTTGATGATGATTATATATTTGAAGGAAGCAATGTTGAAACTTATAAGATGATTGGAAATGCTGTTCCTCCTAAGTTTTCCAAATGTTTAGCGGAGGCAGTATTTGATATGCTATCAGATTTTGATAAAGGGAAAAAATGAATCAGAATAGAATATATATAGGTCCGCCAGGGTCGGGAAAGACGTATTCAGCAAAGAAATCTGTAGTTGAAGTTATTTGGGAAAGCCTATCGGAATCAGAAAAGAATGATCCTGATATGAAGCTCTATAATCCTGATAATTTTTGTGATGAAGCATTTAATTATATTGAAGCAAATTATAAGCCAGGAATAAAACTTGTTTCATTACATGAGGGTATGACGAGTCAAGATTTTATTGAAGGTATCGCTATGGATACCTTCAATGGGATTACTTCGTTTGTTCAAAAGGACAAGATTGTCACTGAACTAGCGAATGAAGTTATTGAGAGTGATAAGCCGGGGTTTCTTATTCTCGATGATATACATAGAGTTAATATCTCTAGCGTTTTGGGAGAATTAATGTATGCGTTTTCAAATAGAGGAGAATATGTAACTTTAGCTTCGGGTAAGAAATTATGTATTCCGGAAAATATGTATGTTTTTATGACTTCAAACATTTTGCATCCGGAATATAATCTCGATGCGAATATTCTTGCTACTTTCGAGGTCTGTTATGCAGAAAGTAACGAAGAGAGACTAAGGAATGCAATAAAAGATAGCTTTTATAAAAACGCATATTTTAATATTGATCAGGATTTAATGAAGCAATTTGAAGGACAATGTCAGGAATGGAATACGTTAAGAAATAAGTATAAGGATGAAGAGATACAGTCTTCTCCGATTAAAGACGTAGATGATGTTATTGCATCAATTCCAAGTTTTTCAGTTGTCTTTTCATCAGTAGAGGCAGAGAAATTTCTAAATATTGGATATCCCTTAAAATGGACAGATAGTAATACGGTGAGATTTAAGGGTGAATTTAATAAATTTGGTGGGAAACTATATAAAACAATAAATGATATATGTGAACTGTATTTTCAATACTATTCAGAAGATACAGTTAAACTATTGGATATGTTTATAGCTGATGCTACAGAAAAATATGTTTTTTATAATAGCTTTCTTGATTACATTGCTCCTGATTATGGAAATGAAAAGAATAAATATGTAATTGGATTTACTTATTTTCTGCCAGGTCGCGGATTTTCAATGTGGAACGCAGAGAGATTGATGCAGAATAAAATCAAAGCACAGGTTCTACCGCTTCTTAGGCAATATAAAAAAGAAGGCGTTGTATTAACAGAGTCGATCCCGGATGCGGAGCATACATATTCACAATATACGAGGGAAAGAGCAGAGGTTGCAGAGGATAAAATAGAAATCAAACTGAATGATGAATACCGACAAATATTCCTGGATATGCTTTCAGGTTCTGCTTCAGCTGAAGGATTAAGGTTTCAGGGAGGACAGAAATATAATACAAATTATGGCGTTCTGTTTGAGATAATTTATGATATGGTGACATATCCTTTGATTAATAATTGGGAGATTATGGATCTCCTCATGTATGATCGTGAAATTTACTATAAACTTGATGAAGGACAGGCGTGGGGGAGCTGTCTCATTTGTAATAGTAATTTGAGTAAGTATGTTAGATTGGGAGCAAGTGATAGCTTTTCTGGAAATGATAATGGAGTTTATCGTGAGGATCTTCATTCCATATTTTATAAAGGTAAAAAGTATTTTCTTGTTTCAAAAATAAAGACTGAAACTAAGGCACGATCCATAAATATAGATAAATGTCGTTTGAAAAAAGTTGTTAGACGAGAAGTGTCGCTGTATGCAATGGTTAAACTTTTGGTATACAAATACCTTAGTGCATATCTTAGAAATCTTGAAGCCTATAAGTATGCTGATTCTTCAAATCCTGTAGGGGATGAAGAAATTTTAGCTGTTGAAATGGATTTAAGAGCATTGGATGAAATGTCATTACATGGTGAATCAAATGATGAATTAAGGCTTAACTTATTAAATGATATTCGTAATTTACCAACATGGCATGCAATGAGGGATGGAATAATAAAAGGAGTGTACAAAACAATGGATAATAGATATCAGTCGGTAATGGAGAGTACTGGAATTCATCAGATGATTCTTCAGGGACCTCCCGGAACATCAAAAACCTATGGTGTTAAGGAATTTCTGGCAGAACAGGCAGGATTTGGAAAAAATTGGAATGAAGAAGAACTTAAAAATATCCAACTTGTAACTAAAGATGATGAGTATGTTCTACCTACTGAGAATGTTCAGGAAAATAATTTGATATATTGGGATATTATTCAATTCCATCCTTCATATACTTATGAAGATTTTGTTAGGGGAATCTCGGTATCCGCATCTGATTCTAATATTTCAAAAGTAAATGGTCAAATACTTGAAAATGGAGCTGAAAAATATAGTTTTGTATATAATCAGCCCGTTCCGGTAATGTACAGAACTGTTAATAGAACTCTTGGAAAGATGGCTAGAATTGCCAGAAAGTATTACAACTCTGAAAATCCGGAGAATAGTAAGAAATTCTATCTTGTTGTAGATGAGATAAACAGAGCTAACTTGGCTACTGTGTTCGGAGAACTAATATATGCTCTTGAATATAGAGATAGTGAGGTTGCTACACCGTATACAGTGGAAGGAGATTCAAGGTTACAGATTCCAAGCAATTTGTATATTGTTGGGACAATGAATACAGCGGATAAATCAATATCTTCCATAGATTATGCGATTAGAAGAAGGTTTTTGTTCTTTCCTTTGCTTCCGGATATAAAGGTAGTTTTTGATAAGGTCAGAGAGTCGTGGGAGACATCCAGGGAATTAAGGCTGTTTCATCTTGTGGATCGTATCTTTGATATATACATGAACACCGATGACTATAATCGCGCTGACGTTCAAATTGGACATACATATTTTATACGAAAGAGTGATGAAAAGGCTGACGATCAGATGAGAGATCGGTTTTTATATCAAGTTATTCCTGTTTTAAGAGAGTACCACAATGATGGAATTCTTATGGATGAAGTATATGGAAATGAACCGGAATCGTATGAAATCAAGGCGTTTGATATAGTAGAAAAAATGCAGAATAGTTCAAGTCCGGAAAAACTGGAAGAATTGTATAAGGCTCTTATGGATGAATTAATCAGGACGGAATATACAGAGTCGATAAAGCAAGAATTGAAAAAAAAGAATTTGATTGGGGAATGAGTACGGAGGCATAAATGCGATCGGAAGTCAAAATAATTAAGGGTCTAAAAGACTGGTCGCCAGATGCCGCCGGTTTAATTCCCAAAGGGGTTTCGGCGGCTAGAAAAATGGATGGCGCTGTTCCTGAAGAAATGGGTTTATACACGGATGAAAAAGGAAATTATCACACTAGCGGAACAGTTGGTGTTGGATGGTTACGAGACGAGCACGGAAAAATAATTATAGATCCTGTAACTAATCAAAAGTGTGCCTTGATTATCATACCAAGGTATGCCTTGAATCCGTGGGATATGCTTATAAAGGTAATGAATGATCCAGAGTATGAACTATATGTTTCTGGTTTAAACGGAGATTTCTTCAAAATATATACTGACCAAGAATTGATTCCTGTAAACAGTACAGAAAAAGGCGGAGAACTTCTTGCAGCAATATCACTTGTTAAAGAGTGTGAAAGAATGTGTAAGAAGTATTTGCACCGCTCAATTGATTTCAAAGAGGAGAATTTTAACGGAAAAGTAGTTGGAAATATTCAGGTTTCTAAGCATATTAAGTCAAATATTACCCAGGGTAGAGAAGATAGAATATTTTGCAGATATCCTGTATTTACAGTGGATACTTTAGAAAATCGAATTATGAAGGCTGCGTTAAAGAAAGCACATACAGTTATAAGACGTAGTGGTCTTCCGTTAAAGTCATTAGGACGTATTTATTCATTTTGTGAGAACTCTTTGAAGGATGTACGTACTGTTAAAATCAGCAGAAGTGATTTCGGAAAAGTTAATGTGACGGGGTTTAATTCGGTTTACAAGAAAATAATTGAATTAGCAAAGACGATTCTTACCGAAAATATATCAAATGATTTGTTTGCTAAAGAAACGGAGGAAATAAAATATATTATTCCATATACCATCAACATGGAATCGTTGTTTGAGTTTTATGTAAGGGCTACTATTCGTGAGTACCTTAAATCTCAGGTGGAATCGAATGTGATTTTAGATGAATATAGGATTCCTAAAAAGAATCCGCTATTTACATTAAAAGATCCGGAACATCACGCATACCTTATGAATAATTATGTTCCGGATATAGCACTGATAGATAATTCAGGTGAGAAGAAGCGGTATATAGCAGTATTTGATGTTAAGTATCAGAACAGTACGAGCAAGGTTTATAAAGATACGCAACGGCATAATTCACATCAGCTTTTATTTTATATGTTGCTTTTAAATGTACGACGTTGTGGCTTTATTTTCCCAAGTGATAAGAAAAATGCTGATTTGCCAGGGCTCAATATGTTTGAATTAAATATTCAGAGTGGTGATGCCATGGATAGTAGTGTCAGGGAATATACGCAATGGATGGTAGATATGAATCAAGACCATCATGAGAAATTTGCTGAAAGAATTATGGCATATGTTCGAGGAATGCAAAATAATAGCGGATTTGTTTCTGAAGATTAATAAAAAGGGGTAATTGGGTAAAAATGGAGGTGGAGATATATGCCGATTGGAGCAAGAAAACTAACTAATAGTTCCGATGAGACACCGATATCAAATCTTTTTTCAGGAGATCTTGTTTTTGGAATTCCATATTTTCAGCGTGCGTATAAATGGAGTCCTAAAAATATAGAGAGATTTGAAAAGGATTTGGAAAATCTACTTGATTATGAAGATACATCTCATTTTTTAGGTGCCATCATTGTATTCGGGAAAGCTACCAGTCCTTCAGAATCAAGTTATTATGAAGTTATTGATGGACAACAGCGGTTAACGACATGTTATTTATCATTGATCGCACTTGCAAAAACTTTTTTAGATCATGGAATGATAGAAGATGCGATAGGATTATATCAGAGATATTTAGTAGTTCTTCATAAAACAAATTATATTACAAATGCGAAATTGATATGTTGTAAGGAAGATCGTGCAGGGATAAATTGTGTTTTTCACGATTTAACTTCTAATAGTGAGTTTTTACATAGTATTCAAGGTAGTAATGAATATAAACCGATGCCAGACACAGGAAATCCTAAAGGAAAAGTTTGGACAAATTATTCATTATTATGTAAGTTCTTCGAAAAGAAGTTTCAAGAAAATGAAAAGACGGGAGAAGGTCAGGGAAAAAGTATTCTGCAGGAATTATATACCAAACTAGTTGAATACATGAGTGTTGTTCAGATTGTAGTAAAAGATCCAACAGACGGTCCTAAAATATTTGATAGTCTGAATTCAAAACAGGAGCCAATGACAATAGGTGACTTAGTAAGAAATGAGTTGTTTTCGCGTTTGGCAGATAAAGAGGATGATGAAATAGATAGATTAGATCGTGATTATTGGCATCCTTTTTATGAAAAGTTTAAGCAAAAAGATAATGCACAGTTTGACAAGGTCTTTGAACAATACTTTTTTCCATATGTTTTGACATTAAATCATAATATAAAAAAAGCTGACGCATTCAATTTTTTGAGAGAAAGATGGGCTGTTGAAAATAGTCCTAAGAAGATTATTGAAGAGCTTTCAAAGTATCAGGACATTTTTTTGGATCTGCATTACGGAACTAAACTTTCTAAAGTTGATCCATATTTAGAAAAACAGATTTTAAATTTAGCAATGATGGAGTGTCCAACATCTGTATATCCATTTATTATGCATGTTGTTGGTGCTGTTCAAGAAAATGTGATACCGGCAGATAAAGCACAGCAAATCCTGATAAGGGTTGAATCATTTCTTGTACGGAGAGTTGTGTGCGGATATGAGCCAACAGGACTTCACGCGGCATTTAAATCATTGTGGGATGATTGTGAGGGTGATTATTCAGCAGATAATGTTGTTTTAAATATCAGAAAGCATCCAACTGTGAAATGGCCAGATAACGAAGAATTTGAAAAAAATATTATTTCGCGTCCAATGTATAAGGTTAGGTTGACGCCATATATTTTGGCTGAATGGAATGGCCATTTAGGAGGCGATGTTCCGGAATTGCATTCTCAGCAAATTGAACATGTTTTACCTGACTCTCCGGCACAAGATTCGAATTGGTTCAGAGATTGGGGTAAAGATGAACATAAAAAATATAAGGATTGCATAGCTAATTTGCTTCCGATTTCAGGGAGTTTAAATGCATCCATTCAGAATGCAGAGTACGAAGAGAAGAAATTAAGATATAGCAATGATTCAGCATTAAAAGCCCCTCGTGAGTTTGCAAAAAAATATGATGTCTGGACACCGATAGAATTTGAGAGTAGGGCAAAATCAATGGTTGAATGGGCTATTGATAGATGGAAATATTAATTAATGTTATATAAATGATGGTATTTTACATGTCGGAAAAATGATGAGTTGCATCTGGCGGATCAGAAAGCGGGTATAGATCAGCTGATGTTGTAAGGAGACAACTTATGACGGACGTATTGACTGTTGAGCAGCGAAGGAAGAATATGCAGCACATCAGATCAAAGGATACGAAGATTGAGGTGTTGCTCCGCAAAGCTCTCTGGCAAAAGGGGTATCGATATAGGAAAAACTATAAAGCACTTCCCGGTACACCGGACATAGCCCTTACAAAATACAAGATTGCTATATTTTGTGACGGTGAGTTTTTTCATGGCAAGGATTGGGAAGTGCTTAAGCCAAAGCTTGAGAAAAGCAATAATAGTGAGTTTTGGATAAAGAAGATATCACGGAACCGGGAACGTGATATTGAAATAAATCAGAAGCTCTTTTTCATGGGGTGGACGGTCATTCGGTTTTGGGGGAGTTACATAAAGAAGAATATTGATGAGTGCATAAAAGTTATAGATGAAGCTGTATTTGAGTTAAAATGCGAAACAAATGATTAAGTATTGTGCAGAAGATAGAATAGACAGAAATGCTCCCTTGTTGCTAAGTTAAGCGGTTTGCAAGACAGGGAGCATATCATCAATATATCAGATGTAAGGCAATTATTGTTTTTACTCATTAATCGTGCGTGTGTTGATAATTAAAAATAGACTTATAAAGAGTTGACCATTTTTTTGCATTTTTTTTATGAATAAGGTCTATTTCCAATATAAGTAATTCACGGCGCTTTTCGATGTAGTTTTGCAACTGTGAAATCAAAGATAGATTGGATTCTGCATCTGGATTATCGAGTATTGTTTTCATTGAAACCATTAATTCATGACAACGTATACTCTCAGAAAAGTCTTCATAAAGATTTACAGCAAATCCCAAAAAGCATGCCAGAGTTTTAATAGGTGAATAATGAATTCCGACAATTATTGCAATTATAAGAACAGAAAAAGCTATTAAATAAATTATTCTTCTTATGTTGTATTCTTTATTTGTCCACCAATAGTTTTGATGTTGGCATTCAAACACGGCTGCTTCGCTTGTGGTATAGTTTTTGGGAAAAGTATACCAGTCTTTCATTCCAGGAGTGTCGGACTGATCTGTTGCATGAATCGAATACTGACATAATCGTGAATATTTATTTTCAATAGAATTTATTTTTTCCCATATGGAATGGGTAACTTCAGCTGTATATTCAGGCTTTTCAAGGCCAAATACTTCGTTATCAAAATAGTTTCTCATTTTTGCACCCCACTTAACGTTATTTTTTGCCAGGTTATGGGATACAAGTGTCATAATTCCAAGAATTCCAGGAATAATTATTAAGAAAGATGTCTCTTCACTTGGGGTAAAAACTAATAATGAGCCTATTATGGAGAGAAACCATGAAAAGTAATTTAGCATTTCCGCTTGGTTAAAACAAATATGGGAGGCAAACTGACATTTGAGCATGTTTTCTTCGTTTTGTTTTTGTGTTATTTGAGTTTGGTTATTCATATTTAGAAATCTCCTTTCGAATGAAATTTAAGTCAGAAATAGCGATATTTCTTTTACGTTTATCAAGTGCAAAAGGAAGAATATATTTTCCGTGACAGTTGCGCAATTTTACACCACTACCACATGGACATGTAGCATGTCCACGGTAAACAGATTCGGCCGCATATATGAGCAATTTGGACGTTTCTATAAAATCTGTTGTATGAAAAATATCTTGGTAAGTGTTAATAATGCCGTCTAGATAATGAGGCCTTTCACCAAAAGGATATTTTCCAAATCGTGTATAGTATTCATATGAGAAAAAATATGGCTCAACATATTCGTCCATCCATGCTACTAGGTCTAAACCATCAATAAAACGTAGGCGCATAGACGTTTCAGTTTCCAGACAAAGTTCTCCGTTTTGATATCTGTGAGGATAATTATCAGATATTACATTTCCGGTTTCTCGTATCTTAGGAAGTGTGTTGCTTTCTGAGATGGGAATTGTTATTTCTACCATATAATTTTTTTGGACAGTATAATTAAGCGCGTTTCGATAAACGTATATAGAGCCTGCAAGATGTATGGTTGAATTGTCTGATTTTACAATATTAAGTTTAGGGTATGTAGAGAGCAATTGTTTGACTTGCTCTCTTATTTCGTTTTTGTCTAAATTCATAATGCACGATATGGTTTTGAGACCACTGATGTGTTAATGGGTTTCGGAGATGATGTAGTATATTTTGATCCCCAGTTACTTCGAACATTTTCTTCACCGAAAGCATTGGACATTTCGGTATAGAATTGATGATCGGACAGTTTCATTGATTCAATGAGATCCTTGTGACATATAGTAACCCATTTAAAAAACATCTTAGGAATATTGGCATTTGAATTCCACTTGTCAGCAAGATTGTCTTGAGGATTAGCTGGGTTCTGGATTAACCATTTTCCGTTTTCGCGTGTGATTGCTGTGCATGTAGAGTGGTTTTGGCGGAATTCTTCAAAAGATATTGTCTGCTGCATGCCGTATATATCTAGTGTATTGAGTACATAAGCTAATAAAGTGAATACATCTGATGCTGGAGAGGCATTTTGGGCAATTTCAGCTGCCAATGTATTGATTATTGCAGAAATGGGCTTTAACTCATCATGATTCTCTACTGACAGATTTTTATAATACATATCTCGGTGATACTTCAAAATTTGTATTACTCGTTGCAAGGCAGAGTGCTCTAAAACAGAAGGTATATCATCGACAGAATTAAATAAAGTCTGATTGTTTTCGAATATCATGGCTCGTCGCTCATCACGATTATAGTCGAGAAAGGGCTTGTTGATATCATCAAACCATTTCTTAAATCCTCTTGGATTATTGGTAATCCAGTTGTAATTTCTTTTTCCGTTTTCGCGGGGGATTGCAATTGAAGTGTCTATAAGTAAAGGGTTATTACTTAATTTGAATAGTTCATTTTTAATGTGCTGCGACTCATCAACTGCTGGAACTATATCAATGCTAAATCCTATACCACTTATATCAGCATATTCTATAGTGAAACATTCTCCACATTTTATTAGTTTACCGCCATAAACATTACTACTAAGTAATGCGTCTTCAATATCTTGGCGGAGTTTACTTGGAGCGATATCATCTCTTGTTATTCGTAATTGGCATATGAAATCTAAATCATAGTTTGCATTAGGATCATTTGCAGAAGGTCGTACAACGGTACCAAATGCAAAAGATCCTTGTGGATAAATATCTGCAAGGATTCCGTTTTTCTCAAGAAAGGCAGCCAAAGATTTATATTTTTCTTCGGCATTTTTGTACATTGTAGGAGAAATATCAAGTTGTGAAATAAGTTTTAAGATATCGGTCTGACGTTCAAAAACACTAATCAATAAGTTATCCTCACTTTCTATAATTATTGTTGGCACTTTATCTTACAGAGTGCTAATTCTGAGGATATTGTATTCCAAATAGAACATGAAGTCAATACGTTTAAAACGAATAATGCGTTTTAAATGCAATTTGATATGGGGTAAACGTGTAAACGAATGTGCCGAAATTGACAAAATCGTTTTTGGGATATATCATAAATGTTGATTATGTTATAAGGAGAAATGAAAAAATGTTAATCAGATTTTCCGTGTCCAATTTTCTATCTTTTGATGGGAAACAGGAATTGTCATTAGAGGCTGGAAAAACTAGAAAAAATTCTAAACGTATCTATACAAACCGTAGATTGCGGCTTGTTAAATGTGAGTCACTTTTTGGGGCAAATGGATCAGGAAAATCTAATCTGGTCAAGGCACTGCTTTTTTTTCAAAAAATTGTTAGAATCGGTTTTCCAAGAGGATTCTCAAATAGTTATTACAGGTTGAAAGAGAAAAATCGCAACTTACCTTCAGAGTTTGAAATTGAGATTATTTGCGAGGATAGAAGATTATGTTTTGGATTTTCTGCAATTTTAAACATTGGTAGTATTGAAAAAGAATGGCTTTATGAAATCACTCCATCAGGATTAAAGAAAAGAATATATGAGCGTGATGTGGTAGAAGAAACATTTAATGTAGGAGATTTCTTTAGAAAGAAAGAAGCCATAGCAAAGATAGTAAATTATGGAGAAGATAGTGCATGTGATCACGAAAACTTGTTTTTGACTATTATAAATAAAAGTAAAGGTAAAATGTATGTCGAGAATCAAGAATTAAGGATATTGGAATCTGTTTATAAATGGATAACGGATAAATTGACTATCAGTTTCCCAGAAGATATGTTGAGAGGGTATCCATATTTTAAGGATTCAAATCTACAGGAAATCGCTGAGATACTTAATGCGTTAGGAACAGGAATTAGTAATTTAAGAATTGCGAAAATCCCACAGGAAGTTGTTAAAAGTAAAATTCCGGAGGAATTATATAACAGGATTATAAGTGATCTTGAAAAAGAAAATGCACAGGTAAAAAAGGAAGGAAAAAAAGTACAGCCATCTATCATGGCTAGGGCAATAAAAGAATTCTATACATTTGAGATTGATCGGGATGATAATATTACGATACAAACTATAGAATTTGAACATGAAACGAAAAATATTTATTTTAATCTCAATGAAGAATCTGATGGAACGGCAAGACTTTTGGATCTTATTGAAATATTATTTAAGATTTCTAATGATAGTGTTTATGTAATTGATGAAATAGATCGATGCTTACATCCGGTCATGACAGCTAAGATTATTAAATTGTTTTTGCAAATGGCTGAGAAAAGAAATACACAATTAATTATTACGACACATGAATCACGACTCTTGAAAGAAGATATTTTAAGAAATGATGAAATAAGTTTTATGCTTAAAACTAAAGTAGGTTCAACAATTATCAAGTCTTTAGACAAATATCAGCTTCGTGCAGATAAAAAAATATACGAGGCATTATTTGATGGAACTATTGAGGCAATACCATATTTTAATGAGGACAAACTTGAAAAATTGTTATATTAAATTTGAATATATTATATTAATAAAATACATTTGTGTGAAGTGATAAGGGTTATGGAAGAGATTATTTAATCAAGTATCAGTTTCGTATGTATGATATGAAAAGAAGTACAAATATCAATTTTTTAGTTGAGTACATTAATTCCTAGGTTGTTGTATCATTTGTGAAATAAAAGGCGTTCTTTGGTTGTATAGGCATTTTTATATGTTGGGTATTAGATAATAACTCTGGTATTGAGATTGATTGAAGGAGTTTTATGAAAAAGGAAAAGATATTTGATAAACTTAACTCTATGTTTTCTGGTATCGGAATGAATTTGTTATTGTTTATTTACTGTATAGGCGTGCCAGCTTTATTATTTATGGGGATGATGTTTCTTGATAAAATATCAGCACCTAAAGGGATAAGTCTGGTTGCAATATGGTCAACAGTATGTTCTGCAGGACCATCATTGATTTTCTTTTTTATTGCGTTGGCTTTCGTCAAATGCATTGGATATATAGAAATCGAATATAAAAAATACTTAGATGTCATTTTTGTAAATAAGTATGAAAATCGCAGTAAATTAGAAGATATTGAATTCGAGATACAACAGTCAAGAAGAGCACATAAAGCAATAAATGAATTATCATCCAAAACAATAACTCCGCTATCAATATTATGTAGCGCGATACTAATTCCTATAGGTTTAGATTATATAAAGGAGAAGAATGTTGATAAAGAATTATTGATAGAAACTGTGAAAATCATTATTAGAGACGGTGGTTTACTTGTTGTAGCAGCGTTTGTTCTGATAGTATTAATGGTTATATTTATAGAATATTATGTATCGGCAACATTTGAGACTAAAATATTTTGTTTAGAAAAAAGAAAGAAGATGCTGGAGAGTTATGAAAGCTGCATAAAAAAAGTATCTCAAAATGAAATGCCTGAGCCATTAGGATAATATGATTTGCAAAGAAACATTGAAAATGGAGAAGGAAGCTAGGCTTTGGTTAATCAAACCCCAGCTTCCACTGTGACCTATCTATAAAGTAGTATAACCGCACGAATTTCTTATAGCCCAAAACATCTATCTTGCATTCATAGATATTTGTGCCGCGTGAGACGTAGAGACAGTCTTTGGTCGTGTAGGCTCCGTCTACTTCATTTAGTTTGTATCCTTTTATCGTGAACCGCTGATAGGCTCCGTCTTCATCGAGAATCTGAAATCTCAGAGGAATGATGGATCCATCGGATTTGTGTTCGCATATTACATCAACTTTATTTATAACCATAACAACACCTGAGCTTTTGAGAAAATGATCTTGGCATAAAATATGACGATGCCGGAATTTAATCGGCAGCAACGTCATATAAAATTTCCATCGAAACTTCCAAATATTTACTGAGCCTGATCGCAACATCAAGGCGTGGATCCTGCTTCCCGTTTTCGTACCGGGAGAGAGAATCCTTGCTGATAGAGAGTGCATCAGCTACTTCTTTTTGGGTGAGTCCTTTACCCATGCGTATTTCTCGTAGATGATTTATGACAGACATATCTATGCACCTCCCCGATTGAAATAAATACCTGAGTTAGCTGAGTACGTGTCCGAAAGTCCGGAAGGAATCACCTTCCTTGACTATTATGGGGGCGTATTCTTTATTTAAGGATATGAGCTGAGCCTGCTGATTTTCATAGTGAAGCTGCTTACAGTAGCATTCTCCGTTCAGCTCGAAAATACCTATCTGACCTTCTTCAAGTGTTTCCTGCTGATGAACCCATACAATCTGACCGTTGATATATCTTGGCTGCATACTGTCGCCAGTGATACGTACACCGAAATCGGCATCTGCCGGAACATGGTGGTCTTTGCGGCTTAATTCATCATAAGAATAACTTTCTAGGAAATTTCCAAGACCGGCGGATACACGATTATCATAAACACGGATAAAAGAAATTGTAGATGCCGGGAATTCTACTACGTGTAAGTGCTCATCATCTTTTAATCTTTCTTCAACAGTTTTTTCTTTCAGGTATTCGCCATTATTATATCCTTCTAGAAGTGCTATATATTCCATAGCCTTTTTTCGTCCAGCTTCATTCAGGTTATTGAATGGATTACTGGTATTTTCTCCAAAGTAGGCTTCCATGACATCAGAGATATTCAGGATCTTGCATATATTCAAAAATACTGTGACTGTTGGCTCGCAGACGTTTTTCTCCCAACTGGATACGGAACGGTATCCTATCTTTACTCCGTTTTTCTCTAATTCCTGAGCAAGTTTAAGCTGTGTAAGACCCGACTTCTTACGAAAATGGCTCAGGAGCTCTCCAACATCTTTCATGGCATACCTCTTTCTAAAAAATGAGAATTATTTTCCTATATAGTACCACTTTTTTAAATTATCGGCAAATAATTTGGTATAAATAGACTAAAGTGACTATTGATTCGCCAAATATTTGGTATTAAAATAAGTACATCAGTTCGATATAGTGGATGTGACAACTGAAGAAAGATATTAATAGGGAGGCAACATACAGGCAGCACAACCTCAGTGCATTCGGAACTTGTCTGTATAGATCAGGGAATATGGAGGGAAGAGGCTAATGATGAATGATGTTTACATGCGTAGGGGGCAATGAAACATCTACCCTCTGTGCATTCTGTACCAAATCAATAACTTGCAAAGGTGACTTTCCCTTTCCTTTTCAAGCTTCGGATTACAACCATACTGAATCGGAGGTGAGGAGTCAGAGTGCAGGAGATAGAATTTTATTGTAAGAAGTGCAAAAAGTCTATGAAGATGGCTTATGCACTTACCGGAGACATGGATACTCCGGCAATGAATGGAATCATCATAAGATGTCATACCCACAAATGCACCAGGGCTGTGACTCTTAAGAATTTTACTGAAAGAGATATTCTTAAGAGAGCAGATTTACATGGTAAATGTTACTTGTAAGAAAGACCTGTAACTGGCACGGTATATGTGCTACACAAAAATGAATTAGGGCTTCATGATATGTGGGCTTGAACCACCGCGGACGCATGAAAAGATAATCGGCATTAAGCTGACTCTTTTCATGCGTCTTTATTTTTGTCCTTTTTTCCGGTTATCGCCCGGAAAGAGGATGAGATGAAAAACGTTAAGGAAGAGACATTGGGGCAGCGTATCAGAGCAGCAAGGATCAGAAATGGTATTACACAAGAACAGCTTGCGGAAGCAATGCTTGCCAAGAAAAGCATGATTTCTTATTACGAAAATGATCACGGAGATATGAAACAGAGCATGATCGTGGAACTTGCGAAGACTCTTGGAACTACTGTGGAATATCTGGTTTGTGGTACGCAGAAGACGCCTAATCTTGATGCTGACTCCGCAGAATTATTGAAATTGTTTGCTTCTCTCGATGAAAGCACGAGGCAGATCATGCTTCTCCAGATGAGAGCAGTTGCAAAAAGATAAGTTCGATATTTTCGAACTAAAAGTTTGATTTTTCGGGGAACGTATTATTTCTCCATTTTTCTTAGAATTACATATGTAAACAAGATTTACACCGCAATCTACAGAGTCGATTCCCAAGCGCTTTAAGGAATTCTTCATCCCCGTGCAGATAGCGGTAATTGAATAGCGAGCGACACGTAATGAAGAACGGTTCACTGCATCTGAAGTGGAGAGCCTTCCGGCTCTCACACTCCGGATAGATCAGTGTGCCGTTTTTGCGTCTGTCGGGGGTTCTCCACTTCGTAACCAGCAATTTCTTACGAAATGGAGGCTCAATATGTGTTTCAATCATGGTTTGGAGAAAAAGAGATTTGAAAAAAATTGGGAAAAACTACGTGTTGAATATGCGGCTGCTGGAATGAGCGAAGATGAAATCCAGAAAATGTATGAATATGACTGCAAAGTCTTCAACAGAGACAGATCCTTCTATGAACATTCTCAACCGTTAGATGTTGGCGGGAATGATGATGAAAGCGAAAGTCCTTTAATAGCTATTTCCGCTAATATGTTCACTCCGGCAGCAGAATCAGATCCTGATCGTCGGGGGGAGCTGGATAGATGAGATTGAAAATGAGGTTTTGTATGGAGTTCTCGTTAAGCTTCCAAAAGATGAAATCGAACTTCTTACCCTCTATGTGATGGAAGGCTTTAATCAAGCTGAAATTGCAGTGATTATGAATATTTCACAGCAGGCAGTAGCGAAGAGATTCCGAAAGATAAAGACAAAATTTAGTGCAGCTAAGTGAAATTCTGCATCGTTTAACAAATGGTTGTAAAAATGTTTTTCTTACCGGCTACCAAGTGAAAGGGGCATCCCTTTGAAAAAATTGTATAAGGAGTATTCGCATATGAATAATTACAAAGATGTAAGACGTGGCGATGTCTGTATTGCAGATCTTGGGATGGATGGTATCGGATGTGAACAGCAGGGAAAAAGACCGGTGCTTATTCTCCAGAATGATGTCGGAAATTTCTTTTCTCCGACAGTAACCATTGTTCCTATAACCTCTTCTTTGAAAAAGAAAGATCTTCCAACCCATTATGTACTTCAACATGCGGATTTTATGAACAGGACATCTATGCTTCTTGCAGAATCAGTCAGAACTATTGATAAACGCAGACTTAGAAGAATCATTGGTCATCTTGATGACATGGACATGAACGGAGCTGAGGAAGCAATTGAAAAACAGTTGGGATTCACTATTCCTGACGCAGTGGAGGCACCATGATGAATAATGAATCTTATGAAAGAAAACCTAGGATGGAAAAAGAAGTTCCTATCTGGGAAAAGTATTTACTAACCATTGAAGAAGCTGCTTTGTATACCAATGTAGGACAGAATCGTTTGGCTGCGATGCTTAGAAAACCTTCCTGCAGCTTTGTGCTTTATTGTGGGAGGAAAAAGCTTGTTAAACGCAAGGAATTAGAAAAGTATTTGGATGAAAACATTGAATTAGATTGAAGAAACATGACACAAAGAAGCTTAGATATGGTATTATATAAGATACTGTATTTAGGCTTCTTTTTTAAGAAGCTTATTATGGGAAAAGACTTAAAAGGCAAAGAACTGGGTGTAGGTATCACTCAGCAGAAAAATGGTCTTTATAATGCGGGCTTTGTTGATAAGCTAGGAATAAGGCGGGTAAAACGCTTTAAGAAACTACAGGAATGTAGAAAGTGGCTTGATCAGGCAAGGTATACAGATGAGCATAGCAGCATAACAGAAGCTAATACCATGATGGTGGATGCTTTTTTGAATACTGGATTTCTATAAAAGAAAAAACGGTAAGACCCAATACTGTTAGGAATTACAGAGAGCGTTATCATCAGAATATTCGCAGAGTTATAGGTAAGATGCTGTTGGTTGAAGTTGGTCATATTCATTGTCAAGCTATATTTACTACTATGTCAGATGAAGGATATAAGACATCAACTATGTATCAGACACGAATTGCACTGTATAACATGATGGAGTTTGCAAAGGAGAATGATATCATTACGTCTAATCCTTGCAAAAGATCGGTACGAAGCGGTATTGGAAAGCCTTCGGAGGAGAAAAGGGCTTTGGAAATTAATGAGCAGAAGAAATTTTTAGAGTATGCTCGTGATCAAAGCTATGAAAATCAATATAAGTTTATTTTACAGACTGGGTTGAGAACAGGGGAACTTATTGGATTAAAATGGTCTGATATTGATTTTGAAAAGAGAGCCCTCAAAATTAGCCGTTCCATGGAGTATAGGCATTCGACAAAAGAATGGCGGGTTGGACCACCCAAAAGCAAGTCTGGATATAGAGTTATTCCGCTTACGGATGAAGCCATAAGGATTTTGAAAGACCAAAAACTTAAGAACAGTACGATCAAAGTGATTCCTATGGAATGGAGAGAATTTGTCTTTCTTTGTCGGAAAGGAACTCCGATAAAGAATAGCACTTACGATACAGGATTGTATAAAATATGTGAAAAGGCATCAATCAAGCCATTTGCAATGCATATTTTGAGGCATACATTTGCAACTCGTTGTATCGAAGCGGGAATGAAGCCAAAAACACTTCAAAAGATTCTGGGTCATTCAAACATTGGGATAACAATGAATTTGTACGTTACAACTACAGAGGATGAAAAGCAAAAAGAAATCGAGCTTGTTGCAGATGCATTGATGGTTATGTAAATTTATATAAATCCTTATAATTATCAAAACAATGTAACACCAATTGTAACACCAAATAATTGGAAAGCTTGGAAAACCTTGTAAAATCAATACTTTTAAAGGAGATATATAGAAAATGAAACTAGGCATCGTAGGCTTACCAAATGTCGGTAAGAGCACACTTTTTAATTCACTTACAAACGCAGGAGCACTTGCTGCGAACTATCCATTTGCGACAATCGACCCTAATGTGGGCGTTGTTGTTGTACCGGATGAAAGATTAAAGCATCTTGGTGAGATGTACCATTCAAAGAAAGTAACACCAGCTGTTATAGAGTTTGTTGATATCGCAGGTCTTGTAAAGGGCGCGTCAAAGGGTGAAGGACTTGGAAACCAGTTCCTTGCGAACATTCGTGAATGTGATGCAATCGTGCATGTAGTACGTTGTTTCGAAGATCCTAATGTTATTCATGTAGATGGAAATATTAATCCACTTCGTGATATCGAGACTATCAACCTTGAGCTTATCTTTGCTGATATCGAAGTTATTGATAAGAGAATTGCCAAGGTTGGCAAAGCTGCAAGAATGGATAAGTCTTATGCAAAGGAAGCTGCACTTCTTGATAAGCTTAAAAAACTTCTTGAAGAAGGCAAGATGGTTAAGTCTTACGAGACAGATGATGAAGATGAGCTTGCACTTCTTAAAGGTTATTCACTTCTTACATCTAAGCCTACAATTTATGCAGCAAATGTTGCAGAAGATGATCTTGCAGATGATGGTGCAAACAATGAAGGAGTTAAGGCTGTACGTGAATTTGCGGCAGGCGAAGGCTCAGAAGTATTTGTTATCTGCGCAGAGATAGAGGCTGAGATTTCTGAGCTTGACGAAGATGATAAAAAGGCATTTCTTGAGGATCTTGGTCTTAAGGAATCTGGTCTTGATAAGCTCATTAAGGCGAGCTACAGCCTTCTTGGACTTATTTCATATCTTACATGTGGTGAGGATGAGTCAAGAGCATGGACCATTACTAAGGGAACAAAGGCACCGCAGGCAGCGGGCAAGATCCACACTGACTTTGAACGTGGATTTATCAAGGCTGAAGTAATCGCATATGAGGATCTTGTAGCAAATGGTTCAATGACAGCAGCTAAGGAAAAGGGTCTTGTTCGTATGGAAGGTAAAGACTACGTTGTTCAGGATGGAGATGTTGTACTCTTCAGGTTCAATGTATGAGTATAAATGATATTTCATTTCCGAATATCGGGCTTACACTCCATAATGTGCCCAAAAGTTTCAGCGTCTTTGGCTTTTCGATTGCTCTTTATGGCTGCATAATTGCATCAGGAATTCTTCTTGGACTTTTATTGGCTTCATACGACAGGAAGAGCAGAGGACTTAAGCCTGATCCGCTTTGGGACATAGCGACGTATGCTGTTATCGCAGCGATAATCGGTGCAAGAGCATATTATGTGATATTTGCGTGGAATCAGTATAAAGATAATCTTATAAGTATCCTGTATATTCGTCAGGGCGGACTTGCAATATATGGTGGTGTTATAGGTGCTTTCCTTACGGTATTCATATATTGCCATAAGAAAAAAGAGTCCTTTTTGGAAATTGCCGATAGCGTTGCTCTTGGTTTTCCACTTGGACAGGCTATGGGACGCTGGGGAAATTTCTTTAATAGAGAAGCTTTTGGCGGATGGTCTGATGGCAAGCTTGCTATGCGGCTTCCAATAGCTGCTGTAAGAGATTCTGATATATCAGCAGGGATAAGATCACACATAGCAGCAGGTATGGACTACATACAGGTGCATCCGACGTTTCTTTATGAATCAATGTGGAATATATGCCTTCTTGTATTTCTGTTTCTTTACAGGAAGCATAAGAAATTTAAGGGAGAAGTACTTTTCCTGTACCTCTTCTTCTATGGACTAGGAAGATTTTGGATCGAAGGTCTGAGAACAGATCAGCTTATAGCGCCGGTACTTAATATCCCTGTGAGCCAGATTGTAGCACTTGGGTGCATTATAGTATCTGTGATTGCAATAGTTTATAATAGGATGCATGCTAAAGTACAAAAATAATCCAAAACAATAAAAAGCATTATGGATGAGAATAAGTACAATATATTGGTGTTTGTGCAGAAAGAACGTCTTCGGACGTTCTTTTTGTTTGTAAACAAGTGTTGCGTATTTTGTATTTTTGGTCTAAAATTGTTAAATAAGTGGTAGAAAGTGTCATTTTGTGGTGGAAAGTGGTGAACGGTATGTTCATGGGAGAATACAATCACACAATTGATGCCAAAGGCAGGTTGATAATTCCGGCTAAGCTTCGCGAGGGACTTGGCGATTCTTTTGTTGTGACAAAAGGGTTAGACGGATGCCTTGCTGCTTATACTGCTCAAAGCTGGACGGATCTGCAGCAAAAGCTGGCTGCACTTCCTGAGTTTTCAAAAGAGGCCAGAGCAGTTAAAAGATTTTATTTGGCAGGTGCATTTACTGCAGAAGTAGATAAGCAGGGAAGAGTGCTGCTGCCGGTTAATTTACGGGAACATGCGGGGCTGATCAAGGATGTAGTTCTTGTCGGTGTGGGCGACAAAGTGGAAATTTGGAGTGCAGAAAAATGGCACGATACAGCCCCGGAAAATATTGACGATATTGCAGAAAGCCTTAGTGGGTTAGGATTCAGTTTATGAGTGTCGAATTTCATCATAAGTCGGTTTTGTTAAATGAAGTAATTGAAGGCCTTGAAATAAAGGCCGGTGGTATTTATGTTGACGGCACCCTCGGAGGAGCCGGACATTCTAGTGTGATCGCAAGTAAGCTTGATCCAGCACAGGGTGGAAGGTTGATCGGCATAGATCAGGATGTTGCGGCTATCGAGGCGGCGACGGAGAGATTAAAACCATATGAAGATCGTGTAACGATCGTTAGAAGTAACTATTGTAATATGAAGCAAGTGCTGGATGGGCTTGGAATAAGTAAAGTTGATGGAATCCTGCTTGATCTTGGTGTTTCATCATACCAGCTTGATACAGCATCCAGAGGTTTTTCTTATATGGAAGATGCACCTTTGGACATGCGTATGGACGATAGAAATCCGCTTAATGCATATACAGTTGTGAATGAGTATTCAGAAATGGAACTCTTTAGAATGATACGTGATTATGGCGAGGATAAGTTCGCTAAGAATATCGCAAAGCACATCTGTATGGAGAGAGCAGAGCATCCTATCGAAACGACGCTTCAGCTTGCTGAGATCGTAAAAGAGTCAATCCCGATGAAAATCCGCAAGAATGGTGGACATCCGGCTAAGAGGACGTTCCAGGCGATCAGGATTGAAGTTAATAAAGAACTTGATGTATTAGAGAGTACACTTGATACGATGATTGAGCTGCTTGCACCGGGAGGCAGGCTTAATATAATAACTTTCCACTCATTGGAAGACAGAATTGTTAAAGTGGATTTTAAGAGAAATGAAAATCCATGCACATGTCCTCCGGAATTTCCAGTGTGCGTTTGTGGTAAAAAGTCGAAGGGAAAAGTTATCACACGTAAACCGATTCTTCCATCAGATGAGGAAATGGAGGAAAATTCAAGATCCAAGAGTGCAAAGCTTAGGATTTTTGAACGCAGTTGATAGGAGTAGGGTTCATTTATATGGGGTGTGAATCCGCTTAAAAGGGGAGCTAGTATGAGCAGAAATATGAGAAGTCGCAGACGTGTTCGAAATACGTCGAAAAGAAAATATAATAATAGTGTGTATGTTGATGGTAATACCGTCAGAAAGGTCGAGGTAAGACCAGCCAGAAGGAAAGCTGTCAGAAAAAAGCAGGCTGAAGTGATACCAGAGCGTCCGCATAGGGCAGTTTCTATGAGTACGGCATACGTATGCTTTTGGATCTTTGCCATATTAACTGCAGCTTCGGTACTTATTTGGTATGTACGCTTGAGATCTGAGATTACTGCAAGTCAGAAAGTGATCTCAAAGCTTGAGACGAAGTACAGTACTCTTAAGCAGTCTAACGACGAAGAGTATGACAGAATAGTTGCTTCGGTAGATTTGGAAGAAATTAAGAAAAAAGCCATGACTGAATATGGAATGAGATATCCTGATGAAAATCAGGTTGTGGGTATCTCAGGAAAAGATGATGATTATGTAAGACAGTATGGTGAAATCCCTGATAAGAAATGATAAATAAAGGATGCAGGTGCGTTTGCTGCACCTGCATTTATTTGGCTTACAATGGTGGTGGCATATGAGTAAGGTGAAGAAGTTTACATTTAGAATGAAGAAAAAGCTGATGGTACTCTTTGCATTGGTACTAGCAGCTTTTGTTTTTCTGTTTTATAGGCTATATGTTATCAATGAACAAAATGGTGATGCCTATAAACGGCAAGTACTTTCTCAGCAGCAGGCCTCGTCAAAGGTCCTTCCGTACAGAAGAGGAGATATTGTTGACAGAAAAGGAAGCCGTCTGGCTTATTCTGAAAAAGTATATAATCTGGTTATTGACTCCAAGCAGATGCATGAAAATGATGATGAGCACTATGAACTTACCATCAAGGCACTGCAGGAGCATTTCCCAGAGTTGGATATTGATAGTGTAAGAGAATATACGACTAAAAATCCTTCTTCGAGATACAGAGTTTTTCTTAAAAGATTGGACTATAAGAAAAAAGAAGAGTTTGAAGAAGTCATGAAGACGAGTGTTTCTGTTAACAATGCAGATGGTGAGACAGTAAACATAAAGCCTGATGGTGTTTGGTTTGAGGAAGATTATCTTAGAAAGTACCCATATAATTCGCTTGCGTGTGATGTTGTGGGCTTCGTTCTTGGTAATAATACAGGATTTTATGGTCTTGAGGGATATTACAATGATACTCTCAATGGCATAAATGGACGTGAATATGGATATCTGAATGATGAGGCGGTAATGGAAGATGCCATTCAGGAAGCGCAGGATGGAAATACGCTTGTAACAACGATTGATACCAATATTCAGTCTATTGCAGAGAAGCATATTAAGCTTTTCTATGAAAAGTATAACAACTTTTATAGAGAAGGTCTCGCAGCTAAAAATGTCGGCGTTATAATTATGAATCCTAATAATGGTGAGATATACGCTATGGCAGGTTATCCGGTATTTGATCTGAATGATCCTGAAAAGATCGATCCTACGGAACTTGCAGAATATCTAAAGACATCAACGTCGGAGAACAGCATTTCTGCAAATGCGATAATGATAGAGCAGGCAGAAAGTGAAAAGATAAGTGCTGACAGCAGCGTGTCTTCAGAGTCCGTAAGCAGTGATACTCCTACTGCTATGGATGCGGTAACAGAGGCTAAAAACCAGGTATGGAGAAACTTCTGTATATCAGACTCATATGAGCCGGGTTCTGTAATGAAGCCTTTCACTGTGGCAGGTGCAATAGACGCAGGAAAGATAACGGGTAATGAAACTTATAACTGTCCGGGCTATCTTGCAGTGGGTGGTTTCAATATCCACTGTCACAATAAGCTTGGTGACGGTTTGCTCACAGTTCAGCAGGGATTGGCTAAATCATGCAACGTTGTGCTTATGAATATTGCCTTTTCGATGGGAACAGACGAATGGCTTAGGTACAACAGAACATTCAACTTTGGACTCAAAACGAATGTGGATCTGTACGGAGAAGCTAATGCGAGTGAACTTACCTTTGATGAGTCAATGGGACAGACTGACCTTGCAGTTGCGTCTTTCGGACAGGGCTTCAATGTAACAATGATACAGATGGCTGCCGGTTTTTCAGCATTGATCAATGGCGGATATTATTATCAGCCGCATGTTGTCAGCAGGATTGAAAATTCAAAAGGTGCTGTTATAAAAGAAATTGATAATAAAGTGATGAAACAGGTGATAAGTGAAAGCACCTCGCAGAAAATGCGTGATATGCTTAAGACGGTCGTTATGAGTGACCCGTCCGAGTGTACTGGTTGGTCTGCAAGACCGGCTGGCTATACAGAAGGCGGTAAGACCGGTACAGCTGAGACTTATCCTCGAAAGAACGGTAATTACTTGATTTCATTCATGGGTTATGTTCCGGCGGACAATCCGCAGGTGCTCTGCTATGTTGTAATAGACAGACCGAATACGCAGTATCAGGCTGAGTCCACACGACTTGCAACTGTATTAAACAAGGACATTATGACAGAGGTTCTTCCTTATCTGAATATTTTCCCTACAGAGGAAATTTCGGAAGATGAGATGGCAGAGCTGCAGGAAAAGCAGGGTGAGTTCTTTATAGGTTCAGATGGTGTCAGCGAGAATTCTGTAAGTGCAGATGGAATCGAAAACATGAGTGAGAGCGAGGATGCGATTGTTATCAATCCGCCGGAGACAGTTTCTTATGACAGTGCTGGAAATGTGATATCAGAAAATAAGATATCGTATGATCCGGAAACAGGTTATCCGCTTGATCCTGCAACAGGAGAGGTGCTTGATCCTAGGACACTGGAACCTATAAATGGTGTTTCGTCATTTATGACAGAAGCAAACTAATACGATTGTTGAAATAGCGATCGTATTGATTTATAATACGTCACGATACAGGAGGATGTTATTTAACAATGATCACAGGATTTTTTATTGCCTTGGCAGCTGCTTTTGTGATATCGGGGCTGCTTGGTATTGTCGTTTTACCTGGACTTAGGCGACTCAAGGCAAGCCAGACGGAAAGAGAAGAAGGCCCGGCTTCACATAAAGTTAAGACAGGAACGCCGACTATGGGAGGTGTGATATTTATAATTGCGTTTGTACTTGTTGCAGGATTTTTTGCAATAGGTAATAAGAATATCATTCCTATCATTATTGCAACACTCGGGTTTGGACTGGTTGGTTTTATTGACGATTATATAAAAGTCGTTATGAAAAGAAATCTAGGTTTAAGAGCATGGCAGAAGATGGCATGTCAGTTTATCGTTACAGGTGTTTTGCTTTGGTATATGCATAATTTTACACAAGTTTCGTTTGATATGCTGGTTCCTTTTTCTGCATTCTTCTCAGCTAATGCGGAAGATATGTACATAAACATGGGAATCATGACAATACCGTTCTTGTTTGTTGTTATTATCGGTACGGTAAATGGTTCTAACTTTACGGATGGACTTGATGGACTGCTTAGTACAGTAACAGCTGTAATCTGTGTATTCCTGGCATTTGTTTCTATCAATAGAGGCGTGCAGATAACACCTGCAGCCGGAGCTATGCTGGGAGCACTGCTTGGATTCTTGATTTACAATTGGCATCCGGCAAAGGTTTTCATGGGAGATACAGGTTCTCTTGCTCTTGGCGGATTTGTAGCTGCGGCAATGCTTATGCTCAAGATGCCGATACTGCTTATATTTGTAGCATTCATTTATCTTGCAGAAGTTGTGTCTGTCATAATTCAGGTGCTTTACTTTAAGGCAACAGGCGGAAAGAGATTTTTCAGGATGGCACCTATACATCATCACTTTGAACTTGGTGGCTGGAGTGAGGTCAAGGTGGTAAAGATGTTTTCGCTGCTTACAGCACTTCTTTGCTTTGTTGCATATATGATAGTTAGACGATAACGGTTATATTGATGACGAAGATTTATGCATGTTTGGAGAGAGGGTTATGAAGAAAAAAAGCAGCTTATATATGGATTATAGTATGCTTATCGTTGTTGTCCTGCTGCTTTGTTTCGGACTTATAATGGTTTATTCGGCGAGCTCGTATGAGGCAAGCGTTAAGTTCAAGGATTCAACATATTATCTGATGAGCCAGCTGAGAGCTACGGTTATTGGACTGGCAGTAATGATAATTGTTTCAAGGATTGATTATCATGTTTGGAGAAAGCTTGCTATGCTCACATATTTGGGATCGGCCTTTCTTATACTTTTGGTAATCACTCCGCTTGGAATGGAGATCAACGGTGCGAGACGCTGGATAAATGTGGGAGTATCGTTACAGCCTGCGGAGGCAGCAAAGCTCGGACTTATAGTTTTTGTGGCGGCAAAGATATGCGTTATGCATAAAAGCCTTAAAAGTCTTAAAGATTTAATTGTCGGAATGATACCGGGCATTATTCTTGCAATGATGATCTATGTAATTACAAGAAATATGAGCTCTGCGATAATATTGCTTGGAATTACAGCTATTATGATTTTTGTCGCAACGCCTAGATATGTATACTATGTTATTGGAGCAATTTTTGTTGGAGGAGGCGTTTTTGGCGTTATATATGCAGTTTCGCATGGACTTGTGCCGAAAGCTTTGACTACATTCCGACTTGGAAGAGTGCAGGCCTGGCTTAATCCGGAGGCAGATGCTTCCGGTAAAGGATATCAGACGCTTCAGGCGTTGTACTCCATAGGCTCAGGTGGTGTGTTGGGAAAAGGACTTGGGCAGAGTACTCAGAAGCTTGGATTTGTTCCTGAAGCCCAAAATGATATGATCTTTTCCATTATCTGTGAGGAGCTTGGCTTAATGGGAGCTCTTGCAGTAATATTGATGTTTACTATATTGATATGGAGATTTTTGCTGATTGCCAATGCGGCTCCGGATCTTTTCGGTTCGCTTCTTGTAGTAGGGGTGATGGCGCATATTTCACTTCAGGTAGTGCTGAATATCGCGGTTGTAACAAATACCATTCCAAATACTGGTGTTACGTTGCCGTTCATATCGTATGGAGGAACTTCGATAGTATTCTTGATGATGGAAATAGGTATTGCTCTAAATGTTTCGAGGGCAAAAGCAGCAACGCAGATATATTGATAAAGAGGTTAATGGCGATAAATGGGAAGAAAACGACGCATGAGCAGAATAAGAAAAGCTATCCTTATTACTGTGGCGGCGGCTGCGGTATTGCTTGGGGTTTTTATATATCTGTTTCGCACGTATCATATTTCGATCGTGCATGTAGACGGAAATAAGCAATATACGCAGGATGAGATTCGCGATATGGTTTTGAAGGGGCCGTTGGATAGTAACTCACTTTTTTTGAGAGTGAAGCGTTTGATAAAAAAAGATTCAAATATACCGTTTATTGAACGTATTGATATAAGGTTCGATACTCCGACGGAAATTACGATTCAGGTTTATGAGAAGGCAATCGCAGGGTGTGTTTCATATTTGGGGAATTACATGTACTTTGACAAAGATGGTATAATTGTTGAAAGTACTGCTGAAAAGAAAAATAATATACCGGAAATAAAGGGGCTTAAATTTAATGCCTGTGTAATGTATGAAAAGCTTCCGATCGAAAATGATGAAATTTTTCAGGAAATTCTTTCAATTACGCAAATGTTGGATAAGTACTCCATATTTTGTGATAACATATACTTTGCAGGAGCGGATTCAATCACATTATTTTTTGGTAATGCAAGAGTTGCGCTGGGTTCGATGGACAATATTGATGAAAAAATGATAAAACTTCAATACATTGTTCCTGAATTGGGCGATATGAAGGGCATTCTTCATATGGAAAATTATACTGAAGAAGATAAAAACGACTACATTACATTTGAAAAAGATTAGTGAAATGGTTGATTATTCGCACAAAAAATTATATTATAAATTAGATAGATTGTATTAAAATTAATCCGAAATACGTGAGGGAGATAAAAGGAGGAATTATCTGTGCTGGAGATAAAGGAAGATGAAGCGATTTCGTCCTGCAGGATCCTGGTAGTAGGAGTTGGCGGGGCAGGAAATAACGCAGTCAACAGAATGGTTGATGAAAAAGTAGAGGGCGTGGATTTAATCGGTGTAAATACTGATAAACAAGCACTCCAGCATTGCAAGGCTCCAAGACTTCTGCAGATTGGAGAAAAGCTAACACGAGGACTGGGTGCAGGTGCACAGCCTGAAGTTGGCGAAAAAGCTGCTGAAGAAAGTCAGGAAGAAATCAGTAATGCTGTAAAAGATTATGATATGGTATTTGTAACATGCGGAATGGGTGGTGGTACCGGAACAGGTGCTGCACCGGTTATTGCAAGAATTGCAAAAGAAATGGGCATTCTTACAGTAGGTGTTGTTACAAAGCCGTTTAAGTTTGAAGCTCGTACAAGAATGACAAATGCCAAGGGCGGAATAGAGAAAATGAAAGAGGCAGTTGATACTCTTATCGTTATTCCTAATGATAAGCTCCTTGAAATCGTTGACCGTAAGACAACATTTGCAGATGCATTGAAGAAAGCAGATGAAGTTTTACAGCAGGCGGTTCAGGGAATAACTGACCTTATCAATGTTCCTGCTCTTATTAACCTTGACTTTGCTGATATTCGTACAGTAATGAAAGACAAGGGAATTGCACATATTGGTATCGGTATGGCTAAGGGTGATGACAAGGCAAATGATGCTGTAAAGCTGGCTGTAGAAAGCCCGCTTCTCGAAACAACAATTCGTGGTGCATCAAATGTTATTGTTAATGTATCTGGTGATATTACTATTTTTGATGCATCAGATGCAGCTAACTATGTTCAGTCACTCACAGGTGAAGACACAAACATTATTTTTGGTGCAAAGCAGGATGATTCAGAAGCAGACTTCGTAAAGATCACTGTTATTGCAACTGGGCTTGATGAAAGTGAAGTTGCTCAGCAGAGAGTTGCTTCTACATTCGTGGCACAGCCTAGAACACAGGCGGGGAATGCTCCATTCAACCCTCAGAGATTTGCTAACCAGCCTGTTAGACAGACTCCGCCAAGTAATGTTCAGCCGTCAGGTAATCAGCCGTATCAGACACGGCCTTTACCAACGCATGTGGAACCGAAATCCATCAAGGTGCCGGATTTCCTTAAAAGAAATTAATGAGGTACATATATGAAATGCCCATTTTGCCAGCATGATAATACCAGAGTTATAGACTCGCGTCCTGCTGAAGATAACTCGGCAATACGACGCAGAAGAGTTTGCGATGATTGTGGGAAGAGATTTACAACCTATGAAAAGGTTGAGACTATTCCGATGATGGTAATAAAAAAAGATAATAATCGTGAATCATATGACAGAACGAAGATTGAGGGCGGTGTGCTCAGAGCATGTCATAAGAGACCGGTATCTGCAAAGCAGATATCTGAACTTGTGAATTCTGTTGAGACAGAAGTTTTCAATTCGGGCGACAGAGAGATTCAAAGCTCCATGATCGGAGAAATCGTTATGGGCAAGCTTAAAGAACTCGATGCTGTTGCATATGTCAGGTTTGCGAGCGTTTACAGAGAATTTAAGGATGTAGCTTCGTTTATGGACGAGCTGCAGAAAGTAATGAAATGATTAATCGTGAAGGAGACCGTGTTTACATGGTCTTCTTTTTTAAAATTTTTTATGTTAGGAGTTTTATTTAGTGTTTGAGACTTTTTATCCGGATGAGTATGTCGAGTCAACATATGGAATAGATTTTGAAAAAATGTATGAGAGTGGTTACAGGAGTGTTATTTTTGATATCGATAATACCCTTGTGCCGCATGATGCACCGGCAGATGCCAATGCGGTGGAATTTTTCAAACGACTTGAAAAAATTGGATTTAAGGCATTGGTTCTTTCAAACAATAAAGAACCGCGCGTTAAGAAATTTGCTGATGCAGTGGGATGCATGTATATTTACAAGGCAAATAAGCCTGCGCGTGGAGGATATCTGCGTGCGATGGAAAAACTCGGAACTAATAAAGAAAATACATTATTTGTTGGGGATCAGCTCTTTACGGATGTTTGGGGAGCTCGTCGGACAGGAATACACAGTATTCTTGTACATCCTATAAATCCGAAAGAAGAGATTCAGATAGTTTTAAAGCGTTACCTTGAAAAAATTGTTCTGCATTTTTACAAAAGGAGACAACTGAGTGATTGACATTGATGGAAAGACTACTGTACTTGGACTGATTGGTGATCCGGTTGAGCATACGTTATCGCCGCTTATACATAATGCGGTTGCAGAAGTGGATGGCAACAATACCGCATATCTTCCTTTTCACGTGTATGGTGAGGGACTTAAGCAGGCTATCGATGGCGCATGTGCGCTCGGAATAAAAGGCTTGAATGTTACTGTGCCGCATAAAAAGAATGTTATGCAGTATTTGGATGAAATAGATGCTCTAGCAGAGGGAATAGGCGCGGTAAATACTGTTGTTTTTAACGACAATGGAAGTAAGGGTTATAATACAGATGCGCTTGGTTTCATGAGAGAGCTTGCGGAGGCCGGCATTTCTGTAGAAAACAGGAAGGTTATAGTAGTTGGAGCTGGAGGGGCGGCAAACGCTGTTATCCATGCTCTGCTTTCAGCAAATGTTAAAGAAATACTGCTTTTCAACAGGAGTGTTGAAAAAGCTGTGAGTGTATTTGGCGAATATGAGAAAATAAAGATATATCCTTTGAGTGGATGGAGGGATGTTCTCGTTGATAAATACCCATGTATTCAATGTACCAGTGTGGGTCTTGCGCCGAATGCAGATCTTTCGCCTATCGAGGATGCGGGCTTTTTTGAGCATGTAGAAAGTGTTGTAGATCTGATCTACAGACCGGCAGAAACTAAATTTATGCGGTTGGCTAGAGAACATGGTGCGGAAGTTCATAATGGATTGCCGATGCTTTTATATCAGGCTGTTGAAAGCTATCAGCTCTTTATGAATAAAAAAGTATCTGATGAAGCTGTTGATGAGGCGAGAAAAAGACTTGCGGAGGCGGTATGGCAAAAATAATTCTTGAAGGATTTATGGGAAGCGGAAAAAGTACATACGGCAGGGAATTGGCCAAAAACCTTTTGATCAAGTTTACAGACACAGATGGCGAGATCGAGCAGAAAAACAGAAAAACAATCGCGAACATTTTTGAAGACTATGGTGAAGAAGCTTTCCGAAATATGGAGACAGAATATCTTACAGAGAGAGAAGCTTCACTTGAAAAATATGATGAGGTCATATCTGTTGGAGGCGGGATGCCAGTAAGAGCTGAGAACAGAAAGATCATGAAAAGACTGGGAACGGTAGTTTATCTTAAGGCGGAAGCTGACTTTCTGAAAAAAAGGCTGAGCGGGAAAGATAATACGCGGCCGATGCTTGCAGGTGAAAATAAGGAAGAGAAGATAGACAGACTTCTTGCAGAGCGGGAAGAGGCGTATCTTGATGCGGCTGATTATGTATTGCATATCGATAAAAAAGATCTTGATGAAGTGATAAATGAACTTAAGGCAATAATGCATGGCAGAAGAAAAGGAATAAGAGAATTATGAAAATCTTGGTTATCAATGGACCTAATCTTAATTTTCTCGGAATCAGGGACAAGAATGTATACGGCACGACAGATTATAATGGCCTTGTAAAAATGATACATGAACATGCTTCCAAAAAGGGAGTTGACGTTGAATGTTTTCAGTCAAATTCGGAAGGCGGCATTATCGACAGGATACAGCTGGCATATTTTGATGGGACAGATGGCATAGTTATCAACCCGGGAGCATATACGCATTACAGCTATGCTATTCGTGATGCATTAGACTCATTTCATACATTCCCGAAGGTCGAGATACATATTTCTGATATCCATAGCAGAGAAGAGTTTAGAAATGTTTCTGTGACGTCTCCTGTATGCGACATGCAGATAGTAGGCCACGGTTTGGAAGGCTATTTGGAGGCCATGGATGCCATTATTGAAAAAAATAGTTGAAATAGTTCTATTGTTAGTGTAAAATATTTTAGTATTTTACGTGTGTTCATTTTAAGGAGGAATATTTAATGGTTTCTGCAGGTGATTTCAGAAATGGTATGACTATCGAAATTGAAGGAAAGGTATGTCAGATTATCGAATTCCAGCATGTTAAGCCTGGTAAAGGCGCTGCTTTTGTTAGAACTAAATATAAGGATATTATCAATGGAGGTGTGGTTGAAAAGTCATTCCGTCCTACTGAGAAATTCCCGGCTGCTCGTATTGACAGAAAGGATATGCAGTATCTTTACAGCGATGGCGATCTTTTCACATTCATGGATCCAGAATCTTATGAGCAGATCTCTATCAACGCAGAGATTGCTGGCGATTCAATGAAGTTTGTAAAAGAAAATGAGACATGCAAGATCAACTCTTACAATGGTTCTGTATTCGCAATCGAGCCTCCACTCTTTGTAGAGCTTGAGGTTACTGAGACAGAGCCTGGTTTCAAGGGCGATACAGCTACAGGTGCTTCTAAACCTGCAACTGTAGAGACAGGAGCTCAGGTAAGTGTTCCTCTTTTTGTAAATCAGGGCGACGTGATCAAGATCGATACACGTACAGGCGAGTATCTTTCAAGAGCATAATGCTTGTTTATCTAAGCCGGATGATATCCGGCTTAGATATTTTATTTCATTTCTTTTCTTTCTGATCGATTCGATCATATTTTCAATTTTTGATTTCTCCTACTTTGGAGGAAAAATGGAAAAAAGAATAGCGCGTGACAGCAGAGTTAGCAGAGAAGCTGAAGTTTTGACTTTTGAAGCTTTTATTGACAAAATCGTAAGTGACCTTGCGGATATTTGCGGACCGGAGTTTGAAGTTAAAAGAGTAACTGCGATAAAGAATAATTCTGTGGAACTCAATGGTGTCTCTCTTCGTGAAAAAGGAACGTTAGTTGCACCGACAATATATCTTGAACCGCTATATAAGCGGTATATAGATAAAGAGGTCAGTTTGACTGAAGCTGAAAATGATATCCTGAGGATATATAAGGCAAAAGGAAGACCGGATCTGGATGTAGGAAGTTTATTCTCTGATTTCTCAAAGATAAAAGATAGGATAAATGTAAGGCTGATAAATAGGGAGAGCAATAAAAAGCTGCTTGAGGATACTCCATATGAGGAATATCTTGATCTTGCGATCATTTATACTATTGATTTCTCTGACTTTAATGGAAGTATAACGATACGAAATTCGCATATTCATTATTGGGGTATCACAGTAGATGATGTTAAAGAAGCGGCGGAGCATAACCTTAAAAATACGGATAAAGTTATTATCAAAAGGTTTGGCGAAATGGTGAATGATCTCACGCAGGAAGAGTGCAGCGATATCATTGGTGGTCTGATGTATGTTCTCACAAATGTGAATTATGCATATGGAGCATCGGGAGTTTTGAGGGTGGATAAATTGAAAAATTTGTCTAAAAAGCTCGGATGTGGATTTTATATCTTGCCATCTTCTGTACATGAGCTTATAATCGTTCCGGATACGGATGAAATAGATGAGGACTGTTTGAAAGAAATGGTTGTCAGCATCAATAGAAGCGAAGTTTCAAGAGAAGACTTTTTGTCAGACAGTATTTACTATTATGACTGTGCTGCAGAAAAGGTTGTGGTGAAAATCAGATAATATGCGTGTAAACAGCTTAAATTATGACGTTGTCAGATGCATTATTTAAGACTTTTGAGTGATTTTTCAAGACCTGTACATATGTACGGGTCTTATTCACAAAAATTTAACCACTTAAATGTAACATTTTTGTAATATTTCGATTGTTATTTTAAATGCGTTGTGGTATCATTTGAAAGTACGTTATGAGATTGTATAATATTGCAAACAAGCGTTTGTAGCTCAGCTGGATAGAGCACAGGCCTCCGACGCCTGGTGTCAAGGGTTCGAATCCCTCCAAACGCATTTTATAAGCCGGTCTGCATGTTTTTTCGCAGACCGTGTATTGTGTGAAGCCTTGTGCTTTGTTGTAATTATTGATTAAAATATTTTTCATGTTGAAAGGAAGAAACAAAGTTGGAATTCAATGACGTAAAAAAATTTATTGCAGAGCATTATCAGTATGTTGCAGTTGGAGTTTTATTTGTACTACTTGTTATAGTTTTGATAGTTTTTTCAGTTCAGCGTGGCAAAGGAGATAATAAAGGTTCTAAGGTCGCAGAAACGACAGAATCTTCGGAAGAGGTAAGCACAGAGCCAATACCTGTTCCTGATAATTTGACACTTGAGCAGAACGCATACGAAGAAATTAATTCATTCTTCACAAAGTATTATAAAGCACTTGCGGAAGCAGATTTCGATACTCTTGAGAGCCTTGGTGAGACTCTTTCTGATGACGATAAGGCAAAGAAGAGTGTTCGTGCGACATACACAGAAGACTATGAGAATATGTCATGCTATACTGTAGCAGGACCAGAAGAAAACTCATTTATTGTATTTGTATATTATGAGATCAAGTTCAAGAATATTGATACACTTGCACCTGGTCTTTCAACATTCTATCTTATAAAGAATGGAAAAGATTACTCTCTTAAGAGCATTTCAACTCTTCCGGAGAATGAAAAGCAGTACATAACAGAGGTAGCAGGCGTTGATGACGTTAATTCTCTCCTTGAAGAAGTAGATACGCTTTACCAGAAGAATATGGAGTCAGATCCTACTCTTGCGGCATTCATGACATCTCTTCAGACAAAGGTTGATGCGGCTGATTCTTCTACTATTTCTGCGGATAATTCTGCCACAGAGGAAGCTGATGCAGCTACCGTCCGTGTTACAACAACAGATACTGTTAACGTTCGTTCTACACCTGACGAAAATGGTGAAAAAGTAGGTACAGCAATGGCCGGTGATTCATTCGTTCGTCTGAGTGAGGAAAATGGTTGGAGCAAGATTCAGTATAAGGATACAGAAGCCTATGTTCGCTCTGATTTCCTTACAACTGCACAGGGTGATACTGTAGTGGCTGGTCAGGTAGCAAGCGATGAGTCTGCAAATACTAACACAGAAGAAGCAGCTCAGCCGGCAGAGACTCCTGCTGCAGCAGAGGAGACAACAACATCAAATGAGACTTCATCAACCGATAGTGACTCTGTAAAGGGTAAGAAGGTTGTTGTTTCTGAGCCTATCACTGTCCGTGGTGAGGCAAGTACTGACGCTGCAAAGATTGGTAGCGCATACAAGGGCGATACATATAAGATTTATGGTAAAGAAGGCGATTGGTACAAGATCGACTATAAGGGAAGTACAGGATACGTTCGTTCAGACGTAGTTTCTGTTCAGTAAGTAAAGACGCAGCTGTTGCTGCGTCTTTTTTTAGAATGTTTGATGCTGCATAAATATTAATACAATTGTTTGACACGTTAGGAATTTAATACGTTAATGTATTGATTTTTAAAACGATATAGTATATTATCTTAAACGTGAACTAAAAGAAAAAGCCAGTGAATACGACCTGGGAAGTGAATAACTTGGAGGTAGAACAATGTCATATACAGACGAAGTCCTCAGCATGCTTGCTGAGAAGAATGCATCTCAGCCTGAATTCCTTCAGGCAACAAAAGAAGTTCTTGAATCTCTTAGAACAGTTATAGACGCAAATGAGGCTGAGTATAGAAAAACAGCTCTTATTGAGAGACTCGTTACACCTGAGAGGCAGATTCTCTTTAGAGTACCTTGGGTTGATGATAATGGCGTTGCACATGTAAATAACGGATACCGCGTACAGTTTAATTCAGCAATCGGACCTTACAAGGGCGGTCTTCGTTTCCATCCATCAGTAAATCTTAGCATCATCAAGTTCCTTGGATTTGAGCAGATTTTCAAGAATTCACTTACAGGTCTTCCAATCGGAGGAGGTAAAGGCGGATGCGATTTCGATCCTCATGGAAAGAGTGATGCTGAAGTTATGAGATTCTGCCAGAGCTTCATGACTGAGCTTTATAAATATATCGGTGCTGATGTCGATGTGCCGGCTGGAGATATCGGTGTTGGCGGACGTGAGATCGGATATCTTTATGGACAGTATAAGAGAATCACAGGTCTTTATGAAGGTGTTCTCACAGGTAAGGGTCTTACATATGGCGGATCACTTGCTAGAACACAGGCTACAGGCTATGGTCTTCTTTATCTTACACAGGAAATGCTCAAGAGCAATGGAATAGACCTTGAAGGCAAGACACTTGTTGTTTCAGGTGCAGGAAATGTTGCAACTTATGCTATTGAGAAGGCTCAGCAGCTTGGTGCAAAGCCTGTAACATGCAGTGATTCAACAGGTTGGATCTATGATCCTGAAGGAATTGATGTTGCACTTCTTAAGGAAGTTAAGGAAGTTAAGAGAGCACGTCTTACAGAGTACGCAGCACAGAGACCAAGTGCTCAGTATCATGAAGGAAAAGGCGTATTCAGCGTTAAATGTGATGTTGCTCTTCCTTGTGCAACACAGAATGAGCTTACACTTGAGGATGCAAAGCTCCTTGTTGCTAATGGTGTTACAGCAGTATGTGAAGGCGCTAACATGCCTACAACATATGAAGCTACAGAATATCTTCTTGCTAATAAGGTTCTCTTTGTTGGCGGTAAGGCAGCAAATGCAGGTGGTGTTGCTACATCAGCACTTGAGATGAGCCAGAATAGCGAAAGACTTTCTTGGACATTTGAAGAAGTTGACAACAAGCTTCACGGAATCATGGTTAATATTTTCCATAATCTTGATGAAGCAGCTAAGGAATACGGATTCGCAGGTAACTATGTTGCAGGTGCAAATATCGCAGGTTTCCTTAAGGTTGCTGATGCAATGAAGGCTCAGGGACTGGTTTGATCCAAATAGAACTTTTGCATAATTAATCAATATAGAGTGCATAAAAAACATTTTGAAAGGCGTGCCTTTTTGGGCATGCCTTTTTAATTTTTTAAAAAATAAGCGGGAATTAATTTAAAAACAACAATTTTTTTTGAGGCGTTTGTGCAGCTTTTTGGTAAAAACCAAGCCTTAAAAGGCTTAAAATATAAGGAAAACATGAAAATAAAATGCACGTGTACTGATACAAAATGAAAATATCATGTAATTTTTGTGTATTGACATTGAAAAAAAGTGCGTGTACAATAGACAATTGTTCGTAGTTGATGTACATGTATAATCGTATACAGGTATTCAAAATGAATAATTTAGTTATAAATATTAAAAAAGTACGAGTGTTTTGACACATTCATGATTAAGCTTATGGCGCGACTCGAATGTACCTCATATTGAAGGCTTCGAGATAAGAGCGGGTACTGCTTTAGAATGTGACAATGCAGCAGGTCAGAGGTATTTTTTTTACCTTCTGAATTTAGTGCGCTAAAGTTATAACGCGTTAAGCGAATAGGAGGAAACTATTAGTATGGCGAAGTATGTAATTAAAAGAATCGTTCTTGCAATCGTCTCAATCCTGATTATCTGTGCTATCACGTTTTTTGCCATGAATGCAATTCCTGGTGGCCCGTTTAATTCGGAAAAGGCTCAGTCAGCAGCTGTAAAAGCTGTTCTTGAATCGAGATTTCATCTTGATCAGCCTGTTTGGAAGCAGTTTTTGATCTACATGGGTAACCTTTCTCATGGCGATTTCGGTGTATCACTTAAAACAGGTCGTGATATCGCAACTACGATTTCGGAAGCATTTGCAGTTTCGGCACACCTTGGATTGATAGCGATGGTATTGGCGCTGATATGCGGAATTATTTTTGGTAGTATAGCTGCTTTGTTCAGAAATAAATTCGCGGACAGACTTATCGTATTCATGGCAACGTTGGCTACAGCTGTACCAAGCTTTGTACTTGCGTCACTGCTTTTGCTGGTGTTCTGCATAAAGTTAAAGCTGATTCCTGTTTGGAGCTCATACAATCCGAACTATATCCTTCCGGTTATTTCACTTTCGCTTTATCCGATGGCATATATCACACGTCTTACAAAGACAAGTATGTTGGATGTTCTTGGACAGGATTATGTGAGAACAGCAAAGGCAAAGGGTGTTCCAATCATAAGCGTGATCTTCAAGCATGCACTTAGAAATGCTCTTATACCGGTAATTACTTACGTTGGACCAATGACAGCAGCAATCCTTACAGGAAGTCTTGTTGTAGAAACTATCTTCACAATCGGAGGTCTTGGTTCGAAGTTTGTTGATTCTATCACTAATCGTGATTATCCAATGATCATGGGAACAACAATTTTCCTTGCAGTATTGATGGTTGTAGTTAATCTTCTCTCTGATTTGGTCTACAAGCTGGTAGATCCGAGAATTAAGTTTGAATAAAGGAGAAATCAGAAATGGAAATGCCGAAGAAAAATATATTAAGCTCTCAGATCGACCTTAAAAAGTTTGAAAAAGCGACAGATGAGGAAAAACGTCAGGCAGACGTCATGAGTGAGTCTACTACATTCTTTAAGGATGGTATGAAAAAGCTTATGAAGAATCCTCTTGCAGTAGGAAGTATCATAGTCCTTGTGCTGGTTCTCCTGTTGATAACTGTAGTACCTGCGTTTGTGCCATATTCGTACGAGGAGATCATTTCAATCAACGGCGTGAGAGATGCATCTGCTAAGAATCTTGGACCTTTTGAATTTTCTGCGATGGAGCAGCAGTATATCGCTCAGGGTGGAAAAGTATTTCCTCATATCATGGGAACAGACGAGCTCTGCCGTGATTATTTCATCAGAGTTATTTACGGTACAAGAGTTTCACTGTTTGTTGGACTTTTTGCAAGTATAGTTGTTCTTTGCATCGGTGTACTTTATGGAGCTATTTCAGGATATGCCGGAGGAAAGATCGATTTGGTCATGATGAGAATAGTGGATATCATTTATTCACTTCCGGATTTGCTCGTTATAATTTTGCTCTCAGTTGTATTTAGAGAAACACTTAATTTAAATGGACTTCCAGTGATTGGAAACCTTGGCTCTAACATGGTTTCACTCTTCCTTGTATTTGGACTTCTTTATTGGGTTGGAATGGCACGACTTGTAAGAGCTGAAATCCTTTCAATCAAGGAAAATGAATATGTACTTGCAGCAAAGTCAATAGGTGCTAAACCGGGACATATTATCAGAAAGCATATTCTTCCTAACTGTATAAGCGTGATAATCATTGCTACAGCACTTCAGATTCCTTCAGCTATATTTACTGAAAGTTATCTTTCATTCCTTGGACTTGGAGTTGCGCTTCCAATGCCATCGTTAGGAAGCCTTGCGAATTCTGCAAGACAGGCAATGGCATCAAATGCTCTTAAACTTGTATTCCCGGCTGTGATGATCTGCCTTATAGTATTGGCGTTTAACCTTCTCGGTGACGGACTTAGAGATGCATTTGATCCTAAACTTCGCAAGTAAGACAGAGTATGTATTGAGAACAGAAAAGAGTTCTGAAAGGAAATCTAATGGATATTGCAAATATGGATGTAAAAAAGAAAGTTAGGGAAAATGATGAACAGGCAGTTCTTCAGGTGAAGAATCTCCATACATCGTTCTTTACAGATAAAGGTGAGGTTAAAGCGGTAAATGGTGTGTCATTTAACCTTACAAGAGGAAAGATACTCGGAGTAGTAGGCGAGTCGGGTTCCGGCAAGAGTGTTACAGCATATTCTATCATGCAGATACTTGCAGATACAGGACGTGTTGTTGAAGGAGAGATCCTTTATAAAGGTGAAAATATCCTTAAATATAATAAAAAGCAGATGGAAGAGTTCCGCGGTAAAAAGTGCAGTATCATCTTCCAGGACCCTATGACAAGCCTTAATCCGGTATTTACTATCGGATATCAGTTAAACGAGGCTATACTTCTTCATACAAATAAAACTAAAAAAGAGGCAACAGAGCGCTCTATAGAGCTTCTTGAGCTTGTTGGTGTAAATGAGCCGACAAAGAGAATCAAGCAGTATCCTTACGAGCTTTCAGGTGGTATGAGACAGCGTGTAATGATAGCGATGGCTCTTGCTACAGAGCCGGACGTACTTATCGCAGATGAGCCGACAACAGCACTTGACGTTACTATTCAGGCACAGATCCTTGAGCTGATGCAGGAGCTTCAGCATAAGCTCGGAATGGCTATCATTCTTGTAACACATGACCTTGGTGTCATTGCTTCTATGTGTGATGAAATCATAGTAATGTACGGCGGAAGAGTTTGCGAACGCGGAACTGCAGATGATATTTTCTACAGACCATGCCATGAGTATACCAAGGGACTTTTGAGATCTATCCCGAATGTAGACAATATGAATGAAAGACTCGTTCCTATTGCCGGAAATCCTATAAACCTGTTAAATATGCCAAAAGGTTGTGCATTTTGTGCGAGATGCGAAAATGCGCTCAAGATCTGTCTTGAGGAAATTCCTCCGGAAATGGAAATGCCTGATGGACATTATGCATCATGCTGGATGAATGTAAAGCGCCAGCTCGAAGAGGAAGGGAGTCTTAAAGCGGAATGAGTGAAGAAAATAAGTACTTGGTAGAAGTAAAAGACCTTAAACAGCATTTTAAGGTTCAGCAGGGCTTCTTTGGAAGCACATATCTGAAGGCAGTAGACGGCGTAAGCTTTAATATAAAGCCTGGCGAGACACTTGGACTTGTAGGTGAGTCAGGATGTGGTAAAACAACAGTCGGAAGAACACTCCTGAGACTTTATCAGCCAACTTCAGGTGAGGTCAGATTCAATGGAGAGCTTGTAACGGACAAAAATATCACGGCACTCAGAAAAGAGATGCAGATGGTATTTCAGGATCCATATTCATCACTTGACCCACGTATGACTGTCGAAGATATCATTGGAGAACCTCTCGATGTCCATCACCTTTATGCGAATAAGAAAGAGCGCAGAGATAAGATCCTTGATATTATGCAGCTTGTTGGACTTAATGCTGAGCATGCGACACGTTATGCGCATGAGTTCTCAGGAGGTCAGAGACAGAGAATCGGTATTGCGAGAGCACTTGCGGTAAATCCAAAGTTTATCGTTTGTGATGAGCCCGTATCTGCGCTTGACGTTTCGATTCAGGCTCAGGTTATCAATATGTTTGAAGATCTTCAGGCAAAGCTTGGAGTTGCGTACCTTTTCATTGCGCATGATCTGCTTATTGTTCATCATATCTCAGACAGGATCGCAGTAATGTATCTTGGAAAGATTGTCGAGATCGCAGATGCAGATGAATTAAATGATTCACCTATTCATCCATACACATTGTCATTGCTCTCTGCTGTACCTATTCCTGATCCGAATAAGGCACGAGAGTCAAAGAGAATCATTCTTGAGGGTGATGTACCAAGCCCGCTTAATATGCCTTCAGGATGTCCATTCAGAACAAGATGTAAGTATGCAACAGAGAAATGTGCGGCAGAGTGCCCTACACTTACAGATCGCGGAAACGGTCACATGGTTGCATGTTGGAACAAATAAGATCTTGACCGCATGAGCGGAAAGATATAGAGAGGTTGAAAAAGCATAATATATGCAGATTCAAAGGAGGAGATTTATATGAAGAAGTTAATTGTAGCACTTCTTATAGGTGCAATGACTGCCAGTGTATTGACAGGCTGCGGCGGCTCTAAGGCAAGTGGTGTTGCCAGTGCAACATCTGATATTTCAAAGGTGCTCAGAGTTTGTCTTGCCAGCGAACCTGATCATCTTGATCCGGCTCTTAACAGTACTGTTGATGGAGCTTCACTTGCTGTAAACTCATTTGTTGGTCTTTATACATATGATAAAGATGGAAATTTAGCTCCTGCACTTGTTACTGATACTCAGGTAAGTGATGATAAGCTTACTTACACATTCACAATGAAGGATGGTCTTAAGTGGAGCGATGGTTCTGACCTTACTGCAAAGGATTTTGAATACTCTTGGAAGAGAGCTGCTGATCCTGCTACAACATCAGACTATGGATATCTCTTTGACATCTTTGCAAAGGATGCTGATGGAAATATTCAGGTAACAGCAAGCGATGATGGTAAGACTCTTACTGCTGTACTTGCTTCACCATGTGCTTACTTTGAAAGCCTTCTTGCATTCCCTACATTTATGCCGGTTAAGAAAGAGGCTGTAGAAGCACCTGCAGATCATGAGACTAACCCTGGTTCATGGGCTTCAGAAGCAGGCTTTGTTACTAATGGACCTTTCACACTTAAAGAGTGGAAGCACAACGAGTCAATGGTATATGTAAAGAATCCATATTACTATGATGCTGATAAGGTAAAGCTTGAAGAGATTGATTACATGCTTTCTTCTGATGATACAGCAATGTTCAGTGCTTATAATGCTAATAACCTTGACCTTATTGACAGTGCGCCTAATGATGAGCTTGCAAATCTTAAAGGCAAAGATGATTTCTATGTTGCAGATACAATTGGAACATATTATGTAGGCTTCAATGTAAACAGCTCACTTTTTGATGGAAAGACACCAGAGCAGGCAAATGCAATGCGTAAGGCTATCACATACCTTATTGATCGCCAGATCATTGTAGATAACATTGGTCAGACAGGACAGATCCCTGCAAATACATTCATCCCTAACAGTATGAGTGATGGTGAAGGCGGTATGTTTAAGGAAAATACTGACTCTTACACATATCCTGATGAGGCATCAGTAGGATACTATCCTATCGAAGTAAACATTGAAAAGGCAGTAGAGCTTCTTAAGGAAGCAGGCTATGAGTTTGATGACAACAACATGCTTTCTGCATCTACACCGCTTACACTTAACTATCTTACAAATGATGGTACAGGAAATATCGCTATTGCCCAGCAGATTCAGCAGGATGTAGCACAGATTGGTATTTCAATGGATATCCAGCAGGAGGATTGGCAGACATTCCTTAATGACCGTAAAAATGGTAACTTTGATATTGCTCGTGAAGGCTGGCTTGCAGACTATGATGATCCTGTAAACATGCTTGAGATCTGCGCTCCTAACGGCGATGATTCTGGTAACGATGATATGCAGCTTGGTCTTAATCCGACAGAATCTGCACCAAAGTGGGATGAGTACATTGACCTTCTTAAGCAGATCAAGTCAGAAGCAGATTCAGATAAGCGTCTTGCAATGATGCATAAGGCTGAGGATATGATCATGGAAACAGGTGCGATCATTCCGCTTTACTACTATAATGATTTCTATCTTCTTAAGACAAACGTATCAGGCGTATATTGCAATGTATTTGGTATGAAGTACTTTATGTATGCTGAAAAGGCTGTTTGATGATTTTTAATTAAAATACTGCTGTGGGTTTATACTCACGGCAGTATTTTTGTGTGAAAAAATATTCAAGAAATTGGGCAAAAACGCTGATTGTTTGATGTTTAGCACAAGTAACTAATTTAAAATAAGATATGCGTGTGTTAGAATGATATTAATAAAGTATGAATAGTATGCGCTTTTTTTGGGAAGCATAAACTTATGAGGAGGTCATGGTAATGCAGAGCGTAGTTGGTTCAAGTTTTAATAGAAATGTACAGAGTGCTGTTTCTGAAGCTACTTCTGGAATTAAAGACCCGGCTGGAATTTTGATCATGTCGGACTATGCTTCACTTCCGGAAGCATCAAGATTAATCCATGATAAATATCCGAATGCACAGGTGATTGGTACAAGCGGTATTTCATATGTGAACACTCAGATTTCTGACTCGATCCTTATCGTTACTGCATTTGAATCTGATTGTAAGGTTGAAGCAGGGATTATAGGGAATCTTTCTACTTGCCCGATTTATGATATTTCTGTGCTTCAGAAGAGTGTTAAGGATATTTCGGCTGGGCGCGATGATACAGTTTGCATAGAGTATTGCACAAATGATGAAGAGAAGCTCATATCTACAATGAGTGTAGCACTTGAGAGAACAGGTATCTCTCTTATAGGGGGTACAGTATTCGGCTATCCGGCGGGATCTCCTGGGCAGGTTACACTGAATGGTGAAGTTTATGAGAATTCATGTGTATATATTCTTGTTAAGAATCTTAAAGGCAAAGCAAGGGTTTACAGAGAAAACATCTATGGAAGAAGCAAAAATGCAAAACCGCATATTGCAACAAAGGTAAACCTTAAAGATAAGGAGCTTATAGAGCTCGATCATAAACCGGCAGCGGAAGTTTATTCTCAGGAATTGGGTATTCCTAAAGATAAGATCGTAGACAATGTATTGAAGAATCCATTAGGAAGAGCTGTAGAGGATAATATTTTTATTTCCTCAATGCATACACTTAAGCCTGGCGGATCGCTTCTGAATTATAAGAGAATAAATGAAAATGATACAATTTATATTCTGGATCTTTTTGATTATGATGAGATAAACAAAACGACCAGAAATGCGATTTCTAGCGATTTTCCGACTGCAAACCTTATTATCTCATGTAATTGTATCTACAGATATGTGCTTTTTAATAAAGAAAATTATATGGATACCTTCTTGAAAAATATGTCAACGCTTGGTACACATATTGGAAATATTGGTGGAGGAGAGCAGTTTAATAACCAGCATGTTAATCAAACTATGGTTCTTGCTGTATTTGAGTAAGGAGGGTGTCAGATGTTTGGATTTAAGAAAGCGGCAGAAGAACCTGTTAAGAATTTAAATAGTCAGGAAAAGACCGGGCACGGATTAAAAACAGATCTTGATTCGGTGAGAGCTTTTGGAAGGTTTATAGCAGAGCAGAAACAAGAACTGCAGGAAGAAGAGCTTTCAACTTCATATGAATTGTTGGCTATCAGAGATTCATTTGATGCGGTGATTGAAAAAGAGCAGGCGATAACTACATCAGTTGATAATTTTAAGGAGCAGTTTTCTAAGGTTAGAGAGATTACGGCTTCGTTTGATCAGATCATAGAGAAAATGATAAGTACAGCTGATGAAACTCATACTAATATGGGAAGAGTCAGAGACAGCTCTGATTCTGTTGAAAACACTATTGCTGCAGTACAGTCCGTATTTACTGAATTTCAGAATAGTTTCGATGAGATTCAGGAAAAGGTCAATCAAATAAACGGCATAGCAAATCAGACGAATCTGCTGGCGCTTAATGCGTCTATCGAAGCGGCAAGAGCCGGTGAAAGCGGAAGAGGCTTTGCAGTAGTTGCAGATCAGGTTAATAAGCTTTCATCAGATATCAAAGAGCTTGTAAGCTCTATCGGTGACAGCATGGGTGTATTGAATGCTAATAACAGCAAGCTTATGTCGTCTATTGATGAGACGAGGCAGGCAATGCAGGAATCCGTGAAGCACGTCAACGAAACAGAGGAAGTTGTCGACAACATTAAGGTTGTTGCCGGTGAGATCGAAGATGGTAATAAAAAGATGGTTACTGTATTTGATGAATGTGCCGGTAATGTTGATGCGATAACTGAGAGCGTAAGGACTTCTGAAGAGTACTTTGATAAGGTTGATGCGGCTATAAATGACATGGGACTTAATATTACAAGAAAAGGATTCATATTTGAGAATATGGAGAATATTCTTGAACAGACTGATCCGCTCATTAACCAGATTGAAAAGAATAATCTATAAAGATATGTCAGCTGCATTTGAGTGCGGCTGACATTTTTTTGAAAATTAAAAAAATATAAAAAAGTTGTTGACATGGAGGATACGTAGTGGTATTATAACATTCGTGTCACGGAGAGCACAGCTCAAAGAGATGCGGTAACAACATAAAGTTGTATGCGGAAGTGTCGGAATTGGCAGACGAGCAAGACTAAGGATCTTGTGACGGCAACGTTGTGTGGGTTCAAGTCCCATCTTCCGCATTA
>FOSY01000001.1:395302-489277 GCA_900114405.1 Lachnospiraceae bacterium KH1T2 | reverse complement strand
AGTTGTATGCGGAAGTGTCGGAATTGGCAGACGAGCAAGACTAAGGATCTTGTGACGGCAACGTTGTGTGGGTTCAAGTCCCATCTTCCGCATTAACAAGAATAGGAGCAGGTCGTTTGACCTGCTTTTTTGCATTATACTAAATGATAAGAAAGGATCATCATCATCATGCAGGAAATCATACTTGATGCAATCATAGATACAGTTAAATTGATTCCATTCCTTTTTGTGACATATCTGGCAATGGAATATCTTGAAGGACATACGGAAGGGAAATTTGCTTCGTTAGTAAAGAGATCAGGAAGGCTTGGACCTTTGTTTGGTGGTCTTCTTGGAGCTTTTCCGCAGTGCGGCTTTTCGGCAGCGGCTGCAAATCTTTTTGCGGGAAGAGTAGTGACGGTGGGAACAGTCGTAGCAATCTTCATGTCTACGTCTGATGAATTGATACCGATATTTTTGTCTGAAAAAGTTGAGATAGCTCTTCTTATAAAGACACTTTTAATAAAGGTTTTGGTTGGATGCTTTTGGGGCTTTGCCATAGATATCGTCAGAAGAGTGGTTTTGCGGATTGTGCCGGAAGAAACGAATATAAGGCGTTTCTGTGAAAGAGAGAAGTGCCATTGCGAAGATGTTATCACGAGTAAGGAGGAGCTGCATCATCTGAGTGATCATCGACATCATCATGGAATAGTATTTCCTGCATTAAGGCATACGGTTCAGATATCGGCATTTGTATTTATCGTTAATCTGCTGCTTGGATTTGTGATAGAGAAAGTTGGAATCGAGTCCGTAAGCAGTATTACGATGGATAAGCCTGTGCTTAGCATCTTTATCATGGGTGTCATAGGGCTTATTCCTAACTGTGGAGCATCTGTGGCGATCACACAGCTGTTTCTGGAAGGGATGATAAGCTTTTCTGCGATGATAACAGGTCTTTTGACAGGTGCCGGAGTTGGGCTTATGGTATTGTTCAGAGTTAATGCAAGCCTTAGAGAAAATATGACTATAATGACTGTTTTGTATGTACTTAGTGTTATTACCGGAATTATTTTTCAGATCAGTGGTGTGCTATAATTACGGACAGGATTTAAATTAGGAGAATAATATGAAGAAAAAATTGATTATTGCGATAATAGCAGCGGCAATGATAACTTCAGCATGTGGATCGGCTAAATCAGGCAAGGACATTACTATAGTTGATTCATTGGGCTCAGCTGCTGCGACAGAAGCAGAGTGGGAAAATGATGGATATGAAGGACCTGTAGAGCAGGGAGCGGCATCTAATGAATCATTTGATGCGGCAGCTTCATATATCCAGAAAACAGCAGGAAAGGTAGAATCTGTAGATTATTCAGAAACAAAGTATGAACCGGGCGAGAGAGATGATTCTGAAAAATATGATGCGGCAGCAGCGGCGGTGAGGATCGATGCGGCTATTTCAGGATACAGCATGAAGAGGGTTAAGACTACCAGAGCTGATGCTGACGGTGCTGTAATGGATTTCTACGTTTGGACAGATACATCAACTAACAATATAGCTAAGATAGTCTCAATCGAGTATGGAAGCAGCGGGCGTGATGTAAAGGAATTTTATTATGACAATGCAGCGCTCAGATATGTTTATGAATATACGGATAACATATATGGAACAGCGTACAAAGCTGATTACAGCGCTAAGGGCAAGAAATGCACATTTAAGGATGATGCGATGGTGCGCTGCGAGAATACGGAAAATGGTGTAACGTACAATGCTTCTGACTATATTAATCTGGATGCTTCTACCAAGACAGAGTATGATGACCTCGAAAAAGAGCTGGTAAACAGAGCTTATATAAATTATGTGATGCTTGCTGCACAGCCGGGGATTGCGAAGATTTCAGGATATGCAGCACACGAAGATGGCGGCACGCTGAAAAATGTGCATGTGACCATAACCTCTGTTGCTCATTCATATACAACAGAAGCAGTTACTAATGATGATGGCTTCTATGAAGCGTATGTGCCTGTAAATACAGACGATTGGTACAATATTAAATATACATATGGAGATTATCCTTCGAAAGAAATAGATGACATCAGCATCAGACCGGGAACTGTAGAGTACTGCCCGGGAACAGTTTATATGACACCTGAAGGTGAAGAATCAGTACATAAAAATCCGGTATATCTCTTGGATGTTTCAAGTAAAGCTCCATCTAATCTTGCTGCTGATGAATTTGAGATAGTCACAACTTATGAAAATAACGGCGAGTCAGTGACACCTGTTTTATATGATCTTAAGAAGGGTGAAAAAGAGAATAAAAACGATGTCGTTGTAAAGATCAGCAGCGATACCGAATTTAAGTACTTCCTTACAGATGCTGTGAATGCTAAGAATGGAACGTTTAATTCTAATGCAATGTCGCTGACCGGCGCATGTGTGAAAATATACAATAAAGACGGCATTGTGGCATCTTTCCAGATTCCTGCAAATTCGTTGGGAGCTGTGTGGGAAGTTTTTGAAATTGATGGAGGAACTATAATCCCTGCAAATAATTACTTCCAGGATGCGGTTACTGAAGCCTTATTTTCTTGATTAAATATTCAAACTATTTTATAATGATTTTGTCTAAAAAATACGCAAGGAGGATGCGTCAATGGGCTTTTTCAGTGATTTTAAAGATGACATTGAGTCAACAGTTCACGAATCTGCTATGGCAGATGAAGTTTTAGAAGCTGAAAATGCTGAGGTAGATGAACTTGGGGCCGAGGCTGAAGAACTGCCACTCGATGATCTTGTGCTTACAGACGAAGCAGAAGCTGAGCTGCTGGAAGATGCAGCAAACAATACGGAAGATGTATTGGAGGATATGGAGCTTACTGAGGAGATACCGTCCGATCTTTTTGAAAATGTTTCAGAAGGTACTGTAGAAGAAACTGAAGAGAAGATTCCGGAAGAGACTATTGAATCAGTAGAAGAACAGGGTAACAACATTTTTGAGGAGAGTAACAACATGGAAAGCGGAGTAAACGAATTTGAAAACGGAGCGTTTGATGACGGTCCCGTTTCTGATGAAACAGGTAGCATTACAGCAGGAATGACCATTAATGGTAATATTTCTGCAGATGGATCACTTGATGTTCTTGGTAAAGTAATCGGTGATATTAATATAAAGGGTAAGCTTAATATTTCCGGAACCATCACAGGTAATTCTACAGCAGCAGAAATCTTTGCAGATTCTGCAAAAATCACTGGTGAAGTTATTTCTAAAGGCGCAGTTAAGGTCGGACAGGATTCAGTGATTCTTGGCAACATTACTGCTACATCAGCTGTTATCGCAGGCGCAGTAAAGGGTAATATTGACGTACAGGGTCCTGTAATTCTTGATACATCAGCTATCGTAATGGGTGATATCGTTTCTAAGTCAGTACAGATCAACAATGGTGCTGTTATTGAAGGTCACTGCTCACAGAGCTATGCTGATGTTAATCCTACATCCTTCTTTGATGAACTCAAAGGTAATATAGACACAAAAAAGAAAAAATAAGGATAAGACATGAAAAGAGTAATGTTAAAACTCTCCGGCGAAGCTCTCGCCGGAGAAAAGAAAACCGGTTTTGATGAAGCTACAGTCCGCAGGGTTGCACTTCAGGTAAAGAAACTGGTAGACGACAAAATTGAAGTCGGCATCGTTATTGGCGGCGGCAATTTCTGGAGAGGCCGTACATCTGAAAATATCGATCGTACAAAGGCTGATCAGATTGGTATGCTTGCAACAATTATGAACTGCATCTATGTTTCGGAGATTTTCCGTTCAGTAGGAATGATGACGAATATCCTCACTCCATTTGAAGTTGGTTCATTTACAAAGTTGTTCTCAAAGGACAGAGCAAACAAGTATTTTGCACATGGCCAGGTCGTATTTTTTGCAGGTGGAACAGGACATCCATATTTCTCAACTGATACAGGTGTAGTTCTTCGTGCTATTGAAATTGAGGCAGATACGATTCTTCTTGCAAAGGCTATCGATGGAGTCTATGATTCAGACCCTAAGAGCAATCCGAATGCAAAGAAGTATGATAAACTTTCAATTAGTGAGATAGTTGATAAGAAGCTTCAGGTTATAGATTTGGCAGCTTCAATTTTGGCAATGGAAAATAAAGTTCCGATGCGGGTATTTTCACTTAACGAAGAAAATGGTATTATCAATGCCGTAAGTGGTGATTTCAAAGGAACAGAGATCACCTGCGAATAAATAGACGAGGTAAAACAGTTAATGGACGAAAGAGTAAAAAAATACGAATCCAAGATGATCAAATCTCTTGATAACCTTGATAATGAATTCAAGGCAATCAGAGCAGGACGTGCTAATCCGCACATTCTCGATAGAATCAGAGTAGATTATTATGGTGCACCGACACCACTTCAGCAGCTTGCAAACGTTTCTGTACCGGAAGCACGAGTTATCATGATTAAGCCTTATGATAAGACAATGCTTAAAGAGATCATAAAGGCTATCGAAATCGGTGACATCGGAATCAATCCGAACAGTGATGGTGAGACAGTACGTCTTGTATTCCCTGAGCTTACAGAGGATCGCAGAAAGCAGCTTTGTAAGGATATCAAGAAGAAGGCTGAGGAGTGCAAGGTAGCTATCCGTAACATCCGTCGTGATGGAAATGAAGAGTTTAAGAAGCTTTCTAAGGAAGATGTATCAGAAGACATCATCAGTGGTCTTCAGGATGACCTTCAGAAACTTACAGATTCTTTCATTAAGAAGATTGATTCTGCAGAAGCTGATAAAGAAAAGGAAATCATGACAGTATGAGAATTCCGCAGCATGTTGCGATCATTCTGGACGGAAACGGAAGATGGGCCAAAGCAAAGGGTATGCCCAGGACATATGGTCATACAGTTGGCGCAAAGAATGTTGAAAATATTTGCCGGGCATGCCATGATATTGGGATTAAGTATTTAACGGTATATGCTTTTTCAACCGAAAACTGGTCAAGACCTTCTGAAGAAGTTTCAACGCTTATGAAGCTTCTTAGGAATTATCTTTCTACGTGCCAGAAAACAGCAAAAAAGAATAATATGAGAGTGCGTGTTATTGGAGACAAGACACGTCTGGATCAGGATATTCAGGAAACTATAGAGAAGCTTGAAGAGGCAACTAAAGCCTATGACGGTCTCTATTTTACGATTGCGCTGAACTATGGAAGCAGAGATGAGATAATTCGTGCAGTTAATAAGATTCTTGAAGAGAAAAAGGCAGGTGTGATTGACGCGGATGCACCAGTCACAGAAGAAATGATTTCAGAGCATCTGGATACGGCAGAAATGCCTGATCCTGATCTGTTGATCAGAACCAGCGGCGAAGAGAGACTTTCTAATTTCCTGCTTTGGCAGAATGCCTACACAGAATTTTATTTTACTGATGTTCATTGGCCGGCCTTTGATAAGGATCAGCTTTTAAAAGCAGTAGAAGAGTACTCGCGCAGAGACCGAAGGTTTGGCGGCGTGAAACAGGAGGAAACAGAAAATGCTTAAAACCAGAGTATTGAGCGGTATAGCTCTGGTAATAATTTTAGGCAGTGCATTATATGTGGGAGGGTACTATTTATGGACCCTCCTATTATTTGCCTCTTTAATGGGACAGATAGAACTTTACCGTGCTATGCACGGAGTGGGTTATAGCGAACACTATAAATGTACGAGCCTTGAGATTGCCGGTATAATTGAAACATTTTGTTATTATCTTTCTATTCTTCTTGCAGATTCATTAGAAGTTCCTGTTTTTGTGATAATAACTTCACTTATAGCTGATATGATAGTATTCGTGCTTTCATTTCCTAAGTATAGAGCGACAGAAGCAATGCAGACATTTTTTTCAGAAGTATATGTTCCTGTAATGCTTGGTTTTGTCTATCTGCTTGGAAGAGAGCATGGTTTCGCAATGACATTGCTCATATTCATCAGTTCATGGGTGTGTGATACGTTTGCGTATTTCAGCGGAAGAGCGCTTGGAAAGCATAAGCTTGCACCTGTATTAAGCCCAAAGAAGTCTATTGAAGGCGCAGTGGGCGGTGTTGCCGGCTCTGCCTTAGTAGGTGCTTTATTTGCGCGCATCACAGGAATGGATATGGCGCTGATAGTATTCATCAGTGCGATAGGAGCAGTAGTCTCTCAGTTTGGTGATCTTTTTGCGTCAGCGATAAAGAGAAATCATAACATAAAGGATTATGGTAATTTGATACCGGGACACGGTGGTATTCTTGACAGATTTGACTCGGTAATTATCACAGCTCCAATTATTTATATTCTTTCGGAGGTACTTCTTAAATGAAAAACCTTTCAGTACTTGGTTGTACAGGATCAATAGGAACACAGACACTTGACATTGTAAGGAGCTATCCGGATAAGCTTAAAGTAACAGCTTTGGCTGCAATGAAAAGTGTAGACAAGATAGAAGAGCAGATAAGAGAATTTCATCCGGAAGTTGCGGTTCTTTATGATGAAAAGGCAGCTGAGGAGCTTAAGACCAGAATTGCTGACACAGACACAAAAGTACTTACCGGGATGGATGGTCTTATAGAAGCGGCTACGCTTGAAAGTACAGATATCGTTGTCGGTGCTATTGTTGGAATGATAGGAATACGTCCTACAGTTGCAGCTATTGAGGCACATAAGACAATTGCCCTTGCAAATAAGGAGACACTTGTAGCAGCAGGACATATCGTTATGCGGCTTGCTAAGGAAAATGGAGTACAGATCCTTCCGGTAGACTCTGAGCATTCAGCGATTTTCCAGTCGCTTCAGGGAAATGAGCATAAGTGCGTTGAAAAGATTTTGCTTACAGCCTCAGGCGGACCATTCCGAGGAAAGAAAAAGGAAGATCTGGCTGGTATGACTGCAGCAGAGGCACTTAAGCATCCGAACTGGAGCATGGGACCTAAAGTTACTATCGATTCTTCGACATTGGTTAATAAGGGTCTTGAGGTTATGGAGGCTCATTGGCTTTTTGATGTAGACTATGACGATATAAATGTTATAGTACATCCTCAGAGTATCGTACATTCTGCGGTGCAGTATGTAGATGGTGCTGTTATAGCACAGCTTGGAGTGCCGGATATGCATTTGCCTATCCAATATGCGCTTTTCTATCCAAATAGAATGTATCTTGGTCAGGAAAGACTTGATCTTACCAAGCTTGCACAGCTCACATTTGAAAAGCCTGATATGGAAACGTTCAGAGGTCTTGCGCTTGCGTTCAAGGCTGCAAGAACAGGTGGAAGTATGCCGACTGTGTTTAATGCGGCAAATGAGGTTGCTGTAAGAAGATTTCTCAACAATGAGATCACCTATCCGGAGATCACAGAAGAAATCGAAAAAGCAATGGATGCACATAAATTGATTGAAAATCCTTCGTTGGATGAGATTTTTGAAACAGAAAAGGCAGTAAGACAGTGCTTATAAAACTGATTTTATTCATACTGATCTTTATGGTTATCGTAGTGGTGCATGAAGGCGGGCATTTCCTTGTGGGAAAAAGAAGTGGTATTCATGTTATTGAATTTTCGATTGGTTTTGGGCCTGATATCATTAAATTTACTAAGGGTGATACAAAGTATTCGATAAAAGCATTTCCGCTTGGCGGATTGTGCAGATTTGAAGGTATGGATCCAGAGGATGAAGATGAAACGAGTGAAAGATCGTTTCTAAACGCTTCAGTGTGGGCACGTATCGCCACAGTTGCGGCCGGACCTATAATGAATTTTGTACTTGCTTTTTTCCTTGCACTTTTCGTGATAGGAAGTGTTGGCTACGATGAACCGGTTGTTTCCGGTGTAATGGAGGGATATCCGGCGGCGGAAGCAGGAATCGTATCAGGCGATAGAATCGTAAAGATTGGTGATAAAAAAATTGATGTTTATCGTGATATAAGTTTGTACATGATGCTTAACGAAAGTAAAGCGGCTGAAGTTACATATGTAAGAAACGGTGAAAAGCATGTCACTACGGTAGAACCCAAGTATGACGCAGAGTCGGGAAGATATCTGTTTGGACTGTATGGTTCCGGCCAGAGGACAAAGGGAAATGTTTTCGACACTATTCATTACAGTGTAGTTGAAGTGAGGTATTGGATAGAAGCTACGTGGAAAAGTCTGGGTATGATATTTGCCGGGCGTGTTTCTAAAGATGATGTCGCCGGGCCGGTAGGAGTGGCACAAGTTGTGGGTGAGGTCTATGAGGAGTCTAAGGCAGACGGAATATATTATGTCTGGCTGAATCTTATGGAACTGACTATACTTTTAACGGCAAATCTTGGTGTAATGAATTTACTTCCGTTCCCTGCATTGGATGGAGGAAGGCTTGTATTTTTATTGATCGAAGCTGTCATCAGGCGTCCGGTCAATAGGAAATTCGAAGCGCTTGTCCATTTTGTGGGAATGTGTGTACTGCTTGTATTTATGATGTTTGTAATGTACAACGACATATCGAAATTTTTTAAGTGATGTTTGTTGCGTTTCAGAGGCAGCAGAAGTGAATGATCGGGCGGTGATCGTGTTACGACGACCACCGCTTGACATATTTTAAAGAGCGGGGTATCATTACTTCCGCAAACAATTCTTTGTGTGCAGTATTCACTGCATAAATTTCATGTAAGGTTTTGAGGATAAATTGAATAAAAGATATAAGATAATTGAACAGTTGTCATGTTCTAAGATGTCAGAAGTCTATTTAGCGATAGACAGAGAGCTGGCTAGAAAATGGACTATAAAGAAGATGCTCTGTACGGATGAAGTTGTAAGAGAGTGCATATTTAATGAGATGAATTCCATGAAAAAATTCCATGACAGGAGAGTTTCGGCAATTCGGGAGTGCTTTATAGAAGGAGAAAAAATATGCCTTGTAATGGAATATATTGAGGGTGTCGAGCTTGGGAAGATAATCCGTGATGAGCCTGAACTTGCGCATGGTAAAGCGCTTGAATGGGGGATACAGATTGCGCAGATCATCGCTATGCTTCATAAAAACACCCCGTCGATAATTTACAGAGATTTAAAACCACAGAATATAATATTGCAGCCGAATGGTATGCTTTGCCTTATTGATTTTGGAGCGGCAAAAATTAAGACGGATAATGCCTATGACAGGTATGCGGTCGGAACGAAAGGATATGCTGCGCCTGAGCAGGAAAATGGGATGAGCGATGAAAGGTCTGATATATATACTTTCGGAAAAACGCTTGGAAAAATATGCGGAAAAAATAAGATTTTCGGAATTGGTAAGGTTATCAGCAGATGTACGGCGGCGCGTGATAAAAGATATCGGACGATGGATGAAGTTGTGAAAGCCTTAAAGATATTGGAGATCATCCATAGATGGAAAAAAGTACTGCTGGCGGCAGGAGTGCTTTCCGCCCTTGCTGCGGCGTTGGTTACTGACTATTTTTCTGTAAAAATGGAAATGAGTCACATGCAGAAAAGCTACATAGAGGAAATAGCCAGGATCGATAAAGAATATCTTCACATGGCGCTGAAAAGCGGAAAAGCAGAGGAAGCTCTGGAAAATATCAATAAATATGAAATAAAAAATAACGCGGGGCTCGGTGAATTGTATTTGCAGTGCGGAATGGCAGCGTTTACGGTGCTTAATGATTATGAAAAAGCTGCCGGATATTTTGAAAAGGCTGAAGATGGCTCAAGACCGGAAATAGCGATATATAAAGAAATCTCTTATAAAATGTCAGGGTTCTCTGACAGAAATTCCCTTATGAAACTTATTGATAAATTGAAAGAAAGGCAAAAAATCACGAAAAGTGAGTATTCGGATGAAATCATAAAGAAAGCAGAGGAAGTATTGAATTATGCAGAAAGAAAAGATTAATGGAGTCAAGTTAGCTCTCATGAGCGCTTTACTTGTGATATCGACTTGTGTTTGCAAAGTGCCGGTGTATGCTTTGGAAAACGTGATGATAAAGGATGAGGCAGGGCATGAGATACGGCCTGAAGCAGATGGAACTGTGATGGTTGATGGTGGAATGTATTTTAGCTTTAGCAGAGCTGAAAAAGATCTATATGCAAAGATCAAGGAAGTTGGAGGGAAGGCAAAGTATGTACCGATAAGTTCTAACATGTTAAGGATTTCAGAAAATAGGGCTGATATAACTATATTAAAGCTGGATAAAGATAAGTGTACATATGCACCTTCTGAAGAATTCCCATATAAGATCAGAAAAAGATTCAAAAGTGGAAACAAAGCACCTGAAGTAAAACTTTTAGTTAAAAACGTGCATGGAGAGGATGGCTTCATGTATACGAGTGAAAGAGAGCCTGAAATTGAGGTTGTACCGAAAGATGGTGTGACATTTGCGTCGGTAACGGATAAAGATGGAGAGAAGCTTTATCAGATATTTAAGAAGGAGAGGTTAAAACTGAATGCGGGAGAAAACAGGTTTGAAGCGTGGAGTGAGGATAGTCGTGGTAATAGAGTTTATGCAGAACTTCCTCTGAATGGCAAAATTATTTGCGATGCGCTGCCGCCGGATACACCGAAGATAAAGATCGAGGGTGAGATAATACATGAAACATCGAAGAGCATAATAGCTTCAAAGCCTTTGGTGATAAGGGCAAGCTCTAAGGATGAACATTCAGGGGTTGAAAGGTATTGTTTTGTTACAGAGAATGGCAGAGAGCTTGAAACTGACAAATTAAAGATTATGGAAAATTCTGCAAAAACTTTGGGGGTATACGCGGTTGATAAAGCGGGCAACAGGTCGGAAGAGTTTAAACTTGGAAAACAGATCATAATAGATGCCGCGGGACCCGAGATAAACTGTGAGATACATGAAGGAAACAGCGGTGGGATGGCTATTCACGTCAATGCAGAGGATGAATTTTTGAAGGTGAAGGAAATTAAAATGATGATTGACGGTAAAAGAATTCATTCGGAGCAGTCATCTGCTGTGAAATTAGAAATTATGGATGATCAGATTGCGTTTGGAGAACATGAGCTGGTAATAGAGGCTTCTGACGAGGCAGGAAATATGACGAAAAAAAGCTTTTTGCTGGAAAAGGAGCAGACCGAAATGCCGCAAATAGATGTTGAAGGCGTGAGGTCATTTGAGAGTACGAGAGAGAATGTTGAGTTGAGAGCTTTGACAGCAGCGGATAATAAGGTGAGCTATGAAGTGTTTTACAAAGGTGCGCATGGTGCAGAGAGCAGAGAAATAGTTGATGGAAGGAACTTTACAGCAAAGAAGGAAGGGCTGTATATGGTTAAGGCAACGGCTGAGGATAAATATGAGAATAAAACATCTGTTACAAGAACATTTGTGATTGACAGAAGTGTGCCTAAGCTGGCCGGAGTGGAAAAGCTTGATAAGAAATATTTAAGAAATATTAAATTCGACGGTGCAATCTCGCTTCTAAGTGCTGATATATCTGCATGTAATACAGAAATGTTTCTAAATAATGAGCTTTATGATGGACATATGGTGTATAAGCCCGGGCATTATGTATTGACTTTGAAAGCTGTAGATTCTGCCGGAAACAGCAGTAAAGCATCCGCAGAATTTATCATAAGGAACAAAAAATAAGATGGTTTGACATTGATTCTTATACGGTGATAGTATAGATAGAGTTTATCATATTTAAGTTTATGGATTGAGGTACTTAATATCATGTACAGAGATGAAACTAAAGTTGTAAGAATAGGTGACAGGGTTATCGGAGGCGGAAATCCGATATTGATCCAGTCAATGACAAATACCAGAACAGATGATGTAAAGGCAACAGTTGAGCAGATAAGAAGGCTTGAGGAGGCTGGCTGCGAACTTATACGTTGTACAGTCCCTACGCTTGCTTGTGCTGAGGCATTAAAAGAAATAAAAAAGCAGATACATATCCCACTTATAGCAGATATACACTTTGACTATAAGATGGCGATTGCTGCTATAGAAAATGGTGCAGATAAAATTCGTATCAATCCTGGAAATATCGGAGGAGAAGAGAATATTGCGGCTGTAGTAAAGGCTGCTAAAGAGCGTGAAATTCCGATAAGAGTTGGAGTTAACTCAGGTTCGCTTGAGAAAGAGCTGATCGAAAAATATGGCGGAGTTACAGCTGAGGGACTTGTCGAAAGTGCATTGGATAAGGCTGCGATGATAGAGCGTCATGATTATGACAATATCGTTATAAGCATCAAGTCTTCAGATGTTCTTATGTGTACTAAGGCATATGAGCTTATTGCTTCTAAGACGAAATATCCGCTTCATGTCGGTATTACTGAAGCAGGAACACTTATTTCAGGAAATATAAAGTCAGGAATCGGCCTTGGGCTTATTTTGTATCAGGGAATCGGTGACACCATTAGAGTTTCTCTTACTGGTGATCCGGTTGAGGAAGTGAAGAGTGGACGTATAATTCTCAGGACGCTCGGACTTAGAAAGAATGGTATCGAAGTTGTTTCTTGCCCGACTTGCGGAAGAACAAGGATTAATCTTATCGAACTTGCTAATCAGGTTGAGAATCTTGTGCAGAGATATGATGCAAATGCTAAGGTTGCAGTTATGGGATGCGCGGTGAATGGCCCTGGTGAAGCAAGCGAAGCTGACTTTGGAGTAGCCGGAGGCGATGGAGTAGGACTTCTTTTTAAGAAGGGACAGATCGTTAAAAAGCTTCCGGAAGCAGAACTTTTAGGAGCATTAAAGGATGAGCTTGACAAAGCCTTTTTATGAAGTATTTCCAACATTGAAACTTGAGGGGGAAGAGCACAAGCTCTTCTCCCTTGTTGGCGTTAAAAAAATAAGTACAACAAGAAACAGAGATGTTTTTCATGTTTATATTCAAAGTCAGCGTCTTATAAGTCAGAAAATGGTAAGACATGTTGCGGCAGAGCTTGCTAAGCAGCTTTTTCCAAGGCAGAAAAATGTCAGATTTTTGCTGCATGAGTCATTTCAATTATCCGATCAATATACGCCGCAGACTTTATTGGATGTATATAGCGAAAGTATAGCGTCAGAATTAAAACGCGAATCTCCGATTCTTTATAACCTATACAGACATGCAGAGTTTGGCTTTTCGGATGACAATATTGTAAATATGGAACTGCAGGATACGATAATAGCCAGAGAGGAGTCAGAAAAACTTGCAGATTATCTTACTAATGTGATGAATGTAAGATGTGGTCTTAGGGCAAATATCCGTATCTTCTACAGGAAAGAGGAGAGGTCGCAGGAGGCAATAGAGGCTGAGATAAGAGTTCAGCATGAGATTGCTGCAATCACCGAGGCTGCTCTGAAAGCTGCCGGAAATGTCGGAGAGCTTGAGGAAAAGAAAGACACCGCGAAGAAAGGCGAAAATGCGAAAGGCTCGGCTGAGAAAAGCAGCGAGAAGAAGAGTTTTGGCAAAAAGAGCTTTGAGAGAAGAGAGGGATTTTCTAAGAAAGCAAATAACCCTGATATTATATACGGCAGGGACTTTGATGAAGAGGCAATCCCTATAAAAGAGCTTGTTGGTGAAAATAGTATCGTTGTGATAAGAGGTCAGCTGATAGGATATGAAGAGCATCCCATAAGAGGTGAAAGAAATGTTATTTCTATCGATATAACTGATTTCACGGACTCTATTACTATGAAGCTTTTCATAAAAAATGAGGACCTTGGTGAGTTCAGAGAAGCCATAGGGGCAGCGGGGCTTGAGAAAGGAAAGCCTGGCCAGTTTGTCAAAGTTAAAGGACTCTTGAATCTTGATTCCTTTGAACATGACATAGTTCTTAGCGGAATAAGGATGATAAAAAAGATAGGCTCTTTTGTAGTTCCAAGAAATGATGTTGCGCCTGTTAAGAGAGTAGAGCTTCATTGTCACACCAGAATGAGTGAAATGGATGGACTTTCTGATGTAAAGACTATAGTAAAGAGAGCTGACAGCTGGGGCTGGAATTCAATCGCTATAACTGATCATGGAAATGTTTTGGCGTTCCCGGAGGCAAATCATACACTTTCGGATTTAAGCAATCCTGATTTCAAGATAATATATGGTGTCGAAGGTTATCTGGTAGATGATCAGCGTCGTATAATCTGGGATATTGGAACACCTGATGGAAGAAATTCGCATGGCTTTAATGAAGATTATGTGGTATTTGATATCGAGACTACAGGTTTTTCGCCGGAGAAGGATAAGATAATCGAAATCGGAGCGGTAAGAGTTAGCGATGGGAAGATAGTAGATCACTATGATGAATTTATAAATCCTGAAATACCGATTCCGTTCCGTATAGAGGAACTTACCGGTATTAATGATTCGATGGTTGCTGGTGCAGGTAATGTTGCGGAAGTACTTCCGGGCTTTTTGAAATTTTGCGAAGGTGCGCATGTTGTAGCGCATAATGCTGAATTTGATACTACATTTATTGCAAAGAATGCGCGAGATCTGGGACTCCCTTTTGATAAATTTGTCGTAGATACGGTTGAAATGGCAAGAATGTTCCTGAGAAATATGGCACACTTTAAGCTGGATCAGGTTGCGAAGGAACTTGATGTTTCACTTGAAAATCATCACAGAGCTGTAGATGATGCGGAGTGTACTGCACAGATATTTGTAAAGCTTGAAGAAAGAGCCAGAGAAGCAGGATATGAAACATTCGAAGACATGGCGGCAGCAAATGAGATAACGACAGAGATGATAATGAACCTGCCTATGTATCATGTCATCATTCTTGCTAAGAATGAAATCGGAAGAGTTAATCTATATAGGCTTGTTTCGATGTCATACCTTACATATTACAGGCGAAGACCTAGAATCCCTAAGAGTGTGCTGAATAAGTACAGGGAAGGGTTGATTGTCGGAAGCGCCTGTGAAGCAGGAGAATTATATCAGGCTATCGAGCGTTCGAGCTCGGAAGATAAGATCGCAAGGATCGTAAATTTCTATGATTATCTTGAGATTCAGCCTATAGGGAATAATGAATTCCTGCTGAAATCTGCCGGAAAGAAAGAGGCAGTTTATGAATCAGAGGAAGATCTTAGAAATGTCAACCGTAAGATAGTGGCGCTTGGAGAACAGTTCAATAAGCCGGTAGTTGCTACGTGTGATGTTCATTTTCTTGATCCTGCGGATGAAGTGTACAGGCGTATCGTCATGGCGGGAAAAGGTTTTGAGGATGCAGATGATCAGCCGCCATTATATCTTAGAACGACAGATGAGATGCTTGATGAATTTATGTATCTGGGCGAAGATAAAGCAAGGGAGGTAGTAATAACTAATACTAACCTTATCGCAGATATGATAGATAAGATAACACCTGTACGACCGGATAAGGCACCGCCTGTGATCGAGAATTCTGATCAGACACTTAGAGATATATGTTACGAAAAGGCAAAAGAACTTTATGGTGAAGACCTTCCGCATCAGGTTTCAGACCGACTTGAGATTGAGCTTAAATCTATCATCGGTAATGGCTATGCGGTTATGTATGTTATCGCTCAGAAATTGGTTTGGAAATCAGTAGAGGATGGATATCTTGTTGGTTCGCGAGGTTCGGTGGGTTCTTCTTTCGTTGCGAATATGGCTGGTATAACTGAGGTTAATTCATTGCCGGCACACTATCTTTGCCCTAAGTGTCATTACTATGACTTTGAGTCAGAAGTTGTGAAGGACTTTCAAAGACGCGGAATGTCTGGCTGCGACATGCCTGATGCGATATGTCCGAGGTGCGGAGAGAAGCTTGGAAAGACGGGCTTTGATATACCGTTTGAAACGTTCCTTGGATTTTCGGGAGATAAAGAGCCGGATATCGATCTGAACTTTTCGGGTGATTATCAGTCTAAGGCTCATAAATATACGGAAGTAATTTTCGGGGCAGGTCAGACTTTTAGAGCCGGAACTATCGGTACGATGGCAGAAAAAACTGCTTATGGATATGTTTTGAAATATTGTGAAGAAAAGGGAATCCATAAGCGAAGAGCGGAAATGGAGAGGCTTGCACACGGCTGCGAGGGCGTTTTGAGAACTACAGGACAGCATCCGGGCGGAATCGTTGTTATGCCGCGAGGAGAAGAGATTTACTCATTTACGCCAATCCAGCATCCGGCAAATGATATGACCACGCCGATCATCACGACACATTTTGAATATCATTCGATTGACCATAACCTGCTTAAGCTTGATATACTCGGGCATGATGATCCTACAATGATCAAGTTTCTGCAGGATGCGACAGGGGTTGACCCTATAGCGATTCCCTTGGATGATAAGAAGGTCATGTCGTTATTTACGTGCACAGATGCATTGGGCGTAACTCCAGAGGATATTGGCGGATGTAAAACGGGAACACTTGGTATTCCTGAGTATGGAACTGACTTTGCAATACAGATGCTTTTGGATACTCAGCCGGTATCTTTTTCGGATCTTATCAGAATATCCGGACTTTCACACGGTACTGACGTTTATGCGGGTAATGCGGAACTTCTTATCAAAGAGAAGGGGTTGAAGCTGGCGGAATGTATCTGTTGTCGAGACGATATTATGATATATCTTATAGCAAAGGGCATGGACCCGGCGCTATCGTTTAAGACGATGGAGTCGGTACGAAAAGGTAAAGGTCTTAAGCCTGAAATGAAGGAAGCTATGCTGGCAAATGATGTACCGGACTGGTATATAGAGTCGTGTCTTAAGATCAAGTACATGTTCCCTAAAGCTCATGCTGCGGCATATGTTATGATGGCGTGGCGAGTGGCGTGGTTTAAGGTATATAAACCATTGGCTTACTACTCGGCGTTCTTTTCTATACGAGCAAGTAAGATAGACTATGAAACAATGTGTCAGGGACGTGGAAGGTTGGATGAAAACCTCAAAGTGCTTCAGGATAAGATGAAAGAAGTTGGTAAAAACCGCATGACTGCTACAGAACTTGATGCTATCAGAGATATGCGTCTGGTGCAGGAAATGTATGCCAGAGGTTTCGGATTTGAAAAGATAGATATAAATAAAGCGGATGCGAAGTACTTCAGGCAGGCAAGCGACACTACTATAATGCCGCCGTTGTCTTCGGTTGATGGTCTTGGCGGAAAAGCTGCCGATGCATTGGCTAATGCGATTGCCCTTGCGGCAGATGACGGACCGTTTTTGTCGGTGGATGACTTTTGTGTGCGGACAGGATGTTCGGAAAACGTCGCAAAGAAACTTAAAGATCTTGGATTGCTTGGTAACATCCCTGATTCTAATCAGTTGTCGATATTTGATCTTATGCTTTAAGAAAAATATATTTAAAGCCCTTCTTTATGTCTGAGTTACATAGAGAAGGGCTTAATTAGTGTAACTGAACTGTTCTTAAATCGTCAATGTGAGTGAATAAACTCCAGGATATTTTAGATAACAAAAAACCGAAAGTTTTCACTTTCGGTTTTAAGTAGCTCGTAGCGGAATCGAACCGCTGATTCTGCCGTGAGAGGGCAGCGTCTTAACCGCTTGACCAACGAGCCATGATTATGTGTGTTCAATTAGTATGTGAATCATTTAAGATTCAAGTAGCTCGTAGCGGAATCGAACCGCTGATTCTGCCGTGAGAGGGCAGCGTCTTAACCGCTTGACCAACGAGCCATAATCATGTTTATTTAATTAGCTATGAATCATTTAAGATTCAAATAGCTCGTAGCGGAATCGAACCGCTGATTCTGCCGTGAGAGGGCAACGTCTTAACCGCTTGACCAACGAGCCATTTTGTTTTGTCTGTGTTGTTCGCCGCAGACAAGTGATACTATACTACGACAAAAGATAAAATGCAAGCATTTTTTTTGAAAAAATTGAAAAAAATTTAAAATTTTTTACAAGATTACGAAAGAATGCGCTAAATAAGCCACTTTGTCGGTATTTTAAAACTTGACGTTAATGCTAATAGATGCTATATTAACTTATGTAACGTTAAAGTGGGCTCGGAAGAGTCCACATTTTTTATGCAAAAAAGTATATTTGGAGGCACGAGTGGATAATATTGCTATTGCAAATAAGTTCGCAGATCTCATTAAGCCGGTCGTAGATGAGTATGGCTTTGAACTTATCAGAACGGAATATGTTAAAGAAAACGGTAATTATTATTTGAGAGCTTATATTGATAAGCCAGAGGGAATCACCATTGATGACTGCGTTCTTGTGAGCCGCAGGGCTAGCAAGCTGCTCGACCGTGAAGATTATATCGAAGATGCTTACACAATGGAGATCAGCTCTCCAGGATTTATGGAAGAGCCGGATGTGAAAGGAGATACAGAATAATGCCAGCAAAAAAGAAGTCAGCTAAGACTTCAAAAATAGAGACTAAAAACGAACTTCTTGAAGCTATCGAGTTTCTTGAGAAGGAGAAATCAATAAGCAGAGAAACACTTCTCGATGCTATAGAGAATTCTCTTATGACAGCTTGCAGAAATAATTTTGGCAAAGCAGATAACATTCACTGCGTAATGGACCGTGATACTTGCCATTATCACCTCTATGCAGAGAAGACAGTTGTTGAGGAAGTTTCTGATCCTCTTAATGAAGTTCTTCTTGAGGAGGCTGCAAAATATGATGCAGCTGCTTCTATAGGAAGTATCGTTAAGTGTGACCTTAACAGCAGAGAATTCGGAAGAATCGCTACTCAGAATGCTAAGAACGTAATTCTTCAGAAGATTCGCGAAGAAGAAAGAAACTCTGTTTATAATGAGTTTATCGAGAAAGAACATGATGTTGTTACAGGTACAGTACAGAGATTCATGGGCAGAAATATCAGCATTAACCTTGGTCATGCTGATGCACTTCTTTCAGAAAATGAACAGATAAAGACAGAGGAGCTCAGAGCAAGCGAGAGAGTTAAGGTTTATGTTCTTGAAGTCAAGAATACAACACGTGGACCTAAGATCCTCGTTAGCCGTACACATCCTGAGCTTGTAAGACGTCTTTTTGAGAACGAAGTTTCAGAAGTTGCTGATGGTACAGTTGAGATCAAAGAGATTTCGCGTGAAGCAGGTTCAAGAACAAAGATGGCTGTTTGGAGCAACAATTCAGATGTAGATGCAGTTGGTGCATGCGTAGGTATGAACGGCTCAAGAGTAAATGCTATCGTAGAAGAGCTTGGCGGCGAGAAGATCGACGTTATCGACTGGGATGAGAATCCGGCAATTTTCATTGAAAATGCACTTTCTCCGGCAAAGGTAGTATCAGTAATCGTTGATGGTGATGCAAGAACAGCAAAGGTAGTCGTACCTGATTACCAGCTTTCACTTGCTATCGGTAAGGAAGGTCAGAATGCACGTCTTGCAGCCAGACTTACCGGATTTAAGATCGACATCAAGTCTGAAACTCAGGCTAAGGATGCTCCTGGATTCCGTATGGAAGATTACCTTATGGATGAAGAGGAAGATGATGCTTCAGCAGTACAGGATGCTGATGAGGTTGAAGAGCAGGATGTCGATGAAGTTGTTGAAGAGATCGTAGAATCCGAAGAACATGTTTCAGATGAAGAGTGATAAGAAGGCTTCCGGGCACGAAGTCATGAGACGCTGCGTAGGATGCGGCGTCTCTAAAGATAAAAAAGGTCTGATAAGGATCGTAAAAAGTAAGGATGGGGAAGTTAAGTTCGACCCATCCGGTCATGCAGCCGGGAGAGGCGCTTATGTGTGCCTTGATCCGGAATGCTTAAAGAAAGCAATCGAACGCAGAGGACTTGAAAGGTCTTTTGGATGTATGGTTTCTGAAGAAGCCCGGAACAGCCTGCGTGAGGAGTTTGGAAAGCTTGATATCAGATAAGGTACTTTCTTTACTCGGACTCGCAACGCGTGCAGGTAAGATCTGTAGTGGTGAATTTTCAGTGGAGAAGTCTGTTAAGGCGGCCAAAGCTTCACTTGTAATAGTAGCCACGGATGCGTCTGCAAATACGAGAAAGAAATTTAGTGATAAGTGTAAATTTTATAAGATACCGATTCGTTTTTATGGAACCGGCGAAACGCTTGGAACAGCTATTGGCAAGGAATTCCGTGTCTGTGTTGCTGTTGAAGATGAAGGTTTTGCGAAAACGATTGTCGAACGTCTGGAGGAGTGACTGAATGGCTAAAATGCAGATAATGAAAATTACTAAGGAACTTAAGGATAAGGGGATTACCGTCAGCAATAAGGATGTTGTTGAATTCCTTAAAGAAAATGGAGCCGATGTAAGCAGTCACATGTCTTCTATAGACGATAAATATATTAAAATGGTTCGAGAAAAATATGACACTGGCGTAAATGACCAGAATAGCAGTAATAGTAATACGGAGGAGAAAGGTACGGAGCAGAAGTATACCGCAAAGCCTGAAGCGAAAACAGAAGTAAAAGATACAGAAGTAAAGGCACAGAAGAAAAGTAAACACAACATTATAGTTTCAACTAATAATAACGGACGAGGCCGTCAGGGAAATCGTCAGGTTGTTAAGATCACAAATGGCAAGATCGAGGACGATAAGCCGAAGAAGAAAGTCTTTAAGCATACAGAAGTTGCTTCTCCGGAAGCATTTGCAAAGACAGAGAATAAAGTTGAAGAACAGCCGGTAAAGCAGGTTGAAGAAGTTAAAGCAGAGCCTGTTGAAACAAAGGCTGAAAAAGCACCTGAGGCAGAAACACAGAGCATAGGTGGAGCAAGAGTTATCGGTAATGTCTTTGAAAACATGGAGAGACTGAAGAAGGAACGTGAGGCTATCAGAGCTCAGAGAGCTCAGAACGCTGATAAGAACGGAAACGGAGGTCAGAACCGCGGCGATAGAAATAATGGCCGAAATAATGACCGTGGCGGAAGATACAACAATGGTAACGGACGCAATAATCAGGGACAAAATAAAGGAAATTTCAACAGAAACGGATCATCTGATTCACGCGGCGGCCGCAGCTTTGGCAATGGTGGCAATAATCCAGGCTTTAACAAAGGAAACGGAAGACCAGGTTCTAACAGCCAAAACACAGGAAACCGTGGAGGCTTTAGCCAGCCTGCTGCACCTGCACCAACAGGAAAAGAAAGCGGAAACCGCAGAGGACAGGATCGTTGGAAGCAGAACGAAGCCCGCAAGAGAAAAGAGCAGAACTACGAGAATTCCATGGAGGAAAAGAGCAAGAAGTTCAATCCGCATGGTTTCCACAAGCCTGCACCGGTTGCAAAGGAGCCTGAGGAGCAGATCAAGGTAATTACAATTCCTGATGAGCTTACTATCCGTGAGCTTGCAGATCACATGAAGATGCAGCCGTCAGCAATCATTAAGAAGCTTTTCCTTGAAGGAAAGGTTGTTACTCTTAATACAGAGATCACATATGAAGAGGCTGAGGAAATTGCACTTGGATACGAGATCCTTTGTGAGCATGAGAAGAAGGTAGATGTTATTGCTGAACTTCTTAAGGAAGAGGAAGAAGATGACAGCCTTCTTGAGAAGCGTCCGCCTGTAGTATGTGTAATGGGTCACGTTGACCATGGTAAAACATCACTTCTTGATAAGATAAGACAGTCACATGTTACAGCTAGAGAAGCTGGTGGTATTACACAGGCTATCGGTGCATATGTTGTAAATATCGAAGGCAAGAAGATCACATTCCTTGATACACCTGGACATGAAGCGTTCACTGCAATGCGTATGCGTGGAGCAAATTCTACAGATATAGCTATCCTTGTAGTTGCTGCAGATGACGGTGTTATGCCGCAGACAGTAGAAGCTATCAACCATGCAAAGGCTGCAGGTGTTGATATCATCGTTGCTGTTAATAAGATGGATAAGCCTAATGCAAATATTGACAGAGTAAAGCAGGAGCTTGCTGAGTACGAGCTTATACCTGAAGACTGGGGTGGCTCAACAGTATTTGTTCCGGTTTCTGCTAAGACAGGTGACGGAATTGATACACTTCTTGAGATGTGTCTTCTTTCAGCAGATATGCTTGAGCTTAAGGCTAATCCAAATCGTAAGGCAAGAGGTCTTGTTATCGAGGCAAGACTTGATAAGGGACGTGGTCCTGTTACAACTATCCTTGTTCAGAAGGGTACACTTAGAGTTGGTGATTTCATTGCAGTTGGTCAGTGCCATGGCCGTGTAAGAGCCATGCTCGATGAGAATGGTAAGCAGCTTAAGGAAGCCGGCCCATCAACACCTGCTGAGATCCTTGGTCTTGACGATGTACCTGATGCTGGTGAGATCTTTGTTTCACCTGAGACTGATAAGGAAGCAAAGAACTTTGCAGAGACATTTAAGGCTCAGCACAAGAAGGAACTTCTTAATGAGACAAAGAACAGAATGTCACTTGACGATCTTTACTCTCAGATCAAGGAAGGCGAGCTGAAGGAATTTAATGTTATCATCAAGGCTGATGTACAGGGTTCTGTTGAAGCATTGAAGAACAGCCTTCTTAAACTTTCTAATGAAGAAGTTGCACTTAAGGTGATTCATGGTGGTGTAGGTGCTATTAATGAGTCCGATGTTATACTTGCTTCTGCATCAAATGCAATCATCATCGGATTTAATGTACGTCCTGATAACCTTGCAAAGCAGACAGCAGATACAGAAAATGTAGATATTCGTCTTTATAAGGTTATTTATCAGGCAATCGATGATGTTGAGGCTGCTATGAAGGGTATGCTTGCTCCTGTTTATGAGGAGAAGGTTATCGGTCATGCAGAGATCCGTCAGATCTTTAAGGCATCTGCAATTGGTAATATCTCAGGTTCTTATGTCACAGATGGTGTGGTTGAGCGTGGATGCTCTGTACGTATCTTCCGTGGCGATGAGAAGGTATTTGAAGGTGAGCTAAAGTCACTTAAACGTTTCAAGGATGACGTTAAGGAAGTTAAGGAAGGATACGAGTGTGGTCTTGTATTCGAAGGCTTCGATAAGGTTCAGGAACTTGATCGCGTAGAGTGTTATAAGATGGTTGAGGTAGAAAGAAAGTAATAAATGAGAAAAAATTCTACAAAAGCTAATAGAATTAACGGAGAAGTGCTTAGAGCACTCTCCGGAATAATTCGTGAGGTAAAGGATCCAAGAGTTGGTCCGTTTACATCCGTTATGGAAGTTATTGTTGCGCCTGATCTTAAGACCTGCAAGATCTATATCAGCGTTCTTGGAGGTGAGCAGGAAAGAGAAGAGACACTTGCCGGACTCAATTCTGCTAAGGGATTTATCAGACGTGAACTTGCCCACATTGTTAATTTGAGAAACACACCTGAGCTTACATTCATCATGGATGATTCAATAGCATATGGTGTAGACATGTCAAAGAAGATTGAAGATGTAATCGCCAGAGATGAAAAAGTTGAAGAAGAACGTGGTGATTTCAAGGCTTCAACAGATGAAGGACAGGAATGATTAATTTAAAAGAATTAGTGAGTGGAGCCAATTCCATCGCCATCAGCGCACATGTGCGTCCTGATGGTGATGCTGTTGGTTCCACTCTTGGACTTTATAATTATATTAAAAAATGCTGGCCGGAAAAGAAGGTAACTGTGTTCCTTGAGAATCCGGAGGAAATCTTTTCTTACATGAAGGGCTTTAGCGAAATCGTGACCCTTCAGCATAAGACAGCAGAAGAAAAATTGTTGACCTCTGACACGGTAGAAGCTTATGATCTGTTTTTTGCATTAGATCTTGGTGATATTGAGAGACTTGGAGAAGCCGGCGAATATTTCAAAGCAGCAAAGGTTACAGCATGCATCGATCATCATATAAGCAATAAAGGCTTTTCGATGAATGATTATATTGAGCCGGAGGCAAGTTCTACATCAGAGCTGGTATATACTCTTTTTGATGAAGAAAATATTGATGTGGAAATTGCCAAGTGCATATATACCGGTATCATTCATGACACAGGTATATTCCAATATTCTAATACTTCAAAACGTACTATGGAGATAGCTGGTAAGCTTATTACCTATGGGTTTGATTTCACAAATATCATAAATAAAACATTTTATGAGAAAACATACCGTCAGACACAGATAATGGGACGTGCGATAATGGAAAGCATCCGTTTTATGGATGAGCGCTGCATTGCGTCTGTGGTCGATCATAAGGTTATGGATTTTTATGGTGCTACAAGTGCAGATCTTCAGGGAATAGTTAATCAGCTTCTTCTTACAAAGGGTATCGAATGTGCGATCTTTATGTATGAGGCAGAGCCTTTTACATATAAGGTTTCCATGCGTTCAGGAAATCTTGTCGATGTGGCAGCCATTGCAACTCATTTTGGCGGCGGCGGTCATAAAAAGGCGGCAGGATTTACTATGTGTGGATCATATCATGATATCCTGAACAATATTTCAGAATTGATTGAGAAACAGCTTGATGCAGAATAATTTTAATGGGATAGTGCCCATATATAAAGAGGTTGGCTATACCTCTAATGATGTTGTTGCGAAACTTCGTGGAATCCTCCATATGAAGAAAATTGGTCATACAGGAACTCTTGACCCGGCTGCAGTCGGCGTACTTCCGGTATGTCTCGGAAGAGGTACTAAGCTTGTCAGCATGCTTACAGATACAGATAAGACTTACAGATGTACTGCGGTTTTGGGAATCACTACAGATACGGAAGATCTCACGGGAAAGGTTACTTCAAAGAAAGATTGCTCTGGCGTGACGGAGGAGCAGCTGATAGATGCAGCAAAGAGCTTTATCGGTGAGTATTCACAGGTACCGCCTATGTACTCAGCAAAGAAAGTTGATGGAAAGAAGCTGTATGAGCTTGCGCGTGAAGGCAAAGTGATAGAGCGAAAACCTTGCGACGTTAAGATCCTTGCGCTTGACTTTGAGAATATCAGTCTTCCGGAATTTACATTCGAAGTCAGCTGCTCTAAGGGGACATATATCCGTTCTCTGTGCAGAGATATTGGTGAGAAATTAGGCTGCGGTTGTGCCATGAAATCACTCATGAGGACAAAGGCGGCAGGATTTAAGCTCGAAGAAGCCATTAAGCTTGGCGACTGTGAGAAGTTTATGGCGGAAGGCACAATGGAGGAAAAAATTGTCTCATTGGAAGAGGTCTTTGCAGAATTACCGAAGATAGTAGTTTCAGGTGAATGGGAAAAGAAAGTTCGCAATGGCAATTCTTTCAGAATCAAAAAGAATGATGGCAAGTATAGGGTTTCATTTGAGGATGGAACTTTCGCAGCAGTATATGAAATAAAAAATGGGACAGCAAGGATATGCGGATATTTTCTGACATAAATGAATTTAATAAAGAGATCAAAAAAAATGCCATAGAAACTGCGGTTGCCATTGGTAAATTTGATGGGATACATCGTGGACACCAAAAGCTCATAGAAGTGATCCAGGGGATGCATGAGCGTGGATTGAAGTCAGTTGTATTTACGTTTGATATGCCCCCTGCTGCGTTCTTTGCAGGGCATGATGTGGCAGTACTTACAACAAACAGCGAAAGAAGGGAATACCTTGCAGAGCATGATGTGGACTACTTGATAGAATATCCGGTTAATGAAGAAACAATCTCGATGGAACCGGAGATATTTATTAGCGAGGTTTTGAAAGGTAAACTTAATGCAAAAGTTATAGCTGCAGGCAGTGATTGCAGTTTCGGTAAGGATGGCAGAGGAAATCTAGAGCTTCTTCGTTCCATGCAGGACGAGCTGGACTTTGAAACTATAGAAGTGGATAAGGTCAGATGTAATGGAGAAGAAATCAGCTCTACATTGGTGCGTTCCAAAGTTTCCGGCGGAGATATGGAAGCTGCCTGTGAACTGCTTGGACATCCATATTCCTTTGCAGGAAAAGTCAGTCATGGAAGAAAACTTGGTAGTTCGGAGCTTTCGATGCCTACTATCAATATCATGCCTGAGAAAAACAAACTTTTGCCTCCATTCGGTGTGTACTTCTCGAATGTTGTGATAGGTTCACAGGTTTTCAAGGGAATCACAAATGTAGGAAGAAAACCTACGCTTTCAGATCATGAGGCGGTAAGTGTCGAAACCTTTATGTATGACTTTGATGACGATATTTACGGCGAAAATCTTAGGGTTGAGCTTCTTCATTGGAGAAGAGAAGAACGTAAATTTGAAAATCTTGATGCTTTGAAAAAACAGATGCATGAAGATATGGAAGCCGGCAGAACGTGGCATAAAAATATTGACGCTTAGCAATAAATTATGTTATGATACATAGACGTGCAGATGTGCACGTTTTATATTTGTTCCACGGCTCAGTCAGGAGCTTCTCCGGCTATGGCTTGGCTGTTGGAGGTTTATACAAAATAAAGGAGATTGTTACAATGATTACAAAAGAGAAAAAAGCAGAACTCGTTGAGAAGTTTGGTAAGACAGGTGTAGATACAGGTTCTACAGAGGTTCAGGTTGCTATCCTCACAGAGCGTATCGCTGAGCTTACTGAGCACCTTAAGGTTAACATTCATGATCATCACTCAAGACGTGGTCTTCTTAAGATGGTAGGTAAGAGAAGAGGACTTCTTAAGTATCTTCAGCAGAAGGACATCAATCGTTACCGTGATCTGATTGAAAAGTTAGGCCTCAGAAAATAATTCTGTTAACAAAGGCGGGAAACTTGTTTTCCCGCCTTTACTATTTTGTAAATAGCTGTGAACCACGTGTAGATTTATACATTGACTCCATGCGTTTAGAAATGAAGGCAGGTGTATAAATCGACATGCGGTAGCAGCATGTTATAGCCGCATTCCGCGGCAGAAGGAGAAGCGAATGGCTTACAAGACATATTCAATGGAACTTGGTGGCAGAACTCTTTCGGTTGATATCGGCAGAGTTGGTAAACAGGCAAATGGCTGCGCTTTTATGCATTATGGGGATACAACTGTTCTCTGTACAGCAACAGCATCAAAGGCACCTCGTGAAGGAATTGATTTCTTCCCTCTTTCAGTAGAGTACGAAGAGAAATTCTATGCAGTAGGAAAAATGCCTGGCGGATTTAATAAGCGTGAGGGTAAGGCATCTGAAAATGCGGTACTTACAAGCCGTGTTATCGATCGTCCTATGCGTCCGCTTTTCCCTAAGGATTATAGAAACGATGTTACTCTTGATGCTATGGTAATGTCTGTTGATACAGAGTGTCGTCCGGAGCTTGTAGGTATGCTTGGATGTGCTCTTGCAACAACAATTTCTGATATTCCATTTGATGGTCCATGTGCTATGACACAGCTCGGAATGGTTGATGGAGAATTTGTTGTTAACCCTTCACAGAAGATTTGGGATGAGGGTGATCTTCGCCTTACAGTTGCTTCAGTTGGTCAGAAGGTTATCATGATCGAAGCTGGTGCAAACGAGATCAGCGACGAGAAGATGCTTGAAGCAATCTATAAGTGTCATGATATCAACCTTGAGATCATTGAGTTCTTCAAGAAGATTCAGGCTGAGTGCGGTAAGGAAAAGAGCGAATACATTTCACAGGCTATTCCTGAGGAAATGTTCGAGGAAATGAAGAAGATAGTTACTCCGGAAGAGATGGAAGTGGCTACATTCTCTGACGATAAGCAGGTAAGAGAAGCTGCAGTTGCGGCTGCACAGGAGAAGATCCAGGAAGCATTTGCTGAGAATGAAGAATGGGCTCCGCTCGTACCACAGGCTGTATATCAGTATCAGAAGAAGACTGTACGTAAGATGATTCTTAAGGATCATAAGAGACCTGATGGAAGAGATATCAAAGAGATCCGTCCGCTTGCTGCAGAGGTAGATATCATTCCTAGAGTACATGGTTCTGCTATGTTCACTCGTGGTCAGACTCAGATCTGTGACGTAGTTACACTTGCACCACTTTCTGAAAAGCAGAAGATTGATGGACTTGATAACAACATTACAGAGAAGAGATATATCCATCAGTATAACTTCCCTTCATACTCTGTAGGAGAGACAAAGGTTTCAAGAGGTCCGGGACGTCGTGAGATCGGTCACGGTTCACTTGCTGAGAAGGCTCTTATCCCTGTACTTCCATCAGAGGAAGAGTTCCCATATGCAATCCGTGCTGTATCTGAAACATTTGAGTCTAACGGTTCAACATCACAGGCATCTATCTGTGCTTCATGTATGGCTCTTGAGGCTGCTGGTGTTCCGATCAAGGATCAGGTAGCTGGTATCTCATGTGGTCTTGTAACAGGCGACACAGATGATGATTATATTGTTCTTACAGATATTCAGGGACTTGAGGACTTTTTCGGAGATATGGACTTCAAGGTAGCAGGTACTCATAAGGGTATCACAGCAATTCAGATGGATATCAAGATTCACGGTCTTACACGTCCTATCGTTGAGCAGGCTATCAAGCAGTGCCACGAAGCGCGTGACTTCATCATGGATGGCGTTATGAAGGAAGCAATCGCTGAGCCTAGAAAGTCAGTTGGAGAATATGCTCCTAAGATCATCCTTACAAAGATCGATCCTGAAAAGATCGGTGAAGTTGTTGGTCAGAGAGGTAAGACTATCAATGAGATCATTGCCCGTACAGGCGTTAAGATTGATATTGAGGATGATGGTTCTGTATCAGTATGCGGTGAAGATGCAGCTGCTATGGAAAAGGCTATGAACTACATCAACACTATTACAAGTGAGTTCAAAGAAGGTGAGATCTACGAAGGTGATGTCATTTCTATAAAAGACTTTGGTGCATTTGTTGAATTTGCTCCGGGTAAGGAAGGAATGGTTCACATTTCAAAGATTGCTGAACGCAGAATTGCTCATGTAGAGGATGTTCTTACTCTTGGCGATCATGTAAAGGTTCGCTGCATGGGTAAGGATAGAATGGGAAGAATTTCCTTCTCTATCAAAGATGCGGTTGAAAAGCCAGCTGAAGATAAAGCAGAATAATAAATTAATAAAATAATAAAAAGGTTGGGAATGTGTTTTACGCACTTCCCAATCTTTTTTTGTATTAGAAAATATCTATCAAAAAAATACAAAAATAAGCCCTTATTTTGTAGATGTATGATAGAAAGCACACAAAACGCATGTGCTGTTTGATATAATTTAATTAGTGTTTATCTAGTATTTTTTCTGTAACATGTGGAGGGGCTTATGAGTGCGGAAAAATTAAGAAAGGTGATCGGAAAATCCAAAACAGTAAGAAGAAAAACAGGAAAGATTAGAAATAAGCTGCTAGTGTTTACCATGCCGGCCGTAGTTATACTTGTTCTTGTGCTTGTTTTTGTGACGACTACATTGTCGAAAAAAAGTCTTACAAAAATGTCGACAGCTCAATTGGAAACATCGGTAAGTACGCAGGCAGATAAGGTAAAAGCATGGCTTGACGAGAGTCTTATGTTCTATAAGACAGTAAAAGCGCAAATCGAAAGATCAAATCTAAGCTATGTCAAGCTTCAGGGAGTGTTGGAAGGCTTTTATGGATTTGATAAGAATACACCTGATGGTTTATATATAATTTCTGAACAGGGAAACGTTCAAAAAGCTTCCGAATCAAAATTAAATCTTAGTGATCCGCATAGTTCAGAAGCATGGACGCAGGGAATTACTCATGTAAATATGGACTTTGGCGGTGCTTACAAGAATGATGAAGGACAGTATGTGATAACAGCAGCCGGATTGATAAATACTAATTCGAGTGACCTGAATGTTATTGCAGCGGATGTTGATCTTAATAAGATGACCATCATTGTAAATTCCGGTATGAAAATGGATGGCGCAAGTTCATTCCTTGTAGATACTGTGAATGGCACGATCCTTGCCCATAATAATACAGACATAATGGGAACAGATATAAATTCATCAACAGATGAATTGCTTTCAGAGTGTGCTAAGCGACTTAACAGCAGGCAATTTGAGACAACCACTATAGATCATGAATTTGTTAGCATGAAAGAGATTGAAGGCACTGACTGGGTGCTTGTATCAACGATTTCTGAAGCAAATGTGCTTGCTGATGTAAATAGACTTCAGACTTATATGCTTATAATAGGATTTGCAGCAATACTTATCATAATGATCGTGATGACATTGGTTGTAAATCGCGTTGTTGCACCGTTGGCTCCGATGACAAAAAGTATTGAGACAATGGCTAAGGGTGACTTCTCAGTTGATATTAAAAGTGAGAGCAATGATGAGATTGGAAAAATGGGGGACTTTGTCAATGAGTTTATCAAGAGTATGAGGTCTATGATCTCAAGTATTTCGCAGGAATCTGATAAGCTGAAAGAGGAGTCTACAAGGTCTGATGAAGTTGCAAGATCAATGTCTTCAGCTTCTGAAATGCAGGCAGGTGCAATGGGGCAGTTAAATGAGACAGTAGACCAGCTTGCGGTAGCAGTAAATGATATCGCCCAGAATGCTACAACTCTGGCAAATGTAGTAGCAGATACTAAGGAGAGCTCAGAGAAAGCAAACAGCAGCATGAAGGAAACTGTAAGTATATCTAAAAAAGGACGAGAAGATATGCAGCAGCTCAATGTTGCTATGGATGATATACAAAAGTCGAATGAAAAACTTGTTATATCAATTAACAAAGTTGGCGATGCCTCAGAGCAGATCACAAATATTGTTGCGCTGATAGGAAATATTGCTGATGAAACAAGTCTTCTTTCTCTTAATGCATCTATAGAAGCAGCAAGAGCGGGAGAGGCAGGAAAAGGCTTTGCGGTTGTAGCTACTGAGATAGCGAAACTTGCTCAGACGAGTTCGGATAGTGCGCAGAATATTGCACAGTTGATCGATGAAGTGCGGAATCTTATCACTGAAGTTGTTGAGCAGTCAAATGTCACAGCACAGAATATTGAGCATAATAGTGAACTTATAAATACGGCAGTGAGCACATTTGATCAGATTTATGCAAATATCGATTCTACAAGCAATATGATAGTTGAGATGATAGGCGGAATAGAAAAGGTAAGTGACGTAGCAACTAATGTAGCAGCTATATCTGAGGAACAGGCAGCAAGTGCTGATGAGATCCTGAATACGTCACAGAATATGGTTGAGCAGGCAAATAATATTAATAAGAGCAGTCAAGATGTTGCTGAGAATGCGCATGAACTTTCTGAGACGTCAGAAACACTTACATCATATGTGCAGCAGTTTAAGATATAAGGAGGCGACAGATATGAGGAAAACAGTTAAGAAATTGATCTGCGCGGTGCTTGTATTGGTCATTACTGTAGTGATGTTAGGTGGTTGCGGAAATATTGCAGGTTCGGCGTCAGGCGGTACGAGATACCTCTATTTGACTTATAATACAGCTACAGATACCTTTAAGGGGCTCTTGGCAAATGAAATGGTCAAAGCTGCGAAAAATGAAGGCGTGACGATTGATGTATATGATGGAACAGAGTCTGCGGACGATCAGGTGGCAAAGATAAAAGAGGCTGCTCAGGAAGGTTATGCAGGCATAATCATACAGGCTGTAAATGCTGATACTGCAAAGCAGATAGAAATTGCTGCAAATGGATTACCTGTAGTTTTTGTAAACAATAAGCCGGAAGATGATCTGCTTAAAGCTGATAAGTATATATATGCAGGATCTAAAGAGACCCAGGCTGGAGAACTTCAGGCTGAATGGGTAATAAATAAGCTTGGAAATCCGAAGAAACTCAACGTTATCATCTTGAAGGGGGTAGAAGGACATGCTGCGACAGTTGGACGTACTAAGGCAATTAAATATACCTTAAAAGAGAATGGTGTTGATGCAAATTATGTATTTAATGATTATGCTGATTGGAGTGAAGACCTTGCGCTGCAGCGAATGAAGATGTTCTTCAGAACAGGACAGACGGTTGATGCGGTATTTTGCAATAATGATACAATGGCATTGGGCGTGATAAAAGCATTTAAAGAAAATGGCATTGATTACTCTAATATCCCGATATGCGGTGTCGATGCAACTGCAGACGGATGTGCCTCTGTAAAGGCAGGAGAAATGTCAATGACAGTTCTTCAGGATGCAGAAGGACAGGCTGGTATCGCGGTCAAAGCAATGCAGCTTTTGTCAAGCGGAAAAAGCATAAGCGCATTAGAAGGTGCTTCAGAAGATTGTAAGGCAGCATGGGTTCCGTTTACTGTGGTTGACTCTACTAACGTAAGTCAGTATCAGTGATTTGACAGTTAAATATTTTGAAGTTATAATACCGAAAAGTATCAAGAGAGAGGGCTGGTGTATATCACTCCAGCCCTTTTTGGATGTTTTGAAAATAGGTAAAGTATTATGATATCAAATTTAACTACGGCAATCAGAAGTAATAAAAATTTGTCATTCAAAGAAAAAATACTTCTTACATGGAAACTAAGTGTTCCGGCTATGATCGCGCAGCTTACTTCCATTGTCATGCAGTATATAGATGCTGCTATGGTTGGTCATATAGGTGCAGAGGCTTCAGCGGCAATAGGTGTTGTAGCGTCATCTACATGGCTTTTGGGAAGCCTTTTGATAGCGGTTATCTATGGCTTTTCTGTGCAGATCTCACATGCGGTAGGAGCGAACGATAAACGAAGAGTTAAGAATTTATTTAAGCAAGGATTAGTGATAACAGTACTTTTTGCGGTAGTGATGCTTGTGCTTGGCGTCCTTGTTTCTAAGCCTTTGCCGAGGATATTGGGGGCTGACGAAAAAATCTGTGTTGAAGCTTCAAAATATTTTATGATATATGCGCTGTCACTTCCAATATGTCAGATACAGTATTTCTGCGGTGCGTCATTGCAGGCTACAGGAAACATGAAGATTCCTGGAATGCTTGAATCAGCGATGTGTGTATTGGACGTGATCTTTAATTTCTTCTTTATATTCCCGACGGCGACGTATGATATCTGCGGGATTAAGATCACGCCGCCGGGACTTGGACTTGGTGTGACTGGAGCAGCACTTGGAACTGCGGCATCTCAGCTTGTTATCGCAGCGGCAATGTTCTACTTTGCAGCTATACGTTCAGAACAGTTGAGAATTAACTTAAAGGAAAGATTATTTTTTGACATAAATACATTGAAAAGTGCAGCCAAAATTTCAATACCGGCTGCATTTGAGCAGGTAGCACTTACAGGAGCGCAGATAATGAGCACAGGGATAGTAGCTCCGCTCGGAACGGTCGCTATAGCAGCTAATTCTTTTGCGGTTACAGCTGAAAGTCTCTGCTATATGCCGGGATACGGTCTGCAGAGCTCGGCATCGACATTGGTTGGTCAGGCAATAGGAGCCAGAAAGAAAAAATTGGCAAAGAGCTTTGCATGGATCACTGTCGGAATGGGTATGGTGATAATGACATTGATAGCGATAATAATGTATTTCATATGCCCTTTCTTGATAAATTTTCTTTCGCCGGACACGGAGGTTGTGGACCTTGCAATCAGGGTATTGAGGATAGAGCTGCTGGCGGAGACATTTTTTGGAGCATCTATAATAGCTGCCGGTGCACTAAGAGGTGCAGGTGATACTTTAGTGCCGAGTATTATGAATCTTATCAGTATATGGGGCGTCCGCATTACTATGTCATATTTTCTTGTAGGGCATGGATACGGTCTTGTGGGAGCATGGATCGCCATGTGTCTTGAGCTTATCTTTAGGGGAATAATATTCCTTATCAGATTAAAAACGACGAAATGGTAAAAGACTCTTCATCGGGCAGAGATGTCCGGTGAAGAGTTTTTAACTTATAGGAAATTCCGCTGGAATTCCTATAAGTCAAAAAATGCACTACGTGCATTGGATGCGACGCGCGCGGATGGGAAGAGCCTACGGCTCCCGCGCTTGCGCGGAGAATCCGACAAAGTCGGATTCTTTGTTCTAAGAAGTATGCAAAGAACTGCTTTATTAAGTATATTGTATTTTTCTAAAATTTATATTGACACGTTGGATATTAAGCTGTACTATAACTGTACTAACACAAATAGTACAGTTCAGACAGAAAGGAGAGAGTTGTGCTTATTAGAATAGATTATCAAGATGCCAGACCGATCTATGAGCAGATCACTGCAGGCTTTGAAAAGCTGATCTTGAGTGGTGTGTTGGAACCCGGCGAGCAGCTTCCGTCGGTAAGAGGGTTGGCAGTTGAGCTATCGACGAACCCTAATACAGTTCAAAAAGCATATGCTGCATTAGAACGAAATGGCTTTATTTATACGGTCAAAGGCCGCGGAAATTTTGTCAGTGGTGATGTTTCATTGATATGTGAAAGAAAAAAAGTAATGAGGGAACAGATAGAAGCGATACTTAAAGAAGCAGACGAATTAGGGATAGACAGAAAAGAACTTCTTGAAGGACTTGGAGGAAAAGGGAAGAATGATTGAGATAAGAAATTTGCGAAAAACATTCGATTCCGGGGATAAAAATTGTGCAGTAAATGCATTGAATGGTATAACGATGAATATTGAGGAATCGCAGGTTTTCGGACTTATTGGTACAAATGGAGCCGGAAAATCAACAATGATGCGTCTCATTGCCGGAGTTTACAGACCTGATGAGGGAGAGATCATAGTTGATGGAATGGAAATCTATGATAATCCTGAAGCTAAGAAAAATATATTTTTTGCTGCCGATGACCCTTACTTTTTTCAGAATGCTACACCATATGATATGGCAAGATATTATGGAAGCATTTACGAAAATTTTGACAAGAGCAGATTTGATAAGATGCTTTCTAATTTCAATCTTGATGGAAAGAGAAAGATCTCAGCATTTTCAAAAGGCATGAAAAAGCAGCTTTCATGCATTTTAGGAGTGTGCGCAAGTACAAAATATCTGTTTTTGGATGAGACTTTTGATGGTCTTGACCCGGTTATGAGACAGGCAGTAAAGAGCCTTTTTGCAAATGATATGGCGGAAAGGGGACTTACACCTATCATAGCTTCCCACAATCTTAGAGAGCTTGAAGATATCTGTGATCATGTCGGTCTGCTTCATCAGGGCGGAGTGCTGCTTTCAGAAGATATAGAAGATATGAAACTTGGCATTCAGAAAGTACAGTGTGTATTTAAGAATGAAGAGGATGAAAAGAAAATTCTTGAAGGCGCAGAGGTAATGGTGGATGAGCGACGCGGAAAGCTTCATACGATAACCATCCGTGGAAACCGTGAAGAGATAGAAAATAGATTTACTGGCTATGAACTTACTTTTTTTGAAATCCTTCCGCTTACATTAGAGGAAGTATTTATCAGCGAAACGGAGGTGGTCGGATATGACATCAGAAAACTCATCCTCAACTAAGACTTTCAAGAAGACCTCATTACAGTTGGAATTAACACGACAGAGATTGTGGCAGCTTGTTGTGATCGCGATCATTAACTTTGTGAATTATGTAGGTGCGACATATACAATTTTGATCGGATGCAAGGAAAATGTAGGATTATTTGATGATGATCCGTCGTTTGAAAAACGTGCAGTATACCAGCTTACTGAATATGTATTCAGTCCTAATGGTATGATGGGATTTGTTTGTGCATGTATCGCCATATGCTGTGCTGTACTTGGATATAGCTGGCTTAATAATCGCCAGCAGCTTGATTTTTATGAAGCACTCCCGATTAAGAAAGGCGTTCGTTGGAGAGCGGTATTTATAAATGGCATTTTATTGATGCTGATACCGCAGATAATATTTATGTGCCTTGGTATTTTACTTGCTTTATCGTTCGGCTGTGAGGCACCTGCTTTACTTACCAGTGCTTTGAATGGGCTGCTGTGGACCGGAGTAATGGAAGTATCTGTGTATTCGGTGTCTGTTTTGGTGGCGATGCTTTGTGGAAATATAGTTATAGCATTCCTTGGAACTGCGGTATTTGCTTTGATAGAGGTAAACTTTAAGTTTGTAATAGCGGCATTTGAGCAGTTTTCGTTTGTGACCAGTTACGAAAGCGTAGCAAAAGTTTCACCGCGATATTTTTTATCACCGTTTGCAAACTATGCTACTAGTTTGTATGTTAGAAATCTTGATCTGAAGGAACTGATCTTGAATATAGTGATATTTTTCGCTGCGGCAGTTATTGCATTTGCACTTTATAGAGTCAGAAAAAATGAAATGGCAGGATCATCTATTGTTTTTCCTGCAGCGAGAGATATCATTTCGATAGTGCTTAATATAGAGTTTACGATCAATATACTTATGTTATTTTCCGGGTTATTTTCAGATAAGAACAGTTTTGGGACAACATTATTCCTGATCGTGGTGACTCTTGTGACGAGCTTTATCGGTGGTATCAGCTTGAATATGATACTATACATGAATGTCAGAGCTCTGCTTAAGAAGCCGGTGATCATTTTGATCAGTACTGCAGTATCGGTGTTTATTTTGTTAACATTCAGGTATGATATATTTGGTTATGACAGATATTTACCTGCTCCGAATAAGGTAGAAAGTTGTGCGCTCTACATGAATAACAATATGGGGTACTATGTTGGGGAGGATGGATCACTTGGTTATTCGGATATTGATGATTATGCTTTAAAATATATGAAGCTAAAAAATATCGAAGACGTCGAAAAGCTCGTTAAGCTTGGTGAAGATACTTTAAGAGCAAACAAATATAGTGAAAATTATATGCCGGTATATGATATGACGGTTCTTTTTAGATTGAAAAATGGCAAGAATGTCTACAGGCATTTAGAGATTCCGAAGGATGTGGATGCTGAGATTATGGATGCTGTATTTTCAACTAAGGAATTTCGTGAAGGATATTTCCCTATTTATCATGCTGAATTATTTGAAAAGAATTTCAAAGATGAGCCTTCTATATCATTCTCTGCATATGGTAAGAATAGGATGGCATATGGTGAAGACGTCGCTGAAGAATTCAAGGAAGCCTATGAGAAGGATCTTGAGAACTATTCATATTCAAATGTTATGAAGAGTAATGTGATCGGCTCAGTATGCTATGAAAGAAAGAATATATTCGAAGATCATGAAGCAAGCAGAGATATGACATTTACTATATATGACAGCTTCACTAATACGATCGAGTTTCTTAAGAAGCATTATATATTTATAGATCTTAAAATGGATATTTCGAATATTAAAGAGATAGTTGTAACGGATGAGAGCAGAGATGATGATAAGTCTGTTACATATACAGACAGAGAAAAAATAGAGAAAATTGTTGAGACTATCCATGATTCAGCGGTAAGTGCAACATGGGTAGATGATGCAAATGACTATGATGTAGAGATTGTATTTAAGGATGGCACACCTGAGGATGAAAGTTTGAATGAAAACAGTTACTTAAATGCTGCATTCACAGAGAATGAAATTCCTGATTTTGTAAAGAAAGATCTGGCAGAATAAACGAGAGGCGCATTGCGATAAAGCAATGCGCCTCAAAAATTATTTCATTATTACATCTATGGATTTAATGCATGCATTGCGAAAGCCGTTTTCCTCAAGTGCGGTGACTCCGCGTATGGTGGTTCCGGCAGGCGAGCACACATTGTCTTTAAGTATTGCGGGATGTTCGCCGGTTTCAAGCTGGAGTTTGGCAGAGCCAAGGATCATTTGTGAAACCAGCTTATAAGCATCAGAACGTTTGACTCCATATTTAACAGCAGCGTCTGCATAAGCTTCGATCATTATATCTACAAATGCAGGCCCGCATCCTGTTACGGTACCGGCGATGCCCATGAGGGAAGAATCTATCTCCTGAACAAAACCTGTAGTGGAGAAGAGTTCCATTATCTCATGTCGTTCATTAGCTTCAAGGGAATTAGTACTTTCAAAGAGCAATACACCTTCGCCGACCATTGCAGGTGTATTTGGCATAACGAATTGAAAGCGTACATCACTGTTAAGGTAATTTAGATATTTCTGATAGTTCCATCCGGCGGCGATAGAAATAAGAGCTTTTCCTCTTAATTTATCACCTATACATTTTAGGACAGATTCGATCTGATAAGGTTTGCATGCCATTATGATCGTATCAGCAGCTTCTACGAGTTCTGTTACAGATGCTTTCGGGGTAAATCCGATCTTTTCTGCATTAGCTTTAAGCTTGTCCTGATTAGGAGCAAAGGCAAAGACGTTTTCTTTTGATATCCTGCCGGATCTTATAAAACCGATCGCCAGTGCCTGTGCCATATTGCCCATACCGATGAAACCAAGATTTTTCATAGAGGATCTCCTTATAAGTTGATGTTGGGGTTAAATATGATGCCATGGATTGTTATTCATAGGACACCATTAACCTGATTTATAAGAATTATAGCATAGAAATCCCATATTTTTTCTCTAAGCTTTCAAGCATATCAAGGTAGTGCCTCTGTACACCTTTAAGCATCGTTTCTTCTTCGTATTTCTTTGAATCTTCATTTACTTTATCGAGAATTTCTGCCGGGAGATTTTTCTCGGCAAAGGGATATACAACATTATTTTCTTTCAGGATATGCTCAGAGAGAACGTACGCGTATCCGAATGCATTGCCAACGATGTCAAGCTTTAGCTGTGTTGAAGGAGAAGCCTCATAGGCGTTAAGTGCCATTCCAAGTCCCATGTTGTAATTTCTGCCAAGATTATGCTCGACAAGCATACCGTGTGTCACGAGATTATCAGCAGTTTTGCCAAGACGGCTCACCATTTCAGGGAAAAGAAAAGCTTCTTCTTTGCCGTGGTGATGATGGTCGGCATAATTTTTGATGAAATCTGTGATATTTCTGAAGTCCGATACCGGAACTTCACTGCCTTCAAGGATGTTGCAGCAGATCTGCCTGATCACTGTCACCATACGTTTAATGTTTGCGTGTTCTTCTTTCATTACTTCGATACAATAGTTCATTGCTAAACCTCTTTCAAATTTCTCCTGATTAATCCTGAATTTATTATAAGGGAAAAAACAGATATTGACTGTTGCTCCGGCAACAATTTTGTATGCATTTTACTATATAAATTTTGAGTGTTTCCTGTTACAATCAAGAATGTGGTTAATACATGGAGGAAAGTAATATGAGATATACTATTTCAAATGAAAAATTAACAGCTGAGATCGAAAGTTTTGGAGCAGAGCTTAAATCGCTTAAAAAGGGCGATCGTGAATATATGTGGTGTGCTGATCCAAAGTTCTGGAACAGGACTTCACCGGTACTTTTCCCGTTCGTAGGTGCTTTGAATGAAGGTGTATACCGTACAAAAGGTAAAGAGTATAAAATGGGTCAGCATGGCTTTGCAAGAGATAATGAATTTGAGCTTGTGGAGCAGAAGAGCGACGAAATAACATTTGCATTTAAGAGCAATGAAGAGACACTTGCAAGATATCCTTATGAATTTGAGCTTAGGATTGCATATAAGCTTGAGGGTTCATCTATAAAAGTAAATTGGAAAGTAGTAAATCCGGGTAATGAGACAATGTATTTTGCCATAGGTGCACATCCTGCGTTCAATATCACACTTGATGAACAGGGTACACAGAATGGCACATATGTTAAGTTTGATACAAATAAAGAGCTCGAAATGCGAAAATTTGAAGATCCGGTAGCTCTTGATGAAAAGCATTACATGCAGCCTGATAAGGACGGCTATATAGCATTGAATGAGCATTCGTTTGATAATGGTGTATTTATAGTTGAAAACGATCAGGCACATGAAGTTTCTCTGGCAGGAGTGGATAAAAAGCCGTTTGTAACACTTAAATTTGATGCACCGCTCTTTGGAGTATGGTCACCGGTTAAGAAAAATGCGCCGTTTGTATGTATCGAGCCATGGTACGGAAGAGCAGATGTAAAGGGATACAGCGGAGAGCTCAAGGATAGAGAATTCGAGCAGAGCGTTGAAGCAGGAAAGATTTTTGAAAAGGAATATTCGATCACAGTTGATTGATCGTAGAAGCAATAAAAATGAAAACCTCTGATAGTGTAAAGGATATGACTAAGGGGTCACTTTGGAAAGGGATACTGCTATTTAGTATCCCGCTTATATTTTCTAACCTTTTGCAGATCCTTTTTAATATGTCGGATGTCGCCGTAGTTGGGCGCTTCGGCGGAACTATCGCACTTGGGGCGGTAGGTTCTACAACGACATTGGTAACGGTGTTTACTAATTTCATCATAGGATTCGGAAGTGGTGTAAATATCGTTACAGCCCATGCCTTTGGAAGAAAGAAGCAAGGTGAGATAAGCAATACAGTTCACACGGCATGTATCATTAGCTTTGTGATGGGAATAGCGCTCCTTGCTGTCGGGCAGGTCGAAGCAGCACCTGTATTGAAGCTGCTCGGAACTAAGAGTGAGCTTTTTGAAGGAGCCGAATTATATCTTCACATATACTTTATGGGACTTCCGGCTCTGGCAATATATAATTTTGGAAGTGCTGTATTCAGCGCAGCGGGAGACACAAAGAAACCGCTTATGTTTCTTTCAATATCCGGGGCACTTAATGTAGTGCTGAATCTTGTATTTGTGATAATTTTTAAGCTTGATGTCGCGGGAGTTGCTATGGCAAGTGCAATTTCTCAATATGTTTCGGCTGCATGTATAATTACTGCGCTGATGAGGGTTGACGGAGAGCACAGATTATTTATCAGGAAGATAAGGCTTTATGCCATGCCGGCAAAGCAGATATTATTGATAGGGCTTCCGGCAGGGCTGCAGGGAGCGATATTTCAGATATCAAACCTTTTCGTGCAGTATGGCGTGAATACCTTTAACGCAACAGTCGTTGCAGGAAATGCAGCGGCACAAAATGCAGATGCACTTGTATATGATGTAATGGCGGCATTTTATACCGCAAGCGGAAGTTATATAGGTCAGAATTATGGTGCCGGCAATATACGCAGGGTAAAGCAGACGTATTGGATAAGTATGTTTTATGCGTTTGCTTTCGGAACCTTGCTCGGAGTGTCGCTTGTGATATCAGGAAAGCTGTTCCTGTCTTTATTTACAAGGGATGCCAATGTAATTAAAGAAGGGCTTTATCGCCTGACTGTGATGGGATTTTCGTATGGCTTTTCGGCTTTCATGGATGAAAGTATATCGGCTTCGCGAGGTATAGGTGAAGGTCTTATCCCGACGGTGATAGTCATACTTGGAACATGCGTTTTCAGAACGATTTGGATATTCACGGTGTTTGCATTTTTTGGAACAATTACATCATTATATTTGTTGTATATATTCAGCTGGGCAGTTACAGGGAGTGCAGAAGCTTTTTATTTCTGGCATTCGCTAAGGAAACAGCAGTTAGGAATGGGAAAAATTGCGTAAAAAATCTGAAATTAATATGCTTGAAGGAAGCATTTTTGACAAGCTGTGTATGGTGGCGATACCACTTGCGCTAAGCAGTATCCTGCAGCAATTATTTAATGCTGCCGATGTTGCGGTAGTGGGAAAATTTTCTACAAGTGCCGCAATGGCAGCGGTGGGAAGTAATGCGCCGGTCATAAATATCATCGTGTCACTTTTCACAGGGCTTTCAGTCGGCGCTAATGTTGTAATAGCTGACTTCATCGGTAAAGATAAAAAGGAAAGGGTATCTGATGCTGTACATACGAGTGTACTTCTTTCACTGATAAGCGGTGTCATAGTGCTCTTTATCGGAATCGCTGCTGCAAGACCTATATTAGAGGCGCTCAGTACACCGACGGATGTACTTGAGCTTGCAGTGGAGTATTTGAGGTTTTATTTCATCGGTATGCCATTTTTGATGATATATAACTTTGGAAGTGCGATACTCCGCTCAGTTGGTGACTCAAAACGTCCGCTTTACTGTCTTGCGGTTTCGGGTATCATAAACATATTTTTGAATCTTTTCTTTGTAATATACTGTGACATGAGTGCTGCCGGAGTGGGGCTCGCAACTACTATTTCGAATGGCTTCGGTGCGTATATGATAATAAAGATCCTGAGAGAAGAGCAAGGTGTTCTTCATCTTGACATGAGAAAGCTCAGAATCGATAAAGAATGTCTTATAAAAACTATAAAAATAGGAGGGCCGGCTGGGCTTCAGGGTACGATTTTCTCGTTTTCAAATACAGTCATACAGGCGGCGATTAATTTCTTCGGCGCAGCATGTATTGCCGGTAATTCGGCAGCATTGAATTTTGAGTACATAAGTTACTTCGTTGTGAATGGTTTTGCTCAGAGCTGTATGACCTTCGTGAGCCAGAACTATGCTGCGGGGAATTTTGAAAGATGTAAAAAGATATTTAGGATAGCGATGTTTTCGGCGGTTGGCTTTTGCGCAATCGTAGCCGGTACATTTACCTTTTTCAGAGAACAGCTGCTTCACCTTTTTACATCTGATGAAGAGGTTATAAGATATGGTATCGTAAGGACATTTTGCATAGCGATGCTTGAGCCTATGACTGCTTCGTATGAGATTTCGGGTGCTTCACTCAGAGGAATAGGGCATTCGATGCTTCCTGCCGTGATCTCTATGATAGGCTGCTGCGGAGTAAGGCTCGTATATATTTATTTTACATTTGGAAAATGGACAAGCTTTGCGCAGGTTGCCTGCGTATATCCGCTTACTTGGGTCGTGACAGGAGCAGCTACGCTGATCGCATATATAGTGATCGCTAAGAAAGTTTATAATAAATAATGAACAACAGTGTGGAGGTGCGAGTATGAAAATTGTTGCAGCCGATATTGATAGTGTTGGAAATGACATAAACCCAAGAATTTACGATGATCTGGGCGAGGTAGATTACTATGCGGACAAGATCACAGAGGAAAATGCACAGGAGCGCCTTAAGGGAGCGGATGTGCTGCTTATAAATAAGAGCCGCATCACAAAAGAGATTTTAGCGAAAGCACCTGAACTTAAGCTTATCTGCGAATTTGCCACAGGGTATGACAACGTTGATCTGAAAGCATGCAGTGAGCGTGGAGTGAAAGTTGCAAATGTGGTGAATTATTCCACAGATTCTGTAGCGCAGCATACTTTTGCACTTCTCTTTTACCTTTTAGAACACTTAGATCACTATGACAATTTCGTAAAGAGCGGAGCATATTCTTCACAGGAGCACTTCTGCTGCCTGGACAGACCTTTCCGTGAGCTTTCGGAAATGACATGGGGGATTGTCGGTATGGGTAATATCGGCAGAAAGACGGCAAGGATAGCAGAGAGCTTTGGAGCGAAAGTAATATTTTATGCTTCAAGTGGTCACAGCGATTGTACAGAGTATGAGCAGGTAAGCTTTGATGAGCTTTTATCACGCTCAGACATAATTTCTATTCATTGCCCTTTGAGTGAGCGTACAAGAAATCTTTTTGATAAGGCTGCTTTTACAAAGATGAAAAATATAGCTATACTTATAAACGTGGCAAGAGGACCGATCGTAAATGAAGATGATCTTTATGAAGCATTGGATAGTGGAGAAATCGCGGCAGCGGGCATCGATGTATTGACGAAAGAGCCGCTTCCGAAGGATTCAAAGCTTCTCAAGCTTCAGGACAGCGACAGGCTTATAATCACGCCGCATATGGCATGGGGAAGTACGGAAGCCCGCCTCAGATGTATAAATGAAGTTAAGAAAAATATTGCTGCGTGGGCTGCAGGAAAGCCTACACACATAGTGAATGAGTGAGTTTGGAAAGGGGACATAAAATGACAGAGACATTATGGACAGATAAAAAGAGAACACTTTTTGGTTTACCATTAAGCTTTACAAGATATACGCTTAAAGAAGACAGACTTTTTATAGAGACAGGTTTACTGACTTCAAGAGAAGATGAAGTTAGACTTTACAGAATCCTCGATGTTCAGCTGGTGCGTACTTTGGGACAGAAAATATTCGGTGTTGGTACGATATACGTAAAGTCAGCGGACAAAACACTTGGTGATTTTGAAATAAAGAATATTAAAAATCCTAAGGACGTTAAAGAGCTTCTTTCAGAGGTAGTAGAAAAGCAGAGACAGATGAATCGTGTATCAAATCGTGAATTACTTGATTATGATGACGATGATGATAATAATGAGGACTGAAGAAAAATTGTATATGGGTTTACATTCAGATGGCATCGGGAGAAATCTCGATGCTTTTTGAGTTATTGACTTTTCTTTGCCTATGTTATATTATGCAATTATACTTTTATGCTTTGATGCGTAAAAGCGTTAAATCGATAAAGAATTGTGGATAATAAAATGGAGGGTAGTTTATGGCAAAGATGAGAAAGTTATTTTCAGCGGCGATGGCAGCAGTTATGGCAATGAGCCTTACAGCGTGTGGAAGTTCGGCTCAGTCAGCAGGTACAGCGCAGGCTTCTTCTGCAGAAGCAGCATCTTCATCAGAAAGTGCAGGCTCTTCATCAGCGGCATCATCTGATCAGAAATTTACGGTTGGTATTTGCCAGCTGGTACAGCATGAAGCTCTTGATGCGGCTACAAAAGGTTTCAAAGATGTCCTTACAGAAACTTATGGAGACAGAGTGACTTTTGACGAACAGAATGCATCGGGTGATCCGGCTACATGCTCTACGATCGTTAATACATTCGCTTCAAATGGAGTAGATCTGATTCTTGCGAATGCGACACCGTCACTTCAGGCAGCTGCTTCAGCTACATCGGATATTCCGATACTTGGAACTGCAGTTACGGAGTATGGTGAGGCACTTGGAATTGATGGTTTTGACGGTACAGTAGGAAAGAATATTTCAGGAACTTCTGATCTTGCACCGCTTGATCAGCAGGCAGCTATGTTTGATGAACTGCTTCCGGATGCGAAAAAAATAGGTATTCTTTACTGTTCAGCAGAGCATAACTCAGTTTATCAGGGGCAGAAAGTTAAGGAGGCACTTGAGGAGTCAGGCCATACTGTCCAGATATATACGTTTGCAGATTCAAATGACGTAGCACAGGTTACACAGACAGCGTGCGGTGAAAATGATGCGCTTTATATCCCGACAGACAATACAGCTGCTTCATGTACAGGGGCTATAAACAACGTGGCACAGCCGGCAGGTATTCCGATCATCACTGGCGAAGAGGGACTTGCAAAGGGTTGTGGTATTGCAACACTTTCTATTTCATATTATGAGCTTGGAAGAACTACAGGTGAGATGGCGGTCAAGATCTTAAATGGTGAGGCAGACATTAAGGAAATGCCTGTTGAGTACTATGCTAATCCTGTAAAGAAGTACAATAAAACGATCTGTGATGCGCTGGGCGTTACAGTTCCTGATGAATATGAAGCAATAGAGGAATGATCATTATGACTTATTTTGCATCACTTAATCCGAATACACTTTTCAACAGCCTGCCTGGCGGGATTGCACAGGGGCTTATTTGGGGAATTGTAGCCCTTGGAGTATATCTTACATTTAGGATATTGAATGTGGCAGATATGACAGTTGACGGCACATTTACCACAGGCGGAGCTGTCACTGTCATGCTGATACTTGGCGGTGTGAATCCGTGGGCGGCGGTACTTTTTGCAATGCTTGCGGGAATCGTGGCAGGAACAGTTACAGGGATAATTCATACTAAACTTGGTATACCTGCGATACTTTCGGGAATCTTAACACAGTTTGCTCTTTATTCCATAAACCTTGCAATCATGGGAATGAAGGCAAATCAGGCGGTAAGTGTTGATAAGTTTGCACTTGCTGTTTCATCAAGAACAGTGACCAGAGCATTAGTAGTAGGACTTTTAATAGCTGCAGTTATAATCGGTGTTCTCTATTGGTACTTTGGAACAGAGCAGGGTTCAGCACTTAGAGCAACCGGATGTAATGTGGAGATGAGTAAAGCGCAGGGAATCAATATTAACAACATGAAGATATTGGGGCTTGCACTTTCGAATGGACTTGTTGCTATCGCTGGAGGATTGATGGCACAGTTTCAGGGCTTTGCAGATATCAATATGGGACGCGGTTCTATCGTTATCGGACTTGCAGCTATTATCATCGGTGAGGTTGTTGCGGATGCTCTGCGAAAGACAAACTTTGCGGCAAGGCTCACTTGCGTAGTATTTGGAGGGGTTGTTTATTATATAGTTGTTGTCATAGCACTTTGGCTTAAACTCAATTCTAATTTCCTTAAGCTTATGACAGCTGTTATAGTTGCGGTATTCCTTGCTGTTCCATATCTTAGAGCACAGGCCAAGAGCTCATTTAGAAGAGCCGGAAAGAGAGGGAGAGTAAATGCTTGAATTAATAAATATACATAAGACCTTCAATCCGGGAACGATCAATGAAAAGACAGCGCTTGACGGGATAGACCTCAAGCTTGAAGATGGGGACTTTGTGACAGTGATAGGCGGTAACGGCGCTGGAAAATCAACCATGCTCAATGCAGTAGCAGGTGTGTGGCCGGTTGATGAAGGAAGGATCATAATTGACGGCACAGATGTTACGGGGCTTCCGGACTTCAAGAGAGCTGACATGATAGGACGTGTATTTCAGGACCCTATGCTTGGCAGTGCGGCTACGATGGAGATAGAGGAAAATCTTGCACTTGCTTATCGAAGAGGTAGGAAAAGAGGACTTGGCTGGGGAGTTACAAGAGCGGAGAAAAAACTTTATAAAGAGAAGCTTGCAGAGCTAAAACTCGGACTTGAAGACAGGATGACTGCAAAAGTAGGACTCCTTTCAGGTGGACAGAGACAGGCACTTACTCTTTTGATGGCGACTCTTGTAAAGCCAAAAGTACTTCTTCTCGACGAGCATACGGCAGCGCTTGACCCGAAAACTGCAGAGAAAGTTTTAGAGGCGACAGACAGAGTTGTAAATCAGAATCATCTTACTACGCTCATGATAACGCATAATATGAAAGATGCTATCGCGCATGGAAACAGACTTATCATGATGAATGAAGGCAAGATAATACTTGATATAAAGGGATTAAAAAAGAAGAATTTGACGGTAGAGGATCTCCTGCATCAGTTTGCTGTTGTATCCGGAGAGGAATTTGCTTCTGATAAAGCATTGCTTGGGTGATGAGATCAATATAGTAAGTGGCATTTTTAGCTGACGTTTACAATAGAAAATGCTGCAAAAGCCTGCGCTTGATATTCATTTGGATATAAGCGCGGGCTTTTTTTCATTCACTCTTTCAAAAATCCATGTTATGATGTATTATAATAAGTGCAAATATTAGGAGAAACGGGGGATAGATGAAGGAAGTATGAGCCAGCCTGTAGCTATTAAAGGTGTTAAGTCAGGAATAGTCTTAAAACTTGACAGTAGTATGGATTTTAACGAGCTTTTGCCCTTGATAAGGGAAAAGTTTAGTGCTGCTTCTTCATTTTTTGGAAATGCCGGAATGGCGCTTTCAATTGAGGGACGTAAAGTCAGTGAAGCAGAAGCAGTAAGAATTGTTGAAACTATTGAAGCAAATACTTCTCTTAAGATCGGAGCTGTATTTGTAAATGATGAGCTTCTTGAAAAGAAGTTTACCGATGCCATGATAAAGAATGGCGCTGAGGCAGTAAATGCTGCAGATGCAGAAAAGCAGATCGGCAGACTGAAAAAAGAAAATGCTGCACTTACGGCTGCACTTGAGCAAGGGGGTATGCTCGGCAGTAATACAGCAGAGATATATATTGGAAATTTAAGAAGCGGAACCAAATACGAGGCTAAGACATCTCTGATAATCATGGGAGATGTAAAGCGTGGGGCAGAGGTAACATCTGGAGGAAGTATTTTTGTCCTTGGAAGCCTTCTTGGGAATGCCAATGCAGGTGCAATGGGAGATGACAGAGCATTTGTGATGGCACTTCATCTTGATCCGCTTCAGGTTAGGATTTCAGATTCATTGGCTATTTCGGAGGATCAGGATCTTCGATTGAAGAAGCGCTCGATTTTCAATAGAAATGTCGGAGAGGAAAATGGGCCTGAAGTTGCTATTATATCAAATGGACATATAGTCATAAAAAAATATGACAGAGCATTTTTGGGGAGTGCAGAGTTCCTGAAATTTGCCGGAACGGAGGAAAGGGAAAATGAGTGAAGTAATAGTTGTTACATCGGGAAAGGGCGGTGTCGGCAAGACTACAACCACGGCCAATATTGGTACAGGGCTTGCAAAGCTCAATAAAAAAGTAGTTTTGGTAGACACAGACATAGGCCTTAGAAACCTTGATGTAGTTCTTGGACTTGAAAACAGGATCGTGTATAATCTGGTGGATGTTATTGAAGGAAACTGCAAGCCGGAGCAGGCGATGATCAAGGACAAGAAGTCAGACGGTCTGTATCTTCTTCCTGCTGCACAGACAAGAGATAAATCAGCTGTCACACCGGAAGAAATGCGAGCACTTGTAAGTGAACTTCGTAAGGATTTTGATTATATCATCTTAGACTGTCCTGCCGGAATCGAGCAGGGATTTATGAATGCTATCGCAGCTGCCGACAGGGCGCTTGTAGTTACAACTCCTGAAGTTTCAGCTGTAAGAGATGCTGACAGGATCATTGGACTCCTTGAGGCACATGGTATCAAGGATAATCGCCTTATTGTCAACAGACTTAATGTTGAGATGGTTAAGCATGGAAACATGATGACAGCAGAGGATGTTGTTGAAGTACTTTCTATTGACCTCATAGGCGTTGTGCCATATGATGAAAAGATCGTTGTTGCAACAAATACAGGCTCACCGCTTGCAGGTGATGGTTCTATTGTTGGAACATCATATATGAATATATGCCGCAGGATCATGGGGGAAGAAGTTCCATATCTGGATCTTGATTCTAAGAAAGGAATCCTTTCTAAAATCGGTAGCCTGTTTGGCAAATAATATTTGAAGGGGACAGTCATGAGATTAGTTGATTTTTTTAAGAAGAAGACATCAAGTGATATAGCAAAAGACAGACTTAAACTTGTGCTGGTTTCCGATCGTGCCAGTTGCTCTCCTGAAGTTATGGAGAAGATCAAGAATGACATTATCAATGTGCTGCAGAAGTATGTTGAGATCGACCAGTCAGGCTTAGACATAAAGATTACGCAGATGGAAGCAGATGGGGAGTCAAGTGAGACAGGACCGGCTCTTTATGCAAATATTCCAATTCGCTCTATGCGTCATACGGATTAAGCAAACGAAAAGCAGGCGGCATGTTAAAATGTGCCGCCTGCTGAAAATTTTTAAATGATCAATCTAAATGTATTCGGGCATCTATAAATTCCGTCATGTTGTCTTCGTCGACACCAAGTGCGTAGGAAAGTTCACTGTATAATGCATGACGAGCTGATTTCAGAAAGTGTTCGTCTACGGTTGTGGCGCTTCTGCCCTTACGTACTCTTTCTCTTTTGCGCTCAGAAGTTGTCTTGATAAGACGGAAAAGCTCTACACAGTTATTTTGCACGAGTGCTTGAGAATATGCATGCTGACGCTGTTTCTCGTTCTCAACGGTTATTTCGTCGAGCTCAGGGATAGAGTCGATGAGAGCAAGAGCATCGCTTTCACTGATAGGAGTGCGAAGTGATGAATCACCGCTTCCAACAGCTACATAAATTCTGCTTGATGGACAATCCTTAGGGGTCAGGAAATAATATTTTTTAGTTTTGTCACAATCCGGTATATCAAGAGTTGATATATCTGTTATGACACAAAGTCCATCGTTTTTGTGAACAACATAATCACCGGTTTTAAACATTTTATCCTTTCTGCCTGCTTTCAGGCGCTGTATTTTGCAAGGGGAAATGGCAAAATACCAAAGTCAGTTGATTGCGGACGAATCCGCACGCTAACATAATTGTAGCACAAAAATTGTACATACGTAAGAGCAAAAATTACTAATTGTCTATACAAATCAGGAGGTAAAAATGCCTATTTCGTTACCAGAGAGTTTCCAGAATCGCATGAAATCAATGCTTGGAGATGATTATGCAAATTTTGAAAAAAGTTATGATTTTGAACGTTTTCAAGCACTTAGAGTTAATCCGCTAAAGCGAGGAGGGATATTCCCACAGGATGCATTGTTTCATCTGGAGCCTGTAGCATGGTGCTCAAATGGGTTTTATTACAGTGATTCCGACCTTCCGGGCAAGCATCCATATCATGAAGCGGGTGTGTATTATATTCAGGAGCCAAGCGCTATGGCACCGGTGGAATATCTCGATGTAAAACCCGGAGAGAAAATACTTGATCTGTGTGCTGCACCGGGAGGAAAAACAACGCAGATCGCAGGAAAGATGAAGGGAGAGGGGTTCCTTGTTGCAAATGAGATAAATCCCGGAAGAGCCAAGATCCTTTCGCTGAATATTGAGAGAATGGGAGTTAAGAACTGCCTTGTCACATCAGAAACTCCACAGAAATTAGCAGATATTTTTGAGGGCTATTTCGATAAGATACTTGTAGATTCACCTTGCTCCGGAGAAGGAATGTTTAGGAAAAATCCGGAAGCTTTAGAAGAGTGGAGTCTTGAAAATGTAGAAATGTGTGCACAAAGGCAGGATGAGATACTGGACTGTGCAGCGCGCATGCTTGTTCCAGGTGGACGTATAGTATACTCTACATGTACTTTTGCACCGGCAGAGGATGAAGGAAGCGTCAGCCGATTTATGAAACGCCATGAGGATTTTCATGTTGCGCCGGCAAATAAATATGAGGGAATGTCAGGCGGAAGAGGAGAGTGGACCGATGAACCTGCTGATGGCATAGAAAAGACTATAAGGCTTTGGCCGCATGAACTTAAGGGAGAAGGTCATTACCTTGCTGTGTTTGACAGGGAAGGCGACAGAGAAGCTAATGTTGTCAGGATCTCTAGAAATGGTTTGGCAGCAGAAGCACCTAAAAAAATGTCTGAAAGCTTCATGGAGTTTGCAAAAGAAAATCTGAAAGTTGAGATAAAGGACAGGTTTTATGGCTTCGGAGAGCAGCTTTATAGGATGCCGGAAGGTATGCCGGGACTGGACCACCTGAAAGTGCTCAGAACAGGACTTCATCTTGGGACAGTAAAGAAGAACAGATTTGAGCCTTCACATGCTTTGGCACTTGTGCTTACTGCTGATGAAGTGGAGAGAAGCATTAATTTTGACTCAGAGTCAGACGAGATACGTCAGTTCTTAAATGGGCAGACTTTGAGCATCGCTGCACCGAAGGGCTGGACGCTTATACTTTGTGATGGCTATGCGATCGGCTGGGGAAAGAGTGATGGAAGACTTATAAAGAATCATTATCCAAAGGGGCTTAGAGTTACAGCTCAGTGGTGAAGCCTGTATTAAATTAAATTCCATATGTAATATGTGTAAATGATAAAATTGTATTATAGAGCTCAAAGCTCGCGTTATACTAGTTGGACGATACTTAAGCGTAACTTAAGATTGGTGTGATAAAAAGGAGTGGAGACTATGAAGCTTACTTTTATCGGAGCAGATCATGAAGTAACAGGCAGTTGTCATTACATTGAAGCAGGCGGGAAACACATGCTTGTGGATTACGGTATGGAGCAGGGACAAAATCTGTTTGAAAATGCAGAACTGCCTGTCGCTGCAGCAGAAATTGACTATGTATTTCTGACACATGCACATATCGATCATTCGGGGCTTTTGCCACTTTTGGCACAGAAAGGCTTCAGAGGACGTATATATGCTACTGTGGCGACAGCTGAGCTTGTGGATATCATGCTCAGAGACAGTGCGCATATTCAGATGTTTGAAGCTGAGTGGAGAAACCGCAAGGGAAGGCGTCAGAAAGATACACCGGAGTATGTGCCTCTGTATACAATGGAAGACGCAGACCTTGCGATAAAACTTCTGACTCAGGTAGAGTATGGCGAAATAGTTGAGGTTGCAGAAGGAATCCGTGTACGTTTCACAGATGTCGGACATCTGCTTGGCTCTGCTGCGATAGAAATATGGCTGACAGAAGAAGGCATAACGAGGAAAATCGTTTTTTCCGGAGATATCGGAAATATGAATCAGCCAATATTGAAAGACCCGGCAGTCATAGATGAGGCGGACTATTGTGTGATCGAGTCAACCTATGGCGACAGGCTGCATCCTGTGCAGAAATACGATTACGTTAGTGAGCTTACGGAAGTTATCCAACGCACATTTGACAGAGGCGGAAATGTGGTAATTCCTTCATTTGCGGTAGGAAGAACTCAGGAACTTCTGTATTTCATCAGAGAGATAAAGGCGAGAGAGCTGATTTCGGGACATGGAGATTTCCCTGTATACGTGGATTCGCCATTAGCTGTGGAGGCTACACAGATTTTTAATAAAAATTCATTAAACTGTTTTGATGAAGAGGCTATGGAACTCATACGGAAAGGAGTTAATCCTATTTCGTTCCATGGCTTAAAGCTTGCGATAACTCCTGAAGAGTCGAGAGCGATAAACTTCGATGAAACACCTAAAGTTATTATTTCAGCAGCCGGAATGTGTGATGCAGGAAGGATAAGACATCATCTTAAGCATAATCTTTGGAGAGATGAATGTACTATACTTTTTGTCGGATATCAGGCCGTAGGAACTTTGGGAAGAGTTTTGGTCGAAGGAGCTGATGAAGTAAAGCTTTTTGGTGAAGAAATCGGCGTAAGAGCTGAAATCAGACAGATGACAGGTCTTTCAGGACATGCTGATAAGAATGGACTTCTGAATTGGATGAGAGGCTTTAAGAAAAAACCGGAGCAGGTTTTTGTAGTTCATGGGGAAGACAAAGTCACTGAGATATTCGCCCAAAGTCTTCGGGATGAGTTTGGCGTGGAGGCATATGCACCATTTAGCGGTACAAGATACGACCTTTTAAGGGGAATATTTGAGTATGAGGCCAAGGCTATGCCTGCGGCTAAGAGAAAGAAGGCACAGAAGACAGTCAATACGGTATTTGGCAGACTTCTTGTGGCAGGAGAGCGTCTCATGGCACTTATACATAGGGCTGAGCATTGGGCAAATAAGGATATTGCCCGCTTTGCGGATCAGATATCATCACTTTGCGATAAGTGGGAAAAATAAATATAGTAGGAGAATTGAAAAATGATAGCAATTGTAGCAGCAGATGCAAATTGGGGAATCGGTTTAAGGAATGACCTTCTTGTAAGGATACCGTCAGACCAGAAATTTTTCAGAGAAACAACTACAGGTAAAGTTGTTGTTATGGGAAGAAAAACACTTGAAAGCTTTCCGGGAAAAAAGCCGCTTCCGAACAGGGTAAATATAGTGCTTACCAGAAATAAAGACTATGCCCCTGAGGGAGTAGAGGTAGTGCATGATATCGATGAACTCAATAAACTGATAAGTGCATATGATAAAGATGATGTGTATCTTATCGGCGGCGCATCTATATACAAGCAGCTTATCGGTATGTGTGACAAAGCACTTGTTACAAAGATCGATAAGGTGTATGAGGCAGATACTTATTTTCCGAACCTTGATGCAGACGAAGCGTGGGAAATGATAGAGGAGTCTGACGAGCAGACATACTTTGATCTTATATATCATTTTTGCACATACATCAAGAAGAATTGAGGTAACTGCAGTAAAATGGAAAAATCATATGATAAGATCTCGTTAAAAACTGCTGCGGCAAGAATCTTGGGTGAGGTCAAAGAATTTAAGACGGCGTCATTGCTTACACCGGTATTTATGATACTTGAGGTTATCTGCGAAATGATAATCCCGCTGCTGATGTCTGTGATAATTGATAAAGGAGTCAGCGCAGGAAACCTGAATGCGATATATGAGACAGGATTATTTATGATAATCACAGCTGTTTGCGGACTTGCGGCAGGCATGCTCGGCGGAAAAATGGGTGCAAAGGCTGCAGCAGGTCTTGCAAAAAATCTCAGGGCAGCAATGTTCAGACGTATTCAGCGTTATAGTTTTGAAAATATTGATAAATATTCAACTGCGGGACTTGTAACAAGGCTCACGACAGACGTTACTAATGTTCAGAATGCCTATATGATGCTCCTTCGAATGTTTATGCGCGCGCCGTCATCAATAATAGTTGCTATGATAATGGCGTTTGTCATCAGCCCAAAGCTTGCAAGCATATATCTGATAGCTGTCATAGTGCTTTCTGCTTTTATGGGTATGATTATGATGAGAGCGACAAGGTACTTCACGGCTACCTTCGAAAAATATGATGCGTTGAATGAAAGCGTACAGGAAAATGTTAATGCGATACGTGTTGTAAAAGCCTTTGTTCGTGAAGATTATGAGAAAGATAAGTTCAAGAAAGCTACAGAAAACATCTACAGGATGTTTATAAAGGCTGAAAAAACGGTCGTACTCAACATGCCGGTGATGATGGCTGCTGTATATAGCTGTATCCTGCTGATAAGCTGGCTTGGTGCGCACATGATAGTGGTTGAAGAGCTTACGACAGGTCAGCTCATGAGCCTTCTTGCATATTGCATGAATATACTTATGAGCCTTATGATGGTTGCCATGGTAGTGGTAATGGTCAGCATGTCGCAGGCATCTGCAAAGCGTATAACAGAAGTTATTGACGAAGAGCCGGTACTTAAACAAAAAGAAAATCCAGAGAAAAACGTAGCTGATGGCAGAGTTGCATTTGAACATGTAGATTTTATGTATGCGGGACAATCAGGCGCACCTGTATTAAATGATATAAATATCGAGATAAAGGCTGGAGAGACGATTGGTATCATTGGCGGTACAGGCAGCTCTAAGTCTACATTGGTAAATCTTATAAGCAGACTTTATGATGCATCAAAGGGTGCAGTAAAGGTCGGAGGCATAGATGTAAGAGATTATGAGATACATAGTCTTCGTGATGCTGTAGCTGTAGTTTTGCAGAAAAATGAGCTTTTCAGCGGTTCTATACTTGATAACCTCAGATGGGGAAATGAAAATGCGACAGAGGAAGAGTGCAGGAAAGCATGCGAGATAGCCTGCGCAGATGAATTTATATCACGGATGCCCGATGGGTATAATACACATATCGAGCAGGGCGGCAACAATGTTTCAGGCGGACAGAAGCAGAGATTGTGTATAGCAAGAGCTCTTCTTAAAAAGCCTAAGATATTGATATTGGATGATTCTACCTCAGCAGTCGATACGGCAACAGATCTGAAGATCAGGACAGGATTTTCGGAAGAACTTCCGGATATGACAAAGATCATAATTGCGCAGAGGATTTCGTCAGTACAGAGCGCAGACAGGATCATAGTTATGGATAACGGAAGGATCGACGGGTTTGATACACACGAAAACCTCCTTAAAAACAACACTATTTATCGTGATGTATATGAATCACAGAATAGTGGAAATGGTGATTTTGATGAAAAGGGAGGCGAGTGATAAATGGCTGAAGAGAAAGTTAAAGAAATCCGTGGCATGGGAAGAGTGCGAGGTCAGAGACCGAAGGTTAAAAATCCGGGAAAATTATTTGCCAGAGTTATGGGATACGTTATGCGGCGCTATAAGCTGCAGTTGTTAGTCGTTATCATTTGCATTTTTGTAGGTGTTTTGGCAAATGTGCAGGGAACACTTTTTATGCAGACGCTTATCGACAGCTACATAATGCCGATGCTTGCAGATAAAAGCAATGACTTTGGACCTTTGGCAAATGCCATGCTGAGAGTTGCAGGCTTTTATCTGATAGGTGTAATCTCTTCATTTGCATATCAGAGGATAATGATATATGTCAGTCAGGGAACGCTTTTGCAGCTTAGAAATGACCTTTTTGTTCATATGGAGAGTCTGCCGATAAAATATTTTGATACGCATGCACATGGCGATATAATGTCCATATATACAAATGATATAGATACTTTAAGGCAGATGATATCACAGTCTATGCCGCAGTTCTTAAATAGTGTGATAACTGTTGTGAGCGTTGTTATAAGCATGGTGATACTTGATGTGCCGCTTACGATAGTCACACTTATAATGGTGGGATTCATGCTTTTCCTTTCCGGCCAGTTAGGTAAGCGTTCAGGAAAATTCTTCCATGACCAGCAGGCATCACTTGGCTCGCTTAACGGCTACATTGAAGAAATGATGAATGGACAGAAGGTTGTAAAGGTATTTTGCCATGAAGCTGCAGCTATAGAAGAATTCGATAAAAGAAATAATGCGCTGTATGAAAGCGCTTATAATGCAAATACATTTGCAAACTTTATGGGTCCTGTCAATGCACAGCTTGGTAACCTCAGCTATGTTATATGTGCCATCGTAGGAGGTGTGCTTGCGTTTAATCATGTTGGCGCGATCACACTTGGAAAACTTGCCTCTTTCCTTACTTTTAACAAGAGCTTAAATATGCCGATAAGTCAGGTTTCAATGCAGTTTAATGCGGTTATCATGGCGCTTGCCGGAGCTGAAAGGATTTTTGCATTGCTTGATGAAGAACCGGAAAAAGATGAAGGCTATGTTAAACTTGTTAATGCAGAGTATGATGAAGCAGGAAATATCAAAGAAACTGACAAAAAGACAGCTATTTGGGCATGGAAGCATTATCATAAAGCAGACGGTTCTACAACATATACCAGACAGCAGGGACATGTGGAATTTCTTGGTGTTGACTTTGGTTATGATGAAAAGAAGATCGTTTTGCATGATATAAAAATGTTTGCTGAGCCCGGACAGAAGATCGCGTTTGTAGGTTCTACCGGAGCAGGAAAGACAACTATCACGAATCTTATCAACCGTTTTTATGACATTCAGGATGGAAAGATAAGATATGATGGCATAAATATCAATAAGATATGTAAAGGAGATCTGAGAAGATCTCTAGGTATCGTGCTTCAGGATGTACATCTTTTTACAGGAACAGTAAGGGACAATATCAGATATGGAAGGCTTGATGCGACTGATAAAGAGGTTGAAGAGGCTGCAAAACTTGTAAATGCAGACGGATTTATCAGCAGACTTCCGAATGGATATGATACAATAATAACAGGCGATGGAGCCAGTCTCTCACAGGGACAGAGACAGCTCTTGTCTATCGCGAGAGCAGCGGTTGCTGATCCGCCGGCTTTGATCCTGGATGAAGCTACAAGTTCTATTGATACGAGAACTGAAAAGATCGTTCAGAGTGGAATGGATAAGCTGATGAAGGGAAGAACAACCTTTGTAATAGCACATCGTCTATCGACAATTCGTAATAGTGATTGTATTATGGTATTAGAGCAGGGGAGGATCATAGAGAGGGGTTCTCATGATGATCTTATTGCTCAAAAGGGAAGGTATTACCAGTTGTATACCGGAAATAAAATTGCGCAGTAATTTAAAACCGTTTTTAAACTTTTAGGTACTATTTAATGAAAGACTGAAGAATTTATTAAGATTTTCTTAAAAGTATCGCGAAAGGAGGAACGGTAACCGCGCAAGAGTGAATAAGGAGACATGTGAATGGCAGCTGACAAAGATTTGATTCAGGCAGTCGTGCGCATGAAAAATGGCGAGGAAGAAGGTTTTAATCTCGTTTATAATGGTACATACAGTTATGTGCTTTTCAGAGCGCGTCAGATCATGAAAGATGAAGATGATGCAATGGATCTGCTGCAGACTGTTTATATTGAGGCGTACAGATCAATAGATTCATTAGATAAACCTGAAAATATATTTGCGTGGCTCGGGGCGATTACCTATAGGCAGGGAATGAAAATTTTCCGTAAGAAAAACGAAATACTCCTTGATGAAGAAACAAGCGATGCTGTTTTCGGAAACATGGTAAGTACGGATAAAAGTCTTCAGCCGGAGCTTTCTACAGAAGAGAGAGAGCGGGCAGAGGAGATTAAGAAGTTCATAGAAGAACTTCCTGAAACGCAGAGAACTACTCTTGTGGCTCACTATTATGACGGTATTTCGATAGAGGACATAGCAGATGTTATGGACTGCTCTGTTGGAACTGTTAAGAGCCGTTTGAATTATGCAAGAAAGTATTTGAAAAAGCGCCTTCAGGAAAGTTCTGGTTTGGATGCAAGTAAAGTAGGTGCGGTAGCTATCACGGTACCGGTCCTTATCGGTGCGATAGGTGCGATGTCAGAAGAGACGGTTATGGCAGCCCCTGCAGCGGCGGCATCATATGCGGCAATATGCGGAAAGCTTGGCATTGCAGCGGGATCAGTCATTGCAGCGGGAGCTGCGGCCGGTGGAGCAGGAACTATCGCAAGTGTTTCAGCAGGATCTGCGGCAGCTACGACTTCTGCAACAGCAGCAACTACAACGGCTGCAACGACTGCAACAGCAGCAGCCACAACGGCTGCAACGACTGCGACAGCGGCAACTACAACGGTTGCATCGACTGCGACAACAGCGGCGGCAGGTGCAGCATCAACCGCAGCAGCTTCGGCTGCAGGCAGTGCTGCAACTGTTGGAGGAGCAGTGGTCGGTGGAACGGCTGCGAAATCAGTAGCAGTAGCGGTAGCAGTAGCGGTAGCAGGTACAGGTGTTGGAGTTGGTACAGCTGTACACAATAATATGTCTAATTCGGAAGCACCTGAGCATATAGATATGAGTATTTCAGGAAATGTCGGTCTGCAGTCGTCGAATGACTATGTAATATCTCAGAATACAGTTATTGCTATTTCAGAAGATGAAGTGACTGTTTCTATCAATAAAGTTTCTGAGGATAAAGTCAAAGACGAAAACCGTTTTTCAGAAAATTCTAAAGATGTTGTAAAAGAAGATAAAACTGAAAAAACAGAAGATAAAGAAAAGACTTCCGAAAAGAAAAAGAAGAAAAAGAAGACGGTAAGCGAACCTGTTGTGCCTGTATATGAAATGAGTGTATCAAATGCGAATAAGATAGCAGCAGCGGCAGCGTCAGTTCTTCCATACATCCAGAAAGGAAAGTACAGCGGAGACATTTCTAATGAGGCACTTGATGAAGCATATTCATATGGTGAGCTGCTTCATAAGGACGAGCTTACAAAAGAATCACTTTCTGATAACAAAGCATTTATCCTAAACGCAAAAGTGACAGAAATTGCACAAGATGGCTATAAGCTGAAAGTCAAGGGCGGTTTTGTCTACGGCAAGGAGAATGATAAAGAAGAGTGGGAAGCTTATAATTATACGTTTACACTGAATTTTAAGATTGATGAAAACAGTGTTTCGTATGAAAAGTTAACTGCTCAGGATATCAAGATCAAGAAAAAAGAAAAATATACAATAGAGTATGTAGAGCCTGTGGAAGAAGATGCAAAGAAGGCTTCTTCAGTAAGCCAGGATGTCATTGGTGACGATGTACTGCCGGTAGAAGAAGTTATACCTTTAGTACCGCAGGAGAACACAGATGAGCCGTCAGGCGGACATCCTGAAGAAAGTACAGGAACAGAAGGAATTTCGGAAAATAGTATAAGCGAAGCTGAATGAGAATACCGATCTCCGTATTAATGGAGATCGGTATTTTTTGTAATGTTTTCCTTTATGACATTGAGAAGCATATCGTTATCTTCCGGCATCATGATGCAAAAACGGAAATAATGTTCGTCAAGATATTTGAAAGTGCTGCAATTGCGTATCATAAGTTTCTTTTTGATACATGCCTCGAAAAGAGTGTCTGCAGTAATCTCATCAGAGTCGAGCCGGCATAGGATAAAATTGGCGTTTGGGTCATAGTATTTAAGTCCGCAAGAACTCATAGAGTCAAGAACTTTGCATATACGTTTCCGCTCACCTGATATCAGCGCGCGAGTTTTATTGATATAATCTGTATCTGTAAATATAAGTTCACCTGCGACCTCTGCAAGAGAGTTTATAGTCCAGGGATTCTTTTTCTCGTTGATCCTGTTGATCAAGTCTAAATTACCTGTGATCGCATAGCCAAGACGAAGACCGGGAGAAGCAAAGAATTTTGAAATGCCGCGGATGATAAAAAGATTATTAAATTCTCGTGTTAACGGTATTGCTTCGAAAAGCTCCGGAGTTTCTGTAAATTCTATATAGGTTTCATCTACCATTACAAGAATATCGTTCTGTGCCGCTTTGGCAAGAATCTTGCGAAGCTCATCCTGTTTAAGACAGGTAGAAGTCGGGTTGTTTGGGTTGCAGATGATGAGCATATCTATATCGTCTTCGAGTGCTGAATTAAGCTCGTCTATCCTGAGTTTGAAATCGTCCTTTTCATTAAGCGGGAAATAGACTATATCTCCGCCGACAAGTTTGACTTCACGTTCATATTCAGAGTATGAAGGTGACAGTATCATGGCTTTTTTCGGTGAACGAAATTCGATAACTATCGATATCAATTCGGTAGAGCCGTTTCCGACGATTATGTTTTCTGGAATTGTACCGCAATACTTTGCGAGAACATTTCTCAGAGATGTATATTCACGATCGGGATAAGAAGTTATGACATCGAGCCTTTCCGCAAGAGTTGAACGAAGCTTATCAGAGATGCCGAGCGGATTTACATTTGCAGAGAATGAAATTATCTCTTCTTTTTTTATTCCATATATTTTTTCAATTTTTTCGAGGTCACTTCCATGGAAGTGTTCTTTGTGTTTGATAGCCATTAAAAGCCCCTTTCCTGTTGCGTTTGCATTGCTATAAGCGCATGGCCGGTGATATAATCAATTATAATAGTGCATTGAAATTAAAAATGCAATTATGCTCAGGGAGGAAAGAAGAAGGATGGAAAACCATATCGCCGATATACTCAATGGGAGATTCGAATACGATGTGGGAACGCTTATATTTCCAGAACGACGTATAGAACGTGAGGCTGAAGAAGGACAGAAAATAAGTGGATGTTTCCATATTTTATCGTCTTTACAGCGAAGATGTAATGGAACTCTTTATACAAGCGAGCCACGTTTAGAACTTGATAGAGCGAGCTTTTCAGCATCAGAAGTAGAGATTCATTATACATTTGATACTACAGGACTTGAAGAGGGAGACATTATAAAGGGAGAGATCGATGTTGTAAGTGATGCAGGAGAGTATCACCTTCCTTTTGTATTCAATATTCAGAAACATTTCGCGCTTTCTTCACAGGGAAAGATCAAGAATTTATTCCATTTTACAAATTTGGCAAGGGCGGATTTTGATGAGGCTGTAAAAATTTTCTACAGTCCTGAATTTATCAATGTTTTCAAAGGCGCTGATGAGCAATACAGGAATTTTTATCGGGCGTTCAGTACACTCAAAGGTTCACGTGAGAATCTTGAAGAGTTTTTAATATCTGTGAGAAAAAAAGCTCCGGTGATGTACACGGTAGATCGCCTGGAGATAGAAGAAGACATCAACGATATTGATGAGAGTGTTACATTGCTGCTTAAAAAGAGCGGCTGGGGCGACGTAAGCTTAAGAGTTAACTCAGATGCCGGTTTTGCGGTAGTTGGTAAGACATTTATCACAGAAGAAGACTTTGAAAATGATGTATGCTATCTTAAAATTCTGCTTGTGGCAGGTGCCATGCATGGCGGAACTAATGTCGGTACGCTGACAATTTCCGGAAATCATTTTTATGAAAATGTGCGGGTTGTATGCCATGTCAAAGGTGAAAGACCGGATAGGATATTGGCACGTCAGAAGCTGGAAGTTTCACTCATGAATGAATTCTTAAGATTCAGAATGCATGAGATAAGACTTGATGCCTGGTGCAGATCGTCGATGATATTGATCGAGAAGATAATATCTGTTTACAACCATGATCTTGCAGCAAGATTATACATGGTGCATGTATTGATACTGCAGTCCAGAAAGCAGGAGGCCGCATCGGTACTTGGGCATATTAAAAATGAATTTGATATAGAAAAGCGTAAGCCGGAGTACCGGGCATATCTTTTATATCTGGAATCTATGCTTGAAAGAGATGAGCTTCTGGTGAAGGAAAATGCCGAAAAGATAAAGGCTTTTTATGAAGAAAAAAATAACTCGGCACGACTTCTGTGGCTTTTGATGTATATGGATGAAGAGATGGAGGGCGACCCTCACCGTAAGATGGCGATGATGCGCAAAATCTATGCAGCAGGTCGAAGGACACCTCTGCTTTACTCTGAAGCAATGCTCCTGATCTCTGCTGAGCCGTCATTGATGAAGGGAATGACTGAGTTTGAAGTCAATTCATTATGGTGGGCTGCAAAACATGGAATATTTAATGAAAAGCTGATGACACGGATAGCTTTTAACGGCAACAGACTGCAGCGCTATGTGCGTACCTATGTACGCCTTGCAGGGGCATATTATGAGAAGTACCGCTCGGAGGAGATTTTAGGAGCGATATGTACGCATCTTATTCAAAATCATGCGGCGTCTCCGATACATTTTAAGTGGTTCCGCATAGCAGTAGAAAGACAGCTGAAGATTACGAGACTGTATGAATATTATATGTATTCTTTCCCGCCAGATACGCGCGCATTGATCGACAGATCGGTACTTATGTATTTCAGACTTGGAACAGATATACCGGATAATCTTACAGCACAGCTATATCTGAATCTTATACAGCATAGAAATACAGCGGGCGATTATTTGGCTGCATATGATCCGCAGATTGCGGAATTTGCTTTGAGAAAAGCTTCTGCCGCAAAGATGAGCGATGAACTTGCGATAATTTACGAGTATGCGGTTTCAATCAGAAATTTTGAAAGACATGAGGAACTCATGAATGCTCTTTCAGGATTGTGCTTCACACATCATATAACGACGGACAATAAGTCGATAGTTTCAGTTAGCGTGATCGAATTTGGATTCAAGACAGAAAGACGCAGGATGCTTATAGGAGGAGAGGCCTATATAGACATTTATGGTAGTAATTACGAGCTTTTCTTCGAGGATTCATATGGAAATCGTACAGCTGATAAGACTGGAATAACTGACAGAAGGATGCTGCAGCCGATAATGTTTGAAAAGTACATTTGTGCTAATCAGGAGAATAATGTTGGTTTTGCATTTTATATATGCGGCACCGGACGCCGTTTCTTATCAGTAGATGAGAAGAATGAAGCAGCAGTGAAGGTGCTTACAAAGTCTGATGACATATTAGACGGCGAACGCAATGAAATGCGGCGTCATCTCATCGGATATTATTATGATAATGATAAATTCGATGAACTTGATGAAGTGCTTTTGAGCATTGAACCTGCAAAGCTTAATGAAGTCATGAGAGCAGAGTATGTGAACTATCTTGTGATTCGCGGAATGCAGCAGAGAGCATATGATATTTTGAAAAAGTACGGTGCGTCAAGGCTCGACAGCAAAGTCATAGTTCGGCTTGCCAGCAGAATGATAAGGGATGATGCATACACTTCTGATAAATTCCTTATGGATATATGTATAAGCGCATTTCGTCATGGAAAATATGATGAAGTGATATTACAGTTTCTTGAGGAAAACTATAATGGCTCTCTAAGGCGTATGCGTGATATATGGAAAGCGGCGCAGAACTTTAATCTTGAAACAAAGCATATCGAACGCAGGATGATCTCACAGATGCTTTTTGCGCATTCGTTCGTTGGAGATGCAGACGATGTATTTCTTTTATATGCAAAGCCTGATAACAGCGATGATCTTGTCAAAGCATGGCTTACCTATGGTGCGTATGATTATTTTGTGAAGAACCGAGTGACAAAAGAGTATGTGTTTGAGAGGATATTTGCTCTGCTCGAGCATGGAGAGCGGTTTGTGGATGTAGTAAGTCTTGCGATGCTGAGGTACTTTTCTGAGAAGAAAGAAGTCAATCCTGTATTCAGGAGAGGAATCGCAAGGGTTGTTCGTTATTATCTCCAAAGAGGGATCGTGCTTGAATTTTTCAGGAAATTCAGAACTTTCGTGCCTGAGATGATGCTTTATGATGACAGAACATTTGTAGAGTATCGTACAAACCCTGATAAGACAGCGATAATCCATTACATGATCTCAAAAGAGACTGGCAATGAAAGCGGTTTCTACACGGAAGCTATGAAAAACATAGTAGGAGGCGTTTATGTTAAGAACTTTACGCTTTTCTATGGAGAGCAGCTTCAGTACTACATCACAGAGGAAGATGGAAGCAATTCCACGCTTACTACAAGCCGTACGCTGGATTCTGATGATGAGAGGATAAGGAACAGCGATACGAGATTTGACATTCTGAATGGAATTTTAGTGAGCAGGACGATGGGAGATAAGAGAAGCATGGAAGATCTTCTTAAGCTCTACATCATGAAGTCAAGGGCAGTTGAGCAGAAATTTGAGCTGATCTAGGAAGAAGAGGATATGAAAAATATAATTGAAAAAAGCATGGCAGTAGGAATCGACCTGAGCGATGATTTTTCTGAAATCTCATATATAGACAGAAATGATATGAACGTTGTTACATATCGTACCGGCAGTGATGAGGAAAAATTCGAGATTCCGACACTAGCATGTAAAATACCCGGAGAGGAAGGAGGGTGGTGCTTCGGAGAGGAAGCGATAAGTGCTTCTCAGGAATATGGCATTGAGCTTATAGATAATCTTGTGCATAGAGCGATAATCGGAAAGAACATATGCACTGAGTACAATGAAGTGGTTGACCCTGTTCGACTGCTTGGAATGTTCGTTTTATATGTGCTGCTTTATCCATCAGAGATCAATCCTAAGGGTATAGCATCCCTGGTGATAACGACTGAGAGCATCGATCCGGCACTTCCTGCGATATTTGAAAAGATCCTTACAAATATCCGCTCTGAAATCGAAAATATCAGATATATAAGTCATGCTGAGAGCTTTTTCTACTATGCATTAAATCAGCCTATCGAGCTTTGGCGTGAGGGTGTGTTGCTCTTTGACTATAATTTTATGCACTTTAAGATGAGCAGCCTTCTGATAGATTCGCGTACGAAACCGGCGATCGTCATGACAGAAGAGAAGAGTTATGATGATATGGTGCCATTCGTCGAGGAAAATGCACAGCTCTATGACAATATATTCCGTGAGATCACGGAGAACGAGCTGCTTAATAAGCGTATCTCAGCTGTATATCTTACCGGAAGCTCATTTGCGGGAAGATGGGCGGATAAAACATTGCGGTTTTTGTGTTCAAGAGCGAGAGTTTTTGTCGGGCAAAATCTGTATACCAAGGGTGCGTGCTATGCGGCAGCTGATCTGGTTGGCTGGACAAGGCTTGGGAGCAGATACATCTTCATGGATGAAACAAGGATAAATACATCCATAGGTATAAGAGCTTCAGATGGAGTGCGTGAGGATGTAATACCGGTCATAAGTCCGGGAGTCAGCTGGTATGATATAAATGTGTGCGCAGAGTTTATGCTTGGAACTGACAGAAAGATAAGTCTGGTCATCAGAGGCAGCGGTGATGATAATGAACGTGAGGCCGTGATACGCTGTGACTGGATTCCGGAACGGCCGGAGAGAGCTACAAGGATCAGACTTGAGATAACCTGTCCCAGAAAGAACCTGCTTACTTGTAAAGTGACTGATCTTGGATTTGGAGAAATTTTCCCATCTGCAGGATTGTCGAGAGAAGAAAAAGTAGAATTGCTATGATGGAGTAAAGATGATTTATCTTTGTGTGGGAAGACGGGCATCGATACCATATTATATCGATACAGCAGGAATAGGCTTATATTCTGCTGAGGAGCTCGCATATTATATAAAAGAAAATATAATGATGCTTGATGCATCGATACTTGATGAAAGCCTTTGTAAGTTCATAGAAAAAGAGCTGGCACTGCCGGAACTTGCGGGTGCTTTGAGAGAGTGCGTTATGAGCGGCGGAAGCATTACAGATTTCGTCGAAACACTTATGTCAAAGACTAATCTCGCAAGTAAAGACGAGATAGAGAATATGAAGCGTCAGCTGGCGGCGAGGGGGAGCCTTAGCAAGTCTGAAAAGCATAGGATGAAGGGCGATTTTCTTGTAAAAGGCGGAAGATATTCAGAGGCTGTTAATGAGTATAACATGGCACTTGATGAAATTGATCTTAGTCAAAAACCAAATGAGGCAGCAAGGATATTTCATAATAAAGGTGTCGCTTATGCAGAGCTTTTTTACTTTTCGGAAGCTTCGGAGTGCTTCAGGCAGGCATTTGAATTAAATCCGACATCACAAAGCTCAAAGGAAGCCTACTTTGATGCGAGGGCTTTGGCGTCTGGAAAGGTTCCTGAGAGTGTTGCACTCGGTGACAATGTGATGGAAAGAAGGTATAGGAGATATCTTAGAAAAGTTGAAGATGGTGATATTGAGGGCAGTCAGGTGATACTTACAGAGCTTCTGAATGATATGGAGAACGCATACAGAAGGTCTGTCTAAAAAAGAAGGGGTGAAAATATGGGGGTTATAAGCTGGTTAAAGAACAGTTTGTGCAAAAACAGGGCTGAGTCTTTGGAGGAGTTCACCGAACTTGAAGAAGATGAAGAATTGCGCGAGGTCGAGCCGATCAAACGCAGTTCGCTAAATATAAGGGATAAAGCTCAAAGGGACAGATATATCAAAAACTGCTGCGAACAGATGCAGGAGTCTATCGTTGAGATCGACAAGGCTTCGATGGAGTATCGTCTGGTGACGGATTATCTCAAAGATATTGAAGAGATAGAAGCGGCACCGGAAGAGCTCAGGACAAGAATCAATAAGATAGCGGAACGCATAACGAAATTAGATCATGAAAGTGCTCTGAATCGTAAATCGTTAGGAAGGATAGGAGATGAAGAGTATAATCTTCTGGCGAGATATGAAACAGAAGTCAGGGATGACCTTGAAAAGATAAAGAAAAACGAAGAATTTCGGGAACTTGTCAGAGGAGACTTGCAGAGGCTTGAAAGTGAGAAGGCTGTATACAGTTATCAAAAGTCAGAGCTGCGCTCGTCAATGAAGAATATAAAGAATCTTCTTCTTGTGACTATAGCGGCTGCATCTGCTGCGATGGCAGTTTTGCTTGTGCTTTATGCGGCGGCAGGTCTTGATATACGTGTAGGACTTATGATGCTCGGTGCTATTGCGGCACTTGCTCTTACCGGCGAATATCTGGCGTACTCGGAAGCAGTGCGAAAATTGAATTATGCGGATGCATATATAACTGTTTTGATAAATAAGCAGAACACTGTAAAAATTCGTTATGTAAATGTTACAAATCTGATCGAATATGAATACCGTAAGTATCACATAAGCGCTTCCATAGAACTCGAAGAATATTGGAATGCTTATCAGGAAGAAAAGAAGGCGAGAGATTTCATACTTCGGGCAAATTCAGAGCTTTCATTGGAAAAGTCTCGACTTGTTCAGCTTATGAGAGACCTTCATCTTAAAGATCCTGTCATATGGGCAAGGCAGTGTGAGGCGCTTTATAACCCTAAGGAAATGGTTGAGATCCGCCATGATCTTAATACAAGAAGACAGTCATTGCGTCAGCGTATACAATACAATACGGCTAATAGAGACGCTTCAAGAAGTGAGATAAATGACATTGTAAAGAGCTATCCGGAATATGGGCAGGAAGTATTGGGCATTGTTGCTTCGTATAATAATGTTTAATAATTATCAAGCTTAAGGAAACCTTTTCTTGCGAAAGACGTACTTCTGATATATAATCGAAACTGTGTGTGAAATGGCTTATTTTACACATAGAGGACAAAGTAAATTGCATAAGAGAAATCGGAGAAAAGAATGCCATTCAATTCGGACAAGCTTGGAGAGGAATGCGGCGTTTTCGGAATTTATGATTTCGATCATAATGATGTCGCATCGACTATTTACTATGGTCTTTATGCACTTCAGCACCGTGGACAGGAGAGCTGCGGTATCGCTGTTAGTGATACAGAAGGACCTGACAGGAACTATTCCGCTATAAAGGAAATGGGCCTTGTCAGTGAAAACTTCAAGGAAGACCAACTCGATTCACTTAAGGGTAACATTGGCGTAGGCCATGTTAGATATTCTACTGCGGGAGGCTCCGTAAGAGAGAATGCACAGCCCCTGGTACTGAATTACGTAAAGGGTATTCTTGCCATGGCTCATAATGGAAATCTTGTTAATTTCCCAGAGCTTAGGCGTGAGTTGGAATATACCGGCGCAATTTTTCAAACCACCATCGATTCGGAAGTTATTGGATATCATATTGCTAGAGAAAGGCTCCTTTCTGAAAATGTGGAAGAAGCTTTACGACGTGCATGTGCAAAGCTTAAGGGCGCATTTTCGCTTGTTGTGAGCAGCCCAAGAAAACTTCTTGGAGCACGAGACCCATGGGGATTCAGACCGCTTTGCATAGGAAAGCGTGGGAATGCATGGATCATTACATCGGAGTCATGTGCGCTTGATACGATAGGTGCTGAGTTTGTACGTGATGTTGAGCCGGGAGAGATCGTCTCTATCTCAGCAGAAGGTATAAAGTCCGACAAGTCACTTATGATGGATAAATGCAGACGCGGAAGATGCGTCTTCGAATATATTTACTTTGCACGACCGGATTCTATCATAGACGGAATCAGTGTTTATGACGCTCGAATCAAGGCGGGCAGGTTTCTCGCAAAGGATTCACCTGTAGATGCAGATTTGGTAATAGGTGTTCCGGAATCGGGAAATTGTGCGGCTATGGGTTATTCTCTTGAGTCAGGTATTCCATATGGAATCGGATTTTATAAGAACAGCTACGTAGGACGTACATTCATTAAACCAAAGCAGAAGTCAAGAGAGTCTTCTGTTGAAATAAAACTTAATCCTATCAAAGATGCGGTTCGAGGAAAGCGTATCATCATGGTGGATGACTCAATTGTACGAGGCACGACGAGTGATCAGATCGTAAGGATGCTCAGAGAAGCCGGTGCAACAGAAGTACATATGATGGTAAGCTCACCGCCGTTCCTTTATCCATGTTATTTCGGCACAGATGTACCTGAGAGCAATCAGCTTATAGCATATAAGCATTCGGTAGATGAAATATGCAAGATCATAGGCGCTGATTCGCTTAATTACCTTAAGGTTGAGCGTCTTAAGGAAATCGCAGGCGGCACAGACATCTGTCAGGGATGCTTTACAGGCAATTGGCCGATAAGCGCACCAAAAGAAGATATTCGTGGAAAATACGAATCATGACCGCAGAAACCTGGAAGTGAACAAAAAAGATAGGAGAACTTGAAATGCAGGAAACAGATCGCTACATCAGCCCATTATCAGAACGTTACGCTAGTAAGGAAATGCAGTATATCTTTTCAGAGGATAAGAAATTCAGAACATGGAGACGCCTCTGGATCGCACTTGCAGAGACTGAAAAAGAGTTGGGACTGGATATTACAGACGAGCAGATAGAGGAGCTTAAAGCTCATAAGGATGACATCAATTATGATGTTGCAAGAGCTCGTGAAAAAGTAGTTCGTCATGATGTTATGAGTCATGTATATGCTTATGGTCAGCAGTGCCCTAAGGCAGCGGGAATCATTCATCTGGGAGCTACAAGCTGTTACGTAGGAGATAATACAGACATCATTCTTATGAATGAGGCTCTTTCTCTTGTAAAGAAAAAGCTTGTAAATGTGATCGCAGAGCTTTCAAAGTTTGCTGATAAATATAAGGCACAGCCAACACTTGCCTTTACACATTTTCAGCCTGCACAGCCTACAACAGTAGGAAAAAGAGCAACACTCTGGCTTCAGGAATTTACAATGGATCTTGAAGATCTTGAGTATGTTCAGTCAACACTTAAACTTCTTGGTTCAAAGGGTACTACAGGTACACAGGCAAGCTTCCTTGAGCTTTTTAATGGAGATCAGGAAACTATTGACAAGATCGATCCTATGATCGCAGAAAAGATGGGATTAAAGGCCTGCTATGCAGTATCCGGTCAGACTTACTCAAGAAAGGTAGATACTCGAGTACTCAATGTGCTTGCAGGTATCGCCGCTACATCACATAAGATGTCAAATGATATAAGACTTCTTCAGCATCTTAAAGAAGTCGAGGAGCCGTTTGAGAAAACTCAGATAGGTTCATCAGCAATGGCATATAAGAGAAATCCGATGCGCTCAGAGCGTATAGCTTCTCTTTCAAGATATGTTATGATAGATGCACTTAATCCGGCAATTACTTCTGCCGTACAGTGGTTTGAAAGAACACTGGATGATTCCGCAAATAAGAGACTTTCTGTTCCGGAAGGCTTCCTTGCAATCGACGGAATTCTTGACCTCGATCTCAACGTAGTCGATGGGCTTGTCGTTTATCCTAAGGTTATCGAGAAGCACATGATGGCGGAGCTTCCGTTCATGGCTACAGAGAACATAATGATGGACTGTGTAAAGAAAGGTGGAAATCGTCAGGAACTCCATGAAGAGATCCGTAAGCTTTCTATGCAGGCAGGTGAGCATGTTAAGAAAGAAGGAAAAGATAATGACCTTCTTGAGCTTATCGCCGCAGATCCGATGTTTGGCGTAACACTTGACGAACTCAAGGAAAATCTTGATCCGTCTAAGTACACAGGCAGATCAGAGGTTCAGGTAAATGCATTCCTTAAAAATGTAGTACAGCCTATTTTGGATAATAATAAAGAACTGCTTGGATTAAAAGCAGAGATCAACGTGTAAAGCGGGATTACAGGAGGAAGTAAAATGGTAAAAGCAGTGGTTGGTGCCAACTGGGGTGACGAAGGCAAGGGAAAGGTTGTTGATACTCTTGCAGAGAATGCGGATGTTGTTATCCGTTTTCAGGGTGGATCAAATGCAGGTCACACTATCGTAAATAAGTATGGCAAATTTGCCCTGCACACTCTTCCGTCAGGTGTTTTTCATGAAAATATCATGAATATCTGCGGAAATGGTATGGCTTTCGATATTGATAAGTTCCTTGCAGAGCTTAAATCTTTGACTGATCAGGGTGTTCCGAAGCCTCAGATCATGATCTCAGACAGAGTTCAGGTGCTTATGCCATATCACAAGCTTTTTGATGGACTTGAAGAGGCTAGACTTGCAGGAAAAGCATTTGGATCAACCAAATCCGGAATTGCACCTTTTTATTCAGATAAGTATGCTAAGATTGGCTGGCAGATAAATGAGTTTTATCAGTCAGATGATGTTATCCGTGAGAAGATCGATCGTGTTTGTGATATCAAAGACTGTATGCTGATCAATCTTTATCACGAGAAGCCACTTGACAGGGAGGCACTCTTTAATGATATCATTCGTTGGAGAGATGAGATCAAGCCTTACCTTGGAAATGTTGCACTTTATCTTCAGCAGGCTATCAAGGAAGATAAGACAATTCTTCTTGAAGGCCAGCTCGGAACAATGAAGGATCCTGACTTTGGAATCTATCCAATGGTTACTTCTTCTTCTCCGCTTGCTGCATATGGCGCGATCGGTGCAGGTATAGCACCTTATGAGATCAAGCAGATAATTGCAGTAAGTAAGGCATATTCTTCAGCTGTTGGCGGAGGAGACTTTGTTTCAGAAGTGTTTGGCGATGAGGCAGTAACACTTAGAAATCATGGCGGTGACGGCGGCGAATACGGTGCTACAACAGGTAGACCAAGACGTGTAGGCTGGTATGATTGTGTTGCTTCAAAGTATGGTGTGCGTATGCAGGGTGCTACAGATGTAGCATTTACAGTTGTAGATGACCTCGGTTATCTTGATGAGATCCCGGTTTGCGTAGCTTATGAGTATGAAGGCAAGCAGATTACGGAATTTCCTGTTTATCATGAACTTGCAAAGTGCAAGCCTGTATATGAAGTACTTCCGGGATGGAAGTGCGATATCCGCGGTATCAGAAAGTATGAAGAGCTTCCTGAGAAATGCCGCAATTACATCGAATTTGTCGAGAAGCATCTCGGCTATCCAATAACAATGATTTCTAACGGACCGGCTCGCGAAGATATCATTTATCGTGAGAGTCCGCTTAAGAAATAAAGGAACGTATCGATGAGGGAGGCTGCTAAGCAGCGGGAGGTTCCGGCACGTTCATAAGTAGCGTGAGTGTCCTGTGCCGGCATTCATGCATGTAGCAGTAAACAGTTGTATAAGTATTGAGAGGAAATTTAGTAAATGAAGAAATTAAGCGTTGTAGCACTCCTTGCAATTACAGGAGCAATGGTGCTTACAGCTTGCGGAAGCAAGAAGGAAGCAAATGTGGCAGCACCGACAGAGGACACTTCAATTGTCATCGGTTCTGAGGAACCTGCAGCAGCTTCAAGTGTAGAAGCTGTAGAAGAAGAGGCAACAGAAGTTGCTCCGGACGGAATGTATGCCAGCGAGCTCACGGGTGAGTGGATCGATGAGTCACTTAAGGATCAGAGACCGATCGCGGTAATGATCGATGACGAGAAGACAGCTCTTCCGCATTATGGTGTTTCAGAAGCTGATATTATCTATGAAATGGTAAACAGTACTGCAAATCAGGGCGTTACCCGTTTCATGGCTATGTTCAAGGATTATAACAGTGTTAAGCAGATTGGTTCTGTACGAAGCACAAGACCTACAAACCTTCAGATCTTCCCTGAGTGGAATGCAGTACTTTGCCACGATGGTGGTCCTTTCTGGAATGATAACTTCTACAAGAATGATTTCGTTGAGCGTTTCAGCGGCACATTCTCAAGAGTAAATAACGGTAAGCCAAGAGAGTTTACAGAGTATATCCTTTCAGGTGATATTGATAAGAACTTCAAGAATACAGGCTATTCTAAGACATACAACAAGTATTATTCAGGACAGCCTCATTATCTTTTTGCATCACATACTCAGGATAATGATCTTTCACAGTATTCAAGTGCTCAGACAGCTACAAAGGTTACACTTCCGTTCCATCACAATAATCCTTGGCTTGAGTATGATGAATCTGCTGGCGTTTATAAGTATTTCCAGTATAATCAGCCTGAAACTGATGCTGGAAACGGCAATAAGCAGGTTGCATTCAAGAACCTTCTTCTTCAGAATGCAAGACTTGAGCAGCTTGATGACCATGGATATATGATGTACTATCCTTCAGAGTCAAATCGTGAAGGCTACTTCATTACAGATGGTAAGGCTATCAAGGTTACATGGAGCAAGGCTAACGATCTTGATGCAACACGTTACTATGATGAAAACGGCAATCAGATCGAGATCAATGTAGGTAAGACATATGTTGCATTGATTTCTGAAAAGGAATGGGACAACATCAAATTTGAGTAATTTTTTCAGTAAAATTTTTGGAAAAGAATCAAAAGCTCTTCCGGGAATGAATGCCAGGTTCTTTGCATCCGTCAATTGTGACGGATGCGGGGAATGTGAGCGCAGATGCCCGACAGGACATATCAAGATGATAGATGGTAAGCCGGAATGGTTTAAGCCCTGTCTTCTCTGTGCAGCATGTTCGACGGTGTGTCCGGAGAATGCTATTCTCTATGGAACGCCGAAGGAAATGGAAGAATACCGGAGACTTGTCAATGAAAAGATTAACAGGGAGAAAGATTTGTGAAGCCTTATAGAACACCTGCAGCTGATAAGATTTTCGGAGGAGAACTGGTCGAGAAAAAGTCGCGCTTCATCGCAGCCGTTATGCATACGGATACTGAGAGTGAAGCTGCGGCTTTTCTTGCATCAGAAAAGAAAAAGTATTATGATGCCAAGCATCATTGCAGTGCTTGGGTAATAGTCGGGGAAGATGGTGCGCCTGATATAGTTCACTCGTCTGATGACGGAGAGCCGTCAGGAACGGCTGGAAGACCGATACTTGACTGCATCACAGGAAGAGGACTTAAAAACATATGTGTTGTTGTGACACGATATTTCGGCGGGACACTTTTGGGAACCGGCGGATTGGTACGTGCGTATAGTGGTGCGGCGGTAGAGGCACTTGAAGCAACGGAAGTTGTTGAAATGAAGCCTATGCTTACGACAGAGGTTACTTTTGGCTATGCAGGAGAGCCTAAAGTGCGCAGGTATCTTAGTGATCATGGACTTAATTTTGCTGATCCGGAGTATGGTGCGGATGTTACATTTCCGGTATTGCTTGAGCCGGAGACAGCAGATGAATTTGAAGCAGATCTGACTAATCTGTTGAATGGTGATGTATTATTTGAAAGAGGAACTATAGACTTTATAGGAGTTCCTGTGTGAAGTTATAGTAAACGTCAGTGCTGCAGATGAATCTGTCGTTTACTATAAAAATTACTTGCCAAATTTTTTATAATAGTATACTATAAAGCGTATCCGTTCGGCTTTTACGCTTTTTCGGAGGGTCCTGCCAAGCAGGATTCTTTTTCGTTTCTGAGCAGTATTCTCTGCATGATTTCACTGAAAATATATTAAAAGTGTTGGTTTCATCTTGAATATGAAATTGTATATTTTTAGAAAGGAGGTTGACATCGAGTTTTATTTGAGATACTATTATTTACGAACGACTGTTCGGAACATAAGTGTTGTAATATCAAATAAATTGTCTCACATACATAGGGACGAATGATTCATAGATTAACGTTATAAATATTTAGAACATGAAAGGAATTTAGAATGAACGAAGATAAGAAAAAGGCATTAGATGTCGCACTTGCTCAAATTGAGAAGCAGTTCGGTAAAGGAGCTGTGATGAAGCTTGGTGACAGCCAGCAGAATATGAATATTGAAACCGTACCTACAGGCTCTTTAAGTCTTGATATCGCACTTGGTCTTGGTGGTATCCCAAGAGGAAGAGTAGTTGAGATATATGGTCCGGAGTCTTCTGGTAAGACTACAGTTACACTCCACATGATTGCTGAAGTTCAGAAACGCGGTGGTGTGGCAGGTTTCATAGATGCAGAGCATGCGCTTGACCCTGTATATGCAAAAAATATTGGCGTAGATATTGATAATCTCTACATTTCACAGCCTGATTCCGGTGAGCAGGCACTTGAAATTACTGAAACAATGGTTCGTTCAGGTGCTGTTGATATAGTTGTAGTTGACTCTGTTGCCGCACTTGTACCGAAGGCAGAAATAGATGGCGAGATGGGTGATTCTCATGTGGGACTTCAGGCAAGACTTATGTCACAGGCGCTTAGAAAGCTCACTGCGGTTATCAGTAAGTCAAACTGTATAGTTATTTTCATTAACCAGCTTCGAGAAAAAGTTGGTATTATGTTCGGTAATCCTGAGACAACTACAGGTGGTCGTGCGCTTAAGTTTTATTCATCAGTACGTCTTGATGTAAGAAAGATTGATAAGATTACTCAGGGTGGTGAAGTTATCGGTAACAGGACACGTGTTAAGATCGTTAAGAATAAGATCGCACCGCCATTCAAGGAGGCTGAATTTGATATTATGTTTGGAAAGGGCATTTCAGTTACAGGTGACGTGCTTGACCTTGCTGCAAATCTTAATATCATAAACAAAGCAGGCGCATGGTATTCATATAATGGTGAAAAGATAGGTCAGGGCCGAGAGAATACAAAGCAGTATCTTGAAGAACATAAAGATATTCTTGAAGCAGTTGATCATGCAGTTCGTGTTCATTACGGACTGGTTCAGGAAGAGCCTGCGAAGGCTGAGAAAGCTGCTGATTCAAAGACGGAAGATGCAAAAGATACAAAAGCGGCTTCGGAAGCTAAGAAGTAATGAATATCACATCTATAGAACCATATCGCAAAGGCAAGGTGCTCATCTATCTTAATGATGAGCCTGCTTTTGCATTGTACACTTCGGATGTAAAGCAGTTTGAATTGATCGAGGGAATGGAGCTGGATGAAGATCTTTATAAAAGGATTTTAACCGAGGCCCTTTTTAAGAGAGCAAAAGTCAGGACGCTCCATTTGCTGGATAAGCAGGACAGGACAGAAAAGCAGCTTCGCTTTAAGCTTAAAGAGAATATGTATCCGCCGGAAGCTATAGATGAAGCGGTTGAGGCGGCTAAAAGAGGCAGATATTTGGATGATGAAAGGTATGCCCGCATATATATCAGAGAAAAATCAAGGGTAAAATCCAGAAGGATAATCGAAGAAGAGCTTAAAGCTAAAGGGATTGCCAAAGATATAATTGCAGAAGCTATGGAAGATCAGGACGAAGGTGAAGACTCGGATCTTCTTCTGATTGAAAAATTGATCAAGAAAAAGTGTCGTGACATTTCAAGTCTGGATTATGCAGGAACACAGAAACTAATGCGCTATCTATCAGGTAAAGGCTTTGATATTTACGACATTCGTACGGTATTAGAGCGCTTGACATAAAATATTAGATAAGCTAAAATTAAAGCGTTGTATATGGGTTTTTATGAACTTTAATAGCTTGCCTGCTGTTGAGGTTTATCATTGTACAATTAAAATTAAATAAGGAGGTGCTCCTGCACAGATGGGCGGTATGGCTATCGTTATTGCCGTGCTCGTTACTCTGGTAATAGCAGTTCCTCTTGCTTGGGTAATTGCAACAAATCTTCATGAGCAGAAGATTAAGAGAATCATTGGAGATGCAGATACTAAGGCAAAGGAGATCACCGAGAAAGCAGAGAAAGCTGCTGAAGATCTGAAACGTGAAAAGCTTCTTGAGGTTAAGGAAGAGTCAATCAGACAGAAGAATGAACTTGAGAGGGAGAGTAAGGAGAGAAGATCTGAACTGCAAAGGATGGAAAGACGTGCTCAACAGAAGGAAGAGTCTGTTGACAAGAAGTCCGAACTGCTTGAAAAGCGTGAAGCAAGCTGCATTGCTAAAGAAAATGAGCTGAACAGGCAGAAAGAAAAGATTGCGAAGCTTAACGAAGAACGAGTACAGGAACTGGAACGTATTTCAGGACTTACCTCTGAACAGGCAAAGGAATATCTTTTAAAAATTGTTGAAGACGATGTAAAGCACGAGTCCGCACTGATGATTAAGGAATATGAGTCACGTGCTAAAGAAGAAGCGGACAAAAAGGCTAAGGAGCTTGTTGTTAATGCAATTCAGCGTTGCGCAGCTGACCATGTTGCAGAGACAACTATTTCGGTAGTACAGCTTCCTAATGATGAAATGAAAGGAAGAATCATAGGTCGTGAGGGTAGAAATATCCGCACACTTGAAACACTTACAGGTGTAGATCTCATTATTGATGATACACCGGAAGCTGTTATTCTTTCTGGATTTGATCCGATAAGAAGGGAAGTTGCCAGAATCGCCCTTGAAAAGCTGATAGTTGATGGACGTATTCATCCAGCTAAGATTGAAGAAATGGTTGAAAAGGCCAGAAAAGAAGTTGATAACACTATCAGAGAAGAAGGTGAAGCAGCAACTCTTGAAGCAGGAGTTCCGAACCTTCACCCTGAGCTTATCAGACTTCTTGGTAGGATGAAGTATCGTACAAGCTACGGTCAGAATGCTTTGAAACATTCTATCGAGGTTGCCATCCTTACCGGACTCTTTGCTTCAGAAATGGGCTTAGATGTTCGTCTTGCAAAACGTGCAGGTCTTCTTCATGATATAGGTAAATCAGTGGATCATGAAATGGAAGGATCTCACATACAGCTTGGTGCAGATCTTTGCCGTAAGTATAAAGAGTCACCTATAGTTATAAATGCAGTAGAGGCACATCATGGTGATGTTGAGCCTACATCGCTTATCGCTTGTCTCGTACAGGCAGCAGATACAATTTCTGCAGCTCGTCCGGGAGCAAGAAGAGAAACTCTTGATGCATATACAAATCGACTTAAACAATTAGAAGATATAACAAATTCCTTTAAGGGAGTAGAAAAATCCTTTGCGATTCAGGCAGGACGTGAAGTACGTGTTATGGTAGTTCCTGATCAGGTGAATGATACTGAAATGGTTCTTATGGCGCGTGATATTGCTAAGAAGATCGAGAACGAGATGGAATATCCGGGACAGATCAAGGTTAATATCATTCGTGAGAGCAGAGTTACTGATTACGCTAAGTAAGCTAAAGAGATGTGGAAGATTCCACATCTCTTTTTTAAGTTAAGCAAAGAAATTTTATGCCTTTAAGTGATATTATTTGTGCCGTTTGGAATAAACAGAAGGCGAAACACCTTTTACCTTGTGAAATGTCTTAGAAAAGTAAAGATTATTTTCGAAGCCAACAGATTTGGCTATTGAGGTGATGGTAAGGTCTGTTTCACGTAATAATGCACATGCAATATTTATCCTGTAGTTGGTAAGGTACTCTTTAGGAGATTCGCCTACATGCATTCTGAAAGCACGAAACAGATGGCTGCGGCTTATTCCGACGTAATAGGCTATTTCGTCAACAGAAATTTCATAAGAATAATTTGCGGCGATATAATTTTTAGCTGTTTTTACATAAGTCAGATAGGTATCATTTCTGTCAGACTTGCTTTTCGAAATTTTGATAAAATATGAAAGAGCTGTGTAAAGAGCGCCTGTCATTGCAATCTGGTTTGCAAATGAGTTTCCGCGTGACTCATATATATCAAGGATCTTACGGCGGACAATGCCGCTTTCTTCAGGGTTATGATGTATTACCGGCAGTTTTTTTGAAAAATCTGTGGCGAGCATAAGACTTGGCCCGTCTGAACCGGTGAAACCAACCCAATAGTACTCCCAAGGGTCTTCGATGTCTGCATAATATTTTACCAGGACATTTGGATAAACTAAAAAGGAATCTCCGGCGTGAAGCGTATATGTTTTGCCTTCGACTTCATAATGTCCGGTGCCTTTTACAATGTGATGAATAAGAAAGTGGTCTCTTACTCCGGGTCCCCAAGTGTGAAGCGGTTCACAGCGCTGGAAACCTACGTTATTAACGGAAAGAGAAACCATATCGCTTTCTTTGGTTATAAAATTTGTTTTAAATGATCTATTCATAAATAATATATTAAACTATGTCTTATGATAATGCAACAAAATGACATATTATCGAAACTATAGAATATTGCAGAAAAGCTATGAAAATACTATCATATAAATATAAATCAACGAAAAAAATGAAAGGAACATTTTGATATGATAGAGAAGGTATTTGAAGAGTTTAAGAAAAGATTTGGTGCAGAAGGAGATATCAGATGCTATTTTGCACCGGGACGTGTAAATCTTATAGGTGAGCATACAGACTATAATGGTGGTCATGTTTTTCCTTGCGCTCTTTCAATGGGAAATTATGCAGTTGCCAGAAAAAGAGAAGATCGTAAAGTTCGTTGGTTCAATATGACATATCCAAACGATGGGGTTAAAGAATTGGATATAGATACATTTGCACCTAACGATAATGGCATTTGGTATGACTATCAGGCTGGAGTTATCTGGGCTCTTAAGGAAAATGGATATGAGATTCCTTCAGGATATGATATGGTAATGCTTTCAGATATGCCGGCAGGAAGCGGTCTTTCTGCATCAGCTTCAATTGAGGAAATTCCGGCTGTTATTTGCAAGGATCTTTTTGATCTGCCAATCGATATGGTCGAGTGTGCTAAACTTGGTCAGTACTCAGAAAATAAATACAATGGAATGAATTGTGGAATCATGGATCAGTTTGCTTCAGCAATGGGTAAAAAGGATTGCGCTATTTTCCTTGATACAGCAACTCTCAAGTTTGATTATGTTCCGCTTAATCTTAAAGATGAAAAGATCGTTATCACAAACAGTAAAGTAAAGCATAAGCTTGCAGGAAGCGCTTACAATGATCGCAGACGTGAAAGCGAGACGGCACTTGAAGATCTGCAGAAGGTGGTTGATATCAAGACACTTGGTGACCTTGACGAAGAAGGCTTTGAAGCACATAAGGATGCTATAAAGGACGAAGTATGTAAAAAGCGTGCAAAGCATGCTGTTTATGAGAATCAGAGAACAATTCATGCTGTAGAGGCTCTTAAGAAAGGTGATCTGGAAGCTTTTGGAAAACTTATGAATGAGTCTCATGTTTCATTGCGTGATGATTATGAGGTTTCCTGCCCTGAGCTTGATGTGCTTGCAGAAGAAGCATGGAAAATAGATGGAGTTGTAGGCTCACGTATGACAGGCGGTGGATTTGGAGGATGCACAGTAAGCATCGTAAAGAACGAAGCTGTAGATAAGTTCCAGGAAGAAATCAGAAAAGTCTACAAAGAAAGAACAGGACTTGATTGCGAATTCTATATTGCTGATGCAAGCGATGGAGCAAGAAGAATTACATGCTGAGCATTAAGAGGTAAGAATTATGACAGTTAAGATCGATCAAACAATTAAAAATCTCGTGGCTTATGGTCTTAATACAGGACTGATCACGGATGATGATGAAATATACGCAACTAATCTTATACTTGATTGCCTTAAGCTTGACAGCTATGAGGCTCCGGAAACTATTACCAATACTGAACTTGAAGAGATATTGGATGAAATCCTTGAGTATGCATGGGAAAATAAGCTCATGGATGATAATGGGCCGGTTAGTCGAGATTTGTTTGATACAAGGGTGATGAATTGCCTTGTTCCAAGACCTTCAGAGGTTAGGGCAAAATTCAGAAAGCTATATGGAGAAGATCCTAAGAAGGCGACGGATTGGTTCTATAAATTCAGTCAGGATACAGATTATATCAGAAGATATCGCATAAAAAAGGATCTTAAGTGGAAGACAGATACACAATATGGACCATTGGACATTACGATAAATTTAAGTAAGCCTGAGAAAGATCCCAAGGCGATAGCTGCTGCTAAAAATGCACCGCAGACAGCTTATCCTAAGTGTCAGCTCTGCGTGGAGAACGAAGGATATGCAGGAAGAGTCAATCATCCGGCACGTGAGAATCATAGAGTTATTCCGATAACAATTGCTAATCAGGAATTTTACATGCAGTATTCTCCATATGTGTATTATAATGAGCACTGCATCGTGTTTAATAAAAAGCATACGCCGATGAAGATCGATCGTGAGGCGTTTGAAAAACTGTTTGACTTTATACGTCTTTTCCCTCACTATACGATCGGTTCAAATGCGGATCTTCCTATAGTTGGCGGTTCTATACTTTCGCATGACCATTTTCAGGGAGGAAATTATGAATTCCCGATGGCAAGGGCGGAGTATACAAGAAAGTTCACAGTTGAAGGCTTTGAGGATATCGAAGCAGGTGTTATCAAGTGGCCTTTGAGCGTAATCAGACTTCGCGGAAGTGATTCTGAAAGAGTAATAGCACTTTCTGAAAGAATCCTTGCAAAGTGGAGAGCATATACGGATGAAGCTGCGTATGTCTTTGCTGAGACGGACGGTGAGCCGCATAATACTATCACACCGATAGTCAGAATGAGAGATGGAAAATACGAGATAGATCTTACTCTCAGAAATAATATAACCACGCCGGAATGCCCATTGGGGTTGTATCATCCGCATAATGAACTTCATCATATCAAAAAAGAAAATATCGGACTTATAGAAGTAATGGGATTGGCGGTTCTTCCATCAAGATTACGAGGCGAAATGGAAGAATTAAAGAGTGCGATTCTTGGAGGCAAAGATATCAGGAAAATTGAATCTATCGCTAAGCATGCAGACTGGGTAGAGGAATTTGCCAAGAACTATAATGAGATAACAGAAGCAAATATCGATGAGATATTGCAGGATGAGATCGGTAAGGTGTTCTGCAGAGTGCTTGAAGATGCCGGCGTTTATAAGCAGACAGAAGAAAGTCAGGAAGCACTTAAGAGATTTACCGACAGTATATAATGATGCACAGTAAACGAGCAAAAATAAAGCTAATAACACTCCTAAAAACATATAGACAGAAGAGAACTGTAAATGGTTCTCTTCTGTTATTTTTTGACCATACTAATAATTTACGTTATAATAGTCGCTGATTAACTCACATTAAGAAAGATTATGCCTGAAAACAGGCGTTTTAGTTTGGTGAGAAAAGTTGGAGGAAATAAATGCAGGAAGAACTTATTGAGCAAATTCGCGTAAATAGACCACTTGTACATTGTATTACAAATCAGGTTACAGTTAACTATGTTGTGAACATGCTTCTCGGGCTTGGCGCTCGTGCTGAAGGTACAGACGCACCGGAAGAAGCTGCTGAGATCGCAGGCAGAAGCCAGGCTCTTATGCTTAATGTAGGTGCACCCACAGAGTCGCTTGCAAATTCTATGATAGAAGCAGGACGACGCGCAAATGAAATGGGTGTTCCGGTTGTACTCGATCCTGATGGAGTAGGAAAGTCAAGCTTCAGACTTGAGATTGTAAACGAGATACTTAACAGTGTATATGTTACATGCATACGTGGTACAGCGACTGATCTTGCTGCATTAAACGGCTGGGAACTTGAAGAAAATGCAACACTTTCCTTGGATGATCTTCAGATTATTGCCGATAAATATAATGTATGTGTGGTCATGACAGGTCAGGAAGATCTGGTTGTTTACCATGCTAGTCAGGCACGTATAAGCAATAATATACCTTTTATGAAGAGAGTTGCCGGAAGCGGCGCAGCACTCACAGCGGTCATCGCTGCATTCCTGGCTGTTGGCGGAGTTGAGAATATATTTGATTCTGTCGTTACAGCTGTTGCAGCATTTGATGTTGCTGGACAGAAGTCAGAAGCAAAGAACGCTTACGTCGGTACAGCATCATTTGCTGAGGGCGTTATTGATAGTCTGAGCATTCTTCAGGCCTCTGAACTTAGAACAGAAGCAAAGATAGAGGAACGTTAATATATGGACAACGCAGGCCAATGGATAGTTTTGGTGATCCTGCTGTTTCTGTCTGCCTTTTTTTCGGCAGCAGAAACAGCTCTGACAACAGTAAATAAAATTAAGATTCGTTCGCTGGCAGAAGGTGGAAACCGCAGGGCACAGCTCTTGATGAAAATGCAGGAACAATGGAGTAAGATGCTTTCCACAATATTGGTTGGAAACAATATTGTAAATATTGGTGCGTCTTCACTTGCAACCATAATCGCTATGAATGTGAGTATCCCCGTTGGTCTAATGACTGCAGCGATGACACTTTTTGTGCTGATTTTTGGTGAGATCACACCTAAAAATATTGCAACGGCATATAATGAAAAGTTATCTATGTTTGTTGTTTATATAATTTATGGCCTCATGGTGATCTTTACACCTGTTGTATATGTTATAAATATAATTTCATCGATCGTGATACGAATTTTACGTATAGACTTGTCTAAAGCGGAAAAAACGATGTCTGAGCAGGAACTTCGAACAGTGGTAGATGTAAGCCATGAGGATGGTGTTATCGAATCTGATGAGCGTGCAATGATCAATAACGTGGTTGACTTTGGCGATAGTCGAGTAAGAGACATAATGACACCGCGTATTGATGTGACAGAGGTTGAGATCACAGCTGGATTTGATGAGGTGGCGGAGCTCTTTGCGAGAGATCGTTTCACACGACTTCCGGTTTATGCTGAAGATACCGACAATGTCGTTGGTGTCCTCAATATGAAGGATGTATTTATAGCTGATAGAGAAGGCTTTAAGGTGAGAGACCATATGCGGGACGGCTACTTCACCTATGAGCTTAAAAGAACATCTGACCTTTTGCTCGAAATGAGGAAGAATTCGGTTACTATGGCAATAGTGCTCAATGAGTATGGAGCTACAGTCGGAATAGTGACTATTGAGGATCTGATCGAGGAAATAGTTGGTGAGATCAGGGATGAATACGATCAGGACGAGATGGACCTTATCCATAAGATAAATGATGTCGAATATGATGTGGATGGAAGCGTCAAGCTCGATGATCTTAATGATGCGCTTGGAACACAGATCGAATCAGAAGATTATGATTCAATTGGCGGATACATGATAGAGCTTTTGGATCATCTTCCGATACCGGGGGATAAAGCGGAAACAGCAGAAGGAATCTCGCTGGAAGTACTCACGGCATCGAAGAACAGAGTAGGTCGTATATTTATAAAATTGCCGAAAAAGGAAGATTGAAACGAGGAATAGTAAGACAGTATGTTGGAACAATTTTCAAGAACACAGCTTTTATTAGGCGATGAAGCAATTGAAAAATTGCAGAATGCACGAGTAGCTGTTTTTGGTGTCGGAGGTGTAGGCGGTTATGTCTGCGAGGCGCTTGCAAGATGCGGCGTAGGTGCGATCGATATAGTGGATAATGATACAGTGTGTCTGTCAAATCTGAATCGCCAGATAATTGCTACGCACAAAACGATCGGACGATACAAGACTGATGTTATGGAAGAAAGAATCCATGATATCAATCCTGATTGTAAAGTCACTTCACATAGATGTTTTTTTCTTCCGGAGACAGCAGAAGAATTTGATTTTAAGGCTTATGACTACGTGGTCGATGCTGTTGATACCGTAACGGCTAAGATTGAGCTTGTGATGAAATGTAATGAAACAGGAACGCCGATAATAAGCAGCATGGGTGCCGGAAATAAGCTTGATCCGACAGCTTTCAAAGTTGCCGATATATATAAGACAAATGTGTGTCCGCTTGCAAAAGTCATGCGAAGAGAGCTTAAAAAGCGAGGAATACATAAGCTTAAAGTTGTGTACTCAGAAGAAAAGCCGATAAGCAATGCAGAGAATGCTGGTGTGCATGAAGAAAATGCAGGAGTGAGAAAGAAAAGCGTTCCGGGAAGCATCGCCTTTGTTCCGTCGGTTGTCGGATTGATAATAGGCGGTGAAGTTGTCAAAGACTTATCAAATATTTAATGCAAAAGCGAGATCCTAGGTTTATGGAAATAACAGTTAAGGAACTAAATTCTCTTGAAAATGATACTTACAGGCTCATTGACATAAGGGAAGAGGATGAGGTTGAAAGAGGCGGAATTCCGGGAGCAGAGGCGATAAGGCAAAAAGCTCTTCTTGTTGACCCGCCTGTGTGTGAAGATAAAAAATTAATTATATATTGCGGTAATGGAAAAGCAAGTATGAGAGTTGCTGCAAGTCTTGAAGAAAAGGGATGCAGCACATATTACTTAAAAGGTGGATTTGTGGAGTGGCTTCTTGAAGGCATGAAGGCGAGAAGCGCAGATGAGGTTTCGACAGAAGCTATCGAAAGTCTTCACACTTCTTACAAAGAGACTATATTGGATAAATTTGAAGAAGCGATAGAGAAGTATGAACTCATAAAGCCGGGTGATTCTGTTGCTGTGTGTATTTCTGGCGGAAAAGACAGCATGCTTATGTCGAAGCTATTTCAGGATTATAAAGAAAAAGCAAAAATAGACTTCGATGTCAAGTATATTGTTATGGATCCGGGATATAGTGCTGAAAACAGGCGTGTTCTTGAAGAAAATGCCAAAAAACTGAAAATCCCCGTAGAAATTTTTGAAACGGATATTTTTGACTCTGTTTTTACAATTGAGAAATCACCATGCTATCTCTGTGCAAGGATGCGCCGTGGGTATCTGTATAATTATGCAAGAGATCTTGGCTGCAATAAAATAGCGCTTGGGCACCATTTTGATGATGTGATAGAGACGATACTTATGAGCATGCTTTATGGCGGTCAGGTGCAGACTATGATGCCGAAGCTTAAAAGTACTAATCATGAAGGTATGGAGCTTATCAGACCTTTATATCTTGTGCGAGAAGAGGACATTAAAGCCTGGAGAGACTCCAATAAACTTTACTTCCTGCAGTGTGCATGTAAATTTACAGAAGCATGTGCGGAATGTGGAGAAGAGGAAAGTATTTCGAAGCGTATTGAAACAAAGAGACTTATAGCAGCGCTGAAAAAAGAATTTCCGGAAGTTGAGGAGAATATCTTTAGATCAGCGGAAAATGTGGATCTTGATAGAGTTATCGCATATAAAATGAAAGGTGTACAGCATACAAAAATAGTAGGCTGATATATTTTAGCAGCCATGCTTGTGCTGAGATCAAAATGCTGGTATAAATTCATACCTTTTCAGCAAACATGTGTTGTGGTATAATTTTAATAAGTGTGTTTATCAATGTTTTAAGGAGGAATTTAATATGAAGCATGTAAAGACTTTAAACACAAGAGATTATAAGAAGAGCATGACAACAGGCGGATGTGGCGAGTGCCAGACTTCTTGCCAGTCAGCATGCAAGACAAGCTGCACAGTAGGAAACCAGTCCTGCGAAAATAAGAATAGATAATAGATTCTGTTCAATATGCAGACAGGGGCGCGAAAGATTAATTGCTAATCGTTCGCGCCTTTATGTATGACATCTAAGTATCGGTTGTAATGAAAGGTTAGTATGATTCACGAATATAAAAATAATGGATATAACATTGTAATGGACGTTAACTCTGGAGCAGTACATGTAGTTGACGAGATTGTTTATGATCTTATTCCTCTTATGGAAGACAATCTTGATGCTTCTGTTGAAGAGCTCAAGGAGAAGACATCTGGCAAGTATTCTGAGGCAGATATTAAAGAAGCTGCTGAAGAGATCAGAGAACTTGCTGAGGCTGGCTCACTCTATACAAAGGATATCTATGAGGACTACGTTGATAAATTCACAGAGCGAAAAGTAAAGGACCCTGTTGTTAAGGCTATGTGCCTCCACATTGCCCACGACTGTAACCTTCGTTGTAAATACTGCTTTGCTGAAGAGGGTGAATACCATGGACGTCGTGCTATGATGAGCTACGAAGTTGGTAAGCAGGCGCTTGATTACCTTATGGATCATTCTGGTAATCGAGTTAACCTTGAAGTTGACTTCTTTGGCGGCGAGCCTACAATGAACTTCGATGTTGTTAAGAAGCTTGTTGAGTATGGCCGTTCACAGGAAAAGAGCAGAAATAAGAAATTCCGTTTCACACTTACAACTAATGGTGTGCTTCTGAATGATGAGATCCTTGAATTTGCTAATAAAGAAATGGGCAACCTTGTCCTTTCTATTGATGGACGTAAAGAAATTCACGATCTTATGAGACCTACAGCAAATAAGAATGTTTCATCATATGACATCATCGTGCCTAAATTCCAGAAGGCAGCAGAGAGTCGAAATCAGACAAACTATTATGTGCGTGGAACTTATACACATAACAATCTTGATTTCTCTAAGGATGTGCTTCATCTTCATGATCTCGGTTTCGAACAGATCTCTGTTGAGCCTGTAGTTTGTGATCCTAAGGAAGATTATGCACTTAGAGAAGAAGATGTTCCGGTGCTCCTTGAGCAGTATGATATTCTTGCGAAGGAAATCGTTAAGAGACGTAAGGCCGGAAGATTCATTAACTTCTTCCACTTCATGATCGATCTTGAAGGCGGTCCATGTATCGCTAAGAGACTTTCAGGCTGTGGTTCAGGCGGTGAGTACATTTCAGTAACACCATGGGGAGATATCTATCCATGTCACCAGTTTGTAGGTGAAGAGAAATTCCTGATGGGCAACGTATTCGAAGGAATTAAGAAGCCTGAGATCGGTGCTGAATTTGGACGCTGCAATGTATATGCAAAACCAGAATGCAGAAAGTGTTTTGCAAGATTTTATTGTTCAGGCGGATGTGCTGCCAATTCATGGCATTCAACAGGAAGTCTTACAGGTAACTACAAGCTTGGATGCGACCTTCAGAGAAAGAGAATTGAGTGTGCGATAATGATAAAAGCCGCACTTGCTGAAGCAGCAGAAGAACAGGAAAGTGAAACTACAGAAGAAGGCGCATGAGAGAAAAGTGGTTTGTAATAACTAAATCAGGTGATTACAGGGAACTTGGGGCACGCTGGGGCGTGTCTCCAATGATTGCCCGTATAATGCGTAACCGTGGGATTGACAATGATGTCGATGCCACGGCTTTTCTGCATTCGGAAGAAGCTCAGCTCACAGATGGAATTGTGATGACTGATTGTGAGAAGCTGGTTGAGATCCTTGCAGAAAAAATACGCGCCGGTGTGAAAATACGTGTCATAGGAGACTATGATATTGATGGGGTATGCTCAACGTATATTTTAATGAAGGGTATACGAATGGCCGGAGGTAATGTTGATCATGTCATACCTCATCGTGTAAAAGACGGATATGGTCTTAATGATAAACTTATCAGGGATGCAAAAGAGGCTGGAATTGACACGATAATCACCTGTGATAATGGAATTGCCGCGATAAATGAAATAGAACTTGCTGTGGAGCTTGGAATGACAGTACTTGTTACAGATCATCATCAGGTTCCTTTTATCGAAGAAAATGGCGAAAGAAAAGAGAAGTTAGTGAGTGCAGAAGCAATCGTTGACCCGCACAGGGCTGGAGATGAGACACCTTATAAGGAAATCTGCGGTGCTGTGGTTGCATGGAAGGTTGTATTAGATCTGCTTGATTATATGGGAATCAATGTGCCGGCAGATAATGATTTTTATGAAATCGCTGCATTTGCCACGATAGGTGATGTTATGCCGCTTACGGGCGAAAACAGGACATTGGTGAAAAATGGCTTGGTACGCCTTGAGAATACATCAAATATAGGTATGCAGGCGTTGATAGGAATAAATGAACTTACCGAAAAAAAGTTATCGCCTTATCATGTAGGATTCATACTTGGACCTTGCCTCAATGCAACAGGAAGACTGGATTCGGCTGAAAACGCTTTGCAGCTGCTTCTTTCTGAAGATGAAGCGTCCGCGCATTCGTATGCGGTGATGCTGAAAGAAATGAATGAATCCAGAAAGAACCTTACTGAAGAAGGAGTGATAGCAGCACTTGATGAAGCAGCTTCCCCGGAGAGGGAAAACGATAAAGTGCTTGTTATACTTCTTCCTGAGGCGCATGAGTCGATAGCGGGAATAGTTGCAGGAAAGGTACGTGAACGTACAGGGAAACCAACATTTATCCTTACACTTGGGAAAACTTCAGACGGTGAAGATTGTGCAAAAGGTTCTGGAAGATCGATTGAAGAGTACAATATGTTTGAAGAGATGATGAAGGTCGATGATGTATTCATCAAATTTGGAGGTCATGCTATGGCGGCAGGACTTTCGCTCGATCTTAACAGGGTGGATGAGTTTAGACGCCGGCTTAATGAAAATTGTACGCTTACTGAGGATGAATTGGCTGCGAAGATCAAGATCGATATGGTGATGCCGCTTAAGTATGCGACTATAAACTTTGCAGAGGAGCTAAAGCTTCTTGAACCATGCGGCACAGCAAATGAAAGACCGCTTTTTGCGGAAAAAAATGTAAAATTGATTAACGGAAAAATATTTGGGAAAAATCGGAATGTTTATAAGTGTACAGCGGATGATGGAAGCGGAACAAAGATAGACGCTGTATATTTTGGAGATGCGGAAGGCCTGGAAAGCTATGTCGCAGACCATCCGATAGTATCGATCACATATAGCCCGGATATTAATGAATTCCGTGGAAACAGAACCGTTCAGATAATAATAAAAAATTATCAATGATCGTTTTTATGCTCTTTGTCTCTGTAGGAATAAGGCTCGTCCATCCATGATCTGCCTTTTCTTGCATTATTCATCATAAGCAGCATGTGAATCATGACAGGGATGAAAACTGTGCAGAAAATACTGAGAATAAATATTTTTCCGGCAGCGGGATTGCCTGATATAGCTGCTAAAAGTGAAGTAATGTAGAGTGCGGCGAGGATTATTATCCCGATGATTGCTGATATTCGCTTGAACATGATAAAAACCTGACTTTCATTTTTTTTAAATTTATTATATAATACCATGTACCGCTGAAAAAGCAAAAAAATCGCTTAACGATATTTATATGGAGGATTTTTAAAATTATGGCACTGTTAGAACAGTGGAGAGACATGGCTTACTCTCCAACGGCAAATAAGGGTGATCTTCAGAGACTTTGGAAGGATTATTTCATGAAGGAGCGTGATATCTACGCTATTCTTCTTAAAAATCCTGATGAAGAGGTTAAAGGAACTGTTAAGGAGCTTGCTGAGAAGTATGGCGTTGACATCATGACAATGACAGGCTTCCTTGATGGTATTCAGGAGTCTCTTAAAGTTGAGAATGATATCGAGAACATGGAAGAGGATACAGTTGTTTCTCTTGGATTCGATAAAGTAAAGCTTTATAAGAACATGGTTGCAGCTAAGGCTGATTGGCTTTTTGGTCTTGAAGAGTGGAACAGCATCTTCACACAGGAAGAGAAAGAGCAGTATTATAAAGAGCAGAAGCGTTCACAGACATTTGTACGCGGCGAAAAGAAGATTGGCAGAAATGATCCATGTCCTTGCGGAAGTGGTAAAAAGTACAAGTTCTGCCATGGTAAAAATGCATAAATCTATATCTGTTGAATGATAAGATATCAAGTGAAAGCTCAGGAGGTATCCTGAGCTTTTATTATGATAAATATAACTTAAACCGGTGGTATGCAGTGCGTATAATACCGAAACGCAGTTGAGTCAAAGCTTAAAATACAGAGTTGTTAGGGTTTTGGCGGCGTTTCCATTGGCCGGGAAAGGAGAAATGATGAAAGTCACATTAAAAGATGGCTCTGTACGCGAGTACAGCGAACCAAAGACGGTAATTGAAATTGCTGAGGATATTAGTGCAGGTCTTGCACGTAATACCTGTGCAGGCGAAGTTAATGGGGAGAGAGTAGATCTTAGAACTACTATCTCTGAAGACTGCACACTGAACATTCTTACAGCAGACTCTAAGGGCGGATTAGCAACTATTAGGCACACTGCATCACATGTTTTGGCTCAGGCATTAAAGCGTCTTTATCCTGATGTTCAGCTTGCCATCGGACCTTCTATTGATGATGGTTTCTACTATGATGTGGATAGTGCAACACCGCTCACAACTGATGATTTCGAAAAAATCGAAGCTGAAATGAAAAAGATCGTTAAAGAAGATCTTAAACTTGAGAGATTTGAGCTTCCAAGAGATGAAGCAATCAAATTTTTCAAGGAAAAGAATGAACCTTATAAAGTTCAGCTTATTGAAGATCTTCCGGAAGACGCTTCTATCAGTTTATATAAGCAGGGCGAATTTACAGACCTTTGCGCAGGCCCGCATCTTGTTTCGACAAAAGGAGTAAAAGCATTTAAGCTTATGAAACTTGCAGGGGCTTATTGGAGAGGCGATTCCAAGAATAAGATGCTTACACGTATCTATGGTACTGCATTTGCTAAGAAAGCAGATCTTGACGAGTATCTTTTCATCTTGGAAGAAGCTAAAAAGAGAGACCACCGAAAGATTGGTAAAGAAATGGGACTTTTCACATTTACAGATGAGGGTCCGGGCTTTCCTTTCTTCCTTCCTAACGGAATGATCCTGCGTAATGAACTTATGAAATATTGGAGAGAGATCCACTATGCTAACGGTTACCAGGAAATTGAGACTCCTATAATGCTTGACCAGAATCTGTGGGTAACTTCAGGACATTGGGCTCACTACAAGGACAACATGTACTCTACAACGATCGATGATCAGCCATTCTGTATAAAGCCGATGAACTGCCCTGGTTCAATTCTTGTGTATAAAATGCAGCCTCATTCATATAAGGAACTTCCAATGAGACTTGCTGAAGTTGGTCTTGTTCATCGTCATGAGGCATCAGGTGCGCTCCATGGACTTATGAGAGTACGCTGCTTCCATCAGGATGATGCACATGAATTCCTTGCACCAGATCAGATTGAGGCCGAGATCGAGCATATCGTTAGACTTATAAATAAGTTTTACGAGAAGTTTGAATTCAAATATACAGTTGAACTTTCAACAATGCCTGAGGATCACATGGGATCTGACGAAGACTGGGAAAATGCTACAAATGGTCTTAAGAATGCTCTTGAAAAGATGGGTATCCCATATGAGATAAATGAAGGCGACGGCGCATTCTATGGCCCTAAGATAGATTTCCATCTTGAAGACTGCCTCAAGAGAACATGGCAGTGCGGAACGATCCAGCTTGATTTCCAGCTTCCGCACAATTTTGACCTTAAGTATATCGGAGCAGATGGAGAAGAGCATCAGCCTGTAATGATACATCGTGTTGTATTTGGCTCTGTTGAGCGTTTCCTTGGCATACTTACAGAAAACTATGCAGGAAAGTTCCCTACATGGCTTTCCCCTGTACAGGTTAGAGTTCTTCCTATCTCTGATAAGTTTTCTGAATATGCAAAGCAGATCACAGATAAGATAAAGGCTGCTAGCATTCGTGTAGAGATGGATGAAAGAGCTGAAAAGATCGGCTTTAAGATTCGTGAGGCTACTCTGCAGAGAGTTCCATATATGCTTGTTGTAGGCGCTAAGGAGCAGGAGAGCGGAATGGTATCTGTACGCTCAAGATATGCCGGTGATGAAGGCTCTAAGACAGTAGAGGAATTCATTTCTGCAGTATCAGAAGAAATCCGTGATCGTGTAAGACGAGAAGAAAAAACAACAGAAAAATAAAAAATAGCTTGACGTAGAGAAATAATAGTGGTAATCTAGTCAAGTACGAAAACAAAGCAGAGCAAAGCTCTCACCCTGAGGCAACAGGCTTTCAGGTGTTTATACTTAGATTTATGATTATTCATGGACAGTATAAAACTTTGTTTTGTACTGTCCATTTTTAGTTATGGGGAAATTTACTTATTTAGGATTTGCCGCAAAGGCAGGAGGTATAAGGCAATTAGCGACTTATATATCAATGAACAGATCAGAGACAGAGAAGTACGTTTGATCGGAGACGATGGAGAACAGCTTGGTGTTATGCCAATCAGGGATGCACTTGATCGTGCTAAGGAAGCTGGATTGGACCTTGTTAAGATTGCACCTAACGCAAAGCCGCCGGTTTGTAAAATCGTAGATTACGGTAAGTATAGATATGAGCAGGCTCGCCGTGAAAAGGATGCAAAGAAAAAGCAGAAGACTATCGAAGTTAAGGAGATTCGACTTTCACCTAACATCGATACTAATGATCTGAACACAAAAGCCAATGCAGCAAGAAAGTTCCTTTCTAAGGGAAATAGAGTAAAGGTTACATTGCGTTTCAGAGGTCGTGAGATGGCACACATGAGCGCCAGCAAACACATTCTGGACGATTTTGCAGCCAATTTGGCTGATGTAGCAGTTGTTGAGAAGCCTGCAAAGATTGAAGGCAGATCAATGACTATTCAGCTTGCTGAGAAAAAATAACAGGAGGATTTTTATCATGCCAAAAATGAAGACCAACAGGTCCGCAGCAAAACGTTTTAAGGTTACAGGAACAGGAAAGCTCAAGAGATTCAAGGCTTATAAGCGTCATATCCTTACAAAGAAGTCAGCTAAGACTAAGAGAAATCTTAGACACGCAGCAATGGTTGATTCAACAAACGTAAAGACAATGAAGAAGATTATGCCGTATTTATAATTTTCGGCGTGTAAGGAGGATTAGACAATGGCAAGAATTAAAGGCGGATTAAACGCAAAGAAAAAGCACAATAGAGTACTTAAGCTCGCTAAGGGCTATAGAGGAGCTAGATCAAAGCAGTACAGAATTGCTAAGCAGTCTGTTATGAGAGCTCTTACATCTTCTTTCGCTGGTCGTAAGCAGAAGAAGAGAGATTTCAGATCACTCTGGATCGTTCGTATCAATGCAGCAGCACGTGCTAACGGTCTTACATACAGCCAGCTTATGCACGGTCTCAAGGTTGCAGGTATCGATATCAACAGAAAGATGCTTGCTGAGATGGCAGTTAACGATGCTGCAGGTTTCACAACACTTGCAGAGCTCGCTAAGAAGGCTTGAATTTAAGAATATAGAATTTACGAGAAGACTGGGATATGTTCCCGGTCTTTTCTTTTTAGTGATTTTGCTTGCGAGTTTTCAAATTGATGACAAAAATATATTGAAATGTGTTGACAAAAGTACATTGTTTCGGTATAATAACTTTTGTTGTGACGCAAGTCAGAATGAATTAAATAAGCAGGAATGGCGGAATTGGCAGACGCGCAGGCTTCAGGTGCCTGTGGGAGCAATCTCATGAGGGTTCAAGTCCCTTTTCCTGCATTGAAAAGAACTGTGAGATCACAGTTCTTTTTTTATTTTATCGAAATTTTTTTATTGGGTTTTTGACGTTCAATTATATGCAAAGTTTCGCGTGGTGAGATTTGAAGTGTTAATGTATTGCTTCTTAAGAAAATCTTAAGGTTTGTGAGCTGAGAATTACAAAAAAATTTAGGCTAAAGCTTTAGTCAAATGTATGTTGGGAGAAAAAATTAGATTACGTTTTGTCTTCGGAAAACGTATTTGTTAGGCTGAAAAGTGTAAAAAACACTGGTAAATGTGTACAAAGAACAATGTATTTTGTGCTCTGTATATGTGCAAATGATAAAATGTATATATTTTTGGACAAAAAAATTGATTTTTTGTTGACATGAATATTGTGGTGTGGTATAGTTCTTTTTGTCGCCGCGAGTGATACACAACGGCGAAGGAAATATCGAAATAATCCTCGATAGCTCAATGGTAGAGCACTCGGCTGTTAACCGAGGGGTTGTAGGTTCGAGCCCTACTCGGGGAGCTTAGTGTAAAAACTAAATATGGCCCAGTGGCTCAGTTGGTTAGAGCGCCGCCCTGTCACGGCGGAGGTCGTCGGTTCAAGTCCGTCCTGGGTCGTTC
>FOSY01000001.1:370304-394707 GCA_900114405.1 Lachnospiraceae bacterium KH1T2 | reverse complement strand
TGGTTTCCCGAGTGGCCAAAGGGGACAGACTGTAAATCTGCTGCAACTTGCTTCGATGGTTCGAATCCATCACCATCCATTTTAATTTAACACATAAACGTGTTGATTATTGACGCGGGGTGGAGCAGTCTGGAAGCTCGTCGGGCTCATAACCCGAAGGTCACAGGTTCAAATCCTGTCCCCGCTACTTTTTTTCTTTATCAGATGCCCAGATAGCTCAGTTGGTAGAGCAGAGGACTGAAAATCCTCGTGTCGCTGGTTCGATTCCGGCTTTGGGCACGTACCCCGGATACATTAGTACCCGGGGTTTTTTTTATAGTTTTATAGAGTATTGATAATAAAACTGAACTTTGATACAATGTATCAGCGTTAATAACATTTGAAAGCGAGCTGCAATGAAGTATTTAATACTTGGTGCGGGACCGACAGGCTTGTCGTTTGCCTGCTATTTAATTAAAAAAGGAATTACAGATTTTCTTGTTCTTGAAAAAGAATCTGAAGCAGGTGGATTATGCCGCAGCAAAGAAGTTGACGGTTCTGCTTTTGATATTGGCGGTGGACATTTTTTGGATGTCAGAAGACCTAAGGTAGATGAATTTTTGTTTGAATATCTGCCGGAAGACGAGTGGAATGTATTTGACAGAGACTCACGTATTTCTGTTAATGGGAATATGATTGGACATCCATTTGAGTCTAATATATGGCAGTTTCCTATTGATGATCAGGTTGAGTATCTTAAATCTATTGCGCAGGCAGGCTGTAATACCGGCGCAGAGATGCCGCAGAAATTTACTGATTGGATTACATGGAAGCTTGGGAAAAAAATAGCGTCTGACTATATGCTTCCTTATAACCAGAAGATGTTTGAAGAAAACCTGGATAATCTTGGAACTTATTGGTTGGAAAAGCTTCCGGATGTATCGTTTGAGGATACACTGCGAAGCTGCTTAGAGCACCATGCTTATGGCAAGCAGCCAGGCCATGCACGTTTCTTATATCCTAAGAAATATGGTTATGGTGAAGTATGGCTTAGAATGGCAGAAAGCCTTAAAGATAAGATCATATATAATACTAAAGTTGAAAGTATAGATGTTGAAAATAAGATTGTTAATGACAGATATACGGCGGATGTGATTATTAATACTGTTCCGTGGACATCTATAAAAAATATTTCAGTTAATGATGAAAATGTTTATAGTAATATAAAGAAACTTTCTTATAGTACTGTAGTTACAGAATATCATCAGGAAAATATGGATACTGAAGCACACTGGATATATTATCCTGATAAAAAGCTTGATTACCATAGAATTTTGGTAAGACATAATTTCTGTGAAGGATCAAGAGGATATTGGACAGAAACTAATCTTGAGAGATATCATGAAAAGCCTGGTAATATTTGGTTTACTAATGAATATGCATATCCGTTAAATACTATTGATAAACAGGAAGCAATAGGATACATATTAAAGGTTATGCAGAAGTTCAATATATATGGATTAGGAAGATGGGGCGAATGGCAGCATTATAATTCTGATGTTGTTGTAGAGAGAGCAATGAATTTTGCAGAGAGCCTCATTAGTGGAGGAGTTAAATGAAAGTATTGGTATTAGGTGGAACCGGAATGGTTGGTGCACACTTCATGGAAAGCTTCAAGAATGATGGAGCTGAAGTGTGGGGATTAGCTAGAAATTCGGCTTCAAGCAGAATGGCAGCAATTCAGGACAAATCCATAATAAGATGCGATATTCTCGAAAGAGACGCGCTTATGAGGGTAATGAAGGAGATTAAACCGGATATTATCATTCATATGGCTGCGCAGGCTTTTAATGGTGATTCATGGAATCTTGAGTATGTTACACATACTACAAATTATATCGGTACATTAAATGTACTCTACTGTGCTCGTGAGGTCGTTCCTGAAGCTAAAATTCTTCTCGCATGTTCATCTGCTGAGTATGGAAACATTAAGGAAGAGGATTGCCCGCTTGTTGAGGATAGATTATTGAAGCCTCATACTCCTTATGGCGTATCAAAGGTCGGAGTTGAAAACCTTGGTCGTCAGTATGCACTTAATTATGGAATGAAGGTTTTCCTGCCTAGAATGTTCATACATGTAGGAACAGGTCATCCGCCTGCAACAGCAATTCAGAATTTTGCAAGACAGCTTGCTCTTATTAAGAAAGGTGTTTTGAAGCCGGAAATCCATGTTGGAAATCTTGAAACATATAGAGATTATATAGATGTCAGAGATGGTGTGAAGGCAATGCGCATTCTCATGGATAAGGGAAATCCGGGCGAAGCTTATAATATATGCAATGGAAAGGCATATCAGATAAGAGAAATTTTGGATATGCTCATAGAAATTTCAGGAGTAAAGGTTGATGTAATATCAGACAAGAAACTTTTCCGTGTTGCAGATGAGCCGCTTCTTTTGGGTGATGATACAAAGATCAAGGCATTAGGATATACACGTGAATATTCAATGCATAAGACATTGGAAGATGTTTTTGCAGATTGGGAGTCAAGAATTTAATGTCTGTTGAATTTAGAAACGTAACAATACTTCTTCCTGCGATGGATGAAACATATTCTCTTAGAGAGACTGTTGATACTATAGTAAGGACTTGCAACACAAAGGACATTGCTGAATTTATCCTTCTTCTTTGTGATAGAACTTCGGCAGAGTCAAGAGCTGTTGCAAATCAGCTTGTGGATGAATATAGTGATCAGGTTTCTATATATATACATGATCAAAAGCTGCCTTTTGTTGGTGGAGCTATCAGAGAAGGCTTTGATCTTGCTAAAGGATCACATGTTGTACTTATGTCGAGTGATCTTGAAACAGACCCGAATGTGATCCAGAAGTTTATCGAAATGTCTAAACGCTATCCAAATCGTATTATTACAGCGACACGATGGAGTCATGGCGGAGGATTTGAACGCTACAATAAGGTAAAATTGGTTTGCAATCTTATTTTCGAGAGAGTCATCGGACTGTTTTATTTTTCAACATTGTCGGATCTTACATATGCTTTTAGGATTTTTCCGACAAAGCTTATGCAGAGCATAGAATGGGAAGAATTAAAACATCCTTTCTTTCTTGAAACAGCGCTTAAACCATTGCGTCTGGGTGTAAAGTTTATTGAAATACCTGCACATTGGACGGCAAGAACTGAAGGTGTTTCGCAGAATTCATTTTTTGCTAATTTCAAGTATTTTAAGACTGCATGGCATAACAGATTCTTGAAAAAGCCGCAGATATTACGGAGAAACAATGTTTAATAATATTAAGAATAAAACCGCTGTAAAAGGCGGTTTATTCCACTTTAAAAATGATATTTATAAATTGCGTTTTATTTTAATGGCAATTTTTGTGTTAACAGTGATACTTTTGGCATGGCAATCAGATGATGCATATCATGGATATGTAATGGCTAAAAGGTTAGTAGACGGACAGGGATTCGTATATAATGCCGGTGAACGTGCTACAGCAAGCACATGTCCATTATTTACGCTTGTGATAGCTGCAGCATATTTCATAACTAGGGAAATGTATTTCACTTCGATCGTGGTATGTACGATTTTTTCTTCAATCGCATATTATATTTTGTCATATAAGTTATGTCATACGAAGCAGCAGATAATATATAGTTTCATCGCGTTGATCGGCAGTCAGGCATTCATAAGTTATACGACATCAGGATTGGAAAACAGCCAATTATTTATGCTGACAGCACTGTTTGTATGGAAATTGTCAAAAGATGAAACATACAGCGGAAAAGATCTTTTGATTTTAGCAGTAATTTTCTCGTTAATGGCGATGACGAGAATGGATTCCGTTCTTTTATTTATCCCATTGATAGTGTGGTGCTATCTGTTTAAGAGGAAAAAGGAAGTTTCTTTTATAAAGGTTGTTGGAATTGGTATCCTTGGGCTGCTTCCGTTTATATTGTGGGAAGCATTTGCAACGTTTTATTTTGGATTTCCATTTCCAAATCCTGCATATGTAAAACTTGGCACACATATCGCACAGAGCGAATACATCCAGCGAGGCATAGTTTATACAATATATTCAGGAATGGACGACACGGTATTGCTCGTTGTTCCATTTTTGTATGTTGTATTGAGCTGCTTTACGAAGAAACTTAGATACTGGCTTACTTCTGCCGGAATTTTGCTGTATTTTATTTATATCATCAGAATTGGCGGAGATTTCATGATGGGAAGACACTTTACAAATCTGTTTTTCCTGTCAGTTTGTATGTTTGCAGTAATGGCGAATGCTGAAGCACAGAGTATCAAGGATATAACAAAATATCAAAATATATTTTATTATGTTTCAGCGATTGCGGTGATATTTACATTCACCTTTGGACGTACAGTTGGTTCGCAGTATCTTTCAGGTCATAAATATCAATCACAGATATCAGATGAAAGAGAATACTATTTTGGAACTACAGGTTTGTATAATAACGTAGTTTCTTTGATAAAAGAAGGACGTTTGTGTGTGCCGGATACTTGGAATAATGTAGCAACAGATGATATCCGAAACCAGGGAGTGAAGGGAAATATCATCGAAAATGCAGCAGGAATTCTTGTGTATTATAATTCTGATCTGTATTTGAATGATACATATTGTCTAGGTGATCCATTTCTTTCAAAATTGCCGGCTATATATAATCCAAACTGGAGAGTTGGTCATTTAAGAAGAGCTGTTCCTGATGGTTATAGAGAGTCTATATGGTCAGATAAAAATAAAGTCAAAGATCCGGATCTTCATGAATATTATGAAAAGATTCGCCTTATCACAAGAGGTGAGCTATTTGACAAGAATAGAATAAAGACTATTATAGAAATGAACATAGGCAAATATAACTATTTAATTGAGAATTATGAGAAGAGACAGGCAGAAAATGAAAAGTAATAAGAAAAAGTCAAAGAACAAGTCATTATTAATACTGCTCGTTGCTATAGCAGCTGTTTATTTAGTATTCAGCTTTTACTTCATGAGTCATTTCTTTTTTGGAACGAAAATAAATGCTATAGATGCAGCCGGAAAGAGTGTTTCGGATGTTGAGAATGCATTTAGGGATGAAGCATCAGGCTATGTGCTTACTATAACAGGAAGAGACAATAAAACCGGAGCGCTCAATGCTTCTGATATAGCACTGAGTTTGGTGTTTGATGACGAGATCGATGAATTTCTTGATGACCAGAATCCTTTTGCTTGGCCAAAGTCATTGTTTAAAACAACGACGCTTTCGACAAATTCTATTGCAGAATTTGATACAGCTGCTTTAGAGAATGCTGTAGATAAGCTTGATTTTTTTAATGGAGAAAGATTACCACAGAATGCTTCTATAAGTGATTACACAGATGGCGGATATTCTGTACTGCCGGAAGATCAGGGCTCTAAGCTTGATAAAAATAAGGTGTATGAAGTTGTAGAGAATGCAGTAGGCTCTCTTTTGGAGACGATCGATCTCGACAGCAATGATTGCTATATCAAGCCTGAGATCACTTCAGATGATGCAGAGCTTAATGAGAAAGTCAATAACTTGAATAAGTATGTAACAACAAAGGTTACGTATACATTTGGAGATGAAACTGAAACACTTGATGGAGCTACTATCAAGGATTGGCTCACTATAGAAGGAACGAGTGTCAGTCTCAATCGTGCAGATGTAAAGGAATATGTAGACGGACTTGCACGCAGACATGATACTTTTGGAAAAAATAGAACATTCAAGACTACTGCCGGCAAGACAGTTTCTGTAAATGGTGGTAACTATGGATGGTGGACGGACAGACCTTCAACAACAGATGCTCTTGTTGAGGCTATTTCTTCCGGAAAACAGGGAGAAATGACACCGGTATATTTCTCAACAGCAGCCAAGTATGGTGAAAACGATATAGGAGACACATATGTAGAATGCGACCTTGATAATCAGCATGTTTATGTATATGTTTCAGGAAATCTTGTTGTTGAGACTGATTGTGTATCTGGTAAAGCGGTAGAAGGACGTTACACACCGGATGGAACTTATGCAATAACTTATAAGGAAAGGGATGCTACACTTGTTGGTGAAAACTACGAATCAGCAGTAAGCTACTGGATGCCATTTAATGGAAATATAGGATTGCATGATGCAACATGGAGAAATAAGTTCGGTGGAGATATTTATCTCTCAAATGGTTCCCATGGATGCATAAACCTTCCAAAGTCAAAGGCAAAAGAAATATATGACTGCGTAAGTAAGGGAGAGCCGGTAGTGGTATATGGAGGCGTAGTACGTGCTACACCGAAGGCTCCGGAACTTACAGAGGAACAGAAGCAGCAGTTATTGCTTCAGCAGCTTCTTGAGCAGATGGCAGCAGGAAATATTCCGGCTGCAGCAACACAACAACCTGCAACAGATGGTGCAGCTGCAGAAGCAGCGCCGGCACCAGCGGTACAATAATTAGATGGATACGAGATTAAAGAAATATGCAGAAGATATTCTGACGAATGAAACATATCAATCTATGAAAAAATATATCCAGCACGGGCGTGTGTCCGTGCTGGAACACTCTGTAAGAGTTGCTGAAACAAGTCTTGCAATAAGTGATTACTTAAAAAAAATCACTAAAACAGGGTGTTCAGAAAAAGAGCTTGTAAGAGGCGCTTTGCTTCATGATTACTTTTTGTATGACTGGCATGAGAAGAACGCCGGACATGGTCTGCATGGATTTACACATGCTGCTGCGGCTCTTAAGAATGCGAGAAAAGATTATGATATATCTGAAATTGAAGCCGATATTATCGAAAAGCATATGTTTCCATTAAACTTAACTAAAGTTCCCGGATGCAGGGAAGCGTGGATAGTTACGATGGCAGATAAGTACTGCTCTCTGATTGAAACGATTGCAATGAGGAAATAATGTATAATGAATTAAAAGAATTGTCTGAGTCTGATTATTATCCTTTTCACATGCCGGGGCATAAGCGTCAGCCATTGGGGTGTGATCTTGATGGTGCAATCGGGCTTGATATTACAGAAATAGATAATTTTGATAATATGCATCATCCGGAAGGGATAATAGCCGAACTTGAGAAAAAAATGGCAAAAATATTTCATTCGGAAAAAGCGTATATTTTGGTTAACGGATCATCTTGTGGAATTCTTACCGCAATTTCTGCTGTGGTTAAAAAGGGTGATCAGATCATTATGGCCAGGAATGCTCATAAAAGCGCATACAATGCTGTATTCCTAAATGAGCTTGAGGTCGCATATCTTTATCCGGATCAATTAGAACCGTATGGTATCAATAGTGGAATTTCACCAAGTGAAGTTGAAAAAGCTATAATTGAAAACAGAAAAGCAAAAGCAGTATTTATCACATCACCAACATATGAAGGTGTGGTATCGGATGTGAGAGCGATCGCAAAAGTGTGCCATAAGTACGATATTCCACTTATAGTAGATAGTGCGCATGGAGCGCATTTTGGATTATATGATAATTTTTCGGAAAAGTATCATGCGAAGAGTGCGGCTGCAGAAGGAGCAGATATAGTCATAGCTAGTTTACATAAAACACTGCCATCATTTACGCAGACGGCAATGGCGCTTCTTCAGGGAAAGCTTGTTGATAAATTCTGGTTTGAAACATATTATTCGATATATCAGACGAGCAGCCCATCATATGTTTTTATGGCGGGGATAGACAGATGCCTTGAAATAATTGAAAAAGAAGGTCAAAAACGCTTTGAAAGTTTAGAGAGGTTTCTGGAAGAGATTCGAGATTGTAAGTTTAAGAATGTGAGGATTTTCGGGACAGAATTAATAGGTAAAGGCGCTGTGTATGGATATGATCCGACGAAGCTTTGCATAGCCTGTGAAGGTAGGACAGGAAAGCAGATTTATGATATATTGCGTATGCGTCATCATCTTCAGCCGGAAATGGCAGCGGGAAATTATTGCCTGCTTATGACAACACTTATGGATACAGAAGAGGGGTTTAGAAGACTTAAAAAGGCTTTGGAGGATATGGATGAAGATTTATGAAGCAATGCTTGCCGGAAAGACTCTGGTGCCTTTTAACGAGGCTTCAGGCAGAACAGCAGGCGATTATATATATGCATATCCGCCGGATATACCATTGATAGTTCCAGGAGAAAAGATAACAGGGGAAGATATTGAAAAAATCAATAAAATGATAAAGGATGGTCTGACGATCATTGGTATCGAGAATGGTAAATTCAGAGTTTTAGAACAGGAATAATAATGGGAAAAATTTTTTTGATCTTAGGCAAGAGCTCAACGGGAAAAGATACCGTTTTTAATAAGCTTTTGGAAAATAAAAAATTGAATCTTTCGACATATGTTTCCTACACGACACGTCCGATGAGAGATGGAGAATGTGAAGGGCGGGAATACCATTTCTGTACAAATGAAAAATATGAAGAATATCGAAAAAACGGTAAAATTATAGAAGAACGCTGTTATAATACTATTATGGGATTATGGCACTATTTTACGGTTGACGATGGATCTTTTGATAATGAGAATGATGTCCTGATGATCGGAACAGTAGAATCATTTTTATCTATACGGGATTTTTGGGGCGGAGATAAGGTTTGTCCTATATTTATAGACTGTGATGACAGGACAAGGCTTTTTAGAGCGATAAGCAGAGAAGAAAAGCGAAAAGAGCCTCAGTATAAGGAAATGTGCCGCAGATTTGTTGCTGATAGTGATGATTTCTCGGATGAGAGGATTAAAGCAGCAGGAATCAATAAAAGATTCATAAATAATGATCTTGATGAATGTGTCAGTGAAATAGCTTCATACATAAAGCAAAGTTAGTATACTTCGGAAGCGTATAGAGGGGCGTTGATATATGGATATAAAGGTCAATGAAATCAAGCAGGTAGCACAGGCTGAAAATGTAAAGAATACACCGCAGATCGGGGATGAATTTAAGTTTACATTGATGAGCCATATAGAAGAGAAGGATCTGCAGGAGCGCCTTAGCGCAATGATGAATGAGATTACCATGCAGGGCGGAAAGATCAAGAAGAGAAAGAATATAACGGACATGAAGAAGTACAGAAGTCTCTTGAAGGAATTTATGAATGAGGTTCTTAACCGCTCACATAAATTTTCTCGTGAAAACTTTCTCGACAGGCGTGGAAGACATAGGGTATACGGCATAATCCGAAAAGTGGACGAGACATTAGATAAGCTTGCAGAGGAGCTTATGAAGGAGGAACAGGATAATATTCAGGTCATGAGTCTTATCGGTGAGATAGAGGGCCTGTTGATTGACCTACTGATGTAAGATGAAATCTTTTTATGATATAATAGGACAGTCTAAGATAGTTGAGCATTTGCAAACTGCTATTCGTACGCAGCAGGTGTCGCATGCTTATATTTTCAATGGTGAAGACGGCTCAGGAAAGAAGACACTTGCGAGAATCTTTGCTGAAACGCTGGAATGCGAAGATGGCGGGATTAACCCTTGCGGTAAATGCCACGCATGCCATATATCAGATAGCGGGAATAATCCTGACATCATAACAATCACGCATGAAAAAAGCGGATCTATAAGTGTAGATGAAATACGAGAGCAGTTGATCGCTGATATCACGATCAAACCTTATTACGGAAGGAAGAAGGTTTACATCGTACCGGATGCTACTTTAATGACAGTACAAGCTCAAAATGCACTTCTTAAAACTATAGAGGAACCGCCGGAGTATGCAGTTATAATCTTACTTACAGATAATAAAAATAAACTGCTCTCGACAATTCTTTCTCGTTCGCTGACTCTTGAAATTCGTCCCATAAAAGATACTCTTGTAAGCGAATATCTTGTAAAAAATAAAAATGTCAATGAATATAAAGCTCAGCTTACAGCTGCATTTGCAAGAGGAAATATAGGAAGAGCGCTTAAACTCACGGACAATGAAGAATTTGAAGAGATCAAGAGCGAAGTTATACGAGTTTTGAGTGATATTTCAAGTATGAAAATGGACGAAATCATGGAGAGTGTTAAGACTGCAGTTGGATTTAAGGAAGATATTGATGATTATCTGGATCTTATGCTGATGTGGTTTCGAGATGTTTTGCTGTATAAAGCGTCAGGAGAAGACGAGGGGATTATTTTTGCAGAAGAGATGTCATCTGTGAGAAGGTGTGCAGAAAGTTTTTCTTTTGAAAAAATAAACCTGATAATAGAAAAGCTAATGGAAACGAAGGATAAATTAGCATCGAATGTTAATGCTGAGTTGAGTATAGAAACATTGCTTCTTTCCATGAAATAAAAATTGGAGGAAACCTGAATTGGTTAAGATCATATGTGTTAGATTTCGGACGGCGGGAAAAATATACTATTTTGCGCCGGGGGATATTGAGTTAAAAAAAGGTGATAATGTTATCGTCGAAACAGCTCGCGGAATAGAGTTTGGTACAGCTGTATCAGATATAATGGAAATTGACGAGAAAAAGATCGTTTCTCCATTAAAGACTGTTATTAGAATGGCTACAGCTGAGGATGTGAAAACGGAAGAAACAAACAGGACACGTGAAAGAGAAGCTTTCAAGATCTGCCTTGAAAAGATTCGAAAGCATGAATTGGAAATGAAGCTTATTGATGCAGAGTATACATTTGACGGAAATAAGCTTTTATTTTATTTTACAGCCGATGGAAGAATTGATTTCCGTGAATTGGTAAAAGATCTTGCGAGCGTATTTAGAACGAGAATAGAGCTTAGACAGATCGGTGTAAGAGATGAAACAAAGATTCTTGGCGGATATGGAATATGTGGCCGTCCTTTGTGCTGCCACACATTTTTGGCTGATTTTTCACCTGTTTCCATTAAAATGGCTAAGGAGCAGAATCTTTCGCTTAATCCAACAAAGATCTCAGGTGTTTGCGGAAGACTTATGTGCTGCCTTCAGAATGAAGAAGAAACGTATGAGTACTTGAATAAAAGACTTCCTGTAGTCGGAGACATAGTTACTGATAAGGATGGCGTTTCAGGAGAAGTACAGTCTGTTAATATCTTGCGGCAGCTTGTTAAGGTGCTTGTTCAGGAAGGTGATGATAAAGAGCTTAGAGAATATAAGACAGATGATATCACTTTCCAGTCGCATAAAAAGAAGAATAACAATACTAACAATAACGCAGCTAATACACCGGCGCCTAAAGAAAAGGAAAAAGATAACGAGAAGGACAAAGAGCCAGAGAAGCCACAGGGACAGGCGGCTGGAAATAAAGAAAAGAAGAATCCTGCGCAAGAAAAACAGGATCGTAAAAAGAATCAGCCTGAAGTGAAGAAAGAAAGAAAACAGTCTGAGCAGAATTTTAAGAACACTAAAGATAATAAAGAACAGAAAAATCAGAGAAAACGACATGACAACCAGAGAGGCGGAAAGCCACAGAGAAGAGATAAAGCTGAAGATAAACGAGAGAATCGATGATCTTCAAAGAAATGGATATAAGATAATACAGGACCCGGGAAGGTTTTGCTTTGGGATGGATGCTGTGCTGCTATCAGGTTTTGCAAATGTACCTGCAGGCGGAAGTATGGTAGATATGGGTACCGGAACAGGAATAATACCTATCCTGATGGCGGCAAAGACAGAGGCTGCATATCTTACGGGACTGGAGATTCAGGAAGAAAGTGCAGATATGGCGGAGCGAAGCGTCCTTCTGAATAAACTTCAGGAGCGTGTAGATATCGTCAATGGCGATATAAAAAATATAGAAAACATCTTTCCGAGAGGACAGATGGATGCGGTTACTTGTAATCCGCCTTATATGACAGCAGGGAAAGGGCTTGCGAACCCTGATGCACCGAAGGCTATCGCACGTCATGAAATCTTATGTACATTGGATGACGTTGTTTCGGCAGCCAGATATCTGCTTAAACCGCAGGGAGCATTTTATATGGTGCATAGGCCGCTCAGGCTTGTGGAGATCTTCTCTGATATGCGCAAATACGGCATCGAGCCCAAGAGAATGAGACTTGTATATCCTTATGCGGATAAAGAGCCGAATATGGTGCTTATAGAAGGCAGAAAAGGCGGAAAGCCGGAACTAAGGGTGGAAAAGCCGCTTGTCATATATGAGGAACCGGGAAAGTATACTAAGGAAATATACGAAATATACGAGAATTAAAGAGGATCAGATGACAGGAAAGTTATATCTTTGTGCAACGCCTATTGGAAATCTTGGCGATATTACAGAACGTGTTTTGGAATGCTTGAGATCTGTTGATGTTATAGCAGCAGAGGATACCAGAAACAGCAAAAAGCTCTTAACGCATTTTGATATCCATGTTCCAATGACAAGTTATCATGAATTTAATAAATATGAGAAGGCAGACCAGCTTGTAAATGATATGCTGGGAGGAAAGAATATCGCACTCATAACAGATGCCGGTACACCTGCGATTTCAGACCCGGGAGAAGTGCTTGTAGCGAAGTGTGCGGAAGCTGGAGTTCCGGTAACATCACTTCCGGGCTCGTCGGCAGTGATCACTGCATTGACACTTTCAGGGCTTTCAACAAGAAGATTTTGCTTTGAAGGCTTTCTTTCAAGAGAAAATAAAGAAAGAAAAGAGATTTTGTCTGATCTTATTGATGAATTGAGAACGATCGTTTTATATGAATCACCGCATCACTTAAAGATAACCTTGAAAGATTTATATAAGACACTTGGGGATAGAAAAATCGCTCTTTGCCGCGAACTTACAAAAAGATATGAGGATGTCCAGAGAACTACGCTGTCAGAAGCTATTGACTTCTATGAACAGAACGACCCGCGTGGTGAGTATGTGCTTGTGATCGAAGGAAAGAGCCGGGATGCCAAAAAGGAAGAAGAACGACTTCAATTTGAGGATATGAGTATCGCAGACCATGTTGAATTCTATATTCAGCAGGGAATGGATAAAAAAGAAGCTATGAAATGCGCAGCAAAGGATAGAGGAGTTTCGAAAAGAGATATTTACAATGCTTTGCTGTAAGTAAGTGTGTGGAGGACGGATATTATGAAGAGGTTTGCTAAAACGGCAGCAGTGTGCCTGTCAGCGGTAATGGCACTTTCAGGGTGCGGAAATGCTGAGAAAACAGGTGCTGCAACGGTAGAGACAGGAGAACCAACAGAAGAGGTATCTACAGAAGTTCCATCAATGGCTGAAGAGACAGAAGCAGAAGAGGTCGATCTTCCGAAAGCAGATGCGTTAGATGATACATTGAAAAAGTCAATAAACGCATTTAACTGGAAACTGTATGAAAATGCAGATGAAGAGAGTAATCTATTTTACTCTCCATATAGCATCGCATCAGCAGTAGCGCTCGCCGACCTTGGGGCAAAAGGGACTACAAAAACAGAGATCGAGAGTGTGCTTGGGATAGAAGATCTTCAGAATTTTGAAGAGCAGATCAAGCTTTTTGCTGAAAAGAAGAAAAGCGGTGAACCCAAGATAACTATCGCAAATTCTATATGGATAGATAAGTCTCTTGCGCTTTCGGGTGATTTTAATGATACATTTGAACTTCCGGCAAAATTTTATTTTGATGGAGAATTGAAATCTGTTGATTTCAAGAATGATACTGAAAATGCCCAAAATGAGATAAACAAGTGGGTGGCTGATAAGACAGATGATCTCATTTCGGACTACAGATCAAGCGCAGATGAAAATACGGTTGCAGATATCATGAACGCAATATATTTTTATGGTGAATGGCAATCTAAATTCAGTGCAGAGGATACTCGTAAAGAATACTTTAATAGTGAGAAAAATCCGGCAGAAGTGGATATGATGCACATGGAGAATGCAGCTTTCGAATATGCTGAGAGTGACGGGCTTAAAGCAATCGCACTTCCATATAGCGATGGAAGCATTCAGATGGATATAATCATGACTGCGGATGAGTCAAGTAAGCTAAAAGACGTATGGAGTGCTGAAAAAGCTGATGAGCTTTATAAGGCTTTGGATGAAGAAAATTACCAGACATTCAGCAAGATCGCACTTCCTAAATTTCAGATGGATGAAAATTTTGATGGATTGAAAGAAGCTCTCATGGCTATGGGCATGAAGAGTGCTTTTGGAAACGATGCAGATTTTTCAGGAATCGCGGATAGCCTTGCTATAAGCGGAATAAAACATCGCGCAAAGGTAGAGGTTGATGAAGAGGGAAGCAAAGCAGCAGCAGTTACGGAAATGATGATGGAAACAACTGCAATGCTGGAACCGGAAGATAATAAAGAATTTATTGTTGACCGCCCGTTTATTTTTACTATAAGGGATAAAGAAAGTGGAGTCATTTTATTTACAGGTAGGGTAAATAATTTATAAAAAGTGTTACTGTTCACTCGCTTCTAGCTCGCTCACGTAACGGATTTTGCCAATTAAATCGCCTCCGGCGATGGGCAAAATCCAATGGCTTTTCATCTTTCTTGGTCGTAAACTCCGCAGCATAGTGCTCCGTTTACGTGTGAACTGTTACTAAAAAGTGCCTGAAATGCCCGAAAATAGCTGATTTTCCTTGACAAAACACCTCGAAATGAGTATAAATAGGATATAGCTTTTCGCACTGCCGAAAAGCAATCCTAAATCTCATTTAAGAGGAGGAGTTTCAAGAATGAACAAGACAGAATTAGTTGCAGCAATGGCTGAGAAGTCAGGACTTACAAAGAAGGACGCTGAGAGCGCACTCAAGGCTTTCACAGATGCAGTAGCAGCTGCACTTACAGAAGGTGACAAGGTTCAGCTTGTAGGCTTCGGTACATTCGAAGTTTCTGAAAGAGCTGCAAGAGAGGGTAGAAATCCTCAGACAGGTGATGTTATGAAGATCCCTGCATCTAAGGCACCTAAGTTCAAGGCTGGTAAGGCTCTTAAGGATGCTGTAAATAAGTAATTAACACTTGTAAGTTACTTGAATTGAATGTGTACGCTGTCACGATTGGCAGCGTACATTTTTATTATACGGAAAGAAAAGGATAAATATGAGATTAGATAAATATCTTAAAGTTTCAAGACTGATCAAGCGCAGAAGCGTAGCAAATGAAGCATGTGATGCAGGAAGAGTTATGATCAATGGAAAGCCTTCAAAGGCAGGAACGGAAGTTAAGATCGGGGATATCATCGAAATTGGATTTGGTAATAAAACTGTGAAGGTAGAGGTTACCGGCATACAGGAAACTATCCATAAAGAAGATGCCGAAACGCTATTCAAATACATATGATTAGATAAATTTGATATGTGCACATTGTATACATGACGCCTTGACTGATAGAGATTTTTTGTATATATTATATATATATTTAAATAAATTGGGGAATTATACCCGATTGAAGAAAAATAAGCTATGGCAAGGAGTGATGTTAATGAGCACAGTACCGGCTTTTCAAAGAAAAAAGAATCATAAGATGAGCTGTCTGTGTATTACTGTCACGATGGCTTTCATACTTAGCGTTATAGCAATTGATGGCTATAAGCTCAAAAATAAGTATACACAGTATCAGAACAGGATAGATGAGCTCAATTCAAATATTGAGAGTGAAGAGAAAAGAACTGAAGATTTAAAGCAGTTTGAAAAATATACAAAGACGCGAAAATATGCAGAGCAGGTTGCAGAAGATAAACTTGGTCTGGTACATGATGATGAGATAATATTTAAACCGAGTGATGAAGATCAGTGATCGAGTAAAAAAATATATAATAGATAATAAAATGATCATGCCCGGAGAGCGTGTTGCAATTGGGGTTTCAGGAGGAGCAGACTCAATGTGCCTCCTTTTTTTGCTCAATTCTTTAAGAAAAGAGCTTGATTTCACTATCACTGCAATACATGTTGAACATGGGATTCGTGGAAAAGAGTCACTGGATGATGCCCATTATACGGAAAATGAATGTGAAAAACTTGGAATCGAATGCAGAGTATTTCATATTGATGCGCCGGCAATTGCCGCTGAGAGGAAAGAAACTCTCGAAGAAGCGGCGAGGATAGAGCGATATAGGATTTTTGACAGTATAGAAGCAGATAAGATCGCAGTTGCACACCACGCAGGAGACGAGGCAGAGACATTGCTGTTTAATATGATAAGGGGCAGCGGTATAAAAGGGCTTGGCGCTATAGCACCGGTACGTGGGAAGATAATAAGACCATTGCTGGAGCTTACTAAGGAAGAGATCATAAAATTCTGCAATGATAATGAGATAAAATTTCGAACAGACAAGACTAATTTCGATAATGAAATCGCAAGGAATGCTATACGAAACAAGGTAATTCCGGTCGCAGAAGGAATTAATTCAGCGGCAGTTTCTCATATGGCAAGAACAGCGGCTGTCATGCGAGAGTGGAATGAATACATAGAATTTGAGGCAGATCGTCTTGAAAAGAAGTATACATCAACAGACAATAGTGGAAGAGTAAAGCTTGATACGACTTTGTTTGAGATAACGAAGGAGATAATGGCTTTAGAAATCATCAAAAGATGTATAGGCAAGGCAGCGGGACGACTTAAAGACATAACAGCAGAGCACATACACAATTGTTTTGTACTTGGAAAAAATACAAGCGGAAAGATGCTGAACATACCGTATGACATTTGTGTAAGAAATGAATTTGGAAGTCTTGTCTTTGAGAAAAAAAGTCACAATTCAGTTAAAGATAGTGCTACTATTGAAGTACCAGTGAATGGTATAGTTAATACTGAAGACGGAAAAGTCTGGAAATTTGAAGTAAAAACAGATATTGATGGTACAATAATAAGGGATATCACGTATACTAAATGGTTTGATTATGATAAAATAGGTGAAATACCTGTACTGCGCACACGTAGAACGGGGGATTACGTTTCAATAAAAAATGGTCGTAAGAAGCTGAAAGATGTGCTTATTGAGGCGAAAATCCCAGCGTCAGAAAGAGATTCACTGATTGTTTTAGCCGATGGGAGTCATATTATCTGGGTTCCGGGAGTGAGGATGAGTGAAGATTACAAAGTGTGTGAAAGTACCAAAAAAATCTGGAAAGTGGAAGTAAAAAATGGAACACAAGATTGAAGTAATGTTTCCTGAGGAACAGATCACAGCAAAAATTAAGGAACTTGGTGAACAGATCAGTAAAGAGTATGCAGGAAAAGAAATAACCCTGATATGTATTCTTAAAGGTGCTTCTTTTTTCACATGTGAATTGGCGAAGAGAATCACAGTTCCGGTGAAGCTTGAGTTTATGCAGGTTTCAAGCTATGGAAACGAGACAGAGTCAAGTGGTGTAGTTAAGATCATTCAGGATCTTGATGAGCCTATCAGAGGAAAGAATGTAATTGTTTGTGAAGATATCATCGATAGCGGACGTACAATGCACTATCTTCTTCAGATCTTAAGACAGAGGGGACCGGAGTCAGTTAAGCTTTGTACACTTCTCGATAAGCCTGACCGCCGTGTAGTAGACGTTAAGATTGATTATAACGGATTTGTAATACCTGATAAGTTTATCGTGGGTTACGGTCTTGATTATGCGCAGAGATACCGGAATCTGCCATATATAGGAGAGGTAATTCTTCCGGAATAAAAATTTTTAGGAGGGGAAAGATTGAATTCAAACGGAAGTAAAAACCTGATTGTGTACTTTCTGATGGTAGTGGCAATTCTGCTGCTTATAGTATCAATCAGCAGTAGGTGGCAGACGAGAGACACCTACAATTATTCGCAGTTTAAGCAGGATTTGAAGACAGAGTCGGTAGATACGATCGAAATCCAACCAAATGCAGAGACACCGACAGGTTCGGTGATCGTAAGACTGAAAAACGGTGGAACGCGTACACTTTATGTGTCAGATATTTCAAAAATCGAAGATGAGCTGAGAGTGCTGTTTCCTTCGTACACAGAGTTGGAAGTTTCGAGAGAAAACAGGGTGATCTCATATGTTGTGCCTGTCATACTTGGTATAGTAGCTATATTTATAGTTATGACACTGATGAATTCTCAGGCGGCGAGCTCATCCGGCGGCGGAAAGATGATGAACTTCGGAAAGAACCGCGCAACAAAGACTTTGGCAGGTGAGTCAAATGTCACATTTAAGGACGTTGCAGGACTTGAAGAAGAAAAAGAAGACCTTGAGGAAATTGTTGATTTCCTGAAAGATCCGCAGAAGTATACTTCGGTGGGAGCAAGGATACCGAAGGGAGTGCTTCTTGAGGGCCCTCCTGGAACAGGTAAGACGCTTCTTGCGAAGGCAATTGCCGGAGAAGCAGGCGTACCGTTCTTTTCTATTTCGGGCTCTGACTTTGTAGAAATGTTTGTCGGTGTCGGTGCTTCACGAGTAAGGGATCTTTTCTCTGATGCGAAGAAAAATGCACCGTGTATAGTCTTTATCGATGAGATAGATGCTGTGGCACGACGCAGAGGCACAGGTCTTGGCGGAAGCCATGATGAAAGAGAGCAGACACTTAACCAGCTTCTTGTCGAGATGGACGGCTTTGGAATAAACGAAGGAATCATCGTTATGGCGGCTACAAACCGTGTGGATATCCTTGATCCGGCGATTCTCAGACCGGGACGTTTTGACCGAAAGATAGGAGTAGGAAGACCTGATGTAAAGGGTAGAGAAGATATCCTTAAAGTACATTCAAAGAACAAGCCGCTTGGTGATGACATTGACCTTACGCAGATAGCGCAGACAACAATGGGATTTACAGGAGCTGATCTTGAAAATCTTATGAATGAAGCGGCTATTACTGCGGCTAAGTCAAATCGTAAATTTATAAAGATGGATGATATAAGAAAATCATTCATCAAAGTAGGCATAGGTGCTGAGAAAAAGAGCCGGGTTGTAAGTGACAGAGATAAAAAGATCACTGCATATCACGAGGCAGGACATGCGATATTGTTCCATGTACTTCCTGATGTAGGACCTGTTTATACTGTATCTATCATCCCGACAGGTCTTGGTGCAGCCGGATATACAATGCCGTTACCGAGCAGAGATGACGAGTTCATAACAAAAGGACGCCTTATCAATGAGATAATCGTTGACATGGGTGGACGAGTAGCAGAAGAAATATTCTGCGATGATATTACGACAGGTGCTTCTCAGGATCTTAAACAGGCAACAAAGGCAGCGAGAAGCATGGTAACACGTTATGGTATGAGTTCAAAAATGGGTGTTGTGAGCTATGATGCAGATGACGATGAGGTATTCATCGGGCGTGATCTGGGACATTCAAAGGCATACTCAGACCATACAGAAGCTGAGATCGACTGCGAAGTAAAGAGCATATTGGACAGCTGCTATAGTGAAGCGAAGAGAATAATCCTTGAAAATAAGAGCGTGCTCATTAAATGTGCTGAAGAATTGTTGAAGAAAGAAAAACTTACGAGAGATGAGTTTGAGGCATTGTTTGAAGAGGAAAAAGTTGAAGATGAATTCTCAGGAATGCCAGAATTTTCGGTCTAAATGAGAATCTTCGGCAACTTGTACAAAAAATAAAGGTAAATTTTGTAAACTTTGTGGAGTATACGTCTTGTTCAAAATTGGGGTCAATGCTATATTATTATGCGTACCCCCCAATACATGATATAGTTTAACAACTATACCCCATAAGAAAGAAATACCTTCTCCGAAAAGCAGCCAACCCCTACCCGGTTGGCTGTTTTTCTTTTACCGGAAAACTTTTGTAAAAATAAGGAGGGTCTTGTGAATCTGAATTATATTAAAGACCGTGAACGCATGACAGAAATGAAGACTGCGGATAACGGTGTTGCATATCTTACATTTACCCCATTAAATAAACTAAATTGTGTCAAAAACGCTTTTTCGACAAGAGTTGGAGGCGTGAGTGAAGGCATATACAGTTCGCTGAATCTGAATTTTAATCAGGGAGATGACCCGGATAAAGTAGAGAAGAACTTTAGAGCTATGGCGGAGGCGCTTGGGATTTCTGCAGAAAATATGGTAATGGCCCACCAGACGCACACTGCAAATGTGATGAAGGTTGGCAGAGAAAACGCCGGCATGGGAATAATTCGTGAAAGAAGCTATTCGGATGTAGACGGAATAGTGACAAATGAAAAAGGACTTTGCCTTGTAACGAGTCATGCAGACTGCATACCGCTTTACTTTGTTGATCCTGTTAAGGGAGCTATCGGACTTTCTCATTCCGGATGGAAGGGAACGGCTGGAAATATTGCAAAGAATACAGTTGATCTGATGAAAAAAGAATTTGGAACCTCACCTGAGGATGTTATCGGGGTTATAGGCCCGGGTATCTGCGGCAGCTGCTATGAGATAGGTCAGGATGTGGCAGATGTGTTTATCGAGAAATACGCAGGAGAGAGGCAGGCGCAGGTAGTTAAGCCGGAGAAGGGAAAAGAAGGAAAATACCTTCTCGACCTGCATGCTGCTAATTGCTATAATATGTTGGATGCAGGACTTACCAGAGAAAATATACATGTAAGTGACGTATGCACCATGGAAAATTCGGAGCTTTTGTTTTCGCATCGTGCTTCCAAAGGAAAACGTGGAGGCTTGTGTGCGTTCTTAATGATCAATTGAGAGGTGGATTAGACTATGCAGACAGGAAGAGCGGAGCTCACAGAGAGCGATGTAAAGAAGATACAAGCAGAGATTGATGATAGAAAGCTGAATCAGCGCCCTAAGCTCATAGAGGAAGTAAAAGAGGCAAGAGCGCAGGGAGATCTTTCAGAAAACTTTGAGTACTATGCGGCAAAGAGAGCAAAAAATCAGAACGAAAGCCGAATAGGCTACCTTGAAAGAATGCTTAAGACGGCAAAGATCGTTTCAGACAAATCAGAAGATGATGAAGTCGGAATGAACAATTTTGTCGAAGTTAAGTTCCTTGATGATGGATCAACGGAAAAATATAAGATCGTTACAAGTATACGTGGAAATTCGCTTAAAAACTATATAAGCATAGAGTCACCGATAGGAAAGGCAATATTAAAGCATAAGGTCGGAGATGTCTGCCACGTACAAGTGAATGAGAACGTAGGCTATGATGTAGAGATTGTTGCAATTGATAAATCGAATGATGATTCTGAGGACGCGATAAAATCATTCTAATCACTTCACTGGAGGAAACTAATGGAATCGTCGAGAAGCAGCTTTACAAGGGGAATGAGGGACGGAATACCAATTTGTCTGGGTTATCTTGCAGTATCGTTTGCATTTGGAATACAGGCCGTACAGAGTGGTCTGAGCGTGTTTCAGGCAACGCTGCTGTCGCTGACTAATGTGACGTCAGCGGGACAATTTGCCGGCTTAGGGATAATATCAACTTCAGGATCACTTTTGGAAATGGCAGGTGCTCAGCTTATAATCAATCTTCGATATATGCTTATGTCTGCTGCGATTTCTCAGAAAATAAAGCCGGATGAAAAAGTTTTCCATAGAATGGGAATAGCCTATGGTATGACAGATGAAGTATTTGCGATAAGTGCAAGCCACCCGGGAGTATTATCACCATTCTATTCATATGGAGCTATACTTGTATCTGTTTTTGGATGGACATTAGGAACCTTTCTTGGAGCTTACTCGGGAGAAATACTTCCGCAAAGGCTCATAAGTGCGCTTGGGGTAGCACTTTACGGGATGTTTTTGGCTATAGTGATACCTCCGGCAAGAGAAAACGTGAATGTAAGGATCACTGTCATAGCGGCTATGCTTATGTCGACAATATTTACGTATGCACCGGTACTTAAAAATATTTCATCAGGTTTCAGGATCATCATAGTGACGATCGTGATCGCAGGAGTGGCAGCATTGCTGTTTCCAAGAGATGAGGAGGCCGGAGCATGAGAAACGTATATATCTATATTTTGGTAATGGCGCTTGTGACATATGCGATAAGAGTTTTACCGCTGACTTTGATAAGAAAAGAGATCAGATCAAAGACGATAAAGTCCTTTTTGTACTATGTGCCTTATGCAACACTTTCAGCAATGACATTTCCTGCAATATTGACAGCTGTTGAGAATACATATGCTGCACTGGCAGGATTTATAGTGGCATTGATACTTGCTTTCTTCAGAAGAGGACTGCTGACTGTGGCTATAGGTGCATGTGCTGCTGTTTTTATAGTGGAGCTGATATTATGAAATTAAGTCGAATGCTTTATCCATTTCAAACAAGACCTGTACTTAACCATAAGGCTTTGTTTGCTGATATGACAGAAAACTTTGTCTCACCGATGGAGCCGGAGGCAGACAGCATCGTAACATTCAGATTTCGTACTGCTGAAAAGAATGTTGACAGCGTTTGCTGCATCAGCAAGGACTGGCAGACGGAGATGAAAGTTGCAGAAACTATAGAAGGCTTTGACTATTACGAGGCACAGCTTTGGATAGGTCATGAACCGCTGGAATACTACTTCGAAATACGTTCAGGAGAAGTAGAGGCGGTATATGATTCACGAGGTCTTGCAAAAAAGAATGGCAAGTATAAGCCTTTTATCCTGCGTCCGGACTGCATTACACCTGAGTGGAGCAAAGGTGCGATAATGTATCAGATTTTCATAGACCGCTTTTGCAACGGCGATATGACAAATGATGTCAGAGATGGTGAATACAATTATCTGGGCGGAAAGAGCCGCAGAGTAAAAGATTGGGACAAAACACCGGAACTCATGGACGTGAATGAGTTTTATGGCGGTGATCTGCAGGGAGTTATAGATAAACTTCCATACCTTAAGGAATTGGGGATAGAAGCAATATATTTCAATCCGCTTTTCGTATCGCCTTCAAGCCATAAGTATGACACGCAGGACTATGACTATATAGATCCGCATGTCGGAATGATAGTTGTGGACGACAGGACCAGCCTTGGTGAAAATGACACCGATAATAAACATGCTGATGGCTATATCAGGCGAGTAACCGATATACGAAATCTGGAAGCGAGCAATGCCCTTTTTATCGACCTTGTAGAGAAGGCGCATACTGCAGGGATAAAAGTGATAATAGACGGTGTCTTTAATCACTGCGGTTCATTTAACAAGTGGCTTGATAAAGAGTGCATATATGAAGACGCAGAAGGGTATGAGAAAGGGGCATTTGTTTCAGAAAACAGTCCATACCATGATTTCTTCGAATTTACTGAGAATGACTGGCCATATAATGAAAGTTATGACGGATGGTGGGGACATGATACACTTCCGAAGCTCAATTATGAAGGCTCAAAGGAACTTTATAATTATATATTAAGTGTTGCGAAAAAGTGGGTTTCACCGCCGTATAATGCTGATGGCTGGAGGCTTGATGTGGCAGCGGATCTTGGGCACAGCCCGGAATTTAATCATAAATTCTGGAGAGACTTTAGAAAGGCTGTAAAGAGTGCTAATCCTAATGCGGTGATAATCGCAGAGCATTATGGAAATCCGGTTTCGTGGCTTAAAGGCGATCAGTGGGACACTGTGATGAACTATGATGCCTTTATGGAGCCGGTAACGTGGTTTTTGACAGGAATGCAGAAGCATAGTGATGAATTCAGAGGCGACCTCTTAAATAATGCGGAAGCTTTCTGGAAATCGATGAAAAAGAATTCTGCTAACTTTACTACAGGAGAGCTCATGTGTGCGATGAATGAGCTTTCGAACCATGATCATTCACGATTTTTGACGCGTACTAACCGAAAGGTTGGAAGGCTTGACGGGCTTGGAAGTAAAGCAGCATCGGAAGGAATCAATAAAGCCGTGATGCGTGAAGCGGTACTTATACAGATGACGTGGATGGGCGCACCGACGATATATTATGGCGATGAAGCCGGTGTGTGTGGATTTACTGACCCGGATAACAGGCGTACATATCCGTGGGGACATGAAGATAACGAACTCATAGACTTTCACAGAGCGCTGATCCGGATAAGGAAAGAAAATGAAGAACTCAGGAGAGGAAGTCTCATAAGGCTTGTAAGTAAGCCAGGAGTGATCGCTTATGCAAGATTTATGAAACATGATATGAGTATTATCATAGTCAATAATAACGATCATGATGTACAGCTGAATATCAGGGCGCAGGTGGCAGGTGTTCCTAGAGAATGCAGTATGAAGAGGCTTATACTCACGCATGACGTGACGTTTACAACAGAGCCTTATAATTATCAGGTAGAGTCGGGAATGATCTCAGTGAGGATGGGACGCACGTCTGCAATGATATTGAAAAAAAGAAGCCGTGAAAACGAAAGATGAAATAAAAAAAGAGGGGCTGTCGCACTAAGCAATTAGTGCGCGGCCCTTTTGTCATGCGATAATACTGTATTAATACAAAAGCCAGACTTCGAAAAGTCTGGCTTTTGCTGTAAAATATGTTTATGCGACTAAACAATATATTACAAGGAAATTATAGCCTTTCTTCCTTAAATCATCAAATAAAACTTCCGCTCGACATAG
>FOSY01000001.1:0-370294 GCA_900114405.1 Lachnospiraceae bacterium KH1T2 | reverse complement strand
ATAGTAGAAAAGTTTGTGGGTGGTTTCCCGAGTGGCCAAAGGGGACAGACTGTAAATCTGCTGCAACTTGCTTCGATGGTTCGAATCCATCACCACCCAGTTCAGCTTAATAAAGTATGAATGCCCAGATAGCTCAGTTGGTAGAGCAGAGGACTGAAAATCCTCGTGTCGCTGGTTCGATTCCGGCTTTGGGCACGAGTTAAAGACTGTTGTATTTTGCAATGGTCTTTTTTGTTGTATAAAATTTAGATTGTAATGGAAGAAAGAAGATCATGGGAAAGATAAAGGATTTTGTAAAGAAAGAAACTGTATTAGTCATTGCGGCAATTCTTGCAGTAGCTTCTATGTTGGTCATATGTCCAGATAAAAGATATCTTGGATATATAGACTTCAGAACATTGGCAATATTATTTTCGTTGATGGCTGTGGTGGCAGGATTTAGAAAAGTCAGACTTTTTGATATGGCGGCAAAGGCAATGCTAAAGAAAAGCAAGAGCTTTGTGATGGTAGTCATGATACTCGTGATGCTTTGTTTTTTCAGCAGTATGTTTATTACCAATGATGTGGCGCTGATTACGTTTGTGCCGCTAACGATAATAACGTTGAACGAAGCGAAGAAGTGTAAGATGATAATTCCGGTGGTCGTGCTTCAAACTTTAGCGGCAAATTTGGGAAGCATGCTTACACCGCTTGGAAATCCTCAAAATTTATATTTATATGGTATTGCAAATATGAGTTTTTGGGAATTTATTAAGTTGATGATACCTTTCAGTGCGACTTCGTTGATAATGCTAGCTGTATGCAGCTTAATGATCGGAAAGAAAGAATCTAAGGGTGGCAGCTGTGATATTGATGCTGAAACCTCAAAAAAGTTTAGTAAATCTGAAAAGGTACAGTGTGGCATATATACAATCTTGTTTTTGGTGAGTCTTATGACGGTTCTTAGAGTTATGCCTTTTCAGATGATGTTTGCGATAGTGCTTCTGGCTGTGATTGTGATGGATATGATATATAAGCAGGGAGTGCTTAAGAGTGTGGATATGTCATTGATCTTTACATTTGTATTTCTTTTTGTCTTTATAGGCAATATAGGAAGGATCAGCAGCTTTAGGGATTTTTTGGAAGGCATCATTTCAGGCAGAGAAGTTATTTCGGCTGTTGCGGCTTCACAGGTGATAAGTAACGTTCCGGCAGCAATCTTGCTTTCGGGTTTTACAGATAAGTATGATAAATTGATAATTGGAACTAATCTTGGGGGATTGGGTACACTTATAGCGTCTATGGCAAGTCTTATATCATATAAGTATATTGCTGCGAATGATGGAGAGAGCAAAGGTAAATACTTTGTTGAATTTACCATTATGAATGTAGTATTTTTAGCAGTTTTGCTTGGAGTATATGTTTTGATTAATGCTATGATGTAAGGGTCAAAAGTAAATTTTGCCCATTACTGATGTCACGGCTTGCTTCATTGCTACGCAATTCCCGCAATCCTAAAACACTCGCATTCCGCGTAATAACGCTACTTGCTCGTGTTTTGCGGGTCCCAAGGTCTCAATCCTCTTTTTGCAAGCACAATCGGATTTTGACCTTTTGACCCTGACATACATACAAAAAACAATACAACATATTTTGGGGATGGTGACAATAATTATAACTGCTGTGTTATAATGTAGCAGCTTGTAATTTATGGAGAGTTTATATGGAAAAAAATCTTTTTGGGGATACTTTTTTTAATAAAAAGTTATTTCGTCTTGCACTGCCTATCGCACTTCAAAGTTTGATGCTTGCGTCAGTTGCGGCTGGTGATGCGGTGATGCTTGGAAGTATAGAGCAAGACTCTATGGCGGCTGTTTCGCTTGCTACGCAGGTGCAGTTTATACAGAATATGGTCATAACGTCTATTACGGGCGGTATAACCATTCTTGGTGCACAGTATTGGGGGAAGGGCGATAAAAAGACGGTTAACGATATATTTTGTATGAGCATCAGAGTGTGTGGTCTGGTCTCGATTTTATTTTTTGCGGCATGCTGCTTTTTGCCCACTCAGCTAATGAGCCTTTTTACTAATGAAGCAAATTTGATAAATATCGGAGCTGGATATTTGAGAATTGCTGGCGTTTCATATTTGCTGACGGGCATTTCGCAATGTTATCTGGCAATAATGAAAGTGACAGAGCATGCTGGTCGTACAGCATTGATAAGTTCAGTCACGGTCGTCCTGAATATTCTGCTCAATGCTGTATTTATTTTTGGAATGTTCGGCGCATCGGCTATGGGAGCACGTGGAACAGCGACTGCAACACTTATAGCGAGAATTATAGAGCTTGGATGGGCGATATTATCTTCATATAAAAAGGGCTATATGCATCCATCGATGGAATCAATGCTTAGAAGTAATAAGCCGCTTGCGAGAGATTTTAGGAAGTGCTCATTACCTCTTCTGGGAGCGAGTCTTTTCTGGGGAGTTGGCTTTACATCATATACAGCGATAATCGGTCATATGGGAAGCGACGCGGCAGCAGCAAATTCTGTGGCGGCGGTTGTGAGAGACCTTATCTGCTGTATGTGTAATGGTATCGGAGCTGCCGGAGGTATAGTGGTTGGAAATGAGCTTGGAGCCGGGAATCTGGCGCAGGGAAAGATATATGGCGAAAGACTTGCGATAATGTCATTTATCATAGGATTTCTTTCTACAGCCATAGTATTGGCTGTCACACCTGCTGTAGTGAAGTTTATGGTCCTCACGGACAGGGCAAGAGAGTACCTTACGGGAATGATGGTGATAATGGCTGTCTACATGATTGGTAGATGCGTAAATACAGTTATCATAAATGGTATCTTTGATTCTGGCGGAGACACATTATTTGATATGTATTCGTTGGCGGTAATGATGTGGTGTATTGCAATTCCGCTGGCTTTTTGCGGGGCATTTGTATTTCATTGGTCACCGCTTTTGGTGTATGCATGTACATGCCTTGATGAAGTAGGGAAAATTCCGTGGGTAATGCACCATTTCAGAAAATATAAATGGCTTAAAGATTTAACTCAGTCGGAGAAATCCTCAACCACTGATTGTTAGCATAGGTGGGGGATGACAAATTATACTCGCTATCGATTATTGACCACAAAATGCAAATGCATAGATATGTGCAGATGAATGATATAAGGAGAAATTTATGCAGCAAGATATGACAAAAGGACCTGTGCTTGCACAGCTTCTTAAATTCACAATACCATTATTTATAGGTAACATGTTTCAGCAGTTTTATAATATGGCTGATACTGTGATCGTAGGCCGTTTTGTCGGAGAAAAGGCGCTGGCGGCAGTAGGATCTACAGGCACGGTAATGTTTTTGATGCTCGGATTTGCGATAGGCATTACGTCAGGCTTTGCAATCCTTACCAGTCAAAGGTTCGGGGCCGGTGATGAAAAGGGTGTGAAACAGTCTATTGCTACCGGTACGATATTAACAGTCATTATTGCAATTTTGATGACGATAGGCTCGAGTATGGCTGTAGAAAGCCTGCTTACGATGATGAATACACCGGCAGACATTGCAGGAGACGCAAAGAGCTATCTTTCTATGATCTGTAATGGAATGACAGCATGTATTTTCTATAATCTGTTTTCGGCTTATCTGAGAGCGGTCGGAAATAGCCAGGCGCCGCTGTTCTTCCTCGTTTTTTCTGCAATATTGAATATAGGACTTGATCTGTTTCTTATAATCAATGTGAAAATGGGAGTAGCTGGTGCTGCGCTGGCAACGGTAATGTCTCAGGGAATTTCAGCAATATTGTGTGTGATCTACATAGTTGCTAAAGTAAAAATATTGGTTCCGGAAAGAAATCAATGGAAAATAGATATTCCGGTTGCCTTGAATCAGATGAAAATGGGTATACCTATGGCACTTCAGTTTGCGATAACAGCGTCAGGAACTATGATAATGCAGACAGCGATCAATATCTTTGGCTCTACTGCGGTTGCGGCCTTCACGGCAGCTTCAAAGGTGTCAAGCCTTTTGACACAGGGAATGCTTTCCATGGGACAGACGATGGCTACTTATTGCGGTCAGAATTATGGCAAGGGAAATATCGAAAGACTTCGTCTGGGCGTAAAGAGGGCAGTACAGGTAGAGGTCGTTTACTGCCTTGTGGCCGGAGCGCTTTTTATAGTGCTGCTGCCTAATATGGTGTCTCTATTCTTCTCTGGTAATGCAAAGATCGAGGAACTTTTGCCGTGGGCGAGAACATATGCTTATGTCAGCCTTACATTCTATATCCCGCTTAGTCTTATCTTTATTTTCAGAAGCAGTATAGAAGGATGCGGATATGCATTGCTTGTACTGGGGTGCGGCATAGTTGAATTTGTGGCAAGATGTGGTGTGGCATTTATTTCGATGCAGGTAAAAAGCTATTTTCTGGCAGTATCATGTGACCCTGCAGCGTGGCTTACTGCGGGAATCTTTTCGACAGCTGCGTTTTTCTGGTGTCTGAAAGATGTAGAAAAAAAGATTGAGAAGAACGGGACAAAACTGCTATAATTATAGAAAGCGTTAGATGAATCTAACGTTTACTAAGCACCACAATAATGCGCACAGATTTTGCTTGGGAATATGCCGCCTGGAGCGACCAAAATCTGGTGCAGCAAACGACAATAGGCGAAAGCCTATGCAGTTTACTATAAAAAATGGAGGGAATACGTATGAAATATGAAATTTCCGGTGAAACTCTCCCGGTGGTTACTATTAATCTTGAAGCTGGTGAAAAGGTTATAACTGAAGGCGGTGGAATGGCTTGGATGTCTCCAAATATGAAGATGGAAACAACTTCAAATGGCGGCGTTGGAAAGATGCTTGGCAGAGCATTTTCCGGAGAGTCATTGTTTCAAAATATTTATACTGCTGAAGGCGGTCCCGGAATGATAGCATGTGCTTCAAGTTTCCCGGGTTCTATCAAGGTTTTCGAGGTCACACCAGATGCACCGGTCATTCTTCAAAAAAGTGCATTTTTAGCGGGATCTGAAGGAATAGAGCTTTCAGTTCATTTTAGAAAAAAGATAGCAACAGGCTTTTTTGGCGGTGAAGGCTTTATCATGCAGAAGATTTCTGGTAATGGTGTTTGCTTTGCTGAGTTTGATGGTCATATAGTAGAGTATGAGCTTGCAGCAGGTCAGCAGATCGTTGTCGATACAGGATATCTTGCAGGAATGACAGCAAGTTGTCAGATGGACATTCAGAGTGTGAAGGGTGTTAAGAATGTATTGTTTGGCGGCGAAGGACTTTTTAATACGGTAATTACAGGACCGGGTAAAGTATGGCTTCAGTCAATGCCTGTTTCGAATATGGCTGCAACGCTTAGCAATTATATTGTCTCATCAAAGTAAATATAGACTATTTTAGCGAGTTGTTTTTGGACAACTCGCTTTTTAAGTAAATCGGAGAAATTTTCTGCCTCTATACAGGAGATTTCTCCGACTGACTTGGGTGTTTTGAATAAGTTGTTTTAGAGTAAATTAACGGAGGATGAATTTAAGATGAAATTTTTTCATATTTCTGATCTGCATATAGGATTAAGACTTTTAAATCAGGATATGAGTAATGATCAAAGATATATATTGGATAAGATCGTTGAAGAAGCTAGAGTTAGGAAGCCTGATGCGCTTGTTATAGCGGGAGACATTTATGATAAAGCGATACCTTCGGCAGAGGCTGTGCAGTTGTTTGATGATTTTTTGAACAATATTGCAAGTGCGATCCCGGAAGCAGAGATCATGATGATAAGCGGAAATCATGACAGTGCAGCGAGACTTAATATATACAGGGGATTGTTGGCAAAAGAGCATATTCATATGATAGGTCTGCCGCCGACGCATCCGGAAGAGCATATAGAGAAAGTTGTTTTGGATGATGAATTTGGAAAAGTGAATTTTTGGCTTTTGCCTTTTGTGAAGCCTTCGATGGTAAGGCTTATTACTATGCAGGACGAGAGTGACAGAGCATATTCATATGATGAAGCTATGCACATTCTTATGGAAAGAGAAAATATTGATAAGACGGAAAGAAATATTTTCGTAAGTCATCAATTTTATATACCGTCAGGAAAATCAGCTTTAGAAATTGAGAGAATGGATTCAGAAGTAGTAACGGTAGGAAATATCGATGCGATAAATTCGGATATTTTAGAGGCTTTTGACTATGCAGCACTTGGACATGTGCATAAGCCGATGAAGGTAGGGAGTGAACTATACAGATATTCAGGAACTCCGATAGCATCGTCGTTCAGCGAAGCAGGTCAGCAGAAAGGAATAATAGAGGTTGAGATCAGGGAAAAGGGCAATGTAAGTACAGAAGTTATACCGCTTAAGCCTTTGCACGAGGTAAAAATTATAAAAGGTACGTTGGAAGATGTTTTGAAGGAAAGATGCGATGACTATGTATCGGTGATTTTGACTGATGAAGATGGAAGTATTGACCCTTCTGATGCAAATGACAGATTAAAGGATGCGTTTTCAAATATTTTAGAGATCAGACGTGAAAATATTAAAAAAGCAGATTATTCAGGAAAGATAAGTGTTAAAAAGGCACTTGATCCATATGAGCTTTGCTGTATGTTTCTTTCAGATCCGGACGAAGAGCAGAAAGAGCTGCTGAGTGAAGTTATAAACACTATTTTGGAGGACGAGAGATGAAGCCGTTAAGTTTAAGATTACAATCTTTTGGATCATATGGAAAAGAAACTAAGATCGATTTTTCAAGGGCAAAGCAGAATTTATTTTTAGTTACAGGTGACACGGGATCTGGTAAATCGACTATATTTGACGCAATTGTCTATGCATTATATGGGAAGACAGGCTCAGTGGAAAACCCGAGAGAAGGGGAGGAATTACAGAGCCAGTTTGGGGAAGATGGTAAAGAACCGTTCGTAGAGCTTGAATTTACTGAGGTAAATGGTGGTATCGAAGAAAAATATATAGTTAAGCGTATCCCGAAGCATGTACGAAAAAAGCTTAAGGGTACAGGAGAAAAAAGTGTTTCGGCTTCTGTTTCGCTGATAATGCCTGATGGAACGGAGTATCCGCAAAAGGAGGCGAATAAGAAGCTTGAGGAGATTGTGGGACTTACGAGGGAACAGTTTCTTCAGGTGGCGATGATCGCACAGGGAGAATTTATGGAGCTCCTTAGGGCCAAGTCAGATGATAAAAAGGTAATATTCAGAAAATTATTTCATACAGGTCTTTTTCAAAAGATAGTAGATGAGCTTGCGAGCCGTGTAAAGGCTAAGGAAACTGAGATTGCCAAGATAAGGACTATCTGTCAGACGTATGTTTCTCAGACATTGATACCTGAGGGAAATGAGCGTGGAGAGATACTTGAAGAGTATAAAAATAGCATTATAAATAGTAAGACGCTCAACTCTGTGGAATTTGAAGGCTTCATACATGAGCTTGAAATGCTTGTGAGGACGCTTGAAAGTGAGAAGGTAAGTCTGGAGAAAGAGTGTGAAGAACTTGAGAAGATCAGGGATAAGGCTCTGGGAGATTACAAAGGGGCTGAAAATATAATCAAATTTTTTGATCAGATCGATACAGCGCAGAGGGAATTAAAGGAATGTGAAGAAAATAAAGAAAATGCTTCGTTTGCAGATGAGCAGAGCAGAAAGATAAGAGAAGCGTATGAAATAAAAGCTATCGCTGATAAATATCATATGAGTGAAAAGAACTTTTCGGAAACAAAAGCGAAGCTAAGTGAAGAATCCGGAAAGATTCAGACGTTGAGAGCTAATGAAGAAAAAAGCAAGAGTAGATATGAAGAAGAGAGTGCTAAACTTCGTGAAGAACTTGAAAGATTTTCTAAGGTTGAAGAGAGGGTAAACAGTTCTCTTGAAACTTTTAAGGAAATTGAGAGAGTTAGTAAGGGATTGAAGGAATGTGAAGAGAAGCATAAACAAGCTCTTGAAGAGAAGCAAAAAGCTTTGGCAGCGAAGAATTTGAGAGAGGAAGAGGAAAAACGATATAGAGCAAGGGGAGAAGAGCTTAAGGACGCAAAGAGCAGAGAAGTAAAATACATCGAAAATAGAAAGAAGATGGATGGATTTGAGCACGATGCAAGACAGCTGGAAGAAAAAGAAAAATATATAGCTAAGCATGAGGCGGCTGTAGAGAAATGTCGTGCAAAATATGTGATCATAAGAGAAAAGGTAGCAAATAAAAGCAGAGAGTATGAAGATATCAGGCGTTCATTCCTTGATGCGCAGGCTGGATTTATAGCGCGTGAGCAGCTTAAGGAGGGAGAACCATGCCCTGTGTGCGGTTCACTTGACCATCCAAGGCCATGTGAGCTTGTGGATGGAGCTGATGGACTTACAAGGGAAAAGGTTGAGACGCTTAAAGAAGAAGTGGATAAATTGAAAGGAGAGCAGGAAAAGGCCGCTGCTGAGGCAGAAACTTCTGAAAGATGGTTGAGAGAAACGAAGCAGAGGCATAAGGAAGATATCGAGGGTTTAAGGAATAAAATTGTAGAATCCTTGAATGAAAGTTTGAAAGAAAAGGCAGAAAATATTCAAGATGCGTCGAGCGCAATGGCAGTTATAGCACAGTTAAAGACTATGATAGATAGCTATGGCGCAAAAATTCAGAGTGATGTTAAAGAATATGAAGAAATACAGGCTTTCCTGAATGACGAAGTAAGTAAGAAAAAAATCGAAGAAAGGCTTGAAAATTCTAAGAATTCTGAGGCTGAAACCAGCAAGGAGAAGGCAGTATTGGAAGCGGCTCTAAAAAAACTTGAAGAATCAAAGGCATATGAAAATGCCGAAGAAGCGAAAGATGAGCTTAGAAATGCAGAGAATGTGCGAAAGCAGGCTGAAGATTCGGAAAGGAAGGCTTCTAATGGCTATAAAGCGATAAAGACAGAGGTTGACAGCGTTTCGGCACTTATAGAACGTTATACTAAGGAATTACCTGAACTTGAGGCTGAAAAGGCGGAGAGACTTAGAGAATATGAGGAGATACTTGAAGACAAGGAACGCTTAAAGGATTCATGGGAAGAACTTACAAGCGAGCATACGCTTGCGAAGGCGGAAGAGTTGAGAGAGCTTGCAGAAAGTTGGAAGAGAAAAAACGAAGCTGCGACTAAGATGCTGAAAGCAGCGAAAGAAGCTGTAGCAGATACCGAAAGACCTGATCTCGAAATGCTTAGCGAGAGATGTGAGAAGGCAGATCGTGAAAATCGTGAAGCGCGCGAGAGGCTTGAGAAGTGCAAAAAATACTATAATACAGATAGTGAGAAGCTTGAGAGCTTAAATGAAAGCAAAGAAAATAGAGGACGTATCCTTAGTGAATATTCTAAGATTTCTACTCTTTATGACACACTTGCCGGAAAAGTTTCAGGTGCAAGGATGGACATTGAAACTTTTGTGCAGAGAAATTATCTTGAAATGGTGCTTGAGAATGCAAACAGAAGATTCGAAAATATGTCACATGGTCAGTTCGAGCTTAGGATGATAGATATAGATAAGGCCGGAGAAGGCAGGACAAACCATGGTCTTGATCTGATGGTTTACTCTAATGTTACAGGTAAAACAAGAGAAGTAAGGACATTATCAGGCGGAGAGTCGTTCATGGCGGCACTTTCTCTGGCACTTGGAATGGCAGATGTGATAACGCAGAACGCGGCATCGGTAAATCTTGATATAATGTTTATAGATGAAGGCTTTGGCTCACTTGATGATAATTCCAGAGATCAGGCTGTAAGGATATTGAAGGAAATGGCAGGCGGTCAAAGGGTTATAGGCATAATTTCACACGTCAGTGAGCTTAAACAGCAGATAGAAAGCCAACTTATTGTCAGTAAAGACGACGAAGGAAGCCATACTGAGTGGCAGCTAAGCTAAAAAGGGGGAATTATGAGGGGAAATGTAAAAGTATATGCATTAACGCATAAGAAATATCATGTTATCGCAGATGAAACATATATTCCGCTTCAGGTAGGAAGTGCCGGGAAAGAAGATCTGGGTTACTTAAGAGATGATGTGGGAGAAAATATTTCGGCTGAAAACAGATATTTCAGTGAGCTTACAGGTATATATTGGGTGCTTAAGAATGTGAAGAATGCTGATATCGTAGGAGTGTGCCATTACAGAAGATATCCTCTTAATGAAAGAGGGAGCATCATGAGTGCGGCAGACTATGAGCGGATATTGAAGAATTACGATATCGTCACATCAAAGGAGATCGAATTGCCGGTTCCGTATATTGAAGGCTTTGCTGCAGACCATCACAGCAGAGACCTTGACGCGCTCAGAGATACATTAAGGCTGTATTTCAATGATTATTATGATGTATTCGAAAAAATAATACATGAGAAAAAGACATATTTTGGAAATATCATGTGTGGAAGCTATGAGCTGTTTAGAGATTACCACAGCTGGCTTTTTGATGTACTTTTCAAGCTTAAAGAGCGGATACAGGATCACTTGGATGATGCTGAGTATGATGATTATCATCGGAGAGTTTATGGATTTCTCTCAGAGATACTTTTGTATACGTGGGTTAGAAAAAATGGCTTAAAAGCATTTGAAACAAAAATCGGGATAATAGAGGAAAAGACGGAGACTAGAGAGCTTAAGGAACGTTTGGCGGGATATGTGAAGAAGCGTGATATAGACGGTGCACAGCAGCTTTTTACAAAGGCGCTGCAGTCAAGACCTGACTTGCTCATGGCTGTTTCTGATATAACAGGAGAGCTTCGCCTGACTATGGAGATACTGGCGGCAGCAGGGCTCGAAAAAGAGCATAAAGGAAAGTCAATGCTCGACAGAGAAAATAATCTTGAAAAACTGATAACATATGTTAAAGAGGTCAATGAGGCAGTAAAGAAGAATGATGCAGATAAGATAAATGAGCTGGATGTGTCGGATGAAATGCTAAAGGTCGCCAAAATAACGCTTCTTTCAGGAAAATAAATGCTTTTTACTTATAGAAATAAGATGATTTAATGGTATTTCATATTTTTTTGGAAAAAATAAAAAAAGATGTTGACAAAAAGAATAAATGGTGTCATAATATCTATCGTTGCGTCGGTGATGCAACACTAAGTGAATGTGCGTGAGTAGCTCAGCTGGATAGAGCGTCTGGCTACGGACCAGAAGGTCGCGAGTTCGAATCTTGTCTCACGCACTTCTTTAATATAGATATCATTACCTCTATAGTCGTGTTAAGAAATGATCTTAACACGTTTTTTTGATTTAAAAATCAACTAAAAAATAATTAAAAAATATTTTTAAAAAAGTGTTGACAAAATACAAAGCGGAAGATATAATAATCTACGTTGCGTCGGTGATGCAACGAAAAAACAAATATGCGTGAGTAGCTCAGCTGGATAGAGCGTCTGGCTACGGACCAGAAGGTCGCGAGTTCGAATCTTGTCTCACGCATATCTCTTAAAAAGTTACTTGAACGTGTTTGGAGTGATCCAAACACGTTTTTTTTGTTGTTTAAAAAATCGAACATAATATGCCTACAAAATGGTGTAGACAATTTAAGAAAATGTAACAAATTGGACTAAATTGTGAACATAATATTGATATATTGCAAACACAATTCGGGGGGGGTATATAATGCAAATAGATTTTATAAGAGCTTTGAGAGGTGGCTCTTAGAATAGTAAAAATTTTATCCTTAGAGAGAGAAAGGAAGAAATTATGAAGAAGAGAAAGACGTTGGCATTGCTATTGGCTGTTTCGATGGTCTTCACTTTGAATAGTGGAGTATTTGCAAAAACAAGGGCAGTAGAGGGCGCTGCTACAAAAACCGTAGATACTCAGTCAGATTCTGATAAGGGTCAGTCCGATAATATTTCGACTAGTATTTCGGCAGCTAAAATCAAACTTGTATCATCTAATCTTGTATATACAGGAAAAGAGCAGACAGTATCTATAGATTCTGTAACACTCGGAGATACAGAACTTACCAAGGGTACAGATTATAAGATAGTAAATAATTCTGATAAAGGAACAGCTATTAACACTTATAAACTTGAAATAGAAGGTACAGGAAAATATACAGGTACTGCTACACAGACATGGGCAATCATTGAAGAAGATACAGAGTATTTTGATTTTAGTGATGAAAAAGAAGCTAAGTTAGATTCTGATGATATTCGTAAAGCGGCTGAGAAGAAAGAAACGATTGTTCAGCTGGATGGTGTAAAGTTAACAATTCCTAAAAATCTTCTTGAATACATGCTTAGCACAGGTCAGGCTGATAATGTAAAGATCACTGCAGAATCTAAGCCAGAGTCAAAGGATAGTATATCAAAGAATTTCCCAATCGTGCCGACAACATCTAAGGCACAGGTATTTGATATCAGTATTACATCAGATATTGGAGAAGTTAAATTTGGTGATAATACAATCGACGTTTCTGTTGATATCGAAGTAGATGAGGTTTCTAAGCTCGGTAAGGGCAAGGCTTTTGCATATTGTGTAGATACAGAGGCAGAAGATGTAAAACTCCCTGAGTATGTAGGAAATAACTCAAGCGATGCAGCAGTAATGGATATGACACTTTCACACCTTTCTACATATGTATTTACAGGTGAGATCGAATCAGAAGGTACTGTAAACGTTTGGTTTGGTGGTAATAGTATGTCTGACTATGACCATAGCTATGGTTATATAGTTGCTGACAATGGTGATGGAACATATGAACCAATAGGTTATGAAAAATGTACATTTATCGATAATGATGCAGTTTCTGGTGTTTCAATGAACAAGACAGCAAATGCTGCAGGAGGTTTCAAGGTAACAGCTCCTTATGCTGTTGCAAAGGGATATCAGGCAGTTAAGTGGGTAGGACTTACATCTAAAGTAGCAACCTATGGAGAGTATTGGACTGCAGATCCGGATCTTCCGGAAGTAGCACCTGGTGCAACACTTCAGCTTGACTCTTCAAAGTATACAGCAAAAGCTGATTATGATGAGTACTATGCACTTGTTGTAAAGGAACTTGATACAGTATCTTCAACATCAATTTCTGAAAATGGTCATATAATTAAAATTGATCTTAATACAACACCTGCATATACAGGAAGAAAGATCAAGGCTACAGATATCCTTGAGGGAATAACTCTTGACGGTAAAGAAATCGATCTAAATCTTGTTAAGATTAAGACAACTGGCGATAAGAAAGTAGGCTCAAGTGTAACTGTAACACTTAAGCGTATCACAGGTCTTGATGCAGTAACAAATAAAGCTATTGCAGGTAAAGAACTTTCTAAAGTAACCATTAGACCTATCGAAGCTTCTGAGACAGCTCTTTGGTCAAAGCAGTTTGAAAAAGAAGGTCAGATGCTTGTAAAGATGAAGAAGGGTGAAATTAAGAAGGTAAGCGCCATCGTTCCTAATGGATACAAGTTTAATTCTAAAAAAATCAGAGTACGGAAGGCCAGAAAGATCAATGTAAAGAAAGATTTCACTTATGATTCATCTACAGGATATATTACATTTAATGGATCATGCGCTCACGGCACGATCAAGGTAAGTGTAACAACAAAGTGATTAAGATTGATTCAGGGAAACAGTAAATAACCTCTCTTTGTGGAAATCGGACAGCGGGTACAAACGCTGTCCGATTTTGTTTTAGAGAATTGAATGATTTAGGTATTTCTTATATAATGTGTAAACATACGAATAGATAATTTTGAAAGGATTTTTATATGAAAGATTATGTAGTACGTGCGGCTTCTAGGAATGGCGAAGTGCGTGCTTTTGCGGCAACAACAAGAAATACGGTAGAGGCAGCGAGAGAGCATCATAATACAAGCCCTGTTATCACAGCTGCGCTTGGACGTCTTCTTACAGCCGGTTCCATGATGGGTTACATGCTTCAGGGAGATGATGTGCTTACATTGCAGATACGTGGAGATGGTCCGGCTGTAGGGCTTACGGTGACAGCTAAAGCCAACGGCGACGTTAAGGGTTATGCCATTGAGCCTCAGGTAATGCTTCATGCAAGAGAGACAGATCATAAGCTTGATGTTGGCGGAGCAATCGGCCATGGAAATCTTCAGGTTATCAAAGACATGGGCTTAAAAGAACCTTATGTCGGAAACTGTCAGCTTAGAACTGGTGAGATCGGAGACGACCTTACATACTATTTTGCAACAAGTGAGCAGACTCCTTCGTCTGTAGGACTTGGTGTACTTATGTCGCATGAAAATACAGTACGTGAAGCAGGCGGATTTATTGTTCAGATCATGCCGGGTTGCTCTGATGAGACTATCACTATAATTGAGAATAATCTTAAAAATATTTCTTCGGTAACAGATCTTCTTAAGGAAGGTAAGACACCGGAAGACATTATAAATATTGTTCTCAATGGACTTGATCCTGAAATATATGAGCAGCAGCCTACACAGTTTAACTGCGACTGCAGTGTTGCAAAGGTTTCAAAGGTGCTCATAAGTACAGGTGAAAAGGAGATGCAGAGCATGATCGATGATGGAGAGACTATCGAAGTCAAGTGTCAGTTCTGTAATAAGGCATATCACTTTACAGTAGATGAACTTAAGGTACTGCTTGCATCTGCAAAGCAGAAAGGAAAGATCAATGAATGACGGATTCGTAAAGGTGGCTGCGGCAACCCCAAGAATCAAAGTAGCCGATGTAAAATATAATGAAGAGCAGATCGAGCTTTTAATTTCAGAATGCGCAGCAAAAGGAGCGAAGATAATCGTATTTCCGGAGCTTTCTCTTTCGGGATATACTTGCGGAGATCTCTTTGAACAGAAGATATTGATCGATGCGTGCAGGGAGGAATTAAAAAATCTGGCGGATTTTACAGCTAATTTTGACTCGCTTGTATTTGTAGGACTTCCATTTGAGCTGGATGGGAAGCTTTACAACGTAGCTGCAGCATTACATAGAGGACTTGTGCTTGCTATAATCCCTAAGACATATCTGCCGAATTATTCAGAATTTTATGAAAAGAGGCACTTTACTGAGGGAAATTCAGTACCTAAAATAATAGATTTTAATGGAATGGAAACACCCTTTGGTACAAATATTATTTTAGAGAATAGTTCTGAACCAAGGTCATTAAAGGTTGCTGCAGAAATATGTGAAGATGGATGGGTACTTACTCCGCCTTCTATGGGAGCTGCGGCAGCGGGAGCTGATCTGATAGTTAACCTTTCTGCAAGTGATGAAGTGATAGGCAAAGATGACTTTAGAAGAACTCTGGTCTCTGCGCTTTCTGCAAGACAGATGTCAGCTTATGTTTATGCGTCTGCAGGTGAGGGCGAATCAAGTCAGGACCTTGTTTTCGGCGGTCATAATATTATCGCTCAAAATGGTACGATACTTGCGCAGTCAAAGCTTTTTCACAACGAGATAACCTATGCTGATATCGATGTGGAAAGGTTATGTGCGGATCGCCGCAGGCAGAATACTTTTGTCATGAGTGGTGAAGAAGATTATTTAAGGATTCCTTTTAAGCTCGATGCAGAAGAGACCAGGCTTTCATATAAGCCGGTAAGATTCCCATTTGTTCCGGATGATGCCGAGTCACGAGACAGAAGATGTGATGAGGTACTTGGAATTCAGGCAATGGGACTTAAAAAGAGACTTGACCATGTGCATGCAAGTCATGCCGTGATCGGTATTTCCGGTGGTTTGGATTCTACATTGGCACTGCTTGTGACAGTAAGGGCGTTTGACAGTCTTAAACTTGACAGACGAGGGATAACAGCCGTAACTATGCCCGGATTCGGTACGACAGACCGTACATACACTAATGCAGTGACTTTGATAAAGACTCTTGGATGCGAATTTCGTGAGGTTAGTATAGTAAAGGCTGTGCGTCAGCATTTTGAAGATATAGGGCATGATGAAAATGTTCATGATGTAACTTATGAAAACAGTCAGGCTCGAATGAGAACAGAAATTCTTATGGATATCGCAAATCAGAATGGCGGCCTTGTAATAGGTACGGGCGATATGTCTGAGCTTGCTCTTGGATGGGCCACATACAACGGCGATCATATGTCTATGTATGGTGTAAACGCCGGAGTTCCAAAGACGCTTGTGCGTCATTTGGTCAAGTACTATGCAGATACATGTGGAGATGAAATTCTTAAAAATGTTCTGCTTGATGTTCTCGACACACCTGTAAGTCCGGAGCTTCTTCCTCCGACAAAGGACGGTGAGATCGCACAGCAGACAGAAGATCTTGTAGGACCGTACGAACTGCACGATTATTTCCTGTACTATGTCTTGAGATTTGGTTTTAAGCCTTCTAAGATATACAGGCTTGCTAAATTTACGTTCGAGGGGATTTATTCTGAGGAGACGATCCTTAAATGGCTTAAGACATTTTACAGAAGGTTCTTTACACAGCAGTTTAAGCGCTCATGTCTGCCGGACAGCCCTAAGGTCGGTACGATAGCACTTTCACCTCGTGGTGATCTGAGAATGCCGTCGGATGCAGTTTCAAGGCTCTGGCTGGAGGACCTTGACAAGCTGGATTGAATCAAAATGGTTTGTATACATGACGATGCAAAGTGTGCACAAAACACAAAATGATCACAAAATATTAACATTAACTTATGAATACTTCGGTATACTGTTACCCTAACATTAGTGTATTGTCTCGTTTGAGCAGATTAAAGCGCTTGAGTTCGAGAAATGTATACCGGAGGGATTTATTATGGTTAATACGTACATTTTCACGACAATTATCAGCGATCTTTTGGCAGTCGTTGTGAATTATGGTGCGGGAGCAGCTATGGTAGGAGCTGCAGCTGTTCCCGGACTTCTTAAAATATGTAAGACAAAAACAGAGGATAAAGATAATCTGTCAGGTAGGTTTCTGTGGCTTCTTGCGCTTACTTTATACGCATATTTTGCGCTTACATTAACTTTGTTTAATAGAAATTTCGGGCAGTTTGATAATTCTGAAATGGATCTCACATTTTTCCAGATGTCAGTACTATTTCCACAGCTTACATTGATCCATCTGGCTGAAAATTTTATATTGACACTTCCACTGGGATTTTTGCTTCCGCAGGGATTTAAGACATTCAGAAAGCCATATTTTGGAGCAGTTTCAGGATTTGTGATGAGTCTTGTGATTGAGACGATCCAGTATTTTACAGGTCTTGGTAACTTTGAACTTGATGATATCATTATGAATACCCTTGGAGCAATTGTGGGATACTTATTCTTCATTTATATTTCAAAGTGGATAGGTAATGATAAAAAACAACGGGTTAAATAAAAAAATCATAACTATTGTTTTAATAGCAGCAGTCCTTTTATTCTTCACTATAGTCGGATGGCAGGTTTTGAAGCCGATGATCGATATGGCAAAAGAACCGCAGAGGTTCAGAACGTTTATGGAGAATAAAGGACTTTTTGGTTTGCTGATTTTTTTTGCGGCAAACGTAATGCAGGTCGTGATAGCGGTAATTCCTGGCGGACCATTTGAAATAGCGGCTGGGTACGCGTATGGTACGCTTGGAGGTACGCTTCTTTGTGATGTGTCAATGACAGTTGGCAGTCTTATAGCTTTTCTGCTTGGAAGGAAATTCGGGAAGAAGATCATGAAGCTTTTTTTTAGTGAAAAAGAGATTGATTCCATGAATTTTCTTACAACAACTCCCAAATCTGAAAAAATAATCTTTTTGTTTTTCTTGATTCCCGGAACACCGAAGGATCTTCTTTCTTATGCCGTAGGATTAACGGATATGCCGATCATGCTATGGATCGTGCTGACTGCAACAGCGCGTTTTCCGTCAATATTATTGTCTGCCATGAGCGGAAGTGCGCTTGGTACGGGAAAATATGAGATATTTGCTGCAGTGTCTTTGGTGATAATTGTACTTGGAGCAATCGGAAATCGGCTTTATAATAAATGGCAGATGAAAAAAGGAGAGAAGACGGATGGGAATTCTGAAATTGATTCTGGGACCGAGCGGAAGCGGTAAAACTGAAACTGTTTACCGCGATGCAATCGCCAGAGCTTCGGAAAATTTAAGAAAGAATGTGATAGTTGTTGTTCCGGAACAGACATCGCATGCTGTGACTGCTGATTTTATCGAAAGAACAAAAGGCGGCGGAATATTAAATATAGATGTTTTGGGCTTTGCAAGATTTGCACATAGGATCTTTGACAGTGCCGGAGGGGACACAAGAGAGCTGCTTGACGATACAGGTAAGAATCTTATATTACGAAGAGTTGCTTCAAAGCATGCTGAGGAATTGAAAATCCTTGGAAAGCATTTAAGAAAGCAGGGGTATATCAGCGAGATCAAGTCTGTAATCTCTGAATTTATCCAATATGACATAAATAGTGATGTGATATGTACAGCGGCCGCAGAAGATGGTCTGCAGAGATATCTTTCAACAAAATTAGAAGATATTTCTGTGCTTTACCGCGCTTTCAGAGAGGAGCTCGGCACAAAATATATTACGAAAGAGGAACTTCTTGACCTTGCGATCCGCTCGGCAGAGCGTTCTCGATTCATAAAAGGTGCATCGATATATTTCGACAGTTATACGGGCTTTACGCCTATACAGTATAGATTTATAAGGATGCTCATGAACTATGCCGAGGATATCACGGTTGCTCTGGATTATGACGGAAGCGATGGAGACTTTTTTAATATGTCGGTAGTTTCTATTGCAGAGCTTAGAAGGCTTGCGGAAGAGTGCGGCTGGAGTGTTGAGACAGAAAGACTTTATGATAATGGCTCATTGAGGCTTAAAGGGAAGAAAGATCTTAGCTTTCTTGAAGAAAAGATCTTTAGGAAAAAGCCGGCAGTATATGAGGAGAAGCCTGAGCACATACATGTGACGGTGTGCTCTACACCTGCGGAAGAAGTGCGCTCGGTATGCCGTAAGATAGTTGAGATAATGCATAGTTCAGATCTTAGATATCGTGAGATCGGAGTTGTACTTTCAGATACAGGAACTTATGCATCACTTCTTCGAAGAGAAGCGGCAAGGTTTAAAATTCCGTTGTTTGTAGATGAAACAAATGCTGTAACACTTAATCCATTTGTTGAAATGATACGTGCGGCATTGGGTGTCGAAGCAGAAAATTACAGCTATGAAACGGTGTTTCACTTTCTAAGGACAGGGCTCACAGAGTTTACAAATGACGAGATAGATAAAACAGAGAATTATGTCAGGGCGATGAATATCCGCGGAAGAAAAAAATACAGGATGCCGTGGGTATACCATACTAAAGAGGTATCAGAAGAAGATCTTGAGAAGCTGAATAAGATCAGGGAAAGGATAGCTGAGCTCTTTGACCCGCTGGATGAAGTGATGAAAAAGAGAGGTGTCACAGCTGGAGAATATACGAGAGTTCTCAGGGAATTTGCAGAACGCGAGTGTATAAAAGAAAGACTCGAAGCCAGATGCGAGGAATTTGCGGAAAAAGGGCTTCCTGAAAAAAGTGCTGAATACAAGCAGATATATGAAAAGATAGCTGAACTTTTTGAAAGGATCGAAAATCTTATACCTGACGAAAAGATGACGCTTAAGGAGTACCTTGAAACATTGAACGCAGGTTTTGATGAAATAAGGGTTGGAATAATACCTCCGGGACTGGATACGCTGAATGCGGGAGATATGACGCGAAGCCGACTTGGTGATATAAAAGTACTCTTCTTTTTAGGGCTTAATGAGTCGCTTATTCCTCATGAAAATAAGGGTTCAGGAATTCTCTCGGATTTTGACAGAGAATTTCTTAAAAAGCAGAATATAAAACTGTCTCCTACTGCATCTGAGAAGATAGGTGAAGAAAAACTCTATTTTTACATGAACATCACAAAGCCTAAAGAACAGCTGTATCTGAGCTATTCTGAGACTGATCTTGGTGGTAAGGCAAAGAGAGTTTCATTTTTTTTGAATGTTGTGAAAAAGCTGTTTCCTAAGCTTGAAACACAGAAATATTCAGAAGATTCGCTGGAAGGGATACTGACATCAGAAGATGCGATGCGAATACTTGGAAAGGGCTTTGAGGAAGAGCCTAATGAACGAACAGAAGAGATATATAGATTCTTTAAGAATGAAAGTGGATATGCGCGGGCGTTGAAGCTTATGATGGATGCGGCATTTTTTGATTATAGGGCAGATCCTATATCAAAAGCTGCGGCAAAAGCCTTGTATGGAGATAATTCCAATGCATCAGCATCAAGATTGGAAAGGTATGCAGCCTGTGCATATCAGCACTTTTTACAATATGGTCTGAAACTTAGAGAACGTGAGGAGTTTGGCTTCGAGCGAAAGGATATGGGTACGCTTTTGCATGGTGTTTTGCAAATGTGCTCGGCTATCTTACAGGATGAAGGAAAGACATTCTCGGATCTTCAGGATAATGAAACTGAAGAACTTGCAAAGCGGGCTTTAGATAGATTTTTGAAAGAAAATGAAAATGTAGTGCTCACGAGCTCTAAGAGAAATGAGTATTTTATCACGAGAATGGCGAGGATACTCAGAAGAACGGTGTCTGTACTTACGTCACAGGCTAAGAAGGGCGAATTTAAGACGACCGGTTTTGAAAAGAACTTTTCATATGACGGATTTGCCGGAAGGATCGACCGTATAGACACTGCAGATGACGGGAATAAGATCTATGTTTCGGTTATCGACTATAAATCCGGAAATAAAGACTTTGATATTTCCAGAATATATTATGGGCTTGATCTGCAGCTTGTCATATATATGAACGCTGCCATGGAGATAGAGAAGATAGAGCTTCCGGATAAAGAGGCAGAGACAGCGGGAATTTTCTACTATCACATTGATGATCCTGTAGTCAATGAAACTGATATTCCGAGTGCGACTAAGGAAGATGCAGATAAAAAGATAAGTAAAGAGCTTAAGCTTCGTGGAATAGTGAATGGTAATTTGGATGTTATAAGATTGTATGACAGAGAATTTGCAGGAAAGTCGGATGTCATTCCGGTAGAAACGAAGAAGGACGGAAGCTTTGCGGCTGCAGCGCGAGTATTGGAAAAGGATGGATTCAGGGTGCTTTCAGAGTTCGTCAAGCATAAGACGGATTCATTTAGAGAGAGCATCATGAATGGTGATGTATCTAAGTACCCGGTTAAGTATGACAAACAGCTTACTTGTGATTACTGCGCTTATCGTGATGTATGCTTCTTTGATGAGAGGCTGAATGGATATAAGGCAAGAGCTGTAGGAAAGCTTGGAAGTACAGATGAAGTGATAATGGAGATGAAAAAAGAGCTTGGGGAGGACGTAGAATGAAATTTACTGAAGATCAGCAGAAGGTCATCGACTCCCGAAATAAAAATGTGCTTGTAGCGGCTGCTGCAGGGTCAGGAAAAACGGCAGTATTGGTAGAACGCATAATTGAAAGAGTGTGTGACAGAGAACATCCGATAGATATAGACAGGATACTTGTCGTAACATTTACAAATGCAGCGGCGGCTGAGATGAAAGAGAGAATAAGGGATGCGCTTGAAGCAGCGGCAGATGCAAGCCCTGAGGATGAGCATCTTAAAAAGCAAAGAACTTTGATCCATGCATCACATATAATGACCATAGACAGTTTCTGTAAATTGGTTATAAGGGATAATTTCGACAGGATAGGCATCGACCCTCAATTTAGGATAGCTGATAATAGCGAGCTTGATCTGATGCAGGAAGATGCCATGTCAGAAGTGCTTGAAGAGGCTTATGAAGAGTCGTCAGAGGGTTTTCTTGAATTTTTGGAGGAGTTTTCTGCTTCAAAGGATGATTCAGATGTTGCGGATGCAGTGTCCAGATTATTTAAATTTTCGCGCAGCAAAAGCAATCCTGATCGTTGGATAACTGATCTTGTTTTGAAATATGATTTTAATACAGTTGATGAGCTTATGCATGGGGAGTGGATGCAGCTTCTTGTGTCGATGACCAAGGATGAAATCGAAGATGCTTTCAAACTGATCGAAAGTGCAAAAGCAATAGCGGAAGAGCCTGATGGACCAGATCAATATATAAGTGCGCTTGATAATGATATGGAGCAGCTGGAAAATATTTTGGAAGCAGAGGGCTACGAGGCAATCCGTAACGCTGTGAATGCTTTGGAATTTGAGAAGCTTTCCCGAAAAAAAGGCACAGACGTTGATGAAAACAAGAAGGAACGTGTAAAGAAGCTGAGAGACACAGCGAAAAAGCATATAACTAATATTAAAGAGCGCTGGCTTTCTAAAACACAGGAGCAGATTTTTGAAAATATAGCGGCATCAAAGCTGCTTATAGAGCAATTGACTGAGCTGACGCTTCGTTTTTCTCAAAAATTTGGAGAGATCAAAGAGAGTAAAAATGTAATAGATTTCTCTGATATGGAGCATTTGGCGCTTCAGATATTACAGGGGGATGCCGGAGCGGAGTACAGAGAATATTTTGAAGAAGTAATGACTGATGAGTATCAGGACAGCAACAGCGTGCAGGAGGCGATACTCACTTCTGTCGCACGTGATAATAATTACTTTTGCGTAGGTGATGTCAAGCAGAGTATCTATGCGTTCAGACTTGCTGAGCCGGAGATATTTGTCAGAAGATATAAATTTTCTGCAGAAGATGAGAAGTCTGAAAGAATAGTCCTTTCGAAGAATTTCCGAAGCCGTAAGGAAGTTTTGAATGCTGTAAATGCTATATTTAAGCCTATTATGCATGAAAATATCGGAGGCGTTGAATACGATGATGATGCAAGCCTTTACTATGGGGCGGACTATTCAGAAAACGGTGAGGATCATGTGGCAGAACTTAGCCTGATAGCCGAAGACAGCGCAGGAGAGATAGATTCTAAAGTTCTTGAGGCGCGTGAAATTGCGTCAAGGATAAAGTCTATGGTCGGAAAATATATGGTGGAAGACAGGAAGACCAAGACGACGCATCCGGCAGAATACAGAGATTTCGTAATACTGCTCAGAGCTCGAAATGAAATAGAAGATGTTATGGCGGAACAGCTTGAAGCAGCGGGAATTCCGGTATATAGGGAATCAGAAACGGGATATTTCCAGACAGAAGAGATTAGGACAATGATCTCGTTTATAATGGTGCTGGATAATCCAAGACAGGATATACCGCTTTCCTCACTCATGAAGAGTGTCATTGGAAATTTTTCTGATGCAGAAATGGCTGAGATCAGGCAGACGTGCCCCGACGGATGCTTTTATGATGCGCTTAGAAGTGCGGCAGGAGTGCTTGAGATAGGAGAAAATGCTAAAGAAGCTTCAAGTGAACTTCAGGATAAATGCAGGTCATTTTTTGAAATGATAGATGAGTATAGGGAAGAGTCAGCATATTTGCCAATTCATACACTCATAGAAAAGATAATAGATGAGACCGACTATGGTATTTATGCAGAGACTAAAGGCGGTTCAGCAAGAGCTAATCTGGATATGCTCATACAGAGAGCGGCGGATTACGAAGCAACCAGCTACAAGGGACTTTTTTATTTCATACGATATATTGAAAAAATGAAAAAGATCGATCTGGACTTTGGTGAAGCGGCAGGAAGCGGAGATGAGACAAATGCTGTGAGGATCATGAGTATCCATAAATCAAAAGGATTGGAATTTCCTATAGTATTTGTCGCAAATCTTTCAAAAGCATTCAATACGCAGGATCTTAAATCAAAGCTTGTAATGGATGCTGAGCTTGGCATAAGTGCTGACAGGACTGACCCGGATACACGTATTAAAAGTGTGAGCATGCTTAAAAATGTTATTGCGGAGAAGCGCCGCAGAGCTTCGATCGGAGAGGAACTGAGGATATTTTATGTGGCTTTGACCCGTGCGGAAGAAAAACTGATAATGACGGCGGTCGTAAAAGACCCTGAGAAAAAAATCGCGGGCGGTGGAGCTGGAATACTGCATGCATCGTCATTTCTTGATTTTGTCACTGAAGCACTGAATTCCGGCGAAATTACGGATCAATTGAATGTGAGCATAAAAAATATTGCTGACGAGGCTGAAGAGGCCGTTATGGAGGCGATAACGGTCGCAGAAAGGCGAAATCTTTTTGAGACGATAGACGTTGAGAGCGTTCATGATGAAAAAACAGAGAAAGAGCTTGCAGATAATCTGAAATGGAAATATGCACATGAAAAATCGTTTGAGGTTCCGGTAAAGGTATCTGTATCAAGGCTTAAAGAGGCGCAGATAGAAGAAATGCAGGAAGCTGCAGTTGAGCACCGCGTTCTTATTGAGGATGAAGTGGAAGACGAGACAGAAAAAGAAGAAAAGTCTTCTTCAAGAAATCCTGAACTTGGAGCAATGCGGGGAACTGCGTATCATAAAGCCTTTGAACTGCTTGATATCGACAGAATAAAAACGCTTAAGGATGTTTTTGCCTATTTGGATGAACTTGTTGGATCAGAGCAGCTTACGGAAGAGGCGGCAAAACTTATTTATGCAAAAGATCTGCTGGCATTCTCTGAGACGGAGCTTGCGGCGCGGATGAAAGCTGCTGAGAGGAATGAGCTGCTTTTTAGGGAACAGCCGTTTATAATTGGCAGACCGGCATCTGAGATAGATGAAACATGGCCTGCTGAAGAAAAAGTTCAGATTCAGGGAATAATTGATGCATTTTTTGTAGAAGGTGATAAAATATACGTTGTCGATTATAAAACTGACCGTGTAAGATCATGTGAAATTCTTAAAGAAAGATATGCGGTTCAGCTTGATCTATATGCTGAGGCACTCCATAATCTGACAGGACTTGAGATCGGTGATAAGATCATCTACTCAGTGGCTCTTCAAAAGGCGATATCACTTGGAGAATAGAAAGGATGAGGAATGTTAAGACAGTTTTCCGACAAACGAATATGGCTGTCGATCCCGCTTGGGGCAGCAGCGGCTATTGCATTGACGCAGTTTATTAATATCATCGGATTATTGCATTTATTTCCGGGATATGTACAGGATGTGCAGCCAAAGATGTTTATGCTTCCGCTTGACAGTGGTATTGCTTTATATGGCGTGATCACTCCTGTGATAGAAGAGACTATTTTCAGATGGGCGTTTTTTGGACGCCTGAAAAAGTATATGGCGACTGCGGCAGCGGCGATAGGCTCCAGCTTGATATTTGGAATCTATCACGGAAACATTATTCAGTTTATTTATGCTTCGCTTTTCGGACTCATACTCTGCTTTGTGTATTGGCGCTTTAACGGTGTTGCAGCATCTGTGTTTACCCATAGTGCAGCGAATATCGTGTCATATGTAACGGCGCTTGTCCCGTTCTTTAGCTTTCTTGGGACTATTCAGGGGCAGGTGATCTCATGCATAATATGCTTTGCCTTGATGTTTTTTATCATCAAATACATGTATGAAACTGGTCCAATGGATAGAAGTGAAGTAAAAAAATATATTTTTCCACAAAAATAGGAGTAAAAAGATGAATGACACTTATGTAGAATGCCTTGTGCCTCGAAAACCTAATGCGGCAGCTCCGCTCATACGTGCGGCTGCCTATGGATTTACTGCTGCCTTTTGGCTGTTTGGGCTGCTGTCCCATGGACTCTTGTTTCTTCTGCTTGGTCTGGCAGGCCTTGCAGGCTGCTATTTCCTGCTTCCAAATCTGGCTGTAGAGTATGAATATCTCTATGTTGCGCGTGAGTTTTCGGTAGACAGGATTGTAGGCAAAGAAAAGAGAAAGACTGTTTACAATGTCACTATGGACAAGATGGAGATCTTTGCAGAAGAGGGAGCTTATCAGCTCGATCAGTACAAGAACATTGAAAAAACAATTGATTTCAGCTCAGGAGAAAAGGATGTCAGACGCTTTATCATGGTGCTTAGAAATTCAAACGCATCAGAGAAATTGATACTGGAAGCAGATGATGAACTTGTTAATGCAATTCGCAATGTTTATCCTTCTAAAGTATTTCTTAAAAAGTAATAACAAAATTTTTTTGCGTTGACACATATAATCAATTTTGCTAGTATAGACAAAATTAAAAGTTTAGGCTATGGAGGTTTATGATGAGTCAGATTATTGGCGATGGAATTACTTTTGATGACGTTCTCCTGGTACCTTCTTATTCAGAAGTTACCCCGAACATGGTGGATATTTCAACACACTTGACAAAAAAGATCAAGTTAAATATCCCGATGATGAGTGCCGGAATGGATACTGTAACTGAAAGCGGTATGGCTATTGCAATGGCACGTCAGGGCGGAATTGGAATAATTCACAAGAACATGTCCATCGAAAGACAGGCAGAAGAGGTTGACAAGGTTAAACGTTCAGAGAATGGAGTTATCACAGATCCGTTCTATCTTTCAGCAGATAATACACTGAAAGATGCCGATGATCTTATGGCAAAGTTCAAAATCTCAGGTGTTCCTATCACAGAGGGAAAGAAACTTGTCGGAATCATTACAAACCGAGATCTTAAATTTGAAGAGGATTATTCAAAGAAGATAAGCGAATGTATGACAAGTGAAGGTCTTGTAACAGCTCCGGAAGGCGTAACGCTTGAAGAAGCTAAGAAGATTCTTGCACAGTCAAAGAAGGAAAAGCTTCCAATTGTTGATAAAGATGGAAACCTTAAAGGACTCATCACCATCAAAGACATTGAGAAGCAGATCAAGTATCCGCTTTCTGCAAAGGATGATCAGGGAAGACTTCTTTGCGGTGCAGGTGTTGGTATCACAGCTAACTTCATGGAACGTGTAAAGGCACTTGTTGATGCAAAGGTTGACTGCGTAGTTCTTGACTCAGCACATGGACATTCAAAGAATGTTATCGAGTGCTGCCGTCAGATCAAGCAGGCATATCCTGATCTTGACGTTATTGTTGGAAATGTCGCAACAGGCGAAGCTTGTAAGGCACTTATCGAGGCTGGTGCTGACTGTATCAAGGTTGGTATCGGACCTGGTTCTATCTGTACAACACGTGTTGTTGCAGGTATCGGCGTACCGCAGATCACAGCTATCATGGATTGCTATAAAGTTGCTCACGAAGCAGGTATCCCAATTATCGCAGACGGTGGAATCAAGTATTCAGGTGATATCACAAAGGCACTTGCAGCCGGCGGATCTGTCGTAATGATGGGTTCAATGCTTGCAGGCTGTGATGAAGCTCCGGGATCATTCGAGCTTTATCAGGGACGTAAGTATAAGGTATACCGTGGAATGGGTTCTATCGCAGCTATGGAAAATGGTTCTAAGGATCGTTACTTCCAGGAAGGTGCAAAGAAACTTGTTCCGGAAGGTGTTGAAGGACGTGTGGCATACAAGGGACGTCTTGAAGATACTATCTTCCAGCTGATCGGTGGTATCCGTTCAGGAATGGGTTACTGCGGAGCAAAGGATATTCCTACACTTCAGGAAACAGGCCGTTTCGTGAAGATCACATCAGCTGCTCTTCGTGAGAGCCATCCTCATGATATTCACATTACCAAGGAGGCACCGAACTACTCTGTAGATAATAAAGAGTAATTAAAGTTTATGATTTACTACATTAGATCCGAATTCGTTAAAGCGTTAACCAGAAAATACACAAGATATTATCTGCTTGGAATATTAGCAGTTTGTCTGCTTGCAAATTTTGCCATGTCGGCATTCAGAAGCATTATCTATGGAATGAATGATGGTACATTTGCATACAATTTAATAATGTTTGCCAAAGGATTTTTCTGGGTTCCTTATTACAGTTGTATTTTTATAGCAGATATCGTCTTTGGAAATTCCTATCCGGACCCTCGCATCAGAGATAAGTCGACTATTGGTCTTTCAAGGACAAATATCTTTATTGGCAAGTTCATAACAGAGCTTTTGATGTTGGTCATCTACGCGATCATTGCTCTGGTTGTATTCCTTGTAATAACGCCGTTATTTCAGGTACACGATGGAACGATAGATGCTTCGGTCATTATTGACTTTGCATATGCTGTGTTGATAACTATGCCGCTTTTTGTTGCGGGTGTTGCGTTGGGAAATATGTTTTTGTTTTCTGCAAAGACAAAGAAACAGGCATATTTGGGATTTGCTATTGGAGTGATCCTGCTGCCTAGATTGATAATGTTCCTTGCGACAGACCACATAAGGCTGCTTCCATGTGTGTGGATCACTAAGATTCTTATCACACCACAGTTTCAGACACTGCAGTTTTATGCAACAAGAGATGTTCCAAAGATAATCATTTCATCGATCATTTATACGGTCGTTGCATGTATTATAGGATGCAGGAACTTTAATAAAAGGGAATTTTGAGATTATGATAGTAAAATTAAAGCGGGCAGTGGGAACACTGCCTGCAATTTTTATGATGTGTTTTATTTTTCTGATGAGTGCACAGCCGGCGGATAAATCTTCAAGTATAAGCACAAGTTTCACGAAAGAGATTGAGATCGTGGTAAAAGTCATCACGAATCAGGACTGGACGCAGGAAGAGATGGATCTCGTTGCGCAGGAAAGAGATAAGCCGATAAGAAAGATAGCGCATATGACAGAGTATGCCTTGCTCACACTTAGTTTTATGCTTGCATTATATATGTGGGAGATAAGAGATAAAAGATTATATATTATATCATTTATCTGTTCAGTAGCATATGCTTTTTCCGATGAATTCCATCAATCCTTTGTGGAAGGCAGATATGACAGCCTTGTAGATGTGGCGATTGACAGCTGCGGAGCTTTGATTGCAGTGTTGATAATATTAGCTATAGCTAACAGACAAAAAAGAAAGTGCTTGACTGTAAAGGGATAATGTAGCACTATTAAAGACGGAATTTGTAACTGGATTTAGAAGCATCGCCTGCATGTGCTATACGGTTACAGCAATGGCATTAGAAGGAGATATAAAATGCAATTAGGACGTAATGATGCTTGCTGGTGCGGCAGCGGCAAGAAATATAAGAACTGCCACCTTAACTTCGATCAGAAGATAGAAGCATTCAGAGATGCCGGACATATTGTTCCGGATCATTCAATTATAAAGAGTCCTGAGGATATTCAGGGTATTAAAGAAAGTGCAAAGATAAATATAGCTTGTCTTGACTATGTTGCAGAGCATATTAAGGCAGGTGTTTCTACACTTGATATTGATAATTGGGTAGCTAAGATCACTGCAGATATGGGTGGTGTCTCAGCTTGCCTTGATTATGAAGGTTTTCCAAAGAATTGCTGCACATCTATCAACGATCAGGTGTGTCATGGCATTCCAAGTGCTGATGATATTCTTAAAGACGGTGACATTGTAAATGTTGACTGTTCTACTATCTTGAATGGTTATTTCTCAGATTCTTCACGTATGTTCATCATCGGTGAGACAACTCCTGAGAAGAAGAAACTTGTTGAAGATGTTAAAAAGTCTGTAGAAATTGGTCTTAAAGAAGTAAAACCATGGAAGTTCCTTGGCGATATGGGTAATGCGATCAATGAATTCTGCAAGTCTCAGGGTTACTCTGTAGTACGAGAGATTGGCGGACATGGATGCGGTAAGGAATTTCATGAGGAGCCATGGGTAAGCTTTGTTTCAAAACCTAATACTGAAATGCTCATGGTACCGGGAATGTGCTTTACTATAGAGCCAATGGTAAATTTAGGCGCTCCAGACATTTATGAAGATGAAGATAATGGATGGACGATTTATACTGAGGATGGTTCACCATCCGCACAGTGGGAAGTACAGCTTGTTGTAACCGAAGACGGTTATGAAATAATTACCTATTAATAGGAGAAAAAATTATGAGTCTGATGAAGATGCCCGGCGAGTACAAGAGTAAAATGGATGTTATCCAGACAGAGATCGCCATCAAAGAAGCAAAGGATTATTTTGAGCGTGCATTAGCAAGCGAACTTAATCTTACACGTGTTTCAGCACCGCTTTTTGTAAAGCCAGAGACAGGTCTTAATGATAACCTTAATGGTGTAGAGAGACCGGTTGCCTTTGACCTTAAAGAAGATGGCATTAATGTGGAAATTGTTCATTCACTCGCAAAGTGGAAGCGTTATGCATTAAAGAGATATGGCTTTAGCTCAGGTACAGGTCTTTACACAGATATGTGCGCTATTCGTAGAGACGAAGACACAGATAATCTTCATTCTATCTATGTAGACCAGTGGGATTGGGAGAGAATCATCGAAAAGCGTGAGCGTAACTATAATACGCTTATCGATATGGTAAACCATGTTTATACAGCTCTTAAGGTAACTGAGGCTTATCTTGCTTCAAAGTATAATTTCCTTGAGACTATCCTTCCAAATAATATCAGGTTTGTAAGCACTCAGGAACTTGAAGACATGTATCCTGATCTCGATCCAAAGGAGAGAGAGTATCGTTTTGTTAAGGAAAACGGAGCTGTATTCCTTACACAGATCGGTGATAAGCTTGCTTCAGGAAAGCCGCATGACGGCAGAGCACCAGACTATGATGATTGGAGCCTTAATGGTGATATCATCGTATATTATCCTGTTCTTGACTGCGCATTTGAGATTTCTTCAATGGGTATCCGGGTAGATGCAGAGGCACTTAAGAGCCAGCTTAAGAAGGCAGGCTGTGAGGAAAGAGCAGAGCTTGAGTTCCAGAAGATGGTACTTAACGACGAGCTTCCATATACAGTTGGCGGTGGTATCGGCCAGTCACGTATCTGTATGTATTTCCTTCGCAAAGCTCACATTGGAGAAGTGCAGTCATCAGTATGGACAGATAAGGACGTTAAAGAGGCAGAGAAGCTCGGAATCAATCTTCTCTAAAATATTTATATTTTTTTAATAAAAACTTTAGTATTTATAATTTGACGAATTATCGGGGAAATTAAAGTGAGAACTTGTTAAATTGATGTTGCATTGGTAGAAAAAAATGGCTTTTTATAATCAGGTTTTGTCTGAATTCAACAAATTTGATTTATTATAAAAAATACAATTGCAAAAAGTGACGTTTGACAGTAAAAAAACAAACTTTGGACAGAAAAAAACTATATTGACTTGAAAAATCAGTCTAGTATAATACACATTAATGGCAAATGAAATTGTACTAAAAAAAGTACTGTATACATTTGTTTAAATGATATATGATGAGAATTATGAGGGTACAGTCAAAGCTTTTTGAAGGTGGCTTTGGTTATAGTTTTTGAAAGAGGTGTTTTTTTTATGCGTAAACGTCACATCAAACTAAGTCCGCAGCAGGTTAAGGAATTTGTTACTACAAGTTCTAAGTGTAACTTTGATATAGATGTATTCTATAACAGAGTTATAATCGATGCGAAGTCTATGCTCGGTGTACTCGGTCTTGATTTCACCAAGACACTTACAGTACAGTATCAGGGCTATGACGACAAGTTCGAAGCGATGATCGATCGCTTTGCAGTTGCTTAAATAGTCAGCATTCCCCAAGTGCAAACTATATTAGAGATGCTCCCGGTTAGAACAGTTTCCCCCTGTTCGCTGCCGGGAGCATTTCACTTTTAAAGGATCTTATAAGCAGGTGAAAAAGATAGAAATTTCTGTCCGTTCTTTGGTTGAGTTTATTCTCCGAAGCGGTGATATAAATAGAAAAAAACGAGCGGCTCCGGAAAATGCCATGCTGGAAGGTGGAAGAATTCACCGCATGATCCAGAGAAAGATGGGTTCGGATTATAAGGCTGAGGTGCCGCTTGCTCATAAAGTGAGCTATGATAGCTTTGAGATAGTCGTGCAGGGACGCGCTGATGGCATAATCGATAATAGCGAAGGCGTAACTGTCGATGAGATCAAAGGGATATATATAAATCTAAAATATCTTGATGAGCCTGTAAATGTTCATCTGGCGCAGGCAAAAGTATATGCTGCGATCTATGCTCTGCAAAATGATCTTGAAAATATAGCTGTAAGGATGACTTATTGTAATTTAGATACCGAAGAGATCAAATATTTTAACTATAGCTTCATCGTATCTGAGCTTAAAGAGTGGTTCGGTAATCTGATGGATGAGTATGCGCGTTGGGCAAGGTTTACTGTAGAATGGGAGGAAAAGAGAAATCTTTCCATAAAGCAGCTTGAATTCCCCTTCACTTATCGCAAAGGGCAGAAAGAACTTGCAGCAGCGGTATATAGAACTATTTATCATAAAAGAAGACTTTTTCTTGAAGCTCCTACGGGTGTGGGTAAGACGTTGTCGGTCTTGTTCCCTGCTGTCAAGGCCATGGGTGAAGGTATAGCAGAGAAAATTTTTTATCTTACGGCTAAAACTATCACAGGTACGGTCGCTTTGGACACTTTTGAGCTTTTAAGCAAGGGCGGTCTTGCCATGAAGACAGTTTCAATAGCGGCTCGGGAAAAGACTTGCCTTTTAGATGAAGTAAAGTGTGATCCTGAGGTCTGTCCATATGCAAAAGGACATTTTGATCGCATTAATGATGCACTTTTTGAAATACTTCATTCGAAAGATTCGTTTACAAGAGAAGAAGTCATGACTTTTGCAAAGGAACATAGAGTTTGTCCATTTGAACTTACTTTGGATATTTCAAGCTTTTCTGATGCTGTGGTCTGTGATTATAATTATTGTTTTGACCCTGATGTGAGTTTGAAGCGTTTCTTCGGCGACATGCAGAGGCATGACTATCTGTTTCTTGTCGATGAAGCACATAATCTTGTTGAAAGGGCAAGAGAAACATACAGCGCAGAGCTTTATAAAGAGGATTTTCTTAAGGTAAAGAGGCTTCTTCAGGAAAAAGAGCCCAAAGCGGCGAGAGCTCTGGGTAAATGTAATGAAAAACTGCTCGAAATGAAAAAATCCGGCGGTGATTTTGAAGTCGGTACAAATATTGATAAATTTCTGGAAAGCCTAAGAAGGGCGGCTTCAACGTATTCAGATATGCTGGAAGAGAAAAACAGAAGGCATGAGACTGTTGAAGATGAACTTATGGAGTTTTACTATAATGTTCGCTCTTTCTTAAATATTGCGGAAATATTTGATGAAAATTACGTGGATTATACTGAGATAACCAATGATGGAAAATATAGAGTGAAGCTTTTCTGTGTGAATCCTTCAACAAATCTTCGCAGGAGACTTGACCTTGGAAGAAGCTCTATATTCTTTTCAGCCACGCTTTTACCGGTTAGATACTATATGGATCTCATATCAGGGGACAGGACAGACTATACTGTATATGCCGCATCGACATTTGAAGCTTCAAAGCGCGGAGTGTATATAGCCTCAGATGTGAGTTCAAAATATACAAGAAGGAGCAGGAGTGAATATCGGGCAATTGCTGAGTATATTCTAAATATAATTTCAGCAAAAAAAGGAAAATATATGGCATTTTTCCCAAGCTATTCTTTCATGAATGAAGTTCTTAATATATTTACAGATGATCTTGAGCTTGATGGAGTGGATCATATAGTTCAGGACAATAATATGTCAGAAGAGTCGAGAAAAGATTTCCTTGAAAAATTTACAAAAGAAGATATAAAAGATTCTGTATTAGTGGGATTTTGCGTGCTTGGTGGTGTCTTTTCAGAAGGAATAGACCTGAAAAATGACAGCCTTATAGGGGCAATCATAGTAGGAACAGGCTTTCCAATGGTGTGCCGTGAAAGAGAGATATTAAAAAGATATTTTGAGGAAAACGGTGAGAATGGATTTGACTATGCATATAGATATCCGGGTATGAATAAGGTACTTCAGGCGGCTGGAAGAGTTATCAGAACAGAAGAAGATATCGGGGTTGTTGCTCTTTTGGATGAAAGATTTCTTGAAAATAATTATAGCGGACTTTTCCCACGCGAATGGGAAAATATGATCGTGGTTCAAAAGGATACAGTTAAAAATGAGACCGAAAAGTTCTGGAGTAGTCGGCTGAACAGTTAGTGGTACGTTACTGTTCAGACGCAACCGGAGCACTACGCTGCGGAGTTTACGACCAAGAAAGATGAAAATCCATTACGTGAGCGAGCTAGCGAGTGAACAGTAACCTGCGATTACAGTATAAATAATGATTTAGATACAAAATAATGTATTTTTGTGGTACGATAATAGCGTGTGAGGAAAACATAGATGAAAACAAATATTGTACTGATAGGGATGCCGGCATCAGGAAAAAGTACAGCCGGTGTGATCATGGCTAAGGTTCTCGGTATGGACTTTATAGATGCGGATCTTGTGATTCAAAAGGCAGAAGGCAAACGTCTTGAAGAAATCATAGATGAAAAGGGTGTTGACGGCTTCATAGAGACCGAGAATAGGATAAATTCAGGAATAAATGCTGAAAATACGGTGATCGCAACTGGCGGAAGCGCCGTTTATGGAAAAGAAGAGATGGAACATTTTAAGGAGATTGGTTACGTGATCTACCTTAAAGTTGACTATGATACATTGACACAGCGCCTTGGAGATATCAAGCAGAGAGGCGTTGTAGTAAGAGATGGGCAGACCTTTAGAGATTTATATGAAGAGCGTATAAAACTTTATGAGAAGTATGCGGATATAGTTGTTGATGAAGCCGGGAAAAACGTTGAGCAGATTGTTGTAGCGGCAGCGGAAGCCTGGCAGAAGAAAAGGAACAGTTGATCATTATCAAATATGAAAAAAAAGCGTATTGACGGTGCAGAGGTTAAGTGTAAGGAAGCGGAAAACCTTATTCAGCCTTTTTTGGACAATAAATTGAATATTGATGATATGAAACTGTTGTACGGACATATCCAAAATTGCCATGACTGTTATGATGAGCTTGAGATAAGATATCTTTTGAATGAAGGTATCAAGCGGATAGAGGATGGTGAGGCTCTTGACCTGAAAAAAGAACTTGATGAAAAACTCTATCATGCAAGACAGAGGATATTGCTGGCGGATAGGATGCAGAATGTGATCTTTTTAGGAGAAGCACTTGCATTGCTGCTGACAGCTGTAAATATTATTATCAGTCATTTTGAATAAATAGAGGAAGTTTAGTACTGTATATGAGTGAAAAGATACTTTTGATCGATGGACACTCCATGATGAATAGAGCGTTTTATGGAGTTCCTGACTTGACAAATTCAGCCGGAGTTCATACAGGAGCGATATACGGCTTTTTCAATATAATACTTAAAATACTTGAAAATGAGAGACCGCAATATTTTGCAGTAGCTTTTGATGAACATGCGCCTACTTTCAGGCATAAGATATATGCAGAGTATAAGGGAACCAGAAAGCCTATGCCGGAGGAGCTGCGCCAGCAGATACCGCTTGTAAAGGAAATCCTTTCTGCAATGGGAGTTCCCGTGGTTTCAAAGCCGGGGCTTGAAGCAGACGATATACTTGGAACGATCGCATTTAGAGCTGAAAAGAAAGGCATGGATGCAACTATCGTTTCAGGGGATAGGGATCTTCTTCAGCTGGTGACTGATAAGATAGCTCTGCTCTTGCCAAGGACAGTTAAGGGGCAGACAAATGTGGAACGCTTTACACCTGAGGCTGTTAAGGAAGAATATGGTGTTGAACCGAGAGGAATAATCGACTTGAAAGCTCTTATGGGCGATTCGTCAGATAATATTCCGGGAGTTCCGAAGGTAGGACCGAAGACAGCTACTGAGCTGCTTACAAAATATGGTGACCTAAAAGGTGTTAAGGAGCATATCGCGGAAGTTACTAAAAAGAGTATCCGTGAAAGCCTGGAAGAACATTTTGACCTTGCAGAATTAAGTCAGACACTTGCGACTATCAATACAGAGTCTGATATAGAGTTTGACTTCGATAAAGCTGAATGCGAAAGCCTCGGTACAGCTGAGGCAGTTAAGATGCTTACTGATCTGGAGCTCAAAAAGCTGGTGGAGCGTCTTGGTGGTGTGGAGACAGTAGTTGAAGAAAAGACTGAGTTTAGAGAGATTACAGAGCTTTCGGATGCAGAGGCTCTTTTTAATGAGCTGGCAGCTAAGGCGACAGTCGGATTTGCAGTAGATATCTCGGAAGAAAATGAAATAAGCGGTATTGCTTTTGTAGCTGATGGTGCATGGTATATAGAGCCAGCCGGTTTTATAACATCAGCATATCTTGCAGATCATCTTGTGAAACTTATCAATAAGAGCAATGGGATGTTTTACACAGCTCATTTGAAACAGGTATTGAAAGTTGCTGATCTGCCTTCAAGAAGCAATCTCGTTGACTATGAGCTGGAATTTTATCTGCTCGATCCGCTGAGAAATGATTATGCAGTACCGGAAAAAGCGCAGGAGGCAGCAGTTGAAGCCTTTGAAAACGGTCCTAAATATATGGAGCGTATCGAGGCAGAAGGAATGAAAGAACTGCTTGAAAATATCGAGATGCCGCTTTGCTATGTTCTTTCCGGAATGGAGACTGAGGGTATTGCCATAAGAAAGGATATGCTCACAGATTTTAGTGCTCAGCTTAAGGAAAAGATAGATAAGCTTGAAAAGAGCATCCATGAGGCGGCAGGAGAAGATTTTAATATAAATTCACCAAAGCAGCTGGGTGTGATCTTGTTTGAAAAAATGGGGCTTAAAGGCGGCAAAAAGACTAAAACAGGTTATTCTACGGCAGCAGGAGTATTGGAGAAGCTTGCGCCGGAAGTTCCATTTGTAAGAGATGTCTTGGAATACAGGACATTGAGTAAGCTCAAAGCTACTTATGCAGACGGGCTTGAACCATATATTGACAAAACTGGAAGGATTCATTCAACCTTTAATCAGACAATAACTGCAACAGGCCGAATCAGTTCAGCAGATCCAAATCTTCAGAATATTCCGGTTCGTACAGAGCTTGGGCGTACACTCAGGAAAGCATTTGTTCCAAGAGAAGGATGGAGCTTCATAGATGCGGACTATTCTCAGATTGAACTTAGGATACTTGCATCAATGTCTGAAGACCAGAAACTCATAGCTGCTTATAAGGGTGGTAAAGATATACATGCTATTACGGCTTCGGAAGTCTTCCATGTGCCTTTTGAAGAAGTTACATCAGATCTTAGACGTAAGGCAAAGGCTGTAAATTTTGGTATAGTTTATGGTATAAGTGCTTTTGGACTGAGCCAGGGGCTTTCAGTTTCCAAGTCTGAGGCAAATGAATATATCGAAAAGTATTTTGAAACATATCCGGGTGTTAAGAAATTCCTTGATGATCTGGTTGAAAGAGCAAAGGATAAAGGCTATGCAGAGACATTCTTTTCTAGAAAAAGACCGATGCCGGAACTCAGATCTTCGAATTTCATGCAGCGTTCTTTCGGAGAAAGGGTTGCTATGAATGCACCTATTCAGGGTACAGCTGCTGATGTGATAAAGATAGCTATGATAAATGTGTCGAAGAGACTTAAAGCTGACGGTCTGCAGTCTAAGCTAATACTTCAGATACATGATGAACTTCTTATAGAGACTGCTCCGGGTGAGGAGGAAAAAGTCAAAGAAATACTCAGAGAAGAAATGATGGGGGCTGCTTCGCTGGCTGTTCCGCTTGAAATAGATGTTAATGGCGGAAGTAACTGGGATGAGGCTCACTGATGATTATAGATAGAGGTGAAAGTATGAAAATGATAGGAATAACCGGTGGTGTGGGTGCCGGAAAGTCTGAAATAATGGCTTATCTTTCACGTACATGTAAATGTAGAGTAGTTAGGGCGGATGAAGTTGCTCATCTTGTAATGAAACCGGGCAAGACATGCTATATGAGACTTGTAAGCCTGCTGAATGATGATATACTCGATCCTGACGGGACTATAGACCGTCGAAAGATGGCAGAGAAAATTTTTAGTGATTCCGGTCTTTTAAGCTCGGTAAATTCAATAATCCATCCGGCAGTAAAGGAATTCATTCTAAGCGATATGGAGAGAGAGAAGGAGCTTGGAAGAATTGATTTTTATTTCCTTGAGGCGGCACTTCTGATCGAAGAAGGGTATGATCAGATATGTGATGAACTGTGGTATATTTATACTGATGATGAAGTTCGAAGGAGGAGGTTAAAGGAATCGAGAGGTTATACCGATGAAAAAATATCAGCCATAATGGCAGCTCAGCAGAGCGATGATATGTTTAGGCGGTATGCGGCACATGTAATCGATAATTCGGGGGAGCTGGAAAGTACTTACGCTCAGATTGATGAGGTAATCCATGGAGAGTACAAAAACTAATTTAACGGAGCAGCTTGTTTACGGCCTTGATATAGGCACGAGAAGCATAGTTGGTACGGTGGGGTATCAGAACAACAAAAAATTTCACGTTATCGCAATGCAGACCAGAGAGCATGACGACAGAGTCATGCTTGATGGACAGATACATAAGATTGAAGGCGTTGCGGATGAGATACGAGAAGTTACGGAGCAACTTGAAGCTAAGCTTGGAAGGGAGCTTGAGGATGTTTGTATAGCTGCTGCCGGACGAGTTCTCAGAACAGTTCAGATTCATGTTGATAAAGTCTTTGATGAAGAGCGTGATGTAACGGGAGAGGACGTTTACTCGCTTGAATTAATGGGTGCAGAAAAGGCTTTTTCAGAATTTGAAAAGAAAAATGATACAAGAATACGCTTCTATTGTGTAGGATACACAGTTGAGCGTTATTATCTTAATGGCTATCAGATGAGCAGTCTGGTAGATCATAAGGCAGAAGAAATCGGTGCTGACATCATTGCAACGTTTCTTCCGGAAGAAGTAGTAGACGGTTTATATAAGGCTGTTGGAATGGCAGGGCTTAGAGTGGCGAACCTTACACTTGAGCCTATCGCAGCAATGGAGGTTGCTATCCCTCCATCATATAGGATGCTTAACATCGCACTTCTTGATGTGGGTGCAGGAACAAGTGATATCTGTATAACGAGAGATGAGGCAATCATCGCTTATGGAATGATCCCGAGTGCAGGTGATGAGATCACAGAAGTCATTGCCAAAGGATGCCTGGTCGATTTCGCAGAAGCGGAAAACATTAAGCGAAGCGCTTCCGGTAAGGAAACAATTGTATATCACGATATAATGGGACTTGAGCAGACGATTACACCTGAAGAGGTAAAGAAGCTGATCGAGCCATGTATCACGGCAATGACGAAAGAGATTTCCAAGAAGATCAGAAAGCTTAATGGAAATAAGAGCGTCAGCGCTGTATTTGTGGTTGGCGGAGGCGGAAAAGCTCCGGGCTTCACAGAGCATCTTGCAGATGAGCTTGGTATCATACATCAGAGAGTCGCTGTAAGAGGCGAAGATGTGCTTAAAGACATTGACTTTAAGGTTAATGGCATAATAAAAGACTCATTGCTTGTAACGCCTGTGGGAATCTGCCTTAATTATTACAATATGAAAAATAACTTTATCTTCCTGAAGTTTAATGGAAATGAGATAAAGCTTTACGATAATTCGAACCTTAGGGTATCTGATGCAGCTATGCAGGCGGGTTATCCTAATGAGGACCTGTTCCCTAAGAGAGGAAATGAGCTTCGATTCACATTTAATGGCAAAAAAGAGGTGCGCAGAGGTACACCGGGTGATGCTGCCATTATAAAACTTAATGGAAAAGAAGTTTCTATTTCAGAAAGAGTAAAGGGTGGAGACGTTATCGAGGTCACACCTTCGACAGCCGGAGAGCCGGTGACAGTACAGCTTGGAAAATTGGAAGGATTTAATGATTCGATTTCTGTAGTTGTTGATGGCAAGCAGGTAAGGCTGCCTAAGTTTGCTGTTGTTAATGGAGAGCTTCAGAATGGCTTTTATGAGGTTCAGGACGGTGATGTCATTGAGATGCGCCGTTACTATAAAGTGGAGCAGGTGCTTAGATTCCTTGATATCGACCCTGAGATTCATACAGAAGTGTATGTAAATAACCTCGAAGCCAACCCGGATACAGAGGTCTATGATAACTTTACTATCGAATGGACAAAGCCGGATATTCCGGAAAGGAAGCAGCGTGAGCCTGAGCCGGAGATAGTTGAAGAAGCAGAAGAAATTGAAGGCGATGTTTTAGAAGAAGATATCATAGACGACCTTGGGAAAATTTCTGAGGAAGAGACCAAAGAAAAGGCAAATGCTGAATCTGAAGAAGAAAGACTTGAGCGTGAAGCTTCATATAAGCGAATGCTTGAAGCTGTGCAGAAAAGTCAGGCTAAAATGGCTGAAATCACCGGAAGACTCAGGAAAGAGACAGGTAAGACTGAAAAGATCGAGCCTGAGATCGAGGTTTTGGATAAAGAAGAGGCAGCGGCAGAAGAGCCGGAAACTGAGGTTAAGAAGACTCAGCATGTTCCAGGACCACTTAAATTCCTTGATGAGCCGGAAAAGCCGAAGAACAAGGAAATTGAAGTACTTGTAAATAATCGTCCGGTAAGGATGACAGGAAAAGAAAATTATATTTATGTCGATGTATTTAATTACATTGATTTTGATCGCTCAACGCCGCATGGCACTTCTGTTGCTACAAAGATCAATGGACGTGATGCTGAGTTTGTGGAAGAACTCAATAGTGGAGACAGGCTTGAGATTTATTGGAGGAACGATTAAATGAAACTTTGCAGCATAGCCTCCGGGAGTTCTGGAAACTGCATATATGTTGGAACAGGAAAAACGAATTTGCTGGTTGATGCCGGTATTTCAGGTAAGAGGATAGAAGCAGGACTTGCTGAATTGCTGGTTGACGCAGCGAAAATAGATGGTATATTGATAACACATGAACACTCTGACCATATTAAAGGGCTTGGAGTGATAACAAGACGTTACGGACTTCCAATCTATGCAACTAAAGGAACTATAGAGGCCATGCTTGCAACAAAAGATCTGGCAAAGACACCGCATGAGCTTATACATGAAATTTCAGCAGACAGACCTTTTGAATTAAATGATATAACGATTAATCCAATTCATATTTCACATGATGCAGCTGATCCGGTTGCATATCGTTTTACATCAGATGGCAGATCAGTCGCAGTTATGACTGATCTTGGGAAATATGATGAATATATTATTGATAACCTCAAAGGAGTTTCAGCACTTCTTTTGGAAGCAAACCATGATGTGAACATGCTTGAGGCTGGAAAGTATCCATATTATCTTAAGCAGCGTATACTCTCGGATCGTGGTCATCTTTCGAATGATACTGCGGGAGAATTAACTGAGATACTTCTCAGTGCCGGCAATGATCTGAAGACAGTTCTTCTGGGACATTTGAGTAAAGAAAACAATTATGATAAGCTTGCATACGAAACAGTGCGTATGGAGATTGGACTTTCCGGGGAAAGACTTATGCCGTCGCTGGCTGATTTTCGCCTTATGGTGGCCGGCAGAGATAAGCGTTCGGAGTGTATAGCAGTATAAGGGTAGCATTGCGGTCTAAACCGCTCTACATACACATTTTTAAGAGGAGAATCTGTTATGAAGAAAGCCATTATTACCGTAGTTGGAAAAGACACCGTTGGAATTATCGCAAAGGTTTGCAGTTATCTTGCAGATAACAAGATAAACATTCTCGATATTTCACAGACTATCGTCAGTGGGTTTTTTAACATGATGATGATCGTTGATGTCAGCGGAAGTTCTAAATCGTTTGTAGAACTCTCAACTGAGCTTGAGCAGGTGGGGCAGGAAATAGGTGTTACTGTTAAATGTCAGCTTGAGGATATTTTTGATTCAATGCACAGAATTTAACTCGGCCGGAGTACAAGCTCCGACTGATTTTACTGAACACTATCTGTAAGAATGACTGGAGAAAAGCATGATAAACATCAGCGAAGTACGTGAAACTAATGATATGATCGAAAAGGAAAATCTTGATGTCAGAACCATAACAATGGGAATCAGCCTTTTAGATTGTATTGATTCTGATCTTGATAAGGTCATCGAGAACATTGAGAATAAGATCTGTCGTGTTGCAAAGGATCTTGTTGCAACAGGACGTGAAATTGAACGCGAATTTGGAATTCCTATTGTTAACAAGAGAATCTCTATTACACCGGCTGCAATCATCGGTGGTGCGGCATGTAAGACGCCACAGGATTTTGTGAAGATCGCAGAAGCTCTTGATAGATGTGCGAAGAAACTTGGAGTTAACTTCATCGGCGGTTATTCTGCACTTGTATCAAAAAATATGACAAAGGCAGATGAGCTTCTTATCAGATCAATCCCTGAAGCGCTTGCAAAGACTGATTTTATATGCTCAAGTATTAATGTTGCATCTACTAAAACAGGTATCAATATGGATGCTGTCAGGCTGATGGGTTCTATCATCAAGGAGACTGCAGAGTGGACAAAGGAAAAAGATTCTCTTGGCTGTGCCAAGCTCGTAGTGCTTTGCAATGCACCTGATGATAATCCGTTTATGGCAGGTGCATTTCACGGTGTTACTGAAGGTGATGCAGTGATCAACGTTGGTGTAAGTGGACCGGGTGTAGTTAAAGAAGCACTGAAGAGCGTAGAAGGAAAGAATTTTGAGATCCTCTGTGAAACTATCAAAAAGACAGCCTTCAAGGTTACCAGAGTGGGACAGCTTGTTGCTCAGGAAGCTTCAAGACGTTTGGGAGTTCCATTTGGTATAATCGATCTTTCGCTCGCACCTACACCGGCTATCGGTGATTCTGTTGCAGATATCCTTGAGGAGATCGGAGTAGAATTTGCAGGAGCTCCGGGTACTACAGCAGCACTTGCCCTTCTTAACGATCAGGTTAAGAAAGGCGGAGTAATGGCTTCAAGCTATGTAGGAGGACTCTCAGGCGCATTTATTCCGGTAAGTGAAGATCAGGGAATGATAAATGCCGTAGAGGCAGGTGCGCTTACAGTTGAAAAGCTAGAGGCGATGACTTGCGTATGCTCGGTAGGTCTTGATATGATCGCGATTCCGGGAGATACTAAGGATACAACGATTGCCGGAATCATTGCGGATGAGATGGCTCTTGGCATGGTCAACCAGAAAACTACAGCTGTCAGAGTGATTCCTGTAATCGGTAAAAAGGTAGGCGATACGGTTGAATTCGGCGGACTTCTTGGTCATGCACCGATAATGCCGGTAAATCAGTTTGACTGTTCTGCATTTGTGAACCGTACAGGAAGAATTCCTGCACCGATCCACTCATTTAAGAACTAAGACTTTTCGACGAAATTCGTTTCGGAAAGGCTGTCCTGATTTGCGGCTTATAGCAGACTCGTATATATTGGCACTGCGTACTTCTTCATTGAAGGAACGCAGTGCTTTTTTATTGAGCTTTGCTGCTGCATCTGTCGGACGGATGATTAGCGGCAGAGAAGCCTTTTCCTCAATAAATCTCAAAAGATTTGAAGCCTCTTTTCTAAAACCAAGAACATGGATATATTCAGGCTCTAAAAAATCTGATATAGAAGAATTTCTGTCGTGGCTTATATTCAGGAGTACGTGTGTAAGAGCACGACTTATTGCGCTATAGGTCAGATTTTTGGTCTTAAGCAGCTCGATATATTGGGTAAAACTCTTAAATTCATCTATTGTATTGCGTATGCGGTCTGCAAGTTCATGCGAAAGATCGTAGAAATTTTCGAGTTGATCTAGATTCATCCTTAAGGCGTATATAAGCTCGGCAGAAAAATCATCAGGAGTGAGGAAGGCATTTCTTTCAACAGCGTGTTTTAAGATATTTGCAGAGCCTTTGCACAACGCGGTTTCAGGTATATTTATATTTCCGCTTATTACAGCTTCACGGATTGCTTTGGCAGAACTGAAGTTAGTTTCAGAAATGTTTTTTGAATTATATGCTTCCCCTCTGCGCTTGATGGTGAAAGGCGTAATTCGGCTTTCAGCTGCCCTTAATGCTTTCATATACTCTATGGCAAGTATGTTATTTGAGCCGCTTAGGAGGGCTTCATCTGTACCACAGGTCGTCTTTAAGGCTGCAGCGCGTGCGGCAGGGAAAGAAAGTCCATTAGAGAGGTTTTCCTTTAGTTTGGTCTTATATGAAGCAGGCTCATCTGTGATTATACGGCAGATTGATTCGAGCTTTTGTAAATCACCTGATTCACTTCCGAAAGAGAGAGTATCTACGATGCCTAAGGAATCGAGCAGTTTTACAGCTCCTTCTGCAAATTCTGCGGCACTTCCGGTAGCAGAGCGCTGACCGAGCTCAATGACCATCGAGCATCCTGAACTTAAGGCGGCCTCGGCGCGGGAGTACTTATCTATAAAAGCCGGTTCACCTCTTTGTACAAAATCACCGCTCATGACTACTATACAGGCATCAGAAGAGGTCTCTTCCATGGCTTTATTTATTAAATATTCATGCCCTGAATGAAAAGGATTGAATTCTGCTATTATTCCTGTTATTTTCATATTTATGTGCTCCGTGATCAAAATTTCATTCTTAAAATAACATACAAAATAATAACTTGAAAAGTTTTTATTGGTGGCTTATGATATTTGATGATAATCAAAGACGAGGAAAAATAAGGTGAATAATATTAAATTTGAATCAGAGCTCGCACACGAGCTTTATATAGAAGTTTCGGCAATTGCAGATACTTCTAAGTTACGAAGGAAGTTTATAACAAAGGACTACATTTGGAAGATATGGCAGAGGGTGTACAAATCCAGATGTGGATGTACCAGATATTATATGCTTCCTGAAGAATGATGGACAGGAGTGTGACCTGTCAGTGTATTGGAGGGAAAAGGTATGGCAAGGACAGAGGATAGTGCGTTTATCAAACAAATCAAGGTTAGAGCAGCGCAGGAAAGGAAAAAGATAGTCCTTCCGGAATCTAATGATGATCGTGTCCTTAGAGCTGCGTCGTGGAGTATGCGTGATGAAATCGCAGATATTGTTTTGATCGGCAATAAGGATGAGATCACGGCTAGGGCGAAAAAACTCAGGATTGATGTGTCAGACATTGAGGTTGTAAATCCTGAGGAAGATTCTAAATTTGCGCTCTATAAAGAAAAACTCGTAGAACTTAGAAGCAAAAAAGGAATGACAGCTGAGAAAGCTGAGAAGATACTCCATGAAGATTTTCTGACTTATGGAATAATGATGGTTAAAATGGGCGATGCAGATGGCATGGTTGCAGGAGCGTGCCATGCGACTGCAGATACACTGAGACCGGCTCTTCAGATACTCAGGACAGCTCCGGGAGTTGAAATGGTATCGGGATTCTTTGTTATGTGTGTACCGGATTGTGAAATGGGTGCAAAGGGTACTTTTGTATTCGGTGATTGCGGACTTAATCAGGACCCTGACTCTGAACAGTTGGCAGTTATAGCAAACTCAAGTGCGAAGAGTTTTAAGGCACTTGTAGAGGCTGAGCCTGTAGTGGCACTGCTTTCGCACTCTACTAAGGGAAGCGCGAAGCATGCGCTTGTAGATAAGGTTACAGAAGGTGTAAGGATAGCACATGAGAAATATCCTGAACTTAAACTTGATGGAGAATTGCAGCTTGATGCAGCTATAGTACCGGAGGTTGGTGAGTCAAAAGCACCGGGATCTGAGGTTGCAGGACATGCGAATGTACTTATCTTTCCTAATCTCGATGCGGGAAATATTGGCTATAAGCTTGTGCAGAGACTGGGAAAGGCAGAAGCCTATGGACCTCTGCTTCAGGGATTAGCTCGCCCTGTGAATGATCTTTCACGCGGATGTTCAAGCCATGATGTCGAAGGGGTTATAGCTATAACAGCGGTTCAGGCGCAGATTCAGTAAATAAAAGAAAATGGTGTCAATCATTTTTGTTGACAAAAGAAAAGCACATGTGTATAATCATTTGAGTATGAGTAAAACAGCGAAAGCTGATATGCGTTAGGAGGTGTAAGTAGATGTCTATCTGTCCGAAGAACAAATCCTCTAAGGGACACAGAGATCAGAGAAGAGCTAACTGGAAAATGGCTTCTCTTAATCTTGTAGCATGCCCTAAGTGCGGCGAGCTTATGTTCCCACACAGAGTTTGCAAGAACTGTGGATCCTACAATAAAAAGGAAATCATCTCTCAGGCTGATTGAGTTTGAGAACATATACGCGTAGCTACAAGCCACGCGCAGATATACACAATAGCGCCGTGCAGGCAAGCCTGCATTAGGCGCTATTTGTATATCTGGATGTGGCGCCAGCCGCGACGAAGCAGGATTGCAAAGCGATACTGCGAGTACGCGTGGCTTGTAGCTCGGAAAGCCACGCGCAGAAGCACAATAGCGCCGTGCAGGCAAGCCTGCATTAGGCGCTATTTGTATATCTGGATGTGGCGCCAGCCGTGACGAAGCAGGATTGCAAAGCGATACTGCGAGTACGCGGGGCTTGTAGCTCGGAAAGCCACGCGCAGAAGCACAATAGCGCCGTGCAGGCAAGCCTGCATTAGGCGCTATTTGTATATCTGGATGTGGCGCCAGCCGTGACGAAGCAGGATCGCAAAGCGATACTGCGAGTACGCGGGGCTTGCAGCTCGGAAGTTAACACGTTTATAACGAAGAGAATCCGGACTTTTTCTGGATTCTCTTTGTTTTTATAAATAAAGAGCAGAAATATGAAAAAAATAATGTTATTAGATGAAGTATTTGGCTGGAGGGTGTAAGCATAGAAAGACTAAGAAATGATATTGTAATCTGTGACAATATAATTAATATGGTATTTTTTTACAAAAAATATTGACGTTTTACATCTAATTACAGTATAAAATGTTTATGTAGAGAAACAAAAACAGGGGTTAAATGAGGCATAATGACGTATACAATGAGCAATTAAAAATACGCTTGATTTTTGAATAGCTCTCTTGTATATTAAATATTGCTTACGCAGTAAGGGAGATGTATTATGTCAGAAGTCGTTAAAGTTGCAGTAGATGCGATGGGCGGTGACAATGCACCGGTAGAGACAGTTAAAGGTGCGGTCGATGCGGTTAACCTTCGTGAAAACATTGTTGTATATCTCGTTGGAACCGAAGAGGCGCTCAACGCTGAGCTTGCTAAATATTCATATCCGAAGGATAGGATCATACCTGTGATCTGTACAGAAGTGATTGAAACAGGCGAGCCTCCGGTTATGGCAATACGTAAGAAAAAAGATTCATCAATCGTAGTAGGAATGAAGATGGTTCATGACGGAACCTGCGATGCTTTTGTGTCAGCAGGAAGCTCAGGAGCAATTCTTGTCGGCGGTCAGGTGATCGTAGGAAGAATCCCCGGAGTGGAAAGACCACCGCTTGCTCCACTTTTCCCGACATCAAATGGAGTATCACTTGTTCTTGATTGTGGTGCTAATGTTGACGCACGACCTGATCATTTGGTACAGTTTGCAAAGATGGGTTCTGTTTACATGGAACATGTGATCGGAATCAAGAATCCTACAGTCGGAATCCTGAATATCGGTACAGAAGAAGAAAAGGGCAATGCCCTTGTAAAAGAGACATATCCTCTCTTGAAGAACTGCCCTGATATTAATTTCATTGGCAGCGTTGAAGCGAGAGATATCCCTCAGGGTGCTGCAGACGTTGTTGTCTGCGAAGCATTTGCGGGAAACATTGCACTGAAGATGTTTGAAGGTGTGGGATTGACTATGATACATGAGATGAAAGCAGGTCTTATGTCTTCACTTCGCAGTAAGATAGGTGCACTTCTTATCAAACCTGCATTAAAAGGGGTCCTTAAAAAATTTGACGTAAGCGAATATGGCGGAGCCCCACTGCTTGGACTGAAAGGTCTTGTTGTTAAAACCCACGGCAGTTCAAAGAATAAAGAGGTTACAAACTCCATTATTCAATGCGTATCATTCAAAGAAGAAAGAATCAATGAGAAGATACGTGATATGATCAGCCTGAAGGATGCCTGAAAAGGCTAATAAAATATTATTTGTAAACAAGAAAGGAATTACAAAAATGGAATTCGAGAAGTTAAAGGACATTATTGCAGAAGTACTCAACGTTGACAAGGATGAGATCACAATGGAGACAACATTCACTGATGACCTTGGTGCAGATTCACTTGATGTTTTCCAGATCATCATGGGTATTGAGCAGGAGTTCGATATCAATATCGAAACAGATGCAGCTGAGAAGATCGTTACTGTTGCTGACGCTGTAGCTCAGATCAAGGCAGCTTCAGAAAATAAATAAGTTTAAAAAAACTTTATAAATCAGCGAGCCCCTTTGAGACAAAGGGGCTCATTTTGCGCTATAATGGAAAATGGAATGCGTAAACTATAAAAAACAGGAGGGAGCGACAATATGAACAATCAATATCCAGTTTCAGATCTTGAAGAAAAGATCGGTTATACGTTCAAGAATAAGTCACTTCTTAAATCAGCACTTTCACACAGTTCATATGTAAATGAGCTTACAGTTAACAAGTATCCGGATTATCAGCGCCTTGAGTTCCTTGGCGATGCCGTGCTTGAGCTTTCAGTAAGTGATTTTTTGTACAATAATCATTCGGAAATGGATGAAGGTGCAATGACACAGCTTCGTGCAGCATTGGTTTGTGAACCGACGCTTGCTTTTTGCGCGCAGGAGATAAATCTTTCAGACTTTATCCTTCTTGGTAAAGGTGAGGATGCTCAGGGTTCAAGATATCATGATTCTATAGTTTCAGATATTTTCGAGGCTGTTATTGGTGCAATATATCTCGATGCCGGTGATGACGGCTTTGAAACCGCAGCTAATTTTGTCAACAGATTCGTCATCACTGATATGGAGAAGAAACGACTTTTTTATGATGCTAAGTCGAATCTTCAGAATCGTATACAGAAACGTGGAGAAAAACTTTCGTATGCGCTAATTGCAGAAAGTGGACCGGAGCATAATAGGAGCTTTACGGTAGCTGCAATGATAAATGATAAAGAAGTTTCTCAGGGAACCGGAAGTTCAAAGAAGTCAGCAGAACAGCGCGCGGCTTATGAAGCACTTGTAAAGTTAGAGGCAGCCAAGTAATGTACCTCAAGAGCATAGAGATTCAAGGATTTAAGTCCTTTGCAAACAGAATAGAATTAAATTTTAAGAGCGGAATTACCGGAATTGTCGGACCGAACGGTTCGGGAAAAAGTAATGTAGCCGATGCTGTAAGATGGGTGCTGGGTGAGCAGAGTGCGAAAGAACTTCGTGGAGCTTCGATGCAGGATGTAATTTTCTCGGGAACAGAAACGAGAAAACCAATGGGATATGCATATGTTGCAATATGCCTTGATAATGCAGACCATGCCCTTTCGATAGATTATGATGAAGTAACTGTGGCAAGGCGTGTCTACCGTTCAGGAGAAAGCGAATACCTTATAAATGGAAATACATGCCGTCTTCGTGACATAGAAGAGCTTTTTTATGACACAGGTATCGGTCAGGAAGGATATTCGATCATCGGACAGGGACAGATAGATAAGATCCTTTCCGGAAAGGCAGAAGAGCGTCGAGAACTTTTTGATGAAGCAGCCGGAATCGTTAAGTTTAAAAGAAGAAAAGCTGCCGCATTAAAGAAACTTGCCGGAGAAAAAGAAAACCTTGTCAGAGTAAATGATATCATTTCGGAGCTTGAAAAACAGGTAGCACCTCTTGAAGAGCAGTCTGCGAAGGCAAAGGTATATATATCCAAGAAGGAAGAGCTTAAAAAGCTCGATATCAATGTATTCCTGCTTGAAACAGATAAATACAGTGAGCAGATGCGTGAGGCAGACGAAAAGAAGAAAATAGCTGAAAGTGACCTTGCGGGTGCGACGAAAGAATATGATGAGAGCGGTGCGGAATACGAGAAGCTTGGAAATGATATAGAAGAGCTTGATAAAAGCATCGAGGAAAAGCGTAATGAGATAGCAAGCGCTACTCTTTTTAGAGGACAGATCGAAGGCAATATAAATGTCCTTAAAGAAAAGATCAACTCAATAAATGCATCAAATGAGCATTTTACAGGACGTATAACTTCTCTTCAGAGCGATAGAGAAAACCTTGAAGGTGAGCTTGAAACTGTAAAGGCTAAAAAAGCGGAAGCTGATGAGCGCCTGAGAAAAGGAACAGAAGGTCTTGATGAGGTCAGGGAAGAGCTTATAGGGCTTGATAAGGAGATCTCAGAGTTAAACAGTAATATCGATGAAGATAAAAGCCGTATTATCGAAACTCTTAATGCAAGATCTGGAATACAGGCTAAGATTGGTCGATATGAGACAATGCTCGAGCAGGCTGAGATCCGCAAAAGTGAGCTCAGCGCGAGAGTGCTTAGATCTAAGACTGATGAGGAAACTCTTGATCATGAGATAAGCGATGCAGCAGCAGAGCTTGATGAGGCAGAGAAGAATATCCGCGGTCTGGAAGATGAAAAGGCGAAGATAGATCTTAAACTTAGCTCTATCGGAGAAGAACTTGCCGAGTGCGACAGACAGCATAGGGCTTTGGAAATTGAGTATCATGAGAAAAAGTCAAAGCTTGAGTCACTTAAAAATATGGCTGAACGCTATGAAGGATATGGCGGAGCGATACGTAAGGTGATGGAGCAGAAGAGCCGTGAAAAGGGAATTTGCGGTGTAGTAGCGGATCTTCTTACTGTAGAGTCAAAATATGAAGTTGCGATCGAGACTGCGCTTGGCGGTGCAATGCAGAATATCGTCACAAGGGATGAGGCTACGGCTAAGAGGCTTATCGCTTTATTAAAGCAGGAGCATGCAGGACGTGCTACGTTTTTGCCGCTTACATCGATTCAGCCGAGAAATATAAGTATGCCTGAAGCGCTGAAAGAAGAGGGAGCTATAGGCTCGGCAGATAAGCTTGTTAAGATAGATAGTCAATATTCTGCAGTGGCTTCGAACCTGCTTGGTGCGATACTTGTTGTCGATAATATGGACCATGCGCTGGTGATAGCAAGGAAATACAGATATCGTCTGAGAATAGTTACAGTTGGCGGAGAAGTACTTAATCCCGGAGGTTCTATCTCAGGTGGTGCATATCGCTCGAATAATGCAGGATTGCTTGGACGACAGAGAGAAATTGAAGCTCTCACGAGTGAAGGCAAAGGAGTATTAAAAAATATTGATAAGATCCTCATGCATGTAGAAGAACTCAGGGATGAGGAATATAGTGCAAAAGAGGAAAGCGCAGATAAGCAGAAAGCTATTCAGGAAGCAGGAATTGCAAGGAATACGGCTGCACTTAAGTTAAAAGGACTTCAGGATCGTAAAAATGAGCGTGAAGAAGGTGCGGATGGCTTAAAGCGTGAAAGATCAGAAATCGAGCATCAGATTCGTGAAATTACTGAGTCTAAAGCAAGAGTTAGTCAGGAGCTTGAAGAGTCTGAGAATATTCAGAAAGAACTTACAGAACGTGTGGATATGCTTACGAATGAATGTGAGCGTAAAGAAACGGCGGCTAATGAACTCAGAGTCAGGATCAATGATGCAGATAAAGCGGCAGCTTCACTGATAGAGGCTCAGAAATATCAGGAACAGGAGCTTGCTCGAATCGAGTCTTCAATACGTCGCTGTGATGTGGAAATTGAAGCAAATAAAAAGAATATCAGGGATAACACAGCTGATGCTGAGGAAAAACAGCGTGAGATAGCTGAACTTCAGCAGAAGCTTGTTGACGATGGCAATAATTCTGATGAGAGAAATACTGAACTCAATGATATGATCCGGAGAAAGGAAGAGCTTTCAAAGGAGCAGAAAGAGCTCTTTGGCTCTAGGGAAAAGCTTGCTGATAAAAAGAGCGGCATTCAGAAGGAAATATATCGAATCGATAATATCCGAGAGAGAGCAGAAGATGCATCAGAAACTCTCAAGAGCTACATGTGGGATGAATATGAGATGACGCCGTCAGATGCAGAGGCGCAGCGTGATCCTGAAGAGAATGATCTTGCGGCTATGAAGAAAAGTATAGCTGGATTGAAAAATGATATACGTGATCTGGGCGCAGTAAATGTTAATGCGATCGAGGATTATAAAAATCTCATGGAACGTTATACATTTATGGACGACCAGAGAAATGATCTTGTTAAGGCTGCAGATGATCTTGAAAAAGTGATAGCTGACCTTGATGACAATATGAAACGGCAGTTTTCAGAAAAGTTCTCTGAAATCGGTAAGCAATACGATATAGTATTTAAGGAATTGTTTGGCGGTGGTAAGGGAACACTCGAACTTGTTGATAATGAGAACCTGCTTGAAACAGATATAAGGATCATAGCACAGCCGCCTGGAAAGAAGCTTCAGAATATGATGCAGCTATCGGGTGGAGAAAAAGCACTGTCTGCAATTGCGCTTTTATTTGCAATACAGAATCTTAAACCGTCGCCATTCTGCTTGCTCGATGAGATAGAGGCTGCGCTGGATGAAGCTAATGTCGACAGATTTGCGTCTTACCTTACAAAGTTGACTAATCATACGCAGTTCATTGTCATTACACACCGTAGAGGTACAATGGTTAAAGCAGATAGATTGTATGGTATAACTATGCAGGAAAAGGGCGTATCTACACAGGTAAATGTGGATCTTACCGACGAAGAATATGCCTGAGATTTAAGGAATGAGGTAATACATTGGGATTTTTTTCTAAATTAGCCAGCTTTTTTACAGGATACAAGGAAATAGATGAGGACTTCTATGAAGAGCTTGAAGAAACACTCGTGATGGGAGACCTTGGAATCAGTACTACGGAAATGCTTCTGACTGATCTGAGAAAAAAAGTCAGAGAGCGTAAGATAAGTGAGCCTTCTGAGTGCCGTGAACTCTTAAAAGACAGCATGAAAGAAATGCTTAGATCAGTAAGAACTGATGATATGTATGATTTTGAAAATGGAAAGTCAGTAGTTTTGGTGGTCGGAGTTAACGGAGTTGGAAAGACAACGACAGTAGGCAAACTTGCTGCAATCTATAAAAATGAGGGCAAAAAAGTTCTTCTTTCTGCGGCAGATACCTTCAGAGCGGCAGCCATAGAGCAGCTTGATATCTGGGCAGAACGTGCAGATGTCGATATAATCAATGGTGTAGAGGGAGGAGATCCCGGAGCTGTTATTTTTGACTCTATACAGGCTGCCAAGGCGAGAGGCGTAGATATGCTGATCTGTGATACAGCCGGAAGACTTCATAATAAGAAAAATCTTATGAATGAACTTAAAAAGATCAATACTATTGTCGAAAGCGGTTACCCGGAGGCAAGAAAGGAAACTCTTGTAGTGGTTGATGGAACTACTGGTCAGAATGCTCTTAGTCAGGCTAAAGAGTTCCTTGAAGCAACCAATGTTACAGGGCTTGTGCTTACAAAGCTCGATGGCAGTGCTAAAGGCGGTATCGCAGTTTCCATACAGAATGAGCTGGGGATACCTGTGAAGTACATAGGACTTGGAGAGAAGCTTACTGATCTTGAGAAATTTGATCCGGATAAGTTTGTTGAAAGCCTTTTTGAGAATGAAGGCAATTAAATTCTAAAAATTTAATATAATGAGTTTAGAAGACTGTCTTTGCAATTAATTAATGCAAAGGCAGTTTTTGCGTTAATAATTTAATGTTTTACAACTTTGACGGTGCAAAGTGATAAAATTAGTGGTATAGTAGAAACATTAATTGTTTTGAAAGGAAAAGAGCAGATGAGTGAGACAAAGTTTTTGACATTACCGGCTTTTGAAGAGGCTTCTGAAAAAGTTAAAGAAGTTACATTGGAGACAAAACTCATTAAAAGTGATTTCTTCTCTCAGCAGTGCGGGAATACAGTTTATCTGAAACCGGAGAACCTGCAGAGAACAGGTGCGTATAAGATTCGCGGAGCTTACTATCGAATTAGCAAGCTGACAGACGAAGAGCGTTCAAAGGGTGTCATTACAGCCTCTGCCGGAAATCATGCGCAGGGAGTCGCCTATGCAGCAAAGGTTTACGGATGTCGTGCAGTGATCGTGATGCCAACGACCACTCCTCTGATCAAGGTTAATCGCACAAAAGCACTTGGCGCTGAAGTAGTGCTTCATGGTGACGTATATGACGATGCTGCTGAAGAGGCAATGAGAATTGCAAAGGAGCAGGGACTTACATTTGTGCATCCTTTTGATGACATGGGGGTAGCCACAGGGCAGGGCTCTATCGCCATGGAGATATTCAAGGAACTTCCTACAGTTGATGTTATCCTTGTCCCGGTAGGCGGCGGCGGACTTGCGACTGGCGTTTCAACATTGACAAAGCTGCTTCACCCTGATACAAAGGTGATCGGTGTAGAACCGGAAGGCGCAGCGTGTCTCAGCGCTTCATTCAAAAACGGCAAGGTAACTACACTTCCGACAGCATCAACGATTGCAGACGGTACTGCGGTAAAAACACCAGGATCAAAGATCTTCCCATATCTTAAGAAAAATCTTGACAGAATCATTACAGTACCGGATTCGGACCTCGTAATGGCATTCCTTGATATGGTCGAGAATCATAAACTTGTTGTTGAAAATTCCGGACTTCTCACAGTAGCAGCACTTAAACAGCTTGATGTAAAGGGAAAGAAGGTAGTATCAATTCTGTCAGGCGGAAATATGGACGTGATAACGATGTCATCAGTTGTTCAGAACGGACTTATTCAGAGAGACAGAATATTTACAGTTTCAGTACTTCTTCCGGATAAGCCGGGCGAGCTTGAAAGAGTTGCACATATAATTGCGAAAGAAGATGGAAACGTAATCAGACTAGAGCACAATCAGTTTGTTTCAACAAACAGACACGAGGCGGTTGAGCTTAAGGTTACGCTTGAAGCCTTTGGAACAGAGCATAAGAATCAGATCATCAAGGCACTTGATGATGCCGGTCTCAGACCTAAGCTTGTACGTGCAAAGCTCTGATAGAGTATTAAATGTTACTGTTCAGAGGCAAACTGCGCACTACGCTGCGCAGTTATGCCCCAATATACTTGGTAAGCCACTGGGTTTTGCCCATTGCCGTAGGCAATCTCTAATGGCAAAACCCGTTACTGAAGCGAGCTGTAAGCGAGTGAACAGTAACTATTAAATAAGTTTTTTAGGGGGGTGTTAACATTTGGTGTTGACACCTCTTTTTTTGTGTGTTACTATAGCATAGTTCTAAAAATAAGCTGATTGAGGAAAAGATGGAAGATTTTGCAAGAACAGCGATGCTATTCGATTTCTACGGAGAACTTTTGAGTGAACATCAACGACAGATCTTCGCAGATTACACGATGGAAGATCTTTCTCTCGCAGAGATTTCAGCGGAGTATGGAATCAGTCGTCAGGCGGTTTCGACTATGGTCAAGCGATGCAGGAAAGCTCTGGAGGATTATGAGAACAGACTGCATCTTGTGGCTAGATTTGAAAAGATAAAATTAATGGTCGGTGAAATAAATGAGCTGGCTGGAGATATTAACACACCGGAAGCTTCTAAGATAGAAAAGCTTGCCGGCGAGATATTGGGAGATCTTTAATGGCATTTGAGAGCCTTACAGAAAAACTTCAAAATGTATTTAAGAACCTTCGTTCAAAGGGTCGTCTTACAGAAGATGATGTAAAAAAAGCCCTGAAAGAAGTTAAGATGGCGCTTCTTGAGGCCGACGTTAACTTTAAGGTTGTTAAGCAGTTTACCTCGTCTATTCAGGAAAAGGCAGTAGGAACTGAGATCCTTGAAGGACTTAATCCTGCGCAGGCAGTTATTAAGATCGTAAATGAAGAGATGGTTGCGCTTATGGGCGAGCCTGCGGAGCTTAACTTTGCTCCGGGTAAGAGCATTACGACAGTAATGATGTGTGGTCTTAATGGTGCAGGTAAGACAACTACTACTGCTAAGCTTGCAGCACTTCTTAAAAAGAAGAGCCGTAAAAGCCTCTTGGTTGCATGCGATGTTTATCGTCCGGCTGCAGTTAAGCAGTTGGAAGTAAATGGCGAAAAGGTCGGAACTGAAGTCTTTAAGATGGAAGATTGCAAGGATCCGGTAGTTATTGCAAAAGAAGCCATTGCGTATGCTGAGAAGAATGGACATACAGTCGTTATATTTGATACAGCTGGTCGTCAGCAGATAGATGAAGAGCTTATGGATGAGCTTGTGCGAATCCGTGAGAATGTTGATATAATGAATACTTTGCTTGTTGTTGACGGAAGTACAGGTCAGGCAGCGGTAGATGTTGCAAAGGGATTTGATGAGAAAGTCGGAATTGACGGCGTAGTTCTCAGTAAGATGGATTCCGATGCTCGAGGTGGTGCAGCACTTTCAATAAGAGCTGTCACAGGAAAGCCGATAGTATTCGTTGGAATGGGCGAGAAACTTACTGATCTGGAACAGTTTTATCCGGATCGTATGGCGTCAAGAATATTGGGAATGGGCGATGTGCTTTCACTTATCGAGAAAGCTACAGAGACCGTTGATATAGAAGCTGCACAAGGTATGCAGCAGAAACTGAAAAAGGGTAAATTTGATTTTGATGATTACCTTACAAGTATGGAGCAGATGAAAAAGATGGGCGGTTTAAGCTCTATCCTGAGTATGCTTCCGGGACTTACAGGTGGTAAAGACATCAGCGGAATGATCGATGAAAAGGTTCTTAGAAGAAATGAAGCGATCATTCACTCAATGACAGCTAAAGAAAGAGCTAACCCTTCAATACTTACACCTCAGCGTAAGCACAGGATTGCTAAAGGTGCCGGTGTTGATATCATGTATGTAAACAGGCTTGTTAAAGAATTTAATCAGATGCAGAAGATGATGAAAAAGATGCCTGGAATGATGAAGAATCGTCATGGTTTTGGCGGTCTTGGCGCACTCAAAAATATGATGCGCGGCATACAGTAATAATTGATGGTTTCACTTTGCAGATCAGCAAATGAAATATATATATAATTTTTATTTTTTTTATTTACAAGGAGATTTAAGAAATGGTAAAGATCAGACTTAAGAGAATTGGTAAGAAGAAGGCTCCATTCTACAGAATCGTAGTTACAAATGCAGCAGCTTCATGCAGAACACCTAACGCACTTGATAACATCGGAACATACGATCCGCTTCAGGAGCCAGCAGTAGTTAAGATTGACGAAGAGGCAGCTAAGAAGTGGCTTGCAAACGGTGCTCAGCCTACAGAAACTGTTGCAAAACTTTTCAAGAATGCAGGTATCCTTGCAAAGTAATTAAAGCCTCGCAGTGAATATTACACGGAAAGGGAGGTACCGATGAAAGAACTTGTAGAAGTCATTGCCAAAGCCCTGGTCGATAACCCGTCTGATGTGGTTGTGACAGAGACTGAGGATGATAATACGATCAGCGTTGAGCTGCGTGTTGCTCCCGGCGATATGGGAAAAGTCATCGGAAAGCAGGGCAGAATTGCCAAAGCAATCCGTTCTGTTGTAAAGGCCGCATCATCGAAAGAAAATAAGAGGGTCAATGTCGAAATTATACAGTGATGACCGCGTTACAGCAGGTAAGATTACTTCGACACATGGAATCAGAGGAGAGGTCAAGGTCTATCCCTATTTGGATGACCCTGACCGCTTTTCAGGTTTTACGAAAGTAGTCATATCTACAAAGCACGGTAATTTTGAAGAAGAAATAGAAAAAGTGCGATTCTTTAAGAACATGGTTATTGTCAAGTTCAAAGGAATCGATAATATAAATGATGTAACAAAGTACAGGAATGCTGACATCAGAGTGCTGCGTGAAGAAGCTGCTGATCTGCAGGACGGACAGTACTTTGATATTGATTTAATAGGTCTTCATGCAATTGATGAAGAAGGAAAAGTTCTCGGTGAACTGGAAAGTATCATGCATACCGGAGCGAATGATGTTTATATAATTAAGTCAGAAGATGGTGGTGAGATACTTATACCTGCCATAAAGCAATGTATACTGGATGTTGATCTGGCTAATGGTATAATTAAAATACATCTCCTGGAGGGCTTGGTATAATATGCATTTTCAGGTTATTACGCTTTTTCCGGAAATGATCGAATCAGCAATGAATACCAGTATTATTGGAAGAGCTGTCGGTAATGGTATAATCAAATTGGATACGGTTAATCTGAAAGAATTTTCTCAGAATAGCTACGGTTCAGTAGATGACTATACTTATGGCGGAGGCGCAGGGATGCTTATGCAGTGTGAGCCTGTATTTCAGGCATATCAGGCTGCGATGGCTAAAGTTGAAAACAGTAAACGACCTCCAAGGGTTGTATACACAACTCCGCAAGGTAAAGTTTTTGACGAAGAGACTGCGGCTGATCTTGCACAGGAAGATGATGTGATCTTTTTGTGCGGGCACTATGAAGGGATAGACGAGAGAGTTCTTGAGGAAATCGTCACAGATAACCTTTCCATAGGAGATTATGTTCTTACCGGTGGAGAACTTCCGAGTCTGGTAATGATGGATGCGGTTTCGAGACTTGTAGATGGCGTTCTTAATAATAAAGAATCGGCGCAGACAGAATCCTTTAATAATGGATTATTAGAGTATCCGCAGTATACACGTCCGAAAGAATGGCATGAGAAAACAGTTCCGGATATCTTACTTTCAGGTGATCATAGAAAAATCGAAAAATGGCGTATGCAGCAGGCTATAAAACGTACTGCTGAGAGAAGGCCGGATCTTTATGCTGAATGGTTAGAGCAGAGAGGCATATATTAAATTTTTCATAAGTGATGGTATTTATTGCATTGGATATTCCGATGTGTTAAAATACAAATTTGTGAGACTCGAATAGGCGGGTCTTTAGGAGATGTTCCTCTGGTGCCGGATATTTTAACTGATTCTGGTTTACAGATATAATTCAGAAATCCAGCATGGCATTTAAGAACGTCAAATAACGGAGTATCGCAGAGTTCTTGGAACAACACGATAGCCGTACGGTTTATTGGAGGTTCAAAATGAACAACGAAGCAATTATCAGAGAGATCGAAGCAAGCCAGGTTAAGGCTGAAGCACCTAAGATGAATGTTGGTGACACAGTACGTGTACACAACAGAATTACAGAGGGTGAGAAGTCAAGAATCCAGATCTTCGAGGGAACAATCATCAAGATCCAGGGCGGCAGCAACCGTGCTACATTCACAGTTCGTAAGACATCTTACGGTTGTGGCGTAGAGAAGACTTTCCCTGTACACTCACCTAACGTAGAGAAGGTTGAGTTTGTACGTTCAGGTAAGGCTAGAAGAGCTAAGCTTTATTACCTTAGAAAGCTCACAGGTAAGAAGGCTAAGCTTAAGGAAGTTTAATTTCTTTATAATTAGCTTGCTTTGGCAGAGGCATCTTGGAAAAGAGCCTCTGCTTTCGCTTTAAAAGGAGTTTTTATGCGCAGACGCAGAGGACTTACATTTTATCAGAGAAAACAGAATATTTCGCATGAGCGTGTTGCAGAAGTCATATCATGGATATTTGCGGTAGGAATGGGTGTGATTCTTGCCTTTTTTATGATATACACACTTGGACGTAAGACTACGGTGGTTGGTAATTCGATGGAGCCGGGTCTGCATAATGGACAGGAAATTTATATTAATAGGGTTATTTACAGCTTCTTACCTCCTTCAAGAGGTGATGTGATAGTATTTAAACCAAATGGAAATGAAAATGCTCATTCATCCATAAAGCGTGTTGTGGGTGTTCCGGGAGACAGAATCCAAATAAAAGATGGAATACTCTATCTCAATGGTGAAGCGCAGGATGAAATGTTTACAGATAAAATTGCAGATGATGGAATTGCCGGTGATGAGATAAAATTAGATGATAATCAATTTTTTGTCATGGGTGATAATGTCAATAATTCAGAAGATTCAAGAAGTGCCAATCTGGGACCGGTAAAGCGAGAGGACATTGTCGGTAAGGCATGGCTTCATATGGGTTCGGGCGAAGAAGGAATTGGCAGAGTAAAGTAAGTGAGGTAAAGATGGCAAATACAACATACAATTGGTATCCGGGTCACATGACAAAGGCAAGAAGAGCGATGGAAGAGGATGTTAAACTCGTCGATCTGCTTATCGAACTTTTGGATGCAAGGTGCCCTATAGCCACCCGAAACCCAGATATTGATAAACTTGGTCAGGGAAAGGCGAGACTGGTTCTTTTGAATAAATCGGATCTTGCTGATCCGTCAGCTACTGAAAGCTGGGCTAAGTATTTCAAGGATAGAGGAATACAGACTGTAATACTTAATTCGCAGCGCGGAGAAGGTATGCGTCAGATAAATGCTGCTGTACAGGCTGCATGTCAGGAAAAGATCGAGAGAAATAAGAAAAAGGGTATTATTAACAGACCTATGCGAGCAATGGTTGTTGGTATACCTAATGTTGGAAAATCAACATTTATAAATTCATATGCAAAAAAAGCAGTAGCAAAAACAGGAAATAAGCCGGGTGTTACAAAGGGAAAGCAGTGGATTCGTCTTTCTAAAACGCTTGAACTTCTTGATACTCCGGGTATCCTTTGGCCTAAGATAAATGATGAGAAGGCAGGCTTCTGTCTGGCGATGATTGGCTCAATGAATGATGAGGTTATCAACATTGATGATATGTGCCTTCAGTTTATTGACCTTATGAAGACAGAACATCCTGATCTTTTGGAGGAAAAGTTTGGGATTACAGTTGAGATGGGCGCAGAAGAGGCGCTTACAGCAGCTGCATTAAAAAGAAATGCACTTAAGGGTGGAGGCCGTCCTGACCTTGAGAAAGCAATCAGATTTATAATAGATGATTTCAGAAGTGGTAAGGTAGGACGCATTACATTAGAGAGACCATAAATGTGAGTAAAACATCATGAGTATCTTGGGGGGATAATGAAAAAGTTTTTTCATTTTAGTATATATATTCTTGTAGTTTTAATCATAACGATAATAGTTAAAAATTTTTGCTTCCAACGTTCTGTGGTTGATGGTGCCTCTATGGAGAATACTCTGCAGAACGGTGAAAGTCTTATTGTTGATAAAATTTCATGTCGTTTCACAGGTTACAAACGTTTTGATGTTGTCATCTTTCCTTTCAGATATTCCAAAGATGTATATTATATTAAAAGAATCATAGGCCTTCCGGGAGAAACGGTGCAGATCGCTGCCGGAAAAATATATATCAATGGAACTGAACTGAAGGAAAATTATGGTAAAGAACCCATAGTTGATGCTGGAAATGCGAGTACTCCTGTAACTTTGGGCAAGGATGAATATTTTGTTTTGGGGGATAATAGAAATTCCAGCATGGATTCAAGAATGGATGATGTCGGGAATGTGCAGAAAAAGGAATTGATCGGCAGAGTGGCATTGAGGATATGGCCATTGAATAAATTTGGGAGCGTAAAGTAATGACAGAAACCTTAAAAGAAGCAAGAGAGAGAAGAAAAAGAGAGAAGCTTGAAGCCGAAAAGGCAAGAATGTACGAGATGTTTTCGTATGAAAGAGAATGCGGAAGTGATCTTCTCATCTGTGGTATTGATGAGGTGGGACGAGGACCGCTTGCAGGACCGGTCGTTGCTGGCGCAGTGATATTGCCAAAAGATTGTGATATTTTATATATAAATGATTCAAAAAAGCTTTCAGAAAAGAAGAGGGAAGTGCTTTCGGCAGAAATAAGAGAAAAGTGCGTGGCATTTGGGCTTGGAAGAGTAGAGCCGGAACGTATAGATGAGATAAATATACTTCAGGCTACTTACGAAGCTATGCGAGAGGCTATTAAGAATCTTGGGGTTGAACCCGATATATTATTGAACGATGCAGTGGTAATACCGGGTGTGGATATAAAGCAGGTAAAAATTATAAAAGGTGATGCTAAAAGTGCTTCGATCGCTGCAGCAAGTATAGTGTCAAAGGTTGCAAGAGATGCACTTATGGTTGAGTATGATGCCATGTATCCCGGATACGGTTTTGCAAAAAACAAAGGCTACGGGACAGCGGAGCACATTGCGGCCCTTAAAACTCTGGGACCTACTCCGATACACCGAAAGTCGTTTATTGGAAAGATTCTGGGGCAGGAATGAATATACAGATAAATTCTAATTCAGGACTATATCAGACTGGATCAAATGTTAATTTGAGTACACAATCAGCTGAGGCTGTCAGTCAGATGGCTGAAACAAAGTTGATAGCAGCTGAAAATGTGATAAATGTTAAAGCAGGTGATGTCTTCTCGGGTCAGATAGTTGATATGACCAAAGAAGGCATTGCTTCCATAATGCTTAAAAATAATGCTATGATAAAAGCTCAGATTTCTGCAGGACTTTCTGTGGAAATTGGGCAAATCCTATCGTTTCAGGTAAAAGGTGCAACCAATTCTTCGGTTACACTAACTCCCTTATATGCTAATTTAGACAACAATTCTGCTGTGGCGAAAGCCCTTAGTGCGGCGGATCTTCCAATCACAGCGCAAAATGCTGATATGGTAAAGGCCATGATGGAAAGAGGGCTCCCTATCGATACAAGGGCGCTTCAGGGGATGGCAAATCTTGCTGCTAAGTATCCAATGGCGAACCCGGCATCAATAGTGCAGATGACACAGCTCGGAATACCGCTGACGGAAGAAAACGTGCAGCAGTTTGAAGCGTATAAAGAGGGGCAGTATAAGATTGCTGAGAGCCTGAATCCTGTTTCGGAAGGCTTTGCGGAGATGGCTGGCGAATCGATTTCGATGAATAGGGCGGTGACGAATATTTTTTTGGAAATGCCGTCTGCGGAATTAACGACAGCTGTGTCAGAGGCATTGAATGGAAATTCTGAAAAACTTTTTGCAATGTTTGGCGTTGAAACAGCGGAAACAGAAAATGTGGAGGCTGCAGAAGACGGAAAGCAAGTCATACAGCAGGCAGAAAAAGGCCTGGAAAAACTTTCTGCTGATGGGAATCAAAAAGAAAATGAAAATGTGGTTCAGAAAAATGAAGCAGATACAGGGAAAAGAAATGCTGAAGTAATAAAGCCTGATCCGCAGTATTCGAAGCCCGGAGCAGTTGGAAATGACCTTATTAAGCTCGTAGGGAGTGAAGGCGCTGATAAGCTTGCAGAGCTTATGAATAAAGCCGGATTCCCGGCGCAGCTTACAGCGAAGGTCGCAGCGGGGGAACTTACACCTAAGCAGACGCTTGAGTTGATACAGGCCTCTTTGGAAGAGAGCGAAGGAGTAAATTTCAAAGGCGAGGATGCGAAAGCGGCTGTCAGAGAATTGATCTCTTCAGAACCATATAAATTTTTGCTTAGAAATCAGATAAAGGCAAACTTACTGCTTGAGCCTGAGGAAGTTGCCGATCAGGAGAAAGTTCAGGCATACTATCAAAAGCTTGGAAGGGTATTGGGTGAGGCTTCTGAACTTTTACGCAATACTGGCAGAAGTGAAACACCGCTTTCACAGGCGGTTAATAATCTAAATTCAAATGTTGACTTTATAAACGGTCTTAACGCAGCGATGACGTATATCCAACTGCCGTTAAAGATGAATGATATGGCGTCGCATGGAGACTTGTATGTTTACACTAATAAAAAGAAGCTGGCTGAAAAAGATGGAAATTGTTCGGCTTTGCTCCATTTGGATATGGAGCACTTGGGAACAGTAGATGTACATGTGACTATGAAAGATTACGACAAGGTGACTACGCATTTTATCTTGCAGGATGAGTCTCTTTTGGACTTCATAGCAAAATATCTTCCTGAGCTTGATAAAAATCTTGAAAAACGTGGTTATCATATGCATTCGGATGTTTCGCTGAACAAGGAAGCTAAGAGCGTTCCGGAAATAATGTTTAATAAGGGAAGTAATGCAAAACTTATTCAGAAAACGTCATTTGATGTGAGGGCATAGATGGACGAAAAGGGGAAAGAACTAAGGGCAAAAACTGCAGTTGCAATAGCGTATGATCCTAAAGATGCAGCGCCTACTGTAGTTGCTTCGGGTAAGGGAAGAGTAGCGGAGAAGATCATTGAGAAGGCGAAAGAATCAGACGTTCCGGTGCATAGAGATGATAAATTGGCGGCTACTCTTTCAAATCTTGATATTGGGGATATGATTCCTCCTGAACTTTATGAAGTTGTTGCGGAAATACTTGTGTTTGTCGATAGGATGGACAGACTTAAAGTAAAAATGGACGCTTCGAAAAAATAATATATACCAAGTTGACGATTTCACTTTAGTGTGGTAGCATAGTGAAGTATAAATCATACTTAGTATAAGATTAGGAGGAGCATATGAAAAAGTTAAAATTTGCCTCTATGGCAATGGCGACAGTGATGGCATTAACACTTGCAGGTTGTGGGGCAGATGCTTCCCATAATGCGGAAGGTACTCCTTCATCATCTGAAAGTTCGTCAACTGATGCAGCTTCTGCAAAAGAAGCAGGTGCAGGTACATTAACAGTTGGATTTGATCAGGATTTCCCACCTATGGGATATAAAGATGACAATGGGGACTTTGTCGGATTTGATCTTGACCTCGCAGCAGAGACAGCAAAAAGGCTTGGGCTTGAGATCGTTTACCAGCCGATCGCATGGGATTCAAAGGATGCTGAGCTTGATGCAGGCACAATAGATTGTATCTGGAACGGTTTTACTATGAATGGACGTGAAGATGACTATGAATGGTCAGTTCCATATCTTGACAATACACAGGTATTTGTTGTAGCTGAAGATTCAGGAATTAATTCAGCTGCAGACCTTGCCGGCAAGACTATCGAGGTTCAGGCAGACTCATCTGCAGAGGCAGCTTTGAAGGAAGAGGAAAATGCTGAGCTCGCAGCATCATTTGGAACACTTCAGACTACACCGGATTATAATACAGCGCTTATGGATCTCGACATGGGTGCAGTTGATGCCGTTGCTATGGACAGCACTGTTGCAGATTACAAGATCACCTCAGGCGGACTTAAATTAAAGGTGCTTGACGACGCTTTTGCTTCAGAAGAGTATGGAATCGGCTTTAAGAAAGGAAATACAGAACTTCGTGATAAAGTGAATAATGCTCTTCAGGAAATGGCTGAAGACGGAACCATGGCTAAAATCTCAGAGAAATGGTTCGGCGAAGATATCACAACAGTAGGAAAATAATACAATATGAATTTATCTAAGATCTTTATTCAGCTGGCTTCCGGAATGGGAGTCAGCATCTACATTTTTATCATTACACTTTTGTTCTCACTTCCGCTGGGACTTTTGGTCGCATTCGCACGTATGAGCAAAAATGTCATTATATCCGGAATTGCAAAGATATATATATCTATCATGCGTGGAACACCTTTAATGCTTCAATTAATGTTCGTCTATTTCGGCCCTTATTACATTTTTGGTATAAAAGTTTCAAATGGATATAGGTTGATAGCAGCGCTTATAGGCTTTGTAGTAAACTATGCAGCTTATTTTGCAGAAATTTACAGAAGCGGAATCCAGTCAATGCCGAAAGGACAGTTTGAAGCTGCAAAGATTCTGGGTTACAGCAAATTTCAAACCTATAAAGTTATAATCATACCTCAGGTCATCAAGCAGATAATTCCTTCGGTAGCAAACGAAGTCATTACGCTGGTAAAGGATACCTCACTTGCATTTACGATAAGTGTTGCTGAGATGTTTTCAACGGCTAAAGCTCTTGCAAGTTCTCAGACCAGTATGGTTCCATTCCTTGCTGCGGCACTGTTTTATTATATTTTTAACTTTATCGTAGCGGAATTAATGAATCTTCTTGAAAAGAAATTGAATTACTATAAATAAGAGGTTTTTACAGATGGCTTTGTTTGAAATGAAAAATATACGGAAATCCTTTGATGGACTTGATGTTCTTAAAGGCATTTCTGTTAAAGTTGATAAGGGTGAGATACTTTCGATAATCGGGCGTTCCGGCTCAGGTAAATCCACATTGCTCAGATGCGCGACGGGGCTTGAAAAAGTTGACTCCGGTGAGATCTGCTATGATGGACGCGCTATGGTAAAAATGAATAATGGCAAAGCAGAGTATGCGCCAAAAGATGAAATCAAGAAAATAGCATCATGTTATGGACTTGTTTTTCAAAATTTTAATCTTTTCCCGCATATGTCAGTACTTCAGAATATCATGGATGCGCCGGTTCGCGTGCAGAAGAGACATAAAGATGAAGTAAAGATGCAGGCAATGGAGCTTTTAAGAAAGATGGGGCTTGAGGATAGAGCTGATGCATATCCCTACCAGCTTTCAGGAGGTCAGGCTCAGCGTATTGCTATTGCGAGGGCGCTTGCACTGAATCCTGAGATACTCTTCTTTGATGAACCGACTTCGGCACTTGACCCTGAGCTTACAGGTGAAGTCCTCAAGGTTATAAAGTCCCTTGCTGATCTGCACATAGCGATGGTCATAGTTACACATGAAATGTCATTTGCCCATGATATAAGCGATAAAGTAATATTCATGGAAAATGGTGTTATTGCCGAAGAGGGAACGCCGGATGAAGTATTTTCATCTGAAAATGAGAGAATGAAGACTTTTCTTGGGAGATATTGATTTCAGCAATTCTCCTAAGCAGTTAACGGCATAGGTCAATATCCTCTTACACGGAAGGAAGATTCCTCCTGTAAGGGGATATTTTTTTGTTCAATAGAATCTATGCGGACAAAGCGGGCATTTCCAAGGTAAAGCAGCATTTTTTCAATTGCAGGAAGAGTTCCCTGAACCTCCATCTCTACAGTGCCGTCAAAAAGATTCTCAACCCATCCGGTGAGCCCATAGGCACTTGCAGCATTTTGGGCATGCCAGCGAAAGCCTACACCCTGTACATGTCCTGAAAAGATTATATGTTTCCTGACTTTTTCCATAGTATTTCCTCCTATCGTCTTGGGATATATTCAAAAGCATTTTTTATCCAGTCTATATTTTTATGAGTAATTGAGATAACGTCAAACCGGTAAGAAAGTTCTTCTGAGAGAGAATTTTTAGCACGATAATGGTCAGAAGTACGGCAGATTCGCCGTTGCTTAGAAAAGTTCACAGCTTCCATTGGAAGCCCATTGTCTGCACTATCACGATATTTTACTTCTATGAAGCATATCGTTTGATCAGAGCTTAGTGCGATTATATCTATTTCCCCGGAACTTGAGCGAAAGTTACGATCAAGTATCTTCATACCGTGCACTTCGAGGTATCTGCAGGCGAGTTCTTCGCCATGATTTCCGATTGTTTTAGTACTTTTTAAATCCATAAAAAACCTTTCATTTAGCTTATGATTAGAATAACAGATGCTCATTTCACTTGCAAGAAGAGTATCGGAGGGGTATACTTTAGATAATATAAAATTGCATAAAAAGGAGAACAAAATTATGCCAATTCCTATTATAATTGTAATTGTCGTACTGTTGGTTATTTTGTCCAGCATCAAAGTCGTACCGCAGGGAAATGCTTATGTAATAGAGCGTTTCGGAAGATATGCAGAGACATGGAATGCAGGTTTACATCTGAAAGTTCCATTTGCAGACAGAGTGGCAAAAAGGGTTATCTTGAAGGAAAGAGTAGCTGATTTTGCACCACAGCCTGTAATTACAAAGGATAATGTTACAATGCAGATCGACTCAGTTGTATATTACATGGTAGTTGATCCGAGACTTTATTCATACGGTGTTGAAAATGCACTTGTTGCTATGGAGAACCTTACAGCAACAACTCTCCGAAATATTATCGGTGATATGACACTTGATGAAACACTTACAAGCCGTGAGATCATTAACTCAAAGATGCTCCGTACCATCGACACAGCAACAGATCCGTGGGGCATCAAGGTAACAAGAGTAGAGCTTAAGAACATCATGCCTCCTGCAGCAATCCGTGAATCAATGGAGAAGCAGATGAAGGCTGAAAGAGAAAAGAGAGCTGAAATCTTAACAGCAGAAGGTCATAAGCAGTCAATGATCCTTGAAGCTGAAGGTAATAAGGAATCAGCAGTGCTTAAGGCTGAAGCTCAGAAGCAGGCAACTATCCTTGCAGCAGAAGCTGAAAGGGAACGTGAGATCCATGAGGCTGAAGGTAGAGCACAGGCTATAATCAAAGTACAGCAGGCAACAGCAGATGGTATCAGAATGATTCGTGAAGCCGGTGCTGATGAGTCAGTTATTAAGCTTAAGAGTCTTGAAGCGTTTGAGAAGGCTGCTGACGGACAGGCTACTAAGATTATTATTCCTTCAGACATTCAGGGAATCGCTGGCCTCGCATCAGGTGTTAAAGAGGTTCTTAAATAACTTGAAGTGATGAGTTTAATTTGTTATCATTAAAAATGTGCGCGGGTGCGTTATGCATCCGCGTTTGCATTATTATAATCCAGAAAGGGATAGAGGGAAAATGAAATCCAAAGCAACAAAAGGCGGCGTAATAGTATTCCTTGTGTTCACGCTGCTGCTGGGACTCCTTGCCGCATTCGGCCTTGGCGACCAGATTAAAGGAATCAAGGAAATGAGGTTTGGTATCGATATCCGTGGTGGTGTCGAAGCAGTATTCAAACCTGCAACAGAGGAAACGGTTACTTCTGAAGAACTGGAGTCTGCAAGAAGTATTATCGAGACACGTCTTGATGGGGAGAACATCGCTGACCGTGAGGTTACGATTGACAAAGAAGGCGGGTACATCATCGTACGTTTCCCATGGAAGTCAGATGAAAAGAACTATGATCCTGAATCAGCAATTCAGGAACTTGGAGAGATGGCTGAGCTTACATTCAGAGATGCAAGCGGAAACATCATGGTTGAAGGTAAAGATGTAGCATCTGCCAAGGCTGAAGCACAGAATGAGAACGGCGTTATTGAGTATGTTGTTTCACTTACATTCAATAATGAAGGTGCTGAGAAGTTCAGAGCTGCAACAGCAAGCCTTGTAGGACAGCAGATGGGCATCTACATGGATGAAACACTTCTTTCAAATCCTACAGTTCGTCAGGAGATTTCCGGCGGACAGGCCGTTATCACAGGTATGGACGGAATCGAAGAAGCAAGAGATCTTGCAACAAAGATCAATGCAGGTGCACTTCCGTTCTCGCTTGAGACAAGAAGCTTTAGTACAGTAAGCCCGTCACTTGGAGCAAATGCTCTTAATGTAATGATCTATGCTGGACTTATCGCATTTGCTATTGTTTGTCTCTTTATGCTTGTTGTTTACAGACTGCCTGGTTTTGTGGCATGCCTCATGCTCGTATTCCAGATGCTTCTTCAGCTTCTTGCAGTTTCAATCACACAGTATACACTGACACTTCCGGGTATCGCAGGTATCATACTTTCAGTTGGTATGGCTGTTGATGCTAATGTAATCATTGCAGAGCGTATCTCAGAAGAAATCTCAAAGGGTCAGACTGTAAAATCTGCAGTAGAAAAAGGTTACGCTAAGGCATTTGTTGCAGTACTTGATGGTAATATCACAACGGCTATCGTAGCTATAGTACTTATGCTTGCCGGATCTGGTACAATGATCTCATTCGGATTCACACTTCTCGTAGGTGTTATCGTTAACTGCTTCGTAGGAGTTCAGGTTTCGAAGATCGTACTTAGATCTATCCTTCAGTACAATGTATTTAATAAGGTTGGACTCTTCAAGCCTAAGAAGGAAAAGAAAGATTATAAGTTCTTTGAAAAGAAACACCTTGTTTTTGTTATTTCAGGACTTCTTTTTGTGATCGGTATTGTATCTATCTGCGTAAAGGGAATCAATCTCGATACACAGTTCAAGGGTGGTACTGTTATCAACTATACAGTAAGTGAAAACAATATTGATGAAGCTGCAGTAAAGTCCGCTGTTGATGGCGTTCTTAACAGAAATGCTACAATTCAGCTTTCTACAAGTAATGCTACAAAGGAAACAACTCTTGTAGTAACAATGACAGGTAATACAGGTGTTACACCTGAGGAGCAGTCACAGATCAGTGAAGCAGTTGGTAAGGTTATCAATGTTGAAAACCTTGAGCCTAGCCAGACATACGCTGTAGAGCCATATATCGGAGCAAAAGCACTTCGTAAGGCATGCATCGCAATAGTAGTTTCATTCTTGCTGATACTTGGATACATTGGAATCCGTTTCTCTGCACTTTCAGGACTTTCAGCAGGCGCAACAGCTATTCTTGCTCTTTTGCATGACGTATGTATCGTAACATTTGCATTTGTTGTTTTCGGTATTCCGATCGGCGATTCATTTGTTGCTGTAGTACTTACGATCATCGGATACTCAATTAACGATACTATCGTTGTATATGACAGAATTCGTGAAAATCGTAATCTCAATGTAAACATGGGATTCACAGATCTTATTGATAAATCTGTTACACAGGTACTTTCAAGATCTGTTAATACATCTATCACAACTATTCTTTGTGTAGTTATAATCCTTGTTGCATCAATTATGTATAGAATTCCGTCTATATATCAGTTTGCACTTCCAATGACATTTGGTCTTGTTAGTGGTACATATTCTTCAGTTTGTATCGCTGCTACAGTCTGGGGCATCTGGAAGACAAGAGGATCTAAAGAAAAATGATATCGAGTTATATAAGCACATTTTTAATTTCTATGGTTCCGCTTATTGAGCTGCGTGGGGCAATCCCCTATGCAGTTCATGCCGGAATTCCTGCCTATCAGGCTATAATCATCGCAGTTATCGGAAATATGATTCCGGTTCCATTCATATATCTTTTCGCAAGAAGGATTCTTGAGTGGGGAAAAGACAAGGCAGTGATCGGAGGCTTTTTTACCTGGTGTATTAACAAAGGTGAAAAGGCAAGTAAGGTACTTCATTCAGATGGTCGAGGAGTTTTTATCGCACTTGCACTGTTTGTTGGAATACCGCTTCCGGGAACAGGTGCATGGACAGGTGTTCTTGGCGCGAGCTTTTTGAACCTTGGATTTAAAAAGAGCACAGCAGCAGTTCTTTCAGGAGTACTGCTGGCAGGAGCTATCATGACAATAGTTTCTTTGTGCTTTGCATCAGTTTTTAATGCATTTGTCGGGTAAGATATCAAAGACCGTTCGTGGCTTCACGGACGGTCTTTTAATTTGAGAGAAATTTTATAGATTAATTTTTTTTTATGTGCTATATTACGTTTTGGATTAAAATGACAGATAATAGAAATGGAGCATGATTATGTATTTACCAGAAGATCCGGTTATGTTAATGAGCGTTGTTAATACAGCACTTAGAGATAGATTTCCTACATTAGAAAGATTTTGCAAAGCTAATGACGTAGAACCAAGATATCTTATGGATAAGTTACAGGTTATAGACTATCATTATGATGAGGAGAAAAATCAGTTCGTATAATGGATATATTTGAATATATGCGTCAGAATACGATGGAAAAAGAATCGCCGCTTGCAGCCAGACTTCGTCCTACAACATTGGATGAGATAGTGGGACAGGAGCATATTGTTGGGAAAGACAAGATGCTTTATAGGGCAATAAAGGCAGATAAACTTTCGTCAATTATCCTTTACGGACCTCCTGGAACAGGTAAAACGACTATTGCAAAGGTAATCGCTCATACAACAAAAGCTGATTTTGTGCAATTGAATGCAACTGTTGCCGGAAAAAAGGATATGGAAGGCGTAGTACAGCAAGCCAAAGATAATCGTGGCATGTACAATAAAAAGACAATTCTTTTTATAGACGAGATACATAGATTCAATAAAGGTCAGCAGGATTATCTTCTGCCTTTTGTAGAAGACGGTACGATAGTTTTGATCGGTGCTACAACAGAAAACCCATATTTTGAGGTAAATGGAGCGCTTCTTTCAAGATCTATAATATTTGAATTAAAACCTCTCACAAAGAAAAATATAGAAGACCTTCTGATGAGGGCTTTGACGGACTGTGAGAAGGGACTTGGCTCGTATAATGCTGTGATAGATGACGAGGCACTGCATTTTCTGAGTGATCTTTCAGATGGTGATGCGCGTTCTGCATTGAATGCACTTGAGCTTGCAGTAATGACAACTGAAAAAGCGGCGGATGGAAAGATACATATTACACTTGAGGTTGCAGAGGAATGTATTCAGAAGCGCAAAGTGAGATATGATAAGGATGGAGATAATCATTACGATACAATCTCTGCTTTTATCAAAAGTCTCAGAGGCTCAGACCCTGATGCTGCAGTATTTTATCTGGCGCGGATGCTTAATGCAGGAGAAGATATAAAGTTTATTGCAAGACGAATGATGATAAGTGCTTCAGAAGATGTTGGAAATGCTGATCCACAGGCGCTGCAGGTTGCAGTAGCTGCAAGTCTGGCGGTTGAGCGGATCGGAATGCCGGAGGCACAGATAATACTTTCTCAGGCGGCAACTTATATTGCAACAGCGCCTAAAAGCAATGCTTCATATGATGCAATATATAGGGCGAGCAAAGCAGTACAGGAGGCAGGAAGAGTGACGATCCCTTCACATTTACAAGATGCTCATTACAAGAGTGCAGAGAAGCTCGGGCATGGCGTAGGATATAAATATCCACATGATTATCCGGAGCACTACTGCAAGCAGCAGTATCTTCCATATGAACTCAATGGAAAGGAATTTTATAATCCTTCCGGAATGGGCTACGAGAAAAAAATACGAGAACATATGAAAAAACTCAAAGATTCTGTGAAAGATCAGGAAGTGTAAAACGTTGGAAATGAATTTTTATTAAAATTTAATAAAAATGGATTTAAATAAAAACATATACTGCTTGCAATTCTTGTATGCAGGCAGTATAATCTAAAAGTCTTAAAACTAGTCGATAAATCAATATTCATTTCAGTACTGCGTGCGCAGTAAATGATATTAATCCCAAAAGTAAAACTTATATGTTAATTATAAATAATAGATGGAGGATTGGATGCGAGAAAAGTTAGAAACCTTATCCCTTGCTATTTTAAAGGAGATGGGGAAGAATGCCGGTATTAAAGGCGTTTCCACAATGAAAAAGGCAGATCTTATTGAGGCACTTGTGATTGCACAAGGAAATGGAAAAGAAGTAGTAGAAGAAAGCAAGCCTGTAAGAAAAACAGAACGTAAGACTGAAAGAAAGACTGAAAAAAAGACAGAAGATAAATCGAGTTTAGGACGCGCGCACACAGATCAGACAAGTTATAAGAAAAAGACAACTACATATAAAGCTGAAGAAGTCAAGGAAGTAAAAGAATCAACAGAATCAGAAAGTGAAGTTTCAGAAGAAGATAAGTCTTCACTTGATTCAGGAGTTGTTGCAAAGGGTATCCTTGAAGTAATGGCTGACGGATTTGGATTTATCAGAAGTGATAATTACCTTCCGGGAACAGATGATGTTTATGTAGCACCAAGCCAGATACGCAGATTCAACCTTAGAACAGGTGATGTTGTAGAAGGCAATAAGAGAATAAAGACATCAGGTGAGAAGTTCAGCGCTCTTTTATATGTAAAGAGCATAAATGGCAGAAGCCCGGAGCTTCGCGAACGTCGTCCGAATTTCGAGCAGATGACACCTATTTTCCCAAATGAAAGAATTTGTCTCGAAAAGGGTAATAATACAGTTGCTATGAGAATGACTGACCTTCTTTCTCCTATAGGTAAGGGTCAGAGAGGTATGATAGTTTCACCGCCGAAAGCCGGTAAAACAACATTGCTTAAGCAGATTGCAAAGGCTGTAACAAAGTCAAATCCAGAAATACATCTTATAATTTTGCTTATTGATGAACGTCCGGAAGAAGTAACAGATATAAAAGAGTCTATAGTTGGAGATAATGTAGAGGTTATCTATTCAACATTTGATGAACATCCTGATCATCATAAAAGAGTTTCAGAAATGGTAATGGAACGAGCAAGAAGACTTGTTGAGGAAAAGAGAGATGTTATGATACTTCTTGACTCTATCACAAGACTTACAAGGGCATATAACCTTACAGTTCCACCATCAGGACGTACACTTTCAGGCGGTCTTGATCCGGCAGCTCTTCACATGCCGAAAAAATTCTTTGGTGCTGCCAGAAATATGAGAGACGGCGGCTCGCTTACAATTCTTGCTACAGCATTAGTTGAGACAGGAAGTAAGATGGATGACGTAGTTTACGAGGAATTCAAGGGAACCGGTAATATGGAAATGGTTCTTGATAGAAAACTTCAGGAAAAGAGAGTATTCCCGGCAATCGATCTTCAGAAGTCAAGCACACGTAGAGATGACCTGCTTCTTAATAGTGAGGAACAGGAAGCTCTTGAAATCATACACAGAGGTGTAAATGGTGCAAGATCAGAAGATTCTATAGAAAAGCTTATTGATCTTTTTGCACATACTAAGAACAATAAAGAAGTTATACAGACAGTTAAGAAGATGAGATTCTAAAAGCTCATGAAAAAACTACTGATAATAACTAATATTCCATCGCCATACAGAGTTGATTTTTTTGAATATCTTCAAAAAAATATTGATGATCTGGAGATTCACATCCTGTTTCAGTCGGGAAATGAAGGCTCTTTCAGAAAATGGGATGGCGGTGAAGAACGTCTAAAGAATGTACATACGCTTAAATCAAAGGTGATTCGTGCTACAGGAAAAGATATAACGGAAAAATTTATTCCGAGTGGCTGTGGCGCTGAAATAGAGTTAATTTCTCCGGATATAGTCGTTTCAATGGAATATAATATGGCGGCTCTTACTGCAAAACACTGGTGCAATAAGAATCATATCCCATATATTTCGTGGTCAGACGGCACAAGATATGCGGAGAGGAATATTAAATTTTATCAAAAAATATTCAGAAAATATATTGTAAAGAAGTCGTCTGCATTTATAGCAAGTTCGACAAAAACAAGAGAAAATCAGATATATTTGGGAGCAGACCCGGAAAAAATATTTATAAGTGAATTAGCGATAGATATCAGAAGATACAGTAAAGCCGGAAATAATTACAGGCATAATAATGTACTTGTAGCTGTTGGTGGGCTTATTGAAAGAAAAGGACTGGATCTTTTACTTAATGCGCTTGCGCTTATTAAAAATGAACAATGGGAACTTCACCTTGTTGGGGAGGGACCAGAAAAGGGTAAGCTTGAAGAACAGGCAGCAGAACTTGGAATTTCCGATAAAGTAAAGTTCAAGGGATTCATGAGTGGAGAGGATCTAACGGCAGAGTATGAGAATTCGGGGATTTTTGTATTTCCGACAAGAGAGGACTGCTTTGGACTTGTAACACTTGAAGCAATGTGCTGTGGTCTGCCTGTGATAGCCTCCAAGTATGCAGATAGTTCGTATGACCTTATAGAAGAAGGCAGAACAGGGTTTATTGTAGACCCATATAATTCAAAAGAATTTTCAGAAAAGATATTGAAGTTACTCAGCGATGAGGAACTTGCCGGTAAAATGTCAAGAGCGGGAAAGACTAAATCCTACGAGTTTGGTTTTGAGAAAACAAGTGTAGGTTTTATGAATGCTGTCAGAACAGTAGTATAAAGCTTTTAACTAAATGTAAATATTGACTAAAATAGCATTAGATAATATAATGCTTTTATCACAATATTTCAGATTGTTACTGGCGACAGGCAAGACTGGATCGTAAATTTTTATATCCATTCGTTATAATGGATATATTATTGACGACCCGGTCTTTTTTGATTTAAAAAACTATTTAAATAATTTATAATGAATTCTATGATAATCAAAAAAGTTTTTAATAATAATGCGGCTTTGTCGTCAGATGATAAAGGTAATGAAGTAATTTATACAGGTTGTGGAATTTGCTTCGGAAAAAAAGTAGGCGATGAAATCGACGAATCAAAAATAGAAAAAGAATTTGTTATGTCTCAGCCTAATGAGCAGTTTATGCAGCTTGTATCAGAGCTTCCTTATGAAGAAGTGCAGACGGCAGATGAGATAATTAAATATGCAGCTACACATCTTTCAAAGCATCTTAGTAATAACGTGTATATAACGCTTACGGATCATCTTGATTTTGCAATTGAAAGAAAGAAAAAAGGAATTCCACTCAAAAATGAACTACTGTGGGAAATCAAGAAATATTATAAGCCGGAATTTGCTATCGGTAAGCATGCACTTGAGATAATTAAGGAACGACTTGGTGTTGAATTACCTGAGGATGAGGCAGGATTTTTTGCTCTGCATATTGTAAATGCAGAATTAGATGGAAAAATGCACCATACTGCAGAAACTCCGGAAATGCTTCAAGACATTTTGAATATTGTGCGTTATACATGTAAAGCAGACCTTGATGAAGATTCTCTCAGTTATGAAAGATTTATCACACATCTTAAATATTTTCTGCAGCGTGCTGAGAAAAAACAGTACTATCCTTCAGAAGATAATGATGTATACGAGGCTATCTGCAAGAAGCTTCCTGAAAGCAGAAAATGCGCAGAACGTATCAGGAGCTATATGGAAGCTAAGAACGGTCAGGCTGTTACAGATGAGGAGATGCTGTACCTGACTGTACATATTTCAAGAGTTACTTCCAGAAAGTAATATAAGATCAGTCTTGATGTTTTAAGGAGGAGCGATATGAAGACATTTAGAAAAGATTTCTTATGGGGCGGTGCAACAGCTGCTAATCAGTTTGAAGGTGCATGGAACGTTGACGGTAAAGGTGCATCTGTATCAGATATGTGTACAAATGGTACAAAAGATACACCAAAGCGTGTAACTACAACGATCGAAGAAGGAACATTGTATCCAAGCCATGAGGCAATAGATTTCTATCACCATTACAAGGAAGATATAAAGCTTTTTGCTGAAATGGGATTCACAGTATTCCGTTTTTCTATCGCATGGACAAGAATTTTCCCTACAGGTATGGAAAGTGAGCCTAATGAAGCAGGACTTGCTTTTTATGATAATGTGATCGATGAGTGCCGTAAGTATAATATCGAGCCGCTTATCACAATTTCTCATTATGAGATGCCATATGCGCTTGTTGAGAAATATAATGGATGGTTTGGAAGAGAGTGTATCGGATATTTTGAGAACTACTGCCATGCTATATTTGCGAGATATAAGGATAAGGTTAAGTATTGGCTTACATTCAATGAGATAAACTCAGGTACGATGCCTATGGGAAATGTTCTTTCACTTGGCACTATTCAGGGGTATTCAGGCCCGATCACAGGTGTAAAGGATGATCCAAAGGTACGTTTCCAGGCACTTCATCATCAATTTGTAGCATCTGCAAGAGTTATAAAGTATGCGCATGATAATTATCCACAGTTTAAGATGGGTAATATGATCTGCTTCCTTACAACATATCCTGCAACATGCCGTCCTGAGGATATGATCAAGGCTCAGAATGAGATGCAGATCAAGAACTGGCTCTGTGGTGATGTAATGGTAAGAGGATATTATCCTTCATATGCTGATAGATTCTTTGAGGAAAATGATATCCATCTTAAGACTGAGCCTACAGATGCAGAGGATCTTAAGAACGGAACTATTGACTTCTATACATTTAGTTACTACATGAGCTCTTGTGCAAGCGCTGCAGGAGAAGGCGCTACTACAGGCGGAAACCTTATAGGTGGTCTTAGAAATCCATACCTTGAAGAAAGTGAATGGGGATGGCAGATCGACCCTAAGGGATTGAGATATACTCTTAATGAAATTTATGACAGATACCAGATCCCGCTTATGGTAGTTGAAAATGGTCTTGGTGCAAGAGATGAGCTCAAAGAGGACGGCACGATCGATGACAGTTATCGTATCGATTATCTCAGAAAACATATTGCTGAGATGAAAGAGGCTGTTAAGGATGGCGTAGATCTCATGGGCTATACACCATGGGGATGTATCGACCTTGTAAGTGCTTCTACAGGTGAGATGGCTAAGAGATATGGCTTTATCTATGTTGAGAAGTACGATGATGGTACAGGTACACTTGCTCGTAGAAAGAAGAAGTCCTTTGACTGGTATGCAAAGGTTATTAAATCAAATGGAGAGGATTTAGCATAATGCTTACAGCAGTATTGATAATAAACTTTTTCCTTGCAATAGGAATCGTGATGTTCATTAATGGGATTATTTTTAGGAAGAGTCTTCCGATACCGTTGATAGTTGTTCTTATCATAGGAGGAAGCTTTATTACGATAGCTGCTGCTATGTGCGAGCTCTTTTTTGTTATAATGAAAGCATAAGTGCATATAAAAAGACTATGAAAGTGTGTTTAGCACATTCATAGTCTTTTTTTGAACATAATTATCAAGTATTACTGCAGAGTGTAGCTGATGGACAGATTATTATTTTTGTAATTAACTTCTGCCAGTGCGCCGGTTATCATTGGCATCATCGGCGGAAGATGCCCAAGGTCTATATCCATTATTATAGGTACGTTGAATTCTTTGAGCATGGAAGCAACGGCTTCGTGCCGGTCTAATCCCATTATAGGCTCGTCGTAGTGAAGAGGTCTTCCGATAAGGAATCCTTTTACATTTTCAAACCAACCAGCTTCACGCATCTGCCAAAGCTGACGTCTGATGGAAAGCACGTTCAAGTCGCAGGCTTCAAGGAACCAGATAAAGCCGTCATCAGCATATTTCTGAGTGAAGTCTTTAACCTTATCAAATCTTGTACCCAAAAGAACTCCGAGACAATCCATGCATCCGCCTATAAGGCGGCCTTTGAAAGCTGCTTCAGAAAGTTCGCAGTACAAAGCTTCTTTTTCTGTGATGTTATACGGTGCAAGTGGATCTTCGTCTTTTAATGAAGTCATTTCCCAACCGTCATAGGTGCTGAATTTAAGCTTTTCGCCCCTCAAAAGTGAGAAAGAATCTTCGATTGACGGGTGCCACTTACGCATACCAAAAGCTCCGGCACATGGGCCATAAATTGCAGCTGTGTCAGCGATAGTTGCAGAAAGGAATGTAAAATTAGTGTTGTCAGAATATCCTATGTACCATTTAGGAATAGCATTTTTTATGGCTTCGAAGTCAAAATAAGGAATATCCTCACACATGAGCTCTCCGCCGCCGCATGATATAAGGATATCACTCTCGCCAGAAGTATAGGCTTCGTTTAGCTCTTTGCCGCATTTTTCCGGCGTATTGCTTATGCCTATCCCTTCGGCAAGACGGCAGTTGGGTCCTAAAACTGTCTTATAGCCCATTTCATTAAATTTTTTTAATGCTGAATTAAAGGCACTTTCGTAAGGTTCACCAACACATCCAAAAGATGGGGCTACAAAGCCAATAGTGCCATTATCTTTCAAAAATTCAGGATAACGCAAATAAATCCCTCCAATCTAAATTTTTGCTATATATATAATACCTTATAATCTTATGTTTTGTGAAAGGTTTTAATGATATAATCTGATATTATGAGTATTTGAATTATAAATACATCTATGAGGAGATCTTTATGAAGATTATTACAGTCGTTGATGACAGTATGGGCCTGATGTTTAATGGAAGAAGGCAAAGTCAGGATAGGGTTTTAAGAGAGCACATTCTGAACGATACGAATGGTGAAAAGCTTTGGATGAGTGGATATTCAGCAAAGCAGTTTACAGAAGGGCTTCCGGAGAATGCTGAAATATCAGAAAACTTTTTAGAACTTATTAAAGAGGGTGAGTATGCGTTTATTGAGGGTGATCATGAGTGCCCGGATGATGAAAATATTGAAGAGCTGATCCTTTATAAGTGGAACAGGAAATATCCGGGAGATGTTTTTCTTAAGACAGATCTGGCTGGTTTCAGAATGACTGAGACAGAGGATTTTGCGGGTTCGTCGCATGAAAAGATCACTAGAGAGGTTTATAGAAAGAATTGACGGAAGAGGAGTTTTGGCTTGAGTGAAAATAAGAAAAATCTGATCTATGTAGGCGTACTTGTCGTTTTAATCGCAATTACATTTACTGTAATTTTTCAGAAATTTGATTTTAATGAAACAATGGGGGTGATAAATAATTCAGATAAAAGGTGGTTGGCAGCGGGGTGTATATGTAATGCGCTTTTTGTTGTCTTCAGTGCGTTAAGTCTTAAGGTAATATTTAAGTCGATTCATGTGAAGATACCTATGCGCCATGCTATTAAGTATATTCTTGTGGAGCAGTATTTCTGTGCGATAACTCCTTCAGCATCCGGCGGACAGCCTATGGAAATGCTTGAAATGAAAAGAGACGGCATAAAATTTTCAAGCTCTACAATTGCTTTGATAGTTATCGCAATAGCATATAAGGGAATGCTTCTCGTATATGTAGGCATCATGGCGCTGATGGGTAAATGGAAGCTTGTCGGGTGCCTTGGTCAGTTAAGATGGCTCTTTGACCTTGGAATAGCAATGAATGTAATTGCAGTTTTATTTATGCTGTTGGCATTATTCTGCGGTGAGTCCATAAGGAAAACACTACTGTTCATAATTGACAGGATAGATAGCATTCATCATTTGAAGCGGCATGATGAACATGTTAATCGTGTAAATAAAATGATGAAGAATTATAGAGAAGGTGCAGGCTATATACTTAAGCATAAATCTGTATTTTATAAAGTAATTATCTTTATCTTTTTACAAAGAGCATCGCGGTTTGCGGTTACATACATGATATATAAAAGTTTTGGTCTTAAGGGAACATCTGCAATAGATATCATTTTGCTTCAGGCATGCGTTTCGGTGTCTGCAGATATGATACCAATCCCCGGAGCTGTAGGTGTAAGTGAATCGTGCTATCTGAGAGCGTTTAAGACGGTCTTTGGAATCGGGCATGTGGCGCCGTCAATGGTACTTTCAAGGGGAATATCGTTCTATGGGCTAGTGCTTGCGGCAGGAATTGTGGTTGTTATATTGCAGTTGTCATCCTTGAAAAAAACTAAGGGGTGAGTTTAATGATCTCGATTTTGGAACGTATTTTTATTGGTAAAAATAAAGATATTCATAATCCGGAAATAAGACAGAAGTACGGAATGATGTGCTCGATAGTGGGGATCTTTTTGAATATTCTGCTCTTTTCCTTTAAGGAATTGGCAGGAATGATGACAGGATCTGTAGCTATAGTGGCAGATGGTTTTAATAATCTTTCTGATGCCGGTTCATCGTTTCTGACTATGATCGGCTATAAGTTTGCGGGTGAAGAGCCGGACACAGAGCATCCTTTCGGACATGGAAGAATCGAGTATTTAATGGGACTGATAGTGTCTATCTTGATTATTATGGTCGGAGTAGAGCTTTTCAGAACTTCGATAATTAAGATAATAACGCCGGAAGAAATTGAAACATCGCTGACAGCAGGCATCATATTGACAGTTTCTATCCTTGTGAAATTGTATATGTATAGCTATAATTTATCGCTTTCCAGAAAAATCGACTCTACAGCAATGCATGCAACGGCGATGGATTCTGTATCAGATGCACTTTCGACGACTGTCGTTCTGGCATCCATGATAGTTCACTATATCACAGGGAAAAATGTGGATGGTATCTGTGGACTTCTGGTTGCCATATTTATAATCTATGGAGGTGCGTCATCTGTAAAGGATACGATTGCACCGCTTCTTGGGCAACCGCCGACAAGAGAATTTGTAGATGATGTAAAAAGGATCGTTATGGAGCATCCGGCGATCATAGGTATGCATGACCTTGTGGTGCATGATTATGGTCCGGGAAGAGTTATGATATCACTTCATGCGGAGGTTTCAGGTGATGATGATATATATAAACTTCATGACTGCATTGATAAGGTAGAACGTGAGTTAAAAGCTAAGCTTGGGTGCGAGGCGGTGATTCATATGGATCCGGTACATATAGGCGATAAACAGCGAGAGAAGATGCAGTGCCGCATCATGACACTTCTTAAGGGCATAGATCCACTGATAACGATACATGATCTCAGGATCGAAGAAGGGGAAAATGTGACGATACTTTCGTTTGATGTGGTAGTTCCTCCTAAGTTTAAGAAGCAGCCTTCGGTAGTTAAAAAGCTCGTAGAAGAAGAGATAAGGACGCTTGGAGCCTATGAAGCTGTAGTGGAAGTAGATCAGTCGCTTGTATGATACACAGAACAACTTTTTAATTGTGGATATGATAAAATATATGTGTATAGGATTTTGAAATGGTCTAGACAGGGGGATTCATATATGGCATTGCAGGGTAGTGAAAGGAATAATCTTATCGAGGAATTAGCACGGGCAACAGGGCTTGAAGCACAGGCTAGTAAGAAAATGCAGAAGTCTCATTATGATCCAATGACGGGAACGTGGTATTGCAAAGGTCAGGTAATCGCGGCTAATGAAGTTACAGAGGCTGAGGACTATTTTCTTGAGCAATATACAAAATGTAATAACTCTTCGGATTCATATACTAAATCGCTTGCAAGGCGATATCTTATCGCTGCAGAAGCTATAAGGATGCAGACAGAGGCGGCCAAGCAGGCACAGAAAGAAAACGACGGAAAATAAAAATGAAGGTTGACGCAATTGTGCGCCAACCTTCAACTTTTTTTATGCAATTTTTATCGAATTGTCAGTGCTTTTATCTGAAATACCTGTTATCTGCAATATCTCGTTGATATTTTTGACAGGTATTATTTCAAGCTGCGATTTTATTTCGTCTGAAACATCTTCGAGGTCGTCGATATTTTCGGATGGAATCAATACTTTCTTTATATCGGCTCTGACAGCTGCCATCAGCTTTTCAGGAAGCCCGCCTATCGGCATTGAGTTCCCTTGAAGAGATATTTCGCCTGTCATAGCAATCTCGGGGCTTACAGGACGACCGGTTATAAGCGATGCGATAGCTGTTGTAAGTGTTACTCCGGCTGAAGGACCGTCCTTTGGAACAGCACCTTCTGGAACATGAATATGGAGGTCATTATTTTCGAAAATTTCTGCTTTGTCAGGATACATGGATTTAACAAGGCTCACAGCTATCTGAGCTGATTCCTTCATAACATCTCCGAGTTGACCTGTGATCAAAATGTTTCCCTTACCCTTAGTAAGAATAGTTTCGATATAAAGGATATCGCCTCCGGCATTAGTCCATGCAAGCCCTGTGACAATTCCCGGAGCCTTCTTTTCAAGTGCTCGATCGTGGTGAATCGGGCGCATATCAAGGAATGAGCGAAGGTCTTTCGGCTCAACGACTATCTTTTCTGCATTTTCTGAAAGAAGTCTTACAGCAGTTTCCCGGCTGATGGTATCAAGACGTTTTTTAAGACCGCGCACTCCTGCTTCCATTGTAAAATCAGAAATGATTGCTTTAATGGCATCATCGGTTATCTCTAAGCTGCCATCGGAAAGCCCCATGGCTTTCATAGATTTCGGGAGGAGGTGTTCCCTTGCTATGTGGAGCTTCTCGGTGGCAGTGTAGCCCGGAAACTGTATGACTTCCATTCGGTTAAGGAGGGGTTCCGGAATGGTTTCAACTGAGTTTGCGGTGGCAATGAACATAACATTTGAAAGATCATACGGTACGTTCATATAGTGGTCAGTGAAAGTGCTGTTTTGCTCGGGGTCAAGCACTTCAAGGAGTGCGCTTGCCGGATCGCCGTTATAAGACTGAGAGAGCTTGTCGATTTCGTCAAGTACCATGACCGGGTTTGAAACACCTGCTTTGTGGATTCCGTCCATTATACGACCCGGCATGGCACCTATATAAGTTCTTCTGTGACCACGGATCTCGGCTTCGTCTCGGACTCCGCCAAGACTTACACGTACATACTTGCGTCCAAGAGCATGGGCGATGCTCTGACCAATGCTTGTTTTACCGGTTCCGGGCGCACCTACAAAAAGAAGTATAGAGCCTGACTGCTGCTTTTTCAGGTTCATAACTGCAATCTGTTGAAGGATACGCCTCTTAGCCTTTTTGAGACCATAGTGCTCGTTATCAAGAATCTTAGATGCTTCCGAAATGTCTATAAAATTACTCTCAGGAGCGTCCCAACTGAGGCTTGTAACGAAGTCGAGATAATCATAGAGTACTCCGGCTTCAGGAGAATTGCTGCCTTCCTGCTTGAGCCTGTTTAAAACCTTCTCGGCTTCAGAACGTGCTTCATCATTCATAGGAGAATTCTTGATGAGCTTTTCAAACTTTTGGATATCACTCACTTTTTCAGGGTGCATTTCATCAAGCTCATTCTGCAGATAGTCCATCTGCTTTTTGATCGCCTGTTCACGATAAACTTTTTTGTAGTCTTCTTCCTGTGCAGCCGTTGCTTCGTTGGTGAGTCTGGTGATCTCAAAAAACTCATAAAGAGCTTTTTCTATAAGCTCAGTTCGCTTAGTAACGCTGTCTTCGGCAAGAATCTTGTATTTTTCAGCAGCGGAGATCCTAAGATTCATTGATAAAGCTGTAATCATCTCGTTCAGAGATTTCCACTGCATAACATAGTTCTTAACTGCTGCACCCCATTCTACGTTATCAAGATAATCGGTCATGACCTGACGGATCTTTTCGAGGTGATCTGCCTGCTCGGTAACGGACATGTCTCCGATATCTGCACGAATAGAAGTTACAACAGCCGCGTTGTCATTCTCGTCATTGGAAAGGGAAAGGACATTAACACGCGTATCTATATGGATAACGACATAACCATTTTCGGTTATATCGGTAACGGTACCTGCAACTGCGATCTTATAGAAATCTTCCAGATCAAGTTTTTCGGAAAAGTTCTCCTCTTTTGATGAGAGGACAAGAACCTCAAGTCCTTTCTCGGCAGATTTACCGGAAAGAGCGTTGAAGATATTCTTTTTGAAATATAAATTAGCGTCAGGTACCAGAACTACATTAAAAACGGGTATGACGGTAGAATACGTGTTGTTCATAGGAATCCTCCTGCATATTTTTGTGTTTTGTCAGCACTCCGCATGATAGAGTGCTAATAAAGAGGTAAAATAAAAACCTGACAACTGTCAAGCTGACTATAATGTAACACTAACTTTGACATGTGTCAACCTTTTTCTTGATATATTTTTTCATCGATGATAAACTGAAGTACATAAAAGTTAAGAAAACTGTTTTAATGAGGTTTTAAGCATGTATAAAGGAACAAATAAGACCGCGCTTGCATCGCAGGCTCAGATTGCGGATGCTCTGATAAGTCTTATGGAAGAGAAAAACTTTGCTTCTATAAGTGTGTGTGAGCTGTGCAAGAGAGCAGAAGTTTCAAGGCAAACATTTTATAGTCTTTTTGAGTCAAAAGAGAAGGTTGTTAATTTTGAGCTTGAGAGGAAGTATTGTGTGAGCCTTGGAGGTGAACCATGCTGCTGCAGTGGAAAAGCGGTAAGTATTGATGATATATGCAGGATATATGCTTCCTATATCAAAGAAAAGCGTGAATTTATAAGGCTTCTTGAAAAAAATAACATGCTGACATTTGTGTATGAAGATATGTATAATTCTCTTTTGAATTGTGAGAGTTTTTTTAGGGAAACGACAGGTAGAGAAAGGGAGTACATCTGCGCCGGACTTGCCGGACTTTTTGCCGGAACTGCCAAGCGATATGTGAATGGTGAAGACAAGGGAGAAGAGATAGAAAAATTTTTACTGGAATTTGTGAGAGGTAAAAGATGTTGATTTTGGGGAAAATCTTAGCATTTTGACAGGTTTACTTTTGTAAATAAAAGAATAGTGTAAATGAAAAGCTCGGAAATAGATTTTTCGAGCTTTTTTTATGTTATAATCTTAGAGATTGTGCTTATTAATATACACAGTTTTTAAATTATAGATATTTAGTTAATTAAGAAGGACATAAAATAGATGAAAATAATATCCTTTTATCTTCCACAGTTTCATTGTATACCGGAGAATGATGCATGGTGGGGGAAAGGTTTTACAGAGTGGGTCAATATGAAAAAGGCAAAGCCTCTTTTTGAAGGTCATTATCAGCCGAGGATTCCACTTGATAATAACTACTACAATCTTTTAGATGATAAAACAATTGAATGGCAGTCTGCAATTGCTGAAGAATATGGAATTTATGGGTTTTGCTTCTACCATTATTGGTTTGGTGGAAAGCTTCTTTTAGAAAAGCCGATAGAGCTTTACAGAAACAATAGTAATTGTAAGACACATTACTGCATTTGCTGGGCTAATGAAGACTGGACAAACCAGTGGACAACTGAAGAACCAAAAGTCCTTATAGCAGAAACCTATGGTGATAAAGAGGAGTGGAAGAAGCACTTTGAATATTTTTTGCCATATTTTAAGGATGAGCGTTATATCAGAGTAGATGGGAAACCTGTATTGGTATTCTTAAGTCCGGAGAAGATTAAAAACCTTATCCCTATGCTTGACTACTGGGATGAGCTTGCAAAGAAGGAAGGATTTGACGGAATTACCTACATGTCGCAGGGAACAAATTTCCGCTTGAGTGGCTCGCAAAAAGCAAAAGAGAGGCTTGACTACTTCATTGACTATCAGCCGCAGTATGCATATTCTGCAATGAAGCAGGGAAAGCATGCGCTGCTCAGAAAGCTGAAACGCAAAATATCAAATGCATCTCAAAAGTACTTTAATATAGATCCATTTGTATTTCTTGAAAAATCAGGCGGAAATGATGGTCCGGCTATTTATGATTATGATGATATATGGCAGAGGATATTAAACCAGACACCTGAAAGCAGCAAGGTAATTCCCGGAGCCTTTGTAGACTGGGATAATACACCGCGCAAGGAGCGCAGAGGCTTTGTTATAAATGGAGCCAGTCCGGAGAAATTTGAAAAATATCTTCGAGCACAGATAGACAGGGCAGAAGATGTTTACGATAAAGATATGATCTTCCTTTTCGCCTGGAATGAATGGGCAGAAGGCGGATACATGGAACCTGATGAAAGATTCGGATATGGTTATCTTGAAGCAGTAAAAAAAGCATTGCACTGATATAAAAAGAATGGCTGAGATAAATTAAATGAGAGTATTGTGGATTTCGATAACGCCGTCGCTCTATGATGAGCAGAAGACAGGTGGATGGATAGCTTCACTTGAAGGGGCAATTCATAAATATGCAGAGAATATTGAGCTTGGTGTGGCATTTGAGTACCCAGAGCAGAGAGATAAAGTTAAAAAAAATGGTACAACATACTATCCGATAAAGATTGAAGGCTCAAAGCTAAAGTTGAAGTATGACTTTGACTATTATTGGTCATTATTAAGAGAAAAATTAAATAAAGTTGTGCAGGATTTTAAACCTGACATAATTCACTGCTTCGGGTCAGAGTGGCCTTATGCGGCATTGGTTAATGACGTGAAAATTCCTGTGGTAGTGCATATGCAGGGGTTTGCAAATATCTATGACTATTCTGAATCTCTTGTATTTACCGGGTATGATTATCTCAAAGGGAAAAATTTCAGCCCAAGAGGTTTACTTTCATACATCCTAAAGAAAAAGTACTACGAGTCGCGAGACAGATTTGAAAGAAAACTCATGAAAGATAACAGATTTTTCATGGGAAGGACGGAATGGGATAGAAATATAGTGAAATATTTCAGCCCTAATGCAAAATATTTTCATTGTGATGAAGTTATAAGACCTGAAATCTATGACTCTAAAGAGCATTGGAAATATGATGATAAAAAAGATAAATTCAGGCTGATCACTATCACACAGGCAAGTCCGCTTAAGGGAAATGAAATGATACTTGAAACTGCAAAACTTTTAAAAGAGCAATTTGGTTTTTCATTTGAGTGGAATGTTGCAGGACGCCCGGATCAATTCATGAGTGATGAAAGGAAGATCGGGATAAAGCATGAGGATGTAAATGTAAACTTATTAGGTATGATCAATGTGGAAAAGGTCGCTGAAGAACTGCTTAATGCTGATATTTATGTACATCCTTCTATAATTGACAATTCGCCTAATTCGCTTTGCGAAGCCCAGCTTTTGGGCTGCCCTGTGATAGCAGCAAATGTGGGAGGAGTTAAGGATATTGTTGAAAACGGAAATGCAGGCTTGCTTTACCCTTATAATGAACCACACACACTTGCGTTTAATATTATGAATCTTTCGGCAGAGCCGGAGACATTGAAAAAAATGTCGGATGCTGAAAAAAAGGTCTCCCATGAAAGACATGACCCGCAGAGGATAGTTGAGAAATTGATGAAAATATATGAACAGTGCAGCGGGAAAATTTTGGGGTGATAATGAAAAATGGAAGTGTAGTGCAAAAATAAACAGTAGGAATAGGATTTATGATTAGTATAACGGATAATAAAGACAATTTTAGGTTGATAAGAGACCTTCCTGTTTTAGTACTGAGGGAATCAGAAGTAAAGAATCCTAAATTTACAATTGCAATACCGGCTTACAAAAGAGTCGATCTGCTGAAAGAGGCTTTGGATAGCGCTCTGAAGCAGACGTATGATGACTATAATATTTTGATCGTAGATGACTGGTCGGAGAGGAATGATGAGACCGAGAAATATCTGATGTCATTGGAAAGCAATAGGATCACCTACATAAAAACTCAGGAAAATCTTGGCTTGATCAAGAATTTTAACAGGTTGTTTATATATTCAGACGGACAATATGTGGTGATGCTTCATGATGATGATATGCTTACGCTGAATTGTCTTAATATACTAGAGGGAACAATATTAAGGGAAAATCAGCCTGATGTTATCTTGTCTAAGCGGTCTGTTATAGGGATTGAAGCCGAGGAAGAAAAGAAACTTAAGGGTTTGCGTAAGCTAATAAAATCCGTTATTCCAATCGGTTTTCCACTTGCTTCTAATATGTTTTCCGGTAATTTTTTTGGCCCTCCGACATGCGGCTTTGCTATAAAGAGAAGCGCAGCAATGGAAAGCGGAGGCTTTTCAGAAGAGTTAGGGATGGCGACTGATTGGTTGTATTGCTTGAGACTTCAGCAAAAGTATAGGCTGGCAAGAGCAAGAGAGATAACCGGAATCTACAGATGGAGCAATAATGTATCTGCACAGGAAAAGACAAAAATTGAGTATGTATATGATGAGCAGGAAATCATCAAGATACTTGTTGCTAACGACCGTATTTGCAGTTTTTGGAGAAAATTCTTAAAGAAGGATTTTGACAAAAAATTAAATGCCAAGTATGGGGATGAAATAAAATACAGTCGTTTATATCATATAGTAAAGAAATATTATGATCTGAGAGTCAGACCGTATGGCGTATGAGAAATCAACATTTTTGGCAAATATATATGAGAGAGTCGGTAGAGATTACTGTTGATTATGTATAGTGGGGATTACGTGTAAAAGGATTAAGTAAAAAATGAATAATACAGGACGACATGCTTATATGATTATGGTTCATAATGAGTGGAGAATTTTAAAACTCATTATGAATATGCTTGATGATGAAAGAAATGATTTCTATGTTCATGTTGATTTGAAAATCAAAGAAATACCTTATGATATAAGCAAACTTACAAAAAAATCAAAGGTATATCTAGTTCCGAGGAAGAGCGTGACTTGGGGTGGGGACAGTCAGGTTATATGTCAGTATGAGCTGTTTCAAGCTGCGGCGGCTGGACATTATGATTATTATCATTTTATATCTGGGGTGGATATGCCATTAATGACAGCCGATAAAATATTTCAATTTTTCGACTTACATAAAGGAAACAATTATTTTAACCTATACGAATCGGATGAAGAAGGGTTGGAAAGAATAAAATATTTCTATCTATTTCAGAATAAGATAGGAAAAGGTCTTGATAATAGCACGATTTTCTATCAGAAAATAAGGGGATGGACGTTAAAACTTCAGAAAATATTTCATATGAATCGGTTGAAAAAAGTAAACAAAAAGTTTTATAGAGGAGAAGTTTGGTTTAGCATCACAGATGAACTAATGCAGTATATAATCTCACAGAAAAATTTTGTAGAAAAAGTTTTTGTGAAAGGTTGGTGTGCAGATGAACTGTGCTGGAATACAATTGCTATGAATTCACCATGTGCTGACAGTATAAATAACGACTGCATGAGATATATAGATTGGAATTTGGGTAGACCATATATTTTTCAAAGTCGGGATTATGAACGCATAATGAAAAGTGGAAAACTGTTTGCCAGAAAGTTTAGTGATGAAGTAGATTCTGAAATAGTGGATATGATTTATGAGAATGTAGTGAATGATTCAGTAGATGAGCGTGGCAGCAATCATAAAAAATAGGAATTAAACTGAATTTAAATATAATTTTAACATTTGTTGGAGATATAACACACGTATGGATAGTAGAGTTTTTAGCATAATAGTTCCTTTTTACAAAACGAACTATGGACAATTTTGTAATTGTATTAATTCTGTTCGTAATCAGTCATTTAATGACTTTGAATGTATAGTGGTAGATGATGGAAATCCTCCGGAGTATGCAAAGTATTTGGAAGTCGTACCGTCGGATGATGAAAGATTTAGGATAGTGCATGAGGAGAATAAAGGACTATCAGCTGCCAGAAATTTAGGCATAAAGAATAGCATAGGAGATTGGATACTGTTTCTTGATAGTGATGATTATCTGACAGAAGATTGCTTAAAAACAGTACATGATAAAATTGGAAATGCTGATCTTGCGATATTTGGGTTTGTCGGAGATAGAGAGGAAAGAGGATTATGTTTTCCGAATCAATTGCTTAAAGTTGAAGATTTTTTGGGAAAACCGTCACGATTTAACGACTATGCTTATATTAATTCAGCATGCAATAAGGCATTTAATGCTTCGTTTTTAAGAAGTTATAACATTGAATTCAATGAAAACTATAATTCTGTTGAAGATGCCGATTTTTGTGCAAAGTACTTTGCTCGAATTGATAGAGTTAGGATGATTGAAGAAGAACTATATGTTTATGTTAATACCGAAAATTCGATGTCAAAAGCATTCTATCCAAACTATTGTGAAATTGAGATAGCGAATGTAGAAAAGATATATGCAAATTTCAAGAAACATGTTACTGATGTTGCCGAAAGACATTATTTAGCGTTTTGGCTATATGCTATGTTTTTATTAGTGGCTGAGCACTATATGAAGGCAAAAGAAGGTAGAAAGAGTTTAAGAAGTGTACTTAAAAGACTAAGAAAAAATCCACTTTTTAAAGAAATATATATAGATTTTGAAAATAATGAGTTTTTTAAAGGAAAGCGTGAAAGAGTTAAGGCTGGAATTTTATGGAGATACTTTGGTGCTGAGGGAATGTATTTGTCATTGTTAATAGCTAGCTTTATGTCATTAATTCCGATTGATTTTAAGGATAAGCTATTTCCAAGGAAAAGGTAATTGTTTATGTGAAAAGAAGTTGATATTTGTTTTTACAATTTCTAAGGTGTTATGCATAAGTATGTTGAGATAATTTTAAAGAAAGTTAAAAAAGCATGTTGCATGTGTTTTAGTTGATTTTAGAGAAGATGTTTTTTATTGCGGATGATCCCGATGGTGTTGAAAAGTGCATGTCAATTATCTCAAGAAAGGTTCCATTTAGCATTCTATATCATAGAAATATGGGAGGTAGAATGCTTTTGAAAAATGGGCATTATTTTAATCTAGCTTGTAAATTATTGAGTACAATTTACACTAAGATGAGAACGAAGTTAAAAGTGAGGAGTGTTACGCATTAAGTATGGATAAACAACGAACGCTATATAGAGAATGCATAAATTTATGTTATACCCAGAAAAAAGTTATGTCAGATGAAGTATTTGAAAAAACAATGTCTGAACTAAAAAAAATTTGGGAAAAATATGGTTATGCGGATACATTAGGTACCTTGGCGGGCATTTGGAAACATGAGGAAGCAGTCCCTTTTTTGAATAGAATGGCAGATTCACTAAAGCAATATGTGGGCTTAAAGCAAAGGGATTGTTCTGAAATACATACTGTAGCTACATTCTATCATAGAGCGTATATGGGTGGTGTAGAACGTGCTAATGCAGAACTGATGAATATTTGGAATAAAATGGGCGTAAAGGTTATTTTTTTTACGTTGGAACCGGAAAATTCAATGGATTATGATTATCCAAAGTGCGTAAAAAGAATTATTATTCCTAATGGTGATGCTAAATCAAGGTTTAGGGCTTTACAAGAGTACTGTATTAGAGAAAAGGTAGATTTATTTGTTAATCATGAATGGACTGATCCTAATTATATTTGGGACTGTATCCTGCTAAAAATTATAGGGGTTAAATATCTGCAGTATTGCCATGGCCATTTTTCCTGGTCACTTAATGGTGGGCGAGGGTCTATTTATCATGTAGAAAGCTTCAAACTCCCAGATATGATTTTGGCAATTTCAGAAGTTAATGCTAGATTTTATCAAATGTTTGGCTTTGATACATATTTGGTTAGAAATCCAATACCATCAGATTTACTTAATTGCTCTTACAGTTCTAAGGTAGACAGTAAGCGTGTACTATTTGCTGGAAGATTGTCATTTGAAAAGTATCCTATGGAGGCATTACAAATTTTTGAAAAGGTACATGAAAAAATTAATGATATCGTATTAGATGTTGTTGGTGATGGTGATCCAGCTGATGAAATGATGAAATTTGTAAAGCAGCATAATCTTGAAGATTGTGTTATATTTCATGGAGAAAAAAACTCAACTGAGTTGGCTCAATTTTATAAAAATGCTTCATGTGTACTTTTTACATCTAAAATGGAAGGGTATCCGATGATGCTTCTTGAAACTAAGGCGTACGGTTTGCCGGTAGTTATGTATGATTTGAATTATCTGACACTAGTAAAAGACAGAAAGGGGATCTTAACAGCACCAATTGGTGATGTAGAAAAAATGTCAGAGCAATTATTTAAGTTGATGAGTGACTATAATTATAGGAAAAAAAAGAGTGATGAGGCAAGTGAAAGTTTCGAATACTTTAAATCTCATGATTATACAAGCGAGTGGAACTCGATATTTAACATAGTAATAAATAAAAATCGATGTATAGAAAATCGCAATTACCATAAAGGCTGTGCAGAGCAAGAAGTGGATGGGATGATTTTACCACAAATTTTTGAGAGATTAAAAGACGGATATAGGGCAGAAGTTGAAAATACACTCGAATATAAAGCTGGTATAAAAATTCTGATGATACCAAGAATGTTGGTAAGGACAATACGAAAAATTAGGCAGAGATTATTATGATGCTGTTTTGATAGCGAGTTGAAAATTATCCTATAAAATTCCAAAATTAAAGAGCTGGGAGTTTTTTATGAATGAATTGAGCGTGTTTATGCCCTGTTATAATGTTGAGAAGTATGTAGAAGATGCTATAAGAAGTGTATTATATCAAACTTATAGTGAGTTTGAATTGATAATAGTTGATGATGGTTCAACGGATAAGACATTAGAAATACTAAAAAGATTTGAGAGGCTTGATAGCAGAATTAAAATATATGTCAACGAAAAAAATATGGGAGTAGCATATACCAGAAATTTAATGTTTGATTTATGTAATTCTGAATATATAGCAATTATGGATTCGGATGATATTATGTCTAGAGATAGACTTGAAATTGAAAAAACGTATATGGATTTAAATCCTCAAGTTGTAGCAGTTGGTGGAGCAATGCAGATAATTACCGAAGATGGTAAATTTGAAAATAGTGTTGGATTTACGTCAAATAATTGGGGCGCAAATATGGCAAGGCTTTTGTTTGATAATCCTTTTTTAAATAGCTCGATGATGATACGAAAGTCAGTATTTAATCAAAGAAAAATTAGATATGATTTGCGTTTTAATGCTATAGAAGATTATAAGTTTTGGGCAGAATCTATATTTGAAGGAAAGATAGTAAACCTTAATAGGATTATGTTTTTTTATCGAAAAAGGGAAAATTCTTTATCCGCTACAAGTTCCGCTAGATTTGAAAAAACTTCTGAATTATATGATTTGATTCATAAAGAATATTTACAATGTCTTTGCGCTAATTGTTTAAGTTCAAAAGAAATTAATTTTTATCTTCGAGAAGCTAAGAGAATTGTATTAGGAGATAAAGAAAATAATATTATAGAGAGAATACATAATTCAGTTAAATTACAGAAAATATTGGTAAAAATATGTAATAATTGTAGTTTTGCAGACGATGATTTCAAATTAGAAATAATAAATATGATAAAAATGCATAGTTCTCAGACGGTTTATAAGATACTAAAAAAACTGAAGTTGTTAAGATTTAATGACGGTTTTCAAATGTGACTTTGAATTAAGAACTAAAATTGCCATACCTGAAATCGAATTGATACCTGTATTAAGTATTTTTGAAATTCTCTATTTCTACGGCAACAATTGATTTTAGGATATTTTTATGACGACAATCATGTATTAATAACTTTAAACACGTAGCTCAGGATGGTTTTAAAGAGAGGAGGTGTTTGAACTGAATAAACATGCTTATCTAATAATTGCACATAAAAATGATTTGTTATTTAAGACGTTAATTAAAATGCTTGACGATGAAAGAAATGATATATTTGTTCACATGGATGTAAAAAATAAGAATTATAGATGTGAAGATATTAGCAATTTGGTAGTACATAGTAAAGTATATCATTGTAATCGAATTGATGTAACATGGGGAGGCTATAGTCAGATAAAGACAGAATTGTTGTTGTTAAAAGAAGCAACAAAAATTGGAAAATATAAATATTATCACTTGTTATCAGGTCAGGATCTTCCCATAAAAACGCAAGACGAAATTCATAAATTCTTTGATGAAAATAGTGGAAAAGAATTCGTTGCTTTTAGTAGTGAAGATTTTAAATATAGATATAGGATTAATCGTTATTATTTTTTTCAAGAAATGATTGGGAGAAAAAGTAATAATGTACTGTTAAATAAACTTAACGGCTTATCTTTTAAAGTTCAAGATAAAATTAAGATAAATAGAAATTTTAACTTAAATTCTCGAGCAGGTTCAAATTGGTTTAGTATAACGGATGATTTGGCTAGATACGTGATTCGGAGTGAAAAATGGATAAAAAAGACATTTAAATATACTTTGTGCTGTGATGAGGTTTTTTTACAGACGCTGATCATTAATTCAGATTTTAAAAATAAAGTCTATCATTCAGGTGGTGAGAACTGCAATTCTAATATGAGGTTAATAGATTGGAATAGAGGTAATCCGTATGTATTTAGAACTTCGGATTTTTATGAAATAGTTAATTCGAATAATTTGTTTTGCAGAAAGTTTGATGAAGATATTGATAATGATATTGTTAAAAAGATAAATGAATTGCTGTCTTGCTGAACTTTGCAAAGAATTGGATTAAATTTTTGGTTTACATAATAATTATTGATGATTTATTTGGAGTAGAAGATTAATAAATGAATGATGAAATAAGAATTGATAAAAAGACCGTCGTATGGATACTTTTATGTTTCATGTTATCAAGGCTTTTTATATATTTATTAACTGGGTTTACCTATAAAGATTATACTATTGATGGCGTTATAGATAAGTTAAATTTATATGATGCAGAATGGTATAAAGCATACGTCTTAAACATTATAAATTTTGATTTTTTTAAATATGCACATATAAATGCAACAGCATTAGGCATGGCATATTGGGCATTTTTTCCACTTTATCCTATATGTGTTGCAATTTTTTATGTAATTACGGGAAAAATATTTTCTATTTATCTTTCAGGAATGATATTAAGTTCTGTATGTTTTTTGGTTGCAATGATTTATGGTTATAAATATATATTATTAACAAGAAATGATCGTTATAAAGCGTATCTATATATTTTCCTTATGTGTTTTGGACCATATAACATATATTTCTTTATAATGTACACAGAATCGATGTTTTTGATGCTGCTTACGATGTCTTTTTTTTATTTGAAAAGAAAGCAATATTTAAGGATGGGAATATGTGGTGCATTAATGAGCGCAACAAGAAATGTGGGTGTTTTCTTTGTATTTGTAATTTTGGCGGAACTTATTGCTGAGAACTGTAAAGATGGAAAGTTTAGCTTATCAGCATTTATTACACAAAATATTAAAAAGACGAAGTTGGTCTTGGGAATTTGCATGGTGCCGCTTGGATTATTTACCTATATGCTAGTTTTGATTAATAAACTTGGGGATGGACTTGCCTTTGTACATGTGCAGAAAGCCTGGAAAAGTCAATCAGGGTTATCAGTTTTATACTCGAATATCAAGTATGCTTTATGGGATAATTTTCCACCGGATATTCTTCAAGTAATTTTCTTTTTTTCTATCTTGCTGATTTTATCACAGATAATTAGGGGTAAATATGAGGAAGCAGTACTTCCATCAATTACATTGTTTGTAAGTAGTATAAGTTCTTTTGTATCGATACCAAGATACATGATGGGAATGTTTACAATTGAATTAGCAATTGTTGATCAAATATGTAGCTTGGGCAAGAAAAAGAGGATATTTGTTGTTGCAATATTTTTGATATTTGCTATTTCGATATTGCGTGGATGGTTATTTGGAAATGGATTTTTGCTATGATTTTAAAACATTATAAGATGAAAAAGCTAATAAACAATATTATTTTATATTTTTTAGCTATAGTACTCGTACTTTTTTATGTCATTGTTTTGATTAAGTCATTTGACTATTCAAGTACATCGTCTGAATATAAGGCATATTATATAGATGGTACTTCAGCACATTATTCACCGGTCGGTGAAGGAAAATAAAAGTTATGAATTTTAAGGGGTTATGAGCTCTTATAAAAGTAAAATAGTCCAACATACATTAGTTAGTTTCAGACAAAAATGTTGGACTTGGGAGGTTTTTGTGAATAAATTAAAAAAACATGGATTGATATATGTATTGGTTCCGTTGATGGCGTTGGTATTTTTATTATTATTTTCCACTTCTACGAGTCCGCTATCTCTTTCGGCGGGATATGATTCGGCTTTTTTTAAGCTTGTAGGTAAAGGAATGCTGAATGGCAAGATGCCGTACAAAGATTTTTTTGACATGAAGGGACCATATTTGTTTCTGGTAGAATGTATCGGTCAAGTGGTGTGCTATGGCCGTGTGGGGATATTTATTGTTCAGTGTGTTAATTTATCAATATCTTTAATTATTGTATGTAAAATATATGAGTTATTTAATATCAATAATATAATCCAGGAATTAGCACTTCTAATACCATGTTTTTGGCTCTTGAGTGTGTCATTTGAGGGCGGAAATCTTACTGAAGAATTTTCTTTACTTCCGCTTCTTCTGTGCTTGTATTTTTCTCTTAAGTACTATAAAAATTGTAAGGAAGAAGGAATTTATAAGCATAATCCTAAATGGGCATTTTTGTACGGAATATGCTTTGGGTTTATCGCATTAATAAGAATTACAAATACTGCCTTGATATGTTCCATAATCTTATGTATTTGTGTTGTTTTGATAGTTAATAAAGAATATAAAAATTTATGGAATAATGCTGTAGGGTTTATAGGAGGGGTAATACTAATTGCACTGCCGGTCCTTATATATTTTTTCAAAGCTGGTATGCTTAATGAAATGTTATATACAGTATTTGTTTTTGGATACCAGTATTCGGCAGAAAAAGGTCTAATCGATCATATAAAAGAGTTTAACGAGCGAAAGGAATTTTATAGCTTTTTTTTGGCTGCGCCAATAATATCAATCTTTTATACAAAGGATTGGAAAATGATCTTATTTGCTTTGATGGCATCGATTTCTACAATATGTGCTTTGATTACAGGAAATAACTATTTACATTATTATACATTGGTTCTCCCTTTGATTATAATTGCTGAAGTAGAGATAAGAGAAGTATATAAACGCAGATTATCGCTTAATTTATTGATTATGTTTTTGGTAATAGCATCGGTTTATCCAATGTGTAATAACGTAAAACATAGCATAGGACGATCATATAAATTATGTTTTGATCATAAATCGTTTAAGGAAAACTTATATGCGATTGATATAGTTAAGCAGATCCCGGAAAGTGATCGAGATTTAATATTTTCCTATGAGGTCCCTTTGAATTGGTATGAGTATACAAATACATTCCCTTGTATTAAATATTGTGGTTGGCAAAATCACTATGTAGAACTTGCTCCTTCTATTGAGCATGATTTACGAGATAAATTGATAGAAACTTCACCGAAGTGGATTATTCTTCCGGCGGAAGATATAGAGATACCGCCGCTTATAAAAGAAGAATTTGATAAATACGATTGTGTATATACAAACCAAGCGTACAGGCTATTGCATTATTAATAAAATTTTTAATAAAAAAAGAGTAATTAAGAAGGGTAATGAGTGTGGAAAATACAATAGTTTCAAGTAAACCGATTTTGTGGATGGTTATTCCCTGTTATAATGAAGAGTCTGTGCTTCCGGTAACAGCTCCGATGTTTAAGGAAGAACTTGATTTTTTGATCGGTACCGGACGAATAAGTGAAAAGAGCCGAATTTTATTTATAAATGATTCATCAAATGATGAGACATGGAATATAATAGAGAGTTTGTCTGAGAAAGATGAGCATTTTATCGGGATATCGCAGAGCAGGAATCGAGGACATCAGAATGCAGTTTTGGCAGGTATGATGGAAGCAAAAGATAGATGTGATATGATCATATCTATTGATTGTGATGGTCAAGATGACATTAAAGCCATGACTGAAATGGTTGATAAATACCTTAAAGGTGCAGAAGTTGTTTATGGTGTAAGAAGCAGCAGAAAGACAGATACATTTTTTAAGAGATTTACTGCCGAGAGTTTTTATAAATTTTTGAAATTTATGGGGGCAGATGTTGTTTTTAACCATGCAGATTATCGTCTGGTAAGCTCCACAGCATTAGAAAGTTTTTCAAACTTTCACGAGGTGAACATTTTCCTTAGAGGTATGTTTCCACTCGTGGGTTATGAAAGCGATGTAGTCTATTATGAGCGTAATGAGAGAATAGCCGGGGAAAGCCACTATCCGCTTAAAAAGATGCTATGCCTTGCTTTTGATGGAATAACGAGCTTTTCTGTTAAGCCAATATTCATGATCACATCACTGGGAGTGGTGGTAAGTTTATTGGGATTTTTAGGGGTGATATGGGCAATTATAGTTGCTTTGTTGAAGAAAGCTAATAGTGGATGGCCTTCTATAGTATGTATTTTGTGCTTCTTAAGTGGGATACAGTTATTTTCATTGGGTGTCATAGGTCAGTATATTGGCAAGATATATATGGAGTCGAAGCATCGTCCACGGTATATAATTAGTAAAAGAACTTGGGAAAAGGCTGAGCGTAGGTATAAAGGATAACACTAGCGTTTATAAGCAGAGGAAAGGCGTATGGGAATATATCTAAATCCGGGAAATGAGAAATTTGCGGAAACTGTAAAAAAGAAAATATACGTTGATAAGACCATGATGATAAGTGATATTAACAGAATCATGGAAGAGGAAAATAAATATATCTGTATGTCACGTCCTCGAAGGTTTGGAAAGACAATTAGTGGAAATATGCTTGCAGCATACTATTCAAAGGGCTGTGATTCATCGGAGTTATTTTCGAGATTCAAGATTGCATCTGATTCTTCTTTTAGGGATAAACTCAATAAATATAATGTTATACAGATTGATATGAATAGTGAATATCAGTCTGTAATAGATAAATCAAAACTTATTGAGGAAATTACCTATGCCGTGAATTGTGAACTTATAAAGGAATTTCCTGAGATAGATTTAGATGAAAATGAATCTTTGTCACGTTCGATTTTAAAAGTTTATGCAAGTACGAAAGAAAAGTTTGTAATCATACTCGATGAATATGACGTACTTGTTAGAGAAATGGTATCGGGAAAATTATTTGAGAAGTATTTAAGTTTTCTTAATAGTCTTTTCAAAAGCAATACACTTAGCCCTGCAATAGCATTGGCTTTCATCACAGGCATACTTCCGATAGTAAGGGATAAGGTTCAGTCAAAACTTAATAATTTCAATGAATACACGGCACTGGATGCATATGAACTTGCAAGGTACCTTGGATTTACTGATGAGGAAGTTAAAGGGATATGCGAGAGTAATGATCTTAATTATAAAGAGTGTAAACTCTGGTATGATGGATATCATCAGCATGGATATGATATATATAATCCTGAAGCTATAGTAAAAGCTGCAACGAATCGTGGGTTTGAAAATTACTGGGGCAAGACGTCTTCTTACGAAGTCATTAGTGAAAAACTTAGGCAAAATTATGAGGGTTTGAAAGAAGATGTAATAAAAATGCTGGCAGGAGAAAGTGTCGAGCTTGATGCAGGCATGTTCTTAAATACTCTGGATAAATTTATAAATAAAGATGACGTGTTAACTTATCTGATTCATCTGGGTTATCTTGCGTATGACAGGGAAAAAAGAACTTGCAGGATTCCGAATCGTGAAGTGAGAGATGAATGGTATAGAGCTATAACGGCTTCAGAAAATTATAGTAAAACAGATGAGATCATAAAATCGTCTAAGAAACTTTTGGAAGAAACAATTTCAGGAAATGAAGAGGCTGTAGCACGTGCGTTGGATGAAAGTCACATGCATGTAACTTCTAATCGTAGTTATAATAATGAAGATGCGTTGCAAAGTGCGATATATCTGGCGTATATTTATGCGCTGAATGAATATAGTATATTTAGAGAACTTACAGCAGGCAAAGGCTTTGCAGATGTGGTATTCATTCCATATGTACCGGATAAGCCGGCTCTTATAATAGAGTTAAAGAAGAATAAATGTGTAGAGTCTGCAATAGAGCAGATAAAGGATAAAAAGTATTTTTCTGAACTGGAGCATTATTCTGGAAATCTTTTATTTGTAGGAATTAACTATGATGAAAAGCTAAAAAAGCATAGCTGTAAAATAGAGAGTTTTATTAAAGCTTAGATGGGATTTAATGAGGTAACAAATGGGAATTTTTCTTAATCCGGGATATGAAAACTTCAAAATGACTATTCAATCACAGATATATGTTGATAAGACAGAAATGATTGGCTATGTGAATTCATTGATTAACACAGATCAGAGATATGTTGCTGTATCAAGACCTAGAAGATTTGGTAAAACTACAGCTGTAAATATGTTGTGTGCATATTATGATAAATCAGTTGATTCGAGAAAGCTTTTTGATGGTTTATTTATCAGTAAGATTTCAGAAAGAAAAAATCCTGAAAATCCCAAAAAAAGCGATGATAAATTTAAGAACCTTGATTGGGATATTTATTTAAATAAATTCAATGTTATCAGAATAGACATGGCTAAATATATACGAAAGAGTTCATCTGTAGAAAATTTTGTAGAAATCGTAAATGATGCTGTGTCCAGGGAGATAGTTCAAAATTATAGTGATGTAAATTTTTTTGACATAGAAGATTTGAGATTATGCCTTGAAAATGTATATCAGAGTACCAACGAAAAATTTATTATCATAATAGATGAATGGGATGCCATTTTAAGGAAGTTTAAGGACGACGTAAAAGCGTATGTGACGTATCTTGACTTTTTAAGGGATTTGTTAAAAGATGAGCCGTATCTTGCTTTGGTTTATATGACAGGAATATTGCCAATAAAGAAGTATGGTGAGCATTCAGCATTAAATATGTTTACTGAATATTCGATGATATCGCCTATGCAGTTGGCAGAATATGTAGGATTTACAGAAAAAGAAGTTAAAGAAATATGCTGTGAGTATCATCTGAATTTTAAAGAGATTAAAGCTTGGTATGATGGATATCTGGTATATGGAAATATTCCTTTGGCTGAAAGAAAAGTAAAGAATGAAAGTGAAGTGCCTTGCTATTTATATAGCCCTGTATCGGTCATAAATGCGGCACTTACAGGAAGAATTCAGAATTATTGGAATGAAACGGAAACAGCTGATGCATTAAAAGAGTATATCAAAAGAAATTATGCAGGTCTAAAGGAAGATGTTGCAATTTTGATGAGTGGGAAAAAGCTGCATATTGATATTTCAACATATCAAAATGATATGACGACTTTTCAATCAAAAGATGATATCTTCACGCTTCTGATTCATTTAGGATATTTAGGCTATGATAGTGTTAACAGATGTACTTTTATCCCGAATAAGGAAGTTAATGAGGTATTCAGGCAGACTACAAGGGAAGATGAATGGGGATACATTTTTAAGGCGTTGTCTGATTCTCAGAAACTTTTAGAAGCGACATGGAATGGGAATAGTGAAGAAGTAGCCCGATTTATTGAGGAGGCTCATATGAGAGCTGGAAACCAGACCTATAATAGCGAAAATGCGCTGAGCTATGCTGTACGGTTGGCATATTTTAATGCAGAAGAGTACTATACACTGATTCCTGAAATGCAAGCAGGGAAAGGATATGCGGACCTGGTATATATTCCATCTCCTAAATATCCTGATAAACCGGCAATGTTAATTGAATTGAAGTGGAATAAAGATGCACAGACAGCTATTAAGCAGATTCATAGACAAAAATATCCTGAAAGTCTTCAAAAGTATAAAGGAAATTTGATCTTGGTTGGAATAAATTATGATAGTGAAGTTAATCATAATGATATTAATTTCAAGCATCATAGCTGTTCAATAGAAAAAGCATAGCTGTAAAATAGAGAGTTTTATTAAAGCTTAGATGGGATTTAATGAGGTAACAAATGGGAATTGTAATGTTGAAGAAAATTAATTACGTTTTAGATAAAAGCCAGAAGGCTAGGCTTATTATCTTAATGTTAATTATTTTAGGCGGATCTTTTTTGGAAACTTTGGGTGTTTCGGCAATTTTGCCATTGGTAAGCGTGATCTCGAATCCGGAGATTCTTGATGATCCGAGCACAAAGTATTATTTGGTAAAAAATATTTTTAATATACCAAATACACAGACCTTTATTTTGTTCATGGCCATTGGATTAATAGCTGTTTACATTGTAAAAAATGTTTATCTGATAATGCAGTACAATCTACAGTACAGATATACTTTGAATAATCAAAGACGTGTTTCATTTAGACTGATGCAGTGCTACATGAGCCAGGATTATATTTATCATGTATCGCATAATGTTGCCGAAATGCAGCGAAACTGCAGTACTGATGTCAACGGCTTTTTCTTGGTGGTTTTGAATCTTATCCAGCTTTTTACTGAAACGATGACATGCTTATTTTTGGTGATTTTCTTACTTATGCAGGACGTCGAGACAACATTGGCAGTAGTTTTTCTTATGGTCATTTTTATGATATTTGTATTACTGATATACAGAAAGAAGATGACAAAGCTTGGAGAATACACGAGACAGCTAAATGCTGAGCAGGGAAAATGGTTCTTGCAGGCTTTTGGCGGAATCAAAGAGATCAAAGTTCAGAATAAAGAGAATTTCTTCCTTGACCACTATGATGAAAGTTATAAGAAGAGTATAAAAGCACAGCGTATACAGGCGACAATGAGTATTTTGCCGAGACCTTTGATGGAAACAGTTGTTATCTGTGGTCTTTTGACATTTATAGCCGTAAGGATTTATCTCGGTGCACCTATGCAGAATTTCATCCCGATCATGTCTGTATTTGCGGTGGCAGCGGTTCGTATGCTTCCGTCATTTAATAGAATCAGTGGATACGTCGGCATGATAATGTTTAATAAGCCTTCGCTTGAAGCTGTTTATGAAGATCTGCATAAGATTGAGGGACTCCGTCAGGAAGTCGTTAAAGATAATAATGATAAGACTGAGATTAAGCTTGAAGAGGGACTTAGATTAAAGGATGTTAAATTTGCGTACCCTTCTAAGCCTGATAAGGTGATAATCAATGGTGTGGATGTAGATATACCAAAGAATAAGTCGGTTGCATTTATCGGACCGTCTGGCGCAGGTAAGACAACTCTTGCAGATGTTATCCTTGGTGTTCTTAAGCCGCAAAGCGGACATATTTATGCAGATGGCATCGATGTATATGAGCATCTTCATGCATGGCATAAGGCTGTAGGCTATATCCCGCAGTCTATTTATATAATTGATGATACTATCAGAAATAACGTGGCTTTTGGTGAAGATCCGGAAAATATAGATGATGAGAGAATCTGGAGAGCTCTCGAAGAGGCGCAGCTTGCAGACTTTGTAAAAGAGCAGCCGGAAGGTCTTGATAGCAATATTGGCTCTAATGGTGTGAAGATTTCAGGTGGTCAGAGACAGCGTATAGGAATCGCCCGTGCGCTTTATCGCAATCCTAAGCTTCTGATACTTGATGAGGCTACATCTGCGCTTGATAATGAAACAGAGGCAGCGGTCATGGAGTCTATTGAAAGCCTTGCCGGTAAAAAGACAATGATCATCATAGCGCATAGACTGTCGACAATAAGAAACTGCGACTTTATTTATGAAGTTAAGGATGGAAAGGTTTCAAGCAAGACTAAGGAAGAGGTTTTTGGATAAATATAGGATGATGTGAATCATAATAGACGAGGATTTTGAGCATGTTAAAGCTTTACCATGGTTCTGAAATAATTATCGAGAATCCAATATATGGAAAAGGAAAATTAAATAATGACTATGGAAGAGGATTCTATTGTACGGAAGATATAGAATTGGCAAAAGAATGGGCTTGTGCAAAAGGAAATAATGGATATGTCAATTGTTATGAAATAGAAATTGAAAATCTGAAGCTTCTTGATCTGAATGATTCTCAATATAGTGTGATGAATTGGCTTGCGTTATTGACAGAAAATCGTACATATTGGGAGAATAGCGCAATTTCTAGTAATGCTAAAAATTATTTAAAAAAGAATTTTTTCATGGATATTTCAGAATATGACGTAGTAAAAGGTTATAGGGCTGATGATTCTTATTTCTCATTTGCACAGGCATTTGTTGCAGGCACATTATCTCTAAAAAAGCTTAATGAAGCAATGCGTTTAGGTAATCTTGGAGAGCAGATAGTATTAAAAAGTAAATATGCCTTTGAGAAAATTAAATTTCTGGGATGCGAGGAAGTAAGATCAGGAGTTTATTATGAGAAAAAAAGAAAGCGCGATTTAGAAGCGCGAAGGCAATATAGGAAAAATAATAAAGAAGCAGATAATATTGATGATATTTTTATGATTGATATCATGAGAGAAGGAATGAAAAATGGAGATCCGCGCTTACGATGAAATTTACCTGACTGATGCTCAAAATATTTTAGGACATGCGTTTGATTTTGCATTGGTCACGCTTGGATTTGAAATTGATGATTTCACAGATAAACTTGTGAATGCAAAAGCTTCAAAACAGTTTGAAAAAGGTAATCCGCGATACGTCACAGGAATGACTGGGTGTGAATTCGTTAAAGAAATATACGAAGAATACGAGATCTCAATAGATCATGAAGATGAGATGTATCTTGACAAATCGCCTGAATACTGGTGCGGATGGGCATTAGCATTTTATCAGTGGTATAGCGGAAAATCTTTTAAGGAAATTTTGTCTGTTGTAACTATTAACAGACTTTTAGACATGTACCCGGCATTTCATGAGATGGATATCATGCAGTTTTCAGAAGCAATGGGGGAAATATTAAAAAAGGGGATAAAGTAGGAGCTTTATATGGACAATATTGCGGTCTTGATACCGTGTTATAACGAAAGCAAGACAATTGAAAAAGTCATCAGGGACTGGAAAAATGCATTGCCTGATGCAGTTATATATGTTTATGACAATAATTCTACGGATAATACCGTAGAATTAGCACAAGCAGCGGGGGCGACTGTTCGGCATGAGTATCATCAGGGAAAAGGCAACGTTGTAAGGCGAATGTTTCGGGAAATCGATGCAAAAGCTTATATAATGGTTGATGGTGATGATACATATCCGGCAGAATATGGCTCGCAGATGGTAAATCTTGTACTTGAACATAATTCAGATATGGTAGTGGGAGATAGACTCTCTTCAACATATTATACAGAAAATAAGCGGCCTTTTCACAATTTTGGAAATGACCTTGTGCGAAGTACGATAAATCGTCTGTTTCATGCACATATCAATGATATTATGACAGGATACAGAGCATTTAGTTATCAGTTTGTAAAAACGTTTCCTGTTTTGACACATGGATTTGAAATTGAAACAGAAATGACTATTCATGCTGTTGATAAAAATATGCAGGTTGATAATGTTGTGATTGATTATAGAGACAGACCGGAAGGAAGTGAGTCAAAACTTAATACTTATGCAGATGGTATCAAAGTACTTATGACTATCTTTAGATTATATAGAAATTATCGCCCGATGGGATTTTTTAATATAATAGCTCTGCTTCTTATTTTGATTGCTATTATAGCAGATATTCCAGTGATCATTACATATTTTGAGACTGGTATGGTTCCGAGATTTCCAACTCTGATAGTAAGTGGATTTGTGGCTATGGCTGCATTACTTTCATTTTTTGTTGGGATGATATTATCTGCTATTAAGGTGAAAGACCTTCAAGAATTTGAATTTCGCTTGCAGGAAGTACATAGGAGTCAGGAATAGTGATTGAAATGAAGAAGAGAATATGGACGTATGTAAAAAAATCTCTAATATTGCTGATTTTGTTTGGAATATTAGGTACAGGTTTGATGATTGCAGTATGGTCAATTCCTCAGAGTGCTGTACAAGATCATATTGATGGAGCATGGGAGATTTTCAGGACGGAAAATGCTGCAGATGGAGATATTAAATTTTTCTCATATTCATATGGAACAAAGCTTATTGCCGATGTGGATATGATGAAAGCAGCGGTGGCTTCGGATGATTCAAAGTCAATTATCTACAAAGCTATGGATATTAATGGTTATTCGAGGTATTGGCATGGATATTTGGTTATTTTAAGACCATTGCTGGTAATATTTACTTATGGACAGTTTCGATATCTTATGAGTGCTGCATTTATTTTACTTATAATTTATATTTCAGTGCTGCTTAAGGAAAACTTTGGAACTGCCGTATCCATGGCATTTGCAATATCTCTTATAGCTGTGAATATTTTAGCTGTGCCATTTAGCTTTCATGTCAGCGTATGTATTTTAGAAGCGTTTTTTGCAATGTTGTATATCTTAAAAAAATATAGACCGGACCAGGATGTGCTTAAAGACTGGTCTTTTTATTTGACGATTGGAGCGATAACCAGTTACATAGATTTTTTGACAACGCCAATACTTACTTTGGCTTTGCCACTGCTTATTCAGATTATGTTGAATATAAAAGCTGATATTAAGAATTGTAAGTCTAACATGATCACTTGCATAAAAAATTCTGCTGCATGGTGCATAGGATATGCAGTTTTTTGGGCTGAAAAGTGGTTAATAGGTTCTATGATTTTGCATAGAAATGTTTTAGTAGATGGATTAGATAAGATAAATAAATGGGAAACTGCTGGAAATGGAACGGCAGGAGAATCTTATAGCAGAGCTTATGCATTGGCAAAAAACTTTTTGTCAATGATTCCTTTTGGAAGCAGTATTAAAGAAGCGATTCCGTTTTTTATAATAATTGGAATAGTAATTGTGTCAGTGGCTGTATATATCATAAAAAAAATGCCTGCTGTAAAAAGAAATATGATGAGTGCATTACCTATGCTGTTTGTTTCATTATACCCATACTTTTGGATCGCAGCGATTCAAAATCATTCTACGATCCATGCTACATTGTGGGTTTATAGGATACAGCTTGTATTTATTTTTGGAATTATATCAACGTTTTGTTATGTCACAGGCATGAGTTGGAGTTCACCTGATCTAAGAGATCCATTAAGTCTGAAGAAGCAGACGAAGTAAGCTTGCGAGCATAAAGATATTTTGAGTTTTGTAGTTCTGCTGCAGCATCGACAGTAAAAATTCGTATGTGACCGGGATCGTAAATAAAATGTGTAAGATTTTTGAAACGATCTAAGTCGCCTGAACGAGCCGTGTCAAAATCTTCATGAAAAGTATTTTTTACAAAGTCTGAATTATATACGACTGTTGAAAAGTATAGCTCATCTACAGTGGAAGCTAAATAAAACCATCTGTTAAATGCAGGGTGTGTATCAAAGAAATTTACGATATATTCTGCACATGGACGAGTATAAGCCCATTGGGCGGTTCCCCAATATGGCTCGACATTAATGCCGTCAGCGATGATTCTTCCACTTCGGAGTTGGAGCTTTAATTTTCGCATAAGCACATTGATTGCTTTAGTAAAAAGGCATCTGTACTTGGAAAAATGTATAACGGTAGCTTTAGCTCGTATTTTCTGCAAGCTTGAATGAAGTACTGGCAATGCTCTGTTGAATTCAGTAGTGGGATGAGATTTATAAAAATCCATGATTTCAGAATCTGTTTTTATGGGGTAATCGAGCCCTTGAAGAAGTACAAAGCGGTCATATTTTTTATCGGAGCTTAACGCCTCACGAAGAAGCTCTATTTCAGCTTCGACAGAGGACCAGGTTCCCCATCCGACATTATAGCGTTTACTTGTAAAATATATATTCTTACTGTCAGGCATCAGATAATCTGAAATATCAGTTTTTGAATCTACATGTATGTAAACATCAGAAAATGCTGAAAGTCGCGTGGCAGTCCGCTTTAGCATTGCAGGATCGGTGTGGCATAAAATTAGATGCGCTATTTTCATAACGAAAACTCCTTATATAAAATCTTGATATCATTATAAAAAGAAAGGCACATTAAAGACAAGGATTAAATATGGAAAAGGATAGTAAGGTATTTGATATTACCATTGGTATATTAGTGCTTTTGTCAGCTATAGCAGCAGTGGTGAAGATAATAGTTGGATTTGAAATGGACGAGGGTTTCATCATCGCGCTTGGGATGCGGATATTGAATGGCGAGCATTGGTTTAAGGATATGTGGGAGATATATCAGACTTCCTCAATATTTATAACTCCGTTTTTATATGTATATAGATCTATTGTTGGTTCATTGGATGGAATTGTTATTTTCTTAAGAATTGTAAGCACATTGATACATATACTTATAGCCTGTTTTGTTTACAAAGCTTTAGTAAAACATGGTGAGGACAAAAAAATTTCTTTTCTTATGGCTTTAGTATGGTTCAATCTGATGCCCAGATCTACACAGAACATCGAATATGGTATACTGATGGACTGGTTTGTTACATTAAGTATGTTTGTTTTACTTAATGCTTGTAAGAAGATGGACTATTATATAGCTGGTTTATGGCTGGCGTTAGCAGTGCTGGCATACCCGACAGTTGTTATAATTTATCCTGTAATGATTTTTGGAATTTATAAACTTTCGGGAAAAATATCTTATTGTATTAATTTTACATTAGGATGTTTTACTTTGGCTGTCATTACTTTAATATATGTTTTTGTATTTATCAGTCCGGCTGATCTGATTAAGACATTGCCATACATATTTATGGATGCAAGCCATTCGGGAGGAACTGAAAGATTGGTAAAACTCTTAAAAGAGCTTGCTAAGATATCCGTGCGCGCCGGGCTGGCATTGGCTGTTGCCGGAATCATGACCTTGGGAATGAAAAAAGTTCTTAAAATTAAGACTGATGTAAAAGAAATGATTTTAACGAATTGGATAACGGCATTTGTATTAATAATAATCGCTGCAGAAATCCTGGGAAGAAAGTCTGGTGTAGTCGGACTGCAGACAAGATATATTGTTGTTTATTTTCTGGGGGCATATTTTTATATAAATTCAGCTTCAAAAAGGGATAGAAAAATACTTATTTATACATGGATTCCGGCTTTATTTATATTGATGGGTGTTCTGTGTGGAAGTAATCTTGGAATAGAGACCAATTCGAGTTACTTAATTCCGGGATTAATAGCATCAATGTCTATGCTCCTTCATGGCAGCAATGATAAAAAATTGATGATGTCAGCAATAGTTATGTTTGCATTTTGCTCTATATTGTATAGAGGGTATTTTGTAAGAAATGCAGGAACGAGTCCATGTAATGTACTTGAAGCAAGAGTAAAGGTTTCTGATGGAATAGCCAGAGGAATATGGCTAAAACCTGAAGAAAAAAGAAAATATGATCTTGAGTATCAATTCATGAGAGCTATAACAGATGATACAGACAGAGTTCTATGTCTGACGTCAGATCCACAGATGAATCTCATGGGAAATGGAAGCTTTACGTCTGTTACATCACATGGTACGGTTGTATATGATGAGCAGTGGGAATCGTATTACACCAAATTTGACAGAATCCTTCCGACAAAAGTAATAATAGACAAGAGTTATGTTACGGATACAGCTTCATTTTTAGAAAACAATATATTTGGTAAATGGATTAATTCAAATTATAAAATTGAAGAGGAAACAAATGACTTTATCGAACTGGTTCCACTTACGCAAGCTGGAAAATAAAGATGCAAAGCGAATTTTAGAGTGTATTCATGATCCTGAAGTCACACAGTATCTTGAAGGGGATTTTGACGAGATAAGTGATGAGACGATTGAGAAGTACATTCTTACGACGCAGTTTCAGATAACTACGCTTACTATGGCAGTGGTTGATGAAAGAGATGAATATCTTGGACAGGTGATGCTTAAAGCTATAGATGATGAGGCACTCACAGCTGAGTTCGGAATTATAATGTCCAGAGCAGCATGGGGCAGCGGCGCAGCGTTGGAGGCAATGAAGCAAATAGTGCGGATTGCATTTAATGGCATTAAATTAAAAAAAGTATACTGGATGGTAAATGCTGAAAATAAGCGTGCGTTGAAGTTTTACCAAAAATCAGGACTTTTTACAGAGAAAAAAGAATATGGTGCTCTTATAAGATATGAGCTTGAAAAGGAGCTATGAGCTCAAAAACAGAGATGACGAAAAATATGTCATCTCTGTTTTTGACTATTTATACTCATGTGATCGAGCTGTTTAGTTTATCAAGAACGATCCTTTTCCATTATTTTTAACTATTAGCATCTGCTTTTCTGCGTGACTGTATATGTCTTCATAACTTTCATTTTTTTCTGTTCGAATATGTGCACCGGCAGAAATAGAGATCAGCAAATCTGTCTGACCTTCAACACGAACATCTTTAATGTCATAAAAAATCCTATCAAGCTTTTCTGAAGCTTTCTCTATAGTGTTGATATTTGGTGCAAATACAGCAAAACGATCACTTGCCAATCGATAGAGCAGGTCATTTTTATCAAAGAAAAGCTCAAGATACTTGGCAAAATTGTGAAGTATCCGATCAGCTACTCTGCGTCCGAAAGTGTCAATGGTGATCTTAAAATCATCAATGTCAAAGATAAAGAAGCAGCCATGGTCGGTTTTTTCTAATATCTCATTAATCTTTTCTTCACCGATAACACGAGAATTGATCCCCTCTATAGAGCTATACTTACGCAGTTTCTTGTGATCCTTATTGAGCATGAGCGGCTTATTCATATCTATCTGTGAAAATATCACATATTCCTCTAAATCATCAAAATAGAAGAAATTAATCTGCTTTTCCTCAGAGAAGATACAATATACTTCTTTGGTTTCGAGATTTTCTTTGATGTCTTTTAGATCTATATCTTTAAGGTCATTAGAGCCATAATAATATTTCACTTTTCCTGTGCTCATTTCGATAAGGCCAAAGCAGTCATAAAACTCCTCACAGATCCTTGAGAATATTTTTTCTTCGATGGAACTGTGGTTAACATCGATTGAGTAAACAATGACTTCGATATCATGAGTTTTAGGATTTTCCAACATATGCAGGAAGGATTTTACCCATGTCGGATTGCCGTTTTCACGCATTCGCCTGTAAGAAACGGTGAGGTCTCTCTCTCCGCCTGCATATTTCTTCAAGAGGTGCTCTCTGCTTATGTTTGAGATAAACCATTTGGTGCTGTAGTCATCATACATGATAAGCGCCACTCGCTGCACCAGCTCATCCACTGTCTTGGCGTCGATAAGCTTTGTTATATAATCAGAAGCACCGTGGCAGTTTGAACAGGTATTTTGAGTAAGATTAAGTTTGTAAGCACAGATAGCATTAGGATTTGAAAGAAGAAGCTGCTGCATTGCTTCATCATATTCTTTTTGGTTTTTATTGCGATATACCAAATTTTGATGATTAAGCTCTGTAATGTCGATAATGACAACAAAAAAGCACTCACGACCTGATGAAGTTGTCACAAGATGACCTTCGTCTTTTACCCACATGAGAGTTCCATCGGCTTTTTCGATACGATATATACATGTATCAAAAGAATTTCCGGAAATTTGGTTGACTATGGTTGAAAGAGTAGCTTCACGGTCTTGAATGTAAACAAGCTCAGAAAATCTGTTATTAAATTTATCTCGGAAAGTTTGCTCAGTATATCCAAGCATATCAAGCATATTTTGGCTTACATACAAAAATTGGTCATTATCTACATAGTATATAAATGACCCTCCTGGCATGCAGTCAAGCAGTTCTTTTGAACCAAAAGAACTTATATCCCAATCAATCTGTTCTTCAAACATATTAAGCCTCCAAAATTCAGCCCCTCGCCTGAAGACGAAGGCAAAAACAATGTTAAAAGTTCTTATTACTAGCATAACATGTATAGAAAAATATTTTGTACAAAATCAGCAAAATTATGGCAAAATTTTGCGCAAAATTCAGTACATTTTTTGCGCGACTATAACGTGTCAAACACAAGTGTTTTGGCACATTCATAATTAAACTTATGTCATAGCTTGAATGAGCCTTATGCTGGCGATTTCAAGATAGGACATTAGTTTAATTTAGAACGTGTCAATACACAGTGTTTTGGCACATTCATAATTAAACTTATGTTATAGCTTGAATGAGCCTTATGCTGGCGATTTCAAGATAGGACATTAGTTTAATTTAGAACGTGTCAATACACTAACTATATACACTCAGTTTCAAAAATGGTAAATTAATAAGATGAATTACTGCAGGCGGCAGTAAAGATATATGCAGAACAGCTTATATATGAGCCGGACTGATAACTTATAAAAGGAAAGTATTTAAAATTATGGATAAAATATTTGTTACACGTTCATCTATTCCATCACTGGAGGAATATGTTGAGGAGATAAGACCGGTATTTGAAAGTCATTGGCTGACTAATGCCGGAAAGAAGCATGAGGAGCTTATCGAAAAACTAAAAAAATATATGGAAGTTCCGCATCTCCAGCTTGTTGTGAATGGACACATGGCGTTAGAAATAGCTTTCGAAATGTTTGGATTGAAGTCGGGAGAGGTCATCACTACACCATTTACATTCGTTTCAACTACAAATGCGATAGTCAGAAGCGGACTTAAGCCGGTATTCTGCGATATCAGAGAAGATGACTATACGATGGATGCGTCAAAGATAGAGGCACTTATTACACCTGAGACTGTGGCTATAATGCCCGTTCATGTTTATGGAAATATTTGTGATGTTGAAGCCATTGAAGCGATAGCTAAGAAACATGGTCTCAAGGTTATTTACGATGCATCACATACCTTTGGTGAGAAAAAAGATGGAGTGGGTGTTGCAGCATTTGGTGATGCGTCAACTTTCAGTTTCCATGCGACCAAGGTATTTAACACGATAGAGGGCGGCGCTATTGCCTGCAGAAGTCAGGAAGAAGAGGACAGGATCAAAATCCTCAGAGACTTTGGAATCGTGACAGAGGAAATCACCACAGATATCGGCGGTAATGCAAAAATGAATGAGTTTGCTGCTGCGATGGGACTTTGCAACATAAGACATGTCGATGAGTGGATAGTTCAGCGAAAAGATGCCTATGAGTATTATCAGGAGAAACTCTCAGGGATAAAGGGAATAAAGCTCCATCATGTTCAGGACGGAGTTCAGTCAAACTATGCATATTTCCCTATCATAGTAAATGAGAATGAGTATGGAGAGACAAGAGATCAGTTATTTGAGAGACTGCTTAAAGCTGATATATGCGCGCGTAAGTATTTCTATCCTATGGTAACTGAGCTTGATAGCTATAAAAAAGATTACGATGCGGCTGAAACTCCTATTGCACAGAAAATGTCACATCGTGTTATGACACTTCCTATGTATGCAGGACTTTCGCATGAGGACATTGACAGGATCGCAGCAGTGATAAGGAAATGAAAATTTTATTAATACACAATTTTTATAAAGTTCCGGGCGGAGAGGATACAGTATTTCGCAATGAAAAGAAAATGCTTGAGGAGCATGGGCACGAAGTAACTGTGTACACCAGAGATAATCATGAAATGGATTCTATGAATGCACTTGGAAAAGTAAAAATGCTTATTGATGCGGTGTATTCAGAGAAGACATATCGTGATATTATGAAGCTTGTGAAGGAAAAGGACATCGACTTGATACATGTCCACAACACCCATATGCTTATAAGCCCATCAGTATATGCGGCGGCAAGGGATGCAGATGTTCCGGTATTTCTGACAGTCCATAATTTTAGGTTGCTTTGCCTGAATGCGATTTTTTACAGAGACGGCAAAATATGTGAAGAATGCCTTGAAGATGGTTTTAAGTGCGGTGTCAGACATAAGTGCTACCGTGGAAGCAGGCTTCAGTCGGAAGCAGCGATGAGGATACAGATGGCGGCAAGACGCCAAAAACTTTATAAAAATGTGAATTTCATCTGCCTGACGGAGTTTAATAAAGAGAAACTCCTGAAGATAAACCGCATTGGGAAAAAGCTGATAGATCCAAAGCGTGTTTTTGTTAAGCCTAATTTCATACCGGCACTCTCTGATATAAGGAAAGACAGTCAGGCTGAAAAAAACGGGAAAAACTTCATTTTTATAGGCAGGATCGATGAAACAAAGGGCATAGATACGATACTTAGGGCATGGAAAAATGTGCCTTCGGATATTCGTCTTACTGTGTGCGGAAGTGGTCCGCTAGAGGAAAAATGCCTTGAGTTTATCAGAGAGAATAAACTAAGCAATGTCGACTTTAAGGGAAGTGTCGAGCATTCAGAAGCCCTGAGATTGCTTGCAGCGGCTGATGCAATGCTTTTTATGTCAAAGTGGTATGAAGGCATGCCTATGACGATAATTGAAAGCTTTAGCGTAGGAACTCCTGTAATCGGGTGTGATTTTGGAAACGGCGGTGAGATAATCAGCACTGTCTATGGTAAGAAAGATCTGCTGCTGGAGCCTGGAGAAAAGCTTGAAGAGAGCATAGCTAAGGCAGTGATTGATTTTAAGGCAGAAAATTATAGATTTGATGCTTCAAAGCTTAAGCGGTTCAGTGAAGAAGAAAATTATAAAGAATTAGTAGAGATTTATAAGATAGGAATGAGTTTTAAGTAATGTCTGTATGTAATCTTTGTCCACGCAGATGCGGCGCTGACAGAAGTGCTCCGGGAGCGCCCGGAGCATACTGCCATTCAGAGAATGAGCTGAAAGTTGCACGCGCGGCACTTCATTTTTGGGAAGAACCCTGTATTTCAGGAAAAGAGGGTTCGGGGGCTGTTTTTTTCTCAGGATGTTCTATGCAGTGTGTCTACTGCCAGAATCATGATATAGCAAAAAGTCAAAGAGGTCAGGTAATTTCTGTCGAACGATTGACCGATATATTTTATGAATTATGTGATAAAGGAGCTAATAATATTAATCTTGTTACTCCTGATCATTACATTCCGCAGGTGATCAAAGCAATCAAAAGTGCAAAAGATAAAGGCTTTTCACTTCCTTTTCTGATGAATTGCTCTGGTTATGAAACTGTGGAGCAGATAAAAGCACTTGATGGACTTATAGATATTTATTTGCCTGATTTTAAATACATGGAGCCTGATCTTGCGGCAAAATATTCGAATGCGCCTGATTATCCGGAGGTTGCGAAATCTGCAATTGCAGAAATGGTCAGACAATGTTCGAGCCAGGTACTTGACAGACGTGGTATAATGACACGTGGCGTTATTGTCAGGCATTTATTATTGCCTGGGCATGTATTGAACTCCAAAAAAGTGGTGCGGTATCTGTATGAAACCTATGGAGACAGCATTACGATCAGTATTATGGATCAGTATACACCGATCAAAGGGATCGGAGATGATTATCCGGAGCTGGCAAGAAGATGCCGGCCGAGTGAGTACGAAAGACTGGTTGATTTTGCAATCAATCTGGGAGTTAAAAATGCATATACGCAGGATGGAAGCGTAGCAAAGGAAAGCTTTATCCCTGACTTTGGTGATCAGGGCGTCCTGCCGGAAAAATAATTGGCGCCCCGAAACATATAGTTTTATTTTGAAAGACAAGAGGAAAGATTTGAACGAAACTGAAATTTTAATGAACGAGACACCTGAAATTAAGACAATCCGCTATGAGGATTCCAATGTGGATGACCGTATCAAGCGTGCTGTAGCTGAGCTTGGTTTTGAAGAGATGACGCCTATCCAGTCACAGGCTATCCCGGTGATGATCGAGGGTAAGGATATCTTAGGTCAGGCACAGACAGGAACAGGTAAGACAGCAGCATTTTCTATTCCATTGCTCATGACGGTAGATCCTGAAAATCCGGCACTTCAGGCAATCGTTCTTTGCCCGACCCGTGAGCTTGCTATTCAGGCAGCTGAGGAAATGCGTAAGTATTCCAAGTACATGTCCGGAATCAGAGTTCTGCCTATTTATGGCGGACAGGATATCGTGAAGCAGATCCGTTCGCTTAAGGGCAATGTACAGATCGTAGTAGGTACACCGGGACGTGTAATGGATCATATGCGTCGTCATACAATGAAGATGGCAGGAGTAAAGACAATCGTCCTTGATGAGGCTGATGAAATGCTTGACATGGGCTTCAGAGAGGATATCGAGACAATACTTGAGTCTATGCCTGAAGAGCATCAGACAGCGCTCTTCTCAGCAACTATGCCGAAGCCTATTCTTGATATAACAAAGAAATACCAGAAGGAAAATGCTGTTCAGCTTAAGATGCCTTCTAAGGAGCTTACAGTTCCGCTTATCAAGCAGTATTATTATGAAGTTGCAAGACAGAATAAAGAAGAGGTAGTTGCACGTCTTCTTGATTATTATAATCCAAAGCACAGCCTTATTTTCTGTAATACTAAGAGAATGGTTGATGAGCTTACTGAGAATCTTGTCGGAAGAGGCTATTTCGCAGCGGGTCTTCATGGAGATCTTTCACAGGTTCAGAGAGATCATGTTATGCAGGGCTTCAGAAATGGTTCGGTAGAGATCCTTATTGCTACTGACGTTGCTGCACGAGGAATCGATGTAAGTGGAGTTGAGGCTGTATTTAACTATGATATCCCACAGGATATCGAGTACTATGTACATCGTATCGGACGTACAGGACGTGCTGGTAAGAAGGGCAGATCCTTCACAATGGTCGTAGGTCGTGAGATATATAAGATCCGTGACATTGAGAGAGCATGTAAGACAAAGATCAAGGCACGTACAGTTCCGACAGCGGCTGATATCAAGGCTTCTAAATCAGAAAAGATACTTTCAGATATCTTAGAAATCGTAAGTTCACAGGACCTTACAGATATGCAGCACATCATCGAGACAAAGCTTGATGATGAGGATTGCACAGCAATTGAGCTTGCAGCTGCGTTCCTTAAGCAGCAGATGGGTGATGAGCCGCTTGAGGATATCCCTACAGAAGACTATCTTGCAGAGAAGAAAAAGCGCAAGAAAGAGTGGGGCGGACGTGACCGCGACAGAGATCGTCGCGACCGCAAGGGACGCAGAGACGGTGACAGACGCGATAGAAGAGATCGTAAAGATCGTGATCACAGAGATCGTAGAGACAGACGTGACCGTGATCGTAAAGATTTTAAGAAGGATTTTAAGAAAGACAAGATTCGTTCAAAGGATTTAGATAAGAACGGAAATGTAATTAAAAAGAAAAATCATCATAAGAAAGACAAGGGCTGATTTTTTACATTCATGAGGGGGATGGAAAAATGACGGAGTTGTTGAGCGAGGTAGAACGTTACAGAGAGGTCGTTAAGGCCTCTCGTGAAGTTATATATGAGTATCTCTATGAGGGTGACATAGGGTATTTTTATGGTAATCTTAGAGATGATACAAATCGGGGAATGCAGGAACCGGTAGTATTTACGCATCTTATGGAGCATCAGCTGGATAATGGAATGATCCATCCGGCTGATGTTCCTAAGGTGCGTTTTTTTGCAGAAGGAAAACTTACAGGCCCTATAGAATTTAGATTTCATATAAAAAATGAAAGATATTCGTGGCTTTCTGTTTCTGGAGTGATCAAATATGATGGGACTATGCCCGTGAGGTTGATAGGCAAGATCATAGACATTACGATGGAGAAGCAGGCAGAGCAGGGTCTTTTGGAACAGGCACAGAAGGACAAACTTACAAATTTTCTTACATGGAGCGTAGGTATCAGAGTTCTTGATGCAGGAATCATGAATGAAGAACAGCTGAAAAATATGACATTCATGTATATGAGGATCACCAATATTGAGCAGATAAGTCAAAGCGTGGGTCCGGTCTTTATGGATGCTCTGATATCGCGAATAGCGACTACTATAAGTCGGTTTAGCAGAAATGAGGATATAAAGATCAGAGTGGGATACTCGTCGTTTGTCGTTACTTTGAATGAAGTAAAGTATGAAGAGGCAGATAAATTTAGGAATGTTATTTTGGAACGGCTTAAGCATATTGACAGAGGAATAGGAATTGGCTGTTCTATAAATGCTTCAATCGACTTTTTTCATACATTGGCGGAATTGTTTGATGCGATGCCATTTGAAGAGAAATTTGCACTTAATGAGAATCAGACGAAGAATTCTCCATTTGCCAGCTATAGTGATGACATTTTGACATTTGCTTTTTCACTTATGGAACGTTCTAAAAATATAGATAGTGCGATACAGCTCGTGTTAGAACGTATAGGTATGCAGTTTGATGTGGACACTATTTTTGTGCTTGAGAGAGATGTTTCAATGTCACAGATTGCAATGAACTGCATATATGAATTAAACATGCAAAATATGGAAAATAGATTGCTTGGCAAAAAGGTAGTGATAGACAGTCAGGATTATGAAGCGGTGAGGCAGATTTTAGGTCATGATGATTCATTTGTGGTATCGGAAGAACTGGTAAATAATTTGCCTGATCTGAAGGAGGGAAATTTATTTGAAATGGGAATGCTCTTTTGTGCAATCCGTTCAGAAAATGAGATATGGGGAAGTATTAATTTCCTCAGAGCGAATGATAAGGCAGAGTGGACGCAGGAAGAGATAGACACTTTGGTTGAGCTGACGAGTATCATTGCGAGTTACATACTTAAAGAGCGGGCGGATAGAGCATCTGCGGCAAAGTCTAATTTCCTTTCATCAATGTCCCATGAGATCAGGACACCGATGAATGCTATCAATGGTTTTTCGGAATTGATTCTTGCAGAAAAGAATATCAGTCCGCAGACAAAGAAATATGCGGCAGATATCAGGCAAGCCTCAAATAATCTTGTTACGATCGTGAATGAAATACTTGATTTTTCGAAGATTGAGCAAGGCAAATTTGAAATCGTGGAAGATGATTTCATGATGTCGTCGCTTCTGCATGATGTAACTGCCATGATAGGAATGCGGCTTTTGGAAAAACCTATAGATTTCATCGTTGAAGTGGATGATAACATTCCTAATATGTTCTATGGCGATGTGACACGTATACGGCAGATAATGATAAATATTTTAAATAACTCTGTGAAGTATACAGATAAAGGTGAGATAGTATTCCGTGTGAGCTGGGAAGAGCCGAAAGCTGGTGAGGAGAAGGGATTACTAAAGGCGACCATCAAAGATACAGGAATAGGAATTAAGAAAGAGGATCTTTCGAAACTGTTTGAAGCATTTAAGCAGGTCGACACAAAAAGAAATAAAGGAATTACCGGAAGCGGGCTGGGACTTGCGGTTGTCAGAAGTCTATTGGAATTAATGGGCGGACAGGTTTATGTGGATAGTGTCTATGGTGAGGGTTCGGTATTTTCATTTGAAGTTCCGCTGAAATCTATAGGTACACAGCGCTGTGAGTTCGTATATGGGAAGGAATACCATAGTAACGAGAAATCATTTTCTATTGACTTTATAGCACCCAAGGCAAATGTATTGATAGTTGATGATAATAAGGTTAATCTGGAAGTTGCCCGTGGAATCATTGAAAAATATGGGATAAATGTAGTAACTGCATTATCTGGAAATGAAGCTATAGAAATTTTCAAGAAACATCCTGACTTGGATATGATCTTCATGGATCATATGATGCCGGTGATGGATGGCGTGGAAACTACAGATAGGATCAGAAAATCCGGGCTTCCTCGGAGCAAAGATATAACAATAGTTGCTCTGACTGCCAATGCGATAAAGGGAGTAGAGAAGCAGTTTAAGGAAGCAGGGATGAATGACTTTCTTTCCAAACCTATCGAGTTAAAGAAACTCAGGCTGATACTTGACAGATGGATACCTGATGGGAAAAAGGAATCTGTTCCGGAAGGTTATTTTAATGAAAAACCAGAGGAAGAGGACAAGAGAGAGGATATTCTTAGAGATACATTAGAAGGCATAGACATTGCTGTTGGTATGGAGAATTGTCAAGGCGATGTGAAAGCTTATATAGGACTGTTGGAGGCATTTGTTGAGCAAAATCAGTTTGAGATGGCTGAAAAACAGTTTAACGATGGAGATATAAAGGCATACAGAATCACAGTCCATGCTATGAAAAGTTCTGCAAAATACATAGGAGCTAACGATCTGTCAGATAAATCTAAACATATGGAAGATCTGGCAAAGGAAGAAAAGGTTGATGAAATAGCAGCGGAGCAGGAGGAACTTAGTGAACTTTTCAAGCCGGTCTATATGTCGGCGCGAAAAGCAATTGAGCTTTGCGATGCAGCTAATTCAAAAAATCAAAATGTTATAAGTGATTCAAAGCTTATGGAAGTATTCAAAAAAGTTGCAAAGCAATTGGATGATTTTGATTATGATGCGGCAATAGAAACTGTGCACGAAATTCTCGATGAAAACTAAAAAATAATTTCTGATACAATCACAGGAATGTTTTTTATTTTGTGTAATAATGTTATTTTGTGTGCAATATCTGAAAGTTATGTTAAACTAAGAGTATGAAGGCTAACGTAGGGAATGCGAAGGGTCATTCCAGAATTGGGGTTAAATGTGGATAAAGTATTAATAATATCAACTGACGCGGACAAGCTGCGTCGTTATGAACGCTCATTTGACGGTTTGTACAAGTTTAAGAGTGCGCTGCTTTCAGGAACGGATATACTTGGAAATCTGGGGGGATATATACCAGACTGCATCATAATATATGCAGAAGGCCTCACAAGACAAAAGATGTTTCCGTTGATAGATGTTTCTGAAGACGAGCGTTATAGTGGTATTCCACTGATTTTGATAGCTGATCCGGAAGATCAGAGGCTTTATCATGAAAATGTGTTTAAGGACCCGGATTACATCGCAGATACATCGATAAAATCTGGAAAATTGCTAGACATAGTAGAAAGAATGATTCTTTCGATGTCAAGACCACGGCATGTTCTTGTCGTTGATGATGATGTTGTTGCGCTTCGCCTTATGAAGAGTTACCTCGATGAAAATTTTAAGGTTACCTGTGTAAAGAGCGGAGAAATGGCACTCAAGTTTGTTGAAAAGCAGTTTCCTGACATTATTCTGCTGGACTGTTTCATGCCAGGGCTCGATGGACCGGCAACTCTTCAGAGAATACGTTATCTAGAGAATGGCAAGACAGTCCCGGTTATTTTCCTTACAGGTAATTCTGAGAAGGATATGGTAATGAAATCATTATCACTTCATCCTAGTGGATTCCTCGTTAAGCCGGTAAAGAGAGAAGAACTGATGAAGAGGATAAAGGAAGTGCTTGGATAAAGAAAACCTTCAGTTCTTTGGGAGGATAAGGCTTGAAAATTGATATGCACTGTCACACTAAGGAAGGCTCACCCGATGCAGGTGTAAGTATTGTAGAATACATCGAAAAACTTAGAGCATTGGGATTTGGAGGAATGGTGGTCACAGATCATGATTCCTATGATGGGTATCGCTATTTCAAGGATAATTTATGGGGTAAATACGATGATTTTGTGGTATTTAAAGGCGTAGAGTACGATACTATCGACGCAGGGCATATTATATGCATCATGCCGGAATCATTGAAGCTTAGGATACTTGAAATGCGAGGAATGCCGGTAGCTATGCTGATAGATATAGTTCATAAGCATGGTGGGATATTAGGTCCTGCACATCCATGCGGATCAGCATACATGAGTTTTTGTAATACAAGGCGTGGACATAAAGTTTCGACGATGCTTAAATTTGATTTCGTGGAAGCTTTTAATGCATGTGAGAGTGAAGAGAGTAATTCTGAGGCGAGAGTTATCGCAAATGTTTACCATAAGCCGGGAACAGGCGGCTCTGACGCACATAGGATTGACTGTGTAGGTACTGCATGGACTAATGTTCCGGATGATATAAAGACGGAGTCTGAACTTATTGCATACATGAAAAATGGAGCGATAGGGATAAGCTGCGGCGGAGAATTATATGGCAAAACGGCAAAAGACAGGCTGGGACCGCTGAATAATGTACTTGTGCAGGGATTTTGGTTTTATAATAAAGCCGGTGCGATAATGAAACGTCATAAAAGAAAATTGGAATTGAAGAAAAAAGAACTGTTTTTAAGAACAGGAAGATGAAAAAAGCGGCTGGTTCAGTATCGAACCGGCCGCTTGCTGATTATTTATCTTTTTTTACATTTTTATCATAAATATATTTAAGACCTTTAAGCATGAGCATGTTATCAAGGTGAATCTCATGTCTGCAGTGCGGAATGATAACCTTGGCAAGCCCGCCGGTGGCAATAACTCTTGCGTCGTAGCCCAGCTCATCACGGAAACGGTCGATCATTCCGTCGATCAGGGCTGCCTGACCGTTGATGATACCGCTCTTCATGCAGTCGATGGTGTTTTTACCGATGCATTTCTTTGGAGCGCCAAGTGATATGCGAGGGAGCTGCGATGTCTGTCCGACAAGCGCTTCGAGAGAAACTCTAACACCCGGGATGATAGCGCCGCCGCTGTAATTATTATTCTTATCAAGAACGCTGATGGTAGTTGCTGTTCCCATATCAATGATGATAAGTGGTGCGCCGTACTCGTGCATGCCGGCTACGGAATCAACGACAAGATCTGCACCTACTGATGCAGGGTTGTCCATACGGATATTGAGTCCTGTTTTAAGACCTGCACCTACGACCATAGGCGAGAAATGCAGAAGCATTCTTATAGCCTGCTTTATAATGTGTGTGAGCGGCGGAACTACAGATGAGATTATTGCACCGGTGATCTCTTCAGGATCAATATTGTGAAGTTCAAGTACAGTTTTAAGTAAAACGGCATACTCAAGCTCTGTTTTTCTTATGTCGGTTGCAATGCGTTCAGTAAAGTGAATGCGATCGTCGTCGACACAACCCACCTCTATATTAGTATTTCCCATATCGATAGCCAGAATCATAAATCCTCCATGTTGGCATTGTATGCCAAACTTTTTAAATAATTGTATTTTTGAATACGAAAGTCCAAAAGTGCATAAAACACGCAATTTTGCTCTCGTTATAAATTATCACAGCGGGATGATAATTACAAGAAGAGCACAAACTTTTGAGTTTGGGTGTTGAAAAAAGTCGAATGCTGTTGTATAGTTATACAAGTGTACACGCAGTACGGACAAAAGTACACTACACACGGACGACAATACGGTAGGCGGTTGGTAAAGAGGAGAATATTGAAATGGCATTAACATTATCTACAAAGGCACTTAACGTAAAACCTTCATCAACACTTGCAATAACAGCTAAGGCAAAACAGCTTAAGATCGAAGGCAGAGATATTGTTGGATTCGGAGCCGGAGAACCGGATTTTGCAACACCGAAAAATATTTGTGACGCAGCTGTTCAGGCAATTAATGATGGAAATACAAAATACACTGCAGCAGCCGGAACACTTGAGCTTAGAAAGGCGGTATCTGCAAAGTTTAAGCGCTTTAATCATCTTGAGTATTCACCAGATCAGATTGTGATCACTAATGGTGGAAAGCAGGGTTTGACTAATGTTTTTCGCGCCATTATCAATCAGGGAGATGAGGTAATCATTCCTGCTCCTTATTGGCTTTCATATCCGGAGCTTGTTAAGCTTGCAGGCGGAGTTCCGGTATTTGTATACGGGCAGAAGGAAAATGGCTATAAGATCAGCAGTAATGAGCTTCAGAAAGCAGTGACACCTAAGACAAAGGCAGTGATCCTTTGCAATCCGTCAAACCCAACCGGCGCTATTTATAATAAGGCAGAGCTTGAAGATATTGCAGATTTTGTAGTAAAAAATGATATTTTCTGTGTTTCAGATGAAATGTATGAAAATCTTGTTTATACAGGAGAAGAATTTGTAAGCTTTGCATCTCTTAGCAAAGAAGCTTATGAGCATACTATCACATGCTCAGGTCTTTCAAAGAGCTATGCGATGACAGGATGGAGAGTTGGTTACACAGGTTCTACTCTTGAAGTTGCAAAGAGAATGTCAGCTGTTCAGTCACATTGTACATCTAATGTAAATTCAATCGCACAGGCTGCTGCGATCGAAGCTCTCAATGGACCGCAGGATTCAGTAAATGAAATGTGCAAGGCTTTCGATGAGAGAAGAAAGTATATGTATGAAAGACTTCAGAAGATGCCATATATAGATTGTGCACGACCTGAAGGTGCTTTCTATGTATTTATAGATTTTACAAAAACTATAGGTATGGATTATAGGGAAAAAGATCTTACATCTGCAGCAGAGATTGCATATTGTCTCTTGGAGGATTATGATACTGCTGTAGTACCGTGTCAGGACTTTGGATTCCCGAATCATATCCGTCTTTCATATGCTACCTCTATGGAGCAGATCAAGAAAGGTCTTGACCGCATAGAAAAATTCCTGGGAGAGTTAAGCGATGATTGAAAAATTTGAACTTTTAGAGAGAAAAGTTCTTAGAAAATCCAATATTCTTACATATTGTGATGATCTATACCGTTTTCCGGACGGAAAAGAAGAGGTTTATGACATTATGCTCCATAATGGAGCATCTGCAGTAGTTCCAGTACTTGAAGACGGAAGGATACTCATGGTGCATCAGTACAGGCCGGCTGTTGAACGTGTTACGACAGAGATTCCGGCTGGAAAGAGAGATGAAGGAGAAGCCTTTGATACAGCGGCAGCACGTGAGCTTGAAGAAGAGACAGGTTATCGTGCCGGAAGGCTTGAACATTTGATCACTATCAATACTGCGATCGCATATTGTTCTGAAAAGATTGAAGTTTATGCTGCATTTGATCTGCAAAAGCATGAGCAGCATCTTGATGATGATGAATATGTGGAATTTGAAGCATATGATATAGAAGATCTTGTCAATATGATATATGAAGGAAAGATAATGGACTCAAAGACAATAGCGTCTTTGATGGCTTATTACAATAAATATCGGTTGACGTAAACGGTTCACATAAAAAATTTATAAATTTTTCACAGAACTAATCACAACATGTTGAAATGATTTCAATCAATCAGGCGACATGTTGTGATTTTTGCTTAAAATGCCTGTGAAGCCCGTAAATAAGGGAAAATTTGCAATTGATTTTCTTGTATTTAATCTATATAATGTGTTTTACAGCGCCTCAGGGGAGTGGCTCTGAGGTTTATTAACGTAAGGTATCTGCAAAGGTACTGAGCAGATACGGAGAAGGTGAGACTGGATGGACGAGCTTCTTGATAAGTTCATAGATTATTTAAGAGATACAAAAAAATCATCACTCAATACTGAGTTGTCATATAGACGAGATCTGATCAAATTGATCAGATTTCTTTCATCTAAGGGAATTGCAGATGTTTCTAAGGTTACTGAGACAGATCTTGGTTCATATGTGCTCTATTTGGAGAGGCAAAATTTTACAGCCGCTACAGTTTCAAGAAACATTGCATCGATAAAAGCTTTTTTCCATTATTGTGATAAGATGGGAATCGTTGCATACAGTCCGGCTGAGGGACTTCGTGCGCCTAAGATAGAGAAAAAGGTTCCTACTATAATGTCGATGGAAGAAGTTGTAAGATTGCTGGAGGCACCGTCAGGAGATACGCCTAAGGATCTTCGAGACAAGGCCATGCTCGAAGTTCTTTATGCTACAGGTATTCGTGTAAGCGAGCTTATTTCGTTAAAAACGACAGATCTGAATCTTGCATTGGGATATATCGATTGCCATGATGGAAATAAGGATAGGGTCATACCTTTTGGAAATGAAGCAAAGAATGCTCTTATGAATTATCTTTCGAGAGCAAGAGAGGCTATGATCGACAATGAGTCAGAAGTTACACTCTTTGTAAATTGTTCCGGCTCTCCGATGTCAAGACAGGGCTTTTGGAAATTGATAAAGTACTATGCTAAAAAAGCAAGGATAGAGACGGATATAACACCTCATACATTAAGACATTCGTTTGCAGCGCATCTTATAGAAAATGGCGCAGATCTTAGATCTGTTCAGGAAATGCTGGGACATTCAGATATTTCAACTACGCAGATTTATGCCAATTACGCGCAAAACAGGCTTAAACGTATATATGAGCATGCTCATCCAAGAAGATAATAAAAAGTAGTTCGACCGATAGTATAACTGTTTTTTATAACCTGAACTAAATACTAACGATGTAAACTCTCGTCAGCAAAGAATTTACATCGTTAGTATAAGTTCAGCTAATTAAAAACAGCAATACTATGGGTTGAACTACTTTTTTTAGTACTAATTGTTATTAAAAGGTCTTTTTATAAAAGAGATCATTAGGTCTACTGCTTTTACCAATGCCATACCGACACCCAGTATAAGAAGTATCAGCAGCAGGAAAAACAGATATGCGGTAAGTGTATTAAATGTCTGTGTTTTGAAGTTTTCCATTACTGCATAAATAATCACATGATGAACAAGAAAAATGCCATAAGAATACTTGCTGAATACAGAGACTACCTTACTGAATGCGCGATTTTTGGCTGTATACTTCGAAATAAAGGCAAGCATAATTATAAAGCAAAATGCTACAGTCGTGCAGTTGATTATTTTCGGTATTGGAAGCTCGAAAATCAGGAATGGGAGACATACAACAAGACTTATAGCAGCAGTGAGAGCGCTGATAAGTTTTTCTCTGTAAGTTATAAAGATCATCCCGAGCCAGAAATTCATAAAGCATGTCCAAAGACACATGTTGTCGGAAATTGTTATGTGACTGTTGTAGTATTTAATTAAAACAATAAAGATATTTGTATCAGGAGCACTTGAAAAAAGTGTTCTGTATAAATTAAATATATAACAGAATGTCAGTACAAAGGTTGCCGGCCACCTGCATTTTCTGAAAAGAAAACAAAGAAGAGGATAAAAAAGATATATCCAGATTATTGCGCCGAGAAACCATTCTCCGAGGCAGTAGTAGTTCTGACCATGATGCGAAAAATAGCCATCCATTCCGAAAAATGTGTATAGATAATTCCTTCTGGGACCTCCCCAATTCCAAATTCCATATTTTCTTGAATTTATGATATACATGATTGCCCATGCAAGATAAAAGTATGGAAATAGTGAGAACCATCTTTTCTTCCAAAACAATAGTATATCCTTGAAATTAAGCAGCTCATTATGATTGTACCAAAGAGCTGCGCCTGAGATCATGAAAAAGACTGCGACAAATACGCCGCCCCAGTCGCCGCTTCCGAATCGGAGGAAATTGGTGCCCCTTCCGGGAATGGCATATTCAAAAAAAACATAACTGTAGTGAAACAGAACGATCGCAACTGCACTTATCGCTCTTATCAAGTCGAGATAAGGTAGTTTTTCCTTGTGTTTTGTGCTCATAATGGTATCTGAACAGGTTTCCTTTCTTTAAAAATAGTATAGTAGCGGAAGCCGGCATCTGAAAGAACATTTTCTGCACGGTCGAAGTCCGCGGCAATCTCAGAGGTGTGGTGGGCATCGGAACCGACGGTGATTATTTCGCCGCCCAGCTCATGATACCGCTTGATTATGGAAAAAGCGGGGTTCGGACCAAGCATTCCTTTCCGGAATCCGCCGGAATTGATCTCTATGCCCTTGCCTTTTTCAATCAATCTCATGAGAATCTTATCCAATATATCAGAATATTCTTCATAAGTAAAAGACCTGTCTGCGGTAGGACCATATCTTAAGGCATAATCAAGGTGGCCATAAACATCAAAACAGTCGAATTTTTCAATACATTCAAGCTCTGCTTCAAAATATCTGCGATGTGCGGCTTTTTCGGATGGAAATTTTTCATAGAATCCTCCGACACCAGGGTCGATCCTGTCCACAATATGAGATGAACCTATTATAAAATCAAATGCATATTTATGCGTGTATTCATTACAAAAATCAACGAGGTGAGGCTGCAGTCCGAGCTCGACTCCGAAGCCGACTGAGAGGTCTTTAGATGAAGAAGAAAGTAAATCGTACTGAATTTTGTACGATTCAGTGTCTAGGATAAAAGCACCCGGACCTTCGTCATAAGTGTTATCCCAGTCCATGTGCTCAGTGAAACAGATATGCTTCAAACCTTTATCTGAAGCGGCTTTTAGCATGTCTGACATTTCTGAACGGGCATCGGTTGAAAATGTTGAGTGCATGTGAAAATCAGATCTGATCATTAAAAGAAATCCTTTCAGGTGTTAAATTTTTATCAAAAGTCTTGAATTTTAAATGCTGACAAGTTACAATAGAGACGCTGACTGAGCGAGCGGAATTACTCCTTCCGTCGTTAACAGTCTAAAAATGGTTACTAAATACAGTTTACCAATTCAATTCATATTTTTCAATTTCAGGAGGATTTTCAAATGGCAGTAAGAGTAGCAATTAATGGTTTTGGTCGTATCGGCCGTCTTGCATTCCGTCAGATGTTCCAGGCAGAGGGTTATGAAGTTGTAGCAATCAACGATCTTACAACACCTCACATGCTTGCACACCTTCTTAAGTACGATTCTTCACAGGGTCGTTATGTTGAGCTCGGTCACGAGAGCGATGTAACAGCTGATGATGAGGCTGGTACAATCACAGTTAAGGGCAAGACCATCAAGATCTACAAAGAGCCTGATGCAAATAACTGCCCATGGGGCGAAATCGGTGTAGACGTTGTTCTTGAGTGTTCTGGATTCTATACATCTAAGGAAAAGGCTCAGGCACACATCAACGCTGGTGCTAAGAAGGTTGTTATCTCTGCTCCTGCAGGAAACGATCTTAAGACTATCGTTTACAATGTAAACCACGAGACACTTACAGCTGATGATAAGATCATCTCTGCTGCATCATGTACAACAAACTGCCTTGCACCTATGGCTAAGGCACTTAATGACCTTGCTCCAATCGAGTCTGGTATCATGTGCACAATCCACGCTTACACAGGTGATCAGATGATCCTTGATGGTCCTCAGAGAAAGGGTGACCTTAGAAGATCAAGAGCAGGCGCTTGCAATATCGTTCCTAACAGCACAGGTGCTGCTAAGGCTATCGGTCTTGTTATCCCTGAGCTTAACGGCAAGCTCATCGGTGCTGCTCAGCGTGTACCTACCCCTACAGGTTCTACAACACTTCTTTTCGCAGTTGTTGATAAGGCTGTAACAAAGGAAGAAGTTAACGCAGCTATGAAGGCAGCAGCTACAGAGTCATTCGGCTACAACGAGGAAGAGATCGTTTCTAGCGATATCGTTGGTATGAGATTTGGTTCTCTCTTCGATGCTACTCAGACAATGGTTAGCCCACTTGCTGATGGCAAGACTCAGGTTGAGGTTGTTTCATGGTACGATAACGAGAACTCTTACACATCTCAGATGGTTCGTACAATCAAGTACTTCGCAGAGCTTGGCTAATTCCAGCTTTCGCTGAAGTAAAGTGTAAGAACGTTAATAAACGTAACAGCACGACCGTAATGTTCTAATAGAACAGAAAATGACGAGGTCCGGAGCCTACAAAGGGCCCCGGACCTTGTTTAGTTAAAAGGAGGCCTATCATGGCATTAAATAAAAAGACTGTTGATGATTTCAATGCAGCAGGAAGACGAGTTCTCGTAAGATGTGATTTCAACGTACCGCTCAAGGAAGGTAAGATCACAGATGAGACACGTATCAAGGCTGCTCTTCCTACAATCGAGAAGCTTATGAAGGATGGCGCTAAGGTTATCCTTTGCTCACACCTTGGTAAGGTTAAGAATGGTCCTAACGAGGGTGAGTCTCTTGCTCCTGTAGCAAAAGCTCTTTCTGAGAAGCTTGGCAAGGAAGTTAACTTCGTTGCTGATTACAACGTAACAGGCGAAGCTGCAACAAAGGCTGTAGCTGAGATGCAGAACGGCGACGTTGTTCTTCTTCAGAATACACGTTTCAGAGGCAAGGAAGAGACAAAGCCACAGGATGCTGGTGAGGCTTTTGCAAAAGAACTTGCAGATCTCTGCGATGACTATGTTTGCGATGCTTTCGGTTCTGCTCACAGAGCACACGCTTCTGTAGCTGTTGTTACAAAGTACGTTCGTGAAAAGGGCGGCAACTGTGCAGTTGGTTACCTTATGCAGAAGGAGATCAAGTTCCTCGGTAATGCTGTAGAGAATCCGGTTCGTCCTTTCGTAGCTATCCTTGGTGGTGCTAAGGTTGCTGATAAGCTTGCAGTTATCGATAACCTCCTTTCAAAGTGTGATACTCTTATCATCGGTGGTGGTATGGCATACACATTTGTAAAGGCTCAGGGCGGAAACATCGGTAACTCACTTGTTGACGATACAAAGCTTGATTACTGTAAGGAAATGATGGCTAAGGCTGAGAAGCTTGGCAAGAAGCTCCTTCTTCCAGCAGATACCGTTGTAGCTGATGGTTTCCCAAATCCTATCGACGATCCTAACCTTAAGGTTGAGGTTTGCGAGTCAAATGCTATTCCTGATGGTAAGGAAGGTCTTGATATCGGACCTAAGACAAGAGAAGTATTCGCAGAGGCTGTAAGAAGCGCTAAGACAGTTGTTTGGAACGGACCTATGGGCGTTTCAGAGAACCCTGTACTTGCAGATGGTACAATCGCTGTTGCTAAGGCTCTTGCTGAGACAGATGCTACAACAATCATCGGTGGTGGTGATTCAGCAGCTGCTGTAAACAACCTTGGCTTTGGTGATAAGATGAGCCACATCTCAACAGGCGGCGGTGCTTCACTTGAGTTCCTTGAGGGTAAGGAGCTTCCAGGCGTTTACGCTGCTGATGATATGTAATAAACAGAGTGAAGAGGCTGTGATCTGAGAGTGCTTATACACTCTCAGATTCACGACTTTTATCTCTGGGATTTGTGATTAGTGAAAGGAAATATAAAAATGGCAAGAAGAAGAATTATTGCTGGTAACTGGAAGATGAACATGACTCCAAGCCAGGCAGTTGAGCTTTGTGCAACACTTAAGGATCTCGTAAAGAATGATGCAGTTGATGTAGTTTACTGCGTACCTGCAATCGATATCGTTCCTGTAGCAGAGGCTATCAAGGGCACAAACGTAAACCTTGGTGCTGAGAACTTCTACATCGAAGATAAGGGTGCTTTCACAGGCGAGATTTCTGCTCCTATGCTTAAGGATGCAGGCGTTAAGTATATCATCATCGGTCACTCTGAGAGAAGAGATATCTTTGGTGAGAACGATATTCTTATCAACCAGAAGGTTAAGAAGGCATTCGCTGCTGGTCTTACACCTATCCTTTGCTGTGGTGAGTCACTTGCTCTTCGTGAGGCAGGTACATATGCTGAGTGGATCAAGAGACAGATCTCTTGGGCTCTTACAGATGTAACAGCTGATCAGGTTAAGGAACTTGTTATTGCTTATGAGCCAATCTGGGCTATCGGAACAGGTAAGACAGCTACAGCTGATCAGGCTCAGGAAGTATGTAAGCTTATCCGTGACCACATCGCTGCTATGTATGATACAGATACAGCTGAAGCTGTACGTATTCAGTACGGCGGATCTATGAACGCAGGCAACGCTGCTGAGCTTCTCAGCAAGCCTGATATCGATGGCGGTCTTATCGGTGGTGCTTCACTTAAGGCTGATTTCGGTCAGATCGTTAACGCTTAATTTTAACTTAGTTGGAGTACAAGCTCCGATTGAATAATAGTGCAAGGCTTGTGGGTAAGTCTTGACTTGTGTCCATACGTAAAGAGGGCGAAATCCTTTTGAGGGTTTCGCCTTTTTGAATGTATATATGAGCGAATAAATCTGCATTTATGGGGACGTATGAACTTTTTTAAATTTTTTTTTATAAAATTTTAAAAAAGTGTTGACATATATGTACAATAGGTGGTATATTATCAACGTTGCGTCGCACGAATAACCCAGAGCGATGAAACAAATGATATGGGATCTTAGCTCAGCTGGGAGAGCATCTGCCTTACAAGCAGAGGGTCACAGGTTCGAGCCCTGTAGGTCCCATTAATTAAATATGGCGAAGTAGCTCAGTTGGCTAGAGCACACGGTTCATACCCGTGGTGTCGAGAGTTCGAATCTCCCCTTCGCTACTATGGGATCTTAGCTCAGCTGGGAGAGCATCTGCCTTACAAGCAGAGGGTCACAGGTTCGAGCCCTGTAGGTCCCATTAATTAAATATGGCGAAGTAGCTCAGTTGGCTAGAGCACACGGTTCATACCCGTGGTGTCGAGAGTTCGAATCTCCCCTTCGCTATTTGAGGATATCCGGTAGGATATCCTTTTTCTTTATCTAAATATAAAAGCGGTGATATTGGAAATATAGATTTTTAAAAAAAACTGTAGTACAATGAAAGCGCCTTCTGATTCTGGGGAGGAGTATTGTGTCAGTAATGGCTCGGTATAGGAAGTGTCCGGACTCAAAACTACTTATCCCGCGAACACATTCCTGTCGGGAGGCTTTAAGCAAATAAGATTACCTCGGAGAACAAGTGTAAACAAAATACACGTCATTGGGCTTCGAGGTTTAATTTTGCATTATAAGCAATATAGAAAGGCTATACTGTGAGTAAATTTGACGAATTTAGAGAAAATTATCAAACATTTGAGTACAGGGACTACCATTGGAAGATTGAAGATGGTTTGTGTAAGGTTGTCTTTGATTTTGCGATTCCCGGGTTGAGTGAATTCCATCCCACATGGGAATTTCCTGTTGGAAGAGCTGATCTTGAAAAAAAGAACATAGCTGATGTATTGGATGTCCTGGTGTTTAACCTTGGCATGACAGAAACAATTAGTTACTATAAGATAACCTGTGCGCCTAAGGCTATAGTAAAGTGCGGATATTTAAGTGATTCGGCATCAAAATGGTGGAGAAAGCTTTACTATAATGGACTTGGAGAGTTCATGTATCGAAATGGTATCGAAGTTTCTGAGGAAGAGCTTGTTGAGATCGTGAGTGAAGGGGAAAAGTTCCCGACGATCGAAGATGATACAGAATATAAAGGATTTTTGATACCTGTTGGCGGAGGAAAAGATTCTGTAGTATCACTTGAAGTTCTTAAAGATGAGGACGTATCTACATATCACATCAACAATAACAGCTCGACATTGAAGGTTATCGAGGTCTTCAATGAAGGAAAGACTGACCTTTGCGCGAAAAGAACATTGGATCAGAATATGCTTGAGCTGAATAAACAAGGTTTTCTTAATGGTCATACACCATTTTCGGCTATAGTTGCATTTTCGTCATATATTACAGCTTTTCTTAATGGAAAGAAGTATATAGCACTTTCGAATGAAACAAGTGCGAATGAATCAACTGTAAAGGGCTCATTTGTAAATCATCAGTATTCAAAAAGCTATGAATTTGAGAAAGATTTTGATGATTATGTTCATTCGCTTGTGACAAGCGATATCAAATATTTCAGCTTCCTTCGTCCGCTGGCTGAAATTCAGATCGCGGCATTGTTTTCGCAGTATAAGAAATATCATAGTGTTTTTAGAAGCTGTAATGTCGGAAGCAAAAAAGGTATCTGGTGCTGTGATTGCCCTAAGTGTCTGTTCGTATATATAATTCTTTCACCATTCCTTGAAGATGCTGAGCTTGTAGATATTTTTGGCGAGAATCTGCTTGATAAGGAATCACTCGATAAGGATTTCAGAGAACTTTCAGGAATCGACGAAAATAAACCATTTGAGTGCGTTGGAACAAGAAGTGAGGTTGTTTCTGCGCTGCATGATTTTGAGGAAAAAGGACGAAAGAGCCTTCTGACTGAGAGATATAAGTCAAAGCTCACAGCAGATACAACGTCTGTTGCTATGTTCCTCAATCGCTGGGAAACTATGAACTATGTACCGGAAGAATACCAGAATAAATTAAGAGAGGCGCTTAAAAGATGTATCATAAGCATGAATACCTGAATGGTAAAAATATATTGATCTGGGGTTATGGCCGTGAAGGAAAGGCTACAGAACGTTTTATTAAAAAGTTCTGCCCGGATTCAAAGTATGAAGTTTTTGAAGGAAAACGTGATGGTGTAAATGCTGATGAGTATGACTATATTTTTGTCAGCCCGGGGATTCCTTTTGATGAAGCAGATCCTAAGTTTACTTCTGAGACACAGGTATTTCTTGAAGCATTTAGGGATAGGACGATAGGCATAACAGGTACGAAAGGAAAGAGTACGACAAGCTCGCTGCTTTATACAGCGCTGAAGAGTTGTTTGGGACATCCTGTTTGCCTTGTCGGGAATATCTCCGTTCCGTGTCTTGACTACTATGAGGAAATGCTTGAAAATCCTGATGAAGTTGCTGTTTTTGAGTTATCTTGTCATCAGTGTGACAGACTTACGGTTTCTCCGCATATTGCGGTATTCTTAAATCTTTTCGAAGATCATCTTGACAGATATATTACGGAAGAACGCTATTTTGAAGCTAAGAAAGGCATTACAAGAAATCAGAATAGTGATGATGTGCTTTATGTCGGAGAAGAAGTGCCGGACTATAGTGTAGATTCTAAGAAGAAAGTGATCTCTTCTGAAATTTCAGAGCACTTTGAACTTGCTATACCTGGAGAACACAATCAGTATAATGCAGAATTTGTAAAGCGTATTGCGTGTGATGAATATGGCTGTGATGAAGAGGCAGTGAGAAGAGCTATCAAAGCATTCAGCGGTCTGCCGCACAGGCTCGAATTTGCAGGAGAATACAATGGAATCCGCTACTATGATGATTCTATATCGACGATTCCGGAAGCAGCAGTAAGCGCATGTGAAAGTATACCTGACGTTAAGACTGTTTTACTTGGCGGAATGGACCGACATATAGATTATAATGTACTGACAAGGTTTATCCCGAAACATCCGGAAATTAATTTTATATGCTCTTATGATGCCGGCAGGCGTATTTACGATGAGACTAAAATGAGTCCTAATCTATATTATAAGCCTGATCTGGCTGAAGCAGTGGAGCTTGCTAAAAAGATCACACCTGCAGGTGGTGCATGTGTGCTTTCTCCTGCTGCGGCTTCATATGGTTACTTTAAGAACTTTGAAGAACGTGGAGATGTATTTAAAGGACTGGTTGCTAATTGAGTGCTAAGAGTGTATTAAAAGAGGTTTTTGGATACGATAGTTTCAGAAAAGGGCAGGAACAGCTTGTAAACGCAGTTAATGAAGGAAAAGATGTTTGTGGTGTCATGCCTACAGGTGCAGGGAAATCAATATGTTTTCAGGTACCGGCGCTTATGTTTGAGGGCATTACATTAGTAATCTCTCCTCTGATCTCGCTTATGAGGGATCAGGTAAGTGCATTGAATGCGGCAGGTGTTCACGCTGCATATTTTAATAGTTCTCTTACGCCCGGACAGTATGCAAAGGCTCTTGGAATAGCAAGGACAGGCTTGTATAAGCTTATATATGTTGCGCCTGAGAGACTTGATACAGAGCGATTTTTGGATTTTGCACTTGATCCGAATGTGAAGATTTCTTTTGTGGCAGTTGATGAGGCTCACTGTGTATCGCAGTGGGGACAGGATTTTCGCCCAAGCTATCTTAAAATTGCGGATTTTGTAAAGAAATTTAAGGAGCGTCCTGTTGTGGGGGCATATACAGCGACTGCAACAGCTGCCGTAAAAGAAGACATTATTAAACTTCTTGAATTGGAAGAGCCGGTGTCTGTTACCACGGGATTTGATAGGGATAATCTTTATTTTTCTGTCAAAAAGCCGAGAGATAAGTATGCAGCTCTTAAATTCTACTTGCAGGATAAGGAAGAAGCGATGCCCGGTGCATCGGGGATTGTTTACTGCCTTACCAGAAAAAATGTGGATCAGGTCGCGGACAGGCTTGAAAAAGATGGCTTTTCGGTGACGCGATATCATGCGGGGCTTGATGAGCAGGTGCGTCATGCAAATCAGGAGGATTTTATATCAGGGAATAAGCAGATAATGGTCGCTACAAACGCATTTGGCATGGGAATCGATAAGTCTGATGTCAGATACGTGGTTCATTACAATATGCCTAAGGACATGGAAAGCTATTATCAGGAAGCTGGACGTGCAGGTCGAGATGGTGATATGGCAGAATGTGTGCTTTTGTATGGAAAGGGTGACGTAAGACTCAATAATTTCCTGATAGAACATAGTAATGAGGCTAATGAAGAGCTTGATGAAGAAGAGAAGGATGTGATCGAGCAGCGAGACAAGGAAAGATTAAAGAAAATGACGTTTTATTGTCACACAAAATATTGTCTGCGAAGTTATATCCTTAATTACTTCGGCGAAAAAGGCCCGAAAAATTGCGGAAACTGCTCGGTATGCCTGAATGAATCACAAGCGGTAGAAGAACCTTTGTATATTCCTGAAAATGTGGATGCACCATATGAAGCTGGCTATAGCAGCGCAGGAATCAGAAAGACGTATGTTTCGGGCAGGAAAAGAAGTGCGGCTGAAAGCCTTGAAGAGGGTGATAAGAGAATATTTGAAAGTCTTCGTGCGCTCAGAACTAAAATAGCGAAAGAGAGCAGACTTCATCCATATATCATTTTTTCAGACAGGACACTTGCTTATATGGCGGTAGAGAGGCCGCGAACCAAAGAAGAGATGCTTAAGATAAGCGGTGTAGGTCAGTATAAATATGAAAAATATGGAGAACGTTTCTTAAAAGTGTTAAATGAAGCTTATTATTAGATGAAGCTTATTTAAAAGATATTCACATGAGTGGATGAGTGTGTTATAATGATTCGGTTTGATTTAGAACGGATTTGTTTGTTTAATGAAAGGATTAGTAATGAGAAAGACCAAAATCGTATGTACCATAGGACCAGCAAGCCAGAGCGAGGATATGCTCCGTAAGCTTATCAAGGCAGGAATGAATGTTGGACGTTTTAACTTTTCGCATGGTGATTACGAAGAGCATAAGGCGAAGTTTTTGAATCTTAAGAAGATCAGAGTTGAGCTTAATAAGCCAATTGCAACACTTCTTGATACAAAGGGACCTGAAATTCGTCTCGGTGATTTCAAGGAGCACAAGGTTCAGCTTAAGCGTGGCCAGGAGTTCACACTTACAACTGATGATATTCTTGGAGATGAGACAAGGGCTTCAATTACTTACAAGGGTCTTGTAAATGATGTTAAAGCCGGTGGCTCAATCCTTATTGATGATGGTCTTATCGAGCTTCATATCGACAAGGTAGGTTCAACTGATATTGTTTGTACAGTTCTCAATGATGGACCAGTTTCTGATAAGAAGGGTGTTAATGTTCCTGGAACAGATCTTTCAATGCCATTCATCAGTGAGAAGGATAGACAGGACATTATCTTTGGATGCCGTCTTGGATTTGATATGATCGCTGCTTCATTCACAAGAACAGCTGATGATATTCTTGAGGTTAGAAAGCTTATCGAATCTCAGGGAACAAGCATGAAGATCATTGCTAAGATCGAGAGCGTACAGGGTGTTAGAAACGTTGAGGAGATCCTTAAGGTTGCTGATGGTGTAATGGTTGCACGTGGTGACCTCGGTGTAGAGATTCCGCTTGAGGAAGTTCCTTCAGTACAGAAGCAGATCATCAAGCTTGCTGAGAAGGCTGGTAAGCAGGTTATCACAGCTACACAGATGCTTGACTCAATGATTCACAACCCAAGACCTACAAGAGCTGAGACCACTGACGTAGCTAACGCTATCTATGATGGTACAACAGCAATCATGCTTTCAGGTGAGACAGCTAACGGTGCATACCCTGTTGAAGCTGTTGAGATCATGTCTAGAATCGCTGAGCGTACAGAGAGAGATATCGACTATAAGGAGCGTATGATCAAGCGTTTCGCAGATGTTAATCTTTCTGAGACTACAGATGCTATCTCACACGCAGCATGTACTATCGCACAGGATATTGATGCAGCAGCTATCATCACTGTAACAATGTCTGGTTTCACAGCTGAAAAGCTTTCAAGATACAAGCCAACATGTCCTATCCTTGCTTGCTCACCTGAGTACAAGGTTGCATGCCAGACAAACCTCTTCTTCGATGTAGTTCCGCTTGTTATCGAGAAGCAGACAACTAGCGCTGATGAGCTTATCGATACAGCAGTTCGTCAGGCTGAGCTTTCAGGCTTCATCAAGGCTGGCGACAAGATCGTTCTTACTGCAGGTATGCCTCTTGGCGTAACAGGAAGAACGAACATGATTCGTGTTATCGAAGTTGGTAAGGATTTCGGCTGAGAATTAGAAATTGAGGATGTTTAATGAGTTGTTGTGATTCATGCGTCAATTATGTATATGATGACGATGACGAAACATATTATTGCGAAGTTGATCTTGATCAGGACGAGATGTATAAGTTTCTGACAGGAGCGGATTTTGCTTGCCCATATTATCGTAATGATGATGAATATGAGGTTGTAAGACATCAGATATAATTATAGAAAAGGCAGTTGTTGCTAAATGCAGCAATTGCCTTTTTTTTGACTTGCACGGATAAGAAGAGCTTGCGACTGAATTATTATTTTTGTAGAAAACCCATTGACTTACTAGGAATTAAGTGTTATTTTATTCTACAGTAATTTGGTATGAAATAAAAATAAATGGCTCTATTTTTATTTATAAGAAACAAATACCCTACGGAGGTGTCGTATGTCATTATTAGATGTTAGAAATCTTTCAGTTTCAGTGGAAGATTTGGAAATACTTCATGGAATTGATCTGAAAATAAACAAGGGCGAAACGCATGTACTTATGGGACCGAATGGTGCTGGTAAATCAACCCTTGGCTATGCGCTTATGGGAAATCCGTCGTATTCGGTCACGTCCGGACAGATTTATTTCAATGGTCTTGATATCAGTAAGGAATCAGCAGATAAACGTTCTAAAGCCGGAATATTTCTTTCATTCCAGAATCCACTCGAAGTACCCGGAATTTCTCTTGCAAGTTTTATACGTAATGCGATTGTGCAAAAGACGGGAGAGAGCATTAAATACTCCGAATTTAAGAAAGAGCTAAAGAAAAATATGGAGCTTCTTTCTTTTGATGAGGCTTATAAAGATAGAGATCTTAATGTCGGATTTTCCGGAGGAGAGAAGAAAAAGGCGGAAATTCTTCAGATGCTTATGCTTAAGCCAAGCCTTGCAATTCTCGATGAGACAGACTCAGGACTCGATGTTGATGCAGTTCGGACTGTTTCAAAGGGCGTCGAAGAGTATCAGAAAAATCAGGATGGTGCGCTTCTTATAATTACACACTCAACAAGAATTCTTGAATCACTTCATGTAGATTATACGCATGTTCTTGTAAAGGGTAAGTTGATCACGACCGGTGACAGCTCACTTGTCGAAGAAATCAATGAGCATGGTTTTGAGAAGTACATTTAAGAATGTAGTTGATTTATAGGAGATTGCGATGGCTGAGAAAAGATCACAGGTCAAGGACATTGACCGAAGTATATATGATTTTCGATATGATGAAGAAGGCTTTTATAAGGTTGATGAAGGCCTTACGGAAGATATCGTAAAGCAGATTTCGAAAGAAAAGAACGACCCGGAATGGATGACGGAATTTCGTTTGAAATCTCTTGAGATATACAATAAGCTTGAAGTCCCGGAATGGGGACCGGATATTTCCGGACTTAATATGAATGATATAGTTACCTATGTCCGTCCTAATACAAATATGAAGGCAAAATGGGAAGATGTGCCTGAGGATATTAAGAATACATTTGACAGGTTGGGAATACCTGACGCAGAGAAAAATTCACTTGCTGGTGTGGGTGCTCAGTATGATTCAGAGCTTGTTTATCACAATGTCAAAGAAGAAGTACTTAGGCAAGGTGTTGTCTATACAGATATGGAAAGTGCTCTGAGAGATTATGAGGAGCTTGTTCGCTCGCATTTTATGAAGCTGGTGCCTCCGTCAGATCACAAGTTTGCGGCTCTGCATGGAGCTGTGTGGTCAGGCGGCTCGTTTGTATATGTTCCTGCTGGTGTAAAAGTTGAGATTCCGCTTCAGTCGTATTTCAGGCTGAATGCTCCAGGAGCAGGACAGTTTGAGCACACATTGATAATTGTGGAAGAAGGCGCTGATCTGCACTTTATTGAGGGATGTTCAGCACCTAAATACAACGTTGCAAATCTGCATGCAGGCTGTGTTGAGCTTTTTGTAGGTAAAAATGCAAGGCTCAGATATTCAACTATAGAAAATTGGTCTAAGAATATGTATAACTTGAACACCAAAAGAGCAATCTGTGAAGAAGGTGCTTCAATGGAGTGGGTATCTGGTTCTTTTGGTTCGCACGTAAGTTATCTATATCCAACAACTATATTAAAAGGCGATGATTCTCATATGCAGTTTAACGGTATCACCTTTGCCGGGAAAGGTCAGAATCTGGATACGGGAGCTAAGGTAATACAGATTGGTAAAAATACATCTACTGTTATCGATACGAAGTCGATTTCAAAAGATGGAGGAATTAGCACGTATAGAAGCTCTGTAACTGTAAATAAAGATGCTAAGAATGCAAAAGCCTCGGTTTCATGTGCATCGCTTATGCTGGATGATATTTCACGTTCAGATACTGTTCCGGCAATGGATATAAGAACAGATGACTGTGATATAGGACATGAGGCGAAAATTGGCAGAATAAGTGATGAAGCAATATTTTATCTCATGAGCCGTGGAATATCGGAAAGTGAAGCAAAAGCAATGATCGTAAGCGGATTTGCAGATCCTGTGGCTAAAGAACTTCCGTTGGAGTATGCGGTTGAGATGAATAATTTGATAAATCTGGAGATGGAAGGAGCGATTGGCTGATGAAAATAAACATGTCTATCAATCAGCTTCCTACATTAACTTGGAATTTTCTGAAGTTGAATTCAGTTAATATAGATGAAGAAGTTGTAATAAATGATCGCGGAAATCTGAATGTTGAGGATATTCCATCAGGGATAACGGTGGAACGAGATGGGAATCTTTTGTCTGAGGTGAAAACCGGTATGGGTCCGGCACTCGATGAAATGATGAACGAAAGGAAAATCGAAACACTTGTGGTGCGTTCACGTGCAGGAGTCAGGGTTCAGAAGCCGCTGATCTTAAGATATTCGCTCGGAGAAGGCGACGGAACTTTGAGAAGGCAGGAGATAATCGCTGAAGAAGGAAGTGAGATTACTGTCATAATGGATTATTCTTCTGGAAAAGAAGATAGCGGCTTTTTCGGCATTCAGACAAAGATTTATGCTAAAGCCGGGGCAGTAGTACACGTCGTAAAAACAAATCTTCTTGGCAATAAGTATCTTCACTTTGATGCAATAGGTGCTGAGGCTGAAGATGACGGAGCAGTTGATATAACCCAAATGGAACTGGGCGGAGGAAGGAATTATGTCGGACTTGAAGTAGATCTTAAAGGACGCAAGAGCAGCTACAATGGAAATGTAGGCTATCTGCAGAGAAAAGATCAGCTTCTTGATATGAATTATTATGTACGGCATCTTGGAAAGAAATCTGCGTGTGAGCTTAACGTTAAAGGTGCGCTTGATGATAATGCAGTCAAGAATTTCCGAGGGACTATAGATCTCGTGCATGGAGCTAAAGGCGCTGTCGGACATGAGATGGAAGATACGCTTCTCTTGAATAAAGATGTTCATAATAATACACTTCCTATCATTCTGTGTGATGAAGATGATGTTGAGGGAACACATGGCGCTTCGATCGGCAGACTTTCAGAGGATGTACTTTTTTATATGAAATCCAGAGGAATTTCAGAAAAAGCAGCTGATATTCTTATGACAAAAGCTAAGCTCAACAGCGTTCAAAGGCTGATAAATGATGAAGGAACTGCTGGAAGGATTCAGAAATTTATTGAGGAGGCTTTTGGAGAAAGATGAGTGAGAAGAATTTTCGTAATGATTTTGCGGTATTCCGTAATACAGATTATGTATATTTGGATACTGCAGCGACTGCACAGAGACCGGACGCAGTTATAAATGCGGGAAAAAGATTTTATGAAGAGATGAATGCAAATCCGTTGAGAGGTTTGTATGAACTCTCAATGGCGGCTACCGATGCGTATGAAAATGCAAGAGCTGCTGTGAAAGAATTTATAGGTGCAGATTCTGAGAAAGAAATAATGTTTACTAGAAATACTTCAGAATCGTTGAACCTTGTCGCATATTCATATGGTCTTTCAAACCTTAAACCGGGAGACGAAATAGTATCTACAATCATGGAGCATCATTCAAATATGCTCCCATGGCAGATGGTAGCTGAAAAGACAGGAGCTCGCCTGGTGTACCTTGTACCTGACAAGGAAGGCATATTTTCAAAAGAAGAGATCGAGACAAAGATCAATGAAAGAACTAAGCTTGTGTGCATTGCACATGTTTCAAATGTTCTTGGATGTGTAAATCCTGTTAAAGAGATAGCTGACAGGGCACATGGCTTTGGTGCTAAAGTGGTAGTAGACGGTGCACAGTCTACACCGCATATGAAAGTTGATGTTAAAGAGCTTGGCGCAGACTTTTTTGCATTCTCAGGTCATAAACTCATGGGACCTTTTGGAATTGGAGTTTTATACGGTAAAAAAGAATTGCTTGAAGCTATGCCTCCATTTATGCGTGGAGGAGAAATGATTGAGTCAGTTTCACTGGATGGGGCAAAATGGGCTGAGCTTCCGCATAAATTTGAAGCAGGAACTGTAAATGCAGCAGGCGCTTATGAATTGGCAGAAGCGATAAAGTATCTTCAAAATGTTGGATTTGATCATGTTAGAGAAGTAGAGGACAGATTAACAAAAATTATTTTTGAAGAGGCAGAAAATTATCCATATATGCATATTTTTGGATCAAAAGATCCGCTGAAACATAATGGAATAGTTACTTTTACGATAGATGATGTCCATCCGCATGATATTTCATCCATATTAGATGAAAGTCATATTTGCATAAGAGCCGGACATCATTGTGCGGAGCCACTTATGAAGCACATCGGTGCATCTTCGACGGCACGTGCAAGTCTGTATTTCTATAATAATGAAGAGGACGTACGCTTCTTTATGAAAAAACTTAAGGAAGTAAGGAGGTATATGGGCTTTGCAGAGTAATGGAATTTATGGAAGCAGCATATTAAATGAACATAATCTGAGACCGTCACACAAAAAGCCGATAAGTGATGCTACTATAGAGCTTGAAGGTGTTAATCCAACATGTGGAGATGATATTTTTTTACAGCTTAAGGTTAAGAACGGAATTATCGAAGATGGATCTTTCAGTGGGTATGGATGCGCGATTTCACAGGCTTCATGTGACATGATGCTGGATCTTGTTATCGGTGAAGATGTGCAGACTGCTACAGAATATATCAATAAATTTTTTAATATGATCCATGGAAAAGCTTCAGATGAAGATATAGAGGATCTTGATGAGGCAGGTATTCTTAAGGATATTTCGCATATGCCGGCACGTGTCAAATGTGCGCTGCTTGGTTGGAGGACTCTTAAAGATATCATAGAGAATGGGGCAGATTCGGCAGAAGCACACGCGAAACATCAGGAATGCAGCTGATAGATTAATAATAAAAATTTTCATTAAATCGTATGATTTGAAATGTACGGTTTTTTTACTAAAAAAGCACAGGGTTAGCCTGTGCTTTTTGTTTACTTTAACGGTCAAGTGTGATAGAATTTAGAGTGCGAAAGCATGAAAGGAATGGCTCAAGAATTATCCTTTCAAACATAAAGTGTGTATTATTTTCGGAGTTACTTATCGTACTTTGATGGGTTATTCCGATTTAATATTGCTTTTTAATAACCAAATAAGGTAGGAGGAATTACAAAATGGCAAGATTTAAAAAGACCATGGATGGTAATGAAGCAGCTGCACATGCAGCGTATATCTTTACAGATACAGCTGCTATTTACCCAATTACCCCTTCTTCACCGATGGCAGAGCACACCGATGAATGGGCAACTCAGGGTAGAAAGAACATCTTTGGCAACACTGTTAAGATGGTAGAGATGGAATCAGAGGCTGGTGCCGCTGGTGCAGTACACGGCTCACTTGTAGCTGGTGCTCTTACATCAACTTATACAGCATCTCAGGGACTTCTTCTTATGATCCCTAACCTTTACAAGGTTGCTGGTGAGAGACTTCCGGGCGTATTCAACGTATCAGCTCGTTGTGTAGCTTCTCACGCACTTAATATTTTCGGTGACCACTCTGACGTATATGCTTGCCGTCAGACAGGTTGTGCTATGCTCTGTGAGTCTTCTGTACAGGAAGTTATGGATCTCACACCTGTAGCATATCTTGCAGCTATCGAAGGAAGAATTCCATTCATTAACTTCTTCGATGGTTTCCGTACATCACACGAAATTCAGAAGATTGACTGCTGGTCAAACGAAGACTTCGAGGATATCCTTCCTAGAGAAGCAATCCAGAAGTACAGATCCGAGGCTCTTAACCCGAACCATCCATGTCAGATGGGTTCAGCACAGAATCCGGATGTATTCTTCCAGACACGTGAGTCTTGTAATACAGCTTATAATGACCTTCCTGCAATCGTTGAGAAGTACATGAACGAGATCAACAAGAAGATCGGTACAGATTATAAGCTCTTCAACTATTACGGTGCAGCTGATGCTGAGCACGTAATCGTTGCTATGGGTTCTGTAAATGACACAATCGAAGAGACAATCGATTACCTTGCAGCTCAGGGTGAGAAGGTTGGTCTTGTTAAGGTTAGACTTTACAGACCATTCAAGGTTGATGCATTCATCAACACAATTCCTTCAACAGTTAAGAAGATCACAGTTCTTGACCGTACAAAGGAGCCAGGTTCTATCGGCGAGCCTCTTGCACTTGATGTTATGGCTGCAGTTCGTGGAACACAGTTCGCTGATTGCGAAATCTTCTCAGGACGTTATGGTCTTGGTTCAAAGGATACAACTCCTAACCAGATCGTTGCTGTTTACCACAACACAGAGAAGAAAGAGTTCACAATCGGTATCAACGATGATGTTACTCATCTTTCACTTGATGCTGGTAAGGATCTTGTTACAACTCCTGAAGGAACAGTTTGCTGTAAGTTCTGGGGTCTTGGTGCCGACGGTACTGTAGGTGCTAACAAGAACTCTATCAAGATCATCGGTGATAACACAGACATGTACGTTCAGGCTTACTTTGACTATGATTCAAAGAAGTCAGGCGGTATCACAATGTCTCACCTTAGATTCGGTAAGAGCCCAATCAAGTCAACATACCTTATCCATCAGGCTAACTTCGTAGCTTGCCACAATGCAGCATACGTAAGAAAGTACAACATGGTTCAGGAACTTGTTGATGGTGGTACATTCCTCCTTAACTGCCCATGGACAGGTGAAGAGCTTGATAAGCACCTTCCAGGTCAGGTTAAGAAGTACATTGCTGATCACAAGATCAAGTTCTACACAATCGATGGTGTAAAGCTTGGTATTGAGTCAGGCATGGGTCCTACACGAATCAATACAATTCTTCAGTCTGCATTCTTCGCTCTTACAGGAATCATTCCTGAGGACAAGGCTATCGAGCTTATGAAGGCTGCTGCTAAGAAGACATACGGCCTTAAGGGTGATGATGTCGTTCAGAAGAACTGGAACGCTATCGATCTCGGTGCTAAGGGCGTTGTTGAAGTTAAGGTTCCTGCTGAGTGGTCTAACTGTGAGGACGAAGGTCTTGACTATGCTAAGGCTACAAAGGGACGTAAGGAAGTTATCGACTTCGTTAACGATATCCAGATCAAGGTATCTGCTCAGGAAGGTAACTCAATCCCTGTTTCAGTTGTTGCTAAGTACACAGATGGTTCTACACCTTCAGGTGCAGCAGCATACGAGAAGCGTGGAGTTTCCGTTGCAGTTCCTGTATGGAATCCTGATAACTGTATCCAGTGTGGTTTCTGTTCATATGTATGTCCTCACGCTGCAATCCGTCTTAACGCTATGACAGAGGCTGAAGCAGCTGCAGCTCCAGAAGGAATGCCATACAAGGATATGACAGGCGCACCTGCATACAAGTTCTCAGTTGTTATCTCTGATATGGACTGTCTTGGATGTGGTTCTTGTGCTAACGTATGTCCTGGCATGAAGGGCAACAAGGCTCTTGAAATGAAGACTCTTGATGATGCTCTTAAGGCTGAGCAGAAGTACTTCGACTACGCTGTAGAGCTTCCTGATAAGGAAGACCTCATCGAGAAGTTCAAGATTGCATCTGTTAAGGGCTCACAGCTCAGACAGCCACTCCTTGAGTTCTCAGGCGCTTGTGCAGGTTGTGGTGAGACACCATATGCTAAGCTTATTACTCAGCTCTTTGGTGATAGAATGTATGTTGCTAATGCAACAGGATGTTCTTCAATTTGGGGTAACTCTTCACCTTCTACACCTTACACAGTAAACAAGGAAGGTCACGGTCCTGCATGGGATAACTCACTCTTCGAGGATAACGCAGAGTTCGGATTTGGTATGCACCTTGCACAGAAGACTCTTCGTTCTAACCTTAAGGATCAGATTGCTAAGATCGCTGAGAATGATGCAGACGTAAAGGCTGCTGCTGATAAGTGGATCGAGACATATGACTCAACAGCTCTTAACACAGAAGCTACAAAGCCTCTTGTTGCTGCTCTTGAGAAGAATGGCTCTGAAGAAGCTAAGGCAGTTCTTGCTAACAAAGACTTCCTTGCTAAGAAGTCACAGTGGATCTTCGGTGGTGACGGATGGTCATACGATATCGGATTCGGTGGACTTGATCACGTTCTTGCATCTGGTGAAGATGTTAACGTATTCGTATTCAACACTGAGGTTTACTCTAACACAGGCGGACAGTCATCTAAGGCTACTCCTACAGGTGCTGTTGCTCAGTTCGCTGCAGGTGGTAAGGAGATCAAGCAGAAGGATCTCGCTGCTATCGCAATGAGCTATGGTTATGTATACGTAGCACAGGTTGCTATGGGTGCTAACATGAATCAGCTTGTTAAGGTTCTTGCTGAGGCTGAAGCTTACAATGGTCCTTCACTTATCATCGGTTATGCTCCATGTATCAACCACAGAATCAGAAGTGGTATGGGTACAGCTATGGCTGAAGAGAAGAAGGCTGTTGATGCAGGATACTGGAACCTGTTCCACTTCAATCCTGCTGCAGAGAAGAAGTTCTCTCTTGACTCTAAGGCTGCTACAATTCCATATATGGACTTCATCAATGGTGAAGCTCGTTACACAGCTCTTAAGAAGGTTAATGCTGAAAAGGCTGATAAGCTCTTCGAGAAGGCTGCAGAGAATGCTCAGAAGCACTTCGAGTACCTCAATGGTCTTGTAGATCTCTATGATTCAAACAAGGACTGATCTGATCGGTTTTTGAATTAGTTTTATAAAGCGATAAGTATCTACTGCGCAAAAGGTACTTATCGTATAAAAAAGAATTTGTACAAATTCTACAAAAAATAAGTTATTTTTTTAAAGTTGTCGTGAGTTTTATGTAAAAAAGACCTCTGGCGCTAAAAAAAGCTCCGGAGGTCTTTATTTTTTTCTGAGATTGTGAAATAATAAACAAGGCTTGATATTATTATTCGTGAGAAGAGTTTAAAAAGGGTAATAATATTACTAATTATATATATGGGAGAAAGCGGTACTGTTCGATGCAGGAACACAGTTGACCTGCGGAGAAAGGCAGTTCCAATCTGAAAGGAGTTTTATGTTAAGCGGAGATGTAACGGTATTAAACATCAAGCATGCCATTCTTACAAGGGTTGCGGAGCTTGCTTACGAAGGAAAACTTGAGGAAGGCAGAGATGCTATTCCTTATGAAATCTCACCGGGACCAAAGGCAAAGTTCCGTTGCTGTGTTTTTAGAGAAAGGGAGATTGTTAAGGAAAGAGTAAGACTTGCACAGGGGCTTGACGCAAATCCTAATGCAAAATCTAACAATGTTGTCCAGGTTATTACGGCAGCTTGTGATGACTGTCAGATTTCGCGTTACACAGTTACTGATAACTGTAGAGGATGTCTGCAGCATGCATGTCGTTCAGCTTGTAAATTCAATGCAATCACAATTGGAAAGGGAAATCGTTCTTACATTGATCCTTCTCTTTGTAAGGAATGTGGTCAGTGTGCTAAGGCGTGTCCTTACAATGCTATTGCTGATCTTGTTCGTCCGTGTAAGCAGAGCTGTCCGACAGGTGCCATTACAATGGATGAAAATGGAATTTGTGTAATTGATGAATCTAAGTGCGTACAGTGTGGACGCTGTGTTCATTCTTGCCCGTTTGGTGCTATTGGAACAAAGACATCAATTGTTGATATTATAAAGGCAATGCAGGCCGGAAAGAAAGTATATGCGATGCTTGCGCCTTCATGGGAAGGCCAGTTCGGCGCAGACATAACTATTGATAGCTGGAAGCCGGCAATGAAGAAAATTGGATTTGAAGATTGTCTTGAAGTTGCTCTTGGCGGAGATCTTACAGCTGCTGCAGAGGCTGCTGAATGGGCTGAGGCATATAAAGAAGGCAAGAAGATGACAACTTCATGCTGTCCTGCATTTGTAAGCTATATTAAGAAGCACTTCCCTGAGTTTGTTGACAATATTTCAACATCTATTTCTCCGATGTGTGCAATGTCAAGAATGCTTAAAGCTAAAGATCCGGATTGTGTAGTTGTATTTATCGGACCTTGTGTTGCAAAAAAGGCTGAGGTTAGAGATTCTGAGCTTGAAGGAAATGCTGATTACGCTCTTACATTTGGTGAGATCAGAGCAATGATGAGAGCTAAGAAGGTTCAGCTTGAGCCTGCAGAGTACAAGACACAGCAGGGTTCTGTATTCGGTAAGAGATTTGGTAACAGCGGCGGTGTTACAGATGCTGTACTTCAGAGATTCAAGGAAACAGATGTCGACGCAACAAATATTAAGGTTGCAAAGTGTAATGGTCTTGAAGAGTGTAAGAAGATGCTCACACTTTGGAAGTTTGGTAAGTTTACAGATGACTTCATTGAGGGTATGTCTTGTATCGGAGGCTGCGTAGGTGGTCCTTCATCACATCGTAAGGAAATGCTCGCGAAGAAAGATAGAGATAACCTTATTAAAAAGGCTGACGATAGAAATATTGAACAGGCAATTGAGATGGAAAATATTGATCTTAAGAGCTTTTCAATGCATAAAGGACCTCATAAAGAGGCATAATAAAAAAGTCCGGTGGGTTTGCCACCGGATTTTTTTATACCATTGAGGTAAATATATTGTTGTAATTAGTTGATGCAAAAGAACCGTTCGAAGAATAAATTGATGTATCTGCAAGCTTGTTTGCGGCTATGCTTTCGAGAGCCTGAGCTTTGACATCAATCTGATATCCATAGCTGGAATTGTCGTCTGCAAACAAAGCTTTGATGTCTTCAACATTTGCGTTGTTGACTTTTGATTTATCGATAGAAAGTATGCCGTCCTCGTCGACAGATATTCCTATCTTTTCCAGATTTCTGTAGTTGCCGCCTGTTGATGTTGTGAGTTTCAGGGCTGCGCTGTTAGCTGCCTGTGCATCTTCTGAGACGCCTGCCTTGAATAATTTGTTGTAATCCTTAACAAAACTGTTGAGTGCGGTATATATAGAAGTTGAATTCTGGTAGGTTTTTTCGTCACGAAGAGCTTTGATATCGTCACGAACCTTTGAAGCACTGGATTTGATTGTTGAGTAAACGTTGCCTGTTTCTTCGGTTTTGGCATTATTTTCTACCAAGCTTGAAACATAGGAATTATTTTTAGAAATAGTAGCTTTTCCTAGTTTCTCAAGCTTTGAAGCAGCAGTATTGCTGATAATGCTGGCTTTGCTGGAAATAGTACTTCCATATGAAGTGGTGCCTGCAAAAATATTTTTTACTGCTGAAATATCAGCATTCTTAAAGGCATCCTCATCTATAGAAAGTTCGCCGTCGCTGCTTATGCTTATTCCGATCTTAGAAAGCTGTTTAACGCTCTTGGCTGTGGCTGACGCCATGTTTAAGGCAGTTTTGTTGGTAGCAGATGCTTCATCTGAACCTGCAGCATTTAGAGCTGAATTATAGCTTTTTACGAAATCAGAAACTTTTTCAAAGAGTTTTTCGCTGTTCTCTTCTGTATAAAGATTTGAATTATTCAAAGAATCTGCTGCTGATTTTAAGCTATCAGCTGAAGATTGAACTTTGGAATAAGTATCTTTGGCTGATGAAGCTTCTTCAGCAGTTAAAGCACTTGAATCCTGTTTACGGTAGTAAGCTTTTAATAAATTATAGTAACTTCCGCTTTTGAGGTTCCTGCTCTCTGTAAGATTCGAATATATCGAGCCAAGTCCATCAGAAGTCTGAATCGAGTTCGAGGATGATGTACTTAAGCCTGAAAATAATGTCGAATAATAAGATGAGCCACCATTTAATGAACTTATCCTTGACATATATGATCACACTCCTTTGAAGAACTGCAGGACATCCGTGTCCGATTACATATGTATACCTAATACAATTGTATTGTAAATTTGTCATGATTACAAGGAATATTCTGACGAAATTTGGGCTCGAAATAAGTGCATTTTTTCTATAATTTAAAATATTGAAGAATCCGATAAATGTAATAGGAGAATGGTCATAATGTGTTATTGGAGGTATAGAAATGAAATGCAAGAGAAAAGGTCTTCTTAGTACTGTTGAAAAATTCGAATTAGGAAAAGGACTCGAGGATGGATATGAGCTTTTTACTGACATCGTTACGAAAGGCTGGTTTGTAACGGATAAACTTATAAAGATTAAAAAAGAAAATGGTCAGCTTGTGTCTCCGTATATTACACACAGACGTGGAAGAACCTTTATTTGTGAAGGGGATTACGTTATTATAGACGAGGATGGATCTAAGCACGTAGTCGGAGAAGACAAGGTTTGGAACAGATATGAAAAAATTGAAGATTAATACTTGACGCAGAAAAAAATTCTGTTATAATAAATGGTGCATGTTGATGAAGGACATGCAAATACCCATTCAGCCTAAGTCTGTTGGTCTGAAGGGAGGTTAGGTGCGAGCTATGTCAAATGTCATTGTAAAAGAAAATGAATCTCTTGACAGCGCTTTACGCCGTTTCAAAAGAAACTGCGCTAAAGCAGGTATCCAGCAGGAAATCCGCAAGAGAGAGCATTATGAGAAACCAAGCGTAAGACGTAAGAAGAAGTCAGAAGCTGCTCGTAAGCGCAAATATAACTAATGATGTCAAGCCTTGGCGTTAATTTCGCCAGGGCTTATTTCATTTAGTTATGTTTAACTTAGATGGTAAAAATTCTCGCCAAGATAATTATACAGGCGAGTGAACCTTGTTTACAACAGCGATGGAGGAAAACGCTTATGTGGAATATACCTATTTTAGATACAGATGCATATCACGTTATAATGTGGTTTATTATGTATAGTATCCTCGGTTGGTTTCTTGAAAGTGTGTACATGTCGTTCTGCAATAAACGTATAACAAATCGAGGGTTTGTTAAAGGTCCATTCTGCCCTATTTACGGGATTGGATTTGTCGGAGCTTGGTTTATGTTCCGACCGATTGCTTCACATCACGTATTGCTGTATATTTCGGCGGCAATAATAGCTACTGTGTTTGAGTATGCTGTAGGTGAGCTCATGATTAAAATATTTGGTGAGCTTTGGTGGGATTATAATGAGAAACCTTTCAATTATAAAGGAATAATATGTTTGGAAAGTACCCTTGGGTGGGGCTTCTACGCATTGTGTCTGTTTGGATTTGTTCATAGACATATTGCGGCATTGGTGGACAGTTTTGCACCGGCGACAGGCAGAAGGTTTTGCAGTATTATTTTCCTGATATTTGCTCTTGATTTTTGCACTCAGCTTGCAAGAGCGTTACACATCAGTGAAAGTGAAAGGTTTATTAAGATGAAAGATAGATACACAAAACTGAGGGCAAAATTCTATGATGAAGAAAACTGATTGGATTATACCGGGCGCAGCCGTTGCAGCTGCGCTCGTTTGGTTTGTAGCACATAATGTAACAGCTAAAGAAGGAAAAAAAGTAATTGTTTCTGTTGGAGGAATTGAGGCAGGAACATTTGATCTTGATAAAGATGATGAATTTGAAATCGAAGGAGATAATGGCATAATAGATAAGCTTGTCATTAAAGATGGTAAAGCAAATATGGTAGAAGCTGGATGTCCGGATAAGGTTTGTGTTAATATGCCTGAGATATCTGAAGTTGGTGATACCATAGTATGTCTTCCAGGGAAGATAGTTGTCGAGATTACAGATGGGAAGGAGTCTGAATATGACTCGGTTGCGAACTGAAAGAGTGGCGATAGGAGCTGTGTTTACGACTCTTGCGCTGATACTTTCATATGTTGAGAGTATGATCCCGGTGTTTTTCCCTGTTCCGGGAATGAAGCTGGGATTGACCAATCTGCTGATTGTGTTTGCACTGTATTTTTGGGACGGTAAGCAGGCGTTTATCATAAATGTTATGCGTATATTGCTTGTGACTTTTCTTTTTGGAAGCCCATCTACTTTGATATTTAGTTTAAGCGGCTGTGTTCTTAGTTTTATTGTTATGATGATAATGAAGAAAATGGAGAAGTTTTCTATTGTCGGTGTGAGCATGGCAGGCGGAGTTTTTCATAATGTAGGGCAGCTTGCAGCGGCAATTGCCGTTGTTTCTAATACTAAATTAATTTATTATCTGCCACCGTTGATGATAAGCGGTGTCATTACAGGATTTCTGATCGGAATCCTTTCTTCCGAGATGCTTAAGAGAATAAAAAAGATAAGAGGATAATGTCTGTGATAGGTTTTTTAAGGGGAAATATTGCGGGGTATAATAATGCGCGCCTTTATCTGGATGTAAATGGCGTTGGTTATGAGATAAACATTACAGAAGGGATAGCTTCTGAGCTTCCGCCTGTCGGAACTGAGATTAAAGTGTATACACATCTTGTCTTCAAGGAAGATGATATAAGGCTTTTTGGCTTTTTGAGAGAAGATGATCTGGCGATTTTTAAGCAATTGATTCAGGTGAGCGGCATCGGCCCTAAAGGAGCGCAGTCTATATTATCAGTGCTTTCGCCTGATGACCTTAGGTTTGCAATACTTGCAGGGGATTCAAAGGCGATTTCTAAAGCGCCGGGAATCGGTGCAAAGACGGCACAGAGAGTTATAATAGATCTTAAAGATAAACTTTCACTTGAAGATACATTTGAACATGCTTTTAATGAGGGTGGAAAGGTTAAGACTTTGCAACCGGAGAATTCAGGTATCAGAGAGGAAGCGATAGAAGCTTTGACGGCTCTTGGGTATTCATCATCTGATGCATATAGAGCGGTTCGGGCTGCTGATGACGGAACTATCACTGATTCAAATCTTCTTTTGAAGGCAGCACTGAAAAATATTTGATAACAGGAGCTTCGATTTATGGAAAGACGTGTCATAGAGACTAGAGTGACGGAAGAGGATGTTCACATTGAAGGCTCTCTTAGACCGAAGAATCTGGATGATTACATCGGACAGGAAAAGATAAAGAAAACATTAAAAATATATATAGATGCAGCAAAAAAGCGTAACGAGGCGTTGGATCATGTGCTTTTCTATGGTCCTCCGGGACTTGGAAAAACTACTTTGGCTGGAATTATAGCTGAAGAGATGGGAGCGAGGCTTAAGATCACATCCGGTCCTGCAATTGAGAGACCAGGAGATATTGCAGCTATTCTCAATAATTTGCAGGATGGAGATGTTCTCTTTCTTGATGAGATACACAGAATCAATAGGCAGGTGGAGGAAGTCCTTTACCCTGCAATGGAAGATTTTGCAATTGATATTATGATTGGTAAGGGGCCTACAGCGAAGTCTTTGAGACTTCCTCTTCCACATTTTACACTTATCGGTGCTACTACAAGAGCTGGCTTGCTTTCAGCTCCGCTTAGAGACAGATTCGGTATTATAAATCATCTGGAGTTTTATTCGGTAGAGGAGCTTGCTGTCATAATCGAGAATTCAGCAGGAAGACTTGGCGTTGAAATAGAGGAAAAGGCTGCTCTTGAGATGGGAAGGAGAGCAAGAGGTACACCGAGAATTGCCAATAGACTTCTCAAGCGTGTGAGAGATTTTGCTGAAATAAAATATGATGGTAAAATAACAGAATTTATTGCAAATCAGGCATTAGATCTGCTTAAGGTTGATAAATACGGTCTTGATGAACTTGACCGAAATATCCTCGGGACTATGATAGACAAGTTTTCAGGAGGTCCAGTAGGATTGGATACCTTGGCGGCAGCAGTAGGTGAGGATGCGGGAACTATTGAGGATGTTTACGAACCATATCTTATTAAGAATGGACTTGTCAATAGAACTCCAAGAGGACGAGTAGTTACGGAGCTTGCAATGCAGCATATGCTTGAGATAAAGGATATGGACTTCCAGTGATAAGGTTTTTGACGCGTATTATTGAATCTGATATAATTAAAAATAAACGACAAAAGTAACTTTGCTTTTGCTCGTTTACTGCGCCGAATTTGGGTTGCAAAGCAACATTTTCATTGTCAAATTTGTGCGCATCTGCCAGCGGCATTATTGTGAACGATAAATTATCTTTGCCGTTCACTATAACATAAATTTTGAGGACGTGTGATCCTTGATGAGAGATGCGCGTAGAACGCGCTGGGAGGCACTGTATGGCAAAGAAGACCGATACAGAGGTACTTATTGGAGGTAAAGTATTAACTCTTTCCGGATATGAGAGCGAAGAATATATGCAGCGTGTCGCGGCTTATATCAATGGGAAAATTTCTGAATTCAGTAAAGTAGATGGATATAAAAGACAATCACTTGATACTCAGAATATGCTGCTTGAGCTTAATATAGCGGATGATTATTTTAAGGCGAAAGAACAGGCAGATATTCTTCGGTCTGAAGCGGATAGAAGAGATAAGGAACTTTACGATATAAAACATGATCTGATTACTGCAGAGCTTAAGCTTAAGAGTACGGAAGAAACGCTTGAGCAGCTGCAGAATTCAAATACAGAGCTTCAGAAGCGTGTTGTTCAGCTTGAAGCGGAACTTAAAAATAGCCGTAATAATGATTATTCATTTGAAGACGAAGAGGCTAAAGAGGAAGCTGAAGTTGAGCCTACTGAAGATGATTATTTGAATATAGATGATTATGAAGATGAAGAAACTGAGAGATACGCAGAGCCGGAAGACTATGAGAGATATGGCTCAGATGAAGAAAATGATTTCGACGATGAACTGATTTTCTCTTCTGGACTTTATGAGCATGTAAATGAAGATGCTGAAGTGGTTGGTTCTGATGAATATGAGGAAAAGCAGAAACAGATCGTGAACGAAGATGACTTTGTACAGATGGTTGACGGTGAAGCAGAGTTCGTAGGAAGTGTAGTACATGGTCAGGATAGTGCGGCACCTCAAAGTCAGGTTCATCATAAAAAGAAACACTATGGAAGAAGAAGATAGAAAATAAGGGCTGCTGCAAAGCGGCTCTTTTTCGTGAAAGGAATTATTTTGGCAGAATTACTTATTCCGGCAGGAAATATGGAGTGCTTCTATGCGGCGGTAGCTGCCGGAGCTGATGCGATATATGCAGGCGGACCAAGGTTTGGTGCGAGAGCATATGCAGGAAATTTTACAGAAGAAGAGTATGTTCAGGCTATAAATTATGCTCATCTTTTTGGTAAAAAAATGTATATGACGCTTAATATCCTTATGAAAGAGGATGAAATGGCTCAGATCCATGATTTCCTGCTGCCATATTATGAGGCTGGTTTAGATGGAGTTATTGTTCAGGATGTAGGTTTGATAAGATACATTCGCAGAGAGTTTCCGAAGCTTCCGGTGCATGCAAGTACGCAGATGGCGCTTACCGGAGTTTATGGTGCAAGGTATCTTCAGAGCCTTGGCGCAGAAAGAATTGTGCCTGCAAGAGAGCTTTCGCTTGCGGAAATAAAGAAGATACATGATGAGACAGGGATGGAGATCGAGGTCTTTATTCATGGAGCTATGTGCTATTCCTATTCGGGTATGTGCCTCATGTCATCATTCCTTGGAGGAAGAAGCGGAAACAGAGGAAGGTGTGCAGGACCTTGTCGTCAGCCATATGAGAAAGACGGCAGGTATATTCTCTCTATGAAGGATCTCTGTACTCTTGAATTGCTTCCGGATATTCTTGAGGCTGGAGGATATTCTCTTAAGGTTGAGGGAAGAATGAAAGCGCCTGAGTATGTGGCAGGCGTTGCAGCTATGTATAGAAAGTATCTCGATCTTTATTATGAGAAAGGAAGAGAAGGGTATAAGGTCAATAAAAAGGATCTTGAAAAACTTCTTAATCTGTATTCCAGAAGCGGTCGAAATACAGGGTATTTCACAAAGCATAATGGCTATGAGATGGTGACGATCGAGCGCGGAAGCTATGCTACGGATCTTCCTAAAGATTTTGTGAATGAGAAGAAGCAGCTTCCAATCAAAGGAAAAGTGACTGCTCGTAATGGCGAGAATGTAGAGATAACGGTAGAACGTGGAGATAAAAGCTTTACCGTGAAGGGATGTGAAGTGCAGGAGGCGTCAAAACGTCCTATGGTAGAAGCGGATTTCAAAAAGCAGATGGAGAAGACAGGCAATACGCCGTTTTTCTTTGAAAAGCTTGATTTTGATTTAGGAAATAATGTTTTTGTACCTGTGAAGCTGCTTAATGAGCTCAGGCGATCAGCCTTAGCAGGTCTTGAAGAGGAGATTTTAAGTGAATATAAACGTACTTTGTGAAAGACCTGATCAGGCAGCTAAACTAGCTCAGTTTGAAGCTGTTAATGCTGTTTACAGCAAGGATAGACCGAAAGGGTGCAGCAAAAAATGGATTCAGGTAATGCCATACGTGATGAGAGATGAGCCTAAAGCTGAAAAGGTTCATATAGCTAAAGGAGCGAATGGTGTACTTGTTAGAAATTATGAAGAAATGGGCTTCGTAAAGGAATCTGAGTTTCGTGGTGATGTTATAGCAGATGCGTCTTTGTACTCTTTTAATTCAGAGGCTGCAGAGGCTTTGAAAGAAGCTGGGATCACTAAGGAGACATTGCCGCTTGAATTAAATGTGCATGAAATGAGGAAAAGAGGCACATTAGGCACTGAACTGGTGATATATGGCAGGACACCGCTGATGATAACTGCAAATTGTCTTTATCTTACAGAACATCATAAATGCGGCAGAAATATTCCGGAAGGTTACAGTTTGATGCTGACAGATAGAAAAAATGTAAAATTTCCAACAGTTTGTGAGTGCCGCTACTGTTACAATGTGATCTATAATTCAGTCCCGGTTTCTTTACATAAAGAGATAGAAGTTATTGAGTCTTTGGGAGTTGATTCTGTAAGATTGAATTTTACAACTGAAACTCCGGAGGAGGCAAAAATGATCACGGAGTACTTTGTTGATCTCTTTAATGGAGTTGATGATGAACCTCCATTTAAGGATTATACAAGAGGACATTTCAGGAAGGGAGTCGAATGACGTCTGATTTATGAGCACAGCAATAGTGGGTTTGTCACGGTATGTTTTGATATTCTTTGGGGCTATGTACGCATTTCATTGCTTCGTGGCTTTTGTTGTAGGGAAAGGAAGTGAGAAAAACTGGTTTTATATAACGCAGGAAATATTCATGCTTTTGTTCCATGCAACCGGCTGTATCGTACTGTCGATTACTTCAAAAAGTATTGAAATATTGACTATCGGGGCATTTCAGGAAGTAATGCTTATCGCAGTGATAGTTCTATATAGAATAATTTATCCTGAGTGTTCGAGGCTGCTGATAAATAATCTTTGTATGTTATTGGCGATAGGTTTTGTTATATTGGCAAGGCTTGACCAGTCGAAGGCGGTAAAGCAGTTTATCATCGCAGCAGTTTCTCTGGCTGTCACATTGCCGATTCCATATATAGTAATGAAGCTCAAGGAGCTGCGCAGATATACATATGTCTTTGGGGCAGCGGGACTTATAGCTATTTCAGCAGTAATGGTCTCAGGTGCAGTTACGAATGGCTCAAAGCTTTCTTGGCAGGTAGCTGGTATAACGTTTCAACCATCTGAATTTGTTAAGCTTTTATATGTCATCTTTCTTGCGGGGATGTTTACTGAAGAAGATGAAGAAACAGGAAGAATTGTTTTGAAGCCTTCGATGCCAAGGCTTGTAGCCGGGTTAGCTGCTGCATTCGCACATATCGTTGTTTTGGTGCTCTCAAAAGATCTTGGAAGTGCATTGATATTTTTCATAGTGTGTTTATTTATGCTCTATGCTTCTGTAAAAGCACCGATAGTACTTGCGGGTGGTGTAGTTGCAGGTGCGGCCGGTTCGGTGATTGGTTATAAACTGTTTTCTCATGTACGGGTCAGAGTAACTGCGTGGCTTGATCCATTTAAGGTAATTGAAGGTCAGGGATATCAGATAACTCAGTCGCTTTTTGCTATAGGTACAGGCGGATGGTTTGGAATGGGGCTAAATATGGGCAGTCCTAATAAAATCCCTGTGGTTGATCGAGATTTTATTTTTGCAGCGATCTCAGAAGAATTTGGATGTATTTTCGGAATTTGTCTTATATTTATCTGCATGAGCACATTTTTAATGATAATAAATATGGCAATGTCGGTAAAAGACCCATATTATAGACTTATCGCACTTGGATTCGCCGCTTATTACGCATTCCAGATATTTCTTGCGATTGGCGGTACGATCAAATTTATCCCTATGACAGGTGTTACGCTTCCGCTTGTGAGCTACGGAGGTTCATCTGTTCTTTCCACTCTTGTTATGTTGTCAGTGGTGCAGGGAATCTATCTGATACATGAAACAGATGGAAAAGCTGTGACGTATGAATTGAGAGGTGGATATGCGGGATAATAATAAAAGGACACGCAAAAATAGAGAAATGACAATAGTAATGTACTTTTTTACTGTCGTGTTTCTCGCTATGATCTGTTACTTTTTCTACTATGTGCAGATCAAGGCATCTACAGAAATCAATTCATCGTTTAATACGCGTCAGCAGAATCTTGCCAAAAAGGTTATCCGCGGAAATATTTATGCGGCGGACGGAACTGTCCTTGCTGAGCAGGCAATGAATTCAAATAATGAAGAAGTAAGATATTATCCGTTGAAGGAAGTGTTTGCACATGCTGTGGGATATGATACTCATGGGTGTGCCGGAGTTGAGCATGCAGCTAACATAGAACTTCTTACATCAAATTCACCTGTGAATGAGAAATTGCAGAAGGAGATGGCAGGAGTTAGAAACTACGGAGATAACATATATACGTCGTTTGATGTAAATCTGCAGAAAACAGCCTATGAGGCGCTCGGTGTATATAAGGGAGCGATAATAGTAATGGATGCCAAGACAGGAAAACTTCTGGCAATGGTATCAAAGCCTGATTTTGATCCCAATACGGTGTCTGAAAACTGGGCAGAAATTAGCGCAGATAAGGAAAAGTCGCCGCTTGTTAACAGAGCAACGCAGGGATTATATCCTCCTGGGTCTACATTTAAGATAGTTACACTTTTAGAGTATCTTAAGGAACATTCAGATAACTACGCTGATTATAAGTTTAATTGTAAAGGAAGTATAACATTTGATGATGTTACGGTAGAATGTTATCATGGTTCTGTTCATGGAAGTGAAGATTTGAAAAAGTCGTTTGCTAATTCGTGCAACAGCTCATTTGCCAATATCGGAATGCAGCTTGATCTTGCTAAATATGCCGAAACATGCAGCAATCTGCTGTTTAATAAAGAACTTCCGACAGATCTTTACTACTCTAAAAGCTCGTTTACGATGGAGAGCAGCGCTGATACAGAGGAAATCATGCATACTGCCATGGGACAAGGAAATACGCTTATGTCGCCGCTTCATATGGCAATGATCACTCAGGCGATAGCAAATGATGGTGTCATGATGAAACCATACGAGATCCTTAAAAAGACAAATTATTTGGGAACAGTTATAGAATCCTATGAACCTCAGAAAATTAAGAGTATAATGACTGAGAACGAGGCAAAGATCGAACAGGAATTTATGAAAGAAGTTGTAAATACCGGAACGGGTAAGAAGCTTTCAAAGCTTTCCTATACTGTGGCTGGAAAGACGGGTTCTGCAGAGTTTGGAACTATTAAAGGTCAAAGTCATGCCTGGTTTACGGGTTATTCGAATACTGATGATCCGGAGATGGTTGTTACGGTCTTGGTTGAAGGAGCAGGCAGCGGAAGTGATTATGCGGTGCCTATGGCTAAGCGTATTTTTGATGCTTATTACGGAGAATAAAGGCTTACATGAGATTTGCGAAACATCTCTATATGGGAGAAGGCTTAAAAAAGAATAATGCGCTTGTAAGATGGAAAATATCTCACGGTGCCGGAATGGTCGACGTGTACTGTATCACTGTGCCTAAGTATGGCGATGATCCGTTGGAGATAATCCATAATGCGATGTTTAAACAAAAAGTATATCATAAGCTTCCGGTCTTTATAGTAGGTTTGGCTATAGGATATGAGGATGCGGCAAAGCTTTCTTGGAAGATATTAAGTGATGTATATAAGGCAGATGGCAGCTATGATACGCGAGCGTATTTTGGCAGAATGGAGGGCAAAGATCTATGGCTATAGTATTTGCTTTGCTCAAAATTATAGGAATCATACTTCTCTGCCTGCTGGGATTGATAGCGGCGATACTGTTGATCATCCTTTTCGTACCTGTGAGATATTTTCTTCAGTTTAATTTTGACAGAGAAGAGAATGTATATCATGCAGATTTTAAGATAACGTGGCTTCTGCGCATATTTAAGGCATATATAAAATACGATAATTCAAGCGGAGTTGACTATGGTGCGGGGATATTGGGTAAGAAAATATATCCGCCAAAGGATACTTACGATGAAGAAGAGGAAGATATTGACCTGAGCGATGAAGGAAATTATGTGCCTGATGAAGAAATTTTGGGACTGCCTGAAAAGCAGGATGTGAGTGAGACGTCAAATGCAGAGGATGTGTCTGAAAAAAAAGATGCAGCGGACTGTGATGCTGTAGTCGAAGAAAATGGCGAAACTACTTCTCACGAAAAAGAGAGCTTTGAGCGTGAAGAGACAGAAAGAACAGGCGCAGAAGATACTTTCAATAAAGAGCAGCAGCTTGAGAAAAAATCTATATTTGAAAAAATCGTTGAGAAAATAAAATTTTTCAAAAATAAGATTTATTCAATGTTGAATAATATTTCACACACAATTAAGTCTCTATGTGATAAAATAAAAAATGCTTATGGAAAAGCAGAATATTATAAAGACCTTTGGGAACTACGTTCGACACAGCGAGCTGTTGAACATATAAAGAGTGAGTTGGGATGGCTTTTGCGTAAACTTAAGCCGAAAAGAACACTCATAAATATATGTTGGGGACAGGAAGATCCTGCAGATACAGGAAAAGCTTATGGCTTTTATTGCTCGTTTTCTCCATGGATCGGGGATGCCGTATATTTTCATCCGGATTTTGAAAATGTTGTACTCAATGGAGATGGAAAAGTCAAAGGTAATATAAGAATCTATGTACTTGCATTGATAGCGTTGAGAGTATATAGAGACCGAGATATAAAAAAATTATTGAAGGGAATCAGAGGACATGGCTGATAAGAATAGCAGCGAAGTTATCGATAAACTGATGCAGGGGATGAGCTCGTTCCTTTCCACCAAGACAGTTGTTGGTGAGCCGATCAGTTTAGGCGATACAGTTATAATCCCTCTTGTGGAAGTGTCATTCGGCATGGGAGCAGGAAGCGGAAGTAACGATAAAAAAAATAAGAATGCCGGCGGGATCGGTGGTAAAATGGCACCATCTGCGGTGCTTGTCATCAGAAACGGTGTTACTAAATTAGTAAATATCAAGAATCAGGATTCAGTAACAAAGATATTGGATATGGTTCCTGATATTGTCAGCAAATTCACAGAGAAAAAGGGCGAGCCCGGCCCGGATATCGATGATGAAGAGGCTGTTGATATAGCTTTTGAAGACACTAAAAATAATTAAGATAAAAAAGTGTTGCATTAACGGTAAAATTCTGTTAAACTGTTAATGTTGCGGGCTTGGATAGCAGGGCCCAGTACGGTTTGCAAGGAGGTGTTATAATGGCAAAATGTGCAGTTTGTGGTAAGGACGTTCACTTTGGTAACAACGTCAGCCATTCTCATAGACGGTCGAATCACATTTATAAGTCAAATATCAGACACGTGAAGTGTAAGGTAAACGGCGTTCCGAAGAGACTTTATGTTTGCAGCCGCTGCCTGCGTTCAGGAGCAGTTGAGCGTGCATAATATCAATGCTCGCTAATGAGAATTGTAAATGAGGAGTCAGGGCATATATATGCCCTGGCTCTTTTTTGCGTCGTGCGATAATAAATATCACTTTTAGATATGCGGGGATCTGTATTATGAATATTTTCAGCTGATGCTGAAAATGATCCGGCGCGAAAGACCAGAGTGCGAGTCTGGATGAAAAAAGTAGTTGACCGCAAAAAGGAATTGGACATGCTCAAAAAGAAGAATATTATAGTTTTGCTCTTAGCGGTCGTTGTGTTCTGCGCAGCGGTTTTTTCTATGGCAATTTTTCTTGAGACTGGAAATGCAAGAGAAACAGTTGGATATACAAGTGCAGAAAATTTTGATGGAATATTTGTTCCGTCTGATGAAAATAGTGGCTTGTTTTTTGATACGGAAGGCTTTTGGGCTGAGGATGGCATATGTATTTTCCTTCCGAGTACAGCTGATATTACAAAGTTAGTGTTTTACTCAGTGGGTAAAGATGGTAGTTATCTCGAACGATTCCAAAATGATTTTTCGCAGGAGGATGTAGAAATACAGGGAAAACATGTATATGTAATGCATTCTGATAACCCTGCGATCAATATACAGATTTTTGCAAATTCTCCATCTCTTGACGAGATTGAAGCTTCGGAAAAGCATGATCTGTACACTAATGGTATAATGGAATTACAGACAGTAAGCGGTGAAAGAGTATGTCAGTCCATGAAGATGCGTGGGCGTGGGAATATTACATGGCTTGCCGATAAGAAAAGCTATCAGGTTACTTTGGACAAGAGAGAAGACCTTCTTGGAATGGGAAGCGCAAAGAAATGGGCGCTTGTTGCAAATTCAGGAGATTATTCACTTTTAAGAAATGAAGTATTCCTTTCACTTGCAGAGGATATGGGATTGCCATATCCGGCAAAGATACAGCAGGTTGATCTATTCATAAATGGTGAATATCGTGGTGAATATTCACTTTGCACTAAGGTTGAAGTTGGTGAAAACAGAGTCAATATTGAAAAAAATGACTATTTATATTGCCTTCTTGACGAGAAGGAGGCAAATACATATAGTATCTATGATGATCCATCGTTATTAAATGACGGAGATTACAAGCATATGTATGCGGAACTTCGGGATTGCGATGACATAAATATTATTGAAAAATCAATGAAATACATTCAAAATGTGATCAATGAGTTCTATGATCCGGATTCAGAACTGACGGATGTGGATGTTATTTCATTGGCAAAGTATTATTGGCTTCAGGAATTTTCTAAAACAACAGACCCAACGGTAAGAAGCGTTTATCTGTACTGGAATAGTGGAGAAAAGAAGATGTATACCGGTCCGGCATGGGACTATGACCGTACAGCGGGGATAATAGAGATGCCGTTCCTTGAGGAAGATTATATCTGGCCTTCAGGATGGACAGCGAGAAAACGAGATTATTACAATAGATTGTTTGAAAATCCTGTATTTGTAGCCGCAGTTAAAGATGTCTACGAAAATTACGGAGTCAAAGAAGCCTTTAGAAAGGCAGCAGATGAAGTTGAAGGTCGTATTGAGAGAAATGATGCGGCGGCAAGGATGAATTTTGTGCGTTGGAGTATTCCTGAGGAGCAAAGTAATAAAGTAATGCAGACCTATCAGGATAATTCATATGACAGTCAGGTAAGGTGGCTTAGAGAATGGCTCACAATGAGAGCTGACTGGATCGAAGAGGAAATGGAGGGACAGGAATGAAAGGAAGAATGAGTACCGAGTACGGCAGCGTTGAGATCGACAACATGGCAATTGCGCAGTATGCAGGGTCAGAAGCTATGGAATGCTTTGGTATCGTTGGTATGGCTTCTGTATCTGTCAAAGATGGCTTGGTAAAGCTGCTGCAGAAAAATAATCTTAATCATGGTATAAACGTAACTGTTAATGACAATAAGCTTACGGTTGATTTCCACATCATAGTTGCTTATGGAGTAAGTATTCAGACTGTTGCGAGAAATCTTATTGATTCCGTTACATATAAGCTTGAGAAATATACCGGCTTTAAGGTCGAGAAAATCAACATCTACGTAGAAGACGTAAGAGTAATTGATTAAAGGAAGGATTTAGTTTTGGCAATTCAAATAATTAATGCTCAGGCCGTACGAAGCTGCTTTCTTGCAGCCGCAGAGAATTTGAGCGCAAATCAGGAAATAATAAATGAACTGAATGTATTCCCTGTTCCAGATGGTGATACAGGTACGAACATGACTATGACGATACAGTCAGCGGCAAAGGAAGTTGCTGCACTTGGTGAAGACTGCACAATGGCAGATGTATGTCGTGCAATTTCTATGGGTTCATTAAGAGGAGCCCGCGGAAATTCAGGAGTTATTCTTTCACAGCTTTTGCGTGGATTTGCAAAAACTGCAGCTGAGTATGAGGAACTTACACCTAATATAGTTGCAGTGGCTTTTGATAAGGCTACAGAAACTGCATATAAGGCTGTAATGAAGCCGAAAGAAGGAACAATTCTTACTGTAGCGCATGGTATTTCTGCGAAGGCTGCTGAGCTTGTAAAGACAAAGCATCTTTCTGCGCAGGATTTCGCAGACGAGATTCTTCATCATGCAGAATATGTACTTTCACAGACACCTGAAATGCTTCCTGTACTTAAAGAAGCCGGAGTTGTAGACTCAGGCGGAAGAGGACTTGTAGAGGTTGTAAGAGGTGCTGCAGATCTTCTTAATGGCCGAAGGACTGAAGTTAAAGAGATGCCAAAGGCTTCTGAAGTGAAGTTCGATGCTTCAGGAATAAACGAAGAGGTAGTTGCAGCTGCAGATATCAAATTCGGATACTGCACAGAGTTCATACTTGAGGCAGATAAACCTTTTGGGGCAAACGATGAAGCCAACTTAAAGAAATTCCTTGAGTCTATCGGTGATTCTATAGTTTGTGTGGCTATGGATGAGATCGTCAAGGTTCATGTACACACTAACCATCCGGGTACTGTATTTGAAGAAGCTCTTAAGTATGGTTCTCTTGCCTCTGTTAAGGTTGACAACATGCGAAAAGAGCATAATGAAAGACTTTTCAAGCTTCAGAATGGCTCTTACGAGGAAGTTGGAAATAAAGCAGAGTCTCAGGAAAAATCTGAGGAAAATGCAGCTCCTGCTGAGCATAAGGATTTTGGCTTTGTAGCTGTTTCTGCGGGTGATGGTCTTACGGAAGTCTTTAAGCAGCTTGGCGTAGATCAGGTTATCTCAGGCGGTCAGACAATGAATCCGTCTACAGAGGATATTCTTAAGGCTGTAGAGCTTGTCAATGCAGACACAGTTTACGTTCTTCCAAACAATAAGAATATCGTTCTTGCAGCTAATCAGGCAGCTGAGCTTGTTGAAGATAAAAAGGTTGTTGTAATTCCATCTAAGACAGTTCCGCAGGGAATTACTGCAATGATCTCATTTATTGCGGAAAATTCTGCTGAGGACAATGAGGCTGCGATGAAAGAGGCTCTTGGCACAGTAAGAACAGGAGAGATAACTTATGCTGTACGTGATACAGAGATAGACGGTAAGAAGATTGCATCTGGCGATTTTATCGGTATCGATGATGATGGAATCGCAGCTGTTGGTCAGTCGATTGATTCTACAGCTCTTGAGCTTGTCGCTTCAATGGCAGATGAAGATTCTGAGGTTATTACTGTTTACTATGGCTCTGAGCTTGATGAAGATAGTGCAAATGTTCTTGCATCTAAGATCGAAGCTAAGTATCCTGATGCTGATATAGAGGTTACCAATGGTGGCCAGCCTGTATACTACTATATAATTTCTGTTGAATAATAATTATGAAATTAAGTGAAAATATAAAAAACTTAAAAGGTATAGGAGAAAAGACATCGGCTTTGTTTGGCAAAGTCGGCGTCTTTTCTTTATGGGATTTAATGCTTTATGTTCCGAGAGATTTTGTGAGATATCCGGAACTTTCAAAAATTTCTGAGATTAAGGTTGGTCAGACAGTAGCTGTTGCAGTGACTGTTCAAACAGAACCGACGCTGGCTAAAGCACCGCGATTAACGATCCTTTCTGCAAAGGCGGCAGATGATACAGGGACGATAAGAATGGTATGGTTCAATATGCCATATATGAAAAAGACGGTTATTCCGGGGCTTACACGTGTTTTTTACGGGAAGGTCGGTCTTTATAGGAATCAGCCTGTGCTAGAACATCCCAAAATGTTTGGCAAGGAAGAATACGATAAACTAAAAAATGTGCTTGAACCAGTATATCCATTGACTAAAGGGCTTGGGACAGATCGAATAAAGAAGACGGTACAGCAGGTATTTGATATTTGTTTTCCGATAAAAGATTATCTGCCTGAGAGTGATGTGAAAAAAATTGGATTGATGGGATTGTCAGAAGCACTTCAGACAGTTCATTCCCCGGCTGAAGAAGAAATCATGAAGAAGGCTCGAAAAAGGCTGGCATTTGATGAATATCTGGCTTTTTTAATCTCAGTAAGGGAAATGAAAGAAGAAAATCTTAATGCGGTAAATGATTTCCCAATCGGCGAGTCTGGCGGAGCCCGGAAGATAATTGAAAAACTGCCGTATAAGCTGACGAATGCTCAGATGAATACATATTGTGATATTGTAAATGATATGTCAGGGAAAAGAGCAATGAACAGGCTTGTGCAAGGTGATGTTGGTTCGGGTAAGACTATAGTCGCGCTTCTGGCAATGGTTTGTGCTGTTGAAAATGGCTATCAGGCAGCAATGATGGCACCGACAGAAGTACTGGCGGCACAGCATGCGGCAAAAATCAAAGCGATGTTGGAAGAGTATGAGATTCCGATAAAGACTGTGCTGCTTTCGGGTTCACTCACAGCAAAGGAAAAGAGAGAAGCAAAGGCAGAGATAGCCTCAGGTGAGGCTGGCATAGTTGTTGGAACTCAGGCCTTGATACAGGAAGGTGTGGAATTTAAGAATCTGGCACTGGTTGTCACAGATGAACAGCACCGTTTTGGGGTAAAGCAAAGAGAAACTCTGGCTGAAAAATCGGCAGCGCAGAGCGGAAAAAGCAGCACGCCGCATGTCCTCGTGATGTCTGCAACACCAATTCCAAGGACACTTGCGATAATTCTATATGGAGACCTTGACATTTCAGTAATGAATGAACTTCCTAATGCAAGACTGCCTATAAAGAACTGCGTTGTAGGCCCGGAATTCAGAAAAAAAGCTTATGAATTTATTGAAAAGGAAACGGCAGCAGGGCATCAGGCGTATGTGATATGTCCGCAGGTAGAGGAATCTGAGGTTACAGAATCTGAAAATGTCATTGATTACACGGAAAAACTAAAAGGCATATTTGGTTCCAGAGTACGTGTAGAGATGCTTCATGGAAAGATGAAGCCGAAAGAAAAGAATAAGATCATGGAGCGGTTTGCAGCACATGAGATAGATGTATTGGTGTCTACAACAGTTATCGAGGTAGGAGTAGATGTGCCTAACTCTACAGTGATGATGATAGAAAATGCGGAGAAATTCGGGCTTGCCCAGCTCCATCAGATAAGAGGAAGAGTTGGAAGAGGCTCTGCACAGGGGTACTGCATTTTCTTAAATACGTCAAAGAACAAGGAAGACAATAAACGCCTTAAGATATTAAATGAATCAAACGATGGATTTAAGATTGCGTCGGAGGATTTGAAACTTAGAGGTCCCGGAGATTTCTTTGGTATAAGGCAGTCCGGGCTCATGAATTTTAGGATTGCAGATGTTTATAATGATGCGGATATGCTCAAGGCGGCGTCGGAGTATGTGAAGGTTATAAGTGACGATACTAAAAAGGCATTAAATGAATTGGCCGCAATGGATTCACATGCGAATCAGGTTACGTTATAATGTGATACAAATTGTAATTCTTTTTGGCTTTATATGGAGGTGCGAAAATGAGCGCAGAAGAAATAAGATCACGACTTAAAAAGCTTAGGCAGAACATGAAAGAAGCTGGTGTTACAGCATATTATATAAATACTGCGGACTTTCATAATTCAGAGTATGTAAATGATTATTTTAAGGTAAGAGAGTTCTTCTCAGGCTTTACAGGCTCAAACGGAAGCCTTGTGGTGATGAATGACGAAGCTGGTCTCTGGACGGATGGAAGATACTTCGTACAGGCTGAAAAAGAAATCGAAGGGACTGGCATAACCCTTTACAGAATGGGTGAAGAAGGCGTTCCTACAATTCAGGAATTCATTGCTGAGAAACTTCATGAAGGCGATGTTTTCGGCTTTGATGGAAGAACTGTGACGGCAGCGGCCGGTAAAGGATTTAAGAAGATCGCAAAGAAAAATGGATTTAAGCTCTCAATAAAGGAAGACCTTAGTGAAGGCATTTTTGAGCGCCCGGATTTCCCTGTAAGCGTTGCTGAAGTTCTTACGACTGAGCTTGTTGGAGAAAGCGTTGCTTCAAAGCTTAAAAGACTCAGAGAAAAACTTGAGAAGGAAGGCGCCGGAAGTATCCTTCTTACATCACTTGATGATATCATGTGGCTTTTTAACATTCGTGGAAATGATGTTCAGTATAATCCTGTACTTATGAGCTATGCCTACATCACTTTGGATAAGGCAATTCTTTTTGTACAAAAGAAAGCCGCTACGATGGAGCTTAGATCAGTTATGGATAATGCAGGTGTAATGCTCAGTGACTATGGCTTTATCCGTAAGTTCCTTAAAAATGTACTTTTCGATAGCGGTGCAGTAATGCTTGATCTGAATCAGGTGAATTATTCATGCTATAAGCAGATCAAAAAACGTGCTGAGGTGATCGCGCGCAGAAATCCGACGGAAGAGATGAAAGCTGTTAAAAATCCGGTGGAACTTGCAAATATGCGTAAGATCTATCTTAAGGACAGTGTTGCGCTTACAAAGTTTATACGTGAGGTTGTTACAAAGGTTGGAAAAGAACCTATGACAGAGATGTCTGCCTCAGACCGCCTTGAAGAGTACAGAAGAGAGATTCCGGAATTTAGAGATCTTTCATTTACAACTATCAGTGCATATGGCGCAAATGCAGCAATGATGCACTATCAGCCGAGCCATGAGAGAGAAGTAGAGCTTAAAGCAGAGCATATGCTGCTCGTAGACTCAGGTGCTCAGTACAATGGCGGAACTACAGATGTTACAAGAACGATCGTCCTTGGAGAGTTGACAGATGAAGAAAAGCACGACTTTACGCTTACGGCAATATCTATGCTCAGGCTTTTGAATGCAAAGTTCCTTTACGGATGTACAGGCAGAAATCTTGATATCCTTGCCAGAGAGCGTATGTGGAATGAAGGAATGGACTATAAGTGCGGAACAGGTCATGGAGTTGGTTATATCTTAAATGTACATGAGGGACCTCAGGGAATCAGATGGAAAGCATTGGAAAATGAAGCAGTTCTTGAGGCAGGAATGGATATTTCTGATGAACCGGGTGTTTATAAAGCAGGAAAGTTCGGAATCCGTACAGAGAATATCCTTGTTGTTAAGCAGGGTGCTCATACTTCTGACGGGCAGTTCATGGAATTTGAAAACTTAACGATAGTTCCTATCGATGATAAAGGTATCGACCGCAGCATAATGACGGAAAATGAGCTTGCTCAGTATATTTCTTTCCAGACATTTGTATACAATACCTTGAAGCCATATTTAAGTCAGGAAGAAGCCGAGTGGCTTAAGGAATATTCAGGTATTTAAGTGCAAATGCGATGAACTTAGGCTTTGGTAAAATATAAAAAGTGTGATAAAAAGTGTTAAATATTTCACATTTTCCTTGTGAAATGTTCAGAAAAGTAGTATAAATAATAGTGGCTGTGTTAAATCATAATGCAAATTGCATAAAATGCTTAACACACAACTTTCAACTTTAACAAGGAGGATTTTAAAAATGGCAAACATTGATTTAACCAAGTACGGTATTACCGGAACAACTGAAATCGTGTACAACCCTTCTTACGAGGAGTTATTCGCAGAAGAGACAAAGCCTGAACTGGAGGGCTACGAGAAAGGTCAGGTAACCGAGCTCGGTGCTGTCAACGTTATGACAGGAATCTATACTGGCCGTTCACCTAAAGATAAGTTCATCGTTATGGATGAAAACTCTAAGGACACTGTATGGTGGACTTCAGATGATTACAAGAATGATAATCACCCGGCTTCACAGGAAGCTTGGGCAGCAGTAAAGGAGATCGCTAAGAAAGAGCTTTCAAACAAGAGACTTTTCGTAGTAGATGCTTTCTGCGGTGCAAATAAAGATACACGTATGGCAGTTCGTTTCATCGTTGAAGTAGCTTGGCAGGCACATTTCATCAGAAATATGTTCATTAAGCCAACTGCTGAAGAGGAAGCTAACTTCGAGCCTGATTTCGTTGTTTACAATGCTTCAAAGGCTAAGGTTGAGAACTATAAGGAGCTCGGACTTAACTCTGAGACAGCTGTAGTATTCAATATCACAAGCCGTGAGCAGGTTATCATCAATACATGGTACGGCGGAGAGATGAAGAAGGGTATGTTCTCAATGATGAACTATTACCTTCCACTTAAGGGCATCGCTTCAATGCACTGCTCAGCAAATACTGATATGGACGGAAAGAACACAGCTATCTTCTTCGGTCTTTCAGGAACAGGTAAGACAACTCTTTCAACAGATCCTAAGAGACTTCTTATCGGTGATGACGAGCACGGCTGGGACGACAATGGAGTATTTAACTTCGAGGGCGGCTGCTATGCAAAGGTTATCGGTCTTGATAAAGAGTCTGAGCCTGATATCTTCAATGCTATCAAGAGAAACGCTCTTCTTGAGAACGTTACTGTTGATGCTGAAGGTAAGATCGATTTCGCAGATAAGAGCGTAACAGAGAATACTCGTGTATCTTATCCTATCGATCACATTAAGAATATCGTACGTCCAATTTCTTCAGCTCCTGAAGCAAAGAATGTTATCTTCCTTTCAGCTGATGCATTCGGCGTACTTCCTCCTGTATCAATCCTTACACCTGAGCAGACTCAGTACTACTTCCTTTCAGGATTCACAGCTAAGCTTGCAGGTACAGAGCGTGGTATCACAGAGCCTACACCTACATTCTCAGCTTGCTTCGGTCAGGCTTTCCTTGAGCTTCACCCAACAAAGTATGCTGCTGAACTTGTAAAGAAGATGCAGAAGTCTGGTGCTAAGGCTTATCTTGTTAACACAGGATGGAACGGCACAGGTAAGAGAATTTCTATTAAGGATACTCGTGGTATCATTGATGCAATCCTTAATGGTGATGTTCTTAAGGCTCCTACAAAGCAGATTCCGCTCTTTGACTTCACAGTACCTACAGAGCTTCCAGGCGTAGACACAGGTATCCTTGATCCTCGTGATACATACGCTGCAGCTTCTGAGTGGGAAGTTAAGGCTAAGGATCTTGCTGAGAGATTCATCAAGAACTTCAAGAAGTATGAGACAAACGAAGCTGGTAAGGCTCTTGTAGCTGCCGGCCCTAAGCTTTGATCTTTATTAAATACATTTAATATTGCCACAACGTAAAGAAGCAGCTGATGAGTGTTCATCAGCTGCTTTTTGTTAGCGTGCGTTATTTAAAATTGATAATATGTATTGACTTATACGCTGAAAATTGTATAATGTAGTCAACAACAAAGAACCTGGGAAGTGCGACAGCTTCTGTTATTATTGAACCTACATTTACTTTAAACGGGATTCCGATAGTCACAAAGTTCGATGCCAGGCCATCGCCGCTATGCGGACACAAAGCTTGCTTTGCGTAGGAGTGGAAGGCAGAAAACGCGTTGAGGTAACCCACCTAGCGGACGCTAGGAGTCATTTGGCAGGGGAACGGCTTATCTGGGCAAACAGATAAGAGGGACAGCAATTTTATTGCTGTCCCTCTTTCGTTATGACAATATTTCTAAACATTCATCTATAAATTTTATAGTTTCTTCTTTTGAGTATACTATATTCGCACAAAGGAATGGGCTATTGGCAGCGTACTCAAGGAAGTCCGCGAAAGATTCCAGTAAAGTTGGCTCATCCATAAAGAATGCCCGGTAGCTTGTCTTATCTTCATTCATTATAGTGATTCCCAAGTGATTGTCCTGAGTAATCTGAATTGACATATTATTAGTCATTGGGAATGTATTCTCATTCATTGCACGAATTATATATCCATCTCGTTCACATTCGTCACGAAGGTGTTTAAGAGCAGATATACGAAGACTTTGCGGTACAGTACGGACAAATTCAGGTGGAAAGCCTATAAGTGTACCGTTGTTGACGAATTCTAAAAGCCCTTCCTTTGAGAAAAAGCTGATATGTGCATCTATTTTCTTACCGGATACAGGTGCATGCTTTGAAATTTCTTCTACCATCTTTTTTGACTGTTCGTTAGAAGGAAGTGATTCTAAAGCCTCATTTAGTTCGAACATTGAAAGCAGCCATGGCTGATTTCCAAGTTTGCAGAAGCCTGAACGTTTGATAATGTTCGGCGGAAAAAATTCAATAAGATCGTGAAGATCTGAGCCATAACGTATCAACGGATAGGCATTTTCAACATTTTGATTAAATATTCGCCTGTATTCTGCAACTATTTCCGAATCAGTTATTAAAATTGCGTGCTCAAAGTCCAAAGAAAATTGAGCAAGTGTATTGCCGATGATTATATAATATGGATAAGGAATCTGAGATTCATAAATCAACGGTGTTGAAACGTATGTAAAATATGCATTGTAATCAATACTAGTTGCAAATCCTATTGGAAGTACGTGAGATAGAATATTTATATTAAAATTTATGTCTACGGGCTTGTCTGGATTTTTTATGAAATGCATTACATGACGAATGTGAACGGTCGACGCATTATTAGTTGTCAGATGCTTAAAAAAATCAGATATATAGTTAACTGTAAAAGGAGCAAATATACAAATATCATCATCAGGCTGAGTGAGCACTGAAACGGTAATGGCATTTGCTACTTCATAACGACCATGCAAAATAGAACATTTCTTTGTGTGGTCTAATTTGATTGATGGATTTCCGCTATCCATCCTGCTGTCCATTGCTTCTTGTGTATTGAAAACAGGATTGAAAATTTCTTTCATCATGCGAAGAATGAATTGACGACGCTCGTAGAGGTGTTCACCAACTGACATTACCTCATATGTCCGCCAAAGATCTTCACGCTGCGCTACTGTAAGCTTTAGATATGGAATAAGTTTTTCAATATTGTGTTGTTCAGGAAGCCGGTTGGCATTTATCATTCGAACGATAGATGTTCTATTTACGCCGGAAAGCATTGCTAATTTATTAACGGAATAACCGCTTTCATCTATGTACTGTGTTAATTTGTCACCAAGAATTGACATAGCTCCCTCCATTGTATTTATGCTCTTATTTTAGTAGATGGTGAGCACACTTGCAAGCACAAGCACCATGTGGATTGTATTTTATAAAGTACAAAATGTACAATTTTTAAGGAATGCCCATTTTATGCGGGTTAGCGGGCTTAAAAATGATGTGCGCAATAAGTTTTTGACAAGAGCACAACCACGAGCACATGTTGAAATAAACTTAAGAAATTGGTAAGATTTATCTCGTATTAAGGGTATAGCTTTTATATACATTAAAGACCGTAAGCGAAGGGGAATGCTGACGGTTGGGGAGATCCAAAAACACTGAGGGGTGTATATTGGACGTTATATATATGGAAATCACCTGGAAGATAGGGGAAATCTTTCAGGTGATTTTTCATTTTAAACAAAATTCATGCTATATTTTGGCTGTATATTCATGAATTACATGATTATTTAATTATTGACAGAATTTGTTAAGATAGCTAAAATAAATGAAGATTAATACAGATAAAGGCTATGACATATCATTAAGAGCCTTCGGCAAAAGTATTTATGAGAGAAAGGAATCACCGGCTGAGAGTTCCTCAAATGCTTCGAAGGAAGATGTTCAGATAAAGAGCTGCCGTTTTACGGACGTTTCATGCACGTTACGCATTAGAGAGCTTCTTAATTAGAGGAAACAAGGGTGGTACCGCGGAGATTACTTCGTCCCTGGCGGTATCGCCCTTTTCTTGTTTAAAAAGAATTAAAAATGGAGGAACTTCAAAATGATGAAGGAGAAACTGGAGCAGATCAGACAGCAGGCACTTTCAGCTATTGGCGGAAGTGACACACTTGATAAGCTCAATGACGTAAGAGTATCTATCCTTGGTAAAAAGGGTGAGCTTACAGCAGTTCTTAAGGGAATGAAGGATGTTGCACCTGAGGACAGACCTAAGGTGGGTGCAATTGTAAATGAGACAAGAGCTGAGATCGAGAAGGCACTTGATGATGCTAAGAAGAAGCTTGACAGAGCTGTAAGAGAAGCTCAGATGAAAGCAGAGACAATCGATGTAACTCTTCCTGCTAAAAAGCCTGTACTTGGTCATCGTCATCCAAATCAGATCGCACTTGAAGAAATGGAGAGAATCTTCACAGGTCTTGGTTATGAAGTTATTGAAAGCCCTGAAGTAGAGTATGACTACTATAACTTTGAGGCTCTTAATATCCCGGCTGATCATCCGGCAAAAGATGAGCAGGATACATTTTACGTAAATAAGGAAATTCTCCTTCGTACACAGACATCAGGTGCTCAGGTTCATGAGATGGAGAAGGGAAGACTTCCTATCAGAATGATTTGCCCGGGACGTGTTTATCGTTCAGATGAAGTTGATGCGACACATTCACCTGTATTCCATCAGGTAGAGGGAATGGTTGTTGATGAAACAACTACATTTGCTGACCTTAAGGGTACACTTACAGAGTTTGCAAAGGAACTTTTCGGAGAAGATACAAAGGTTAAATTCCGTCCTCATCACTTCCCATTCACAGAGCCTTCTGCTGAAATGGATGTTTCATGTTTCAAGTGTGGTGGTAAAGGCTGCCGTTTCTGTAAGGGCGAAGGCTGGATAGAGATACTTGGCTGTGGAATGGTTCACCCGCATGTACTTGAAATGAGTAAGATCGATCCTCTTAAGTATCGCGGATTTGCATTCGGAGTAGGTCTTGAGCGTATAGCACTTCTCAAGTATGAGATCGATGATATGCGTCTTATGTATGAGAATGATGCAAGATTTCTGGAGCAGTTTTAAGAGGAGGCTTAAGTAAAATGAATACATCTTTTAATTGGATCAAAGACCTTGTGCCGGGACTTGATTGCAGTGCACAGGAATATATGGATGCAATGACACTCTCAGGTACTAAGGGAGAGGGTTTTGTTACATTAGATAAAAATCTTGATAAGATCGTAGTAGGTGAAGTTGAGTCAATGGAGAAGCATCCTGACTCTGATCATCTCTGGATCTGTCAGGTAAATGTCGGAGCTGAGAAGATTCAGATAGTTACAGGCGCGCAGAATCTTAGTGTTGGTGATCGAGTTCCAACTGTTCTTGACGGTGGTAAGGTAGCAGGCGGTCATGATGGAAGTCCGCTTCCGGAAGATGGTATCGAGATCAAGGCTGGCAAGCTCAGAGGTGTTGAATCATTTGGTATGATGTGCGGCATCGAGGAGCTTGGAAGCTCTAGAGAGGTATTTCCGGATGCACCGGAAGATGGAATCTATGTGTTCCCTAAGGACGCTGATGTAAAGCCGGGAGATGATGCTATACATGCTCTTGGACTTGATGATACTATTCATGAGTATGAAGTAACATCTAACCGTGTAGACTGCTATTCTGTACTTGGTATTGCCAGAGAAGCTGCAGCAACATTCAGACTTCCTTTCAATCCTCCGGCAGTTCCGGAGACAGGTGCAGATGCTTCAGAGAAGTCAGCTGACCACATCAAGGTTACTATCGAAGCAGATGACCTTTGCACACGATATATAGGCCGTGTAGTCAAGGATATTAAGATAGGTGAATCTCCTGAGTGGATGAAGAAGAGACTTAGAGCCTCTGGAATCCGTCCTATCAATAATCTTGTAGATATTACTAACTATGTAATGACTGAGTACGGTCAGCCAATGCATGCTTATGATCTTTCAACGGTTGCAGGAAATGAGATCGTTGTTCGCCGCGCGAAAGATGGCGAGACATTCGTTACTCTTGATGGTCAGGAAAGAAAGCTTGACAGTGATGTGCTTATGATCTGTGATGGTGAGAAGGAGATCGGTATCGCAGGTATCATGGGCGGTCAGAACTCAATGATCACATCTGACGTAAAGACTGTTCTCTTCGAAGCTGCAACATTTAATGGTCCAAACATCCGTAAGTCAGCAAAGAGAATCGGAATCCGTACAGATGCTTCAGGAATCTTTGAGAAGGGACTTGACGCAAATAATGCAATGGATGCGATGAATCGTGCATGTGCTCTTGTAGAAGAGCTTGGATGCGGTACTGTTCTTAATGGTGCAGTAGACGTTCATGGTGAGCTTCCTCAGCCTGTTCGCATTCCATTTGAGCCTGAGCGTACAAATGATTTCCTTGGAACTGATATTTCAAGAGAAGATATGCTCAGCTACTTTAAGCCGCTTGAGATCGTTTACGATGAAGCTAAAAATGAGCTTATCTGCCCTACATTCCGTCAGGATCTTAAGAGTTTTGCAGATATTTCTGAGGAAGTTGCAAGATTCTTTGGATATGATAAGATTCCTACAACTCTTCCTAAGAGCGGAGCAACAGCAGGAAAACTTTCATTCAAGATGAGAGTAGAGGGTGTTACAAGAGATGTTGTAGAGTTTGCCGGTTACTCTGAGGCTATGTGCTATTCATTTGAGAGCCCGAAGGTATTTGACAAGCTTCTTCTTCCTGAGGATGCTAAAGAACGTCAGGTAATTAAAATCTCTAACCCGCTTGGTGAAGATTTCTCAGTAATGAGAACACTTACTCTCAATGGAATGCTTAATTCACTTGCACTTAACTATAATCGTCGTAATAAGAATGTTAAGCTTTATGAGCTTGGTTCAGTATATCTTCCAAAGGCTCTTCCGCTTACAGAGCTTCCGGATGAGCGAGAGAAGCTTACACTTGGCTTCTATGGTGAAGGTGATTTCTTTACACTTAAGGGTGTAGTTGAGGAAGTACTTTCACGTGCAGGACTTAAGCTTAATCCTGAGTATGATCCTAATTCAGGACTTCCTTACATGCATCCGGGACGTCAGGCAAATATCATATATGATGGAAAGGTTATCGGCTTCCTCGGAGAAGTTCATCCTGAAGTATGCGATAATTATGACCTCAATACTAAAGCTTATGTAGCAGTTATCGATATGCTTGATGTTGTTGAAAAGGCTACATTTGCTCGCCGCTTCAATGGTATTGCAAAGTTCCCTGCAGTAACACGTGATATTTCAATGCTTGTTCCAAAGAATATCCTTGCAGGACAGATCGAAGCTATGCTTGCGCAGCGCGGTGGAAAGATTCTTGAGAATTATTCACTCTTTGATATTTATGAAGGAGCACAGGTCAAGGAAGGATTTAAGTCTATTGCCTATACATTGAGTTTTAGAGATAAGGAGAAGACACTTGCTGATAACGACGTTAATGCAGCAATGAAGAAGATCCTTAATGGACTTGAAAGCCTTGGAATAGAGCTTCGTTCATAAACTCAGGTAATATAAATATAATGATGAAGAGAGCTGGCATATTATGATATCATATCATGACATGTTCAGCTCTCTTTTTTGATACATGCGGCATTTAAAAGAATACAACTTCTGAGTTTGTGCCAAGTCTCAATATAAGAGACTTGAATAGTTTATGTCATATGTTATTATATAGCATGGAAAATATTAATGCGTTAGGTGTCTATGCTCATAGATGAAAAGGGAAGCAGGTGAAAATCCTGCGCGAACTCGTCACCGTGTTTTGGAAGTCTGGTTGCAGTCCACTGGAAATATCTGGGAAGGAAACATACACTAGGTAATCAAAGTTACCGGCCAATCAGTCGGGAGACCTGCCTATCGCTGTACAAAAGTCACGAGGAATTGACTGTACGAAATGGAGGAATTTATGAAAAACAGAGTTATTTCGTTGATCTTGTCATCAGTACTTACTTTGGCAATGATCTCAGGATGTGCAAGTCAGAGTACATCGAATGCAAGCACAGCAGCTAGTGAAGCAGCAAGTACTGCAGCTTCAACAGAGGCGGCTTCAGAAGCATCATCAGAGACTGCAGTTACAGAGGCTGCAAGCACAGAGGCTTCAAGTGAAGAGGCTGATAATGAAACACTTGCAGATGGTGTTTATAGTGCAAAATTTACTACGGATGGCAGCATGTTTCATGTAAATGAGGCTTATGATGACAAGGGAACTCTTACTGTAAAAGACGGTAAGATGACAATTCACATTTCTCTTACATCTAAAAATATTGTTAACCTTTTCCCAGGTACAGCAGAAGATGCTCAGAAAGAGGGTGCAGAGCTTCTTCAGCCTACAACAGATACTGTTAAGTACGATGATGGTACCACAGAGGAAGTGAATGGCTTTGATGTACCTGTTCCGGCAATCAATGAGCCTTTTGCACTTGCTCTCGTTGGCACAAAGGGTAAGTGGTATGATCATCAGGTTACAGTTTCTGATGTAGAAGAAAAGGATGCAGAAGAAAGTGACGAGGCAGCAGACCACGTTGCAGATCTTATAGATCAGATCTATGTTCAGGAGTGGACAGACGATACTTATGAAAAGTGTGAAGAAGCAAAGAAAGCATGGGATGCACTTGACGACAAGCAGAAAGAACTTGTAGAGGGTGAAAATGCTGATCCTGACTACTTCGGAAGAGATACAGGTGATGCTTCAAAGGATGATGCACTTAATGGAGATAACATTGGTGAAAATGAGCTTCTTGTTGTAAGCTTTGGTACATCATTTAATGATTCAAGAGCTGAGGATATCGGAGGTATCGAAAAGGCTCTTGCTGCAGCCTATCCGGACTGGTCAGTAAGAAGGGCATTTACAGCTCAGATCATCATCAATCACGTATATGCAAGAGATGGTGAAAAGATCGATAACGTTAAGCAGGCTTTAGAGCGTGCGGTAGATAATGGAGTAAAGAATCTTGTAGTTCAGCCTACACACCTTATGCATGGTGCTGAGTACGATGAACTTATTGGTACACTTGATGAGTACAAGGATAAGTTCGAAAGTGTTAAAGTATCAGAGCCGCTTTTAGGTGAGGTTGGCAAAGATTCAGAAGAAACAAATGGAGATAAGGAAGCTGTTGCTAAGGCAATCACAGCTGAAGCTGTAAAGAGTGCGAAGTTTGACAGCCTTGAAGCTGCAAAGAAGGACGGCACAGCATTTGTATTCATGGGACATGGTACATCACATACTGCAAAGGTTACATATAGCCAGATGCAGTCCCAGATGGATAAGCTTGGCTATGATAATGTATTCATTGGTACAGTAGAAGGCGAGCCTGAGGATACATCACTTGAATCTATTATCGCAAAGGTAAAGAAGGCTGGTTACAAGAATGTCGTATTGAGACCACTCATGGTAGTTGCAGGTGATCATGCAAATAACGACATGGCAGGCGATGATGAGGAATCATGGAAGAGCGGATTTACAAATGACGGTTCGTTCGAGAAGGTAGATTGCCAGATAAGCGGTCTTGGCAGAATTGCTGATGTACAGAAGCTTTATGTGGAACATGCGGGAGAAGTTATTAAAAAGTAAAATATGAAACAAAAGCAGTTATTAAAGAATATATGTATACTGCTTCTACTCATATTAATATGTTTAACAGGATGCGGCAGAATTTCTGATGGAGATTATGCCGCATCTGTTAGCTTAAAGGGTGGAAGCGGCAGAGCTTACATTGAAAGCCCGTGTGATGTGACAGTTAAAAACGGTCAGGTATCTGCGCATATTGTGTGGAGCAGTTCACATTATGACTACATGATAGTTGACGGCAAGACATATTATCCCATTAATACTGAGGGTAACTCTGAATTTGAGATACCTGCAGAGCTTGGGAAAGATATGTATATACAGGCTGACACTACGGCAATGAGTGAGCCGCATCTTATAGACTATACGATAAGATTCGATATTGATGAAGGCAATTCAAAGAAAACTGCGACTGATTCAGCAAAAGAGGCAGAGAGAATTGAGGAGAATACTTCATTGGACGCTCCTCATTTTGAAGGCCTGGACTATATTTCAACTGATAAAAATGAGTATGCGAAGTGCTTTGCGATTCATAGGTATGCTGATGGTTTTGCGTGTTTGTCCGTAAACGATGGAAGAAGATACCTGCTTGTTCCGGAGGGGAAAAAAGCTCCTGAAGATATAGATTCTAAAACCATAGTTTTGCAGAGACCTATCGACAATATATATCTTGCTGCGTCAGCTGCTATGTGTAATTTTGACTCGATCTCTGCTGTAGAGAACATCTCTCTTTCTGGTATAGAAAAGGATAATTGGTACATAGAGTCGGCTAAAGCCGGGATGGAAAGCGGAGAGATTACATATGGAGGAAAGTACAGTGCGCCTGACTACGAGATGATGGTAGAAAAAAATATCAATCTTGCAGTTGAAAGTACGATGATACTTCATACTCCAAAAGTACAGGAAAAGATAGAACAGCTTGGTATACCGGTATTTATAGACAGGTCGAGCTATGAGGACAGCCCGCTTGGCAGATGTGAGTGGGTAAAGGTTTATGGACTTCTCACTGAGAAAGAAGATAAAGCAGAAAGCTCATTTAATGAACAGTGTCGGCTTGCTGAGTCTTTTGACAAAGCTGAAATGACAGGCAAGAAGGTTGCGTTTTTTTCTCTTAATTCAAATCATCAGATAGTGACTAGAAAGAAAAATGATTATCTTGCAAAGATGATCGAGCTTGCCGGAGGAACATATCTTACAGCTGATGAAGGCTCTGTAGAAACATCTTCTTCGCAGCTTACTATAAGCACAGAGGCGTTTTATGATTACGCAGCAGAGGCGGATATAATAATATATAATACTGCTATTGAAGATGCACCTGCTTCACTTGAAAAGCTTATGGAAATGGATGCAACATTCAAAAAACTTCCGGCAATTTATGAAGGAAAAGTGTGGTGTACGGACAAGTCGCTTTATCAGTATGCTAATGAGGCGGGAAAGATAATATACGATTTGCACGAAATAGTGTCAAATGAAAGCGAAAATACAGATTTCTTTTATAAACTGAAGTAGGTTCCGGATGAAAAGTAAAAAACGTACGATTCTTGTTTTTGTAATCTTGATATTAATGGCAGGCATTGCTTTTATTTCAAATATTTGTATTGGAAATGTTGAAATATCTCCACAGGATGTTTTTAAAGTCTTGCTTAGCAGAGAGGGAGATGAGAAAATCCGCGTAATTATCACGAGTATCAGGCTTCCGAGGTCAGCTATGACTTTTTTCCTCGGAGGAGCTCTTGCTGTTTCCGGCTTCCTGCTTCAGACATATTTTTCGAATCCTATAGCAGGACCATATATTTTGGGAATATCGTCTGGTGCAAAAATGATGGTAGCCCTTATACTTGTTGTGGTAGTAGGGAAAACAGGATATTCTTCAAATCTGTTACTTGTTTTGGCGGCATTTTCAGGAGCACTTCTTGCTACAGGCTTTATCATAATGATATCGAAAGTAGTCAGAAATATGGCGACGCTGCTTGCTGCCGGTATAATGGTAGGATACATCTGCAGTGCTGTGACTGATTTTTTGATAGCGTTTGCTGATGATTCAGATATAGTTAATCTTCACAGCTGGTCACAGGGAAGTTTTTCGGGTGCAGATATGAGTGGAGTTATATATTCTGCGATTATAGTGGGAGTAAGCTTTGCAGCTGTCATGCTTCTAAGCAAGGCTCTTGATGCTTTCAGACTTGGTGAGACATATGCAAAAAGCATGGGCGTGAATATAAAGGCGTGCAGGATATTGATAATCATGCTTTCAAGCATCCTTTCCGCTTGTGTTACGGCATTTGCGGGACCGATATCATTCATTGGAATAGCTGTTCCGTTTTTGGTCAGGGAAGTACTTAAATCTTCAAAGCCATTGATACTTATACCTGCTTCTTTTTTAGCGGGTTCAGTATTCTGTATGACGAGCGACCTGTTGGCACGACAGCTTTTTGCACCGACAGAGATAAATATATCAGCAGTAACGTCGCTTTTTGGAGCACCTATAGTCATAATTATGATTATCAAAAACAGGCATTATAGGAATTGAGGAAAGTCTGAGAATGAGATTGGAAAAAGTATCTGCCGGATACAATAGAAAGATAATAGTGAGAGATGTCGACATTAAGGTCGCCAAAGGTGAGATAATCTCTTTAATAGGACCAAATGGCGGAGGTAAATCTACTCTGTTAAAAAGCATTTCGGGTCAGCTTTCATTGCTGGGCGGAAGCGTCTATATAGGAAAAGATGATATCAGAGATATTCCGTTAAAGGAGATGTCGAAGAAGCTTTCTATAGTTACAACTGAGCGTATAGCACCGCAGCTGATGACCGCAGGTGATGTGGTGCTGGCAGGCAGGCTTCCATATACAGAGGGCTTTGGCCTGTTTTCTGAATGTGATAAAAAAGAAATGGACAGGGCTGTGAAGCTCATGAAAATAGAAAATTTGACTGAAAAAAATTTTTCTGATATGAGTGACGGACAGAAGCAGAGAACGCTCATTGCGAGAGCTATATGCCAGACTCCGGAAGTTCTGGTGATGGATGAGCCGACATCATATTTGGATATACGTCACCGCATGGAACTTATGGATGTCATAAAGGAACTTGCGGAAGAAGGTATGAGCGTTATAATGTCGCTTCATGAGCTTGAATTGGCAATGGCTGTATCAGACAGGCTGCTGTTGGTTTATGAAGATGGAAATACAGTGTGTGAGACACCGCGAAAAGTCGTAGAAAGAGGGCTTATAAAGGAACTTTATGGCCTCGATGATAAAATGTATGAAAAAGTTATGAAATATTGCAGTATTGTAAATTAAACGCATAAATTTCCTTCACCGGCATTTCTCTTCATTTTGTCTAAGGATTGTGGTAAGATAGAAAATCGGTACATAAATTAAGTTATATTTAGAAGGCAATAGAAATGGAATTATTAAAAAAAGACTTTTATTATGATCTTCCGGAGGAACTCATAGCGCAGGATCCTCTGGATAAGCGTGATACATCAAGGCTTATGGTTCTTGATAAAAAAACAGGTGAAATCGAGCACAAGATTTTTCATGATATCGTAGACTATCTTAACCCGGGTGACTGCCTTGTTATGAATAATACAAAGGTTATCCCTGCAAGACTTCTTGGCGTAAAGGAAGACACCGGTGCTGCAGTAGAGATACTTCTTCTTAAAAATAAAGGAAATGATATCTGGGAGACGATCGTAAGACCGGGAAAGAAGCTCAGAGTCGGAGCAAGAGTAGTTTTTGGAGATGGTCTTCTTAAGGCTGAGATAGTTGATATTGTAGAGGAAGGCGACAGACTTGTAAAATTCTACTATGATGGAATTTTTGAGGAAATCCTTGATAAGCTTGGAGAAATGCCGCTTCCGCCATATATCACACATAAGCTTGCAGACCGCGACAGATACAATACAGTATATGCTAAGTTTGACGGTTCGGCAGCAGCGCCGACAGCAGGACTTCACTTCACACCTGAGCTTCTTCAGAAGATTCAGGATAAAGGAGTTAAGCTCGTTTACGTTACACTTCATGTGGGACTTGGAACTTTCAGACCTGTAAAGGAAGAAAATGTGCTTAATCATCATATGCACAGTGAGTTTTATATGGTTTCAAAAGAAGCTGCTGATACGATCAATGAAACAAAGCGTACAGGCAGCGGCCGTATCATTTGTGTAGGAACTACAAGCTGCAGAACTATTGAGTCTGCTGCAGATGAGAATGGCGTTGTACAGGCTACAACAGGTGCAAATACTGAAATTTTTATCTATCCGGGTTATAAATTTAAGGTATTGGATAATCTGATAACTAACTTCCACCTTCCGGAGTCAACACTTATAATGCTTGTATCTGCACTCGCAGGAAGAGAAAATGTCCTTAATGCATATAAAGAAGCTGTAAAGGAAAGATATAGATTCTTCAGCTTTGGAGATGCGATGTTCCTGAAATAAATGAGCTGTGACAAAATCCTATGCTAAGCGCTGCTTAACATAGGATTTTTATAGATCAAAAAATATTTCTTAAGACTGAAGCAGAGATTTTAACAGATCCCTGAACCATTTCCGGCTTTCCGCCACCTTTAACGGGAATTTTTTCGCGTATAGAATTTAGGAAATCACGACAATCTTTTTGAGAAGAGCCGATTATGAAAGAGTATCCATCTGTGTCATTTCCATTGAACACACCGCAGTAGCCCGGATGCGAAGCTGTTAAGGCATTTACGGAATTTCTCATGACTACAGGCTCAGCTTCTTCGACAAATAAAACGACATTTTCAGCAGCAGGGTCAACGCCTGCTATCTGCTGCATAAGTATTCTTTCCTGCAATGTCTTAACTTTGGAGAGAAGAGAATTTCTTTCTTCGAGCAGTTTTGCAACTGTTTCACTGACTTCGTTTTGCTTGATACTCAGAAGATGGCTGACGTCATCTGCCTGACTGTAAACACTTTTATAATTTTCAAAGGCACGTCTGCCGCAAAGTATTGAAAGTCTTGTGCCGCCTTTATAATTTTGTGAAGAGATGACCTTTAGCATTCCAACCTCGATAGTGCTCTTGACATGTGGAGCACAGCAGGCGCATATATCGACATCTGTGATAGTTACGATCCTTACTGCACCGGAAAGTTCTTTTTTGCTGCGGTAGTCGAGAGTTTCGAGCTTTTCAGGAGCCGGATATTCACATATTACAGGAATATTTTGGAATATAGCTTCATTTGTCAGTTTTTCAAGATGAGAAATTTCCTCATCAGTAAGCTGCTTATCATAATCCATTGTAACGATAGAGTCGCTAAGGTGGAAGCCGACATTAGTGCAGCCATATATGCTATGTGCATAGCCTGAGAAGATGTGCTCTCCGGTGTGGTTCTGCATATTGCTGTAGCGATGTTCAAAATCAATCTTACCATGGATATCAGAACCGACTTTTAACTCTGAATCAGTGAAATGTGTGATGATATTTTGCTTATCTATCTGCACGTCGATAACGTTGGCTGCTCCGAGTATGCCTGTGTCCGGTGTTTGTCCGCCTTCTTCCGGGAAGAAAAGAGTTTTATCTAAGACTACCCGGTAGGTTCCGTCATGGTCAGGCTCACAGGAAAGCACGACGGCATCAAATTCTGATGCATAAGCATCCAGATCATATAGTTTTTCTGTCATTGAATTTATCCCTCATTTTTATATTAATATAGCTGTTTTAGTTTTCAGTATAACATTTTTAAATGTATACATAAACTCTTGCAACTTCAATAAATGAATCCAAAAAACATACGCGATTTTGTGTTATGATAGGGGCTGAATCAAAAATGTTCCGCAGGATGAGAAGTCTGCGAACATGAATTTATGGAGTTTTATTATGAAATCAGGAAAAGAAATAATACTTGCTTCGGCATCACCAAGACGTCAGGAATTGCTGCATCAGATCGGACTTGACTTTGTAGTCATTGTAAGTGACTCAGAGGAAGAGTATATGTCTGATGTTCCGGAAAAGGCAGCGGAAGAAATTTCCCTTGGTAAAGCAAGGAATGTTGCTGAAAAATGTGAATCTGGGACTATCATATCTGCGGATACGATAGTAGTTGTAGATGGAAAAATTCTGGGGAAACCAAAGAATGAAAAAGATGCATTCGAAATGCTGAAGGAGCTTCAGGGAAGAGTACATAAAGTTATTACAGGCGTTACTATTGCAGCTTTTGAGAAGGATGAGATCAAATATAGATCTTTCCATGAAACAACTGAGGTGGAGATCTATCCTATGAGTGATGAGGAGATCCTTGAGTATATCTCAACAGGTGATCCTATGGATAAAGCCGGAAGTTATGGGATACAGGGAACATTTGCCAAATATATAAAGGGAATAGTCGGAGACTACTATAATGTGGTAGGTCTTCCGGTAGGCAGACTTTATCATGAGTTGAACACATGATATAATTCCAATTATATGTGACATTGGCAACACAGGATAAACTGCGAGCAGAGTGGGCTGCTGCAGGAGAGTTTCAGGGAGAACCGATCTCCCTACGGAGGAAAAAGAAGACTATGAGTTATTGCAGAAATTGTGGAACTAAACTAAGTATGGGTTCAAGGTTTTGTACATCGTGCGGAACTAAAGTTACGGATGCCCAGCTTGAAGAACTTACAGGTGAAAAGGCAGTTGTGCCTGATACGATCTTCCCTTTGAAAGAAAAAAATGAAAGAGCAGATGAAAGCGAGAAGGCTGAAACTGAGATAGAAGAAGTGCAGGCAGATAGAGATTGTACGGAAGTTTTGAATGAAGAGCGTATGATCGCTGAAGAGGAAAAGTCTGAGAATATAGAAGAGCAGCCTGAAAGCAGAGGAGAATTTAAGTCAGAGGACGCCCCTGAGATGGATGGCATGCGTGAAGAGATAAAGAATTACGAAGACACGCCTGAAGTGGAAGAGGACGACGAAGACGCAGATAATGCTGACGCCGAAGAGGATGAAGAAGTCGACGATGATGAAGACGACGAAGATGAAGACGAAGACGACGAAGATGAAGACGATGAAGAAGATGATCGAAGATATGACAGACGTTCTTTGATCGAGAAGAGAGCTAAGCGAGATAAAAAGAAGAAAAATGTGCTGAAAGCAATCATCGCAGTAGCTGTCGTTATCGTAGTGCTTGGAATCGCAGCAGTGATTTTGCATTTTAAGTCAAATAAAACATCACTTGCGGCAGATAAAACGGAGGAAACTTCAGTTGAAAGCACTGAACAGGAAGAAGCAGCTTCAACGGAAGAGCCAATGGAAAAGGTTTCAACAGAAGCTGTTGAGTCAGAAGATGCTTCTGCATTGGGAATAGACAGCACAGCGGTTGCTGATTATGCAAATGTGCTTGAACCGGATAAGTTTATTAAATACACAGACAGTGATGGTATTCCGCAGTTTGAATTTTCTTATCCATCTAATCTCTATAATAGTGCAGAGGTTATAAGTACGGATGTTACAAATGACTATGGAACTAATGTAAAATCTATAGTCTTTACAGGCAGTGATAATTCATCACTTATCGTATCTGTTACGGCGCGTACGGATAGTCTTTCTCTCAAGGAAGCATATGCGTATGCAAAAGAAACTGAAAATGCAAGACTTCATGATGAAGAGGCTATCTTTGGAAGTATAAGAGAAAGCAACTCAAAATATATCGCAAGCGGTTATGTTGATGAGAATCATACCATGATGGAATATGATCTTGTTAAGATCACTTCTGAATACGTATATCACCTTCAGCTCCAGTATCCTTCATGCACAGATGATAAAGATACAAAGGAAAAGGGATATTACGTAGAGAGTATCTATAGACTCTGTGGTTTCTCAGACAGTTCAAAGGGCTGCAGAACTTATGATGATTACGTGGCAGGAAAGAACTAATGCATAGAAATATATGTTTAACATTGATATTTGCGCTTATCATGATGACTTTTGCAGGGTGTGGGGCAAAAGCTTCGGATGATGGTGGAAAAGATACTGTAAGCGGTGATGCTACATTATCATGTGACCAAATGCAATCAGAGTCTAGAAAAGAAATACCGGATAAGATCAAGTTTGTGGATGCCTTTGGAGAGGAATACGAAGTATCTGTCAATAAAGCAGTTCCGATGAATGAGTATATGTCAGGTAATTTCAAACATCATGGCGATCATGTGACATATAGAGATTCTAAGTATAAAAGCAGGATTGGAGTAGATGTTTCATATCATCAGGGTGACATAGATTGGGAAAAGGTAAAAGAGTCGGGAGTTAAATTTGCTATCATCAGGATAGGCTTCAGAGGTTACGGCAAAAGCGGAGCGCTCAATGCGGACAAGAGATATAAAGAGTATATTGAAGGTGCGCATAAAGCCGGGCTCGATGTCGGAGTATATTTCTTTGCACAGGCGATAAATGAAAGTGAAGCAGCAGAAGAAGCAGATTTTGTGCTTGAGCTTTTAAAAGGGCAGAAACTCGAACTTCCGGTGGTATATGACCCTGAGAGCATTTTAGATGATGAGGCGAGGACAGATAATGTCACGGGAGAGCAGTTTACGGCAAATACGAAAGTCTTTTGTGAGAAGATAAGCGAAGCCGGATATATCCCGATGATTTATGCCAATATGCTTTGGGAGGCTTATGAACTCGACCTTTCACAGCTTAGTGAATATCAGGTATGGTATGCGGATTATGAAAAAGTTCCGCAGACACCATATCATTTTACATATTGGCAGTATACCAATAAAGCGTCAGTTCCCGGAATTTCCGGCGAAACTGACCTTGATATACAGATTATGAAAAAGAAGGAGTGAAAATATGTTTTGTAAAAACTGTGGTAAAAAGCTTTCGGATGATTCAAAATTTTGCAAGTACTGTGGTACAAAGACAGATTTTGAACTTGATGTTGAGGAAAGTGTTGAGGAGAAAGAAGAAACTGAGCAGGCTGAGAGACAGACTGGGGAGAGAGGTCCTGTTATAAGTATTTTGCCTCATAGAAGGAGACCACAGGAAGAGCCTGAGGAAGAAGAGGAGCCGGAAGAGGATTACAGAGGAAGACGCAGCGATAAGTACGAAGAGGATGAGTACGAACGCGAAGACGAGGAATACGAAGACGAAGAAACTGAGGAGTACGAAGACGAAGAATCCGACGAGTACGATGAAGATGATGAATATGAAGACTACGACGGATATGACAATGAAGAAGATGATGATGAGTACGAGGATGACGAGTATGATGAAGATGAGGAAGAAGAGCGTGATCTTAAGGCTTTCATCCCTGTAATAGCTGCGATCATCGGACTTATCATAGTATTTGTGATAGCTGCAGTTATCGTCATGAAGATAATCGGTGGTGGAAGTTCTAAAAGTTCGTCTTCAAAGAAAGTAAGCGCTGAAGCGTCAGCACCGTCAGTTGAGTCACGTGCTGCGACAGCTGTGGCAAGCGAAGCGGCAAGTGAAGCAAAAGAAACTGAGGCGGAAAAGGCAACAGAGGAAGCGTCTGAGGCAGGAAACGGAAGCTTTGTAGAGGATGGAAAAGTCCACACTTATGCTTTTGTAGATGCTGATGTCACATGGGAGCAGGCATGGGCAGATGCGATAAGCAAGGGAGGTTATCTTGCTCATATCAATTCGGATGAAGAATGCCAGTATATTCTCAATCAGATCTCATCAAGAAGTGCAGATACAATATGTTATCTCATCGGCGCCAAGAGAGATGCTGAAAGTAAAGATTATTACTGGGTGGCACCGGATGGAAGCTATGTAGGAGATCCTATACAGACAGATTCAGCATTTAATGGCTACTGGCTTACAAACGAGCCTAGCTATAAGGATGAGAATAGTATTGATGAGTGCTACCTTGATATGTTATATAGAAAAAAGGATAAGCGCTGGTATCTTAATGATATAACTAATGATATCATTTCGACTTCAGCATATTGGAAAGGTAAAATGGGATATATCATCGAATTTGATGATAATAAGGTTTCTAACTAAGTATTGGAAAAGGGGTACAGAAAATGTTTTATATGCCTGCACAAGTATTTTCAGGATATGATGCGATCAAGGATCATGCGGAGGCGCTGACTTCGCTCGGAAGAAAAGCTCTCATAGTTATGGGAAGAGGCTCTGCCAGAAAGAACGGTTCATTTTTTGATGTGGTCGAGGTTCTTGATAACGCAGATGTTGAGTTTGAATGTTTTGAAGGTATAAAAGAAAACCCGACAGTTGAGAGCGTTATGGAAGCCAGAGACTTCGGTGTGGAAAATGGCTGTGACTTCGTTATCGGAATAGGCGGAGGCTCTGCTATGGATGCCGCAAAGGCGATAGCGCTTATGATGAAACATTATGATGAGCCGTGGGAATATCTCTATGACAAAGAAGCTACATCGGATATGCTGCCTTTGGCAGAAGTGCCGACCACATGCGGTACAGGTTCGGAGGCTACGGCTGTTTCAGTATTGACGAGGACTGATCTCAATACGAAAAAATCCAGTGTTCATAAGCTGTTTCCAACAGTCTCCTTTGTAGACGGCAAATATCTTAAAACAGCACCGAAGTCGATAATCAACAACACAGCAATGGATGCATTGGCACATATGGTAGAAGGAAGCATCCACAGGAAGGCTACTGAGTATACCAAGATGTGTGCAGCCCATGGCCTTGAACTTTGGAAGAGCTTTAAGCCAATCCTCCTAGGTGAAAAAGATGCGGCTGATGAAGATTTCCAGAAAATGATGGATGCATCTGCAATGGCAGGAATGACTATAGCACAGACAGGAACAACGATCCCGCATGGGCTTAGTTATCCTATCACGATAGGCTGTGCGATCCCGCATGGAAAGTGCGTAAGTTATTTTCAGTCAGAGTTTATACGTGCCATGAAGAAAGAGGACAGAGACTGGATACTGAACAGGGCGGGATTTACTGATCCTGATGAACTTAATGATTTCTTTGTAAAGGTATGTGCTCCGGAGGAAATTCCTTTGGAATTTAGAGAAAAGGCTTATGAAGAATTGAAGTCAAATCCAGCTAAGCTTTCTGCTGTACCTTATGAGATAACAGACGATATATTAAAGAGAATAGCGGGAATTCAGGCGTGATGTGCCTGGAGTAAGAAAGCGGGTGCTTAGTGTATACTTAAGCATCCGCTTTTAAGATTTTCGTAAGAAATCATAAAGTGCTTTTTAAGCGAAAACGCTTATACTTAGTCTCCGAAAGGAACGGTATATGAAATGAAATATAAATCTGTGATCGGCAAGGTGTTTAAGAATAAAAAAGCATTGATAATCGGAATAGTTGTACTGCTTGGCGCATCAACAGCGGGAGCTGTTATTTCTTCTAACAGAAGAGCGCAGGCAAAGGCAATGGAAGAAAATATGACTTCAGGCATTGAAGTGACCAAGCAGGATTTAAAAAAGACTATAAGTATTTCTGGTACTATTGCAAGTAATGAAAGCTATTCCATAACATCTGACCTTACGGATGTAGATATAAAAGAAGTTAAAGTTAAGGTTGGCGACAGAGTAAAAAAAGGTGATGTGATTGCCCTGCTCGATACTACAAGCGTTGAAAATTCACTTAGCGCAGCACAGCAGAATCTTAAGGCTGCACAGCAGAAAAACGAAATTGAGATCGCAGCTGCAAAGAGAAATTTAGAACTCGCACAGCAGTCAGCGGTGGCAAATTCGGCTAAAGTTTCAGAGGATGCAGCAAGAGCGGGTGCAGATCATGTCGATGCTCTTAATAAGGTGCAGCAGCTCTCAGGTGAGCTTAGTTCGGCATCAGCTAACCTCGCGGCACAGGACAGCGCTGTTTCTAATGCGAAGAAGGCTGTAGAGGAAATTAAAAATAAAGTCAGAAAGCAGGAGAGAAAAGTTTCTGATATCCAAAGTGATGTAAATAAACTTCAGTCTACTGTGACAGAGAAAGAAGGAAAACTTTCAAGTGCGCAGGCTGAACTTGACTCAGCAAATGATTCTAATAGGGCAGAGGCTCAGAGAAAGGTTGACGAAGCACAGGATGCTTATAATAAAGCCAAGGCTGAGTATGATCAGAGAAATGAAGATCTTGAAGATGCACAGGATAAGCAGAAAAAGTATCAGAATGAGCTGGAAGATAAGCAGACAGCACAGTCTGAGGCAGAGTCAGCACAGTCTGAAGCAAAGTCAAAAGAAGCTGAGAAACAGAGCGATCTGAAAAGTGCGCAGGATAATGTTAAAAGTACTAAGGAGAGCGCTATCAAGGCAAATCAGACAGTAGATGATACTGATAGAGAAAACAAAAAGACACTTGCTGATGATACAGATACTGTAAAGACAAGTGAAATCGCTGCTTCTACAGGAACAATAGAGTCACAGCAGGAAGTTGATAAGTATACAAAACAGCTTGAAAAAGCAAAAATCGTGGCACCAGCTGATGGAGTTATCACTTCGGTAAGTGCTAAAGCAGGACAGACTTATAAAGGTGATGAAATAGCTGTACTGCAGGACGACAGTGGTTATAAGGTAAAAGCGTCTGCAGATCAGTACGATATAAGTGATATAGCACTTGGACAGAAAGCGGAAATGACAACTGAGACCACAGGAAGTCTTGTTATGGAAGGTGAAGTGACATTTGTTTCTCCTGTTATCAGCATAGAAACAACTGATTCAAAGTCTGATTCAAAATCAAGCACAACGTCGTCAGGTTATCCTATCGAGGTTACTATTAAGAACCCAAGTGACAGATTGAGAATCGGTATGAGCGTGAAGCTTACGATCATCGAGCAGGAGGCAGCGGGAGTACTCGCAGTACCTACAAACTGCATAAGCGATGATGGAAATGGTGGTTTTTACGTTACAACATCAGGAGCTGACGGTGAGCAAAAGCAGATTCCGGTAAAGACAGGTGTTAAGAATGACTACTATACACAGGTGAGCGGTGACGGAATAAGCGAAGGAATGGAGGTAGTTGATACTTCTACAGAAGATTCATATTCAACGGAGGCCGGAAGTGACATCGAATAAAAAAGTGATCATTGACGCAAAAGGAATTGTTAAGCGTTTTAATATTGGCAAACCTAATGAGCTTGAAATACTTCACGGTATAGACCTGAAGGTATATGAAGGAGAGTTTGTTTCAATAGTTGGAACATCTGGCTCAGGTAAGTCAACGTTGATGAATATCATCGGTCTTTTGGATAAGCCTACTGAAGGTGAATATACTTTGGATGGGATAGATGTTGTAAAAGCGCGTGACAGTGAGCTTTCACATATAAGAAATCAGCAGATAGGATTTGTATTTCAGACATATAACCTTATTGCAAGAACAAGTGCTCTTAAAAATGTCGAACTGCCAATGCTCTATGGAGGAGTTAGACCGGATGAGAGAAAAGCACGTGCAGAGGAGCTGCTTGATCTTGTGGAAATGGGTGAGAGAAAAGACCATACACCTGATGAGCTTTCAGGTGGTCAGAAGCAAAGAGTGGCTATCGCCCGTTCATTGGTAAACCGCCCATCCATAATACTTGCAGATGAGCCTACCGGTGCGCTTGACTCTAAGACAGGGCGCTTGATAATGGATCTTTTTCATAAATTAAATGAAGAGCAGGGAATAACTATTGTATTTATAACACATTCAAGAGAGCTTGCTGAGGAGACGGAGAGAGTCCTTACACTTAAAGATGGATGTATCATCGATGAGAGAAGGGGGCTGAGATATGTTTCTTGAAAATGTGCGATTGGCACTAACTGCGCTAAAGTCAAATAAGATCAGGACTTTTCTTACCATGCTTGGAATAATAATAGGACTTGCGGCTGTAATAGCTATTATGTCAGTCGGAAGTGCTATGAACAACAAGATCAAAAATGAAGTTGGAGAAATGGGCGCCAATAATATAAGCGTATATCTTACACAAAAAGCTGATGAAAACGGCGAATATGATGAAAATGTTCGAGATATGAAAGAGAAAGACTATTTCACTAATGATATGATGATAGCTTTGGAGAAAAATTTCTCAAAGGATGTGAGCGGAATAGTTCTTTCATTGGAAATTGGCGGAACCAAAATTACAAATAAAAAGAAGTATGCAAATATAAACTTATATGGCTTGAATGTTACTGCAATGAATCAGAAAAAGCTTAAGATGGTTGCAGGAAGAAACCTTGGAAAGGTGGATTATTCATCGGGCAGTAATGTTATCATTGTTTCTGATAAATACGTTAAGAATTTGTACGATGGAAATAATGAGGCTGCACTCGGAAAGACTGTAGAATTTGAAGTTGATGGAAATTACTATTCTTTTACTATAGTCGGAGTTTATGAATATACAGAGTCATCAGGCGGTTTCAGCGCAGGCGTATCTGAGAAGGATATTTCGACAGGCGCATTCGTACCATTTAAGGCTGCGAAGAGAACGCAGAGGAGCACAAATGACGGTCTTCAGGAAATGACAATAATCGCTAAGTCAGATGGCACAGAACCTGGTCAGCTTGCTACGAATATCCAGAATTGGCTTAATAGCAATTATTATAAAAATAATGATGCATATGAGACATATTGCTATAGTATGAAGGCTGAGCTTGATCAGATGAATAAGATGATCGGAAGTATTACGCTGGCTATCATGGGAATTGGTGCGATCTCTCTTCTTGTAGGTGGTATCGGCGTTATGAACATCATGATAGTAACTATAAGTGAGCGTACAAGAGAGATAGGAACGCGTAAGGCACTTGGTGCAACAAATGGATATATAAGGATGCAGTTTATCACAGAGGCCGTGGTAGTTTGTGTTTTAGGCGGAATAATAGGAGTTATACTTGGGCTTGTACTTGGAGCAGTCATAAGCCACATTATGGGAAGTGCGGGAGCACCGTCTCCGCTTGGAGTTATAGGATGCTTGATGTTTTCTGTACTTTTCGGTGTATTCTTTGGCTATTATCCGGCAAACAAAGCTGCGAAGATGAACCCGATAGAGGCATTACGATATGAGTAAAAAAATTTTTTGAGGTTGACTTTTTTAGTCTAATGATGTATCATCACTTTAAATCATTAAAACATTACTAAACCGATGACGAAGAGTAGTAGCAGAGATGATTTCTGTTAGAGAGAGCTGCCGGGTGGTGCAAGGCAGTGCAGAACTTTCTGTGAATGGACTTCCGAGGGCGAACCGAAAGATTATCAAGTAGGTGAGACGGCTGTTCCCCGTTACAGGAAAACGCATATGATGGTATGCGGATGAGTGGATATCTATGATATCAATAAGGGTGGTACCGCAGGAGTGTAATTAACGAGCTCTTGTCCCTTCAGTTATTTATTAACGGAAGAGACAAGGGCTCTTCTTAGTTTATGGGAAAAGGCAGGGAAAAAATATGAGAAAGAATCTTGTATCAAAGGTAATCGCAGCAGCATTAACAGCAGCACTTGCAATGTCACTTACAGCGTGTGGTTCTTCATCAAGCGCTTCTACTACGGAGAGTTCGTCAGGGGATAAGAAGACGATAGGTGTGATACAGTACACTACAGTACCGTCGCTTGACAATTGCTATGAAGGCTTCGTGAAAGGTCTTGCAGACGAGGGCTTTGTTGAAGGTGAGAATCTTACGATCGATTTCCAAAATGCCAATGCGGAGGTGTCTACAGCGGATACAGAAGCACAGACAATGGCTCAGAAAAAATATGATCTCATAGGTGCAATTGCAACTCCTGCAGCAATGAGTGCATATGGAGCCTGCAAAGCTGATAAGATCCCGGTAGTCTTCACTGCAGTAAGCGACCCTGTTTCAGCACAGCTCGTTAAAAGTCTTGATAAATCTGAAACGATATGTGCAGGAAGTTCAGATCAGCTCCCGCTTGAAGCTCAGCTTCAGATGATAAGAGCTTTTCTCCCGGAAGCTAAAAAGATAGGTGTGCTCTATACTACCTCCGAGCCTAATTCAATAACAAATCTTGAGACACTCAAGGAACTCGCACCTAAGTATGACTTTGAAAGCATCGAAGCTATCGGTGTAACAAACAGCTCTGAGATTGCAGCAGGTGCAGAGTCATTGGTTGCAAGCGGTGTTGACTGCATAAATAACTTTACAGATAACAATGTCGTAAATAATCTTCCTACAGTTCTGCAGGCTGCTTCAAAGGCAAATATCCCTGTGTTTGGCTCTGAGGAGGGACAGGTTTACGACGGATGCCTTGCTTCTATCTCAATTGATTATGTGGCACTTGGCGAAGAGACAGGTAAGATAGCCGGAAAGATCCTTAAGGAAAAGCTTAAGCCTGAAGATTCAGAAATCTATACAGCGAACGAAGGCACACCATTTGTAAATACAGATGTGGCAAAGACACTTGGAATTGAGATTCCTTCAGAATATCAGGATGGAACTATGGTTACGACAGGATCTAATAAATAAAATACTTAACTTTTAGGAGCTTTTAACGATGGAAATTATACTTGGACTGCTTCAGGTAGTGCTCAGAGAGGGCATGATATATGGAATCATGGCGATGGGTGTTTATATCACCTATAAGGTGCTTAACTTTGCAGATCTTTCTGTGGATGGCTCTTTTCCACTGGGAGCCTGCAGTGCGGCTGCACTCATAACGGCGGGAGTTAATCCCTGGCTTGTATGTGTGATCTGCTTTTTGGCAGGCTGCATAGCAGGAAGCGTTACCGGTGCGCTGCATGTTAAACTTCATATTTCGGATCTTATGAGTGGAATCCTCGTGCAGACGGCGCTTTACAGTGTAAATATGGTAGTGACGTCAAAGAAAGCAGTCCTTTCCATTTTTGATATGCCTACAATTTTCTCGACAGGACTCGGCGGTATGTTGTATAATAGCGCTTTGGACCAGTGGGCATGGGTAATCATGGCACTGATCATCACAATTGTTGTTAAGATTCTTTTAGACCTTTATCTGAAAACCAGATCAGGACTCCTTTTAAGAGCTGTGGGAAGCAATGAGAGATTTGTCGTTTCGCAGGGTAAAGATCCGGGAAACATGAAGATCATAGGACTTATGATCGGTAATGGACTGGTCGCACTTTCAGGTTGTGTGCTTGCACAGCAGAAAGAAAGTGCAGATGCTTCAAGTGGTACAGGAATGGTGGTAATGGCTCTTGCGGCTGTTATCATTGGAGAAGCTGTTTTTGGCAAAGCGAAAAAGCTGCGAGGTACTACAATGGCAATAATAGGTATGATAATTTACCGTTGCTGCCTTACAGCAGCGATGCAGCTCGGACTTGATACGATCTACCTTAAGGCATTGATGAGCGGACTCTTTATCATTGCATTGGTTGGAAGCAGACTTAAAAATGAAAGGAGTGCCAGAAATGTCATCAAAGCAGCAGAAAATAAATGAAGCAATGGTCACTTTTGAGCATGTGAATAAGATTTTTAATCCGGGCTCCGTAAATGAAGTTACGCTGTTTAGTGATTTTAATCTTGAACTGAGAAAAGGTAATTTTATAAGTGTAGTCGGTTCGAATGGTTCGGGAAAGACGACTATGCTGAATTTACTCTGCGGAAGTCTTCCTATTGACAGCGGAAGGATCACGGTTGATGGAGAAGAGATAACCAGACTTAAGGAATTTGAGCGTTCGAGGTTTATCGGGCGGGTTTATCAGGACCCGGCAGCTGGGACATGTCCTGACCTGACTATTATGGAAAATCTGGCACTAGCCGATAATAAAGGCGGAAGCTTTCTGCTTCAGAAGGGTGTCGATAGACAGCGCAGAGATTACTATAGAACAATCCTTGAGCAGCTTCATATGGGGCTTGAAGATAAACTTGGCATACAGGTCAAATCCCTTTCGGGTGGGCAGAGACAGGCATTGGCATTGCTGATCGCTACAATGACACCGCTTAAACTACTGATCTTGGATGAGCACACGGCGGCGCTTGATCCAAAGTCGGCTGAAACTGTTATGGAGCTGACCCGTCAGGTCGTAGAAGAAAAGAATGTGACAACACTTATGGTCACACATAATCTTAAGTTTGCCGCAGATTACGGCAATCGCCTCTTCATGATGCATCGTGGAAATATAGTCTTTGATGTAAGAGATGAAGAGAAGAGCAGTATTAGTATTAAGGATCTCACAAGCAGATTTGATGAGATCAGTATAGAGGATGGAAATTGAGAAATAACGATCGTAATGACAGAAGATTTGGAGATAGAAAGTCTTCTGAAAAGAGGTATGTCGAAACAAAGGATTCAAAGGAAAAAAGATATTCTAAAGATAAGTCTTTTGCAGGAAAGAAGTCTTTAGACAATGAAAAGCCATATGGAAAGAAGTTTTCAGACGATAAAAAGCCATATGGAAAGAAGTCTTCAGACGATAAAAAGTCATATGGAAAGAAATTTTCAGATGATAAGAAGCCATATGGAAAGAAGTTTTCAGACGATAAAAAGCCATATGGAAAGAAGTCTTCAGACGATAAAAAGTCATATGGAAAGAAATTTTCAGATGATAAGAAGCCATATGGAAAGAAGTTTTCAGAAGATAAAAAGCCATATGGAAAGAAAACTTTAGACGATAGGAAAACATTTGGAAAGAAATTTATCGGGAAAGGTGCAGAAGAAACACGGGAAAATACAGAAGTACGTGAAAAGCGTAAAAAGTCTAAGTCGAGATGCCCTGTATTTTCACTTTGCGGTGCATGCTCACATATCGATGTACCTTATGATGAGCAGCTTGCAGCAAAGCATCGTACATTAGTAAATCTACTTGGAAAATATGGCAAGATTGATGAAGTTGTGGGTATGAAAGATCCATATCATTACCGCTGTAAGGTAAATGCTGTACTTCTTCAAAAATACGATGGCACGATTGAACCCGGAAATTATTCCGAAGGAACACATAGGATAGTTCCTATCGAAAAATGCTATATAGAAGATGCTAAAGCAGATCAGATAATCGTAGATACGGCAAAGCTTATGAAGAGCTTTAAGATGAAGATCTATAATGATCGAAACGGCTATGGAAACATACGATATATCATGGTGAGAATGGGTAAACAGACAGGTGAAGTGATGGTTATCATCGTCACACGTTCGCCGATAATGCCTTCTAAGAATAACTTTGTAAAAGCTCTTCTTAAGGATCATCCTGAGATAACTACGATCGTCCAGAATATCAACGACAGAACAGATTCCATGATCCTTGGAAAGAGAAATGTGGTCCTTTATGGAAAGGGCTTTATCGAAGACAAGCTTTGTGGAAAGAAGTTTAGGATATCTCCGGGCTCTTTCTATCAGGTGAATCCGGTTCAGACAGAGCTTCTTTACCGCAAAGCGATAGAAGTTGCAGGTATCACAAAGAATGATACAGTGGTAGATGCTTACTGCGGAACAGGTACGATCGGTATAATAGCTTCTGATAAAGCAGGAAGTGTCATAGGTGCAGAGCTCAACTCTGACGCAGTACGTGATGCAAGAGAAAATGCAAAGATTAATGACATTAAAAATATTAATTTTGTAAATGATGATGCCGGTGACTTCCTCGAAAGATATTATGCAGATGGAAATAAGGCAGATGTCGTGATCATGGACCCGCCAAGAGCTGGCTCCAGCGAGAAATTCCTGACGACGCTCCTTGAGCTTGAGCCGGAAAGAATCTCGTATGTATCGTGCAATCCGATAACTTTGGAAAGAGACCTTGACTTTCTTACAAGAGCGAAGAAGTACAAGGTTGAATCAATAACTCCGTTTGATATGTTCCCGTTTACTGATAACATAGAAAATGTGGTCTTGCTTTCCAAGAACTAAGTATTAAGCATAAGATATATAATAAGCCAAAATCTGAAAACAGCAGACAACCGGGATGCCCGGAGAAAAAAGTCAAAGCAATTGAAGAGGCTTTTAAGCATTTTAATATGATATGATGAAAAATCCGTGTCAATCCTATAGGAAGGATTGATGCGGATTTTTTAGTCGTTTTATGTCATTTTATAGTCGATTTGTGCAGAGGTATTCAGAGCAGAATAGCGTATTACGATAATAATTATGGAAAGGTATATTTTTCGGGCTAAATTTTACCATTTACTACATTAAACTTGCCGTTCACTACAAATCGGTTTATATACCTTTTTCTGCTTCCGAAAAATAGATTAGATGGGAATAACTATTCCATAATAACCGAATGAAATGGATTTCATGATTGAAGGTCAAAGGAGAATTATCAATATGAGGATAAGTGGTTCATATAATCAAACTACGGTGAATAATTCAGTAAATATTCTAAGCAGAAAAAGTACTAATGTAAAGGAGTATTCAAACTACCTGACGCAGAAGTTTGGATGTCTGACTCCTGGTAAAAACGCTGCAGTATCGGTTACGAGCGGACTTTTGCGGAAGGCTATGTCAGATGAGAAAACCGGAGAATGGCTGGAAAGAGAACTGTCAAAAGTGCCAGATTACATTGAGGCTGGACAAAAATCTTCTATAGCTCATGGAGGGACACTTAAGTCAGTATTTATTGAATTTGGAGAAGAATATAGTACGATGACAACGATAGGGGTATTTGGTGATGAAGGAAGTACAGATCCAGAGTTAGATAAGTGGCTTGAAAAGATAAAAGAGAAAAGTATGGAGCAAAAAGAAGCTGAAAAAAGACTTGAACAGAAGCAGAAAGAACAAAAGCAGAAAGAACAAAAGATGGAAGAAGCTTCATTTAACATGGAGTTCCGAGGAAAAGACTTGGAGGACATGACAAAGCAGTTCATCCTAAAAATGTCAGGAACAAATTCATTACTACAGGGTGGAGCATTTGATCTGAGAGCGTGAAAACATAGGAAAAGGATTTCTTAGTAAACAAAGCAAAGGAGTGCGGAACGTATGAATATTACAAATTTAGTAGGTATAGACAAGTCAGCGGACTATCAGCATAAGATACAGGCATCTTTTGTTGAAAATATAAGTTCAATAAAAGAAAATAACCCAAAGGATTCCGGCACATTAGGAGGTCAAGCTGTTACAGTAGAAATATCTGCTTTGGGTGCAGAAGAATTAGAAAAGGTAAGACAGTCATGGAACAACCATCCGGTGAGCGTTTTATACAGAACGGATATACCTGTCAGTAAAAACGATGAAGGTGCATATCGTATAGGAAAAGTAGATTTTTCGGAAGATGAATTTGAGACTGCTCGCAATCTGGTAACAGGGATGACCAGTCAATTAAAGCAAGGTACTTTGAGTTATATTGATCATACAAAAATGGCATTGGCTGAGAACTTAGTGGATAAATGTGCTGCTTCTTTTTCCGAGGATCAGAGACAGGTTATAGTTAAAGCTATGAAGGATTATAATAGCCGTCTGGTTGATAGAAACAATGAGTTACTATCGAAATCCAATTATGTTCAGAATGATGATGAATCGGCAAGAACATATTGGGGAGCGAGACAAGTTATACCTGAGGCTGCTAAGAATGAGATGGAACGGCTGTTTGGAAGAAAACCTGCCGGAGCATCTGCAGTAACAAGTGTTGCAACAAACCAGGAATTGATAGATTCTCTGCAAAAGAAGGTAAAGGAAGTTGATATAACAGATTCAAGCGGCATGGATGATTTTAAGGTATTCTATCAGAAACTTGTGAAGCCGGCATACGATGCAATATATCCGGATAAGATGAGATCGGATTCGGATGTTTCTATAGATCGTGATATGAACGATATTGCAAAAATGGTGGATTTTGCAAAACAGTGGTTAAGATAAATTATTCATTGATGACAAAGGGCGCACGTCCATACCTGCTCATTTTGACAGGTGTGGGTGCGCCTTTATGTGTTAGCTTGTAACTGTTCAGCACAGTCCGAAGCACTTGCTGCTGAGGACGTGAGAATATGAGGTGGGAGTGAGCATGCCCTTTGCCGAAGGCAAATTTCCATGGGCATGAGAAGCAGTATCTGTGAGGGTACTGAACAGATATGTTATCTTTTCTATATCGTCAACAGGTGTAGTAGCTTCACCGGTTTCTGCGTCTTTGCTATGTGTATCTCTTATATCTTTAGCAATCCTTACAATGTCATTTCTCAAATCTTTTAGTTTTTCCTGAATTGATAATTTACACTTCAATGCTTTATTCCCCCAGTACTTTTCCTAAAGTTCTTGTATATGTAAATCATAACAGAATGCAAGTTTGCTATAAATGATGAATTTCAATATCGTGGAAAATTTTGAGTAGAGCGACTATTTCCTACCTCTTGGATATACGGAATAGAGTCTTTGATTCTTGGATAATAAGTCCATGAACAACGATAACAAGAGGAGGTGAAAAGCAAATGTTGTTAAATCAGGGATGAAATCAGAAAAGAGCATGTGCCAAAAAGCAAGTTGACAGTGACACAGTGCGGAATTACAATGATGTCAGAAAGCGAGGTGACACAAGATGAAGATTACAACTCTTGATGAAGCCCTTGAAAGAATAAAGGAATTAGAAAAAGAGGTCGCAGAGCTAAAGGCGGAAAATGAAACGCTCCGTAACCGTAACTTCGGTGGTCGCAAAAAACATGATGAAGCTTGGATGGCAGCATATAATGATTTTATGTTGAAGTATGAGAGTGGCATGACTCTTATGGAGATAGTTGCAGAGGGGGATGTCAGCAGAAGAACAGCTTATCGCTATCTGGCATATTATAAAGAACTGCAGAAAATTGCAGGAACTTCAAAAAGTGTTCAAAAGTGAACACTTTAACTATAAAGTTTAAACCGGTCGAATTCGACGGGGTTAAAAAGAAAAAAGGTTAAAACGTAGAATCTTGATGTCAAAATTTTTCACCTTAAGATTGGAAAGGAAAATATGGGCGAAAAAAAGAACGAAGTGGTGGATAATACTGAATTAGTTCCAGTAGAAGTTACAGAAGAATTTTTGAGAGAAAAACTATATGAAGTTCGTGGCGTAAAGGTAATGCTTGATGCAGATTTGGCAGAAATATATGGATATGAAACTAAAAGGTTAAACGAGCAGGTAAAGAGAAATATAAGAAAATTTCCTGAAGACTTTATGTTTCAAGTGACTGATGAAGAAGTGAAAATTTTGTGGTCGCAAAATGCGACCGCAAATATTAATTCAATGTCGCGTAGTAATCCATACGTTTTTACAGAGCAAGGATTGTATATGTTAATGACAGTTTTAAAAGGAACACTGGCAGAAAAACAGAGTATAGATTTAGTTCGTACTTTCAAAAAGATGAAAGACTATATTATTGATAATCAGAGTCTTATTGGTCAGCGTGAAATGATGCAGCTATCAATGCAAACTGCAAGCAATGTGGTCGAGATAAAAAAGCTCCGAATGGATCTTGTTTCTGTGGAAAAACAAATGTCAGATGTCATGGATGGACTTAGCGATGTTGTGACAAAATCTGATCTTGCAGACATGATGAATAGTTTTGTTAGTGACGAGGATAATGGCTGGCTCATGTATAATACCAAGTATTGCAGTGCGGATGTGGCATATTCTTCAATATACAGTAAAGCCAAGAAATCAGTATATCTTGTTGATAATTATATTGGAATTAGAACGTTGGTACACTTGAAAAATGTTATTTCGGGAGTGGAGATCAAGGTGTTTAGTGATAATGTAGGTACTTCAAAACTCCACAATATTGAATACAAAGATTTCTGCAAAGAATACCCAACATTAAAAATTACAATGCAACGTACCGGTGGAATTTTTCATGACAGATTTATTGTTCTTGATTACGGAACAAAAGATGAACGTGTATTTCTGTGCGGTGCATCGTCAAAAGATGCATGGGGTCGTATCACAAGTATTGTAGAAGATTTTGGAATAGATAAGTATAAACCGATGATAAAGAAATTATTGCAAAATGGATTATTGCAACTTCCATAGGAGGATGTTCTAAATGAAGAAACAAAATGCTATATCTACACCCGTGTTTCTACTTGCCATTATATACAATGCATTGGAGGGATTTTGTGAGAATAGCTATATGTGATGATGAAAAAAGAATATGTGCTATCCTTGGCGAGAAGGTGAAGAAATTTTGCCCTGATGCAGAGGTTATGACTTATACTTCGGGAAAAGAGCTTCTTAGTGAGAGTGTATATCCGGATATTTTACTTTTGGATATTAAAATGCCTGACATGGATGGAATGAAAGCAGCGCAGTTGCTGCGTGATAAAAAATGGAGAAAAATTCTGATTTTTGTCACAGGAGAAGAAGATCAGGTATTTCATGCGTTTGATCTGCAGGCATTTCATTATCTTGTAAAGCCGGTAGAGGATGAGAAATTAGAGGAAGTGCATGAAAAAGCAAGAGAAGAACTGAAGCGATTTGAGAAAGAATCTGCCAGACAAGATAAGTATATCGAAGTGCAATCCGGGAGTTCACATATTAAGGTGAATTTGTCCAAGCTTTTATACGCAGAGGTGTATGACCGCAAAACAATTCTGCACATGAATGATGAAAATATAGAATATTATGGGCAATTATCAGCATTGGAAAAAATGTTGGATACAGATTTCTATCGAGTTCACAGAGCTTACCTAGTCAATCTGAAATATGTGGAACGGTATGACAGAACATCTATAACAGTACAAAGCGGTGACAGCATCCCAATAGCCAGAAGGGAATATGATGGCTTTATAAAGGCTTACATGGCATATAGCTGCAGGAGGTTGAATTCATGAATATGGAGAGAATGTGGGAAACAGCCAATATGATATCTGCCATATTAGGATTAGTGATTAGCGCCTTCTTAGTTGCCAAATTTTATATTTCCTATGTACTTAAAAGAAAAACGGCATACATAACAGGTGTTGTTTTCTTTTTGGTGATGACTGTTCTTTATTTCGTACCGTTTACTATGTCTGGTGTGGTCGCGTACATTATTGGGATTACAGCAGTATTTGTAACAACGTTGATCTCAGAAAAAAGAAATATTGCACAGAAGATTTTTCTTGCAATGACAATTTATCTTTTTATTTGGATAGCACAAGGAATCACCTCTTTACCTTGGGAACTGATAAGCAGCATTACTTATGCAAGGGAAGGTATGGATGACGCCAAGAATCAATTTATTTGGTTTATTGTTGCCTTGATTTTAATGACTATCATAAAAAAAGTGCTGCTGTTCTTAGAAATACTAATTTCTGAAAAAGTATATGTGAGAAAAGGTGAGCAGGTGGAGTGGCGGGAATTGATTATCCTTGTTGCACCGTTTATAGCTATCATGTCGGGGTATTGGATTTCATCTTTTCTTTCGGATGTATATGTGGAAAAATCCGGTGTTTATGTTTGGAATGATTATCCAATCTATGATGGTATAGAGACTCTGTTTGGGATAATCGCATTTATTGCGGTAATTACTGTAATGTATTCTTATCAGCAGATTAAGAAATCTCAAGAAGAAGCAATGCAAAATTTGCTGATTTCAAAGCAGGTAGAGGAGCTTTCAGAACATATCAGCACGATGGAAAAAATGTATTCTGAGTTTCGCAGTATCAGGCATGACATGAATGATCACCTCATGGTTTTGGGAAATTTGATTGATAAAAAAGAACATGATGAGGCTGTAGCTTATCTTAAAGAATGGAAAAAAGGTTTTCCGATGCCGGAGATCAATGTAAAGACAGGAAATCTGGTTACAGATATCATAATATCTGAAAAGAAAAGTGAGGCCGAAAGAAGTGGAATAGAGTTTACGCAGAATTTTTGTTATCCGGTCAGTGGTAAGGTAGAATCTATAGACATAGGAATTATTTTAAATAATGCTTTGTCTAATGCAATCAGGGGTGCAGAAAAATGCGATAATCCCAAAATCGAAATAATGTCGTGGAAAAATAACAATGCATATCTAATTCAGGTAAAGAATAGCTATGCAGGAGAACTGACAATAAATCATGCGACGGGACTTCCTCAAACGACAAAGTCGGATAAGGAAAATCATGGCTACGGATTATTGAATATAAAGAGAATTGCAGAAAAGTATTACGGTACCATACAGCTTGAGCAGGAAGATGGAAAAATTGTTTTTACAGCGATGCTTATGATACCGGAATAATTACTATAAAACTATACTTGCCTTTACATCCAATTCTGCGTTATGCTGTAACAAGTGATGTTATATAAAAAATGTGTAAAAATTGAGGGGATTGAAGGAAGAGAATTGTGGTGTATTTTAAGGAAAGTAATCATGCCGTGATAAAATTCGTTGCATCGCTTTGCATTATTATTTTGCTTTTTGTGATCAGTATTTTTAGAATCAATAAGTACAATAGTACTGTTCACATGGAGACTTTTGCGGGTGAGAAGCTTTTTTGTGAAAAGAATGAGACGGAGAAGGGCTGTTTTGTATCGGCTGTTCCAAGGGACAGTACATGGACAAAAGCTTTTGATCTAAATAATGAGGGAATTACAGAGCACAACTATCAGGCTTATACATATGATTTTCCTGTGATGAACAATACTGCTGATGAGATTTCAAATTTCAAGTTTAAGCTTACTTTTGATAAAGAAGTTTTCTTAAAGTCTGCATGGAATGGAATGCTTGAGATTCACCAGAGTATCAAAGGTAAAGAACATGTAGAGACAGTACCAGATCTTCGAGAATTTAATGCGGATGATTTTTCGTTTGATACGGTCACATTTGACGGAGAAACCTTGATACGTATGTATCCTGGAGACTATCTGTACTATTTGCCAAGTTCAAGTGAAAATGCCAGAGAGGTTCCACTTGAACCACACGAGGGTACTATTCCGGGAATAATTTTGTATTCCCACATTGGTGAAAATATAGACGGATGGATTTTGGATCTTCAGTTTCAGTACCATAGATTACTCGTAAGGGATGTATTTTTCTGGATATCGGCAATGGCAATGTTTATCTGGCTGATATCGCTTACAATTTATGCTATCACGTCAGCACAGATCAGAAAATATAAACTGCGTCATGAACGCGATAATGAGATAATTCAGGAGTCGATAGAAACATTTACAGGATTTATCGATGCAAAAGATCCATATACCAAAGGTCACTCCAGCAGAGTAGCCGAGTATACAAGGACTTTGGCAATAGAAATGGGATATTCCGGGGAGGAGCTTGAGCGTATCTATTACGTAGCGCTGCTTCATGATTGCGGTAAGATAGGTGTGCCGGATAGTATCCTTAAGAAACCTCGTCAATTGGATGATGAAGAGTTTGATGTGATCAAATCCCATACTATATGTGGCGGTGAGATACTTGGCAATTTCAAGAGCCTTAAAAATGTAGGCGAGGGTGCGCTGTATCATCATGAGAGATACGATGGGACAGGATATCCTGAGGGAAGAGCAGGCGAAGATATACCATTGATAGCGAGAATGATATGTGTTGCAGATGCTTTTGATGCAATGAATACGGATAGGATTTACAGAAATAAGCTGTCTCAGGAAAAAATAATAGAAGAGATTGAAAAGAATAAGGGAAAACAGTTTGATCCTAAGATTGCGGATGTATTTATGAAATTGCTGAAGGATGGAAAAATATAAGAGTTAGGTTGGAGCCTTACGTTAGACAGTAAAATAACGGTCTGCGTAAGGCTCTTTTTTACTTATAGGAAATTCCATTGGAATTCCTACAAGTAAAAAAACAACACTGTATATGTAAGATTATCATGTGGAAGCTCTCAGTATTACCTGCAGCGGCAGAGAGATATTTCTTGGCAGCATATCATATCCGTTGATACGTTGTTTCAAAGTATCGAGTGCCAGTATTCCAAGCTCAAAAGTTGGTATACTTATAGTAGAAAGCGGCGGATTGGAGTATTTTGACATTTCTATATTTGAAATTCCCATTATAGCTATTTCATCAGGAACTCTTACATTCACATCATATAATGAACGAAGGACTGCCATTGCCATTAGATCACTGGAAACGACAAAGGCTTCTGGAAGTTTTTTGCTCTGATGTAGTTTCTTGATTGCTTTTGAACACTCCTCTTCTTTCCAATGACAGTTGATACAAGTGGATGGATCGATAGATAGACCATGTGAGTACATCGAACTATAGTAGCCACGAAATCTTTTGCTGTCTTCAAGTCTTGCACCCTCTGCTGCAGCACCCATGAATCCTATTTTTTTATATCCTTTTTTGACAAGAGTATCGACTGCAAGTGAAGCAGCATAGTAATGATCGTAAATTATGTTATCTATATCAGTATGAGCTGTATCAATGCCGACTATTGCAGGAACATGTTTGCGAACATAGTTATAGATATTCTCACTGAGGGTATTCATCAAGATGATACCGTTTAAGGGTGATGAAAAAAACGAATCAAGTGAATCTGCCTCCTCAAGCTCCTTAGATGCAGCAATCATCGGAATCTGGATATTATTCTTTCTGGCATGTTCCTCAATAGAAGAAAGGATACTTAGATAATATGGATCGCTATACTTATCCTTTTCTGTGCTGATGACACAGCCTATTCGAATTATATCATTACCATTGTGACTGGTATTGCTATGCTTTGCAGCAGAGCTTTTTCTTAGGCTTTTCGCCGGAGCTTTGTAGTTCAATTTGGCTATAGCTTCCCATACGCGCTCTTTTGTCTCCTCGGTCATTCGACCTTCGGTATCATGATTTATGACTCGTGAAACAGTTGCGGTTGAAACTCCTGCAGCTTTCGCAACATCTCTTATATTACTCATGTTAACCTCTTTGATAATTTAGTTGAACTGTTTTAGTTAACAAAATGTTAACTAAGTGTTTATGTAATTATAGATAAAAAAGAAGAACTTGTCAATGCGCTGTATTTAGCGAATTGTTATAATTGAAAAGAATGAAATAAAGTTTACTTTTTAATACATGCGTGCTATAATCAGGTTAACAAATAGGTTAACAAATGAGTTAAAAAGTTGGTTAACACGAGAAACAGGTAATGAAGAGGAGAAGGTCTGGACGAAAGAAGGGAAATAGGTATGAAACTTGCATTGATAGGGGCAGGACAGAGAGGCAGGATATATGCGGACTATGCGTTTGATCACAAGCGAGCAGAAATTGCTTATCTGGTGGAGCCTGATGAGGGGAGAAAAAGCAGTGCGGCAGAAAAGTATGGGCTTGATGAAGCACATGTTTTCAATTCAACCGATGCATTTTATAAGCTTGGTAAAGTGTGTGATGCTGTAATCATAGCAACAATGGACAGGCAGCATTATGAGCATACGATGGGGGCTCTTGAGCTTGGTTATGATATCTTGCTGGAAAAGCCGATTTCACCGGTGATGCAGGAATGTCTTGATATCAGAAATCTTGCAATAAAGAATAAGAGCAAAGTAATGGTATGTCATGTGCTCAGATATACGGGATTCTGGTCATCAATAAAGAACATAGTAGAATCGGGTGAACTTGGTAAAGTCATAGATATTCAGCACAATGAGAATATAGGAAACTTTCATATAGCGCATTCGTTCGTAAGAGGAAATTGGAGAAACAGTGATATTTCCAGCTCATTGATAATGCAGAAATCATGTCACGATATGGATCTGCTTACATGGATAGCACGAAGCAGAGTAAAGAGTGTTTCGTCGTTTGGGGATCTGAGTTATTTCAAGAAAGAAAATGCACCTGAAGGAAGCGCACAAAGATGTATCGATTGCAAGGTGAAGGATTGCAGGTTTGATGCGAGAAAGGCATATCTGCCAATAGCAGGAAACTGGCCGGCAGCGGCGATAAGTGTTGACCAGTCAAAGACAGGTTTGATGAAAGCTATTGAAACAGGACCTTATGGCAGATGCGTATTTCATTGTGACAATAATGTATGTGATCATCAAGTGGCGATTTTTGAGTTTGAAAACGGGATACATGCTTCATTTAATTTGAGTGGCTTTACAAACAGGATGTGTCGCACCATAAAGATCATGTGTGAAAATGGTGAGATACGAGGTGATGATGAAAAGAATGAAATTGAAATAATCAGATTTACTTCAAATGGAATGCAGGCACCTTATATAAAGAAATATCAACCAGATGTCATGGAGGGATTTCACGGCGGAGGAGATGCAGGGCTTATGGAGCACTTTCTGGATATGGTAGAGGGTAAAAGTGATGAAAATCTATCGGCGATAGAGACTTCAATTGAAAGTCATATAATGGCGCTTGCTGCCGAGAAGTCTAGAGTAGAACATAGAACGATAGATCTTAGCGAATTGAGATAAGACAAAAAATTGGGGTAAGGGTATGGAGAAAAGCAGTTATCGCACTTGGACTGAAAAACTGCGGCCGATGGCATTACCTGCAGAATTCCAAAAAGCATATGAAGAGTGGGAAGGAGAAGGCTCACTCATCAATGTGAATGAATTAAAAGGTATATTGTCACGATATGATCTAAGAACGGAAAAACTTGAAACTTTGTGCAGATATCTTGAAGAAATTTGGGAGAGCCGGGAAGTTTCTGAGTATGTAAAGTTTATTTGCTGGACGCAGTGTGACAGAAGATATGAATATTTTATAGATGGTAATGTGGATTTTAATTTGTCTGGTATAGGAGATGCCGGCAAAGCAATAAATTTCTTTATATGTCTTTCATGTATGAGGCAGTCGGAAAAAGACTTGATAAGGAGAAAGATACCATCTGAATTATATGAAAAAATCCCATATAGAATGCTGGATGGGCAGATAGAAAAATATAGCAGGACAGGAGAACTTAAGGTGGATGATATGCCGTGGAGCCTTAATTTCTATTCACATTCTATATATTTATTTGATAGGTTTTTGTTTGTTCCATGCAGGTATGACGGTATCTATGATTTCTATAGAAAAGACGATGAAGTCGTTGGCGTGACAGCTCAAAAGCTGGCTGTAGACAACATGGGACAAGTGATAAATGATGAGGAGAGCGCTTCAGATAGTACAGAAAAAAATGGTTATTATTATGGTGGTTTTGAGCCAGAACGAAAGATAAAATTTATCACTCAATATAATGAAGATGCGGAGAATGTAAGCGGAAACAGACTCTCACCTTGCGGATATATTACAGAGAAAATTGTAGTTTTAGAAAAAAGAAAATGGAACAAAATATTAACGAAAGATGACTGGATGATAGGGTTTCATATTCCGGAGGGAGAAGGGTATACACCGGAGCATGTAAGGATATCTATGAAGCTTGCAATGGATTTTTTCAGAACGTACTATCCTGAAATCGATTTCAAAGGATTTTGGTCTGCAAGCTGGTTATATGATGGCAGGCTTTCGATGCTGCTCAGCGAAGACAGCAATATAGTAAGAGTGCAAAGACAATTTTTTAACTATAGCGGTGGCTGGAACGGTGAAATGGCATATATAGAGCTTTTTGGCGATTTAAGTCTGAAACTTGATGAAGTTCCTATGGAGACAACGCTTCAAAGAAGAGTGTCAGTTTTTCTAAAAGGTGGAGGAAGACTGTGTGAGACCGGAATGGTTTACTTTCCGGAAGAACTCGATAAAAGCTTTGAAGAGATGATATATATTACCTCGCAGGATCTGGATGCTGAAGAAAAACTTTTCGAGAGGAACGGCTGGAAGGAGTTAGTTTATGAAACGGGAAATTAAGAGACATTGGCAGCTTTATCTGATGTGCCTTCCGACAATAATATATCTGATAATGTTTTGCTATATTCCGTATGGCGGACTATGGATGGCGTTTACTGACTACAATGTAGTAGACGGAATCTTTGGAAGTAAATTTGTTGGGTTACAGAATATCCGGTATTTCTTTACCGGCAGCACAGGGATGGGGCTAAAGGTAATAGCCAATACACTTATTATCAATTTTTGGGGGCTGATACTCGGAACTATCCTACCGATAACTATTGCTATCTGCTTTAAAGACATAAACAACAGATTTTTTAAGAAAATCGCTCAGAGTGTTATGTTTTTTCCATATTTTTTGTCGTGGGTAGTTGTTGGTGCTATCATATATGCATTTTTTTCAACGAGCACAGGTATCATCAATCAGTGGCTTGCAGGAGTTGGAGCTGAGACAGTCAGATGGTATGCAGAGCCTAAGTATTGGAAACCGATAATTATAATTGCCGATGTATGGAAATGGTGTGGGTACAATTCAATCATATACATGGCGGCTTTGGCAAACTTTGACAGTTCGCTGTATGAGGCTGCACAAGTGGATGGAGCAAACCGCTTTGAGCAGATATTTTACATCACATTGCCATTGTTGAAGCCTACGGTGATCATATTGACTTTGATGTCTATAGGCAGGATCTTCTTTGGAGATTTTGGAATGATCTATGGTATTGTCGGAAACAATGCATTGCTTTATGACGAGGTTGCAGTCATTGATACTTACGTATATTCAGCGATGAGGACACTTGGATTCTCATATACGACTGCGATAGGTCTGTTTCAGTCAATAATGGGGCTTATACTTATCACGATATCCAATCATTTTGCAAAGAAAATAAATGAAGGGGAGGGACTGTTTTGATGGCTAAAGAAAAAACTCGAATAAAGATGTCAGCGACAGATAAGGCGGTAACGGTTTTTTCGTATATATTTATTGGATTTATAGCTATCGTATGTCTGCTTCCATTGATAATGGTGGTGTCAGTATCGGTTTCAAACAATACCTCTGTAGTACAGAAGGGATATTCGATATTGCCAAGAGATTTCACGCTCGATACTTATATTTACCTATTTGCGCATAGTGGTATGAGAATACTGAGATCGTATGCAGTAACTATTTTCGTCACGATAGCAGGTACAGCGCTTGCGATGGTTATCACGAGTATGTGCTCCTTTGCTTTATCAATTAAATCACTTAAATACAGAAATGTGATCGCGTATTTTTGCAATTTTACAATCATATTTTCAGCCGGGCTCATACCATGGTATTACGTATGCGTAAATTGGTATGGCTTTTCAAATAATTTTAGGGCACTGATAATTCCTCAGATATTGAATGTTTTTAATATGTTTCTCTTGCGAACTTACTTTGAACAGGTGCCTGTTTCGCTGTATGAATCGGCAAGGATGGATGGCGCAAGCTATTTTAAGATATGGTCGTCGATAGCAGTACCGCTGACAAAGACAGGAATGATGACAGTAGGTATGATGTATGCTCTTGCATTTTGGAACGATTGGTGGAATGCTCTCATGTTTGTAAATGACAGAGATTATTTCCCACTGCAGTACTATCTGTACAATATATTATCAAATGTAAATGCTATCAGCTCGGGAAGAGTACCGGCTGGAGCGGCGGCCAATATAGCTTTGCCGACAGAGACGGTAAAGATGGCGGTTACTATAGTTACTATCGGTCCTATCATTTTCTTGTATCCATTTGTACAGAAGTATTTTGTGAATGGTATCATGACAGGCGCCGTAAAAGAATAAAGGGCTATATAAAGGAGAGTAGGTATGAAAAATAGGGTATGTATGGCACTTATAAGTTCACTTTCAGCAGCACTTCTGTTGTGTGGATGCTCTAAAGTCTCAGAAGCAAAGGCGGGCGGTGACAATGGAAAAGTCAGAATCTTGTATCCGGGAGAGGAAACAGATGAAATGGCAAATTTCATTGAAAAAGAGCTTAATCCTAAGCTTAAATCTGAGATTGGTGAAGAGGTAGAGATAGTTTATAAAGGATGGGATCAGTATTGGGAGCAGAAAGATATCATGCTTTCAGCAGGCGATGACATAGATCTTTACTGGGACGGACTTGCAGATATCGGTATCATGGTAAACAAAAAACAGTGTCAGCCGCTTGATGAACTTATAGAAAAATATGGACAGGATTTGCAAAAGGTTATCCCGCAGTCACAGATGGATGGTGGAAAAGTAGATGGTGTGCAGTACGGTATTCCGTCAGCTTATGCGCCATCATCGGCAATGTTCCAGCTTGTATGTGTACGTCAGGATCTGATGGATGAAGTGGGGATGAAAAATATTGAGACACCTGATGATCTGACGGAGTATGCCGAGAAAGTGGCAAAAGCACATCCGGAATTAAGTGGCCCGGCAGATGTCATCTACAAGCCATTGACAAGATACTTCCAGGATGAGCAGCTTACATGGTGTTCAGCAGGTGAGTCAGTAGTATACGGCGAAGATAGCAAGAAAGCATATAGTTATTTTGAGACAGATACATTTAAGAAGATCGCAAAATATAACAGAAGTATGTATGAGAAGGAATTGTACAGAGATGAATTGACAACTAACTATAATGAGCGTGATACAAGGATACAGCAGGGAACTTACATTTGGGTTGAGGGTTCTGTCGGCAAAGAAAACGAGATCATAAGTGCAGTAAGGACCAATGCACCGGATGCGGTATTGAAATCATATATTCTTGCTCCTGAAAAGAAAAAGTATATTACATCATGTGGAGGTGAGGTACTTTGCGTACCATATTCAGCATCAAATCCTGAGGGTGCGGTAAAATTCTTAAATTGGTTTTATGGCAGTGAAGACAACTATATGTTTGCAATTTATGGACCTGAAGGTGAGAACTATACTATAAAAGGTGACAAGATAGAGCTCAAAGATCCGGCATTTGGAGGATATTTCTACGAGTGGATGTTTAGAAATCAAAATTATCAGAAATTTACGACTGATGTTTCTGATGAGTTTATTGATAATTATAAGAATTGGGATAAAGATGCTGTGCAGTCGGATGTGATGGCATTCCACTTTGATAATTCAAAGGTAAAGAATGAGCAGACGGCTATCGGTGAGGTCATAAATACAACAATGATGCCTATACTTTGCGGATATGTTGACTATGATGAGGCATTTCCACAGGCTCAAAAGAAACTTAAGGATGCTGGTATGGACAAATATCTGGAAGAAGTGCAAAGACAGTTGGATGACTATCTGGCAGCGGGAAAATGATAGTAAAGGAAGCGTGAAATTATGGGGTATGAAATTTCTGAGATCGTAAAGCACTTTAATATCGAAGGTGAATATATTTATAGTGAAAACTATGGATGTGGACATATAAATGATACTTATGCTGTATATTTCAAAAGAGAGTCCCAACCGCCACTTAGATACATAGTACAGAGGATAAACACTGAAATATTTGACGAAAAAAAGTTGATGCATAACGTCACTCTTGTTACTGACTATTTGAAAGAAAGGATTACCGCTGAAGGCGGTAATCCTGAAAGGAATACGCTCTCTATTGTCAAGACGAATGATGGCAGATCATATTTTGAAGCGGAAGATGGATCTTGCTGGCGGGTATATATTTTCATAGAAAATACAGTCACTTATCAGAGTGCAGTAAATGAGAAGGTGTTTGAAAATTCCGGCAGAGCCTTTGGGCATTTCCAGCGTCAGTTATCTGACTTCGATGCTTCAAAGTTATATGAGGTAATTACAGATTTTCACAATACAAGAAAAAGATTTGAAGATTTTAAAAATGCAGTCAAGGCTGATATAAAGGGAAGAACTACTGAAGCTAAGTCCGAGATAGGTTTTGTTATGGATAGAGAGAAGTATTGTGATGAGATCATTTCAAAGCTGGGAAGCAAGGAAATCCCTCTTCGTGTTACGCATAATGATACTAAGCTTAACAATATATTGATAGATCCTGTGACAGGAGAGGGGATTTGCATAATAGATCTGGACACTGTAATGCCGGGCTCGCTTTTATATGACTTTGGCGATAGCAATAGATTTGGAGCGAATACGGCATTGGAGGATGAAACAGATCTTTCAAAGGTTTCATTTAGTCTGGATATGTTTAGGGCATATACCAAGGGATTTATCAGTGAAGTGTCAGATACACTGACAGATACTGAGGCTGAGCTGCTTCCGTTTTCCTGTATACTTATGACATTTGAAGTCGGGATAAGATTTCTTACAGACTATCTTGAAGGAGATACTTATTTTAAGACCACGCATGCAGAGCACAATCTGGAAAGAGCAAGAAATCAGTTTCATCTTGTTAAAGACATAGAAAGTAAGCTTGATGAAATGCAGGCTATAGTATCTGATTTGAGAGGCTGAGAGATGAAGAAATATGTGTATGGTATTGATGTTGGAGGAACAGCCATTAAATTTGGGTTGTTTGACTTCAAAGGGAATCTGATAAGAAGCTGGCAGATACCTACTAATATCAAAGACTGCGGCAGGCATATCATTGGAGATATACGAGAGCAGATATATACTGATATGCAAGAAAATTTAATGTCGGCCGAAGAAGTAGAAGGAGTAGGTTTAGGAATACCGGGACCGGTAAAAGGGGATGGAAATGTACTCAGAGCTGTAAACCTCGGTTGGGGAAAGTGCAATATAAAAGAGGAAATGCAGAATCTAATACAAATGAGAACTGAGGCATGCAATGATGCGAATGCGGCAGCACTTGGAGAAAACTGGCGTGGAGCAGGCATGGGCTATGAGGATGTGATAATGGTTACGCTCGGGACGGGTGTAGGCGGAGGAATAATCAAAGGAGGTAAGATAGTATATGGAAATGCGGGATATGGTGGTGAGATAGGTCATATACATGTACAGGATGGTGAAAACCAAAGATGCGGATGTGGAAACTATGGCTGTCTGGAGCAGTATGCAAGTGCGACAGGAATGGTGAGGATAGCTTCTAAGATAAAGAGTGAAAAAAGTATAGCAGATGTAAGTGATATTACATGTGAGAAGATATTTGATGATGCGGCTGCAGGAGAGAGATATGCGTTAAGTGCACTTGAGATATGGGGAGGCTACCTTGGAAAAGGGCTTTCCATCATGGTGAATATGCTTGACCCGGAGTGTATAGTTCTTGGCGGAGGAGTATCAAAAGCAGGAAATAAAGTAATTGAGCTCTTGCACCCTGCATTTGAAGAGTACGTACTTAAAGATCTTGCGGATATTGAGATAAAGCTTGCAGAGTTGGGAAATAATGCCGGTATATATGGCGCAGCAAAGCTTTTGATCTGAGAGGAGGGAGATTATGAAAAAAACAACATTGGTGATACTTGCGGCCGGTATGGGAAGCAGATATGGAGGTCTTAAGCAGCTTGATCCTATAGGTCCTTCGGGTGAATTTATCATTGATTATTCAATCTTTGATGCAATCAGGGCAGGCTTTGATAAGATAGTTTTTATAATTAAAGAGGAAAATTACAATTTGTTTCATGAAACTGTAGGCAAGAGAGTTGAAACAAAGATAGATATAGCTTATGCATTCCAAAAGTTTGAAAGTTATACAGAAGGAATAGACATTCCTAAAGAAAGAACTAAGCCTTTGGGGACTGCTCATGCACTTCTCTGCGCAAAGGATGTAACAGAAGGTAATTTTGCTGTGATAAATGCTGATGATTACTATGGATATGAAACATTTAAGCAATTACATGAATTTTTGGTAAAAGAAGATGATGAGTACAAATACTGTATGGTAGGTTTTAAATTATCCAATACACTCACCGAAAATGGTACGGTTTCAAGAGGGGTATGCAAAACGTCTTCGAACGGTGAGCTTTTGAGTGTCACAGAGATGACTAAGATAAAGTGCGATGAAGACGGAATAATTAGAAATCATGAGGGGAAAGATCAAAAGCTGGATAATGATACACCTGTATCGATGAATTGCTGGGGATTCACACCGGATATATTCGAGAGCATACAGCAGAAGCTGAAGCCTTTCTTTGAACAGCATAAAGATGACATCATGAAAGCAGAATTTTTCCTGCCGTCGGTAGTTGCAGATGATATAAGGGATGGAGTTTGTCATGTAAAAGTATTAAAAACATCAGAAAAATGGTTTGGGGTGACATACAAGGAAGACAAGGAAGCGGTAGTGAGGTCTATTAAAGAAAAGATAGACAGCAGTCTTTATCCGGATGATCTTTGGGCATGAGGACAGAGGTATAGATATGAAAATTTTTAAGACAAGAGATTACGCTGATATGAGCAGGAAGGCAGCAAATCTTATTTCTGCGCAGATTATATTAAAACCAGATTGTGTACTTGGACTTGCAACAGGCTCATCTCCGCTGGGAACTTATAAGCAGCTCGTGGAGTGGTATAAAAAAGAAGATTTGGATTTTTCAAAAGTCTCAACTGTAAATTTGGATGAATATAGGGGTTTAAATAAGGATAATGCGCAGAGCTATTATTATTTTATGAATGAAAATCTTTTTAGTAAGGTGAATATTCGTAAAGAAGCAACATTTATTCCGGATGGGGCAGATCCGAATCCGGAACGCGCATGTGCGGCTCATGAGGAAGTCATAAAAAGGCTTGGAGGGATTGACCTGCAGCTTTTGGGATTAGGAAATAATGGCCATATAGGGTTCAATGAGCCGGCGGATGAATTTATAAAAGATACACATTGTGTCAATCTTACGCAGAGTACCATAGATGCTAATTCGCGTTTCTTTGAAAGTATAGATGAAGTACCGACGCAGGCATATACTATGGGAATCAGATCTATAATGAGAGCAAGGAAAATCTTGATAATTGTAAGTGGTGAAGAGAAAGCGGATATTGTCAGAGAAGCATTCTGGGGACCGGTCACACCTAAGGTTCCGGCATCTATCTTGCAGATACACAGAGATGTGACGTTGGTTGCTGATGCCGCGGCTCTTTCAAAGGCTCCACTTTGACGTGAGGTGAGATGATGCAGATTTGTAATGCATTGGTTCATACATTGAATCAGGGTTTTGTTAAAAAAGACATATATATTGAGAATGGTGTTTTTGTTGATGATGTGCGCATCGGTGATAATGAAATACTGGATGCAGCTGGATGTTATCTGATACCGGGATTGGTAGATGTACACTTCCATGGATGTGCAGGATATGATTTTTCTGATGCGACAGAAGAGGCATTAGAAAGAATCGGAGAGTACGAGCTTTCAAACGGCGTGACTTCTATATGTCCGGCATCAATGACTTTGCCGGAGGATAGACTTGACAAGATATGTCGGAATGCCTTGAAGTATGCAACATCGGATAGCAATGGGAGGGCAAGACTGTGCGGAGTTCATCTTGAGGGACCATTTGTTTCGATTGAAAAGAAAGGGGCACAGAATCCGCAATATATTAAAAAACCTGATATAGAGATGTTTGAAAGATTGCAAGAGGCAGCAGGAGGTCTGATCAAGTTGATAACTCTTGCGCCTGAGCTTGATGGGGCTGAAGCTTTCATAAAAAATCTATCAGGGAAAGTGCATATTTCTGTGGGACATACCATGGCTGATTACAGTACCTCGTCAGCGGCATTTGAAATGGGGGCAGATCATGTTACACACATGTATAATGCAATGCCTCCTGTCAATCATAGAGAAAGCGGAGTAGTAGGCGCTGCTTTTGACAATAGTCATGTAATGACTGAGTTGATATGTGATGGTATACATATTTCTGCACCTGTCATACGTATGACTTTTTCAATGTTTGGAGCGGATAGGATAGTATTGATAAGCGATAGCATGATGGCTACAGGTATGGATGATGGAGAATATTCACTGGGAGGACTGAGTGTCAAAGTAAGAGGCAATCTGGCAACTCTTAAAGACGGTGTGATTGCAGGCTCTGCAACTAATCTCATGGATTGCATGAAAAAAGCTGTATCAATAGGAATACCGTTGGAGGATGTTGTGAAGTGTGCATCATATAACCCTGCAAGATCAATAGGAATGGGTAATAGTATCGGAAGTATAGATGTAGGAAAGAAGGCTGATTGCGTATTGCTTTCGGCAGTTGATCTATCTATAAAAGCAGTAATCTTGGATGGAGAGGTAGTAAGGAAAGAATAAAATTGTGCCATGCTGCGGTTAGGTAACACAAATGGCAAGCAGGTCTATAGCGTAGAAAGGTCGTGTTTATCACGGCCTTTTTTCTTTTTACATTTTTTTTATATTAAATTAAGGTTATTCATTTTTAATTAAAATTATATTTGTTGACTTGGTGGTAACAACCGGGTTTATAAAATCGTGTGTACATCAGAGAAGATAACTATGATAAGAATTTGAGAGGAAAAAGCGGAATGAGATTAACTAAGCTTAAAAGCAGTGTGAAAGTAAAGTTGATAGCTCTTATGTTATTGATAGCTATAATACCATTGACAGTATCAGTTATCATCAGCTATACAAGCTCGACTTCGAGTGCTAAAAAATCATCAAAAGAAACTGTTGAGTGGCAGGCGAAATTTATAGAATCAGAAGTTGATAAGATGTTGAATAACAGCCTTACGGCTCTTACAAGTTTTGCTGCATCTCCACAGACAATAGCTTTTCTTAAGGGAGAACTGAAGGATTCGTCTAAAGTTAAGCAGCAGATGATCGATATCAATAAATCATTCAATGATGATAATACGATCGTTATGTCTAATACTGAAGGAATGATGGTTCTTAGAAGCGATGAAGGAAAATTAAAAAGCATAGCAGAGAGAGACTATTTTCAGAATGCTTTGAAAGGTTCACCATTTGTTTCTAATGTATTTGTAAGTTCTGTAACAAATACAAGAAATATCTGTATCGCTGTTCCGGTTGTTGATTCTACAACAAAGAAGGTTCTCGGCGTCGTTCATAAGACATTTGATCCTAATGATATTCATGAATTGCTTAAGGAAGAAGCAGATGAAGCATTTCTTGTAGATAAGAATGGTGACATGATAGCGCATTCACAGTTTGAGATCAAAGCAGATGATGAAGTGCAGAATTTTTCATCATCTCCATATATGACATCAGGTGAGAAAACAGGATTTTACATCAGTACAGCACCGGGCTATCCGGTATATCTGTGCTATACAAAGAATGAATTATCAGGATTTACAGTTTGTGCAGCATTAAAAGAGTCAGAAATTATCAAGGCAGCAGCAAACGGTGCGAGCTTGATCATATTCGTTGGTCTTGCATTGATACTCGTTGTGCTTGTACTTTCATTTTTCATAGCTAACAGCTTCACAGATCCTATGCTTGAAGTAAATAAATTGCTTTCAGCATTAGCGAATGGTGAGTTCGTTAAGATAAATAAATATGCGAAGAGAGACGATGAATTCGGGCAGATGGTAAACAATTCAAATGCCGTTGTTGATAAGCTGCAGAGCATCGTTGGTCACATTAAAGAGTCGTCCGGTACAGTAAATGCTTCTTCTGAGGAATTATCAGAGATGGCTAATCAGATAGCTTCTACAACAGAAAGCGTAGCAGAGGCAGTGCAGGATATTGCATCAGGTGCTACAGAGCAGGCAAGAGAAGTTCAGAACTCAGTTAATAATGCCGGTATGATCACAGAAGCCATTGAAAATGTGCAGGGGTCAGCAAATAGTCTTAACCTTCTTGCAGATCGCATGAGAAATGCATCTGAGACATCAGGTAAGTCGCTTGCAAACTTCCATGATTCAAGCGAAGTTATGACTCATAAGATCGTAGATATCGCAGAAAAGATTTCTGATACACAGAATGCTGTAGCAGATATAAATGCAAGAGTGGAAGGAATATCAGGAATCGCAGCGCAGACAAATCTGCTTTCACTTAATGCATCGATCGAGGCTGCAAGAGCAGGAGATGCAGGTAAGGGATTTGCGGTAGTTGCTGATGAGATCAGAAAACTTGCAGATGACTCAGAAACACTTGCAAAAGAAATTCACGAAGTTATGGAAAAGCTTCTTGACGAGTCAACATCAGCTGTTAACGCTGCAAATGAGATCATTGAAGAGAATAAGTCGCAGCAGGCTGCACTAGAGCAGACAATAGAGGCCGTAAAGGGAATGCTCAGCGACATTGAAAAGACAGTTGAAAGCGTCGCTCAGATATCAGGTGAGACAGATGTATGTGTAAACTCTAACAAGAGTGTATCAAATGCTATGGCATCCCTTTCAGCTATTTCTGAAGAGAATGCAGCTGCAACAGAGACAACAGGTGCCTCTGTTGAGGAATTGTCTGCAACTGTAAGTACACTTGCGGAATCAGCTTCAAATCTTAAGCAGATTGCTGAAAAACTAAACGAAGAAATGCAGTTCTTTAAATAAAAAATATAGCAAAAGAGGTATCATTCAAGCTTTGAAAAAAGAAAGAAGTATTGATGATACCTCTTTTCTGTGTCATAAAAACGGGAAATAAGTATAGCGTATATGGTATCAAATTCTTTAGAATACATTTTGGTTATTGATGCTTTAAAATCATCAACTATGATCTCATCAATAGGTGTCTTGCCGACTACATCAATGATCTGGCTGACAATATGAGATTTTTCTATGATAAATCCCTTGTTGATCTTGAGAAAATCCGCATAGGTTTTCTCGGTGATCAAGCCATAGCATTCCATAGCGTGACTGTGCCCGTCGATTTTAAGAGCTGTGGAAAAAAACTGCGAATTATTGAAGGCTTGCTGCATTGTAGAGAAGTATTCGCTGTTTTGATCAGTGGTGTAAGGGATGAAGAACATATCTACCAAATCAGTTTCTGAAATATCACCGATGTGATCCATAGCGCCGCGAAGGTACGCAAAATCCCGTGTAGTTTTATCAAGAAGAAGCTCATACTGTCTTATGAGGGTTTTATAATGATCAGTATGATCTTCCAGAATGTCTACGATTTTTGGAAAATCCATATCAAAAATTGCATCTTTAGTGGTGGAAAGTGTAAATCCTAAAGAACGATATTTAAGGATGTCAATAATCGTGCTTATATCCCAGTAGTTATATTCTCTATAGCCGTTAGCCGGATTTATGCGTGGTTTAAGCAGTCCTAAACGCTCATAATGGCGCAGAGTTTCTCTGCTTATATTAAATATCTGACAGATTTGCTTGGTGGAATACTTTGATTCGATCATACGCTATCCTCTTAAAACAAGCCGTTAATAGATAAATTAATTATATAATATTCGAGCCAAATAGAGAGAGGGTAAATCAGAACTTTTTTTAGAGCAAAAAGGCTTTTTTAACAGTAATTAATGTATACAGAATAAAAATTGCTAAATGTATCGAATTTTTGTGTGTTTATGATAAAATTAAATTTCGTTGGGGTTTAAACATTTCTACGCGCGTGTTAAGCAACACAGATTCTTAAAGCGGGAAATTTATCATAATTCATCATACCACCAACGGAATGGAGAGTTGTATGAAAAAATATCTATTATTCTTACCTATAGCACTGTATTTCTATATCTTACACACGTTGACAATAATATTAGATTCAGACATGCAAAGTTTAGGAATTGCAGTTGGCATAATTCTGACTCTTTTTACAGCAGTAACTTACATTATAGGGCTTATAAGGCTTATCATTTCGCCTGATTATGATGAAAAAACTGCCGTGAAAATCTCAATGCTGGTAAAAATTCCACAGATATATCCGATACTGGTTTTGTTTGGCGGAGGTATGCTCATGCTCTGCTTTCCAATGGGATTTCTATTTACGATAGTAACCTGGATCATAATAGGATTTACACATTTTGCGACTTCCATTACGGAGGCAGTAGCCTGCTATAAAATGTGGAGAGCACATCGTATTTCTTTGATCAAGACAATCATATTCGGTGCACTTTCTTTTGTACCGTTGATCGATTATGTAGTTTTAGTTGTTATTTTCATAAAATCAATATCGAAGTCAGCATCCGTATCAGCTGGGTAAGTCATATGAGAATGTTTTATCTCAGTTAAGGTTACAATCTGTGACAGAGGTAAAACGCTTAGCAAGGATGCACAGTGATTTGTATATAAAATATGGCAACCATGCTGACGCAAATCTCATGTTAAGCATTACAGGATGAGATTTGAATTTTATTATAATTAAGCGTGAGAGGAATCTAAAAATGAAAGAATGTGTTGTTGACTTAATAAAACTATTTATAGAACGATCTATAGAACTATCTATAGAACTATTTGGAAATAAAATTTTTATTATATTGCCAATCGTATTTTACTTGGCAATTTACTTTGTTCTTAAGAATAGGGGAATTGGACAGGCGGGTTATTTTCTGTCTAAGAAGCGAAGCATTTATAGAGTGCAAAGGCCTTTAGCTTATTTGGCTCTTTTTTTTATTTTGGCTATTTTTAATGTATTTGCTGTATATGAATTAGCGTGTTTGCCAATTGATTTTGCTAAAGGAATCGGTATATTGGCCTTTGTAGTATTAGTTTGTGTAGTAATTATAATTTGTGTGAAGTTAAAAAAGAATAATAGCTTTATTCCAATTTTAATATGTGCAGTTGGTGATTGTTTATTTGTAATTGTATTTAATCTCACAAAAGATAATGATACGCAGTCAAATACAAATGCTGTTCAAGATAAGTTGAATGCTGTTCAAGATAAGTTGACACAAAATATTCAAGTATTTGTTTTTTGGGTAGTTATTTTGGCGGCTTTTGCTGCTTATATATATTATTTTATGGACGAATATTCAAAAAAATATACAGAACATGTCATTATACATGATGAAAGGAAAAATGAAGATTATTATGTAGTTAGTAAGATAGATGATGAATATTTGCTCACATGTGGTAAGGAAGATTATGATTTTGTGCAGAAAAAAGATAATGTTAATAAAATTATTGAAACAAAGCTATTCAAAATAGATGATATTCGTGATAATCCTACAAAGTTGTCCATGAAATATGAATATAAATATAATTAAGCATATTAAAAGGACTAGAGAAAGAAGTGGAAAATCTAAAGAAAGAGGGTGAAGAACTAAAGGAACAAAATAGTCCATCGGAAGCAAGTGATACCAATAAACTTGCAAAATCTTAAATAGAGGAATTTCAATGAAATTAGTGAGAGTACAGGATTCAGAATATAAAAAAACATATGAGCTTTACATGTCATTTCCGGAAAATCTTCGGGTTCAGATTAAAAATGGCGCATACATCCATCACGAAAATGAGATCGAGTATTTCACGAGGACAAATCTGCCGGAAGATGCTGCGCAGATTGAAGAAATAAAGTAAAAAGACCATCATTTTTGATTCCAAAATAATTCATATCTGCAAAAATCGCCGGCATCCGTAAAAGATGCCGGCGATCAATTTTTATTTGAAGAATTCCATGTCATGCTCCAGCTTCTCTGAAATTTCTTTCAGTGAATCGGCGGAGCCTGCAAGTGTGATGACTGTTGCGGAAAGTTCTTCCACAGCAGCACCTGTAGTTTGGGCGGATGCTGCATTTTCTTCACTGACTGCGGAAAGTGAAGTCATAGCGTCAGAAACTACATTATTTGCATCGATACATCCGTCTACTTCTGTATCTATCGTCTTTACTCGCTTAGTCGTTGCGGAAACATCGTCTATAACGCCTTGTACGCTCTGTACGGTAGATGAAATGATTTCTTGCTGCTGTTCATTTTCATTTCTTACAGCATCTGCCATTTCTACGGCAGAGCTTGATTTTGAAAGTAGTACATCCATTTCTGCCCTTATGGCACTTGCAAGATTTCTTGAATTATCGGCAAGATTACTGATCTCTTCTGCAACTACGGCAAAGCCGCGGCCGGCTTCTCCTGCACGTGCAGCTTCTATGGAGGCATTAAGTGAAAGGAGATTAGTCTGAGTGGCGATTGAAGCAATCTCTTCAACCTTGGAGTTGATATTTTCGACTGCTACACTTGTAGCACCGACTTTCTCTGAAATCTGAGAAATACTTTCACTCATTCTTTCACTGCTCTCCTGAAGTGAACCAAGATTCTTAGAAGATATAGTACTTATTTCCTGCATGTCTGTAGCAAGTGATGTCAGCTTTCGGGTATTGTGCTGTACTTTATTATTCGCTTCACTGATCTTTGCAACATTTTCTGTAACACTCTGAATTTCATTTGCCTGCTGTGCTGCACCGGAGGTGATTTCCTGAACAGCAGTCGATACGCTTTCAGATGTCTGTGAAATCTGGTTGGCAGTTTCTGCAACATCTTCAGATGACTTATGTACAGCGGTTGTGGAAGACTTTATATTGTTGATTATACCGCTTAATTTTTCTATTACAGAATTTGTGTTATTGATTATCACACCAAATTCGTCTTTCCTGTTTGTGTACTTATCAATAGGGCTGAATACTCCATTTGCAAGATGACTGATCGATTCATTCAGCATATGCATAGGGTTTGTGAAGGAATTAGCCATTGTAAGTGAGATAGCTATAGCGAGTATCAGCATGATTGCACCGATTATGATAGTCATGACAGCGCTGTTTCGTGCTGATGCGATAGTAACGTCATAGTCAGCTGCGGATACGACTATCCAGCCGGTCTGTTCATCTCTCTGATAGCCTATCAGGTATTTGGTATTATTGAAATTGGTTACGTAATTGCCATTTTCTTTTCCATCAGAGAAGAAAGCTAAATCGCTATAGTTAGGCACTTCGTCATCGACAGCAAGTTCATAATTTGAATGGGCAATAAGATCGCCATTTCTTGCAACAATAAATGATTCTTCACCAGAAGATGCATTAGCTGTTCCAGCAAGGAATTCATGAAGAAATGAGAGATCATAGGATTTCTGAACTACTCCTATAACCTTATCATCATTCAGGTCCTTGATAGGTATAGCCAGTACAACTACTTTAAGCCCGGTAGCTTTTGATATAAGGACGTCAGATATGACCTCCTTACCGGTGAGCGCTTCCTTAAAGAATTCACGGTCTGCGACATTTACCAGATTTCCTGAGGTTCTGACTATCTGCTGACCTGTAGCGTCTTCAACTATTATGTCATTTCCGTCACCAAGGTGTTCATTCAGGGTTATGAGGAAGTCCTGTACACCTGCGATATCTTCATGATTTGGATCTAAAAGTAATTCTTTTACCTGCTTACTGTGTGAGATTGACTCCATCATGCGGACATTTTGGATAAAGATTGCCAAAAATTCTTTCTCAATGATCGTAGCTCGCTGATATCCTTTAGTCTGGGCATCATTGAGCGCCTGCTTCATGGAACTCTTGTAACTTATAAGTAATGATATTATCAAAGGAACTGCGCAGATTAGCATCATTACTGCTATTAAATGTGTTTTGACACTGTTCCAAAATGATACGTCTGGTTTTTTTGATTTAGCCATAGTTACCTCCTGCGGCTTGCCTTGTAAATTAGCCACAAAAATGCTGGTTTTTAAAAATTAATAGTAAGCGGCAAATTATCTTTGTCGTTTACTACAATATCGGCATGGATGATATATATGACAATAGAAATCTGTTATTTATCATGTATAAAAAACAATTCGATTTGTAATTGACAAATTTTGTCAATTACATAGCATACAATTAAAAAGGGCTTGCGTAATCGCTCTGCTAGTGGTAACTTTGTTAGTTGGTGCTAACTATAATGATAGGGGTGACAAACAATGATAAAGGATTTTAGTGAGATTAGGAAAGAAGATGTCGAATCTGCAGGAGGCAAAGGCGCGAATCTTGGGGAAATGACATCTGCGGGATTTTTGATTCCGCGTGGGTTTGTGGTTCTCAGTGATGCATACAGATCTTTTATTAAGAGCAATGGACTTGAAAGCTTCATAGAAGAATCATTGGAGAATGCCGCAGGCGACCTTGTAAAGCTTACAGAGTCAGCTAAGAGTATTAGGGAAAAAATAAAGGAAGCATCATTTCCGGAAGAACTGGCAGAAAAGATCGTGGAGAGCTATAGAGATTTAGGCGATAATGCAAGAGTAGCTGTCAGATCATCAGCTACAGCAGAGGACCTGCCTGACGCAAGCTTTGCAGGTCAGCAGGAAACGTATCTAAATGTGAGAGGTACAGAAGAGCTTTTGCGTCAGGTAAAGAACTGCTATGCATCGCTTTGGGGTACAAGGGCTGTGTACTATAGAGAGAATCAGGGCTATGACCATAGCAAGGTCGCTTTGGCAGTTGTAGTACAGGAAATGGTGGAGAGTGAAAAGGCAGGTGTCCTTTTTACAGTAAATCCGCTTAATAATTCACATGATGAAATGCAGATAAATGCTTCATATGGTCTCGGAGAGAGTGTAGTATCCGGAAGAGTTACAGCAGATTCGTATACATGTGACAGGGCGGGCGTCATAAAGAATATTTCGATCGGTACTAAAAAAACGCAGATCATATATGATGAGAAGGGAACAAAGGAAATCGAAGTCAGCGAAGAGCTTCAAAAAGCAAACTGCCTGACAAGTGCTGAGGTTGGCAAGCTCGTGATGCAGGGATGCCTGATAGAGAAGCACTACGGCATGCCGATGGATATAGAGTGGGGAATTGCCGGAGGAAAAGTTTATATATTGCAGGCAAGGGCTATAACTACAGTTTCAGAGAAAGAGGCAGACGATGATAAAGTCATAAATAGTTATCTGGAAAAATGCAAGTGCAGCCCTGTTATGAAAAAGAATCTGAAGTTCCTTTTTGAGAAGATACCGGAGGCTTTTTATCCGCTTGATGACTATATGGTAGGAGCGGTAAATGAGCAGAAGTCAGTGATCTTTAGGGAAGCCGGAATAGAGCTCTATATGCAGCCGCAGTTAGATGACGAGGGCATTACGATCCTTCCTAAAGATAAAAAAAGACTTCACAGGGAGATACTTAAATTCCCTGGACTTGTAAAAGAACTTAAAAATTATCCTCATTGCCGGAGGGTGATATCAAAAAGAATGGCTGAGCATAAGAGAGAGTTGGAGAGCATTGTTAATGCTGATTATTCTAAGATGACTTTCAAAGAGGCATTTGAAAGTTTTACCAACATTCACGATTATGTAGCGGCTCTTTCATACGATCGTTTCAAATATGCACTGTTTCCAAGTGCGTTTTTCAAAGGAAAGATAAAGAAAGTAGTTTCAAAGATTGATAAGAATCTTACAGAAGAGGATTTCTACAATAATCTTGACTACAGAACAGCAGTTATTTCAAAGAGTATTGTCAGCATCGCTAAAAAGATCAGAGCTGATGAAAAAATGACAAATGCTATTTTGAATGGGATAAGCTATGACAGGCTTATAGCAGAGTATCCTTCGATAAAGCCGGAGTTTGAAAGCTTTCTCAGAGAAAACGGCTATAAGACCGACTTCAACTGTTATTGCATTCTGGCAAAGTCATATATTGATGAGCCTGACAGACTCTTAAATATTGTTCGCCCGCTGCTTAATGGTAATTTCTGCCCAGAGGAGGATCAATTCGCAGCTCTTATGGGAAAGATAAAGGATGTCTGCAGCGAGAGTGAGTTTGAAGAGCTTAAGCAGGATATAGATGATTTCAGATATTTCCATGTGGTGAGGGAAGAGAGTCAGTACTATTGGGAAAGTGCGTTTTTCTATGCCAGAGAAGCGCTTAAGAGGATCTCATCACTTCTGTATGGAACAGAAAATTTCAGAGAAAACGTGGCTTATCTGTTTTATGCAGAGCTTAAAGGTGCTGCAGATAAAGGTGTGATAAGCGCAGAGCTTCAGAAGAAGATAGATAGACGAAAGGCTAACAGACCGCTTGCGGAGAAAATATGGCAAAGGTGCAAACTTCTCGTGTTTGGTAAATCCGGCTCTGTACTTAAGGGAGTTGGAGGAAGCAGGGGTGAAGCCGTGGGAACGGTAAAAGTCATTCGTTCGCCTAAGGAATTCTATAAGATGCAGCAGGGTGATGTGCTGGTGTGCCAATATACTGACCCGGAGTGGACACCGCTCTTTAAGATGGCATCAGCGGTGGTAGCAGATACAGGGGCTTCACTTTCTCATGCTGCCATAGTAGCCAGAGAGTATGGTATACCGGCTGTTTTGGGTGTTGGATATGCTACGCAGAGATTTAATGACGGGGATACTATCCGTGTTGACGGCTCGAAAGGGGAGGTATCTAAGATTGCGTGAGGGTGACTTAAAGGAGCAAAGACGGCTTAGAATGATAAGCGAGCCGATCCTTCCGCTTTTGATAAAGACAGCAATTCCCACGATGATCGGTATGCTTGTCTCGATAATCTATAACCTTACAGACACATTTTGGATAGGAAGGCTGAATAATAAGAGCATGACGGCAGCGATAGGAATCGCCTATTCGTTCTTTTCGCTTATGCAGGCTGTTGGTTTCTGGTTTGGCTATGGCAGCGGGAATGTAATGTCAAACAGGCTTGGCGCAAAAAAGGAAAAAGAGGCTCAGACGGTATCATCTACAGGAGTGGTCATTTCAATTGCGACAGGCGTGGCTATAATGCTGTGTTCCTATTGGTTGATCAATCCGCTTGTGAATGCACTTGGAGGAAATGTTTTCACTGATTTAAGTAATTATACGACTGCTTATCTGAAAATTTTGATAGCGGCGATACCGTTTCTGCTGTATGGAGTCACTTTATATAATCAGATGCGCCTTTGCGGCAATGTGAAAGACGGAATGCTGGGACTTGCATCGGGAATGTTACTAAATATCGTACTTGATCCTGTTTTTATAATTTTCTTAAAAATGGGGATAATCGGCGCGGGTGCAGCGACATTGATAGGCGAGATCGTCGCGTCAGCAGTTCTTACGGTATTAAGCTTCAAGCATGGAAATATAGAGGTAAGTCTTGTGAGGTTTAAGCTTTCGAGGGAAAACATCTATCATATTTTGGCAGGCGGAGCTCCGAACTTTTCAAGGCAGGCGATCACAAGCATTGCAGCTGTTCTTCTGAATAAAACTGTATCGGTATATGGAGAGAGTATGATCGCTGCCGTGACCATAGCGACAAGGGTTTCAGCGCTTATTTACTTCCTGATGATAGGTTTTTCACAGGGCTTTCAGCCAATATGTGCCATGAATTATGGCGCAAAAAAATATGACAGAGTCGATAAAGCCTTTAGGCTTACGGTGATAATTGGTTCATGCTTCATGGCACTTGGGGCATTGGTTATGTTCTTCATGGCTGGTAGGCTGATAGGTGTATTTTCAGGCGACAGTCAGGTGCTTGAAGACGGGATCTTACTTATAAAATTTCAATGTCTGTCACTTCCTTTCCTTGCATACTATGCAGTTTCGAGTATGTATATGCAAAACATAGGAAGATATCTGGATTCACTTATAATTTCGGTTTCAAGGCAGGGGATTTTTTTTATCCCATTGCTTTTTATTCTCCCTGCAATATGCGGTAAAAAGGGAATTTACATGCTGCAGCCAATGGCAGATATGTTTTCTTTTCTTCTGGCATTGCTGATCATACACAGGTACAGATTCACAGAGAAACACATACTTAATGGAGAGATTGGATGAAAAGATTATATTGCGTGCCGGGAGGCGGCACTACGAGCATTTTGTTTATCAAGTGGCAGAAGCTTTTGGGTGAAGAGATCAAGGTTGAGTACCTGGATATACCGGGAAGAGGGTACTTAAGCAAGAAGCCTGAGCAGGAAAGTATGCGGGGGATAGCAGAGGTTATGGCAGATGTGATAGAGAAAAAATCTGCTGATGAGCCATATCTTATATTTGGATATTGCTTTGGAGCTGTGGCTGCATATGAAACATGCAGAGTGCTTAAGGAAAGAGGCTTTCATATGCCGGAAAGGCTTTTTGTATGCGGTTCATATTCACCAACTCCTGATAAAGAAATAGAGAGGATACTTGGATGCAGTCGCCTTAGAAATGAGATTCAGAGGATGTTTTATCACATGTTCCCCGGCTTTTTATTTAAGGATGAAAAAGTACAAAGGGAAGTCTGCAGCGCATACATGAAGGCTTTGTACAGCATATATGACAGGAAAGGCGTAATAGAAGACGTAAGTACTGATGATAAAGCGCTTGCAGGGCTTAAAGGTGTAGATGCTGAGAGCATAGAGTACATCGTAGAGCTTGCGAATAATTACTTCGGCAACTATGTAAAAGATGAAAAAGTACTTCTCAGCTATTGTAATGACAGGTCAGATAAAGAAAAGCTGCCTGTGCCCGTCACAGTGATATATGGAAGAGATGACGACATAATCGGTGATGAGTGGAAAAAATGGCAGGAATTTACGGATTTTGAAATGACATATCATGAGATACCTTTTGATCATTTTTGCCTCGTCGATGATATGGACTTGATATTGAATATAGTTGCGGATACAGAAGGAGTCAAAAATGAGCAGAGCTGAAATCGAATCGAAACTCAGAGAGATATGGAAGAAAGTTTTAAGATTTGAAAATGGCGATATTAAGTCAATAGCAGATGATGACAATTTCTTTGACCTTGGTGGGACTTCATTAATGATCGGGATGATGAATATAATGTGCGAAAAACTTTTAGGACATAAAGTGCCGATGGAAATCTATTTTAAGAATCCTACTCTTTCAGGTATGTGCAACGCGCTTTACGAGGAGGAATATCAGAGTGAATAAAGAAGTATGCAGGGAACTTGCAGAAAAGTATGCAGAAGAAGGCTTATGGATAAAGAAAACACATACGGATTATCTGCATGAGCAGGTGATAAAGAACGGTGAAAAGACAGCGATCATTGATCGCGAGAGAAGCATCACATTCAGAGAACTTGAGGATAGAGCGAATAGACTTGCGGCTTATTTTTCTAAAGATGGGTTGAAAAAGGGAGACAGGGTAGTCCTTCAGCATGTAAATACCATAAGCTTTGCTGAGATCTGCTTTGCATTTTTCAGGCTAGGTGTGATACCGGTGCTTGCAATGCCGGCACATAGGGAGAGAGAAGTTTCGGCAATTATAGAAACATCAGGTGCAAAAGGGTATATAGTGGTGCGTTCATATCATGGATATGAGTATTCTGAACTTGCTGAGAAAATGCGTAAGAAATATGAGGGTCTTAAGTATTTCTGGTTTGTGGATGAGATAGAAGAACTTGATATTGAAAGCTATGGTGAAGAAGATATCCCAAAGCCAGAAGCACATTTTGATGATATCGCTATATTAGTGCTTTCGGGTGGAACTACCGGGATACCAAAGCTTATACCGAGGATTCATGCAAGCTTTCTGCATGAGCAGCAGGGATGCGCAGAAATGTTTGGTGTTAAAGAAGGCAGCAGAGTATTGGTCGCAATGCCGCTCGCACATGCTTGGAATCTATGTGGGCCTGGGCTTTTTGGTTCACTCTTAAGTGGTGCAGAGGTTGTACTTGGATATGACGGTACGTCGGATGAGATACTTGACCTGATACAGAAGTACAAGATAACAAATGCTGGTCTGGTCCCGTCATTGATCATGTCATGTATGCAGATAATGGATTTCTGTGGTGATTTTGATCTTTCCAGTCTTAAAAATATGCAGGTCGGCGGAAGTATGACTACACAGAAGTTTTTGGAAGAAGCTGTAGAACACTTCGGAGGCATTATCCAGCAGGCATATGGTATGAGTGAAGGGCTTGTGTGTGGTACTGAAAAAGGTATAGAAATGCAGAAACTTCTTACATGTCATGGCAAGCCTGTATGTGAAGGCGATAAGATCGTAATTCTTGATGAAAATGATGAGGTTATGCCGGATGGGGCTATTGGACAGATAGCTACACGCGGACCATCTGTTTTTATGGGATATTTCAATAATCCGACTGCAGATCAGAGATCATTTACAGACGATGGATTTTATAAAACAGGAGATAAGGGAAGGATAGACCCTGATACCGGAGAACTTCAGGTTTTGGGAAGAGTAGCAGAGCAGATAAATCGCATGGGTGAAAAAGTTATGCCGTCAGAACTGGAGGATTATCTTATGGAGTGTTCATGGATAAAAGAGGCATACGTTGTCCCTGCGGAAGATAAAGAGCTTATACAGAGGATATGTATATTTGCAAAGGTAAATGATCATAGCGCAGATCTTAAAGAAATCAGAACATACTTAAGATCAAAGGGGATAGCGGAGTTCAAGCTTCCGGATCAGTTTGAGATAGTAAATGAATTTCCTTATACAGCAGTAGGTAAGATAGACAGGAAAAAACTTAGTGAGATAGCAAATATAAGAGGGTAATGCCATGCCTGATAAAAAGATCATTATCATAGGTTCAGGAAAACTTGCTTTGGATATAGCTGTGTATCTGCGTGAAAGAGGAAATGAAGCGATTATATATGAAAAAAGGATATCTGGAAGCAGGTTCGTGGAGAAACTTTGCAAGAGCAGAAATATCGAGTATAGATGCTTTGATACGGAAGAAATGACAGAGGCACTTAAAGAGGACCTTAGAAATTATCGTCTTAAGGTCATAAGTGCGGTAAATACGTATATTTTCCCAAAGGATATAGTCGAGCACAGAAACTTTGATGGAATTAATTATCATAATGCGCTGCTTCCGTACCACAGAGGAATGAACGCCGAAGCATGGGCAATATATGAAATGGACAGCTATACAGGTATTACATGGCATAGGATAAGTACAGCTGTGGACTGCGGTGAGATCATAGTTCAGAGGAAGATAGCACTTGATAGTTCCATAACTTCATTAAAACTCTTGAAGAAGCAGACTGATATAGCGTTTGAGGCTTTTAAGAAATTTGCGGATAAGTTTATCGCTGATGAGAGACTTGAGTGTGTAACGCAGATCAATAAAAAGTGCGGCTTTCATAAGATAAAAGATATACCGAATGACGGTTATATAAATGAAAAGTGGGATATGAGTCAAATAGGGGCGTTTCTCAGAGCGATGGACTATGGCAAGCTTGAAACTTTAAGTGAACCGAGACTGAAGATAGGATCTGCAACTTTTATATGGGATAGATATAAATTTGTAGAAAATCAGAGAGAAGAGAAAGATATGGTCCGCATTGAGGATAACAATATCATTATCACAAAGAATAATTGTGGAAGACATATCGTACTTACAAATATAAAGGTTTTGGAGGATGCTGGATAAGATGAGCACATATTGCTATAAATTAGAAAATGTTCGTGAAAGCGACAGAAATTTTTTTGTTGATATGCTTTCATATATTTCTGAGTGCATAACAGACATTAAGTGCTTGAGTGATGCGGTTGAGATAGAGTATGAGGGAACTGACGAGGCACACATCAGAGAAAGTGTGGAAAAGCTGGTCGATATGATAAATGTTAAGCTGAGCAAGATGGATGACAAAGTTGCGGTTAAGACATTGGAAGACCATACCGAGTGCTCTACGCTTAATAATGATGATGTGTTCGAGGAAATGCTTGATAAGGGGATCGTAAGGGAGATAAGCAGCGGGGCATATGCTTATAGCGGCATTTTTCTTAAAGTTTTTAAGTACTTTTCTAAAAAGATCGAAGAACAGATGGATATTATCTTTCCGGAATACGAGAAGATAGAAATGGAAGTTCCAACTCTTACTCCGATCGCTGATTATAATGAGGGCAAGTATTTCGAAAGTTTCCCTCATCATATAATGTTTCAGACAACAATGAAAAATGATATAGATGTGATCGATGAGTTTTCAAAGAATGGAATTCAGGACGAGTCGTTCTTTACCAATATAAGACCGCCTAAAAATGTTATGAGAACAGCAGCGTGCGTACCTGTGTATCCGTCGCTCAGAGGCAAAAGGATAGCAGGTGCAGAGCCTAAGTGCGTTCTTGTTTCTGGAAAGTGCTTTAGAAATGAAGGCATAAATGTTACTGAGCTTTCGAGACTTAATGAGTTTTATATGAAAGAATACGTTTTCATCGGAACACCTGATCAGGCAAAAAGCTGTATAGAGAGAGCCTGTGCGCTGTGGAGCTTCTGGGCTGATAAATTCAAGCTAAACTGCAAGATTGAGACTGCAAATGACTCCTTCTTTGCAAGTAATTATAAGAAATTACAGCTGTTTCAGCTTATAGGCGATTCAAAGCGTGAATTTAAGTGGCTGGTGCCTGGCAGCAAGAGCTATATTTCATGCAGTTCAGCTAATTTCCATAGAACACATTTTACAAAAGTTTATGACATCAAGACTAAGGAATCAGGTGCATACTGTCATACTTCATGCTTTGCCTTCGGCATTGAAAGACTTGCATATGCGCTGCTTTCACAAAAGGGGCTTGATACGTCTAAATGGGATAAAGAAACTTATGAAGAGATAAATAAATATTGCAGACTGTGAGGAAAAATATGATTAGCAGATCACTCATAGATGCCAATGTCAGAAGATGCAGGAAGTGTATAATCCCGGAGGTTAAAGGGCATATTGAACTAGACGAAGAGGGAGTATGCAGATTTTGCCGAGATGAGAATGGGGAAAAGAAGACTGACAGCAGTAAGACTTTTGAGGAAATACCGGCAGAAAAGAAAAGGGATATATTCAGGAAGAAACTTGAACGCTACAAAGGCAGTGGTGATTATGATTGTATTGTGGCTGTTTCCGGAGGAAAAGACAGTATAATGACGCTCTATATTGCAAGTCAGATGGGTCTTAGACCATTGGCACTTTTTATAGACAATGGATTTGCTCTGCCTGAGATGTATAGCAATATCCGAAATGCTGTGCAGATACTTGGGATAGACAGTCTTACATACAGAGTATCGGAAATGAGCGCACTTTTTGAAACCATGCTAAAGAGTAAAAAGCACATATATTATTGCAGAGTATGCCACATTCTTTTGGAGAAAATAATAAAGGATACGTGCCTGCGATATGATACAAGGCTTGTACTAGGTGGATATACGAAAGGCCAGTCATATTTGAAAGATGATGCTCTTTCATGGATATTTGAGGAATCGGATAGAAATACTCTTGAGATAATCAGATCTGATGACCGGTTTAATAAGTATCTGGAACTTTTTGAAAATCCTATAGGTTATTCGGCAAAGCATTATCGTGGAATAGTGCAGATATCGCCGTTTAAGTACATCAAATATGATGAACAGAAGATAATCAAAGAGATAGAGGAAAAGCTTAAGTTTAAACTGCCTGAAAATAGCTGGCCTGCGCATTCTACAAACTGTGCATTTAACTATGTGTCACAATATCTTGCAGTGAAACAGTTTGGATATTCACAGCATGAAACAGAGTTCAGCCATTTGATCCGTTCAAAGGAAATGCAAAGGGATGATGCGATAAAGCTGATAAGTACACCTATAACAGAGGATGATCTTAAGGGTGTTTTAGAAAATATGGGACTTGATCTTAAGGAGATAATTGATGAGAGATAAGATAATTGAGATTTTAAAGGCAAATGTTGCTGAGCTTGAAGAAGTTGAGATCACAGAAGGACTTAAGCTTATAACCGGTGGATTTATGGACTCTTTTGACATAATAGGTCTTATATCGGAATTTGAGGAGGCATTCAATACTTCTATACCGCTTGAGGATGTAGAGATAGAACAGTTTGACTCTGTTATTGGTATAGAAAATATCATTAAGGCTTGTACTGCTGCCTGAAAGGAAAAGTTATGAAGAAAACTCATATATTAAGTGTCGGCAGATATATGCCTCAAAGAATAGTTACCTCAGAAGAGCTTGAGGAAAGATGCGGATTTAAGAAATTCGGTGTAAAGATGGGACTTACTAAGATGCTTACGGGATGCGCGCAGAGGCATTATGCAGCAGAGGGGGAATACTGCTCTGATATAGCTGCAAAAGCAGGCTTAGATGCACTAAATATTGCGGGAGTTGAGCCTTCTGAAATAGATGCACTTATTTTTTGCTCTGTTACGCAGGATTTTGCAGAGCCGGCAACCGCAAACGTAGTTGCTGACAAGATGAATGTACGTAATGCATTTGTTTTTGACATCAAAAATGCCTGCAATGCTTTTCTGAATGGAGTGGATGTGGCGGATAGCCTTATAAAGACAGGTAAGGCGGAAACAGTCCTTGTCGTGTCTGGAGAAGCTTTTTCGCGCTGGACTAAATTTGACTATGACAATAAAGCTGAGCTTATGGAAAGAGCACCTGTAGCGCTTTCGCTGGGAGATGGCGGAGGAGCATTTTTGCTTAGAGGTTCTGACGAAGAGGGCTGCGGTATCGAAAAATCTTATTTTCATACTTACTCTGATTCATGGAATCACAATGTAGTATGGGGAGGCGGAGTTATGTATCCGCATGACGCTGATAAGCTGTATGTTCCTGGAACTACGAAAGGAATTGCAGATAGACAGCTTGGAATATATAAAGGAATACTTCCAAAACTTAAGGACATCTTTGGCATGACTTTTGCAGATGCAGATTGCATAATTCCTACTCAGGTCGCAAGGTGGGTAGTCTATAACATGTCAGATCTTTTTGCAGAACAGCTTGGAGGAGAGCCTGAAGAATATGTGAAAAAGATGGTATCGGTCGTGGATAAGTTTGGAAATGTGGGTTCAAGCAACATACCGATAGCTGCATATGAAGCTATAGAGAATGGAATGGTGAAAAAAGGTTATAAAACCTTTGCAGTAAGCGTTGGAGTAGGCATAAGTGAAGGCATAATGTCAATTACATTTTAATATTGGGAGAGCTGATATGGATTTCAGTGAAGTTTACAGGATAACTATAGAAAATTTCAAAGGTAAGAAGCTGCTTACATGGTTTAGATCAGGAGAGGAATTTACAGTAGACGGAAAGGGCTATGCAGGCATGGTTGATGCAGCTGCATCAGAGCTTGAAAAAAAACTTTCTTCAATAGAAAAGGGAAAGTGGATAGGTCTTAAAAGTGATAATCACTATCTTTGGTTTGCGGTATTTTTTGGCCTTTTGAAGATAGGCTATCCTGTGCTTTTGATCGATGCGAATGCTAGTAAAGAGCAGGTGGAGGCATTTCGCATGCAGGCAGATATGAGAGCCATTATTACAGATAAGGCAGAAGATCATACCGGGCTTGTAAATGTCACTATGGAAGAGCTTGAGAAAGCTGAAGCTGGAGAAATAAAGGAAGTTTCATGGGAGTCAAGGATAGCATTCTGTACTTCAGGTACTACGGGCAGAGCAAAAGTTTATGTGTTTTATGCAGATGCTATATATGCACAGTGCTTAAATGTGTCAAAGTGTCTGCTGCATGATGAGGGAATAGTAGGAACGAGGAATGAAGGCGGAGTGCAGGCAAATCCCATGCTCCTTACCCTGCCGCTAAGACATTGCCTTGGCTTCGGCGTTACGCTTGCATTTATTACAGCAGGCTATCCAATCGTGATGCCGCAAAAACCCGGAATTTTCGGGATAATCGATACTTGCAGAGATAGAGGCATATGGTTTCTGTGCTCTGTTCCGGCCATATGGAAAGGTATACTCAGCATAGCAAATAAACGTTTTGGAAGCAGTAAACCAGAAGCAATGAAGAAACTTTTGGGCGAAAAACTCACATTTGGATGCAGCTCCGGTGCAAGGCTTGATGCTGCGACTGCAAAGAAACTTATAGATACCGGAATATATATAGTAAATGGCTGGGGGATGACAGAGACTTCATTTGTCACAATGGGAGCTATCGCAGATGATCCTTCTTTGGATTACGTTGGAGTATTTTACAATAACCATTCGGCTGTAGTAATAGACCCTGAAACGGGCGAGGAAAAGAGTGAAGGCTACGGTGAACTTGCAGTTAATGGAAAATCGATGTATTCGTCAACACTTAACAGAGGTAAGGAAATATTCAGAAATCCAAAAGAATACTTCAGAAGTGGTGATATGGCTGAAATACATTCAGGAAGGCTTTATTTCAAGGGAAGGCATAAGGGTGTGATAATCAGTGATAATGGAGAAAATATATACCCGGAGGAGTTAGATTCGCATTTTTCATTTCTTGAAGGAATGGTATCACAGTTTGTTACGGTAGGCATAGATGATCGCCCGACTTTATTTATAAGCAGCAGTGAAAGCGATGATTTTGAGGATACAACGATATTTGAAAAGATAGTAGAGGCAAATTTAAAACTTCCACTGAACAAACGGCTGGCTAATGTTTACGTTACGGATAAAGTAATGCCTGTGACAAGCAAAGGCGAGACGGCAAGATTTTATATTAAGGAATTTTATAACACCAATGCAGATGCAGTAAGGAAGCTGCCGGTAAAGAAAGAGAGGAAAGCAGTATGAATGCAGTAGTAGGATTAGAGGATATCACTAAGAAGATCCGGGATACACTTAATGAAGTGGTGGATGAAAATATTTCAGAAATATCAGATGATGATCTTTTTGTAGAAGATTTGGGGATTAACAGTATATCGATCGTTCAGCTATTTCTAACATGTGAAGAAAGCTATGGTATAGAGCTTACCGAGGAAATGAAACTGGCAGAGCCTATTTCAATAAATATCCTTGCAGAAAAGGTCTACAGGAAAATCAATGAATCAGCATAAAAGTATGAATTCTTGTACGTAAATTACAGGAACACGCATTTACTGCGGGTTCCGTCTGAAAGCAAAAAAACAAGCGGCAAACAAGCCCGCAGCGCAGCTGCATTTAAATGGCTTGTTTGCGGGATTTTTGAAGCTTTGCTACAAAAATCTATATGAGCACTAAAGAAGCATGGCAAAAAATGTCATGCTTCTTTTAATTTAATATCGACATCTGTATTTTCAATTAGTATAATTAACAACTGTGAAGAGGGGAGAGTCTTTACGGTTGTTAATATAAAAAGCAATCATGTAAAGTCAATGATATTTATAGGGAAAGGTGCATGACCATGGATAGGGATCTGACTGTACTTGATGCTTATACAAAGCGTGTATACAAGATAATTATGTTGATAGTACCGTTTTCGTGTATTGCTGCCAGCGTTATAATAACGTATCTGAATTATAGAAAATTATACATAGATATAAATGTGCCGGTGCTTACAGCGTTTGACCTGCTTGATCTTTCTTTTTTGATAGTGGGTATCTTTTTTATAAAAACAGGATTTGACAGGAATGGACTTGTAAAAAAGAAAAAGCTGATAAGCGGTAAATACACTATGGCGTTGATAGCCATAATTCAGTGGAATTTTATTTCTTATATGTGCCCTTTTAGAGATCTTTGGGCATTTTGCCTCTTGTTTACACTTGGAGAGGCTTTTTTCTTTGACATAAAACTTGTCGGGTTTACATCGGTGGGTCTTACGCTATCAACCTTGATATCATGGATTTTAAGGGGAGAGTACCTGCTTCCGGTAAGGGACGATTACTTTTTGGCGAATATTGTATTTCGCATAGCCTGTATCATTCTTACGATGGCGTGCATAAATGTGATCACATATATGGGTGGTAAATTTCTGGTAGAAGAGCTGGAAAAGTATGTATATAATGATCCGCTCACGCATCTTCTGACTCGAAGAAAAATGAATGCATACCTTAAAGAAGCCTATGATGAGGCAAGTAAGTTTTCGAAGCCTTTCTGCATTATGATGTTTGATATAGATGATTTTAAGCAGGTGAATGATACTTACGGGCATGCCTGCGGAGATGAGGTGCTGAAGACAGTAGCTGATGTGGTTTCTTCTAATGTTGAGAAGAACGATAAAGCATTCAGATGGGGTGGAGAAGAGATACTCGTACTCATGAGGTCAGACGAAGTAAAGGCGGTTTCGGCAGCGGAAAGAATAAGACTTGAGATTGAGAATAAGGTAATTGATCATAGAGGGGTAAATAAGGTATCTGTAACTGTTACGATAGGTGTGACAGCTTACGATCCGCGACTTGACTTAAAAGCAATGATGTATGATGTGGATAAAAAGCTATATCATGGAAAGAATTCAGGCAAGAATAAGGTCGTATATAAATTTTAACGAAGTAGGTAAGTAGTGATGAGCTCCACGGAATTTATTTTAATAATGGACATTTTAGGAACAATAGCATTTGCTGTATCGGGTGCAATGGTAGCAGTCAGGAAGCGAATGGATATATTTGGTGTAAATATCTTGGCAGTTGTAACTGCCACGGGCGGCGGTCTTATGCGAGATGTGATAATAGGCGACACTCCGCCGGTGATGTTTCACAAGCCTGTATTTGTTTTTATGGCAGCAGCCACAGCTAATATTGTATTTTTGACGATAGCTTTCCAAAATAGGAAACATACGCATTTACCACCTAAGTTTCGCCTGATCTATGAAAAGTTTTTATTTTGGTCAGATGCATTGGGACTTGCAGCTTTTACAGTGGATGGAGTGAATGCCGGATTAAATGTTAAGACTCATCACAGAATCTTTCTTATGGTATTCCTTGGAGTGATAACAGGTGTGGGAGGCGGCTTGCTGAGAGACCTTTTCGCAAATCGTACCCCTGATATATTTGTAAAGCATGTTTATGCATGTGCATCGATGGTCGGTGCGATAGGTATGGCGATAGTCGTAGTTGGAAGATATGAGATGTCGCTCGCTATCATGACGGGATTTTTACTCACTTTGGTATTTAGAGCATTGGCAGGGCATTATAAATGGAATCTGCCGAAGGCACTTTAATATAGATATAAAAAGTTTATAGGCTAAGGGGAATTATAAAATGACATTACTTGAAAAGGCACGTAGTTATGAAAAAGAAAATGTAAAAAAGATATCAGATGAAGAGAGACCTGTATATCATCTTTCACCGGCTGTAGGCTGGCTTAATGATCCGAATGGCTTTTCGTTCTATAACGGAAAGTATCATCTTTTTTATCAATATAATCCATATAGTACACGATGGGATGCTATGCATTGGGGACACTGGACTTCAGAGGACTTACTTAAATGGAAAGCAGAACCGGCTGCAATGGCACCTGATATGCCATATGAAACAGGCTGTTTTTCCGGAAGTGCTATGACATATAAAGATGGCAGACACCTTGTGATGTACACGGCTCATAATGAGTTTGATAAAGAAAATGGAGAGCATTTCAGAGAAGAAACTCAGTGTATGGCATTTGGTGATGGTATTGATTATGTAAGATATGAAAATAACCCTGTACTTACTGGTAAAGATCTCCCTGAAGGCTCATATGCAGAAGATTTCCGCGACCCGAAGATTTGGTATGAGGATGGAAAATATTACTGTGTCGCGGCTGTCAGAATGAAAGATGGACTTGGAAGTGTGCTTCTTTTTGAATCAGAGGATGCATTGAAGTGGACATACTCAAAAGAACTTCTTCACAATGACGGATCATTCGGTGATATGTGGGAGTGCCCTGATATGTTTGAACTTGATGGAAAGAGAGTGATCTCGTTCTCTGCGATGAACATGAGAAATACATCACCGCTTTTCCGTAATGGAAACTGTACTCTTTTCTGTGTGAAAGAAGAAGGTAAAAATATTCAGGCGATGGATCTTGGATTTGATTTCTATGCTCCGCAGTCAACATTGACTAAAGATGGACGACGTATTGTCACAGCGTGGATGCAGGCACCGGAGTCAGGCGGAACGTGCCCTGATAGTAATAAATGGTTTGGACAGATGACATTCCCGAGAGAACTTACGCTTAAAAGTGGTCATGTTTATCAGAAGCCGATTGATGAGATCGCTTCTTTATATGAAAGAACTGTTGAAAAGGAATTTTTGGCTGAGACAGAAACTGAAAAGGAAGAGATACGAGGAAGAGTTGCTGATATGACAGTCACCGCATCAGCTAATGAAGATTTTTGTCTTAAATTTGCAGCAGAAGGCGATATTTATACTTCGATAGAATATCGAAGCAGCGACAGACATCTGATACTTAACAGAAGTCATGCCGGAAGATGTGCATCTATATGTGACTACAGAGAGATACTCACTAATGCAGAAGATAAGCTGGAATTAAGACTTTTGCTGGATAAGTATTCTTTTGAGATATTTGTTAATGGTGGCTATCAGGCTCTCACGGGAACATTGTACGAAACTCCGTTAACGGCTGATCACTTTATATTTAAGGGCGGAAAAGATACAGTGAAGGTTGAGTTTAATTCGATAAAAAGTGAATACTGCCTTAAATATTAAAGCAGTACTAAAACACTAGACTTTTTTTTCAAAATGATTTAATATATTTCAGTATTGTGCCTTTTTGGGCTATTAAATTTGATTTGAAAGGGTTAAAAATAAATGAGTAAAGTAGCACTTATCACAGGCGTTACCGGTCAGGATGGTTCATATCTTTCAGAGTTTCTTCTTGAAAAGGGATATGAAGTTCACGGTATTATTCGTAGATCAAGTGTAGATTTCAGAGAACGTATCGCACATTTGGAGGACAACGAGCATTTTCATCTTCACTATGGCGATATGAGCGATTCAATGGGCTTGAATAAGATTATTTTCCAGATCAAGCCTGACGAGATTTACAATCTTGCAGCACAGAGCCATGTTCAGGTAAGTTTTGATGTTCCTGAGTATACGGCAAATTGCGATGCAACAGGAGTTCTTAGAATTCTTGAAGCAGTTCGTATGGCAGGTCTTGAAAAGACATGCCGTATTTATCAGGCATCTACAAGTGAGCTTTATGGAAAGGTTGAGGAAGTTCCTCAGAATGAGAAGACTCCGTTCCACCCATATAGCCCATATGCTGTAGCTAAGCTTTATGGTTACTGGATCATTCGTGAATATCGTGACGCTTATAATATGTACTGCTGCTCAGGTATTCTTTTCAATCATGAGTCTGAAAGACGTGGAGAAACATTTGTAACACGTAAGATCACTCTTGCAGCTGCACGTATCAAGCAGGGCAAGCAGAAGAAGCTTTACCTTGGTAATCTTTCATCACTTCGTGACTGGGGCTATGCTAAGGACTACGTAGAGTGCATGTGGCTTATACTTCAGCAGGAGAAGCCGCAGGACTTTGTTATTGCTACAGGTGTGCAGCACAGCGTTCGTGAGTTCTGCCAGCTCGCCTTCCATTATGCAGGCATCGAGCTTGAGTTCAAGGGTGAAGGCGTTGATGAAAAGGGATATGACAAGGCTACAGGCGAGGTTCTTGTAGAGGTCAGCCCTGATTTCTACCGTCCGACAGACGTTGTTAACCTTTGGGGTGATCCTACAAAGGCTAAGACAGAGCTTGGATGGAATCCTGCAAAGACAACATTTGAAGAGCTTGTTAAGATCATGGTTGACAGTGATATGAAGAAGGTTGCTCGTGAAAGAGCAGAAGAATTCGTAGATCTGTATAAGGTTGAGGCTCTTGAAAAGGGACTTGTTAAGTAATTAAAAAAGGTGCTTCCGCGTGAATGGAAGCACCTTTTTTACATGTATTTTATTTATTTTTTAATTCAAGATAAAGTGCAGCATCTGAGTTAAGTATGTATGGATTTACCCAGAATATTCCCACGATGCCTGCAGTTATGCATGATAAAATGATCCAACCTATAAATGAAAGGTCATATAAGAAAGTATGGAATTTATGACCATTCATCATTTCTCTGGATCTGGAAATGACTTCTGATGATGAAAGTTCAGGTTCATCAGCGATTATATAAGGAACCATTCTGTAGGAATAGGACTTTATTAATCCAGGGATTATGAAAAGTAGTGACCAAAGAAATATAAACAGATCTCTTAAAAATAATGTAACAAATGTCTTTCCATAATTCTTAAAACCTAAAGTAATCTCAGACAGATCAGCTGAATTTGTTTTTACATTTTCCTTGAAAAAGTTGTGACATCCAACATTAAGTGGATTGAACACAAAAATTTGCAATAGAATACTCACTACGGATATGATGAAGAGCAAAGCAAGCAAAGCTATTAGTATAGTAAGTAATTCGGCTGGAGTAAGTGTAATGGCTACATTCGAGAGTTTACTTTTTACAGTATTATAGGATGCTGTGCCTGTACCACCAATAAGTAATGTAGACAAAAATGCAACTATCACACTTTTCCAATAATTGGCTTTGAAAGCCATTTTCCCTTGCTTTTTAATTTCTCCGATTGACCACATGATATTTCTCCTCCTGGTGTTTTGACACATTCATAATTAAACTTATGTCATAGCTCGAATGAGCCTTATGTTGGCGATTTCAAGATAGGGCATTAGTTTAATTTAGAACGTGTCAATACACAGTGTTTTGACACATTCATAATTAAACTTATGTCATAGCTCGAATGAGCCTTATGTTGGCGATTTCGAGATATGACATTAGTTTGATTTAGAACGTGTCAATACACCTATTATAGTAGTTATGCATTGTATTAAAGCAATACAATATAATTATAAATCATATAATTATTTATGCAGCATAAATAATACTTAAAAATGTAAGATTATTGTCTACTAAATACTGTACACATGATTACAAATTCAATGTACATCGACTGCAGAGCATGAACGTAATGAATCCACAGGCGTAGATGTATGGCTATCAGCAGGCAAAATCACCCAAATTATGGAAAAAGTTATTTAAAAGGCGAAACGAGCAGACTGGAGGATCTGCTCGTTTCATTAAGGAGAGTATTTGTTGACTTACTCAAGTCAACAGAAGGGGAAAATATCTATAAGCTACTTGTAAGCTTTTAGGAGTTCAAAACAAGTAATATCTTGTTTTGATGTAATTATAATAGCAATGAATTATGACTGAGAAATGAACGTCCTCTAAAATAAAGATAAAGTCACTTAATAAAAAATTAAGTATCCATAAAACAATGCTAGTTTATAACAATGCTTTGAAAACCGCACAAAATAGGCGTTGCAGCGGCAAAATCATTCAGCTTTTGCAGATACATGATGATAATTTTCATCAAAAAATCTGCCTTCTCTTATGTCATCGCACATACCTTCATATGGTGTTTCATTTATGACATCGTCATTATCGGCACCGGCATCACCGATATATGTGATAGTTGCAAATTCAGGTACAACATACTTTGGATATGTCTCATACTTTTCACGTGCTTCATACATCCTGTCGAGGTGCTTGTTCTGATAGCATACTGTGATCTCAGGATGCTCATGTACCCACTTCGGGAAGAATATAACTCCGTTTATCTTTCCTTCATTTGGCATGAAATCAAGAGCTACATCTGTTCCTGTAGGCTCTGTCCATGTTACCTTGTAGATACCGTCTGCGATCTTGAAGAGATTGATCTCCTGATCAGTCACCCAGCGCCCAGCAACCATTCCGCCGTGGATACGGTAGCAGCATGTGTGATCATTTTTACAGTACCATTCATATTCCCAACCGTTATCATAAGTATAAATGAAGTGTGTTCCTATGAAATCGCTTAATTCCTTAAAGACTTTCTTTGCCATGATTATAAGATTCCTTTCGTTACTGTTAGTGTGTTTATCAATAAGTAAATAAAGTGTGTTTATAAACATGTAATTAATTACATGTATTTGTTGCAGTGATTATGTTATACTTATATCTTGAAAATGTCAACAGTGTTTGCAGAGGAAAATTATGGCGCAGAAAAATTTATTGCCAATGATATTATTGGGGCTTATATCAATGGAGCCTAAAACGGGCTACGATCTAAAAAAAGAATTTGAAACAGAGATAGGAGAATTTTGGTCAGTTAAACATAGCCAGATCTATCTTGAACTGAAAAGGCTTGAAAATCTTGATGAGATAAAATCCAAAACGGGATTTTATGGAAATAAAATTGAAAAGACATATTATGAAATAACTGAGGCTGGAAAGAAAAGACTTGAAGACTGGCTGCAGTCCACAGAAGAGATGCTCGCGGTGAATAAGGATGAATTTGTTTTAAAGCTTTTCTTTATAAAAAGTAAAAGTGATCCGAGACTGATAGAGCTTCTATACGAGCAGTATCGTTTAAGGAAAGAAAAACTGCGTCATCTCGAGGAGAGGAAAAAAATGCTTTTTCCGAGTGAAAAAGAAATCGAAGAGAATTATGGGCATTATCTTATACTGGATCATGCTATACGGCGTGAGAAGGAATATGTCAGTTGGATAGAAGAAAACATCTGATTATGCAAATAATTACTAAAAATAAGATGATTATTTGTGAAAAAATTGTGTAAAAATAACCTTAAGATTTTCTGAAAATAAACACAATTATTTGATATAGTAATAATTAAGATAAAACATCTGTTAGAATCTAATTATACAATATAAAAAGGAAGATAAAGAAAATGGAAAAACATGAATTGATGGATAAAAGAGAAGAAAGAATCATGGAGTGTCTTTGGAAGCATGATGAAGCACTTTCAACTGCTGAGCTGGAAAGGCTGTTTGAAGGCGAGAAGAAGACAGGAAAAGCTACGATTTTCAAAGCAGTTCAGTCACTCATGAATAAAGGATATATTTCAGTTGGCGGACTTGAAAGAAATGTTAATTCATATGCGAGAAAATTTTTCCCGGCTATCACACGTCAGCAGTATGCAGCATACGCGTTGGAAGAAAATGGTATCAATATTTCTTCTATCGGAAAAGTAATCGAGGCAATGATTGAAAGCTGTGAAAAGCCTAGTTCTTCAGAAAAGAAAAAGGTTGTTTCAGAACTTGAAGATATTATAAAGAAATTAAAGTGATAAGCGTGTTATAGAGCGGCAGGAGAGATCTTGCCGCTTTTTTCTTTATAGAGTTTTGAAGAAATCTTATATGGTAAAATGCTATGCGAGGGTACGGCTGGAGAATAAAGGGCTACTTGGTGAGTACTTGCTCTATACGCGTGATTCACGAAAAATGCATACTTATGTTATATGTTATAATAGTCAAATAAAACAAATGGAGAGGACGCACTTGCGTTCAGTTGAAATGAATACGATAGAGAGAAGCATATATGGCGATAATCTGCAGGAACTTGAAAGTACAATGCAGTTTCTTGTAGATGAAGTGAATGTTGTAAGAGAAAAGATGAAAAAAGGACAGGACACTGATCCTGTTGAACATTTGATTTTTCGCATAAAGTCTGAGGAGAGTATGCGTGAGAAATGCCGCCGAAAAGGACTTCCGGAAACTACAGACTCGGCACTGAATGTGATTCATGATGCAGTGGGAGTGAGAGTGGTGTGCGCCTTTGTGAGTGATGTATATACAATAAGAGATCACCTCATAAATCTTGATAATTGTGAAGTAATAGAAGAGAAAGATTATATAAAGCACGCGAAGTCTAATGGATATCGCAGCTATCATCTGATATTGAGAGTTAATAAAAAAGTATATGCAGAGATACAGCTTAGGACAATTTCGCAGGATACATGGGCGGCGTTGGAACACCATATACATTATAAAAAAGAGACTACGGCAGATGATGCACTTATAATTTCAGAATTAAAAAGATGTGCGGATGAACTTGCATCGACGGATATTTCGATGCAGACTATACGAGACCTGATCATGAGCTCGAAAAAACAGAATGAGAGTATTTAATTTATGAAAATATTGATAGCGGAAGATACAAAAGATATGAACAGGGTATTGACTGTAGCTTTGGAGCATGAAGGCTATGATGTTGATTCCTGTCTTGATGGTGAAGATGCATTGGAACATGCCATGTCAAATGGTTATGATGCAATGATAATGGATATAATGATGCCGAAGATGGATGGCATATCTGTACTTAGAAAGATAAGAGATAAAAATATAGTGACACCGGTACTGCTGCTTACGGCAAAAGCTGAAGTAGATGACCGTGTGACAGGATTAGATGCGGGGGCAGATGATTATCTGACAAAGCCTTTTGCGATAAAAGAACTTTTTGCCAGAGTGAGAGCCATGACAAGGCGTAAGAGGGAATATAATAAAGAAAAATTGGTTTATGGGGATATTTCACTTGATGGCGAAAGCTTTGAGCTTCAGTCTGAAAATTCAGTAAGACTTTCTGTAAAAGAATTTGAGCTTCTGCAAACAATGATCTTAAATGCTGAGCGAAATTTAGATGATGATTACCTCTTAAAGCATGTATGGGATAATTCAACAGATGCGACAGTTAATACTGTGAGCCTTTATATCGCCTATCTTAAAAGTAAGCTCACAGCTATTTCATCAACTGTAAATATCGTAAAAGAGGAAACTGGATACCGGCTGACATATGGGGAATGATCTATGAATGAAAATACCGTAAGGAAGCTTAGAAGGAAGTTTATAATAATTTCCTTTCTGTCACTTTTGGGCGCGATGATGATAATTGCAGGATTGCTGTATTACTCAAATGTTGCGTTGGAAAACAAAAATATCAGGAATACGCTGCAATATATCGTTGATAATGAAGGTCATCTTCCGGGTGCAAAGGATGGAGTGAAGAGAGAACCTGATTTTGGCGAATATGACGTAATCAGATTTCTAAATGAAATTTTTAATCAGAATGCCGGCGGGGATCTGAATAATCCCGAATTTTACTATACGACGAGATATTTTGCTATAATTTATGATGATGAGCAGAATCTTTCGGAGGTTATAGTAAACCATATAGCGGCAGTTACGGAGAGTGAAGCTGAAACCTATGGAGAGCAGGCATTGATGCATGGACATAGGTTTGGAAGGTATGGAGAATATTATTATCAGGTCGCAAAGATGGAAGATGGAGGCACGATAGTTGTCTACCTCGACAGTTCAAATATGCTGAAGGTGAATAATCGACTTCTGTACCTTGCGATGCTGCTGCTTTTCTTTGGTATATTGTTTGCCGGAATATTGGTATATGTCTTTTCTTTTAAGGCGATAGAGCCTGAAATAAAAAATATGAAGATACAGAAGCAATTTATTACAAATGCAAGCCATGAGTTGAAGACACCGCTTTCTGTGATAAGGGCAAATACCGAGATGCAGGAAATGCTTAATGGCGAAAATGAATGGACGCAGTCTACTTTGAGGCAGGTCAATCGTATGAGCGGACTGATACAAAATCTTGTGATGGTGGCAAGAGCCGATGAACATGTAAGAGAAGAAGAGGCTTCTGAGTGTGATATCACCAAAGCTGTAAAAGAGACAACAGAGACATTCAGCCCAGTGATACAGCAGGATGGTAAGAAGCTTTTTGAAGGGATTAAAGACAATGTGACTATGGTTGCCGCGGACAGTCAGATACGTCAGCTGTGCTCACTTCTGCTGGATAATGCGATCAAATACTGTGATGAGAGTGGAACGATCTCGGTTATCTTAAACCAACGCGGTAAAGGAATAGTACTTACGGTTTCCAATAATTATAAAGACGGCAAGGGTGTAGATTACAGCAGATTTTTTGAGAGATTTTATAGAGAAGACAGATCGCATAATACAGATAAGGGAGGATATGGAATCGGTCTTTCCATAGCGGAGAGTATTGTGGAAAAGTATCGAGGGGCGATAAATGTTAACTGGAAGAATGGAATAATCTCATTTCAGTGTATATTAAAGCAATTAAAGAAATGATATTAAGGAGTTGGATAGATGAAAAAGGCATATGTAGTTTTCAGAGGCAGAAAGCCGGGAATATATAAGACATGGGCTGAGTGCAAGGCTCAGGTGGATGGCTTCTCCGGACCTGTATTCAGAGGATATGAGTCTATGGAAGAAGCAGAAAAAGCATTTGCAGCGCAGGATGCGGGCTATGCTTCAAAATACAAAGATTCCAAGGCTTCATATAATGCTTCGGCGAAGAAATCTGCAGTAGTGGTGCATAAGGAATTTAAGCCGGAATATGAAGGTGAATACTATGAGGTTCACTCTGATGGCGGTGCACGAGGAAATCAGAATAAAAAAGGTAAGATGAGCGGCTATGGCTATGTGGTGGTAGATAAAGCTCACAATATAATCGCTGAAGGGTATGGAGCTGCAATAGGCGCTACAAATAATCAGATGGAGCTGCAGGGGGCAATCGAGGGACTTAAAAAAGTACCGGGAAATGCAAAAGTTTACTTTATGACTGACAGTGTGTATGTTTACAGCGGTTTTGCAAAGAATTTCCCGGATGAGCCGAGATATGAAAAGTGGGAAAAGAATGGCTGGAAGAATACCAGCAAAAAGACGCCTGAGAATATCGAGCAGATAATGGAAATATATGAGCTTGGTAAAAGGCATAGTCTCGAATGTATCCCGCGTGACTATGAAACTCTTTCTAATGGTAGAGGTAAGTATGTGTCGATCGCTCATGGTGATGTGCCTGACGAGAATGGCAAGTGGAAAAATCCATATAATAAAATATGCGATGCGCTTGCTAATCTTGGTGAAGATGATGCAGAAGCCGGAAAAGAAGGCATGGTTGAGCTGATAGTTGATGGAAAACAGGTTAATGCTAAAGCACTTTTTGTTAAAGAACTTGACGATGCAGGTCATGGATATGTAGTAGATAGCGATGGAAATAAGGCATCAGTAAATTAATAAAAACCGGACATCTGAGCCATAGATGTCCGGTTTTATTAATTCATGCTTTTTCAGATGAAACTTCTTTAAGAACTGTCATTATGCCGTCGAGGTAGTCCTTATCAAACTGTTCGATCGTTCCGTTGTCAGCCATTTCTGCAATAGCAGGTACGATAGGAATCTGACCAAGAATCTTAAGACCGTATTTATCAACTGTTTCCTGAAGGTGACTCTTACCGAAGAGTTCGATCTTCTTACCGCAGTCAGGGCACTCAAGATAGCTCATGTTCTCAATGACACCGAGTACAGGGATATTCATGGACTCTGCCATCTTTACAGCCTTGCCGACGATCATGGAAACAAGATCCTGAGGGCTTGTAACAACTATGATACCGTCTACAGGAAGTGACTGGAATGTAGTGAGCATTACGTCACCAGTTCCCGGAGGCATGTCAACGAACATAAAGTCAACATCGCCCCAAACGACTTCCTGCCAAAACTGCTCGACTACAGAACCGAGGATAGGTCCTCTCCATGCAACAGGATCAGACTCGTTGTCGAGGATAAGGTTGATAGACATTGTCTTGATACCTGTCTCAGTTTCAACAGGGAGCATTCCGTCTTCAGTACCCCAGGCTTTTTCTGTCTGACCAAACATATGAGGAATAGAAGGACCTGTGATATCTGCATCGAGGATGGCTGTTGTATAACCCATGCGGTTAGAAGCGATTGCACTAAGGGCAGTAACTAATGACTTGCCGACGCCGCCTTTTCCTGAAACAATACCGATTACCTTCTTTACATTACTTTTTTTGTTTTGAGGTTTAATCATACTTTTTGGATCACGCTGTGCGCATGTCTGCTCACATCCAGAACAGTTATGACTACATGTTTCGCTCATAAAAATTTCTCCGTTTCATGTCTTGAATTATGTGCGATAATAGCACCTTTTTAGTATACCACATAGGTCAAATTTATGATATTATTAGATTGATATTAAGCGGTGAAAAAGGGTGAAGGGTTGCTGTGGCACCGCATATACAGGGGGCGTAAATATGATATATAATGAACTCACATCTGAACAGGTGGATATTTTGGGTGAAGTTGCTAATATTAGCATGGGTAATTCTGCCACATCTCTCTCAGCAATGTTAAATCATAAGGTTGATATTACTACACCAAGCTTGTCTATCGTGCAAAGAAGCCATGTTTTGGATGACTACTCAAACACATGTATTTTTGTGCAGATTCATTACATAAAAGGTTTGTCAGGAAATAATGTACTTATCTTAAAAGAAGATGATGTAAAGATAATGACTGACCTTATGATGGGTGGAAACGGTACGGTAATGGATGGAGAGCTTACAGAGATTCATCTTTCAGCTGCTGCAGAGGCGATGAACCAGATGATGGGAAGAGCTGCCACTTCACTTTCTGAGCTTCTTACGATTCCTACAGATATCAGTACACCGGAAGTTGATACGATCGATGTAGAAAGTGTAAAAATATTTGAGAAGATGTTTGAAACTTCTGAAGATTTCTTTGTAAAAGTTGCATTTAGAATGACAGTTGGTGAGCTCATAGATTCAACTATGGTACAGTTGTATCCTATGCATTTTGCTATTGATATGATCAAGAAATTTATAGCTGCACAGGAAGATGATTAAATTGCTTGACTTTTTATACAAAAATTATTATTATATTAAGGTCGGCTCGGTTGAGCCGACCTAAAATTTTGACTAACGGGGTGTGGCTCAGTTTGGCTAGAGCGCTATCTTAGGGAGGTAGAGGCCGCGTGTTCGAATCACGTCACTCCGATTTTACAAAGCCGTTCATTTTTTGAACGGCTTTAAGTGTATATTGACATAGTTTGCTTCTGCATTGTGCAGAAGCTTTTTTCTTATATGAAATTGTGTTGGAATTCTTATAATTTCCAAAATGCATTGTATGCGTCACAAGCGAGTATTGACGTCAGAATAAGCTGATTGGATGATCTGTCTGCAAATTACAAATTTGAGTAAGAAAAAAATTATATTAAATTTATGTATACAGTATACATTAAGACGAAAATGTAGTATACTATCCAAGTTTGATTATTTGTAATGTTTTGGCACATTCATAATTGTAATACAGTAGTTAGAGGATGGAAAAATGATTAGTGGAGCAGATCGCAATAATATTATAAAGCAGTTGGCACAGTCTTCAGGACTTGATCATCTTGTAAAGGTTGAGTTGAGTGAAGAAGGTTACTATGATTCGGCAACGGGAACATGGCATAGCGGCGGCGTTACAGTCAGAGACAATGATGTTGAAAAGGCTGCATTTTACTTCAGAAAGCAGTTTGAAACCTGCAGAAAATCTACAGAGCCTTCTATTCGAGAAGCGGCTAAGAGGTACTTGATCGCAGCAGAAGCAATAAAGCATTCAATTGAAACCGGAGTTTTTTCGATGGAAATGGAAACAGAATAATTTACGAAAGTGCTAATGGAAGATGATTTCATTAGCACTTTTTTGACTTAGAGGAAATTCTGTTGGAATTCCAATTAAGTTAAAAAACGTACTGCGTGAATAGGATGCGACGCGCGGTATGGAGAAAGCTATGCGGTAAGTTCTTAAAATGAAAATCATTATCAATATTATTGATAATAGTTAATCAGTTAGCTATTGCTAACCAACACTCCTTTGTACGATAATAAAAACATACGTCTGAAAACACGGTGTATTTAATTAATCAGAAAAGAGGAGCGATATGAAAAGAAGAGTAGTCAATTCGGCATTGGCTCTTTCGCTTTCTGCAGCAATGGTGTGTGGAACAGTATTTTCAGGAACAGCAGTATATGCAACTGAAAATATTGATACTGCAGAAAGTGTTGAAGATGGATCTGCGAGTTCAAATGCCAAGAAAGTCATATATCAGGATGGTGAATATTATGGCGTCGGTAAAGGTAGAAATGGCGAGATAAAGCTTAAAGTCACTATTGAAGATGGAAAGATATCTTCGATTGAAAATGTGAGCAACACAGAAACTGAGTACTTTTGGAATAAAGCAGTTGAGTTGTTCGAAAGTATAGTTAAGGCAGATTCTACGGATGTCGAGAGTATATCAGGTGCGACACGCAGCTCTGAGGGTATAAAGCAGGCAGTGGAAGACGCGCTTGAGCAGGCGGAAGATCATGGAGTATTCGACGGCGGCAGCGGAACAAAGGAAGATCCGTATATCATCAAAACAGCTGAGCAGCTGAAAAACTTTGCTGTATCAGTCGATGAAGGAAATACTTATAAAGGACAATATGTAGAACTTGATGCAGATGTGGATCTGGGAGACATAGATTCATGGAATCCTATAGGTGCTGAAGCAAAGGCATCAGATAATACTGATTCACTTTTCGATGGAACATTTGATGGTAAGGATCATGCCATTACAAATCTCAGAATTTCAGAAAACTACTCTGCAGAGGCAAATGTAGGACTTTTTTCATCATTGAATAATTCTGCGGTCGTAAAAAATGTCGATCTTAAGAATGTAGATATTGAAGTTTCAAATGACGCTGATGTGCTTAGAGCCGGAGCAGTAGCCGGAGATATCGTAAGCGGCGGCGGTAAGATCGATAATGTAGCTGTTTCAGGCGAGATCAAGACAAATGAGCAGGTTAAAGCACAGCTTCATACAGGTGCGATCGTTGGACGTGTTAATAAGGATGGTGTGCTAACAAATGTATATAGTGATGTGAAGATCACAGCAGAGTGCCCGGTAGAAAAGCCAATGGTTTATGCTGGTGGAGTTACAGGCGTAGCAGGAAATAATGCGATCATTGCAAATGCTGCTTCAAAGGGTGAAATAAACGTAAAAACACCTAATAACTCAAATGGAAATAATTATATTGGCGGAATTGCCGGAATGTTCAGCGGATATCTGTGGAATGTTTATTCATTAAGCGACATTGCTATAGTAAATGCAGGAGTTGAAGAAACTTACATAGGTGAGATCGTTGGCTGGATGATGGCATCTAAGGGAGATACATCGAGAAAGCAGCTTTATTATGCTTCTGATGCAAAGGTTGAGTGTACTTCGGCAACTGGTGAAGGAGAAACTCAGGAAGCAAAAGCTTTTGGAACTACATTTGATAATATTGCAGAGGCTGCTTCAAAAAAGAAGGCTGATATGCAGTCGGCTGAGTTTGCTGCAGAACTTAATGGAAATGTCAAAACGATGAGTTCATATATTGATAAGCTTGGACTTTCAGATATTACCTTTAAGAGCTGGACAGCAGCAGAAGACGGCGTCATTCTTGATGATAAGGATTGGGAAAAAGATGTTACTTCGGCTGATATTTTTGAGAGCGGAGCAGGTACGAAGGAAGATCCTTATGTTATTAAGACAGCAGAGTAGCTTAGAAATTTTGCACTTTCACTCAGTGATACTCAGGATTACACAGGTGAGTATGTAAAGCTTGGAGGAGATGTTGACGCTTCCGGCGAAGAGTGGACACCTATCGGCAGAAGTGATTACGCATTTAATGGTGACTTTGATGGAGATGGCTTTGTTATAAGCGGATTAAAAGTTGGTACAGAGGAGAAGGCTTCTGCGCTTACAAGAGACACTCGCTATCTTGGACTTTTCGGCGGACTTGGAGAAAATTCAAGAGTGCATGACCTTAATGTATCTGATATATATTTCAATGTGACTGCTGAATCTTCCGCTTTTGTAGGCGGTATCGCCGGATTTATGGATAGTGATGCAGAGGATGATAATAGCGGAGCTGTTATAGATAATGTTAAAACTTCCGGTAAGATTTCTGTATATTCAACAAAATCAAATTCATTTGCAGCAGGTATAGCAGCTTACCAGTTTAAGGGTGCGATAATCAATTCTTCATCAGACATGGATATTTCATGTATTGTAAAGGATGAAGCTCTTGCAGAAGTAGGTTCTATAGTAGGTCTTAATAACAGAGGACTTAATGCGAATCTTTACTCAACAGGTAAGATCTATGGAAGCGGAAGTCGTGAAAATGGTCTTGAGGGAATGGCTGTAGTAAGCGGTATCGCAGGTGTACAGGCGGGCTCTGAAGTAAATTGTTATACTGATGCTGACCTTGAAACAGCAGAGTATTCAATATATGCAGGAATGCTTTCAGGCTGGATCACAGGAATAGGTAAGACTTATGACAGCTGGTTCGATAAAAATGCGTCAATGGTGATCGACGGTAAGAGTGTTAATCCGCCAGAGTCAGTAGGTACTGTTGTTGCACCTGATGTTAGTGATGAAGATGGTACTGCATATGTAGGCGGACTTACAAAGGATATCAAAAGTTACGATGCTGATTCTTATAAGAGCATTGCAGTAAGCATGAATGAGCTCTTTGAGGAATTTCCGGTTGATATTACAGAGTTTGGACTTTCAGCTTCTGCACTTAGGAGATGGAAGTATGATGAAGCATCAAAGAGAGTTGTCTTTGATACAGCATATGGCACAGTGAAATATGTGAAGCCTGAAGTTGAGAACGTAAAGGAAGAAACTGTTTCTGCAAACAATGGTACATGGTACGGCAGAAGCGAAGACAAGAGCACTGTTGTAAAGATCGTTGTTAAAAATAATGAGATTGAATCAACGGAAGTTTTGTCCGGAAATGACTCGGGTGAGAAGTTTGACGAAGCTTTTAAGAAAGCGAAGGAAAAGGCTGTTTACGGCGATTTCACAGATTATGAAGCTGCTGATACTTCAAAATTTGCAGGCGGTGAGGGAACAGAAGAGAAGCCTTATCTTATATCTAATGAAGAGCAGCTTCGCTACCTTGCAGAGTCAATTAATGAAGATGTAAACTGGAAAGGTGTGTGGTTCCGTCAGACAGCAGATATCACACTTAGCGACAAGGAATGGCTTCCAATCGGCAGATCACTTCAGGTGAGAGTGAATGGAAGTCCGAGCATTGTTGCGATATATCCATTTAGAGGAAGCTTCGATGGTGGAAATCACGTTATAAAAAATCTTAAAATGGGTACAGAAGCCGAGCCTTACAATGGATTCTCTGTAGGTCTTTTCGGTGTTACAGAGGGTGATTTTAATTCTAATAAACTTCAAAGCGCTTCTGTAAACAGAGTAACTCTTAAAAATATTAAATTGAGAGATGTGGATATTAACGCTGAGATAGAAATGGCTACAAGAGCCGGCGGACTTATCGGGGCTGGTGAAGATGGAATTTTTATCGATAACTGCTCTGTAACTGGTAATATCGAAGTTAATACACAGGATAGCTATGACCAGGTTGGCTCTGTGGCAGGTTATCTGCTCAGGGGAAGCATGCTCAATACATGGTCAGATGTCGAGCTTAAGGCATTCGCTAATAAGTCAACGGTTTATGCCGGTGGAATCATGGGAATGCAGAACCGTGTAACAACTGTGAACTGCTATTCACTTGGTGATGTTTCAGTTGGATCAGGTAATAATAATAAGGCAACTGCTGGCGGTATAGTCGGACTTGACGGCGGCGTCATCGTAAACAGCTATGCTTCAGGAAATGTTTCTTCTTCAAAGACAACTTTTGACCTTGGAATCATTTCGGGAAGAGCTGCCGGTATTTCTGAAGAAAGAGGCAACTATTACAATAGCGATGCTGAAATACTCAATCAGGGTACTGAGATCGAAGCGCGTCCGATAGGTACAGATGTGACTAAGAGTGCGGTAAGCAATAACTTTGCGAGAAGTGCTGAGTTTATGGCTGGTTCAGAATTTGCGGATGAACTTAATGCAAATCGACTTGGAATTTCACGCATCCTTAATGAAGTCAAAGAGGAACTTGGAACAGATGAGGATGGAAATTCTGCTGGACACAGCGTTTACTATAATGGTGATGGTTCAGAGCTTAGGGAATGGGAAGCTCTGAATGGCATTGTAGGATTTGAAGAAGTGAGCCCGGAAGAGCCAACTCCTTCTGAAAACACTACAGAACCTTCAATTTCAGGCAATAATGCAGAACCTTCTGCAACTTCAGGAAACAGCGCGGTTTCAGGAAATGGTACTGCCTCAGGAAACGGTGCAGTTTCAGGAAATGACACTGCTTCAGGAAATAAAGCTGTATCAGAAAATGATGCGGTTTCTGCTAATGAGATTGTATCTACTGTGACGAAGAAGCTTTCAGATGATGTTTCAGTCACATATAAGGAAACAGTTTCATTTAATGGCAAGAAGACAGTATTTGGCGCAGAGGATATTACGGTAACTGTTGATGGAGCAGAGTATAAGGGCGATAAGCTCAAGCTCAGATATAAAAATAATCAAAAGGCCGGTGAAGCCACATTCTATATCAAAGGCATAAAAGGCGCTTCTAAGGCTCAGAGAAAGCTTTTAAAGCAGGTTAAGAAGACAGCACTTACATTCAAGGTAGATAAGCTTGCTCTTACAGGTGAAAACGCTGAGATCAGGCTTAGTAAGTCAGGTGCGGTTAAGTCAGTAAAGGCTGTAGTCAACGGAAAGAAGTTAAAACTTAAAAAATCTGAGTACAGCGCAAACGCAGGAATCATAACGATAAGCGGAGAACGTTTCTCTGGAGAGTTAAAGTACTGAGAAGCTGTGCGGATTTATCAAGGTGCATGCAGGGTAAAACCTGTATGCATCTTTTTGTTTTCATAAAAAGGTATTTTGATGTATACTGTTAGTGGTTATTTTTTTATGAAAGGAATGTATTATGGCAGTAAATCCTATAAAGATGATGCAGCTTGCAAAGAGGTTTAATATTTTTAAGACTCAGCATCCGAAGGCTGTAAGTTTTATTCAGAGTATAGCAGGAAGTGGCTTTCAAGAGGGAACTATCATTGAGATGAAGGTCATTGATCCTGAAGGAAATGAATCAATTGGAAATATCAAAGTAACAAAGGAAGATCTGGAAACAGTAAGTATCCTTAAGGAACTTAATAATTAAAGAAATGGCAGCTGTGATCAATATGATTTACAGCTGCCATTTTTTTACATTGTGAAGAAACTTGATGAAGGATCGAAAAGATTTTCACGGGAAATCTCTCCGAGCGTAGCGGTTCCGCACATGCGCATGGTGTCCTTTAACTCATTTCCGAGCTTCTCTGTATAAAGTTTGACACCTTCCTCACCTCCGCCATAAACGCTTGTTACGTATGGTCTGGCAATAACAACAGCATCTGCGCCGATGGCGAGTGCCTTGAAGATAGAAATGCCGCTTCTTATACCGCCGTCTACAAAGACTTTGCAGCGACCGCCTACAGCGTCGACTATTTCTTCAAGAACTTCTGCGGTGGAAGGAGTCTGGTCGAGAACACGTCCGCCGTGGTTTGAAACTATGATGGCAGAAGCACCGGCTTCAAGTGCTGCAAGCGCACCTCTGATAGTCATGATACCCTTAACGATGAAAGGCTTTCCTGAGGCTTTGATGATCTCTGCAAGTTCAAGAACTGTTTTGCTTCCGGCAGGTGGTGTGAGTCCCTGAAGGAATGGAAGACCTGCAGCGTCGATATCCATGGCAACCGCGATGGAATCAGAGTCTTTTACGAGTTCAAATTTCTGCTTAAGTGTTTCAGTATCCCAAGGTTTTACAGTTGGGATTCCCATTCCTGCATTAGCCTTTATTGCTTTGCAGGCTGCTTTCATAACATTCGGATCTGTACCGTCTCCGGTAAATGCCGCTATACCAGAATCACGGCAAGCCTTTACGAGAATGTCATTATATGCGACATCATCATATTTTTCACCGTAATGGAGCTTTACAGCGCCTACAGGACCTGCAAGGATGGGGTATTTAAGCTTTGTCCCGAAGAAGTCGAAGGACGGATCAACATCGCGGTTTTCAGCGATAGTGTTCATGTTTATGCGAATCTTTTGCCATGCATCGTAGTTTCGTATCGCCACATCACCGATGCCTTTTGCGCCGGGACCCGGAATAGTGTTTCCGCACGCTTTTCCATTGCAGACAGGGCATGCTTTACAAAGTCCGCCCATGCTGTTTCGCGCATTCTGTATCATTTCGTCGTAGGTCATTTAAGCCTCCTATTCTTCCCTAAAAATTGTTTACTGAGCCAATACTAGTATAACTGTTTTTTTATAATCTCGACTAAATTCTAATGATGCAAACCCTCACCATTAGAGGATTTACATCATTAGAATAAGTCGAGCTAATTAAAAACAGTAATACTAGGATAATTATACTACTTAGAATGAGAAAATTTCGAAAATACTAAAGAATACATAAGCGATGTCAATTGGTTGAAATAAGAAATGACTTAATGTATAGTGATGAAGACAAAATACAGACATGGGTCAATTTTATTGGCAGACTATACTAGTACAGGAATGAAGTCGTACGATGCAGTTTACTGCGTACAGATTTGGATAGGAGATAAAATTGAAAAAACTTATTTTAGCAACAAGAGGAAGTGAGTTGGCAATAGCTCAGGCAGAGGAAGTAAAGCGTAAGCTGATAAGTACTGTACCTGAGCTTGAGATAGAGTTTCTGGAGGTTGTGACTTCGGGAGATGCAGATAGGAAGTCACCGCTCTCTTCGATAGATGGAAATGATCTTTTTGTCAGAGAGATAGAAGAAAAGCTGATATCGGGCAAAGCAGATATCGCTGTACATAGCGCTGAGAATCTTCCCTTTGAGATTGCGGAAGGGCTTATCATAGGTGGAGCTCTGTCTGTGGCAGATTTGGAGAAGATAGAGCCGGATCTTTCCGGATTAAGTGTGAGTAAATGTGATGCGAAGGATTTTATACCTGCTGCATGCCAGGGAATGCTTGCAGTAGAGTGCAGAAAGGCTGATGAGGATATCCGCAAGCTTTTGGCAGATATTACTGACTATGAGAGTATGCTGCGCTTTGAAATGGAAAGATATCTTTTGGGAAGGCTAAAGTCAGATTGTTCAGTGCCGATGGGAATACATGCATATATCGATAATTGTGATGTAGAGCTTTCTGTGATGTTTTGCGGAAAGTATGTACATAAGAATTGCGTGATCACAGAGTGGCGAAGAACTGCTGATGAGATTGTGGAGGAGCTATGCCTGGACAAGTAACGATTGCTGGAGGTGCGTTTGTGGGAAAACTTATAGGCGTAGGAGTGGGACCTGGTGACCCTGAGTTAATGACGCTTAAAGCAATCAGGCTCATTAAAGAATGTGACTGCATCATAATACCGGCTTCTGAAAAGGAAAAGTGCATTGCCTATAGGATTGCTGAGCAGGCAATCCCTGAGATCGCTGAAAAAGAGATATATGCATTTGATTTTCCTATGATAAGTGATAAAAATAGGATGCTTGAAGAGATAGATGTGATATCCGAAAAAATCATAAATATACTTAAGAAAAAGAAAAATGCAGTCTTTCTTACATTGGGCGATGCTACTATCTATTCTACTTTTATGTATGTACTTGAAAATGTAAAGGCAGCGGGAATAGAGACTGAGATCGTAAGCGGGATCACATCATTCTGTGCGGCAGCAGCCCGCATACAGATAGCGATAGGCTCAGGAAATTCCGAGATACATATAATTTCAGGAAACGATGATATAGAGCACACATCGAAGTACAGAGGGACAAGGGTATATATGAAATCAGGCAGACAGCTTGGACGTCTAAAGGAATATCTTGTGGAGGAGTCAAAGAAAAAACCTCTTCAGATCTATACCATAAATAACTGTGGTATGGAAAGTGAAGAGGTTACATATGGGGCAGAGCAGATTAATGCAGATGCCGGATATTTTACTATAGTTATTGTCAAAGAAGCGAATCAGCCTGCAGCTTCATCATAAAGTTCGGAGAACATTGAAGCAAATTCTGATTCACTCATGGGCTTGTAGAAGAGGAAGCCCTGAAGCTCATCGCAGCCTTCTTTTTTTAAGAAGTCAACGACTTCCTCTTTTTCGATGCCTTCACAAACGATATTTTTACCGAGTTTTTTTAGCATTTCTATCATTTCATGCAGTATGATCTTGGAATTATCATTAATCCCATTTCTAAAAAATTTCTTGTCGATCTTAACCTCATCGAATTTTATATCATCAAGAAGCTGAAGCGATGAATAGCCTGAGCCGAAGTCATCCATTGAGATACGTATCCCATGCCTATGAAATACATTAATCACCTTATCAAGAGGTTCTTTTTGCTGAATAAAAGCATTTTCAGTAATCTCAAAGATTATACGATTAAGGTCTATACAGTACTTTTGAGCCAGATTTAGAACTTTATCAATAAATTCCTGTGGCGTAAGTAAGTGTGCAGGCGAGACATTAAGAGATATAGTTATAAAATTATTTTTCATGGTTTCGTTTTGCGAAAGAAAGCGAAAACATTTTTCATAAACAAGATAATCGAGCTCTGTAATATATCCGGTGCGCTCCAAAAGCGGGATAAAATCGTCTGGATTCCATACAGGCCTGCCATCATCTATCCATCGAACAAGTGCCTCAGCACCACTAATAGTACCGTCGGAAGTATTTACCTTAGGCTGAAGGAAAATCTGAAACTTGTCTGCTTCCAATGCCTCCGGAAAAGTCAGGAGTATTTTAGCTTCCTTAACTTCGCTTTCTTCCAGCTGTTTATTGTAGCAGCATACATGCGTGCTGTTCATTTTTGCAAGACGTCTGGCGGTGTTAGCATTTGAAATCATTATTTCAGGTGCTAAAAAACGGTCATTGATCATAAATATACCGGAGTTTATCTTAAAGTGACAAACATGATTTAGCTTTGAAATTCTATTAACGATATATTTATTATATAATCTTATATGGTAAAGCAGTTCTTCCTCGGTAAAGTTAGTTACATCCAAAAGAGCGGCGAAAACATCTGAATGCAGATGCCTCGAAAAAAGCATTGACGGAGCATTAAGTATTTCGCCGCAGAATGATTTAAGTATATTATTGCCTACAGAATATCCAAATGCGTTGTTGAAATAGTGAAAATTGCTTATATCAGAGATTATAAGTGCAAGTGATTTATTTTCGTCGGTCTCTTGTATACACTTAAAAATCTCTGAAGCAAATGACTTTTCGGTAATAATGTTGTCGATACATTCATAAGGTTTTTCACGGCTATAGTCTTCGGTGATGTTTTTTTTCTTATAAGCCTTGTCGCGGTACATTTTTTTATCGACTTCATCAAGAAGATCTTCTATGAAAAAATAATGATTATGATAGCTCACTTCATAACCTTCGGCATAGGATATTTTGAATTGGGCGGTTTTATTATACTCATCTATTATCCTACAGAGCTTTAAACTCATGTTTTTCATAAGTTCAGGGGTGGCATTTTCCTGAACTATGAGAAATTCATCTCCGCCAAAACGTGCCAGAAAGCTGTCTTTCACAAGAATTTTTGAAAGACAGTCAACAAAATCCTGTAAAAGTTTATCGCCGGCAGCATGACCGTAAGTATCGTTGATCTGCTTAAAATCATTGAGGTCGTACATCATCAGACCTACATTCATGGTATTATTGCGCTGAGCAATTTCAGAAATCTTGGCCTCAAGCGAAACTTTATTTTGTATGCCGGTGACATCTTTGAAATTATTATTCATTATGCTGTATATATGCATCCAGATATAATAAATGATGATACAGCTTATTAATGTTATCGCTAAAACAGATATCTTTAGTATTGTAAGAAATTCTTTTGGACTTTCGAATATATTTTTAAGCGCAGCATAGCTATATAGCTCTGAGGCAGCTATTAAAAACATTAGTACTGTAAGCACAGCAAACAGGTAAATTATTATTTTTTTACACATAAATCTCAAATCGCTTTCACAAAAATAACACAAACATCTACATTGTATACAGTATCCAAAAACTTTGCAAGGTTTATTTTTTGGTGAGAGAGTCAATGAAATAGAGTATAATTAATAGGAAGAAAAAATTGAAATGGGGAGGAAATAGTATGAGAAAGAGTGGCTGTTGCAAAAGGGTTATAGCACTTTCTACAATAGTTGCCGTTATGTTTTTAACAGCATGTGGAAATTCATCAGCAAAAAGTGAAGGGACATATATGGCTGAGTCAGATATAACGACAGATAATGCCTACATGACTGATGAGTATGATATTGCGGCAGAAAGCAAGATGACTGCAGCCGGAGAAAGTAATGAGCCTGCAGCAGAGAAATATCAGGAAACTGTAAACCTGAGTGCGGAAAAAATCATTTATACAGGAAATGTGTCTATAAAAACCAAGAGCTTTGAGAAAACGGTTTCTGGCTGCAAGGCTATGATGAGTAGCTACAAAGGGATCATCGAAACAGAGAATTATAATGATGATTCAGACTGGTACGAGTATGGTTTTGATGATATAAGTTCCAGAAACAGAAGCTATTATGTTACAGTGAGAGTTCCATCAGATAAATATAATGATTTCATGAGTGAAACCGGTAATCTCGATGGTCTGGTAGAATCAAAAGAGTCGTCTGCGCAAAATATAAGTCAGCAGTATTCGGATGCGTCAATAGAGCTTGAATCTTATCAGGCAGAGTTTAAGAGACTTCAGGAACTCATGCAGCAGGCTCAGGAAATGGATGATATAATAGCTATAGAACAGCAGATGACTTCGGTGAGGACTCAGATAAATCAGCTGAAATCAGATCTCAGACGTATGGATACTTCTGTTGCATATTCTACTGTGAATATCACGATAAGGGAGGTTTCTGTAAGGGAGATCGAGCAGCCGGAAGAGCAGACTTATTTCAGGCGTCTTGCAATCGCTTTTCGCAATTCGGTTTCCAATTTTGGTGATTTCATCATAGGTCTTTCACTTGGCATAGTTGAAATCTGGCCGTTTTTGCTGGTGATCACTTTGATCATTATAGCTATATGTAAGCATAGGAAAAATAAGAAAAAGAAGGAAACTTCATCTGCTGATAAATCAAACAAGAAGGAAGAGTAGACTAAAATGGCATTTAAGACAGAAAATGAGCTGAATAATTTTGACTTTAATGATTCGACACTTATAGAGGTGCAGAAGGGGCTCAGCACTTATAAACTTATAATCAGTGATGTGCATATCCTGCCTGAAAATTCGGCTAATAGAGATATCAGGACAATGAGGACAAATGACCTTGAACTTTCATTTATTGATGGAAAATTGGAAAAGCTTATTGAAGAAGGGTATTCACTGCTGGATGTAAATGAAAAGCCTTACAAAGAAGTTCCTGATAAGATTGTGGATGAGTCTGAGTATGAAGAAGTTTTCAAGAAACTGCAGGAGACAAGAGTAGATGCTGTAGAAGCCCGTGAAGGCGGATATGACGTTGTTATAAGAGATGAAGATCATACATGGAGAATGCAGTTCAGCGGAAGCGGCGATGTTGAAAAGTGGGAAAGATTTTTGAATCTTTGATGTGTAAAGGGAAGGCGTGTTCCTTCCCTTTTTTAGCGAATTGACACATTCTAAATTAAACTAATGTCCTATTTTGAAATCGTCAACATAGGGCTAATTAAAACTGCATAACAGCGCTTTTATATTGAACAAGATTTTGAGCCTTCTTTAGCTGCTTCAGAGCTTTTTCGGAGCCGGGGAAGCTTTCAACAAGGTATATCCAGATGCTCTTCATGCGGTTTACAGCGATGCGTTCGTCATGGAATTTTTCTATATAAGCGTCAGTAAGTTCGCTTGTAAATTTCTTGATCGTTTTTCGGTCGGCACATTCAAGACCTTTGATCTTTGAGGCAAGATTTGGATCAGCTACAAGGCCGCGTCCGATCATTATGCGGAAGGTATCAGGAAAAGCCTCGATGATCTTTTCTGCTTTTTCCACAGTTGTAATGTCGCCATTGTATGTGACAGGGCATTTGAGAAGCTCAAGAGCCTGTTTGAAAGCATCGGTGTGAACCGGTCCACGATAAAAATCACTTAGAAGACGTGGGTGTATTATGAGCTCATTTATAGGAAAATCCTTGTAGATATTGAGCAATTCTGACCATTCTTCTTTGTCTGCTGTACCGATGCGGGTTTTAATAGAGATATCACAAACTGCATGTGAGTATATGTAGTCGAGAAATTCTCTAAGCTGCTTAGGATATTTAAGAAAGCCGGCGCCTTTTCCCTTGTGAGTGACTGTGCCTGAAGGACAGCCGAGATTGAGATTAACCGTGGTATATCCCATTTCTTTAAGCTCGCGACATGTTTCGGTAAATACCTCGGCATTATTGGTAAGGAGCTGTGGGATAAGGCGCATTCCTTCGTTATTTTCTAAAGCCACTTCCTTGTAGTCGCGCGGTGTAAGATAGCGTGTGGAAGTCGGGCTTATGAATGGAGTATAGTAGCGGTCGACACCACTGAAATATTTATTGAAAACACCTCGGAAGGTATAGTCAGTGAGACCCTCCATCGGGGCAAGATCGATTTTCATAAATGTTCCTCTTTCTATTTGTTTATTTTTACGCAAGAAAAGATTATATCATAAATATGGCAGAGTTGACGCAGAAACATTTCTGAGATAACATAAGCTGATAAATTATAATAGATTTTGATAAAATATGACAGTTTTTGAAAGGATATAGATTAATGAAGGCTTTGATAGCTATGAGCGGAGGCGTGGACAGTTCTACAGCCGCTTATTTGATGCAAAAGGATGGATATGAGTGTGAAGGCGTTACAATGCGTCTTTATCATAATGAAGATGTGGGAGTCTGCACGTATCATACCTGCTGCTCTGAAAAAGATATAGATGATGCCGCAGACGTTGCATATAAGCTCGACATCCCATATGAAGTTGTTGACTATGTGGATGATTTCGAAGCTAAAGTTATAGATAAGTTTGTTCGTACCTATGAAGCAGGAGGTACTCCGAACCCTTGCATTGACTGCAATAAATATATGAAGTTTGACAAGCTTTTGGAAGAAGCACTCAAGCGCGGGGATGATTATATCGTTACTGGTCATTATGCAAGAGTGGAAAAAGACGAAACTACAGGAAGATTCCTTTTGAAAAAAGCAGCGGACCTTACAAAAGATCAGAGCTATGTGCTTTACAATCTCACACAGGATGAGCTTTCACATATCAAGTTCCCGCTTGGTGAAATGACTAAGAATGAAGCGAGAGATATAGCTGAAGCGCAGGGCTTTGTAAATGCCAGAAAGCATGACAGTGAGGATATATGCTTCGTTCCGGATGGGGACTATGTGAAATTTATGGAGCAGTATACCGGGAAAAAGTATCCTGAGGGAAATTTTATAGACCCTGATGGCAATGTGATCGGTAAACATCGCGGAGCAGTACGGTATACTATCGGACAGAGAAAAGGCCTTGGAATCGCTGCAGGGCATCCTATATATGTCTGCGCGAAAGATATGAAAGCAAATACAGTTACAGTCGGCGAGCATGACAGGCTTTTTTCAAGACGATTTATCGCTGATACGATGAACTGGGTTTCAACTGACGGGCTGAAGGAGCCGATACATTGCAAATGCAAGGCAAGATATCGTCAGGTAGAGCAGCCGTGTGTAGTTAATCCATTGGAAGATGGAAGGATCGAAGTGATATTTGATGAGCCGCAGAGAGCTGTAACTATCGGTCAGGCGGCTGTGCTTTACGACGGTGATATCGTCATAGGAGGTGGAACTATTGCTGAAGTCGGAGATTTATCTTGATTATGCTGCTAATACTCCGGCAGATCCAAGAGTTGTAGAAACATTTGCCAAAAGTGAGTTGAATTTTTATGGAAATCCTAACTCCAAGCACAGAGCGGGCGAAAAGGCGAAGGCTGAAATGGCTGCGGTTACTGCAAGGATAGCGGAGCTTCTTGCGGTTAACAGCAGCGAGGTTATATATACTTCCGGTGCTACAGAGTCTAATAATACGGCGATCAAAGGAATCGTATGCAGAATGCCGAAAGGAAGCCGTGTACTAACAACTCCGCTGGAACATTCTTCTGTGAATGCTTGTATGGACTACCTTAAGAAAAAGGGTTATGAGGTCCTTGAAGTTAAGGTAAACAGGTCTGGTGCTGTAGAAATTGAGAGTCTTAGGGAGCTGGTCAATGAAAATACTGTTCTCTTTGCGGTATCTGCGATAGATTCAGAGACAGGAAGCATTAGAAATATTGACGAGATCAAGTTATTCTTAAAAGATCATCCCGGATGTATGCTTCATGTGGATGCTACACAGGCTATAGGAAAGATACCCTTTGACTTTACAGACTGTGATACGGTCAGTCTTTCTGCACATAAATTTTTTGGAATAAACGGCAGCGGACTTCTTATAAAAAAACGTCATGTGAAGATGGAACCGCTCTTGAATGGCGGCAGCTCGACAACTATATTCAGAAGCGGTACACCGACTCTCGCGTTGGCAGCATCGCTTGGTAAAGCATTGGAGCTGGCTGTTCTTGGGCTTGATGAAAGGTATACGAATGTAAAAGAGCTAAATAGGTACTTAAGAGATAGACTTAAGGAACTTCCGGAAGTGCTGATAATTTCGCCGGAAGATGCCGTTCCTCATATCATCAATCTGGCAGTTGACGGTATAAGAGGCGTGAATATGCAGAAAATGCTGGATGAACGAGGCATTTATGTCTCAGTTAAATCAGCCTGCGCGGATGCAGGACTTCCTTCAAAAGCTGTTATGGCGATTACAGGAGATAGAAGAATATCAAACTCTTCGTTCAGAGTAAGTATGTCATATCTTACAGAGAAAGAAGAGCTTGATGAGCTTATCAAAGCCTTAGGAGAGATCATATCTGCTAAGAAGGCTTAAAAACTTCTTCGCGTCCGCCATTGGCTTCGTATCTTTCTTCATTGAATTTATTAGTATCGTCAATGACGGTATCATAACCTGTCAAAGCCTTGAAAGGTGAAAACTGCGCCGCCCGGTTAGAAGCAGACATCCGTGGATGTTTCTTCGAAGTCGGGTGGGGCAGATTTATTATATCTTTGTATTTATCGATACTCATGCCTTATGCCCTCCGATCTGATTATTTCTTTCTCGTGTTGTAGCACCTTCTTCAAAGTTCATTCCCTTGAGAATGGCATTTTTTCCAAATTTTTTCCTGATAGAGAGGACAGCCTCCTGCATCTTGCGCTCACGTGCTCTTTTTTTTTCTTTAGCCTTTTGCTCTTTTTCCAAGGCAGCAAAATCAGTAAATATATCGAGCTGCTCGTACTTTGGCTCAGACTTGACGCTATTTTCATCTGTTATGTGATTTGCAGTAACGTATATGCGCCTTACCAGTAGTGATGGATCAGTGATCTTTTCAAATAGTTCGAGACTTGCTTTGATTATCAGCTCAGATGAGGAAGTCATCTGACCGAGGTTAGCTGTACCATGAGCGTGTTTGGGAACTTTTCTGCCATAGTGGTCTGTGATGACAGGACCGCGGTACTTTTGAGCTTTGGCAGGATCATTAAGATTTTCTATATCATAGCCGATCGTAAGTACTATCTGGTCGGTTAAAAGCCGCTTATCAACAAGGTCTAAAGCAAGAAGATCAGTCATTTCGTGAACTATGAGCCGTGCTTTTTCATGTGGGTAGGGCGACTGCAGTACCTGACCGCTTCCGAGTGAATTAGACTCAGGCTTGTAGGCTTTGATATCTGCCATTGTGCAAGGCTCCCACCCCCATGCATGGTCTATCAGAAGCTCGGCATTTATGCCAAAAAGCTTGTATAGAAGCTCTTCATTATAGTATTCGTCAGGCTTTCCTATAGAGCAGCGTGCAACATCGCCCATTGTCTCCATTCCGTTAGCTATAAGTTTGCGCGCGTATCCTGCACCTACACGCCAGAAGTCTGTAAGCGGTTTATGATCCCAAAGCTTTTCACGATAAGTCATTTCGTTAAGCTCTGCGATGCGTACTCCATTTTTGTCAGCGGGGATGTGCTTTGCAACTATATCCATTGCAACTTTGCAGAGATATAGATTAGTGCCGATTCCGGCTGTTGCAGTGATGCCTGTTTCGGTCAGAACATCATGTATCATTTTGGCGGCGAGCTCACGTGGAGTCATGTTGTAGGTTTTTAAGTAGTGGGTTACATCCATGAAAACTTCGTCTATCGAGTAAACATGGATATCCTCCGGCGCTACATATTTTAAGTATATATTATAGATTCTGGAACTTATCTGCATGTACAGTGCCATGTTTGGAGGTGCGGTTATGAAGTCAACTGCAAATTCAGGATGTATTGCAAGCTCATCTGCATTACTGGAACTACCTGTGAAATTGTGTCCCGGAGCTTTGAAACGACGAATGGAATTGACCTCCTTAACTTTTTGCAGCGCTTCAAAAAGACGTGCCCTTCCGGGAATACCATATGCCTTTAGTGAAGGTGATACTGCAAGACAGATCGTTTTCTCAGTTCTTGAAGGATCAGCTACAACAAGGTTTGTAGTAAGGGCATTTAAACCTCTTTGCTGGCACTCAACAGATGCATAAAATGATTTCAGATCGATTGCGATAAAAAAATTTTCACTCATATGATATATTCTATCATAGAATATATGTTCGGTTCAACTTAAATAAATTTTTCGATAGCAATATTACATTTTCCTTTGCGGGTCAGTCGCGTAGTTCCTAAGTAGCGTACCTTTCCAAAACCGCGGATAGAGATCATATCACCTGATTTTGGCTGAAATGAAGGGTTTTCCATAGTGCGTCCGTTCACAAAAATTTTCTGAGTGCGAAAAAGTTCAAGGACTTTGCTGCGTGATAACTTAACAATCTGTGCGGCAATTGCATCGATTCGCTCTGACTGAACCTGAAATTCAAGATGCTCTGTATGTACCTGCATCTCTTTAGGGATATCATCGACTATCTCGCAGATGATATGTGTATGCTTGACCTGATCTAAATTGTCCTTGATAAATTTTGCCATCTTTTCTTCTGCGAAGAGCCATGCCTGAGTACCATCGGTGAGAATGTCACCTGTCACTTTGCGGTCAATGCCAAGGTTTAATATTGCGCCGAGGAAATCTCTGTGGGTAAAGGTATCAGCAAATTTAGCAAGCCTTGGGAAAATGTGAACTATCGATATCGGGAAAGGCTCGTCATAGGCGAAAGCTTCCTCTGAACCGAAGCGAATCATGCAGCGGGTAGACATGGTATGACCGCCGTAAATTGTGATTCCTGAAGGGAAAGCAGAGCATATAACAGTTTTTCCGGTCGAGATCTCTTCAGAAGCATTTCCGGCTATACTCAGCACATCTGAGAGTTCTGCTTCGTTTAAGAAATCTGTAAAAAGATATTGTGAGTTTGTATATGAGGTTTCAGAAAGCTCGTGAATACGCTTTTTGAACTGTTCGGTTTCATTTGCCATATAAAAAGGATTCTCCTTTGTATTTAGTACATTGTGTATTATACATTTATTATAAGCAGATGCACAAAAAAACATTAAGTATGATAAAATATTTATAAAAATGATGAAAATGGAAGTATAGAGTATGAAAAATTTTAAGGATGATATGAACCCTAAATATACTTTGATCGCCATATATGTAATTGCTACATGCATGGCGATAGTAGTGCTGGTGCGGCTTCTCGACCACATAAATATAGTTTTTAATGCACTGAATACTGTTGGAAAGTGGGCAGTACTTGTGATGCAGCCAGTAGTAGGAGGGCTTATAATAGCTTATCTTCTTGACCCATTGGTAGATTTTTTTGAACGCCAACTAAATAAAGTTCCGGCGGTACGTAAAAAAAACAAAGATATGCGGCCGATGGCTGTTGCAATGACTGTTGTAATGGCTTTTTTAATAGTCATACTGCTGCTGTCTTTGGTCATATCAACAGTTACAAGACAGTTCACGCTGGCTTCACTTACTCAGATGACAGATATGATGAGCCAATATGGAAGAACCTTGAACAGTTTTTATAGCTCACTTCAAAAGGAACTTACGGAATTAAATATAAGCACTCCTGGATTAAAAGAATCATTGGATGCTCTTGTAGTAACGCTTGGAGATGCACTCAAGACGCAGGCGGGAGCTATTGGAAAGACCATCTCAAATATAGGCTCGGTATTTACAAGCGCAGTTTTTATCATTATTTTTGCAATTTACTTCATGCTGGATGGAAAAGGTCTCGCAAAGTATTGGAATAATGTTCTTATAGCTCTTTCAAATAAAAGATTTAATGAGGGTTTTCATAATTTGCTTAAACGTGCAGACAGGATTTTTTCAGGATATATCAGAGGGCAGCTCATAGATGCACTTATAATGGCATTGCTGATAAGTATCTCTCTTTCGATAATAGGTGTGAAATTTTCTGTGATAATCGGAGTACTTACAGGTATTGGAAATCTAATCCCTTATGTCGGAGGTATAGTTGCATATGGCTCAACCATCATTGTATGTGTGATCAATGGTGATTTTACAAAACTTTTTATTTCGCTTGTTATTCTCTTTATCGTGCAGACAATTGATGGAAATGTCATAAATCCAAAACTTCTCAGTTCAAATATCAAGATCCATCCGCTTCTTGTCATCGCTTCGCTGATAGTGGGAAGTGCAGTTGGAGGATTTTTTGGTATGATTTTTGCAGTTCCGGTAGGTGCACTTATCAAGGAACTTTTTGATGAGCTTATCGCTAAAATCTCGAAGAGGAGTAATAAACTTGATGAATAATATAATGCTGCAGGGAACTATGTCCGGTGTAGGAAAAAGCCTTTTGACAGCCGGACTTTGCCGTATATTTAAGGAAGATGGCTATAGTCCGGCGCCTTTCAAGTCGCAGAATATGGCGTTAAATTCATTTATAACAAATGAAGGGCTTGAAATGGGGCGTGCGCAGGTGACACAGGCTGAAGCCGCCGGGATAGAGCCATCAGTAAGGATGAACCCGATTCTCCTAAAGCCGACGAGTGATGTGGGATCACAGGTGATAGTCAATGGCGAAGTTTTGAAAAATATGAGCGCAAGAGACTATTTTAAGTATAAAACTTCGCTTATACCTGAGATAAAAAAGGCATATGATTCTCTTAATGCAGAGTATTCACCTATAGTGATCGAAGGTGCGGGAAGTCCGGCAGAAATAAATTTGAAAAGCAATGATATCGTGAATATGGGACTTGCGCAAATGCTTGATGCACCCGTGGTACTTATTGGAGATATCGACAGAGGAGGTGTATTTGCGCAGCTTCTTGGAACTATGATGCTTCTTGAAGAGGATGAAAGGAAAAGAGTAAAAGGACTTATAATAAATAAATTCAGAGGTGATGTATCTCTGCTAGACTCTGGGATAAGTTTTCTTGAAGAAAAGTGCGGTGTTCCTGTACTTGGGGTTATGCCTTATACGAAGCTTGACCTTCCTGATGAAGATTCGCTTTCGGAAAGATTTGAAAAACGCGGTATTGAAGCTGTGGATATAGTGGTGATACGTTTCCCGAGGATATCTAATTTTTCTGATTTTGATGTATTTGAAGGTGTAGCCAATGTTTCTTTGAGATATGTTTCTGATGTGGAAGAGTTTGGAGAGCCTGATCTCGTAATATTGCCCGGAAGTAAAAATACGATCGAAGATCTGAAGTGGTTCAGAGAGTGTGGACTTGAAGCAAAGGTGATGCGGCATTCGGAAAGACATCCTGTTTTTGGAATCTGCGGCGGATATCAGATGCTTGGGGAGCGCATAGCTGATCCTGAAGAAATGGAAAGCGGCGGAGAGATACGTGGAATGGGACTGCTGCCAATCGAGACCATAATGGGGAAAGAAAAAGTCAGGACAAGAACCGAGGGTGAATTTAGTGGCCTTTCAGGAATATTCAGCTCACTTAACGGTCTTAGGTATGAGGGATATGAGATACATATGGGACAGAGCGGAGAGCAGTACTGTTCACGAAATAATGTTTATGGTTCATATGTACATGGAGTTTTTGATGCCGCTGAGATAGCAGGGACAATGATAAGGACGCTGGCTGAAGTCAAAGGTATATGCTTGGATAATGTGTCTGTTAAAAGCGACAGAGAAAGACGAGAAGAGTCATATGCTGAATTAAGTAAAGTCATGAGGGCAAATATCGATATAAATATGTTATACGATATCGTGTTCGAGCATTGAGTTAAGAATATCTTAAGAAGAAGTAAAGTTCGGTTTTATATGGCTGGGTTATAGTATTTATAGCAAGGAGAAATTTATGACAGAGAATAATAAATATACATGTCTTGTAGCAGAAGATGATAGAGATATCGTAGAACTTCTTACACTTTATCTGCAGAATGCGGGTTATGATGTGGTTACAGCATTTGATGGAAAGCAGGCACTTGAAATACTTAAATCTGTTCATGCTGATATAGGTATTTTTGACATTATGATGCCTAGGATGGATGGTTTTGAGCTTACGCAGAAAGTTCGTGAAAAACACAATATGCCGATAATAATACTTTCTGCGAAGGACAGGCCGGGTGACAAGATTTTTGGTCTTGATGCAGGCGCAGATGATTATATAACGAAGCCTTTTAATCCTATGGAACTTGTAGCACGTGTAAATGCAGCAATACGTCGTTTTTACAGCCTGAATGAAAATGCTGTTCCTGAGGATGAAGAAGAAAAGATCGTAATCGGCGATCTTATGCTTGATATGGAAGCAATGGTGGTCAGAAAAAATGGAAAAGAAGTAAATCTGACACCTATGGAATTTAAGATAGTGGAGATGCTCATGAAGCATCCGGGACGAGTATTTACAAAGGTCCAGATATTTGAAAATATCAGTGGAACATATTTTGAAAGTGATGCAAATACTGTAATGGTACATGTATCAAAGATTCGTGAAAAAATAGAAGAAAATCCTAAAGAACCTAAATATCTTAAAACTGTACGGGGACTTGGCTACAGATTTGAGAAAATTAATTGAAAGTGCGTATAAATGCTTAAACAAACTGGAGAAAAGAAAAAAAGAAAGAGCAAAAGCCTGTATCTGATAGTGCTTAGAAGCTATATACTTTTTATAGTGGTTGGAATAGTTCTGCTGCTCAACTTTTATAAAATGGCATCGGAGCTTGCTTATCAAAGCTATAATCCACCTGAGCTTTCGGAGTTTGTAGATAAACTTGCAAAAACTGCAGAGTCGGATTATGGAAAACTTCCTGTGCGTAAGTATATGGGAAGAAAAGGATATGTAGAAATTTTGGATGCAGACGGTAAAAGTATATATGTGAGTGATAAATCAAAAAGTCGGAACTACACGCATGATATGCTTGCCCTGATACCGGATATCCAGCTTGGTACGAGTTATTATATAGATAAGATCTACAATGAGGATGGTCAGATCGGTTATTACCTCGTCAAATATGCAACATTAGAAGACGATGAATCGTCTGTCATGCAGCCGGCAGGAATTGCTATACTTGATAATGAAAGAAATGTTGTATATAGTACGGGCATAAGTCTTGAAAAAAAGCGCTTAACAAAGGATGAGATTGCTTTTTTGGTTAACTATGGAGCTGATTTTTTGTTATTACAAAAGATGCAGTTTACTGATAAAAATGGGACAGTACGTTACTGTATAGCACATGTAGATTATCAGACGTGGTACAATGGCGGTCAGCAGGGTGTAAAGATCATGTTTACATTTTTTGCATCAGCGGCAGCTATACTCTTTGCACTTACTTCGTTCTTTACTCTGCTCATTATGAAGCATGTAACTTCTCCGCTTAAGGTGATCAAAGAAGCAATGAATCGAATGAAGAGCCCGGATGCGTCAGAGCATATCTCATCTTATGAGGGTCCATTGGAATTTGAAGAGATAATTAAATCATTTAATGATATGTCGGAGCGTCTGGCAAAGAGTGAGAAGCATCGAATACAAATGGAGGAAGAGAGAAGAGATATGCTTATGGATATTTCGCATGATCTTAGAACTCCAATAACGGTTATCGAAGGGTATGCAAGAGCGGTAAACGATGGGGTGGTAAAGAGTGATGATGCAAAGAAGTACCTGAGCACGATAGTTACAAAGGCGGAAATGCTTTCAGAGCTGATAAATCAGTTTTATGAATTTAGCAGGATTGAGCATCCGCAATATGAACTTAAGATGGAAAAGGGTGATCTGTGCGAATATTTAAGAGAATACCTTGCTGAGAAGTATGAAGAATTGGATTTGCTTGGTTTCGAGCTGATAACAGATATTCCGGATGAGGTCATCATGGCATCCTTTGACAGAATGCAGCTTAAAAGAGTATTTGAAAATATCATAAGTAATACAATACGTCATAATTCTGAGGGAATACAGATATATGCAGGAGTGAAAACTGACGGATTTTCATGTATAATACAGCTTGGCGATAACGGAATTGGAATTCCTGAGAGCATGAGAGACAGAATCTTTGAGCCATTTGTGGTTGGCGAAAAGGCACGTACAAGCGGTAAAGGAAGCGGACTTGGCATGGCGATCGCCAAGCGCATAGTCGAAGCGCATGGAGGAACGATAACTCTTGGCGGTTCGGAAGAGGAAATGTGGCATACCATGTATGAGATCGTAATTCCGGTAGAATTATAAGTTTATAGAAATTTATTAATTTATTGCATGGATGTATTGAATAAAAGCCTTTTTGCATCCACCTTTTGTGAGATACTTTAAGTAGCTGGAAGTTCTTATGAGGTGGAGGTAGTTTATGCGGAAAGCGATGGATTTTGACCTTTGGCTTGATTGGTTTATCGTCGATAATAAATTAAACATACAGGAGGTGCTCCTGGAGGAGATCATTGATGGTCAGCCTTATAAGGTTAAAATGGTTGATTTTCTTAATAAAGTGAGAAAATTGAATCACCTTACACAGCAAAAAGTCAAGGATGACATGTGCAGAGAGTTATACTCTGGAGGCAAGGTCAGCAAAGCACTTAAAGAGGATTGCAGAGAATTGATTTCTTCAGGAAAATTACTGCTTTGATCAAAATCAATAACCCTTCAAAAGAAGTTTACGAAAAAGCAAAGAAAAGATGGGACAGTATTGCAAAGCCATTGGATGGTATGGGCCGTTTTGAAGAGATCATATCAGGCATTGCGGCAATCCAAAACACGACTGATGTTTCTATCGACAAAAAGTGTGTTTTGGTCATGTGTGCAGACAATGGAATCGTTGCAGAAAATATAAGTCAGTCAGGTCAGGAAGTAACTGCGGTCTGTGCTAAAAAAATGGCTGAGGGTACAACTTCAGTGTGCAGAATGGCACAGAAGATAGGTGCAGACATAATTCCGGTGGATATAGGAATCGTGTCTGAAGTTAATCAAAAAGGTGTTTTGCAGAAAAACGTACGGCGTGGTACAAGAAATTTTGCACTTGAACCGGCGATGACTGCTGAAGAGTGCAGAAAGGCAATAGATATAGGGATAGCTTTAGTAAAGGAATATGCTCAAAAAGGCTATAACATGATAGCTACAGGAGAAATGGGCATAGGAAATACAACTACAAGCAGTGCCGTGGCTGCAGCGCTTACCGGGCTTGAGGTAAGAACGGTGACTGGTCGTGGTGCGGGGCTTGATGATGACAGGCTAAAGAATAAAATTGCAGTCATAGAAAAAGCAATAGATAAGTATTCTCTTAGAAATGCGGATGCGATGAAGATACTTCAATGTGTTGGAGGTCTGGACATCGCTGGTCTTGTGGGAGTATGTATAGGTGGAGCTGAGGCTGGTGTCCCGATAGTACTTGATGGGATAATTGCGGATGTTGCCGCACTTACTGCAGAGAGGATAGCACCGGGGGTAAAGGATTATCTGATACCTTCGCATATCGGTAAAGAGCCTGCTGCGATTCATTTGAACAGGCTTCTTGGATTTGAACCGGTGATCCACGCAAATATGGCGCTTGGAGAAGGAACAGGCGCAGTAGTGATGATGGGCATGCTTGATATTGCTATGACAGTCTATGACAGCTGTGAATTGTTTGATGATATTGCAGTTGACCAATATGAGAGGTTTTAAATGATCGTTCTGGTTATCGGTGGAAGCGGCAGTGGTAAATCAGAGTGGGCAGAGAAACGTACATTAGAGCTTTCGGGAAATGACCGAAAGCTCTATTTTGCGACTATGCAGAATGATGGAAAGGAAGCGGAAAAGCGTATCGCAAGGCATCGCGCAATGCGAAAAGACAAGGGATTTGAAACGATAGAGGTTCCCTTTGGACTTTGCGATAATTTGAAATCTATAAAAGACTCTGATACCATATTATTAGAAGATCTTTCAAATCTTGCGGCTAATCTGAGATTTTGGAAAGATATGACAGAAGAAGAGGTTAAGAAGTGTATATTGGCTGATATTTCTGAAACATCAGGGGCTTGCGGGAATCTTGTGATAGTATCTAATGATATTTTTCGTGATGGGACGATATATGATGAAGAAACAGCAAGATATCTTGTGATGCTTGGTGACCTGAATAAAGAAATTGCTGCACTTGCGGAAGAAGTTGTGGAAATAGCAGCAGGTATACCTGTTTTCTATAAAAAGATATGAATATATTAAAATCATTTTGCATTGCATTTGCAATGTACTCAAGAATACCTGTGCCGATATTTGATTGGACAGAGGAAAATATGAAATATGCCATCAGCTTTTTTCCATTCGTGGGAGCTGTAATAATGGGAATTTCTGCTCTTTGGTATCACTTTGCGGCCGGCAGGGCAGAAGGTATTGTCATTGCGCTGGTAGGAATTGCCATTTCATGCGTAATATCAGGTGGAATACATCTTGATGGCTACATGGATACTTCGGATGCGCTGAGTTCGCATATGGAGAGAGAAAGAAAACTTGAAATTCTAAAAGATCCTCATATCGGGGCATTTTCCGTTATAAGCATAATCACATATTTTCTCTTTTTCGCGGGAGCATATACGGCAGCGGCTAAAAGTAAAACAGATATGCTGTTTATTTTTTCGGGATTTATTGTTTCCAGAATATATTCCGGGCTTGCAGTTGTTTTGTTCAAAAGTGCGAAAAAAGATGGACTTTTATATACATTTGCGGATAACAGTCACAAGACAGCAGTCAGGGCGTCCTTGGCGGCAGAGCTTATCATATATACAGCTGTGATGTCATTGGTCAGTGCTGCTGAAGCGATTACAGTCGTTGCAATCAATGGAGCTTTTTGGGTGTATTATTATAAAAAAACAAAACGTGAATTTGGCGGAATCACTGGAGACACCTGTGGATGGTTTTCGAGTCTTTCGGAACTATTGACAGCTGTGGTCGCTGCGGTATTCTGCATGATGAGGTGACTATGATCTTGATCTTAGGCGGTTTTGCACAGGGCAAGAGTGAATATGCCAGAAAAAAATATCCGGACAGATATATTTTGGATGATTATGCGCAAAGCTTTAGAGAAAAACTGGCGGCAGGCGAAGAACCGGAAAAAGAGTTTGAGGAAATATTAAGAAAGGAACCGGAATGTGTTGTTATTTCAGATGAAGTAAGTTCCGGAGTTATACCTATGGATGAATTTGAACGTGAGTATAGAGAAAGACTTGGAAGAAGCCTTGTGAAGATAGCGGCAGAGGCAGAGCATGTGGAACGCATATTTGCGGGAATAGCTGTGACATTGAAATGATAGTTTGTCATCTTATTGCATTTGTTCTCGGCACAGCTCTTGATGCGCTTTTTGGAGATCCAAGGATACCTTTTCACCCTATAATATTGATAGGAAAGCTTATAAGTTTATTTGAAAAAATTTTATATCCGCGTAAAAGAAATGAGAGACGTGAGTTTGTGATGGGAGTGATATTGGAAGTATTAGTCATAGCTGTCACAGCAGGAGTAGTGGCACTCATATTATATGGTGCATATAATATCGCGGATGGTGCGGGAATCTTGGTTGAGGCAGGATTTACATGGTTTGCACTTGCGATGAAAAGTCTTAAAAAAGAGAGTATGAAGGTTTGGAAGGCTTTGACTGAGGGAGATATCGTTAAGGCGAGGGAAGCTGTGTCTATGATAGTTGGAAGGGATACGGAGTCGCTTGGGGCTGAGGGTATCACGAAAGCTGCAGTTGAAACTGTTGCGGAGAATGCTTCTGATGGTGTTATTGCGCCGCTGATCTTTCTGGCGGCAGCAGGACCTGTCGGTGGATATATATATAAAGCTGTAAATACGATGGACTCGATGATCGGTTATAAGAATGATAAATATATGTATTTTGGCAGAGCTGCAGCAAAAACAGATGATGTGCTGAACTTTGTGCCTGCAAGAGTTACAGCACTTCTTATGATCTTTGCAAGCGTGTTCGCAGATGAAACATTTGAATGGAAAAATGCATACAGGATATGGAAGAGAGACAGGAGAAACCATGCAAGCCCGAATTCCGCACAGGGTGAGGCTGTAATGGCAGGGGCACTTGGAGTACGACTTGCAGGTGATGCAAAATACTTTGGAAAGATAGTGAAAAAACCAACTATTGGCGATGATCTGAGACCGATAGAGGCTGAAGATATTGCCAGAGCAAACAGGCTCATGATATCAGCATCGGTATCAGCGGAATTGCTTTGCATATTAGGAATGTTGGTAGTGATAATGGTGATCTGATGCATGGTGGAGATATATATAGAAACGAAATAAAATATGACTTTTCGGTCAACATTAACCCGCTTGGATGCCCGCAAAAGCTCAAAGAAGCTATGGTCAGAGCGGTAGAGAAAGTTGAAAGATACCCTGATATACGGTATGAAAAGCTTAAAAATGCAATTGCCGTAAAGTATGGCGTGGATAAAGAAAACGTGCTTGTGGGAAATGGTGCATCGGAAATCTTTATGGCGGCACTTGGAGCTTTTTGTCCTAAAAAGGTTCTGCTTGCAGTCCCTTCTTTCAGTGGCTATGAGTATGCAGCACTTGCAGTAGGAGCGGAAGTTAAAAGGCATTTTCTAAGAAGAGAGGATGATTTCAGACTTAAGGATGATTTCATTGAAAGTATTACAGACGATGTAGACTGTATAATGCTTGCATCTCCGAATAATCCAACGGGAGATATTGCCGATATAGATATCATAAAAAGAATTGCTGAGACAGGTAAACTGCTTATTTTAGATGAGTGTTTTTTGTCACTTACGGACAGGAATAAGGACAGTTTTATTTATAAAATAGCTGAAAATGTATGTGTTGTAAGGTCATTTACAAAGAGCTTTGCTATACCGGGTGTCAGGCTCGGCTATGCTGTGGCAGGTGATGCAATGATGGCACAGAAGATAAGCGGATGTTTATCAGAATGGAATGTTTCAATCATTGCGGAAGAAGCTGGGCTTGCGGCATTGGAAGAGGAAAACTTTCTGGAAGAGAGCAGAGAAGTGATCGCAGCAGAGAGAAAATACTTGTCAGAAGAAATTGCTGGAATGAGCTTCGATGTGATACCTTCATCAGCAGACTATATACTTTTTGGGGCTGATGGTCGGAAAGACCTTAAAACTAAGCTTATAGAAAAAAAGATATTGATAAGGGACTGCAGTGACTACTATGGTCTCGAAAATGGGTGGTACAGGATTGCAGTGCGAAAGCATGAAGATAATGTTGAATTGATCAAGGAATTAAAGGTAATAGCAGATGGAACTTGAATATGTCCTTCCGGGAGATATAGAAAAAAGAAGCTTTGAAATAATAAATACTGAGTTGGAAAATAACGGCATTCATCTTGATGAGGAGAATCGCCTTGTGATAATGCGTGCTATACATACGAGTGCGGATCTTGAATATGCGAGAACTCTAAAGTTTACAGAAGGCGCTGTGGCAAAGGCACATGAACTTATAAGGCAGGGAGCGGATATTGTGACAGATACAAATATGGCTCTTTCAGGTATAAGTAAAAAGACTTTGGCAAAATATGGCGGAGAGGTTCACTGCTTTATGGCAGATGCAGATGTGGCAGCTGAGGCATCAGAAAAGAAAGTTACAAGAGCATACATAAGCATGCGAAAAGCCGCAGAAAAGCTAAATAAACCGGTGATATTTGCTATAGGAAATGCCCCTACGGCGTTAGTAAGTCTGCATGATATGATGCTTGAAGGAAGCTATAAACCTTCATTTGTCATAGGTGTTCCGGTAGGCTTTGTAAACGTTGTTGCTGCAAAAGAATTAATAGTAAATGATGATGTAGATTCCATAGTTAATATTGGCAGAAAAGGCGGAAGTAATGTTGCGGCTGCCATAGTCAATGCACTTTTGTATACTATATAACGATTTTTGACACAGTTGGAGAAATTATAACTGAGCTTATGAGGAGAATATGGCGGATATTATCAGTTTTACAGGAAAAGGGCTGCTGCTTGCAATAAAGATAAAACAGGTGTTGGGAGAGGAAAGCCCTGTTTATACAAAGTTTTCGGAGATTGATAGAAATGAACTTCCTGAAGATGTTATATATGTGGAAGAGAAATTGAGCGATTGGACAGGAAGGAGATTCAAAGAGCATGTGCCGCTGATCTTTATAGGTGCGTGCGGAATTGCTGTCAGGGCTGTAGCTCCATGTGTTAAGGATAAATTCAGCGATATTCCGGTGGTTGTGGTTGATGAAGCGGGATTGTTTTGCATACCGCTGCTTTCGGCACATGTAGGTGGTGCAAAAAAACTCGCTGTTACCATAGCGGAAGCGATAGGAGCTACACCTGTCATAACGACAGCTACGGATGTCAATAATCTTTTTGCGGTGGATGTTTTTGCAGCTGAGAATAATCTTGTCATGCTCGATCGAAATGGAGTTAAGAAGGTGTCAGCAAAGCTGCTTAATGAGCGTGAGATTACGTTAAAAGTCGATGGCGGAAAAATAAGAGGTATAATTCCTAAGGAAGTTAAAATCACAAACAAGAAAAAGGCTGATGTGATAATCTCGCCGAAGAAGGTTGATGCGGCTGACTGCCTTTTGCATTTAGTGCCGAAGGCTGTATATGTGGGTATTGGCTGTAAAAAGGGCAGATCATCAGATGATATAAGAAGGATGTTTAATGAGGTCGTGGAGCAGGGAAATATTGAAAAAACTGCTGTGCTGGGAGCTGCGACCATAGATGTAAAAGAGCATGAGCCTGGGCTAAGAGAGTTTGTAAGGGAAGAGGAGTTGAGCTTTCAGACATTTCCTGCAGAAGTGCTTGGAAATGTTGCTGGAGAGTTCAGTGCTTCTGACTTTGTAAAGAAGACTGTTGGGGTTGCGAATGTGTGTGAACGTGCGGCGGCTGCTGCATGCGGTAAAAAATATAAAATACTTGTGCCAAAGATAGCTGAAAATGGTGTTACTGCGGCAATGGCATTAAAAGACTGGAGTGTGAGATTTTGAAACAAGCGGTTAAGGTGCTTGTATTTGGTGGTACAACAGAAGGCAGAAAAGCAGCGGAATTTCTTAATGAAGCTGAAGCTGAATGCACGGTGTCAGTCGCATCAGAGGCCGGAGCAGAAGAGCTTGAGAAGCTTAAAAATATACGTATAGTCGTCGGACGTAAGGACGCTTTAGAGATAGAAGAATTTATAAAGACAAAGAACTTTGGACTTGTGATTGATGCAGCTCATCCATTTGCAGAGGAACTAAGGAAGAATATTTCGACTGCCTCAAAGAAATGTGGTGTAGAACTCATAAGGCTCAAACGAGGTATGGGAAGTGGAAATCACAGGAATGCACTTTATTTTTCTGACGCGCATGAATGTGCAAAGGCGCTTAAAGGCATTGAGGGAAACATTTTACTTACGACAGGAAGTAAAACTATACGAGAATATACAGAACGCCTTGGTACAGAAAGACTGTATGTGAGGGTTCTTCCGATAAATGCTTCTATAGATGCAGTGAAAGAGGCAGGAGTGCGCAATGAGCATATAATCGCTATGCAGGGCGTTTTTTCAAAAGAGATGAATAAAGCTCTTATAAGAGAGTTTGATATAAAATGTCTGGTTACAAAAGAAACAGGAGATAATGGTGGATTTTCGGAGAAAATAAGTGCAGCAGAAGAAGAGGGGATTCAAAGCTGCATAATTGCAGATCCTGACCATTCAGAAGGTGTTTCGCTTAAAGAACTTAAGAAAATACTTAAAGAGAAATATGGCTTAAGTGAAAAAAAAGAGATCGCATTGATAGGCATGGGAAGCGGAAATCCCGATAAACTTGGAATAGATTCGCTTGAAGCATTAAATAGAGCGGACACAGTGATCGGTGCTAAGAGACTTATAGAGGCACTGGATCTTAAATGTGCCAAATATTCAGAATATGATGCACAAAAAATATTAAATATCATATTGGAAAAAGAAATGGATTCGGCGAATATCGCAGTGGTCTTTTCAGGAGATACAGGGTTTTACAGTGGTGCAGCCGGACTTATAAAGCTTCTTGAAAAAAATGGTATCGGATTCAAGGTTTTTCCGGGAATATCGAGTATACAGATGCTCTCTGCTTCCAGCGGAATTTCATGGGAAGACGCAAAAATTGTCAGCATTCATGGAAGAGAAGCAGATTATGTTGGTGCTGTTAAAGAAAATAAAAAAGTGTTTATGCTCTTAAATGATGCATCAGACATAAAGGAAATTGCGGAAAAGCTGATGCTGTCTGGCGTATACAACTCTGAGATCATAACTGGTATAAGACTTGGCTATGATGACGAGAAGGTCATCCGATCAGATATTTCGGAGTGTGCAGGTCTTGATATATCAGGAATTGCATGCTGCTTTATTTTAAACAAAAAGATTTTGACTGAGATCATAACTCCCGGAAGAAGTGATGAAGCTTTTGTACGTGGAAATGTACCGATGACAAAAAAGTCGATCAGAGAGCTTTCAATATGTGCTTTGAAGTTAAAAAATGATTCAGTTTTATGGGATATTGGCGCAGGTACAGGTTCAATAACTGTAGAAAGTGCGCTTTTAAGCCGAAATATTAAAGTAGTGGCAGTAGAGCGTAATAGAGAAGCAGTTGAGCTGATACGTGAAAATTGTCTTAAAGCAAGAGTAGATAATGTAGAAATAATAGAAGGGGAAGCTCCTGAAATCTTAGAGGGGCTTGAAAGACCGACGCATGTTTTCATTGGTGGAAGTGCCGGACATATGAAGGAAATCTTAAAGCTGCTTGAAGCTTTTAAGAGCCGTATCAGAGTTGTCATAAATGCGGTCAGCCTTGAAACTGTCGCAGAGGTCAAGGAAGTGCTGGAAACGACAGAGCATACAGATGAGTCTGTTGTTTTAGCGCAGATATCAACAGCATCAAAGGCGGGAAGATATCACCTCATGAAGGCTGAAAATCCTGTCTATGTGGTATCGTTTGAAATGGGGGGAGAATAAATGCATTATCCAAGATTAATGGTCGCAGCACCAAAAAGTAATTCCGGTAAAACTCTTTTAACTTGCCTTTTGATAAAGCTCATGCTCGGAAGCAAGCTTAAAACAGCAGCGTTCAAGTGTGGACCTGATTATATCGATCCTATGTTTCATAAGAGAGTTTTGGGAGTTCCGTCAAAGAATCTCGACACATTTTTTACAGATGTGAAAAAAACAAGAAAGCTTTTCATGGAAAATGCCGCTAATGTCGATATTTCTATAATCGAAGGCGTAATGGGACTTTATGATGGGCTTGGAGGAGTAAGCGAAAAGGCGTCTTCTTATGATGTGGCAAGAGCGCTCAGATGCCCGATAATCTTTGTATGTGATGTACATGGAATGGGTGGCACTTCTCTGGCTGCCGAGATAAGAGGCTTCATGGACTATGACCGTGATAATCTTATCAAAGGAATCTTTTTGAATGGGATAAGCTCGGCAACTTATGAATATGTTAAGCGTCACCTTGAAAGTGAGCTTAAGGTACCTGTGATCGGATATTATTCTTACGATAAAAATCTTAAATTTGATACAAGGCATCTGGGACTTATCATGCCGGATGAGATAAAAGATCTCAATCTTAAACTTAATATGGCAGCTGGCAATCTGGCAAGAAACATTAATTTTGAAAAAATACTTGAGATAGCACAGTCAGCAGAAGATGTTAATTGGGAAGTACTGCGTCACAGAGTGCCTAATAAAGATCTTGTACCGGTCGGAATAGCGGCTGACGAGGCATTTAGATTTTACTATGAGGATAATCTGAATATTTTAAGAGACTTCGGCTGTAAACTTGTACCGTTCTCGCCTATACATGACAAGCAGATACCGGCAGGGGTCAAGGGACTTATTTTTTATGGAGGTTATCCTGAACTGTATGCTAAACAGCTTTCAGCAAACACCAGCATGATTGAGTCGATAAGAGCTGCACTTGCGCAGAACATGCCAAGTATAGCAGAGTGCGGAGGCTTCATGTATCTTGGAACTTCTATAGAAGCGGAAGACGGTACAGAATACCCAATGGTTGGTGCAGTAAGCTCTAAGTTTTTTAATACAGGGCATTTGGTTCGATTTGGATATATGAGCATTTCGGAAAAAGAAGATTCGTTTCTTGGAAATGGAAGAGCGATCCGCGGTCATGAATTCCATTATTATAATGGGACTGAAAATGGATCAAGCTGTGTGGCATATAAGCCGATAAGAGCGAAGACATGGGATTGCGCATACGTGGATGATTTTCATTGGTGGGGATGGCCGCATCTGTACTATTCATCATGCCCTTCCTATGCGGAGAACTTTATCCGTAAATGCCGGAGGTTTGAAGTTGGAAAATTCGAGTAGGTTTTTTGAAAATACAGGGTGCAAATATTTTCCCTGTCATAAACTGGAGGGGGATTTTAACTGTCTTTTTTGCTACTGCCCATTGTATTTTTTGGATAATTGTCCTGGAAATCATACATGGATCGAGAGAGATGGGTACAGAATAAAAAATTGTATAGATTGTGTCTGGCCTCACAAGCCAGAGAATTATGATATTATGATGACTATTCTAAAGAATAAGTGTAGAAAAAATTAAAATTAAGGAAAGTTTCATCAAAAACCTCTCATGGATTGAACATAGAACATTCAAAGCGTTGTTTTATCATAATTCACTATGGTATACTTAAATCAACGAAGTACAGCATTTTATGCGGCTTATAAAGGTTGTATGTAACCGTAATTGTAGTTTTATTTACGGAGAGGAAGCTGCCGATGAAATTTACTAAACTTAACAAAACAGACATCAGATGTGTCCTTACTGAACAGGAGCTTTTCGATAATGGTCTTAATCTGGATGACATCATGGCCAAAACTGAAGCGACAAAGCGCTTCTTTAGACAGATCATGGATCAGGCAGCCTTAAAGCTGGGGATTATCAGAGAAGACGGAATTCGTATGGCATCTGCGCAGATCAGCGTATTAGAAGACAGAAGTATTTCGATAGTATTTCATGAAGCTGACCTTGAGGATGCGCTCAAGCACGTAACTGGTGGAGATCCTGAGAAAGCTGCACAGCTTAAAAACAGGATCAATGAAGTAGTTCAGAATCAAAAGGACAAAATGCCGGAGCTTCCGATAGCTATGAAGAGAGAACTCCTTGACATGATGGAGGAACAGCTTAAGCTTGACGGAGGCGGTTCTACAGAAGCTCTGAGTGAGATACGCAGGCTAAGGACAGAACTTGATGAACAAGAGGAAGATGAAGAAAACAAGGATATAATTTCTCAGATAAAGGAGAGAGTTAATAAATCCTTTGTCATCAGATTTGAAACACTTGATGATTGCATTAGTTATGCTAGGACATGCACAGTAAAGAGAAAGATAGTCAGCAGGCTATATAAGTTCGTTCAGGATGAAGCTTATTACATGTTTGTTCTGCATAGTGTCCTTCCGGACAATATGTACGAAAGTCTTATGAACATAGCATGTGAATTTGGCGAGGTCGTAACATTAAGACCTGCAGCAAGACAATTCCTTATCGAAAATAGTGAAGTGATAATAGCAGATATGGCTATCAGAACACTCAGGGAAATCTAATTTAATAAAATGAAAATATGGGATTTTAAAGAACCGTCTGCCGAGTGCAGTACGGTTCTTGCTATGATAGGATGCAAAAAGACAGATCCATCATATGATGAGTTTGTAAAGACTTATGAAGAAGTAAAGGATGAAGCTTTTGCGGCTTTGAATGTAAGAGCTGCAGCAGTAAGAACAACGATACCTTCGGACTTTCCTAAGTCCGGAGTATTATATGGTAAGGATCTGATATTCTTTATGATAACGGTCGGATATGGCATTAGTGATCTGGCTGAAAAGTATATGGATGAAGGCGAATATATAAAGGGCATGATTGTTGGCGGTATTGCTGATGAATGCCTTTTTTCGTGTGAGAAAAAGGCGTTTTACGATATCGAGAGATATGCCAGGCTTAATGATCTGGGAATCGAGAAGATACTTGACGCTCCGAAGGATTTCAGTTTATCATTGCATAAGTTGATCGCACAGAGGCTTGAAGTGCAGAAAAATCTTGGAATGGCGCTCACCGAAGGCTTAATGTTTGAACCGGTGAAAAGCTATGCATGTGCGTTAGTGCTTACGAAAGACACTGATAAAATGGCTATATACCATTCATGCAGTGAATGTACATTAAAGGAATGCACATATCGAAATGGAAGATGAATTTTGCAGGATAAAATGGAATAATGAACGTTTTATTACCGGGGAAAAAGGAAAACGGCTGCTCGATGTTTTAAGGGAAAACGGTATATTTTTATCGGCACCGTGCGGGGGAAACGGCAAATGCGGAAAATGCAGAGTTTTCGTTGACGGTGAGAGTCGTCTGGCATGTGACGTCAGAGTGAGCAAAGATATAGAAGTCTGCCCTGCTCTGGATGAGGAAAATATCCGGGCTGTTTCATCAGAGCAGCGGTCTTTTGAAAAAGTACATTCGCCCGGTCTTGCAATAGATCTTGGAACAACTACTATTGCTATGGCGGTGGTCGATCTTTCAAATGGTGAAGTGGCTGAGGCCGGAAGCTGTATAAACCATCAGCGTGCTTATGGCGCAGACGTGATTTCGAGAATAGATGCCGCATGTTCCGGCAGAGCTCTTGTGCTGCGAGGCATCGTTCAAAAGGATATTATGGAAGAGGCAGAAAAGCTTCTGAAAAAATGCGGCCTTTCATTTACAGAGCTTGAAAAGATCAGCGTTGCAGGAAATACTACTATGCTGCACTTGCTCATGGGATGGCAGACAGAAGGCTTAGCGGCCTATCCTTTTACACCGTACTGCATAGAAGGTGGAAAATTTACATTTATGGAAGTTTTCGGCTCGGAATGCAGCAGCGCTGAAGTGTGGATACTGCCCGGTATAAGTGCTTTTGTAGGTGCAGATATAGTTGCCGGTATAGAAACTACGGGGATTTACAGAGCGGATGCCACGCAGGCGATCATTGACCTTGGTACGAATGGTGAAATGGTCGTTGGAAGCAGAAAAGGGCTTATAGTTACGTCTACGGCTGCGGGGACAGCATTTGAGGGCGGAAATCTGCGTTATGGAATGCCGGGAACAGATGGTGCGATAAGTCATGTAGAGATAAGAAATGGTAAATGTAAGATAGAGACCATTGGTGATGCTGCGGCAAAAGGCATATGTGGCTCAGGCTTGATAGATGCCGTTTACGAAATGCGCAAATGCGATATAATAGATCGCAGTGGACTTCTGGCGGACGATTATCGTAGAGGCTATGTCCTTAGCGACGCTGAGAGAAAGATATCTGTCACGCAGGAAGATGTTCAGGAATTTTTGCTTGCAAAGTCTGCAGTGAGAACAGGCATCGAAATGCTTGTTTCAAGGATAGGTCTGCAGCTTGACGAACTCTCAGAAGTATATATTGCCGGTGGGTTTGGCTTCTTTTTGAATCTTGAAAAAGCTGCCGGTATAGGGCTTCTGCCATATGCGCTGAAGGGAAGAATGAGTGCTGTCGGCAACAGCTCGCTGAAGGGAGCTATAGATGCGCTGTATATGTGGAATTCAGATGAGTTTGATAAGATAAGAGCGATGGCAGAAAGCTTCGAATTAGCTGAAATACCTGAGTTTAATGAACGATATATAGAAAATATGAGGCTTGAATTAAATGAGTGAAGTAAAAAATGAAATACGAGTGAATGCTGAAAGAGCGATCATTAAAACGCAGCGTAAGGAGCTTTGGACAAAGTACGTTAAAGCGGTTAAACACTATGGTCTTCTTGATGATGGAGATATCATAGCTCTTGACATAGACGGAAGTGCCAATGCGTTTCTTATAGCAAAGCTTTTTCAGGAAATGCAGATGCATGGCACGAATAATTTTCAAGTTAAGTATTTTATAAAGAAAGATAATACGGAAGTGATTAGGATGGCGGAAGTACTTGGGATAAGTGCGGAAGCTGATGAGAGTCTCAGAAAAGAGTGCACTAAAGAAGCTGAGGTAGAAAGCCATGATGATGTCATAGCTTCGATACTTTCAGGAATGGTGCATGAGGGAAAGGTAGCGGCACTTATGCCAAGATGCTTTGAAGATGGCAGAGAAGTTATAAGACCTTTATATCTTATAAGGGATGAATTTATAGCTAAATGGGCCACTGCAAGTGGATTTGATGCGCCGCTGCATATAGTTTCCGAAGGATATGAAAAGACAAAGAAGCTGGTTGAAAAATTAAAAGAAAGCAATCAGTTTGTAGAGGCAAATATATTCAGAAGTGTTGAAAATGTTCATGTAGATACACTTATCGGTTATATTGAAAATGGCAAAATAGAATCTTTTTTGGATAATTACTGAAAGACCTTGCAAGGCTGACAGAATCGTGATAAAATTGAAAAGCTGTTGGTGATTCTATGCAAAAAATCACCGAAAATTTTATTTTGATAGAGCCGCGGGTTAGAAATCTACGGTTGGAAAGGGAACACAAAATGAGAGAAGAAATTCAGCCAAAATATTATCAGGCAACTGTAACATGCAACTGCGGTAACACATTCGTTACTGGTTCTACAAAGCCTGAGATTCACGTAGAAATTTGTTCTAAGTGCCATCCGTTCTACACAGGACAGCAGAAGGCAGTTCGTACTGACGGACGTATCGAGAGATTCAACAAGAAGTACGGCATGAATAAGTAATTAATGAAGTGATTTTATTGAGTCACTCATTAGCGAAACCGCTTGGGCTCATGAGGGCTCAGGCGGTTTATGTTTTAAATAAATAAAAGTTAGAGAGGTTCTAATGAGTAATACTAATCAGTGCAATGCTAAATATTCGGGAATTGGCGGACAGGCAGTCATGGAAGGCGTTATGATGCGCAATATGGATAAATTTGCTGTCGCAGTTCGCAGACCTAATGGTGAGATTGCTGTTGTTAATGATGTATATAAAGGAGTAGCTCCTAAGGTATTGTATAAAGTTCCTTTCGTCAGAGGAGTATTTTCATTTATTGATTCCCTTGTTCTCGGAATGAAAACTCTTAATATTTCAAGTGATTTTTACATGGAAGATGAGAATGGTACAAAAGAAGAAAGCACAGCAAAAGACTCTGTAGTCAGCGGATTGATAATGGCGTTGGCTATGCTGATGGCTATAGGTATTTTCATGGTTCTTCCGTTTTTGGCATCGCTTCTTTTTAAGAAATGGATCACGGAACCACATCTTTTGGCACTTGTCGAAGGCGCTATCCGAATGCTGCTTTTCGTATGTTATATCCTTGCTATTTCTAAAATGGAAGACATTAGAAGAGTATTCATGTATCATGGTGCAGAGCATAAGTGCATCAATTGTATAGAGACAGGTCATGAGCTTACTGTAGAGAATGTAAGAGCTGCATCACGCGAGCATAGGAGATGCGGAACAAGTTTCCTTTTGTACGTCATGGTTATTTCCATTTTGTTATTTGCAGTTATCCAATTTTCTAATCCAATTATGAAGGTTGTTATGAGAATTGTGCTTATACCGGTGATCGCTGGAATTTCCTTCGAGTTTATCAGGCTGGCAGGTACAAGCAATAATAGATTTGTCATGATGCTTTCTGCACCGGGACTTATGATGCAGAAGCTGACAACTTCCGAACCTGATGATAAAATGATCGAGGTAGGTATCGCGTCAGTAGAAGCGATATATGACTGGAGAAAATATCTCGACGAAAATTTTCCAAACAGAGCAGAAGCAAAGTGAAATAGGTAATAGATATAATGACATTTGAAGAAGCATATAGAAGTGGTGTAGAAAAGTTAAAAGATTCAGGCATTCAGGATAGTGATATAGATGCACGTCTTTTGCTTGAGTTCGTGTCCGGAAAGGACCGTACATTTATACTCGTTCATGGTTCGGATGAGATAGAAGAAAAAGTATATAATGATTATAAAGAAGTGCTTGAGCAGAGAGCTTCACACATCCCGCTTCAGCACATTACACATACAGCAGATTTTATGGGACTGGAGTTCGAAGCCAGACCGAATGTGCTGATCCCAAGATTCGACACGGAGTTTTTGGTAGAAGAAGCCATGCGCTATGTGGAAGATGGTTCTAAGGTACTTGATATGTGTACCGGTTCAGGATGTATTCTTCTCTCGCTCATGAAATATAAAAATGACATAAAAGGTACTGCGGTAGATCTTTCAGATGATGCATTGGCATTGACAAGATATAATGCTGAAAAGCTTGGAGTATCTCCTGAGATCATAAAAAGCAGTATGTTTGAAAATGTTGAAGGCGAATTTGATTACATAGTTTCAAATCCTCCCTATATACCTTCGAACGTCATAGAAGGGCTTGCGAGCGAGGTGAAAGACCATGATCCGCGTATGGCTCTTGACGGCGGAGACGATGGCCTTGAATTTTACAGGATCATTGCGAATGAGGCCGGTAAATATCTTGTTCCTGAGGGAAGGATATTTGTAGAGATAGGCTATGATCAGGGAGATGCCGTAAAGGCATTGTTTGAAGCTGCCGGCTTCATAGAAGTTGAAGTTCTTAAAGATTATGCAGGAAATGAAAGGGTTGTTAAATGTTTGAAAAACTGGAAGATACGGTAATGAAATACGAGGAACTGAATCGGCTTTTGGCTGATCCGGCGACTGCCGAAGATTCCAATCGTTATATGGAGTTGATGAAAGAACACTCTTCTCTGACTCCTGTTGTAGAAGCATATCTTAAATATAAAAGTAATGAAGCTTCAAAAGAGGAAGCGGCTGATATCTTAAACAACGAAGATGATCCTGAGCTTAGGGAAATGGCAAAAGAGGAGCTTAAAGATGCGAAAAATGCTGAAGAAGAGCTTATTCGTAATCTGAAGCTTCTGCTTATACCTAAGGATGCGGATGACGATAGAAATGTTATCGTTGAAATACGTGCCGGAGCCGGAGGTGATGAGGCTGCGCTTTTTGCTGCACAGCTCTATAGAATGTATGTGCGATATGCTGAGCGTCATAACTATAAGGTTCAGACTACTGATGTAGAGTCGATCGGAATCGGTGGAATGAAGTACGTGAGCTTTACGGTTACAGGTGTAGGTGCCTATGCTCATCTTAAGTATGAAAGCGGTGTTCACAGAGTACAGAGAGTACCTGCGACAGAGTCAGGCGGACGAATTCATACGTCCACAGTTACTGTAGCTATCATGCCTGAGGCGACAGAAGTAGAGGTAAATATTGACCCTAAGGATTGCAGGATCGATATCTTCCGGGCATCCGGAAACGGCGGACAGTGCGTAAATACTACAGACTCTGCAGTACGTCTTACGCATATCCCGACGGGAATAGTCATTTCATGCCAGGATGAAAAATCACAGCTTCAAAATAAGGCGAAAGCATTTCAAGTGCTTCGCGCGAAGTTATACTTCCTTGAGAAAACAAGACTTCATGAGGAAGAAGCATCACTCAGAAAAAGCCAGGTGGGAACAGGTGACAGATCTGAGAAGATCAGGACATATAATTTCCCGCAGTCAAGACTTACTGATCACAGGATCAACCTGACGATCTATTCTTTGGATAAAGTGATGGATGGAGAATTAGATGGCGTCATTGATGCTCTTACTGAAACTGAGCAGGCGGAAAAACTTGCGGAGATGGATAACGACTTATGATAAAAAAGAGATTTGCGGCAATTGCTGTGCTGGCAATGTGTGCAATGTGGCTTGAAGGCTGCAGCATTGGCGGTTCAAGCAAAAACATAGATAAAGCAATGAAATCTATAGAAAACAGCGATTATTCTTCAGCGCTCACTTCGTTGGATAAAGCTGAAGTGGCAGGAGAGAATGCTGAGCTCGTATGGAGAGCAAAAGGTATCGCTAATATGGGACTTTTTGACTATGAAACAGCCATAATAGATTTTAAGAAAGCTTTGTCTGAAACGAGTGGATTTTTGACAGATCTTGAGTACGATACAGCGCAGTATCTTGCATTGGCACAGTTTAAGAACGGCGACAAGGAAGAGGCGTTAAAGACATATAATGCAATTCTTGAGCTGAAACCGGATAAAGCTGAAGTGCTCTTTGCAAGGGGAAAGACAAATCTCAGCCTTGGAAATGAAGACAAGGCAGAAGAGGATTTCAACCTTGCGGTAAAAAAAGACTCGAAAAATCCTGACTTATATATTGACATTTACGAAGCACTTGCTGATGCGGGCAATGCAGAGCAGGGAAACGATTATCTAAAAAAAGCCATGGAGCTAACAGATCTTACTGATTTTCAGAAGGGACAGCTTTACTACTGGCGTCAGGAGTATGACAGTGCAAAGAATAGCTTTGAAGAAGCGCAGAAGACAGATAATGATCCTGAAGTAGTGCTTTACCTCGGTAAGACATATGAGGCTCTTGGAGATACTTCGTATGCGGCATCGCTTTACGAGAATTATCTCGAATCTAATCCCGGCAATACGAATATATGTAATCAGCTGGGTGTTTGCCAGATGACAAATAAAAATTACAAAAAAGCCCTTGAGGCCTTTGAACAAGGTCTGGAGGTCAAAAATAGTGAGAATGAACAGTCTTTAAGATATAATCAGATAGTTGCTTATGAGTATCTTTCGGATTTTAAGAAGGCAGCAGTTTTAATGGAAGCCTACTTAAAGGATTATCCGAATGATGAAAACGCTAAACGCGAATATGTTTTTCTTTCAACCAGATAATATTCTAGGAGGAACAAAGTAATGATTAGCAAGCTGATCAAAAAGATTCAGAAGACGGATGCGCCTATTGTGGTTGGACTTGATCCAAACCTTTCATTTGTGCCGGAGAGCATTCAGAAAAAAGCGTTCGAAGAGTTTGGAGAAACTCTTGAGGGAGCGGCAGAAGCAATCTGGCAGTTTAATAAGCGTATTGTGGATGCCACATGTGACCTGATCCCGGCAGTTAAGCCGCAGATCGCAATGTATGAGCAATTCGGTATTCCGGGGCTTCAGGCATTTAAGAAAACAGTTGATTACTGTCACGAAAAGGATCTTCTTGTGATCGGCGATGTAAAAAGAGGCGATATAGGTTCTACCTCAGCTTCTTACGCAAAGGCACATATTGGAACTATTCAGGTTGGAAATAGTACATTTAAGCCTTTTGATGAGGATTTTGCAACAGTTAATCCTTACCTTGGAACAGATGGCATAAAGCCTTTTACGGATGTATGTGCATCAAACGATCGAGGAATTTTCGTGCTTGTAAAGACATCAAATCCTTCAAGCGGAGAATTTCAGGACAGGATCATTGACGGCAGACCGCTCTATGAATGGGTTGCTGAGAAAGTCAATGAATGGGGCGAAGCTTCTATGGATGGTGATTACAGCAACGTAGGATGCGTAGTCGGAGCAACATATCCTGAGATGGGAGCAGTTCTGAGAAAGCTCATGCCAAAGGCATATATTCTGGTACCGGGATATGGTGCGCAGGGCGGCAAAGGAAAAGATCTTGTTAATTTCTTTAATAAAGATGGACTTGGTGCTATAGTAAATTCTTCAAGAGGAATAATTGCTGCATGGCAGAAGGAAGAGTATGCTAAGTTTACAGAGGAACATTTTGAAGAGGCATCAAGAGCTGCAGTAGAAGATATGAAGAAAGACATCAGGGAGGCATTAAACTAATGGAAAAGTACAAAGAAGAGTTCATCGAATTTATGCTTGAGTGCAATGTTCTTAAGTTTGGCGATTTTACTACAAAGAGTGGAAGAAAGACACCGTTCTTTGTGAACACAGGATTTTATCGCACAGGCAGCCAGCTCAGAAAGCTTGGTGAGTATTATGCGAAAGCAATAAATGAAAAATTTGGTACAGATTTTGATGTACTTTTCGGACCTGCATATAAGGGCATACCGCTCACAGTTGCAGCTACAATGGCTTTCAGCGAGGATTATGATAAGGACATTCGCTACTGCAGTAATCGTAAGGAAGTTAAAGATCATGGCGATAAGGGAATACTCCTTGGAAGTCCGATCAATGATGGTGATAAAGTAGTTATCATTGAAGATGTTACAACAGCCGGCACTTCTATCGCAGAAACACTTCCGATAATCAAGGCGCAGGGTGACGTTGAAGTGCTTGGGATGTGTGTTTCTGTGGATCGTCAGGAGAGAGGTACAGGTTCTAAATCTGCTCTGGCTGAGATAGAAGAAAAATATGGATTTAAGACAACATCTATCGTAAAGATGAGTGATGTGATAGAATATCTTACAGAACATGAAGTTAATGGAAAGAAGATTATTGACGAAAAGCTTAAAAGCGCGATTGATGCATATTATGCTCAGTACGGCGCAGAAGATTGAGGAATTTGATTATGAGTGATAATGAGAAAGTATATAACAGCATGAGGTTTTCTTCTGTACTCAATATTGCGGTGGGTGTGGTAATGCTTGTTGTAGGGATTGCCAGCGGTGTCCTTTTACTTGTTTCAGGCATCAGACTTCTCAAAAATAAGTCTAAGATTCTTTTCTGATAAGGAGCGGTTGTTTTGTTTCATTTCGGAAAGAGAAGATATTTATTTACCAGCAGCCGGCGCTCAGATAAGGGAATATTAGCTACCGTTATAGGTGCCCTTGCGCTGGCGGCGTGTATCGGTGTTATATCAGCAGTTATGAAGGCAGGCGGGAATGCCAACAGTCATCTTGGTGCTGTTGGTTTTGTGTCCTGCCTTTTCGGCGTGGCAGGTCTTGTGATAGGTATCATAAGTCTTATAGAGAAAGATACATATAGATTTTTTCCAAGACTTGGTTTTGCGCTTTCTTTAATTACAATTTTATTGTGGGGAGGCATTTTGTATGCTGGATTTATACTCGCCTGAGGAAAAAGAGTTTATCCTTGAGCGCCGTGAACTTAGCTTGTCACGGATCAGAGAAATAGAAAATGAAAATGCAGTTCCTGCACCATATATGGATTTTTTCAAAAGAGGAGCAGAGTTTATAATTGAGCCCTCCTATGAGGCTGCACTTCCTGAAAAATATGGAAGCAGCTGGTTTAATCCTGTGTATGCCGTAAGGCAGTGTGGTAAGGAAATGGGAAGGATGCTTTCTTTCCTTGCCTATGAGCTGCTTGGGATAATTGCTTTTAGAGCAGAAGGAAGACTTCTGGATGAAACTATCCTTGAAGAAGTTTTTCTTGAAGTTTACAGTGCATTTACTGCATCTTATACGGAAAACAATGAGAAACCTTCAAATGAGGAGATTCATGGAATACTGTACTCATTTGTAAGTGATTATGCAGATCATACTGTAGCGTTCAGAACAAGAGAAATGCTTGATACATCGTTGGATTTTGCCAAAGATATCATCATGAACTCAGATTTAAGTGATGTTTCATATCTTGATAAGTTTGGCGAATATATCGATGATGATACAAGAAGAGTCGCTGCGTTCTTAAATTCGCTCGATGAAGCAGATATCAAGGCGATGGCAGATACCTATACAGAAGGTTTCCGCATCGGATTTATCAATACAGGAAAAGATCTTTCAAAGAAAAAGTCGGTCAGCATTCACTATGTGCTGGGCTTTGAACGTGTTGTCCGTGAATCTATAAAAAATTTCCGGGCGCTTGGACTTGAACCGACTATTTATCGTCGTCAGCTCCATGCCGCATCTCGTAATGGTATGAGAAGAAACGGTTTTCAGGGAGCTTGGGTAAATAAGCAGATGGATTATGACCATCGTGAAGATAATGCCCTGTTTCTGGATAAGGCTTTTGTGACTCGTAAGCTTGAAGTCATGAAGAGCACTTTCGAAAAGTTTAAAAAAGAAGCCCGCGAATATGCAGGTCCTGCTGTTATGGAAGTGTTTGGCGAGAAACCATTCACACCTGAGACACATGAGGAATCATATTCCCTTAGCGAAGAACAGCATAAACTTGCTGTTGAACTTGCGGCTAAGAGCGGTACAATTACAAGTCAGTACATTCGTGGAGATGAAAGAAGCTTTACGATTATTTCGTATCCTGTTCCGGCAATTGGAAAGGATTTTGAGGAGATATTCCGCGAGACGGTGAAACTCAATACCCTTGATTATGAAAAATATAAGATAATGCAGCAGCATATAATAGATGTTCTTGAGATGGGAGACCATGTTGAGATAAAGGGAAGAGGGGCTAATAAGACTGATATTACAGTCCAGCTTCATGAACTTCCTGATAAAAAGACGCAGACAGTTTTTGAAAATTGTGTTGCTGATGTTAATATTCCGGTCGGTGAAGTGTTTACTTCACCTAAACTTTCGGGAACTAATGGTAAACTGTTCGTTTCAGAAGTTTATCTTTTCGGGCTTCGTTATGAAAATCTTGAGTTTACATTTAAAGATGGATTTGTTACAGATTACAGCTGTACGAATTTTGAAAGTGAAGAAGAAAATAGAAAATATATTGAATCAGGTATTCTTCATCACCATAAAACGCTTACTCTTGGTGAGTTTGCGATAGGAACCAATACAACAGCATATGCTATGGCAAAGAGATATAATATTTTCTCAAGGCTTGAAATATTAATAGCTGAGAAGACAGGTCCGCATTTTGCGTTAGGTGATACCTGCTACAGCAGAGAAGAAGATGTGGTTGTTCACAACCCTGACGGACGAGAGATAATTGCCAAAGATAATGAGCATACATTAAAAAGAAAGAGTGATACAAACTTTACATATTTTGAGTGCCATACGGATGTGACTATACCGTATGACGAGCTGGATACTATTACGGCAGTGGACAGCGATGGAAATCGCTATCCTATCATCGCAGGCGGAAGGTTCGTTGTAAAAGGCACAGAAGAACTGAATAAACCGCTTGACGAGTTTTAACCAATTTACGAGCTCCATCTATTACCAGATTAAAGATATAGGCGTACAAAAAAGTACGACCGCCATGAAAAGGAGAGACTAATCTAATGGCAAAAGTAGGAATTGTAATGGGATCTGATTCAGACATGGCTGTAATGTCAAAGGCAGCAGAGCTGCTTGAAGAATTCGGCATCGAGTATGAAATGAACATCATTTCAGCTCACAGAGAACCGAATGAATTCTTTGAGTGGGCAAGCAATGCCGAAAAGAATGGCATTAAGGTCATTATTGCAGGTGCAGGCATGGCAGCACACCTTCCAGGTATGTGCGCAGCTATATTCCCCCTTCCGGTCATAGGAATACCGATGTATTCAAAGGCATTGGGCGGAAATGATGCACTGTACTCAATTTTGCAAATGCCTTCGGGAATTCCGGTGGCAACCGTAGCAATCGACGGTGCAAAAAATGCTGCAATTCTTGCAGCAAGGATCCTTGCGGTATCCGATGAAAAGCTTCTGGAAAAACTTAAGGATTATAAAGAAAATCTTAAGGAACAGGTAGTTGAGAAAGATGCTAAGCTGAAAAAAGACGGCTGGAGAGAGTATCTTAAAACACAGAAATAACCCATTTGATTGGTACAATATATTAGCACAAAGCATAGAATGCTGGAGGAGTAACATGGATTACAAGAGCGCTGGAGTAGATGTAGAAGCAGGATACAAGGCTGTTGAGCTTATGAAGAAGCATGTCAAAGAGACAATGCGTCCGGAAGTCCTTGGTGGACTTGGTGGGTTCAGTGGTGCATTTTCACTGAAGAACTTCATGACAATGAAAAATCCAACATTGGTTTCAGGTACAGATGGTGTTGGAACAAAGCTTAAGCTTGCTTTTATTCTTGATAAGCATGACACTGTCGGAATAGACTGTGTTGCAATGTGCGTTAATGATATCGCATGTGCAGGTGGAGAACCTCTGTTTTTCCTTGATTACATTGCATGCGGTAAGAATTATCCTGAAAAGATCGCTACTATCGTAAAGGGTGTTGCTGATGGCTGTAAGCAGAGTGATGCTGCTCTTATTGGCGGTGAAACTGCTGAAATGCCGGGCTTTTATCCGGAAAATGAGTATGATCTTGCCGGATTTGCTGTTGGTATAGTAGATCAGGATAATTTGATCGATGGCTCCTCAATTAAAGATGGAGATGTGCTTGTTGGTATTGGTTCATCAGGTGTTCACTCAAATGGCTTTTCCCTCGTAAGAAAAGTTTTCGAGATGTCTGAATCAAGTCTCAGCAGACATTTTGATTCATTGGGATGTACACTTGGAGAGGCACTTATTAGACCTACAAAGATTTATGTAAAGGCTCTGAGAGAAGTTAAGAATGCCGGAGTCAAGGTTAAAGGATGCAGTCATATTACAGGAGGCGGATTCTATGAGAATATTCCAAGAATGCTTCCGGCTGATATAACTGCTGTAATTAATAAGAATTCATATGAAATTCCTCCGATTTTCGAAATGATCGCAAAGGATGGCGGAATCGAAGAGCATATGATGTATAATACTTATAACATGGGTATCGGTATGCTCCTTGCGGTTGATCCATCTGATGCAGATAAGACAGTTGAAGCAATCAGAAGAGCTGGAGAAAAAGCCTTCATCATCGGTCGTGCAGAGAACGGTGAGAAGGGAGTTCGTTTATGCTGAGAACAGCTGTCCTCGTTTCAGGCGGTGGAACGAATTTGCAGGCTATAATAGATGGCGTACGAGATGGGCAGATCACTAATACTGAACTTGTGAAAGTTATCAGTAATAAGGCAGGGGTTAAGGCTTTGGAGAGAGCTGAAAAAGCCGGAATCCCCACAGCTGTTGTTTCAAAAAAGGGTTATGCGTCGATTGAGGAGTTCAACGACGCACTCCTTTCTGCAATAGATGATGCAAGTCCTGATCTTATTGTACTTGCTGGATTTCTGGTGGTATTGCCGGAAAAGCTTGTTAAGAAATATTCTAATAAAATAATAAACATTCATCCGTCGCTTATACCATCATTTTGCGGAGTAGGATATTATGGACTTAGAGTTCATGAAGAGGCACTTAAACGTGGAGTAAAGGTGACAGGTGCGACGGTACATTTTGTCGATGAAGGGTGTGATTCCGGCCCGATAATTTTACAGAAAGCTGTAGAGATACAGCAGGATGATACGCCGGAAATACTTCAGAAACGTGTTATGGAACAGGCAGAATGGAAGATTATGCCTAAGGCGATCGATCTGATAGCAAATGGGAGAGTAACAGTAGTTGACAGAAAGGTGAAGGTAGATCTGAGATGAATGTACTTATTGTTGGAAGCGGTGGAAGAGAACATGCAATCGCAGAGGCTGTTTCAAGATCTGAGAGGGTTGATAAAATATATTGTGCGCCGGGAAATGCAGGTATTGCCGAAATCGCAGAATGTGTCGATATAAAGGTAATGGAGTTTGATCGTATTGCAAAATTTGCAAAAAATCATGACATTGGTCTTACCATTGTCGGACCTGATGATCCGTTAGTAGGTGGACTGGTAGATGTCCTTGAAGAAGCCGGACTCAGAGCTTTTGGACCAAGAAAAAATGCTGCGATTTTGGAAGGATCAAAAGCATTTTCAAAAGACCTTATGAAGAAGTATAATATACCTACAGCACAGTATGAAGTATTTACCGATGCGGCAGCAGCATTGGCTTATCTTGATACTGCAAAGTTCCCTATAGTTCTTAAGGCTGATGGTTTGGCACTTGGTAAGGGAGTACTTATCTGCAATACGCTTGATGAAGCAAGGAATGGTGTCAAGGAGATAATGCTTGACAAAAAGTTTGGTACAGCAGGAAACAGAATGGTCATTGAGGAATTCATGACCGGACGTGAGGTATCAGTACTTACATTCTGTGATGGAAAGACTGTAAAAGTGATGTCCAGTGCGCAGGATCACAAGCGTGCGGGCGATGGAGATACAGGTCTTAATACAGGAGGTATGGGAACATTTTCACCTTCTCCGTTCTTCACAAAGAAGATCGAGGACTATTGCAAGAAAGAAATTTTCCAGCCTACAGTAGATGCTATGAAGGCAGAGGGCAGAGAATTTAAAGGTGTTATCTTCTTTGGACTTATGCTTACAGAAGATGGACCGAAGGTTCTTGAATATAATGCAAGATTTGGAGATCCTGAAGCACAGGTTGTACTTCCGCGTATGAAGAATGACATTATAGATGTCATGGAAGCATGTGTAGATGGAAAGCTTGGAAAAATTAAACTGGAATTTGAGGATAATGCAGCTGTATGTGTTATACTTGCATCAGAGGGATATCCGGTTTCTTATACTAAAGGTCACGTGGTTACGGGACTTGACGAATTTGATAAACATCCGGGATATTATTGTTTTCATGCAGGCACCCGAAGGAGCAGCGCACGTGGAATCGTTACAAATGGCGGCAGAGTGTTTGGCGTAACTGCTGTTGGTGAGAACCTCAGACAGGCAAGAGCTAATGCGTATGAAGCTGTTCAGTGGGTTAAGTTTGAGAACAAGTATTATAGAAAAGACATAGGCAAGGCGATCGATGAAGCTTGATCTGAAGTGCTGGCGTTTTGAATCGTTTACGTTTAATCTTATGTGATAGCTTGAAAGAGTCCGCTGATGATTTCGGGCTAGAACATTGGATTAGGTATGAGCGAGACAATGCACTGGTATCAGGTTAGGAGAAAAGTACTTTTGAGGGGGTACAATGCATGAGATCATCAAAACAAGCTGAAATGTATGCAAAGAATAAGTTCGAGAACATTTATCATGCGCCTGAGAGATGTAGTAAGTGTGATATAATGCTCGAATACAATGGACTGGGTGAATATAAATGCCCTAAGTGCGCCGCAATTTATAAAGACGATTTCGGACGAGTGAGAGATTATCTTGATGAACATAGAGGCGCAACTGTAACGGAGATCGCCACACAGACAGGAGTACCTGAAACGTTGATAACTAGGATGCTCAGGGAAGAGCGTGTGGAGGTTGCAGAAGGCTCAAAGACATTCCTTACATGCGAAGCATGTGGAAAGCCAATAAGAAGCGGTTATTACTGCTCTGACTGTGCGAAGATCGCGGCAGCGGCAAAGAAGAAGCGAGAAAAGGAAAAGGAGATCTTTGACAGGAAAGATCTTATTCGTGGTCTTGGAAAGGCTATGAAAGAAGACGATGGAAAACGAAGATTCGACAGATGATATTTTTCGAAAAGCAGTATGATTGTTTAGAAACGGTATTGTTGCCTGAGGATTAGAATCACATGCAGCAATTTTACCGGAACTGATGGTAATCCGGTATAAGAGTTATGAATTGGTGTTATTTTAAGGAAATAGTCAGAAATTTATAAGTCACCGGTGTATTGACACATTTAGAATAAATGTTATGCTTCGAAGTCATTACTGGAGCTGGCTGATAGCGAGTGAACAGTAACAATATGTCAATATACTTAGATTATTCTGAAACTTTAAAGCTGCACAATGATCAAAAATTATGAGATAATGATATTTATCCGAACTGGGAGTTTAAGTCGTACAACTCGTCAAGCGGATATAAAGGCATGGTCGGCAGGAGCTTTCGATGCCTTAGAACTTTTGTGGAGAATTTTTGAGAGAAAAATTCTCTGGTCATTATACGGCATAGATGACCGTACCACGTGTCAGGGTGAAAATGGCAGTGGTAAGTTTGTTTTTCTAAAAAACGCAAGAGGAAGAGGGTTTCTTAGGTGGATATCAGCCATCGATATCGTCACTATAAAATCTGATACCTATTTTGTCTGTTTTATAAAAGAAAAACATTTATGCGGGTTTAGGATGTAAATAGGGGAAACATCCGGTTTCAGTCAGGTCATGATACTGAATACGCCTGCGAAAAATACGATAATATGTGAGGACATTATGAAACTTTTAACAGCATTAAAGAGAGTATCAATCGGAGTATTGACAACAGCAGTACTTATTGGTTCAGTTCCAACTGCATCCTTTGCAGCGGAAGAGACAGATGCAGAATCAACAGAAAATGTTTCTGCTGAAGGTGAAGATGTATCAGAGGAGGCTTCTTCATCTGATTCGGTTACACCAAGTAATATTGCAACAAACATTGATGGTAAGTATATCGCACTTACATTTCCGGACAGCGAGGTTCCTGCCGGTTTTACAACAACGACAGTCGAGTATGGCGGTTCTACTGTAGAACTTGCTCAGATGCAGGCAAAGAGTTCAACACTTGGCGCAGAAGGAATGACAGTAACACTTGCATATCTTACAGATGCAGATGGCTCAAATGGAGATTTTTATATCTGTGATACAGCCAATAATGCCAAGATGTCAGATATGATCAAGATCAACGGTGTTAATGGACATTATATTATTGTTTTAAGCCCTGGAGACAACGTTGTAGGACCTGATGGATTTACGAAGAAAGATCTTAAATGGGGAAATAAAAGTGCAACAGCATGGTCACTTCCGCCGGAAGTAAGTACGGATGAGGATTCTTCAGATGAATCAAATGAGGGCTCAGAGACAGCATCAGCATTTAAGCTTACAGAAACTGTATATGCAGCAGATGATATTCTTAGTGCAGGAGTTGGAAATGATGACAGTTCAGCTTCTACAGCCGCAGCAGAGGATGAGACGTCACAGACAGCTTCAACAACACAGCTTGATGAGTCAGCACAGGAAGCAGCAATGCTTGCTTTGGATGAGATTTCACATACTAATGCTTCAGGATTTATCGAAGCACAGCCAAATGAATTCTGCTTGCTTTATGCGATTGACGATCAGACTAATCTTGGTTTCTATCTTTACGATATAAAGAATGAGACATTCCAGAGATATATCGATATCAATCATGGAGAAACAGATACTACAAAGAAATACCGTAAACTTTCCAGAACAAGACTTTTCATTATAATCATACTTGTTGCTATTATCGTGATCATGGCATTTGTTCTTATAAATGTGCTGGTTGGTCGCAAAGGCGGCGATGATTACGAGGAAGAGGAAGAACTTCCAAGGAAGAAGAAACGTCCTTCTAAGAAGATGAGAGACTATGAAGAGGATGAAGACGAACGTCCTATTCGTAAGAAGAAAGCAGCACCTAAGAGAAAGATTGAGGAAGTCGAAGAGGACGAGCCTGTAAGACCTAGAAAGAAAAAGACTGTCAGAAGAACAGATGATGTTCCGATGGAAAGAAATCGTGCAGAGTCTGAAGTAGATTGGGAAAACATGGAAATTACAGCCGGAATACCTGTAAAGAAGGTAAATAAGGCGGCTGCAGCAGCAAAAAAATCAAGAGTAAGAGACGTTGACATGGATGAGGATGAGCGTCCTGTAAGACGTAAGACAAGGAAACGCCAGGATTATGATTTTGATGAGGATTTTGATTTTGAATTCCTCGATATTAAGAAATAATCTGAGCCGGGGGAATAACTGTATATGGAATATACGACAAAAGCTTTGGAAGTAATGCGAATTGCAAAAGAAGCAGCCAAAGAAATGAAACAGAATTATCTCGGAACCGAGCATATATTGATTGGTCTTTTGAGAGAAGGAACGGGAGTTGCGGCTCTCGTTCTGAGAGAAAATAATGTACAGGAAAGTCAGATACTTGAGCTTATAGACCAATTGATCGCTCCGGGAACGGATGTAGTACTTAAAGAGCATGATGGACTTACACCGCGTGCGCAGAAGATACTTGAACTTGCTGAAGAAACAGCAGAGCGTTTTGAGTGTGATAAGGTTGGAACAGAGCATATACTTTTAGCTCTTATAAGAGAGGGTGATAGTGCCGGAATCCGTCTTATGAATACTCTTGGAATCAACCTTATGAAGGTTTACTCAGACACATTGCAGGCGATAGGAGAAGATCCAAACCTTGCGAGAGAAGACCTTAAGGTTTCAAGACAGACAAGCAGCAGGGAAGAGGGCTCAGGAAGCAATACACCTATGCTTGATAAATATAGTCGTGATCTCACAGAAATGGCTCGTGAGGGAAGACTTGATCCCGTTATAGGACGAGAAGAAGAGATCATGAGAGTGGTTCAGATCCTTTCAAGAAGGACTAAGAATAATCCTTGTCTTGTAGGTGAACCGGGAGTGGGTAAAACTGCCATAGCGGAAGGACTTGCTGTTAAGATCGTTGAAGAAAACGTTCCGCCGACGATTATCGGAAAGAGAGTTGTTTCGCTTGATATCTCCGGAATGGTAGCAGGAAGTAAGTACCGTGGAGAGTTCGAAGAAAGAATAAAGAGAACAATTGCTGAAGTAGAGAATGCAGGAAATATACTGCTCTTTATGGATGAGATACATACACTTATAGGTGCAGGTGGAGCTGAAGGAGCGATCGATGCATCAAATATTTTGAAACCATCGCTTGCTCGTGGTGAGCTTCAGCTGATCGGTGCAACAACTTTGGAAGAATATCGTAAGTATATCGAAAAGGATGCTGCATTGGAGAGAAGATTTCAGCCTGTAACGGTTGAAGAACCTGATGAGGAAGAGGCGACAAAGATACTTCTTGGTATTAAGGATAAATACGAAGAGCATCATGGAATTATTATTTCTGACGAGGCGGTAGAGGCTGCAGTTAAACTTTCTGCACGATATATAAATGATCGTTTCCTTCCGGATAAGGCAATAGATGTAATGGATGAAGCGTCAAGCCACCTTCGTATCACGAACATGACAGTAGATCCGAAGATCGCTGAGATAAAGGTAGAAATAGATGATCTTGAAAAAGATAAAGAAGCTGCCATTATTGAAGGTGATGTAGAAGAAGCGAAGAATATCCGAGAAGAGCAGCAGAAGCTTAAGAAAAAGCTTGAGAAAGCTGAGTTAAAGAAAAAGAAAAAGGATAAGGAAAATAAACTTATTCTTGATGCTAATGCAGTTGCTGATGTGGTTGCCAGATGGACTAAAATACCTGTTGGAAAGCTTACAGAGAAGGAAAACGACCGCCTTATGAGTCTTGAGAAGATCCTTCATAAGAGAGTTGTAGGTCAGGATGAAGCTGTTACGACAATTTCAAAGGCTATCCGCCGCGGAAGAGTAGGACTTAAAGATCCGAAACGTCCGGTGGGTTCATTCCTTTTCCTTGGGCCTACAGGTGTCGGTAAAACAGAGCTTTCAAAGGCTCTGGCAGAGGCAATGTTTGGCTCAGAGAATTCGCTTATACGAGTAGATATGTCTGAATACATGGAGCCGCATTCTGTAGCGAAGATGATCGGAGCGCCTCCGGGATATGTCGGACATGATGAGGGTGGACAGCTTGCAGAAAAAATAAGAAGAAACCCTTATTCCGTAATACTTTTTGATGAGATAGAGAAAGCGCATCCGGATGTGTTTAATGTGCTGCTTCAGGTTCTTGATGATGGTCATATAACTGATTCAAAAGGACGTAAGGTAAGCTTTAAGAATGCGATCATCATTATGACAAGTAACGCAGGTGCTCAGGCAATAGTCGAACCGAAGCATCTCGGATTTGGCTCAGGTGCAAATGCAGAAGCTGAATATAAGGATATGAAGGGCAATGTGATGGCAGAAGTAAAGCGTCTCTTCAAGCCTGAATTCATAAACAGAATTGATGATATCATCGTATTCCATCAGCTGAATAAAGATAATATGAAAGAAATAGTAACGCTTCTTGCTAAGGGACTTCAGAAGCGTGCGCTCGATCAGATGAACATAAGTCTGAGAATTTCCGGTAAAGTCAAAGACTATATAATCGAAAAAGGCTCTGATCAGAAATATGGTGCAAGACCGCTGCGTCGTGCAATCCAGAATATGATAGAAGATCCTCTTGCTGAGGAGCTTCTCAGTGGACGTTGTAAGGCTGGAGATCAGATTCATGTAAATCTTTCCAATGGAAAGATTGTCTTTAAGACAGCGTAAATTAGCAAAACTAATGTTGTTAGACGCTCTGAAAGACCACTGGATGAATTTGATCGCAGAAAATAAGTCGGTTGTTTTTTTGCATAGCTGAGCAATGATGTGGTACTTGAGGAGCTTTGAATTTTATATCATATATATGCTTTAAGCATCTTAGAAACAGGAGGAAATGGAATGTCAGCAGTAAAGGAATTGTTGCGCAATGAGGCAGACGGAAGCATCAGCTTCGGAAATCACACACTGGCAGCAAAGGAGAAGCTTGAGGACTTCAAGCATGAAGGAGACCTTTATAAGGTCAAGACCTTTGGTGAGATGACAAAGCTTGAGAAGAACGGTATGTTTGTCTATGAGTCAGTGCCGGGAACAAGCGTTAACAATTTCAAGGAGACAGAGGCAGGAGTCTCTTTCAAGGCAGAAGGTGCAGAAGATGCACAGATTACACTTGGCCTTGCAGATGAAACAGAATATGAAGTTTTTGTAGCAGGTGAAAGTGTAGGCAAAATGAAAACAAACCTTGGCGGTAAGCTTTCTGTAAGCGTTGAACTTGCAGGTGCAGGTCAGGTTGAAGTAGAAGTTAAAAAAGCATGAAAAAGAAAACAGCATTCTTCTGTCAGAATTGCGGATACGAAGCATCGAAGTGGATGGGACAGTGTCCGGTCTGTCATGAATGGAATACAATGGTTGAAGAGACCGTTCAAAAGTCGTCGGGAAGTACTAAAGACCGCATTACTGCAGCAAGTGGTGTGTCAAGAGTTCGCCCGGCGACTCTTGCATCTATAGAGATGTATGCGGAAGATAAGGTCTCGAGTGGAATAGATGAATTGGATAGAGTCCTTGGCGGCGGTATAGTTAAAGGTTCAATGCTGCTTGTGGGCGGAGACCCGGGTATAGGTAAGTCTACGCTGCTTCTGCAGGTTTGCAGAAATGTGAGTGAGGCAGGACACGAGCTTCTTTATGTTTCCGGTGAGGAATCACTTAAGCAGATAAAACTCAGAGCGGCAAGGCTTGGTGAGTTTACAGAGCATCTTAAATTGCTTTCGGAGACAAACCTTGATACTATCGCGGATATAATAACTGAAACAAAACCTGAAATGGTTGTGATCGACTCTATTCAGACAATGTTTAATGAAAATGTGCAGGCTGCTCCGGGTTCCGTTTCACAGGTAAGAGAGACGACAGGAGTGCTGCTGAGAGTGGCCAAAACTCTGGGAATAAGTGTCTTTATAATAGGCCATGTAACTAAAGAAGGAGCAGTTGCAGGTCCGAGAGTTTTAGAGCATATGGTCGATACGGTACTTTATTTTGAAGGTGATACAAAGGCAAATTACAGGATACTCCGTGGGGTAAAGAATAGATTTGGGTCTACGGATGAGATCGGTGTCTTTGAAATGAATGAGGATGGACTTAGAGAAGTTAAGAACCCTTCAGAATTTATGCTGAGCGGACGACCGGAAAATGCATCGGGAAGTGTCGTTACATGCTGTATGGAAGGAACGCGCCCACTGCTTGTGGAAATACAGGCTCTTGTTTGTGATACAAATTTCGGATTTCCGAGAAGACAGGCAACAGGAACTGATTACAATAGAGTAAATCTTTTGATGGCAGTACTTGAAAAGCGTGTAGGTATGAGGCTTTCTAATTCAGATGCTTATGTAAATATTGCAGGAGGAATGAAAGTCGGAGAACCGGCTGTCGACCTTGGGATAGTGATGGCTATAGCATCATCGTTTAAGAATAGGTCGATAGATCCTAAATTAGTCTGCTTTGGGGAAGTTGGACTTTCCGGAGAGGTGCGTGCGGTCAGTCAGGCGAATAACAGGGTGAGTGAGGCAAAGAGGCTTGGCTTTACTACAATAGTTATGCCGGAATCATCACTTTCTCAAGTGAGGGATGTTGAAGGCGTGAAATTGATAGGCGTTAAATCTGTTGCAGATGCGATGGAGATAATATAAAGATCATAGTATGAAAAAACACCGTCATAGTGGAATATTATGACGGTGTGATTATCTTTTAAAATAAAAAAACAAGCATAAAGCTTGTCGATAAAACAGGGGAAGAGGGATTCGAACCCCCATGAGCGGTTTTGGAGACCGGCATACTGCCATTGTATGATTCCCCTAAATATAAAACTATTAAATTATGAATAATGAGCAGGGGAAGAGGGATTCGAACCCCCATGAGCGGTTTTGGAGACCGGCATACTGCCATTGTATGATTCCCCTAGGAATTGTATTTATTTTAGTTCAATCGCTGCAAGCGACTATTTATTTATATCACATTATAGTGCCTCATGTCAACGATTATTTTTTGACTAAAAGAAAAAGTTGGTATAAATATACATTATGCGTTATAATGTTAAAAATCGAAGAAAGATAGTCAGGAATATTGTCTATGAGCGGCTATGGATCTTTGAAAAAAGAGAGTTTCGGAGGAAAGTAATGGAAACATCGATTTTTATCGGAACGTGGGCTGCCTTACTGCCGCCTGTAATTGCCATCGTACTGGCATTTATAACAAAGGAAGTATATAGTTCGCTGTTCGTAGGAATACTTGCAGGAGCATTGCTTTATGCACAATTTAATCCATGGCTGACATTCAAGGCAATATTTGATGTTATGCAGGAAAATATTGATATGCAGATTTTAATTTTCCTTGTTATGCTGGGTATGATAGTCATTTTGATGGAAAAATCCGGCGGATCTGCTGCGTATGGACGTTGGGCAGGCAAAAAGATCAAGTCTAAAAAGCTTGCAATGCTTTCGACAACGTTTCTTGGAATACTTATTTTCGTAGACGATTATTTTAATTGTCTTACAGTTGGCTCTGTAATGAGACCGATCACAGACAGACATAAGGTTTCAAGGGCAAAGCTTGCATATATCATTGATGCTACTGCTGCACCGGTATGTATCATAGCGCCTATCTCAAGCTGGGCTGCCGCAGTTAATTCATATGTACCGCAGGGAGCAGGTATTACAGGTTTCCAGCTTTTCTTAAGTACGATACCATTTAATTTATATGCATTATTTACATTGTTTATGGTACTTTATACAAGTTCTACAGGACTTGATTTCGGAATGATGAAAGTGCATGAACTTAATGCAGCAAAGGGTGATCTTTATACAGACCATGAAGGAGACTTTGATGAGTCTGAAAAGGTAACTGTAAATGAACATGGTACTGTAGCTGATCTTATAGCGCCGACTCTGGTACTTATTTTCTCAGCTGTAGGTGCGATGATATATACAGGGTTCCTGAATGGCGGAGTGAATATACAGGATGCATTTGCAAATTGCAGTTCTTCAGAGAGCCTTATATTTTCAACTTTTGTAACACTTATATTTATGCTTATTCTCTATGTGCCGAGGAAAGTCGTTTCTTTCAAGGACTATACAGCAAGTTTTGTTGAAGGATTTAAGCTTATGATTCCTGCGATTTCGATACTTACATTTGCATGGACATTGAAAGGCATGACTTCATCACTTGGAATAACAGATTATGTAACTACATGGGTAGGCGGCGGTTCATTCATCGGAACACTTCTACCTACGATTATGTTTGTGCTTGCGATATTTATCTCATTTTCTACAGGTACATCATGGGGAACATTTGCAATTCTTGTTCCGATAGTTGTATCAGTTTTCAACGGCCAGCTTGAAATGATGATAATATCTGTTTCAGCGGTTCTTGCAGGAGCAGTTGCCGGTGATCATATTTCGCCTATTTCGGACACGACGATCATGTCTTCGGCAGGAGCTCAGTGCTATCACATGAATCATGTGGCAACTCAGCTGCAATATGCATTGCCTCCAATGATCGCAAGTGTTGTCGGCTATCTGGTTGCAGGATTTACAAAGAATGTTTATATCACTGTGATAGTTGGTTTTGTTGTACTTTTTGCAGAGCTGCAGGTACTTAAGAAAATAGGATCAAAATGATTGATGATTTGAAAGATCTTTTTGAAAAGGAAAAGTCTAAAATACAGTTTTCTGAAAGCAATCGAAATGGAATAGGAACACTCGGTGAGAAATCGCTGCATCATTTGATAAAAAATGTTTTGATGCCTGAAAAGACTTTTCAGGAAGTTCCGCTTGAAGGCTTTGTTGCAGATATATACGATGGTAATGAAATCATAGAAGTACAGTCAAAGTCGTTCCACGTACTTAAAAGAAAGCTTGATACTTTTCTTAAAATTGCGCCGGTCACGATAGTTTATCCTATCCCGGTAAAATGTTATCTTAATTGGATAGATCCAGATACCGGAGAGATAAAGGAGACCAGAATTTCCTCTAAGCATGGTAAAATTCAGGATGCTGCAGTTGAGATCATTCGGATAAAATCATACTTAAAAGAGCCTGGACTGAGTTTCAGGCTCTTTTTCTTTGAAGTGGATGATTACAGACTTCTTGACGGTTATGGTGAAAAGAAAAAAACACGGGCTACGAAATATGATCGAACTGTGAGAAATTTTCTGGGAGAAGTGAGATTAAAAGAACCAGAAGATTATAAGGTATTTCTTCCGGATGGATTGAGTGAGAAATTTACAAGTCATGACTTCAGAAAGAGAGCAGGTATTGCATTAAAAACAGCACAAAGCACGCTTAATTTACTTACAACCCTTGAAATTACTGGGGTTGATGGCAAAAGTGGCAGAATGAATTTGTATTGCATCAAATAAAAATAAAAGATATGATGTAAGGTAAGGAAACATGCAAGACATTATTGGTCTTGATCGGATAAGGGGAATAAAAATGGCATAACGGGGGGTATTTATGGCAAAACAGGAATTCCAAAAGGGGAGTGTTATTCATGCTGTTGGAGATACGGCGGATACTGTCGATATTTTGCTCAAGGGCAAGGTTGGAATAGGGATAGGAGATAATATTACAATATCAGCCGGTAACGGAACTATTTTGGATGTATTCATGAGCCCTGGAGAAACTTATGAATATCCATATGTGGCATATGATGACTGCACGATCTATTCATATGACTTCAGAAATGCGAACGACATTATAAAGATAATTAAGATAAACGCATCTATGGCGCCGGTACTTGCTTCAGCAAATATCAGATTTGCAAAGCAGGTCTTGGATAACCTTGTGCTTGCGCATAAAAAGGGATTCACATTATATCAGAACATTAAAGAAAGTTATAAAACCTATGCAGAATTGTGTGAGTCTTTAGGAGAAGCACCTGACGAATTTGAGTCAGTTGAGAGACTTCCTGATCCGCCGGAAAATGAGTCTGAGTGGATAAAGGAGATAGTAGATGCCTGTGCGGCAAAAGATGCTGTATTAAGGCAGAATTTTTATGGACTGGATGTTAATTTCTGCGTGGCATCGATCGTCACATGCGGAAATATAGTTCGCAAGATCCGCAAAGAGCTTGAAAAAGCTGAAATGTATATCGAGCTTGCAAATGAATCTACAACAGATTTCACGAAGGCATTTGAAAGAATTAAAAAGAGAACTGAGGCACGTGAAAATGGAGGAGCGGACGTTATAGATGAAGATATCTCAGATGCTCTTGAAGATATTATCGCATTCTCCGGAGTTGAAGGGGAAGTTGCAGACCGCTTCCGCGATTCTGTATTGGAATTTAAGTCGATAACTGATAAAAATGATACTTCTGACGAGATGAGAAAGCTCCGCAGATCTATAACAAAAGACTTCTATACGGTTTATGAAAGTGCATTTTTCAAGGCGCAGGAAACTGAGAAGCTGCCGCTTGTTATGAAGATGTTCTTTATGTACGGTTTTGTTGATGCAGGACTTGCAGGAGAGGAGAATGCTGAAGAACTTAAGCGCCTTGCTATAAGATGGAAGCCGGATACAGAAAAGCGGATACTTACGGCGTATGAATGGCTTCAGAAAATATATAAGCTTGAGGATGCACCTTCTAAGAATGAGTTTGATAATGACTGGCCTGCTTACTTAAGGGAAGAGAAGAGAAGCGGTAATCTCATGGACAGCGATGTGAATGAGATGCTGGATGATCCTAAGGCAAGGACGGAGTTTGAGCTCAATAACATGATTCAGTCTGCAAACAGAATGACGTCCGGAACTATAACGACATTTGTGCCGATATTCCATGCAGGAGAGGTTATCAGACCGTTAGACTCCACATTAGTAACGCCTAAGACTGCAAAGGATCAGATGGCCGCTGTTACCGCAATAGACTTTGGCTGCTTTTACCGTGAGACCGTAACAAGTTATCCTGAATTTAAGATGAATCAGTTCCGATATAACGTGGAAGTCCTTCCATATATCATACTGATGCCTAATGCGGGAAGCAGAGTGCAGATGTGGCAGGAGATAGAGGGCAGAAAGAGAACTACACGCGGACGTATGGTGATGCCGATTTTCTTTATGGATGATATAGAAGCTGCCATGATAAATCTCTGCGGACAGTTTAGATGGGAAATGTGCAAGACGATACAGGGTGTACATTGGAATGATGTTACAGACCCTTCGCTTACATCAGAGTACAGTGATTATCTGCAGTTTTATAAGAAAAATCATGAGCTTTCACCGGATACAAGAGAAAAGATAAAGAACCAGCTGCAGAAGGCGAGAAATAATTCAAGAGGCGTTTTTGTGCAGGATTATCTTTCTTATATCAGAAATGAATCAAAGGGACAGTCGAAACTCAACAGAGTTGCAAGAGAAATGCTTTTCAAGTATTGTACCTTTGGAAAGAATATACGTGCTTCAATGGCTCAGAATCCTCAGTATCAGAATTTTATCGAACGTTATGAGATCAAGAATAAGCAGGAAATGCATTCACTTTCCATGATAATTCATAAAATAGAGGGTATAACTGACGAGATTCCGGATGAGATCATAAAGCAAAAAGAATATCTGCAATTATAAAAAAACTAATTAAAATAAAATTCCTAACAGCCGCAAAGTATGATATACTAGTTTGCGGCTGTAAAATGTACGCTGATAAATACAAGATAGGAGGTACCTTCACACATGGCTGCTGAAATCGAAACTGAAAATGTAGTTGCAGAAGAATTCCTTAGGGAATACAAAAGTGATATATTGGCTCTTTCGGTATATATACCATATTTCACGTCTAAAGGCGCTAAAGATGTGTCGAAGGATTATGATGGAGAATATGGGGCGTCGTCCCTTAATTTCCCTGTCTTTGACAGTATGCTCCTTTCGTTTGTAAAAAAGGCTCAGAAAACAAAGCTGATGGATAGAAATTATCCGTATGTTTATTCCAGAAACAATATCCGTACTCACGACGATGAACGAAAGATCATTGCTTTCGCCACGATTCGTGATATCGGGAAACTCAGAGGCATTTTAAGCCGTTATGTCCTTGAAGGCAACCGGATCGCAAGCCGGTGGTCGGAAGGAGCGGAAGAAAGAATCTACCTTGAGGTTCTCGAAAAGCTTAAGGAACTTGTGGATTTTTACAGCTAGTTAATTAAATATTTTTATCTTCAACAGTACTAACTTATTTATCTTCAAAGAGGAGAATTTGCGAAATGGTCAGACGTATCTATGTTGAGAAAAAGGCACCCTATGCAACAAAGGCTCATGAGCTTGCAGAAGAGATCAAGAATTACATAGGGGTTAAGGGCGAAATCAGTGTCAGGCACCTGATCCGCTATGATGTTGAAAATATCAGTGATGATATTTTTAAAAAGGCGGAAAGAAGTGTCTTTTCAGAGCCACCTGTTGATATCCTTTATGAGGAGGATTTCAAGAGAAATAGCGATGACACCGTTTTCTCAGTTGAATTCCTGCCGGGACAGTTTGATCAGAGAGCAGATTCCGCAGTTCAGTGTATCAATTTCCTGAACGAGAGTGAGAATCCTGTTATCAAAACTGCAGAAGTATATTGCATAACAGGAAAGCTTACCGAAGACGAGATCAATGCTATCAAGTCCTACGTAGTAAATCCGGTCGATTCACGTCTTATCGGCCTCGAAAAGCCAGAGACATTGGTTACAGAGTATGAAGAGCCTGAGGACATTAAATCGTTCGATGGTTTCACAAATTTGAGCGACACTATGCTCAAAAAGCTGTATTCATCTCTTGGTCTGGCTATGACATTTAAGGATTTCAAACACATCCAGAATTATTTCAAAAATGATGAAAAGCGTGACCCAACCGTTACCGAGATCAGAGTTCTCGATACATATTGGTCAGATCACTGCAGACACACTACTTTCCTTACAGAACTTAAGGATGTTAAGTTCTCTAATGGATATTATAAAAAGCCGATCGAAGCTGCATGGAAGGAATATCTCGAAAAGAGAGATTATGTCTATGGCGACAGAGTAGCAGAAAAAGGCGGAGATAAGTTCATAAGCCTTATGGATGTCGCTCTTCTTGGAATGAAGACTTTGAAAAAAGAGGGTAAGCTTAACGACCTCGAGAAGTCAGATGAGATCAATGCATGTTCAATTGTTGTGCCGATCAATGTAATTGATGAAAAGGGAAATAAGAAAGAAGAAAACTGGCTCGTTATGTTTAAGAACGAGACACACAATCATCCTACTGAGATCGAGCCTTTTGGTGGTGCTGCAACATGTCTTGGCGGTGCTATCCGTGATCCGCTTTCAGGACGTGCATATGTATATCAGGCAATGAGAATCACAGGAGCAGCAGATCCTACAGTTCCTGTTGCTGAAACTATAGAAGGTAAGCTTCCGCAGAAGAAGCTTGTCAGAGAAGCTGCACATGGCTACTCATCATACGGAAACCAGATCGGTCTTGCTACAGGCTATGTTCGTGAGATATATCACCCTGACTATGTTGCAAAGAGAATGGAGATCGGTGCTGTAATGGCGGCTGTTCCGCAGAATCAGGTTGTTAGAAAGACAGCTGATCCGGGAGATATCATAATCCTTCTCGGAGGAAGAACAGGACGTGACGGTATCGGCGGAGCTACAGGCTCTTCAAAGGTACATACAACAGCTTCTATCGAAAAGTGCGGCGCTGAGGTTCAGAAGGGTAATGCACCTACAGAACGTAAGCTTCAGAGACTTTTCAGACGTCCGGAAGTAAGCCTTCTGGTAAAGGTCTGCAATGACTTTGGTGCAGGCGGTGTGTCAGTTGCGATAGGTGAGCTTGCAGACGGTCTTGAGGTAAATCTTGACAAAGTTCCTAAAAAGTATGCAGGTCTTGATGGAACAGAGCTTGCTATTTCAGAATCTCAGGAGAGAATGGCTGTAGTAGTTGCCAAGAAGGATGTGAAAAAATTCCTTAAGTATGCAGCAGAGGAAAACCTTGAAGCTACTGAGGTTGCAGTAGTAACTAAGGAGCCAAGACTTGTTCTTAAGTGGAGAGGAAGATCTGTTGTGGACATCAGCCGTGATTTCCTTAATACTAATGGAGCTCATCAGGAAACAGATGTTGAGGTCAAAGTTCCTTCAGATAAGAACTCATACTTTGATCAGAAGATAGATATAAGCGATGAAAAGCAGGCTTGGAAAGATGTGATCAGTGATCTTAACGAGTGCTCACAGAAGGGACTTGTTGAGATGTTCGACGCATCTATCGGCGCGGGTACAGTTGTAATGCCGTACGGCGGACGTTATCAGGAAACACCTATCCAGACTATGATCGCAAAGATCCCAATGCTCAAGGGAAAGACAGACAGTGTCACTATGATGAGCTATGGATTTGATCCATATGTTTCTTCATGGAGCCCGTTCCACGGTGCTGTCTATGCCGTTACAGAGTCAATTGCAAAGATAGTTGCAGCAGGCGGAAATATGGACAAGATCCACTTCACTTTCCAGGAGTATTTCCAGAGAATGTCTTCTGATAAGAAGGGCTGGGGTGTTCCGCTTTCAGCATTGCTTGGTGCTTTCGATGCACAGATGAAGTATGGACTTGCTTCTATCGGAGGTAAGGATTCAATGTCAGGAACATTTGAAAAGATCAATGTTCCGCCTACATTGGTTTCATTCGCGGTAGATGTTGCATCAGCAAAGAATGTCATCACACCTGAGTTTAAGAAGGGTGGAGATGTGATCGTTAAATTCACGATCCCTGTAGATGAATATGATCTTCCTGTATATGATGAAGTTATAAAGCTTTATCGAGGTATTCACGAGGCTATTAAGTCACAGGCAATCGTTAGTGCGTATGCGCTTGATGAAAAAGGTATGGCGCCTGCTATTGCAAAGATGGCATTTGGAAACAGGCTTGGTGCTGAACTTTCAGATGTATATTCAAGTGAGCAGATGTTCCTTTCTGAGACAGGTAATATAATTGCTGAGGTTGAAGATATTGAAGAGCTCAATAACATTGGAATCCCTTATGAGCTTGTAGGTCAGGTTACATCTGACGCATATATAACACATGAAAATATGAGAATATCAATAGAGGAACTTCTTGATGCAAGCAGAAGTACACTCGAAAAGGTATTTCCATCAAAGTCTACAGATAGAAATGAAGTTGTAGATCTTAAGATCTATAACGAAAAGAACATTTATGTCTGCAAGAATAAAGTTGCAAAGCCTAAGGTATTTATCCCGGTATTCCCTGGCACAAACTGTGAGTACGACTCAGCAAAAGCATTTGAGAGGGCTGGAGCAAATGTTGATATTAAGGTATTTTCTAACCTTGATGCCAATGCGATCGTAAATTCAGTAAATGCTTTTAAGAAGTCTATCAACGATGCACAGATCGTTATGTTCCCAGGCGGATTTTCGGCTGGTGATGAGCCTGATGGATCAGCAAAATTCTTTGCAACAGCTTTCCGTAACGCTGAGATCAAGGATGCGATAATGGATCTTTTGAATAAGCGTGACGGACTTGTTCTTGGTATCTGTAATGGATTCCAGGCACTCGTTAAACTCGGACTCGTGCCTTATGGAGAAATCATCGAAGCTCAGAAGGATGACAGCCCGACACTTACATTTAATACGATCAACAGACACATAAGCAAGATGGTTTACACAAAGGTCGTTTCAAACAAGTCTCCTTGGCTTAGAGAAGCATCTTTGGGTTCAGTATATGTAAATCCTGCATCACATGGTGAAGGAAGGTTTGTAGCCAGCACAGAGTGGCTTAAAAAGCTTGCCGATAATGGACAGATTGCTACACAGTATTGTGATCCTGAAGGACTTGTATCAATGGACGAGACATGGAATGTAAACGGTTCATTTGATTCTATCGAAGGTATCACAAGTGCAGACGGAAGAGTATTCGGTAAGATGGCTCATGCTGAACGCCGTGGTGAATACGTGAATATGAATATTTACGGAGAGCAGGATATGAAGATATTTGAATCCGGCGTAAAGTATTTTAAGTAAGGAGAGAGGCTCTAAATGCAGGCATTTTTGATTTTGGAAGACGGAACTGTTTTCGAGGGTACATCGATCGGTGCAGTTAAGGACGTCATTAGCGAGATTGTTTTTAATACATCTATGACAGGATATCTTGAAATTCTTACAGATCCTTCATATGCGGGTCAGGCTGTTTGCCTGACCTATCCTTTGATAGGAAACTATGGAGTATGTGAGGAAGATATGGAGTCATTAAAGGCATGGACGGATGGTTTTATTGTTCATGAGCTTTCAAGGGTTGAGAGTAATTTCCGTTCACAGGAGTCGATTCAGGAATTCCTTAAAAAGAACGACATTCCGGGAATAGCAGGAATAGACACACGAAGACTTACAAAGATCCTTCGTGAAAAGGGAACAATGAATGGAATGATCACATGCAATGCGGCATACAGCCTTGATGAGATCCTCCCTAGACTCAAAGAATACCGCACAGGTGATGTTGTATCAAAGGTAACCTGTAAGGAGAAGTATAGAGTAGAGCCTTCAAAGACACTTGAGGATAATGGTGTGCCGGCAGGAAAAGTTTCGGCAAAGACAGGTATAACAGAAAAGCCGGAAAAACCTGAACGCGTTCCGGCTATAGTTAAAGAAATAAATGGAGCGGGACTTAAGGTTGCAATCCTTGATGTGGGTATGAAAAAAGATATCGCACTTAATCTTGCAAGAAGAGGCTGTGATGTGACTGTATTTCCGGCTTCAACTTCTGCGCAGGAGATCATTGATTTTGCGCCGGACGGCATCATGATCTCAAATGGACCTGGTGATCCTAAGGACTGTGGTCCGATAATTGATGAAGTTAGAAAACTTTATAATACAGAAATTCCTATTTTTGCTATCTGCCTTGGCCATCAGCTCATGGCACTTGCAGCAGGCGGCGATACACATAAGCTTAAATATGGACACAGAGGCGCTAATCACCCTGTAAAGGATCTTTCAAATGGAAGAGTTTATATCTCATCACAGAACCACGGATATGTAGTTGATGCGGATAAACTGGATGAATCCATTGCTGTTCCTGCATTTATAAATGTGAATGACGGAACAAATGAAGGAATGTGCTACGTAAACAAAAACATATTTACTGTTCAGTTCCATCCGGAGGCATGTGCCGGACCGAACGATACAGCTTATTTATTCGACCGTTTTATTGAGATGATGAGAAAGGACAGAGTATAATGCCAAAGAATAATGATATACATAAGGTTCTTGTTATCGGATCAGGCCCAATCGTAATTGGCCAGGCAGCAGAATTTGACTATGCCGGCACACAGGCCTGCCGTTCACTTAAGGAAGAAGGCATTGAAGTCTGTCTTGTAAATTCAAACCCGGCAACGATAATGACTGATAAAGAAATCGCTGACCAGGTATATATCGAGCCTCTTACAACAAAGATGCTTGAGGAGATAATAATTAAAGAAAAGCCTGACAGCATCCTTCCTAATATGGGAGGTCAGGCTGGTCTTAACCTTGGTATGGAGCTTGCTGAGTCAGGCTTTTTAGCTGAGCATGGTGTAAAACTTATCGGATGTACTGCTGAGACGATCCGTAAGGCTGAAGACCGACTTGAATTCAAGGAGACAATGGAAAAGATCGGGGAGCCGGTGGCACCTTCACTTGTAGTAAAAGATATTGAAACAGGTGTTGAATTTGCCGCTAAAATCGGTTATCCTGTAGTTCTTCGACCTGCTTATACACTTGGAGGCTCAGGCGGCGGTATCGCAGATAATGAGCATGAGCTTAGAGAAATTCTTGCGAATGGACTTCGACTTTCAAGAGTTGGAGAAGTCCTTGTAGAGCGTTGTATTTCAGGCTGGAAGGAAATTGAGTATGAGGTTATGCGTGATGCAGCGGGCAATCGCATTACTGTCTGCAACATGGAAAACCTTGACCCTGTAGGTGTTCATACAGGTGACTCTATAGTAGTTGCACCGAGCCAGACACTTTCGGATAAGGAATATCAGATGCTTCGTTCTTCAGCACTCAACATTATCGATGAGCTGAAGATAACAGGCGGATGCAACGTACAGTTCGCATTGCATCCTAACTCATTTGAATATTGTGTTATCGAGGTTAATCCGCGAGTTTCGAGATCATCTGCACTTGCATCAAAAGCGACAGGTTATCCTATTGCAAAGGTTGCAGCAAAGATCGCACTTGGTTATACTCTTGATGAGATAAAGAATGCTATCACAAAGAAGACTTGTGCATGCTTTGAGCCGGCATTGGACTATTGTGTAGTCAAGATACCGAGACTTCCGTTTGATAAGTTTACAACGGCGCAGAGAAATCTTTCTACTCAGATGAAGGCTACCGGTGAGGTAATGTCTATCTGCAACAGCTTCGAAGGTGCGCTTATGAAGGCCATCCGTTCACTCGAACAGCATGTTGACAGTCTTTCAAGCTATGACTTCACTGATCTTTCTGTAGAGCAGATTCTCAAGAGGCTTGAGATAGTAGACGACCAGAGAATCTATGTGATCGCAGAGGCTTTGAGAAAGGGCATTAAACCGGCACAGATTCATGAGATAACAAAGATAGATCTGTGGTTTATCGACAAGATCAGGATACTTACTGAGATGGAGAATAGACTTCGCTCTGAAAAGCTTACTCCGGAGCTTCTTAAGGAAGCAAAGAGAATTGAATTTCCTGATTGCGTGATTTCGAGATATTCAGGCAAAACAGAGAATGAGATTCGTGCAATGCGTGTGCAGAATAACATTTTTGCATCGTTTAAGATGGTTGATACCTGTGCAGCTGAGTTTGCAGCGTCTACACCATATTTCTATTCTGTATATGATGGTGAAGATGAGAGTACAGAGCTTGAGCCTATCGAAAAGAAAAAGAAGATCCTTATTCTGGGTTCAGGTCCGATAAGGATAGGCCAGGGTATCGAGTTTGATTTCTGTTCCGTACATGCGACATGGGCATTTGCAAAGGCAGGATATGAGACTGTTATCATAAACAATAACCCTGAGACGGTTTCAACAGACTTTGATATTGCAGATAAGCTCTACTTTGAGCCGCTTACATCAGAGGATGTTGAAAATGTTGTTAATACAGAGCATCCGGATGGTGCAGTAGTACAGTTTGGCGGTCAGACTGCCATCAAGCTCACAGAAGCTTTAATGAATATGGGAGTTCCGATCCTTGGTACATCGGCTGAAAACGTTGATAAGGCTGAGGACAGAGAGCTCTTTGATGAAGTTCTTGCTCAGACAGGTATCAAGCGCCCGGCTGGAAAGACAGTATTTACAGCTGAGGAAGCAGTTGAGGCAGCACATGAGCTTGGTTATCCTGTACTTGTACGTCCTTCATATGTACTTGGCGGTCAGGGCATGAGAATTGCCTTTAACGATGGTGAAGTTCATGAATTTATCGATATGATAAATCAGTTTGCGCAGGAACATCCTATCCTTGTTGATAAATACATGATGGGTAAGGAAGTTGAAGTAGACGCTGTATGTGATGGCGAAGATATACTTATTCCTGGTATAATGGAACATGTAGAGAGAGCCGGAATCCACTCAGGAGATTCTATTTCGGTATATCCTGCACAGACACTTTCTGATAAGGTTAAAGAGACAATAGGTGAATATACAAGACGACTTGCGAAGGCTCTGAATGTTGTCGGAATGATAAACATTCAGTTCATAGCTATGAATGAGGAAGTTTACTGTATCGAGGTAAATCCGAGATCATCAAGAACTGTGCCTTATATCAGTAAAGTTACAGGAATACCTATTGTAGATCTTGCAGCAAGGGTTATAATGGGTGAGACGATTCGCTCACTTGGATATGAGCCGGGGCTTCAGAAAGAGGCAGATTACTTTGCAATCAAGATGCCTGTATTCTCATTCGAGAAGATCAATGGAGCTGAGATAAGCCTTGGACCTGAGATGAAGTCTACAGGAGAATGTCTTGGTATTTCAAAGGATTATGATGAGGCTCTTTATAAGGCATTCATCGGTGCAGGAGTGCGTTTACCGAAGTACAAGCAGGTTATCATAACTGTTAAGGATTCTGATAAGCACGAGATAATAGATATCGGACGTCGCTTCGAAAATCTTGGATATATCATATATGCGACAAGATCTACAGCTAAAGTGCTTCAGGATAATGGCGTACATGCGCGTAAGGTAAATAAGATCTCGCAGGAAAGTCCTACAGTAATGGATCTTATACTTGGTCATAAGATCGACCTTGTTATAGATACACCAACTCAGGGATTTGACAGAAACCGTGATGGATTCCTTATTCGTAGAACTGCTATTGAAACAGGCATAAATGTCATTACTGCTCTTGACACAGCTTCAGCACTTCTTTCAAGTATGGAGCATGAAAGAGATAATGCATCTATAGCTCCGATCGATATTGCAAAAGTCGATAGGAGAGGAAATGCCTGAGAATTAATTATTCAGAGGTTTTTTGTGAATAAGAGGAATTTTAGTAAAGAAATGGACGAGCTTATTGCTAAGCTCGATCCTTCGGCACCGAAGCCAAAGCTTTTGCTTCATGCCTGCTGTGCACCCTGCTCAAGCGGTTGTCTTGAGCGGCTGGTGCCTTATTTTGACGTAACGATATTTTTTTATAATCCAAATATGGATTCTGAAGAAGAGTACGTTAAGAGGGCGGCTGAACTGCGCAGATTTGTGAAGGAAGCAGCACTTCCCGTGGATGTCATAGTCTGCAAGTATAATTCAGCTCCGTTTTATGAGATGGCGAGGGGGCTTGAAAATGTCCCTGAAGGCGGAGCACGCTGTTTTAAGTGCTACGAGCTGAGAATGAGAGAGACTGCGAAGGTTGCAGTGGAAAATGGGTTTGATTATTTCACAACGACACTTTCAATAAGTCCATTAAAGAATTCTCAGAAGATCAATGAGATAGGTGAAAGGCTTGGAAACTTTTTCGAGGTCAGACATCTTCCATCAGACTTTAAGAAAAAGGATGGCTACAAGCGTTCGATAGAGCTGTCTCATGAGTATGGACTTTATCGCCAGAATTATTGCGGATGTGTTTATTCCAAGAGGAACGAACCCGCATAAGGATAATAAATAGGTTAGGAAAAAGGTTTTATGAAGAATTTAATTGATCTGTTAACAGAAGAAGTAAGTAAGGCTTTTGAAGAAGCCGGACTTGATGCAGAGCTTGGACGTGTTGGCGTTTCCAATCGTCCGGATCTTTGTGAATTTCAGTGTAATGGTGCTATGGCAGGCGCAAAGAAATATCACAAGAATCCATTTGAAATTGCTGAGACTGTAGCTTCAAAACTTCAGGACTCAAAGTGCTTCGAGTCTGTTGAAGCAGTTCGTCCGGGATTTCTCAACATGAAGATCGCACCGGCATTTTTGAATGATTTCCTTAAGGAAATGAATGCTTCAGAGGTTCTTGGAATCGAGAAAAATACAGATAATAAGACAATAATGGTTGACTACGGCGGACCGAATGTCGCTAAGCCGCTTCACATCGGTCATCTTCGTTCTGCTATCATTGGTGAGAGCGTAAAGAGAATGGGGCGTCTCATGGGTTACAATATGGTCGGCGATGTACATCTTGGTGACTGGGGACTTCAGATGGGTCTTATCATCACTGAGCTTAAGAACCGTAAGCCGGAACTTGTATATTTTGATGAGAACTATACAGGTGAATACCCTGAAGAAGCTCCATTTACTCTTTCTGAACTTGAAGAGATCTATCCGGCTGCTTCAGCTAAGTCAAAAGAAGATGAAGCGTTCAAGGCTGCAGCAATGGATGCTACATTTAAGCTTCAGAACGGCAACAGAGGATACACAGCTATATGGAAGCACATTATGAGAATTTCTGTTGCAGATCTCAAGAAGAATTACGAAAACCTCAATGTATCATTTGAGCTTTGGAAGGGCGAATCTGATGCAGATCCTTACATTGGACCTATGGTTGAGAAGATGAAGCAGGATGGCTTTGCATATGAAAGTCAGGGAGCTCTTGTTGTTGACGTTAATGAAGAGACTGATGCTAAAGAAGTTCCGCCATGTATGATCCTTAAGTCAGACGGTGCAGCTCTTTACACAACTACTGACCTTGCTACACTTGTTGAAAGAGTAGAGGATTATAAGCCGGATCAGGTTATTTATGTAGTTGATAAGAGACAGCAGCTTCACTTTGTTCAGGTATTCCGTGCTGCCAAGAAGACAGGAATCGTTCCTGAGACTACTAAGCTCAGCTTCCTTGGCTTCGGTACAATGAACGGTAAGGATGGAAAGCCATTTAAGACAAGAGAAGGCGGCGTTATGCGTCTTGAGAGACTTATCAGTGATGTAAATGATGAGATGTATCGCAAGATGACAGAGAACGACAGCATCGCTCTTACAGAGGAAGAAGCTAAGGCTACAGCAAAGATGGTCGCACTTTCTGCAATCAAGTATGGAGACCTTTCAAATCAGGCTTCTAAGGATTACGTATTTGATATTGATAAATTCACTTCATTTGAAGGTAATACAGGCCCATATATCATGTACACTATGGTAAGAATCAAGTCTATCCTTCGTAAGTATATGGAAGCAGGCGGAAAAGAAGATACAGGAATGCTTCAGATGCCGCAGAATGCTGAAGAGAGAGCACTTATGCTCAGACTTGCTGAGTACAATTCAACTATGAAGAATGCTTTCGAGGAGCTTGCACCACACAGAGTATGTGCCTATATTTATGAGCTTGCAAATTGCTTTAATAGGTTTTATCATGAAACTAAGATTCTTTCAGAAGAAGATGAGGCTAAGAAGTGTGGCTGGATAACACTTCTTAAGTTTGCTTTAAGAGTGCTTGAATCATGCATCGAAGTACTTGGCATGGAAGCACCGGAAAAAATGTAAGTTGATACATTCGAAGCATTAGAATGTGTTCAGTATGGACTCAAGAAGGGAGAGCTTGAGTCCATATATTAAAAGTATTGCTGATTTTTTAGCATATGGGAGTATTAAGGGGAAATATTTGTATAGTACTTGAATAGTCATTTAGGGAGAGTACATTTCTTTTGACCAGGGATTCTTTCTGGTTATATTTCTCACATTTTTATTTAATTATGTATATTTCCGACATCAGGCTTACATTAGTGTATTGTCTCGTTATTATTTAATCTAATGCATCGGATAAATTAAAGGAGGGGAATAGATGGGGCAGAAGACTGGTCTTATTAAAGGACCAAAAAAAGGGATTGTCAAAAAAACTGTTGCTGTTGTCGTAGCAGTAGCTTTGGTCGGTGGAGGAGTGTACTATTTTGTAGGAAAGAATAAAAAAAATGATAATGTTCTTAGCACTCAAACCTTTCAGAAAGTTGCAAAGCAAAATTTAAGTAATTCAGTTGCCGTTACAGGTACTATCGAGTCGAATGAGTCGAGGACGGTGACAACACTTGTATCTCAGACGAAGGTTCTTTCGGTGGATGTTGAGATTGGTGATTATGTCAATGCTGGAGACCCGATCTGCACATTTGATACGACAAGTATTCAGGATAAGATAGACCGTCTTGAGAAAAAGATGAGTGTCGAGGAAAAGGTAGATGCGCTGGAGGAGAAAAATGCCGGTGAGGAATTAAACGATGCTACAGCGGATTATTTCACTCATGTTTCCGAAAATCAGATAGATATCACGGCTGCGACAAGGGCATATCAGGACGCTGAAAGAAGTGTGGGAGATGCCGAGAGAAGCCTTGCTGATGCGGCAAAAGACCTTGCAGATGCTGAGAAGGATTATAAAGATGCGAAGGATGACTATGAGGATTCAAAAGATGAATATGATGACCTCAAGTCGATTTATAAAAGGTACTTTGAGACTAGTGATGAAGCAAGGCGGGAAGAGATATTGAATGGTTCCGGCTATACGGATATATCTTCGCTTAAGACTGCGATGGAAAAGGCTGAAGATCAGAAAGACTTAGATAAAAAGTCAAGGGATACTGCAGAGGATTCTGTAACGACTAATCAGAGAAGTGTCCAGGACAAGCAAAGTGCACTTGAGACAGCTAAGAGTGCATTGACAAGTGCTTCTGAAGCTTATCAGAAGGCTTTGAACTCGGCAAGTGATACAGCTACGACAGATTCGCGTGCTATAAGAGATAAGCAGGACTCTGTTACTTCTGTCGATCTTAACAATTCAACGACAAATGATGATAATCAAACAACACTTGATGATTACTATGACCAGCTGAAAGATTGTTATGTCACAGCTCCTATAGCAGGACTTGTAACTGCGCTGAATGTCGAAGTCGGTGATGAATATAATACAAGCGAGTCCACTCAGACAGTATGCACTATTCAGGATGATACTTCTTATAAAGTTACAGGTACGGTTGATCAATATGACATTTCGACTATTTCAGAGAATATGACTGCGAGCATCAAAACCGATGCTACAGGTGATGATACATTTGACGGAGTTGTTACTTTCGTATCTCCGGTTCCGCAGTCGTCAAGTTCTTCATCAAGCTCATCCAGCTCGTCAAGTTCGTCAAGTTCTTCTACCGAGTATGAAATAGAGATCACACTTAAGGAGAGAGACCCAAGGATCAGGATTGGAATGACAGCTGAGACTTCTATTTTGCTTGATTCTAAGGAAAATGCACTTTCTGTACCTTATGATTGTGTAGGTGAGGACTCAGCAGGTAATTACTATGTGATGGCAGCGAGTGGTGAAGCCGGTGAAGATGGGGTTATTCCGACTAAGAAAGTCGCAGTCACAAAAGGACTTGAAACGGATTATTATACAGAAATCATTTCTGATGAGCTAAAAGAAGGAGATGAGGTACTTTCGCTGGAGGATGATACGTCAGAAACAGATGCGACGGAAAGCAGTGAGTTTGGTGGAGGCAGACCGGGCGGCGGAGGTCCGGGAGGCGGAGGCCCACACTAAAAGGAGAAGAGTCATGAGTGATGAAAAAGAATTGATCATAGATGCGAAAAATATATATAAAAGATACTATATAGGTCATCCGAATGAACTTGAAATACTGCATGGCATAAGCCTTAAAGTGTATAGAGGTGAATTCGTGGCTATAGTCGGTGCATCCGGATCAGGAAAATCTACGCTTATGAACATAATAGGAGCGCTGGATAAGCCGACAGAAGGAGAATATGTCCTTGACGGAATTGATGTGATGAAGGCAAAGGATAAAGAGCTTTCGGCTATCAGGAATCAAAAGATAGGTTTTGTTTTTCAGACATATAATCTGATCGCCAGAACTTCCGCTATAAAAAACGTTGAATTGCCAATGCTCTATAATGGTATTCCTTCAAAGGAGAGAGTAAGAAGAGCCAAGGAATTGATGGCAATGGTCGATATGGAAGAGAGAATGTACCATACACCTGATGAGCTTTCCGGAGGACAGAAGCAGAGAGTTGCTATAGCAAGAGCTATGGCTAATGATCCGGCAATTCTTCTCTGCGATGAGCCTACGGGTGCTTTGGACAGCCATACAGGACGCGTGGTAATGGATATTTTTCATAAACTGAATGAGGAACAGGGGAAGACAATTGTCTTTATCACTCACTCTCCGGAACTCGCAGATGAATGTCAAAGGATATTGACGCTTTCAGACGGTATATTTATCGGTGAAAGGGAGGGAAGAGTAAATGCTCCTGCTTGAAAATATTTTCATGGCGCTTAGTGGTCTTAAAGCCAATAAAATGCGTTCGCTCTTGACGATGCTTGGCATCATCATTGGTATAGCGTCTGTTATCGCCATAAATACTGTAGGAAATTCCATGACATCGTCGATTCAGAGTGAATTTGAGGATATGGGTGCAAATAATATCACGATAGGCGTTTCTCAGAAATCATCTTCGTCAGAAGAAGATGATATGGGATTTATGTTTAATGACGGACCACATTCAACGACGATGAAAGATGAGGATTACCTGACGGACGAAATACTTGATGATGTTTTGGCTAAGTGGCCTGAAGAGGTTAAAGGAATCACTCGTGAGGCAACCGTGGGCAACGGTCAGGTTACGATAGATGATGACTACGCATACGTACAGGTTGTAGGTGAGAATGCATTTGGATTGGATGATGCCATAGCAGATGACAAGCTTTTGAGTGGACGAAAATTCAAAAAAAGAGATTATACGGAAGAGAGGAAAGTATGTATTGTTTCAGATTATTTCTGTAATAATCTTTATGACGGAAACACTTCAAAGGCTATAGGAAATAATGTAAAAGTAGTGATCAATAATAAGAACTATTACTTGACTATCGTCGGTGTGTATAAGTATGAGGATGAAGCGTATTCATCAACATCAGAGAAGGATACGGAAACTACAGCATACATACCTGTGGGTACTGCGTTTAATATGCTTCATCAAAAATCACGCTATCAGCAGGCTACTATAGCAACTGCCAGCGGCATCGACGTTGACAGCTTTATGTCAGAGGCGGAAAAATATCTTAATAAGCGGTACTACAGGAATAATGAAAGCTTCGAGATCAGTTCGTTTTCGATGTCATCGATTCTTGAGAGTATGACATCACAGCTTACGATGATCTCGCTTGCTATCTCAATCATAGCCGGTATCTCGCTGCTTGTCGGCGGAATAGGGGTTATGAATATCATGCTCGTGTCAATTCAGGAACGTACAAGGGAGATTGGTACGAGAAAAGCTCTTGGGGCTACGAATACATCTATCAGATTTCAATTCATTGTTGAGTCGATAGTGCTTTGTATCGTAGGTGGATTTATTGGACTGCTTTTAGGATTGATACTTGGCAGTGTTGGCTCTTCTCAGCTCGGTTATGAGGCAAGACCATCAACGGAAAGTATTATTTTTGCGATGCTGTTCTCGATGGGTATAGGTGTATTTTTTGGATATTATCCCGCAAATAAAGCGGCTAAGATGAATCCGATAGATGCGCTTAGATATGAGTAAAAACTAAATTTAAGATAATCATAAGGTGATCTTTCTTGACATTTTAGGAAAGGTCACCTTTTTTTCGCTTTAAAGTCACAAGTTGAACACCGAATCAACAGAAAAAGCTCAAAATTTTTTAATAACATAGGGTACGTTCGATAAAGAAAAAAAGCAGGGCAGATAAGGAGATTTGTTGTGAAACTAGGTATAGGACGAAAAAAATCCGAGCAGAATACTTCGCCATCGGTGATTCAGACGAAGCGGAAAAAGTCAAAAAAATTTAAGGTGATATTAGCTGTATTTTTGGCAGCAGTTATCGCAGGCGGCGGTACGCTTGCGTATCTGCACTTTAATGCAAAGAAAGTAAGCGCAGGGAGTACACAGACATTTCAGACGGTGACAAAGATGGATATAAGTAATTCCATTGCAGTTACGGGAACCATAGAAGCTAACGAATCAAGAACAGTTTCTACGCTTGTATCAGATACAAAGGTATTGAGCGTTTCAGTTAATATAGGTGATTATGTCGAAGCAGGCGATCCAATCTGTACTTTTGATACTACAAGTATTCAGGATAAGATTGACAGGCTCTTAAAGAAGATGGATATAGCGGAGCAGCAGGATGCGCTTGAGGAGGCGATGGCACAGGCGGCGCTGAACCGTGCGCAGGAGGATTACAATACCAATGTTTCAGAAAATGCGCTGGATATGACAGGCTCTGCGAGGTCTTATTCAGATTCTGAGAGAAATGTTTCTGATGCGGAAAGGTCACTTAGTAATGCAGAGACAGATCTTGCTTCAGCAAAAGCAGACTATGAGGATGCTAAGGATGACTATGAAGATGCGAAAGATGACTATGAAGATCTCAAAGATATTTATGAAGAATATTATGAGACGACAGATTCAGAAAAGAGAGAAAGCGTTCTGAGCGGCAGCGGTTACTCAAGTATAGAGGAACTTAAAGAAGCTTTAGAAGAAGCGGAAAATAAGAAAGATTCATATAAGTCGACGATGGAGAGCAAAGAAGATTCCGTCACATCTGCGGAACGCGCTGTTGCCAGTGCTGAGAGCAGCCTTTCTAGTGCGCAGAGCTCGCTTGAAAGTGCCGGAGATTCTTATCAGAAATCGGTAAATTCAGCAGCAGACGAGTCTAAATCAGATACGCGTACTATTGAAGATAAAGAGAATACGCTTAAGCAGACAGAGCTTAATAATGCAACTACGAACGATGAAAATCAGCAGCAGCTTGAAGAATACTATGAGCAGCTTGAGGATTGCTACGTAACAGCGCCTATTTCAGGTATTATCACAAGCCTGAGTGTAGAGGAGGGCGACGAGTACAATACAAGCAACAGTACACAGGAAATATGTGTTATACAGGATGATACTTCATTCAAGGTTACAGGTACGGTGGATCAGTATGATATAGCGTCTGTATCAGAAAATATGACAGCGGTTATCAAGACTGATGCTACAGGAGACGATGAGTTTGACGGTATAGTTACATTTGTAGCACCTACACCGGAGAGCAGCTCATCTTCCGGATCATCATCAAGTTCGTCGACGGAGTACGAAGTTGAGATATCACTTCTTGATAAGGACTCAAGACTTAGACTTGGAATGACGGCAGAAACATCGATTCTTACAGAGTCAAGGAAAGGAGTTCTTGCAGTTCCTTACGATTGTATTGAAGAAGATAAGGATGGAAACAGCTATATCTATATAGCAGAGTCAGGAGGCACTACAGAGAAAGATACAAAGAATTCGACATCAGATAATGCAGCTTCAAGTGCCGGAAAAGGTGCAGAAAAGGGCAAAAAGACAGAAACAACTAATTCTGATGGAACTGCGGAAATAACAACTAAGAAAGTTGCAGTTGAAAAAGGACTTGAGACGGACTATTACACAGAGATCATCTCGGATGAAGTTTCAGAAGGTGATAAGGTGCTTGTTCCAAATTCAATTTCAAGCAGCAGCTCAGATAGTAAAGACTCTAATGAATCATCAATGCTCGGCGGCATGGGCGGCATGAGCGGCGGTGGTGGCGCACCGGGCGGCGGCGCACCGGGTGGCGGCGGTGGTCATATGTAATGAGTGGGACTTCCCACCATTACAATGACAAAGCATTGTGTTGCCACTTCGTGTAGAAAGGAGAAGAAATGGCAGAAAAAGAGATTATAATTGATGCTCGTGATATATATAAACGTTTCTACATCGGACAGCCTAATGAACTTGAAATTTTACATGGAATAAGTTTAACGGTATATAAGGGAGAGTTTGTCGCTATAGTTGGAGCTTCCGGCTCAGGCAAATCAACACTTATGAATATAATAGGTGTGCTGGATAAGCCTACAGAGGGAGTTTACAGTCTTGACGGCGTTGATATCATGGCGGCGCGTGACGCTGAGCTTTCAGATATCAGAAACCAAAAGATAGGCTTTGTTTTTCAGACATATAATCTGATCTCAAGGACATCAGCGCTCAAAAATGTAGAACTGCCAATGCTTTATGCCAGAATAGATAAAAAGACCCGTGAAGACAGAGCTAAAGAACTGATGGCGATGGTAGGCATGGAAGGAAGAATGCACCATACACCGGATGAGCTTTCCGGAGGACAGAAGCAGAGAGTTGCGATAGCGCGAGCGATGGCTAATGACCCGGCTATATTGCTTTGTGATGAGCCGACAGGAGCGCTTGATACCAAGACAGGAAGAATGGTCATGGATATTTTCCATAAACTTAATGAAGAGCAGGGGAAAACTATTGTATTTATCACGCACTCACCGGAGCTGGCAGAGGAGTGTCAGAGAGTAATGACACTTTCGGATGGACAGTTTATTGGAGAAAGAGAGGACGCCGGCTGTGCTGTTGTTTGAAAACATAATTCTTGCTCTTAATGGGCTTAGAGCCAATAAAATGCGCTCGCTTTTGACGATGCTTGGTATCATCATAGGTATAGCGTCGGTAATTGCCATAAATACAGTCGGTAATTCCATGACGACATCTATTCAGGACTCTATGTCAAGTATGGGTGCGACAAATGTTACGCTTGGCGTTTCGCAGAAGTCAAGCTCTACGGAAAAAAACAGCTCAGGTATGACGTTTAATTTTGGACCGCATCGTACTGAGATGACAGATGATGATTACCTAACAGATTCGATCCTTGATGATCTGCAGGAGAAATGGCCTGATGACATTGAAGGAATCGAAAAGACAGAATCAGTTGGCACCGGTATCGTGGAAGACGGTGATTCCTATGCAAATGTTTCTATCACAGGTGTTAATGAAACTGCCTTTACAAATGAAGATCTTACGATACTATCAGGAAGGATTTTTACTGACCGTGACTATGAGCAGGGCAAGAAAGTAGCACTTGTTTCGGATTATTTTTGTAATAATCTTTACAATGGTGATACGAACTCGGTCATAGGGCAGCAGATAACGGTAACGCTGAATAATAAATTTTATCATTACACAGTAGTGGGAGTTTATGAATATGATGCAGATTCTAATTTTAGTTCTTCATCAGAATATGAGATTGCAACATCGCTTTATCTTCCGCTTCAGACGGCTTTTGACTCTGAGCATGAGGATGCAAGATACAGCAATGTGACGCTAGTGACATCTACTAGCACTGATGTTGATACGTTTATGGATGAGATAGAAGAGTATGTGAATGGAAGATATTATAGAAATAATGATAATTTCGAGGTTTCGTGCTCTTCAATGTCTACTATGCTTGAGTCTATGACATCAATGCTTTCTACTATTTCGATAGCGATATCTATAATTGCCGGAATATCACTCCTTGTAGGTGGTATAGGTGTAATGAATATCATGCTTGTATCAATTCAGGAGAGAACACGAGAAATCGGTACGCGTAAGGCACTTGGTGCAAGGAATGCTTCGATACGTACACAGTTTATAGTGGAATCTATGGTGCTATGTCTTGTAGGCGGTTTGATCGGTGTAATATTGGGTATTGTGATCGGTGCGGTTGCAGCGCATCAGATGGGATACGATGCCTCACCTTCAACAGGCGGTATAATATTTGCGATCACCTTCTCAATGGCAATAGGAATATTCTTCGGATACTATCCGGCTAATAAAGCAGCAAAAATGAATCCAATAGATGCTCTAAGATATGAGTGAAAGAAGTTCGCAGCTTATGTTAAGGCTGCGGACTTTTTTTCTTGGGGCACCCAGATTCCTATAAGTCAAAAAATGCACTGCGTGCATAGGATGCGACGCGCGCGGATAGGAAGAGCCTACGGCTCCCGCGCTTGCGCGGAGAATCCGACAGAGTCGGATTCTTTGTTCACTTATAGGAAATTCCGTTGGAATTCCTATAAGTCAAAAAATGCACTGCGTGCATAGGATGCGACGCGCGCGGATAGGAAGAGCCTACGGCTTCCGCGCTTGCGCGAGAATCCGACAGAGTCGGATTCTTTGTTCGAAAGTGTCAATAGAGTAATGCGTAACGTGATTGTGAGGCTTGAGAGCAGAAGAAATCTGCAAAAAGATTATATGCGTGTGATAAATTCTGATGAAAGAGCCGATACATATAATGAAAAGTCTGACAATACTAAATACACGTATACAATAGTGCAAAGCTGATGAATGATAAAAAAGTAAAACATTTATTAACTTACTCTTTCAGTATATGAATCTGAACAATGCTATAAAAACACAGTAAAATGGGGGAATTAAAAATGAGATATTTCTGATAATTTTGAGAAATTTTGTTGATTGATTTTAAGTAAAAATGCGAGTTGATGTATTTTACCCACTTGATGAAATTTGTTGTTTTGCGTTGACAAAGACTTTATTCGAGCATAGAATTTTAACTAAATTTAAGAAATGTTTTACAGTATGCATGTATTTGTATACGCAAAAATGTCCGTAAAGCAAAGACGTCTGACACTTTAATTTTATAAAGAGAGTATAGGGAGGATGACTATGAAATTATTTAAGAAAGTTGTAAGTGTAGCAGCTGCATCGGCAATGGCTATGAGCCTTCTTTCAGGATGTGGTTCAAGCGCAGCACCATCAGATACATATAAGATAGGTTCTATCGGACCTGCGACAGGTGATGGAGCAGCATATGGAACATGTGTAAAAAATTCGATCCAGATCGCTGTGGATGAGATAAATGAATCCGGCGGAATCAATGGAAAGAAGATCGAGTACAAGTTTGAAGATGATGAACTTAATGCAGAGAAGGCAGTCAATGCATATAACACATTGAAAGACTGGGGAATGCAGTTTCTTCTTGGAAGTGTAACAAGTGCCAGCTCAATCGCTGTATCAGAAAAGACTAAAGAAGACAATATGTTCCAGCTTACACCTTCAGGTTCTGCTGCAGATTGTGTTAAGTATGAAAATGTTTTCCGCGTATGTTTCTCAGATCCAAATCAGGGTATCGCTTCTGCAGACTACATTGCAGATAATGGGCTTGCCAAGAAGATAGGTATCATTTATAACAGCTCAGACGTCTATTCTTCAGGAATCTATCAGAAATTTGCGGAAGAAGCTGCAGTAAAGGGACTTGAGATCGTATCAGCAGAAGCATTTAATGCAGATAATAAGACAGACTTTTCAGTACAGATCCAGAAAGCAAAAGACAACGGTGCTGAGCTTGTGTTCCTTCCTATATACTATCAGGAAGCTTCATTAGTTCTTTCGCAGGCAGCTACGATGGATTACTCACCAAAGTTCTTTGGATGTGATGGTCTTGATGGTCTTACAGCTGTAAAGAATTTCGATGCTTCACTTGCAGAAGGAGTAATGCTTCTTACACCATTTGCAGCAGATGCAACAGATGATCTTACTGTTAATTACGTAACAAAGTATAAAGAAAAATTCGGCGAAGTTCCAAACCAGTTTGGTGCTGATGCATATGATGCAGTTTATGCAGTAAAGGCTGCGATCGAAAAAGAAAGCATCACTCCTGACATGAGTGTTTCAGATATTTGTGAAAAGATGAAAAAAGCAATGACAGAGATCGAAGTTGCTGGTCTTACAGGTACTATTACATGGGATGCTTCCGGCGAGCCTACAAAGGAGCCTAAGGCAGTAGTTATCGAAAATGGTTCTTATAAATCAATGCAGTAATAACTGATTGGTGAAAAGGCGAGGAGGTCTTTGAGAATAAGGTCTCCTCGTATTTTTAACTTTAGTGAGATGAAAGGAAAATAGGACTATGAGTTTTCTTACATATTTTATAAATGGACTCAGTCTTGGAAGCATATATGCGATCATCGCCCTTGGATATACGATGGTCTATGGTATTGCTAAGATGCTGAATTTTGCACATGGTGATTTCATAATGGTCGGATGCTATGTGGTATTTACAGTTGTTTCAACAATGGGACTTAACCCACTCGTGGGAATCGCGGCATCAATAGTGATATGTACTCTTCTAGGTATCATTACGGAGAAGGTCGCATATAAGCCGCTGAGAAATGCCGGTTCACCGCTCGCAGTCCTTATCACGGCGATAGGTGTAAGTTATTTCCTTGAAAACGCAGCTCTTCTTATCTTTGGAGCAGATACAAAAGCGTTTACTTCAGTTATAAAGTGGGAAGGCGTGATACTTGCAAATGGAGCATTAAAGATTCAGGGAGTGACTATCATCACTATAGCTATAAGCCTTGTGATCCTTGCTGTTCTACAGACATTCATCTATAAAACTAAAGCGGGTCAGGCAATGCTTGCAGTTTCAGAGGATAAAGGCGCTGCTTCACTTATGGGAATAGATGTAAATAAGACTATATCACTCACGTTTGCAATTGGCTCGTCACTTGCGGCTATCGCAGGAGTGCTTATGTGCTCAGCATATCCGTCACTTACACCATATACTGGTGCGATGCCAGGAATCAAAGCCTTTGTGGCAGCGGTTCTCGGAGGCATAGGCTCTATACCCGGAGCAATGATTGGAGGACTTATCCTTGGAATAATAGAAATCCTTGGAAAAACTTATGTTTCATCACAGCTTAGTGATGCGATAGTATTTGGAATCCTTGTAATAGTGCTTATCGTTAAGCCTACAGGAATCCTTGGCAAGAATATTCAGGAGAAGGTATGACCATGAAAAAAATTCAGGACAAATATATTACATATGGTATGGTTGTCATTGCATATGTTCTCTGTGAAATTCTTATGAGAACTGGAGTAATGACAAGCCATATAAAAGGACTTCTTGTTCCGGTGTGTTATTATGCGATAGTTGCAGTCGGACTTAATCTTTGTGTTGGAATATTGGGAGAACTCAGTCTCGGACATGCAGGATTTATGTGTGTGGGTGCATATACATCAGCACTTTTCTCATTTTCAATGAAGGAAGTACTTCCGACAGTTCCGAGGTTTATCATTGCGCTGTTCATAGGAGTTGCTTTTTCAGCTCTTTTTGGTTTCCTTATAGGTATTCCTGTTTTGAGACTTAAAGGCGACTATCTTGCCATCGTAACACTCGCTTTTGGTGAGATCATTAAAAACGTTTTTAACTCAGTTTACCTAGGACTTGATGATAAAGGACTTCACTTCTCACTTAAAGATATGGCATCAATGGGAATGGACCCGTCAGGTAAGATACTTGTAAATGGTGCACAGGGAATCACGGGAACACCGTCAGATGCGAACTTCACCATTGCAGCTTTTCTCTTGCTTGCATCACTTTTTATAGTGCAGAATCTTATAGATTCAAGGGATGGACGCGCGATAATGGCGATACGCGACAATCGCATCGCAGCAGAGTCAAATGGAATCAATATCACGAAATATAAAATGTCTGCATTTACAATTTCTGCAGCTATAGCGGGAATTGCAGGTGTACTTTTTTCACATAATATTTCGACACTTACCGCTACAAGTCAGTATTTTGGTTATAATGCCTCTATCCTTATTCTTGTTTATGTAGTGCTTGGTGGAATCGGAAATATCCGTGGTTCAGTGATAGCTGCTATGGTTCTTTATTTACTGCCTGAGCTTTTAAGAGGACTTTCTGATTACAGAATGCTTATTTACTCTATCGTGCTCATAGTTATGATGCTGTTTAACTGGGCTCCGAAAGCACGTGAGTTTCGCGAGAAACACTTTGCTTTCCTTAAGAAAAGAAAGGAGGCCAGACAATAATGGCAACTATTCTAGATGCGCAAAAGCTCTCTATATCGTTTGGAGGACTTAGAGCGGTAGATGATTTTTCAATCAAGATTGAAAAGGGAGAGCTCTATGGGCTGATCGGACCGAATGGAGCCGGAAAAACCACAGTTTTCAATCTCCTGACAGGTGTTTATAAACCGAATGAGGGCAGGATAATACTTGATGAGAAAGATATCACAAGGCTTGACCCTGTTCATAAAAATAAAGCAGGGATTGCAAGAACTTTCCAAAATATAAGACTTTACAGTAAACTTTCAGTCATTGATAACGTAAAGGTTGGTCTGCATAATCAGTTTCACTACAGCATGATCGACGGAATATTCCATACTCCTGCTTATAAGAAGGTAGAGAAGGAGATAACTGATCGTGCGAGAGAGCTTCTTTCTGTATTTAAGATGGAGCAGCACGCTGATGTTCTGGCTTCTAATCTTCCATATGGAGAACAGAGAAAACTTGAGATCGCAAGGGCGATGGCCACTGAGCCTAAGCTTCTGCTTTTGGATGAGCCGGCAGCCGGAATGAATCCTAACGAAACAAAAGAATTGATGGATACGATCAGCTTTATCCGCGAGAAGTTTGGAATGACGATTCTCCTTATTGAGCATGATATGAAACTTGTTTCCGGAATATGCGAAAAACTCACAGTACTTAACTTTGGCAGAATGCTTGCCGAGGGTGAAACTAAAGAGGTTCTTAGCAATCCGGAAGTAATTAAGGCTTATCTTGGAGATGATTGATAGGAGGTCACTGTAAAAATGTCTTTACTTGAGATAAATAACTTAAATGTGTACTACGGTGTGATCCAGGCATTGCATGACCTTTCTTTTCACGTTGACAAAGGAGAGGTAGTTGCTCTTATCGGAGCGAATGGTGCCGGAAAGACCACAACTCTTCACACGATAACCGGGCTTATAAAGTCAGAGTCAGGTACGATAAATTATGATGGAAAAGAGATAACACATGTGCCTGGGCATAAAATAGTGTCAATGGGGATGGCGCATGTTCCCGAAGGACGTCATGTTTTTGCAAATCTTACGGTTTATCAGAATCTTAAACTTGGCGCTTATACAAGAAATGATTCCAAGGAAATTGCTGAGACTATCGAGATGGTATATCAGAGATTCCCAAGGCTGAAGGAGAGAAGAAACCAGTTTGCGGGAACACTTTCAGGTGGAGAGCAGCAGATGCTTGCGATGGGACGTGCGCTTATGAGCCACCCTGAAATTATTTTGATGGATGAGCCGTCTATGGGACTTTCGCCTATCTTTGTTAACGAGATATTTGATATAATAAAGGAAGTACATAAGAGTGGCACGACAGTTCTGCTTGTTGAACAAAATGCCAAGAAGGCGCTTTCTATTGCTGACAGGGCTTATGTACTTGAAACAGGAAAAATCGTTAAAGAAGGCATAGCAGCTGATCTTTTGAATGACGAAGACATCAGAAAAGCTTATCTTGGAGAGTAAAAGAGCCGGGGGTGAATATCTATGAAAGATATTGTTGTTACGATCGAGCGACAGTATGGCAGCGGAGGCAGAACTATAGGTGAAATGCTCAGCGAAGATATTGGAGTTCATTACTACAATAAAGAGTTGACAAAACTTGCATCGGAAGACAGTGGTATCGCAGAAGAGCTTTTTGTTGAGAATGATGAAAAGATCGTAAAGAAATTTGGAAAGGGAAGATTTCTTAAAACCACAAATGTTTATAATGGTGAACTGATCTCGCCGGAAGAAAATGACTTTGTATCAGAGAAAAACCTTTTCAACTATATGGCGAAAACGATAAAAAAGCTGGCGGACAGCGGTTCATGTGTAATAGTTGGACGCGCCGCAGATTTCGTGCTTAAAGACTATGAGAATGTAGTGAGAGTTTTTGTATATGCTCCGCATGACTTTCTTATGGAACAGGCTGGGAAGAAGCAGCCATTGACCGGAAAAGAGCTTGAAAAATACTGTGAAAAAGTAGATGAGAGTCACGCTGCGTATTATCATTATTATACCGGCCAGGACTGGATGGATATGCGAAACTATGACCTTTGCATAAATTCCGGAAAACTTGGCTTTGAAAAGTCTGTAGAAGAAATAAAAGCATATATAAGAACGCGGTTTGGTGAAGATGTGATATAAGTTGATTAAATCCTCTTGTGACAGAATAAATGTCATAAGGGGATTTTTAGTATTGACAAAAAGTGTATACAAGTTTATTATTGTTTTCGCATCAGGCGTTCTTGCCTGATCTCGGCAGTTACGTTCGTAACTGTGTATTCCCAATTATTTTTAATTATGCAGTCGCATAAGGTTCTTTAGCCGGAGTGCTGCATAAAACATTCTAATTTTATATTTCAAAGGAGATTTAGTTTAATGGAAAAATGCATACACTGTGGTAAGGAAATTTATCATCCTGCAAAGATCTGTCATCATTGCGGCGGGGAAATTAATGTAGAGATGGAGTTTGACGAAGGTGTTCAGAAATCAGATGTAAGTGATAAGACACTTGGTATTATCGCGTATATTACACTGATAGGCTTTGTTCTTGCTCTGATATTAAGTAATGGACGTGAAAGATCAGAATTTCTTAAACTTCAATTGAGTCAGTCACTTATATTAACACTTTGCCATATGGCATGCATCATGGTGCCGGTAGCCGGGTGGCTGTGTTCGATAATCGTGTTTGTCGCTTGGATCTTGGCATTGGTCTATGCTTGCCAGGGAAAAATGAAACCTCTTCCTATTATTGGTGAACTTAAGATATTTGGTTGATAAGTAAGGAAGAGTTGTAGATGATAGATAAGAAATCAAGAAACAGAATGATAACACTTATGTTGTCAGCTGCTATAGCGACGACATCGGTATCTCCGGCAATGGCAGAGCACGTAACGATGTCAGGAAATTCAAAAGTGTCTGCGGGCAGCGTATCGAACAATAAAGAAATACCGTCGATGTCTGATAATGAAAAAAATGACTTTGTCAGGATTGGCTCATCTCATAAATCCATGTATGGACTGGGATACCTGAATGATCAGAATTATGCAGTAGCAGGTCTCGTAAATAATGGAAATGGTGATAAAAATACATTTTCGGAGAAAAGGACAAATATTGAGCTTGGACGGTCTGTAGAGCTGAGCACTTCAGTAGATGTCAGATGTATATCATTTATGAGTTCTCGCCCTGAAATTGTAGAAGTTACTCCGAGTGGAACAGCGACAGCATTGAAGGTAGGAACAGCTACAGTATATGGCTACTATAATGAAGGCAAAAAAGTTAAAACGGCAAAGATTAAAATAACTGTTAAAAAGCCAAAAACGGACGGCGCGTTAAATGCATCAGTGCTGTATTTGGTTAAAAGCAGCAGACGTGTAAGCCTTCCAATGCCTAAGAATGCAAAGAAGAAGACAGTAAAGGTGACAGTTACATCGGATGCTTCCTTTTCGGGAAATCAGCTTGAAAAGTATGCATCAGTAAATCCAAAGGATGTTGCGCAGATCTTTGGCAGAAAAGTATATGGAAAAAATGCCGGAGATTGTATTTTACATTATGAATTTGAGTTAAAGAGCGGAGAAAAGCGTACTGCTGATCTTCCGGTACATGTTTCAGAAACTAGTCTAAAGAGAACAAATATGGTAACACTAAAGGCTGGCGAAGCCAGAAAGTTGGATGTGGGAACGATCCAGCATGGTTTTTGGGCAGCAGATAAGAAGCAGCTTAAAAAGCAGGTAGCGGTTATAGACCAGTATGGTGTTATCTATGGTATTCAGCCCGGCGAAGCGCAGATCAAGATAAAGCTGGATGATAGAAAAACTCGTATCATAAAAGTGACAGTTTCCGAAAAAGCTGCTGCGGTAGAAGAAAAGAATGAGTTCATTAAACCTCAGAGAGCAGATGAAAACACTACCCTCTGGTATGCGGACAACTGTGATTATAAAGAAGAGTGGCTTGCAACAAAGACGATAAAATTCAAGCTTCCGGACGGAGTTATGAATGATCCGAGAAATAAGGAAGTTATCGAACTTAACAAGGATACACCGTTGTATTCTGATATTCAGTATAGAAATCACATATTCCTGTACTGGCTCTTGGATGGATCACCTGCGACATATATTCCGGAGAAGTATTCGGGTGCAGGTGTGGTAGAAGCAGTATTTGGAGAAACTGCATATGATGTAGTATTTAACTTAAACGGCGGAAGAGCCGCAGATGGTTCTGAAAGCATTGCATCACAGGTTATCAATATCAGTGAAAATGCAGTACGACCTGAAGATCCGGTGAGAGATGGTTATAAGTTTGGTGGATGGAATCTTGATGGATATAATTATAATTTTACGGAACCATTAAAGAAAAATATCACACTTGAAGCTGTATGGCTGTTAGACGCAGACAATGATGATATCCAGGATGGTGGAGATGACAGAAATAATCCTTATGGATATGTAAAAGAGTCAACGTCAGAAAACAGCACAGAAAAATCGGATAACGATGGTGGAAAAGATGATTCAGAGAGTAGAAAATCTGACAGGGATGATACTAAAAATGTTAATCCGTTATATCGTCATATCGTAGCATTAGATGCTGCAGGCGGTAAGTTTGACGATGGAACTGAGTATAAGGTAACAGATGTTTGCACTGGTGGAGCTCTTAACCTCGACAAGCTGATCCCCTCAAGAGAGGGCTGCAAATTTAAGGGATGGTATACTGCAGATGGCAGAAAATATGACAGCTCAGATGCTATTAAGAGAGATACTATCTTCATTGCGCACTGGATTGATCCGGATGGATATGAACTAAGCGGAATAAGACCGATGGTATTCTTTAACGATATGCATGGATCTATTTTCGGGATAAAGACAAATATTGATAAGACTGTAAGTGCGCCGAGTGTATCAAGAAGAGACTTTTCGTTTGACAGTTGGCGTTACTCTGATAATAGAGTTTATAGTGAAAGAGATACTTTTGAAAATGACGCTTTTCTTTATGCTGTATGGAATTCGGATAAGCTCGTCGGAATGAGACTTGTAACATTCGACGTTGACGGTGGGACTGAAGTTACACCAAATCCTCAGAAGGTAAAGGATGGATATAGAGTAAATATCCCTGATCCGGATACAACAAGGAAAGGTTATTCAAATGGAGGATGGACAGATGGAGAATTTCTCTATGACTGGGAACGTCCGGTTAAGAAAAATCTGTCGCTTACTCCGCACTGGATAAAAGATGGAGATACAGAACACAAGGTATATATCGATGCCGGATGTGGTACCTTCGAAGAAACAGGTACAAGATCGGTTGTAAAGTATATCAAAGATAATGAAAAAATCTCAATCAATGCAGTACCAGTCGCAGACAGTGAACATGCGGGTTATGAATTTGCCGGATGGTATTACTCAGATGGAACAAAGATCAAGGAAGATGATGTTCTGACAGATGACCTTTCTATAAAAGCCGGATGGTATGATGAAAATGGAAATGGACCGGTATTTAATGATGGCTCATTTATAGTGTTCTTTGATAATATGCATGGAACTATATATCACAGAATAGTTAAAAAGGGCAGCGCGGTAAAGGCTCCGGATGCAGGTGAGTGGAAAGAGCACGAGTTCCGGTACTGGATGGACTCAAATAATGGGAAATATTCAGAAAATAGAATATTCCAGAGTTCTGAGATATTTTATGCACAGTGGTTTGATAGAAGTGATAATGCGTCTGAGTATACTGTTACTCTTATACCTGGCAATGGTGAGAAACCGGAAGTACAGAAGATCAATAAAGGGAAAAAAGCATCTGCATGGATACCGGAATACAAAGGACATACCTTTGGCGGATGGCAGGAAGTCAATGAGGATGGGGAAGTATCACCTGAGATCTTTGACTTTACAATGCCGATAAATAGTGATGTTACACTGCAGGCGAAGTGGTTCGAAGGCTCAAGTGTTTTAAGAGCAAACTATTATGCAGTCGTTCTTGATGCAAATATTGGAAAGATAGATGGCAGAAGATATGTGACAATCACAACTGAGCCGGAAAAGCCTGTAGAACTTGGCTCTATAGCAACGCCGACTGTAGAAGGGAAAAATTATGAATTTGCCGGATGGTATGATACAGAAGGCGGCAAGCATAAAGATTCGGATGTCATAACAAAGGATATTGTCCTTGAAGCAGGCTGGTATGATAATGACAATGATCCTGACCACAAGCATGTGATACTCCCAAAGCCGGGCAGGGAATACCCGATAATGGTTTATTTTGATGATAAACATGGAACGATATATGCACGTAAAGCAGATGAAAAATCGCATACGGTCAAAGCACCTGTACCGGTTTATGAAGGATATTACTTTACAGCATGGCTTTATGCTGATGATATGACAAGGTATAATGCTGCAGATAAGTTTGATAAAGATACTATTCTTTATGCGGCATGGAGGTCTTCGGAAGAGGCATTCCTTGTATTTTTTGATGGCAACGGCGGTCTTGGTGCGATGGATGCAGTAGAGTACACGAGCAGAGAAAAAGTAGTGATCCCGACGGTCGGTTTTAAGAAAAACGGATTTAGTGCGCTTAAGGGTAAGGAGTGGAACCTGAATGCTGATGGCACGGGGAAGGTCTTTTCTGCAGGAGAGTCAAAGAGCCTTGAAAATATGGGAAGACAGGGAAAAGTCACTACACTTCATGCACAGTGGAGCCCGAATATTCTAAAAGTCACCTTTGACGGAACTGATGCTGTTGATACAAGCGGTGGAATGCTTAATGACGTTATCACTGTGAAATATGGAGATACGGTCCGCCTCCCTAAAGTTACATTTAAGAGACAGGGATATGAATTTGTCGAATGGAAGAGAACAGGTTCTTCTGACAGATGGTCTGATGGAGACGATTTCACAAATGATATCACGGTGAATGGAGATGGCAGCATCGTTCTTAAAGCTGTGTGGAAAGCAAAGAAAACTACTTATACATATCATAAAGGAACGGAGAGTATAACTTCTGCGGCGGACGCATCAAAGGCGTTCGTCGGGAGTGCCTCCTTGCCTGACAATTTAGGACTGAATGACACGGTTGTTGATAGTGACAATCAGTCTAATCCTGAAAAGCAGGTAAAATTTGCATCACTTGATGCTTCAGAATCTGCAATCCTCCCAGGTTATAAATTTGTAGGCTGGAACACAAGAGCTGACCTCAAAGGAACTTCATATAAGGCAGGAAGTATTGTTCCCGGAAGAGAGTCTACAGAAAATGGAATGACTATCGACCTTTATGCTATGTGGCAGCCTGTAGAATATACAATAACAAGCTCGGTCACTTCAAAATCAGACGAGCAGGGAAAGGTTAAGAGAACTTATACAATAGAGGATGCGGATTATATCCTGCCTACAGATTGCATTAAAACTGTTGAAGAGGGCAGATATGGCAGATTCCTTTATTGGGAAGCTTCAGTAGAGCCTAAAGGAACAGGGTTTAAGAGAGCTGTTCCTAAAAGAGGAAAGTCTGGTAAAAATAAAATTTCTGAGCCAACAGTACTTTTACATGGATCATATGGAAATATCAATATAAAAGCTGTATACGATAATGTACCTGTAGCTCATGAAAATATGTGGCTTACAGTATTTACACAGGGAACTGATAAGAAATACATTCCGGTTGAAAAATATGTTACATATGAATCTGTAAGCAAAGAAACCGGGAAAATACAGACGTTTAGAAGTGTTGATACGGATACTGGGAAAACGAGCGGAGCAATTATCTCTGAGATCGATAAGCCGCTTAAATATGGTTATCATTTCGCTGATTCATGGTTTAGCACAGGACTTGTAATGGCGACTGTAGACCAGAAAAGCCATAAAACAAAAGTCACCTTTGCGAAGAATCGTGATGGAGTAATCATAGGAAACTATCTTCCGAATGATTACAGGATAACTTACGCGAAAGGTATATCTACTACGGGGAATAATGTAACACAGGATATCACTTTTGACAGAAGCTTTACGACAAAGCCAAATACAGTTTTTCATAAAACAGGCTGCGATCAGGTTGCGTGGTCACGAAATAAAGATATCGCAGGTAAAGTTTATGATACAAAAGGTGTGCTTAGCGTAGACGGTCAGAAATTCAACGGTCAGATGCTGCATAAAAATAATGTAGGTAATGGAGACATTCTTGGTATGAATGAGATTGCTAATGTTACCAATACGGCTGAAGTTGCAGACAGTGTGGCTGTTTCTAATGTTAATTTCTATGATGAGAATCAGAGAACACTTTATCCGGTGTATGTAGATGCTTATAGGCAACTTACGGTCACAAAGGGAACAGGTATAAGTGCTGTAGAGTTTAGTAAAGAAAGTTTTGGAGCAGGTATCAAATATCATAAGAATAATGGCAGTATTGCAGAAACTTTCAAGTACGGAACTAAGATAACCTACACGGCTACTTGTGCAGATGGCTATGCCTTTGACGCTAATGGAACAAAAACAAAGACATTTTCTTTGACAATGGGTGAAGAAGATAAGGTTATAAGTCCTGATGCGACACATGCATATCTGACAGTTGCTAATGGTGCAGGCGTAAAAGAAACAGCTGGCAGCGGATATTATGCGTTTAATAGTGACGTAAAAGTTGAGTGTTTAGCGTATGTAAAAGGATATCGAACTGCGGATGTTAAGACAGCGCACATTGGAAATGCACCTAAAATACAGGTAATCAATGCGACAGAAGCAGAGCTTATAGTTAAAGGAAGCGTTGGAGTAAAGAAAACCACAGGCTCAGGCTGGTACAAACTTGGAACTAAAGTGACTTACACCGGTGAAGCAGAATGGAGTGATGTGAGACACTATTATATGGAAAATGGACAGAAAAAGCAGAGTATTTCCATTACTGTGACAGCACCGGCAGAGAAGGCAATGACAGCAAAGAGGGCGCAGTGTTACCTGGTGATCGATTGGAATGGTGCAGTTCCTACGAATGGAGCAGATACTACAGGTTGGTATAATATCGGTCATGTGATCAATGTCGGTTCACCTCAAAGAGCAGGCTTTGTATTTGAAGGTAAGAGTATCGACAGCGTTCCGGATTCTGACAGAGCGACGTGTAAGATGAATTTTGCTAAGTATTATCATGTACACGTATCTGTAGGTGCTCTTGGTGGAACAGGAACTGTAGCAGCCAGCGATGCAACCGTAAGAGAAGGAGGATCATGGTCATTTACATGGAATGGAAAAGACAGAAAGCTATATGTTAATAGCACTGTATCAAATCGTCATCTAAATAATGGCGAGAGTTATACCATTACCAATATAACACGTGATATGACAATAAATATTTCCGGAGTATCCGGTAAAGGCAGAAATGAGCTTTATGTGAATTATTGAATCCATGATCTGAATACTTTATTAGGATGAATTAAGAAGGAATTGCGGTTTAAGGGCCGTGATTCCTTCTTTCCTTCTTTAATTAAATGTATATATATACGCACATCTTGACAAAAATCCTTGTAAAATCTACAATTATTTAGATTATGTGTAATCGTATATGACTAGTACATTGAAGAAAATATACTTCTTTTAATGTGATACTTTATAAAAATACAGATTTAGCTGAGCGATGCACGATTGAAAGGAAAAATTGACCATTATGAGTAAGGAACTTGCTAAAAATTATGATCCTAAAGCAATGGAGGATCGAATTTATCAAAAGTGGATCAGCAGTAAATATTTCCACGCAGAAGTAGATAAGAAAAAGAAACCATTTACTATCGTTATGCCACCGCCAAATATTACAGGTAAGCTGCACATGGGCCATGCTCTTGATAATACCATGCAGGATATCCTTACCAGATTTAAGAGAATGCAGGGCTATAATGCACTTTGGCAGCCAGGTACAGATCATGCTTCTATAGCAACTGAGGTTAAGATCATAAATAAGCTTAAGGAAGAAGGAATTTCAAAGGAAGATCTTGGACGTGACAAGTTCCTTGAGCGTGCCTGGGAGTGGAAGAAAGAATATGGCGGAATAATCACATCACAGCTTAAAAAGCTCGGTATCTCATGTGATTGGGACCGTGAGCGTTTTACAATGGATGAAGGCTGTAATGAAGCGGTCAAGGAAGTATTTGTAAGACTTTATGATAAGGGGCTTATCTATAAAGGTCACAAGATCATTAACTGGTGCCCTGTATGTAAGACATCAATTTCTGATGCAGAAGTAGAGTATGAATCACAGGCATCACACCTTTGGCATATTAAATATAAAGTTGTAGGCACAGACAGATACATCGAGTTTGCTACAACACGTCCTGAGACAATGCTTGGTGATACAGCTGTAGCTGTTAACCCTGAAGATGACAGATACAAAGACCTTATCGGCAAGACCTGTGAGCTTCCATTTATGAATCGTGAGATTCCTATCGTTGCTGATGAGTATGTTGATATGGAATTTGGTACAGGTGTAGTTAAGATTACTCCAGCTCATGACCCTAATGACTTTGAAGTAGGAAAGAGACATGATCTTCCTGTTATCAATATCATGAATGATGATGCTACTATTAATGAAAATGGTGGAAAGTTCAAGGGTATGGATCGTATGGAGGCAAGAAAGCAGATCGTCAAGGAACTTGATGAAATGGGACTTCTTGTTCGTATTGAAGACTATACTCATGAAGTAGGTACTCATGATAGATGTCATACAACAGTTGAGCCGCTTGTAAAGCAGCAGTGGTTTGTAAAGATGGACGAGCTTATCAAGCCGGCAGCAGATGCTGTTAAGAACGGTGAGATAAAGCTTATACCTGAAAGAATGGATAAGACATTCTATAACTGGACAGACAATATCCGTGATTGGTGTATTTCAAGACAGCTCTGGTGGGGACACAGAATTCCTGCATATTATTGCGATGAATGCGGCGAAACAGTAGTTGCAAAAGAAATGCCTGAAGTATGTCCTAAGTGCGGCTGCAAGCACTTCCATCAGGACGAGGATACACTTGATACATGGTTTTCTTCAGCTCTTTGGCCATTTTCAACACTTGGCTGGCCAAATAAAACACCTGAGCTTGATTACTTCTATCCGACAGATGTACTCGTAACAGGTTACGATATCATCTTCTTCTGGGTAATCAGAATGATCTTCTCAGGCTATGAGCAGATGGGTCAGAGACCATTCAAGACTGTACTTTTCCATGGCCTTGTAAGAGATGAAAAGGGACGTAAGATGAGTAAGTCTCTTGGAAATGGTATCGATCCACTTGATGTAATTGATAAGTATGGCTCAGATGCTCTTAGATTTACACTTATCACAGGAAATGCTCCTGGCAATGATATGAGATTTTCATATGATAGAGTAGAAGCATCAAGAAACTTTGCAAATAAGATTTGGAATGCTTCAAGATTTATCATGATGAACCTTGAAGGAAAGACAGTTACAAAGCCTGAAGTCAGCGAGCTTGAAGACGTTGATAAGTGGATACTTTCTAAGTGCAATGATGTTGTTAAGGAAGTTACTGAAGCACTTGAAAAGTTTGAACTTGGTATCGCAGCTTCAAAAATCTATGATTTTGTTTGGGATTCACTTTGTGACTGGTACATTGAGATGGTTAAGCCTCGTCTTTACAATTCAGACGATGCTAAGTCACAGAATGCAGCTCTTTGGACACTTGAGAATGTTCTCATTGATGCGCTTAAGATGCTTCATCCATACATGCCGTTTGTAACAGAAGAAATCTACTGCACATTAAAAGAAGAAACAGAATTTGAAGGTGCAGAATCAATAATGATCGCAGAATGGCCGATATATACAGAAGAAAAGCATTTCGAGCGTGAGGCATATGACCTTGAGCTTATCAAAGAGGCCGTTAAGGGTATCAGAAATGTAAGAAGTCAGATGAATGTTGCTCCTTCAAGAAAGGCAGATGTCATCGTTGTTTCTGAGAATGAAAATGTTCGTGCGGCATTTGAGAGAGGAAGCTTATTCTTCGGTGCATTGAGCTATGCTGATCATGTTAAGGTTCAGTCTGATAAGAGTGGTGTACATGATGACGATGTTTCAGTGGTAACATCTCAGGCTACTATCTACATCCCATTCAGTGAACTTGTAGATATCAGCGAAGAGATCGCTCGTCTTGAGAAAGAGCAGAAGAGACTTGCAGGTGAGCTTAAGCGTTCACATGCGATGCTTGCAAATGAGAAATTCCTTGCAAAGGCTCCTGAAGCAAAGGTTGCTGAGGAAAAGGAAAAACTCGCTAATTATGAAAAGATGATGCAGGAAGTTGAGGGACGTCTGCAGCAGCTTAAAAAATAATAAGGTAAAGATGTTTCAGCAGCAGGTATTCATAGAATGATGCCTGCAAGCTGAAATATTGTATTTATGATGGTTTTGTTGTATAGAGGGGTGGGTCTATGGAAGAAAACAAATTTGAACCATTTGAAATCATGATCAGAGAAAATGATATGAAGGCTTTCTTGCTTATCAATCGTCCGGAAGAAGGGGAATCATATGATAAACAGGAAGTTTTGGCTGCGCTCAGAGAGAAAGGCGTGACTACCGGTATCAACGAATCTAAAGTTGCTGCTATGGTAAAGAAGCATATCTATGGCAGACAGGAACTTATTGCAGAGGGAACTCAGCCTGAACATGGTCAGGATGGTTATTTCGAATATTTCTTTCCGACTCAGAAGGTAAAAACTCCGGAAATACGTCCAGACGGCTCAGTCGATTACACAAGTGTTAATGTAATTCACTGTGTAACAGCCGGTGACAAGCTTGCGGAGTATCATCCTGCAGTACAGGGAAGGCCCGGAGTTAATGTTAAAGGCAGAACTATTGCTGCTAAACGTGCAAAGGAACTTAGACCTTATTTTACTACCGGATGTACATATGATCCGGAAACTCTTGTCTATACAGCTGATAAGGACGGAAAAGTCGAGCTTGCGAAGGTTCGCCTTTCGGTTATAGATCTTCAGGAGTTTACCAGAGACATAGATAATGTTTTTGGAGATATAAACTTCAAGGGAGATGTTGTTATACACGGATCTGTAAAGCCGGGAATTAAGATTACTGCAACTAAGAGTGTGACTATTGATGGAACTCTTGAAGCTTCATCTATCAATGCGGGTGGAGATGTGATCGTCAAAGGTGGTATCATGGGTAATGGAGTAAGTGATATCCACTGCGAAGGTGATTTCTACGCTGACTTTATTGAATATGCCAATGTGTGGTGTAAGCATTCCATATCAGCAAATGTATTATGGGATTGTCAGGTTTTTGCAGGTGACTATGTGCATGCTACAGGTAAGATGGGGGCCATAATCAGTGGAAATGTCTATGGCATGGCTGGTGTAGATGCCATGTTTGTAGGTAATGATAAGGAAGTTAAGACAGTTGTATCAGCCGGTGTTAAAACAGAGGTTTCTAAACGCCGTAAACATGTTGAAAAGTCTGTACTCAAGCTTGACTCAGAACTGGAATCTATTGAAGAAGAAATGGAAGAGCTCCAGCGTTCAGTACGACTTGGCACAGCAGATGATCTGATGCAGCAGCAACTTTTGGATCTGAGAAAAGATAAGATTCAGAAGAAGACTGACCGCAAAGAAGCTGAGCAGCGGCTTACAGAATTAGATGAGGTTGTATCCAGTGCAGAAAATGCAGAAATCCTGATAAATAATACAGCTTATCCGGGAAGTGTATTCATGCTGGGTGAGCAGCAGATAACTGTGGAAGAAGAAAAAAGGCAGATGAAGTTTGCTTTTGATGAAAATGAAAACATGGTAATAAAGCCATTAGTTAAGTGGTGATTTATAAAGGATAATAATATGATAGATTTTGAAACGGAATTGAAGAAATTCCATCCGTCGCTCGAGATCGAGGACGCAGAAGATGCAATCTATAACCATGATGTGTCTGATATGATGGATTTATTCCTTAATATGGTTAATGATAAAGCTGGAAGCAGCAAAAAAAATAAACAACAGTAAAGGGACACAGACGCATGAAATGTTATAATTGCGGATGCACACTTTCAGAAGACGACTTTTGCACAGCTTGCGGAGCTGATGTACGTGTCTATAAGAAAATAGTTCATCTTTCAAATGCATATTATAATGACGGATTGCAGAAAGCCAGAGTAAGAGATTTATCTGGCGCGATCCAGTCGTTAAAACAGAGTTTGAAATGCAACAGAAATCATATTCCGGCTAGAAATCTTCTTGGACTTATATATTTTGAGAGAGGAGATTCTGTTGCGGCTCTCAGTGAATGGGTTATTTCGAAAAGTATACGTTCAAAGAAAAATGTGGCTGAGAAGTATATCAGTGATATTCAGAATAATCCAAACAAACTAAATACGCTTAGTCAGGCTATAAAAAAATTTAATCAGTCATTGCTGTATTGCGAGCAGGGGAGTTATGATCTTGCGATCATCCAGCTTAAGCGTGTGCTTCAATTAAATCCTAATTATGTAGAAGCGCAGCAGCTGCTTGGACTTCTCTACATAAATCAGAGTGAATGGAATAAGGCATACAAGGTTCTTAAGAGCTCGCTTGCAATCGATGCGAACAATACAAGAACTCTTTCGTACATGAAAGAAGTTGAAAGTAAGGTTGGAGATAAGGAGTCACAGGGACTTCAGGCGGCAGGACGCAAGCCTCCTAAGGCACTTGTAGGTGTTGATTCAAATGAGGTCATCGCGTATAAGAGCGGAAATGAGACTATAATTCAGCCGCTTAATACAAGGCAGAGAAATGGTTCTCAGACTTTCTTGAACATTATCATAGGTCTTGCTTTTGGTCTTGCAATCAGCTGGTTCCTTATAATTCCTGCTAGAATGCAGGCGAGTCTTTCAGAGAATAATAGTCAGATAAAAGATGTTTCGACAGCGCTTACAAATAAATCTGCTGACATGGATGATCTGAAACAGCAGATAAGTGCTCTGGAAAATGAAAATAAGACTTTAGAGGCTAATCTTTCTGAATACACTGGAAATACCGGTATTATGCAGGATTATAATAATCTTCTTAAAGCAGCAAAGACATATATTTCAAATCCTGATGAGGTTCTTGAGACTGCTGGATATTTAGAGCAGATTTCTGCTGTTAGTGTAAATGCTGTGAATGGCAGCGTTACAACAAGCGGAAATAATGTTTCTAACGAGTTTATGAGTCTATACAATTACCTTAACGATGATGTTTCAGCAAAAGCTGTATCACAGTATTTGAGTATGGGAACATCTGAGTATAATAATGGTGATTATGAAGCAGCTATAAAGAATCTCACAAGTGCATTTGAGTTAGAGCCTACAAGTGATACTGCACTATATTATCTTGCACAGAGTTATCTTAAGTCTGACGATAAAGATACGGCGACAAAGCTCTTTAATCAATTGATCAGTGATTTCCCTGACTCGAAGTATAAGAATCGTGCACAGAGATTTATTGACAGCGGTGAAGAGGATAACTCAAAGGCATCTTCATCTTCAGGTACTCAAGCTCATACACAGACTAATACACTTACACCTGAGCAGGCTGCAGCGCTTCAACAGCAGCAGGCGGCAGCAGCAGCGGCTGCACTTCAGCAGCAACAGGCAGCGGCGGCAGCAGCGGCAGCTGCAGCAGCACAGCAGCAAGTGCCTCAATAAGTTTTATAAAAAAGAATCCTGCAGGGTCAGGATTCTTTTTTTGCTTTGCAAGAAAGTCGTTATATTAGGAAAAAGGGGACTTTGGACGGAGTAAAATTATAATTATTTTTATAAATAGTAAAAATGAGTTAAAACAAGATAAGAAGAGTAAAATATAGATGAAGATAGTATAAACTTAAAATAGACGTTTGCGATTGAACGTGTATTTTTGTATATTACTTCATGTAGTTAGCACTCGAATTAAATGAGTGCTAGTAAGATAAGAAAAGTTATATATATTTGATATAAACCCAAGGAGGTAGTTACAATGCAGTTAAGACCATTAGCAGACAGAGTAGTACTTAAGCCTATCGAGGCAGAGGAAACAACAGCTTCAGGAATCGTTATTCCTGGTAAAGAAAAAGAGAAGCCTCAGCAGGCTGAGATCCTTGAAGTAGGTCCTGGCGGAGTTGTAGATGGTAAAGAAATCAAGATGGAAGTTCAGAAGGGACAGAAGGTTATTTATTCTAAGTATGCCGGAACTGAAATCGAGCTTGATAATAAAGAAAAGGTTATCATCGTTCGTCAGTCTGATATCCTTGCAGTAATTGAATAATTATAGTAAATGACAAAGATAGTTTGTCGTTCACTATAATGCCGCTGGCAGATGCGCATAAAATTGGCGCAGTAAACGAACAAAAGTAAAGTTACTGTTTTCGTTTACTATAACTAAATCAGATAAATTTGGAGGATTAAAAAAATGGCAAAAGAGATTAAATATGGTTCAGACGCCAGAGCAGCTCTCATGGCTGGTGTTGATAAACTCGCAAATACAGTAAGCGTAACAATCGGTCCTAAGGGAAGAAACGTTGTTCTTGATAAGAGCTATGGTGCTCCACTTATCACAAACGATGGTGTTTCAATTGCTAAGGAAATCGAGCTTGAAGATCCATATGAGAACATGGGTGCTCAGCTTGTTAAGGAAGTAGCTACAAAGACAAACGATGTAGCAGGTGATGGTACAACAACAGCTACAGTTCTTGCACAGGCTATGATCCATGAAGGTATGAAGAATCTTGAAGCAGGTGCTAACCCGATCATCCTTCGTAAAGGTATGAAGAAGGCTTGCGATACAGCAGTAGATGCAATCGTAAAGATGAGCCAGAAGGTTGCTTCAAAGAATCACATTGCAAAGGTTGCTTCAATCTCTGCTGGTGATGAGAGTGTTGGACAGATGGTTGCTGACGCTATGGAAAAGGTTACAAATGATGGCGTTATCACTATCGAAGAGTCTAAGACAATGCAGACAGAGCTTGACATGGTTGAAGGTATGCAGTTTGATCGTGGCTATATCTCAGCTTACATGTGCACAGATATGGATAAGATGGAAGCAGTTCTTGAAGATCCATACATTCTTATCTATGATAAGAAGATCTCAGCTATCCAGGATATCCTTCCACTCCTTGAGCAGATCGTAAAGACAGGTTCTTCACTTCTTATCATCGCTGAGGATATTGATGGTGAAGCACTTACAACACTTATCGTTAACAAGCTTCGTGGTACATTCAACGTTGTTGGTGTTAAGGCTCCTGGATATGGCGATAGAAGAAAGGATATGCTTCAGGATATCGCTACACTTACAGGCGGTACAGTTATCTCTTCAGAGCTTGGTCTTGAGCTTAAGGATGCTACAATCGATAAGCTTGGCCGTGCTAAGAGCGTAAAGGTTAACAAGGACAACACAACTATCGTTGATGGTGCAGGCAATAAGGCTGATATCGATGCGAGAAAGAACCAGATCAAGGCTCAGATCGAGACAACAACATCATCATTCGATAAGGAAAAGCTTCAGGAAAGACTTGCTAAGCTTGCAGGCGGTGTTGCAGTTATCCGTGTAGGTGCTGCTACAGAGACAGAGATGAAGGAAGCAAAGCTTCGTATGGAAGATGCCCTCAACGCTACAAGAGCAGCAGTTGAAGAAGGTATCATCGCAGGCGGCGGATCTGCTTATGTTCATGCTGAGGCAGAAGTTCAGAAGCTTGTTGATACACTTGAAGGTGATGAGAAGACAGGTGCAAAGGTTATCCTTAAGGCACTTGAGGCTCCCCTTGGATGCATCGCTGCTAATGCAGGTCTTGAAGGTGCAGTTATCATCAATAAGGTTAAGGAGTCAGAGGTTGGCTTCGGCTACAATGCTCTTACAGATGAGTATTGCAACATGGTTGAGACAGGTATACTTGATCCTGTTAAGGTTACAAGAACAGCTCTTCAGAATGCAACATCTGTTGCTGCTACACTTCTTACAACAGAGTCTGTAGTAGCTACAAAGAAAGAGCCACAGGCAGCTCCAGCAGCTCCAGCACCTGGAATGGGTTATTAATTAAATCTGATTATTTGAGACGCTATCTTCGGATAGCGTCTCTTTTGCGTTTAAAAGAGTGCAAATATGGTAAAATAAATATGACATAATTTGGGAGGATATTTTGCGGAGATGGGCTTGAATTGGGGAAAGGTATTTGGAGTATCAATTGTCGGTGCTGTGCTGCTAGGTGGTATGGCAGCATCGATCTTGGAAATAGAAAAAAACGCAGTTGCAGAAAACTTTGCAGTTTCCGGAAATAAATTAAATTCGCAGATCATATCATTGTCACTCTTTACAGATGTAGAAAACTGGACTGCGCCGGATTGGTCGCTTGAAGAAAATGCTGTTACAGGAGTTATATCAAGGGATACAGGAGTTATGATAAACTCTCAGGTTCCGGCACAGGATGCTGACATGCAGCTTTCATTAATGCTTATGAAAAACAGACTTCCTGATCTGATAACTATTTCTGACCCTGATGTTATCAGACAACTGGTATCATCCGGCAAAGTTTGGAAATTGGATGATCTTTTTGCAGAATATAAACCTGACGCAAAGGTGATGAGTAATTTTTCACCAGAAACAATTCAGGAACTTAAACTGCGAGATGGTGGCTGGTATTCAATCCCTTCGGGATACAGTACAGAAGATCTTGAAGAAAGTCCTCAGACTATCATCTGGAATAAGAGTATCTTGAAAAGACTAGGGTATACTGAGGAAGATGTGCGGACAAAAACGCAGGTACTAGCGGTTTTAAGAAGAGTGGCTTCAATGCATAGGCAGCATAAAAGCGATATAATACCGCTGCTATTGGATGGGAAAAGTCTAAAAGAAGGTGTTTTTAAGTTTCTAAGTTATTCCTTTGGTGCTTATCCTGTAGATAAGAATGGGATATATCAAAATATCTGGCTGACAGATGGCGGCAAAGAAGCGCTGATGTTTGTCAATCAACTGCTGCGAAATGGATCTTTAGATTCAAAATATCTTTCGTATTCACAGTCGCAGATAAAACTTTTGATGGAGTCAAATGAAGTTTTGTGCTATATGGGGGATATTTCACATCTTTCAATAAATCCTGATGAATGGTTATCGTCAGGACCAATCCTGTCATCTTCGCAGCGTAAACCGGTGCTTTGCATATCGAGCGGCGGACAATATGGCTGGGCAAATACATTTATAAGTAAAAGCTGCACTGACCTAAGAGATGCCACCGATTTTATAGATTATATGATGAGTGGGCAGGCGATGGAAGCTCAGCAGGATGCTCCATTTAAGGATACGGAGTGGTGGCTTTTTCAAAATCCGCTTTGGGATGACGTTAAAACAAAAAGAACATTTTCGGCGACAGAGTCACGTAAGATACATGAATTAAGACAAACTTACAGTAAGGCAGATGTGAGAAAGTTTGACGGTAGACTTCTTACGCTTCCAAAGAGCTTCTACGAGCAGGAAGGTATTCAGGCATTGAGCACAAAAATAGATGATTATGAAACAAAGCAGATAGCGGTGATCCTGGCGGCAGATACAGAGAATACTTTCTTAAAGGAATACAAAAATTTTGAAATAGGGCTCATAAAGATTGAATATGCAAAATATAAATCAGCTGTAAGTAAGCAGATAGCTGAAAATGAGAAAATCTATGGTGAAAAACTCATAGAGGAGGCGGAGAATGAATAAGCTTATTTATTATATCCGCCGCAGCATAATAGCGCAGATGACAGTTCTGGTATTTGCTATTTTTGGAGTGCTCTCATTTCTGATATATCAAAGTTTGCGAAGTTTTAATCAGATTGAAAAAAGCAATGCACAGGTACTTACAAATACTATACTTACGCAGACAGAAAATTCTCTTAACTCATATTATGACTCATTGGAAAGGACAGCGCAGTCGTTTGGATATTCGCCAACCGTACTTAAGTATTTCAGAGAAGATGCTATGGAAAAAGTTGAGGATATCAGCGGTTTGAAAGCAGTTTTTGCAAATACATTGCTTTTGGATGATCATATCAAAAGTATCCAGCTTTATAAAAATGACATGCAGCAGATATCAGCACTTGGAACAGACTATGTGCTTCCTGAACGGCAGAAACGCCTTAGAGTTGTAGGGGAGTTGAATGTAGATAATTATCAGCCGGCTTCGAAAGATGAGCTTAGTTTTGCTTTTTATCTTCCTATATTTGATCTTTCGAGCGGGACTTATATGGATCAGTTGGGTATGTGTGTATTTCTGCTCGATAGTGAGGCTTTGGATGATACACTGAAAAATTCGCTTTCAGCAATGTCTTCGGCAGTTGAACTTAAAGATACGTCAGGCAGAGTACTTTCACTTCAGACCACAGATGACATGAAAGGTCTGGAAAGAATTGAAGATATAGAAGGCATGAAAGGTTTTGGCTCGACACATGGAACGTGGATGAAAAATGGATGGAAGATAACTACGGTTGTTTCAATAGGTGCTAATGCAGGAAATATAATGAAATACAGAAATATCCTGAATTTAGCTCTTTGGCTTGCAATACTTCTTATGGCAGCTTTGATATCGTTTAGTTATTTACGCCTTGCGAGGCCTATCAGAAAAATTCACGAATTTATCGAAACAGTAATATTTTCGCCGTCAAAGAGACTGAGATTAAGCAGGCTTGATGATATCGGGATAGTTGCAAATAGCCTTGACCATCTGCTTGATGAAAATCAAAAAAGCATTCATGAGATCAGAGAGAATAAGATAATGCTCTATGAGATGGAAATTTCAAGGCAGAAAATGAGCCTTCTAGCATATAGAAATCAGATTAATCCCCATTTTTTGTATAATACTTTTGCTTGCATAAGCGGTATGGCATTGATGCATGATGAGGATGATATAGCGGAATTAACAATGTGTCTTTCGGATATCTTTAGATATGCAGTGAAAGGCGGCGACGTTGTAAGTGTTTCAGACGAGCTTTCTAATTTGGAAAAATATGGAAAGATCATCTCATATCGATTTATGGGAAAAATAAAGATAGAGCAGGAAAGCGATGAAGATGTGAAAGAGCTTCCAATGCTTAAAATGCTGCTTCAGCCTATTGTTGAAAACGCTGTATTTCATGGCCTTGAGCAAAAGCTTGGTGATGGAAAAGTTAAGGTAAGACTGTGGAAAAGCCAAGGACGGATAAGGATCATGGTGCAGGATGATGGTTCCGGAATAAGTGCAGAAAAATTAAAGGAATTAAAGAAAAGCTATGATAAGCCGGATTATTTGCCGGAGTACAACGAGAGCAGAGTACCTGATTTTATGAAGCCGCTTAATGAAGTTGCCGGTACCGGAAGAGATTTACACAGACCAGATGATGAAGGTGTTAAGAAAAGCAGCGGTATAGGGATCGGTAATATACTTGAAAGGCTTAGGCTTTTTTATGGAAAAACATATACGTTTATCATAAATAGCACAGAAGGTGAAGGTACAACTGTCAGTATTACGGTTCCGGATCATATTGTGAAAGTGTTTAGTGAAAATAAGGAGAAGGGTTAAGGGTAGTTTATGATCACAGCATATATTGCAGATGATGAAGTATGGGTAGTTTTAGGACTGAAAAAGCAGCTTGAGAAAACAGGATTTCCTGTGAAGGTTGTAGGTACGGCTAATAATGGACTTACTGCTAAGGAGGAAATAGGAAGCCTAAAGCCTGATATTGTTTTTACAGATATCAGAATGCCAGGGGAAAATGGTCTTGATCTGCTGCATGATATAGGAAATGAAAGCCCTGAAAGCAGGGTGGTAATTGTTTCCGGATATGCGGATTTCAGCTATGCGAAAGAAGCTATAAGCGGTCATGCGTATGATTATCTTGTGAAGCCTGTGCATCAGGAAGAATTAGAGAGTCTCATCGATAAGCTCCAAAAAGAACTGGAGCCGGAACTTTCAGAGGAGGAAGCTCGACAGGAGGCTGAGGTGATCCATGAAGAAAATGCAACGGATGTGGATCGTGTAATAAAACGTATAAGAGCGAACTATACAAAAGAAATCAATCTTACAGATCTTGCGGAAGAGTTTGGAATGAGTGCGGCAACACTCAGCACACAGCTTAAAGAAAAGCTTTCTATGACTTTCTCAAACTACGTGACATCGCTTAGGATACAGAAAGCAAAGGAACTGCTTAAAAATCCGATGATTTCGATTCAGGAAGTAGCTGAAATGGCAGGTTATACAGACTATTTCTATTTTACAAAGGTCTTTAAGAAGGTAGAGGGCATCTCACCGAGTAAATATCGTAAGGAATTATAGTAAGAAGCAAATGAATCTGTCGTTTACTATACAATAATTTTATTTCATATAGTTAATTATTTTTTAGATTTTCCGATACACAAAATTCAGTTTATGAAAAAAATAAGATGATCGTAAAAGTTTAAGTATGCGGAGTTACGGCTCCGCAAATTTTTTAAAATTGTATACAAAAAGTGTTGACAAATAATGTTCATCGATGTAATATAATATCGTTGTCAGTTAAATCTGCTGACAAATCATTGTGACTGCATTCGCAGTTAGTTTCCATTCTTTTTTATAATTATAAATTGTGGCAGGATGATTTTTGGGATTTTGTTTTGCCACATAAAAAAGACAATAAGCAATTTTTTGATATATTGCGGATATATCTGAATCCGCGCTCAGGCCGCAAAAGGCGGTTCATATCTGGGTATCCGAAGTCGGTTTCTTCGAAATTCTTTCGCCGGCTTCGGATTTTTTTCGTTATATGATATGAAAAAATTACCAAAATTCAGAAAATTCTCCATACTAAAAGTACTGTCTCAAAGTTAAAATGAATTTAAACAAAAACAATTGCTTGGAACGGTAAAGTCAAGCAGAGAAGGTAGAAGGGAGCAGTACTATATGAAAAAGAAGATCGTAAGTATCATCCTTTGTGCAGCAATGTCAGTTACTACATTGGCAGGCTGTGGAAGTGCAGCATCAAACACGGGTACAGGTGCAGCGAGCGGAAGTGAAGCAGCTGCCGGTGCAGAGACAACAGATGGAAAGATAAAGATCGGTGTTTCTATTTGGAGTTCAACAGATGTACTTGGTTCACAGTGTAAACTTATTCTTGATGAGGCAGCAAAGGCACTTGATGTCGATATACAGTATGTTGACCAGGGACATGTATCCGAGAAGGTTACAGCATCAGTAGAGCAGCTTGCGGCAGCGGGATGTCAGGGAATCATAATCTGTAACTCATCAGATACAGAGATGACCTCAGCGATTAAAACATGTAACGATAATAAAGTTTATCTTGCTCAGTTCTTCAGAATAATTAGTGAAACAGACAATCCTGACATTTATCAGGCTGCTACAGATTCACCATATTACATTGGAGCAGTGCACGAAAATGAACCTGAAAATGGTGAGAAGCTTGTAAATATCCTCCTTGAAAAAGGTGACAGAGATATAGGTCTTATCGGCTGGGAGCAGGGGGATGCTACATGGCTTGGCCGTTGGGAAGGCTATAAAGCCGGCGTAGAAAAGTGGAATGCTGAGCACCCTGATGATCAGGCAAAGCTTTCAGAGCCACAGTATGCAGGTACATCATCAGAAGGCGGATCAAAGGCTGCAGAAGCACTTATGTCAGCTGACCCTAACCTCGATGCACTCATCCCGGCAGGCGGCGGCGGAGATCCTCTTCAGGGAGCTATCGCAGCTGTAGAAAGAGCTGGAAAGACACAGGATATCGATATAGTTTCAACTGACTTCCTTCCAGACCTTGGAGAGAGACTTGGAAATGGTTCAATGGCAGGCGAGTCCGGCGGACACTATTGTGATCCACTTTTTGCCTTCATGATGGTTTACAATGCTATCAAGGGCAATTATAAAGATTTCTCAGGAAAATTTGAGAATGTAGATTTCCCTTATCTTTACGTTTCATCTGCTGAAGATTATGCAGATTATGAGAAGTATTTCGTAAATGCACTTCCATATACAGCTGAAGAGCTTGTAAATATTTCCAATATGAGTCTGGACGACATGAAGGCAACAGCTGCTAAGCTTTCAATTGAAGACGCAGCTTCAAGATCAGGCAATTGATCAATAACGGGCCGGTACTGTAAAAGGTGCCGGCTCTACCTGTAAAAACAAAACATTAAGGCATCAGAAATGAGGTAATGGGTATGGATTCATCTGCAAATGCAGTTGGGAAGAAAAAAATATCAGGAACCACACGAGGCTATATTATTCTTGTTGGTCTTGTTGTAGTGTCCTGGTTGATTTTTAAGATCATCACACCGGGGAATTTTGGTTCTCCTAAAAATATGCTCTCATACTTTCAGGCAAGCCTGATAGCAGCAACAGGAGCTGTAGGTTTTTATTTCGTATTGGTTATGGGAATGTTTGATTTCTCAATTGGTGCAAATATCATGCTTTCAGCGATAGTAGGGTGTGTATTTGCAACAAGATTTAATTTGGGATATTTCGGTTTAATAGTAGGCTGCATCATCACAGGAGCAATCGTAGGCTTTTTGAATGGTATTTTCTATGTAAAGCTTCATATTCCTTCGATGATTGTTACAACAGGACTTGCACTTATCTATGAAGCCGTTGCAAATTATATAGCAGGCGGCGTTGAACAGACTCTTCCTTCAAATTTAAGAGCATTCGGTCAAATGCCTGGAGATATTATATTAGCTGTTGTGGCATTTATTGCAGCATATATCATTTTGAACTATACGAAGATTGGAACATATACTTATGCTATCGGCAGTGATGAATTTGTTGCAAAAAACATGGGAATCAAGGTTGATAAGTATAAAGTGTTGGCATTTATCATAAGTGGTGCCTTTTTCGGACTTATGGCTATCCTTACTATAAGCTATGGTTCTTCAATGGTTGCGGTAACAGGTATGGCATCAATGAGCAGAAACTTTGTACCTACGATGGGATGCTTCTTCGGAGTTGCATTTAAGAAATATGGAATGCCGCTTCAGTCGATCATCATCGGTGAATTTGTGATAAATATCATTTTCTTTGGATTTATCGCACTTGGTGCACCTACAGCAATCCAGGATGTGATCACAGGACTTGCACTGCTTATAATAATCACTCTTACAACAAAAGTTGCAAAGGGTGAGATAGTTAAATAACGGAGAGGAGAGCACAAAATGAGCAACGAGATCAGACTTCAAGTAAAACACCTGTGTAAATCCTTTGGCGTTACAAAGGCAGTTCAGGATGTTTCATTTGATGTGAAAAAAGGCAGTGTTCATGCGCTTATTGGTGAAAATGGATCAGGTAAGTCAACACTGACAAATATGCTTACAGGGATATATTCCATTGACAGCGGAGAGTTTATCCTTGATGGAAAAAATATTCATCCTAATAATCAGGTAGAAGCCAATAATGAAGGGGTTTCGATAATAGTTCAGGAACTTGGAACACTTTCAGGATTGACTGTCGCTGAAAATATCTTTCTCGGTCATGAGGATATGTTTGTTAAATTTGGCTTTAAGAATACAAATGCGATGAATAAGAAGGCAAATGAACTTCTTCATCAGTACGGCTTTGACAGGATCAAAGCATCTGACATGATCGATGAGTATAATTTTGAAGACAGGAAACTTGTCGAAATAGTCAAAGCGACATATTTTCATCCAAAGGTTGTAGTGATCGATGAAACTACAACGGCTCTTTCTCAGGAAGGTCGTGAAGAGCTTTATAAGCATATGGAGAGAATCAAGAAGGAAGGCGGAAGTGTAATATTTATTTCGCATGATCTTCCTGAAATACTTGATAAATCAGATACGATCACGATATTAAGAGACGGTGTGTATATTGATACAGTAGCAAGTGCAGATGTTACAGAAGAAGACCTTAAAAAGTTTATGGTTGGAAGAGAGATGACAGGAAATTACTATCGTACTGATTATAATGAAAAAGTTTCAGACGAGGTAGTGCTTTCTGTTAAAGATGTGACTGTTCCGGGTCAGATAAGCGATATAAACTTTGATTTACATAAAGGTGAAATCCTTGGGTTTGGCGGTCTTTCAGAGTCAGGAATGCATGAGATAGGCAAGGCTATATTTGGAGCATCATTTGACAGAAAAGGCAAGGTAACGCTTGCGGATGGCACAGAGATAAACGATATACCGACAGCGATAAAGCACAGCATTGCCTATACATCTAAGGATCGTGATAATGAGTCTATTGTTAAAAACCAGAGTATCGGTGAAAATATTTGCCTTCCGTCACTTGACGAGCTCGCAGGACCATTTGGAATTCAGAGTGATAAGAAACAAAACGAATTTGCAAATAGATTCGCAAAGGAAATCTCTGTAAAAATGGTTAATACAAAGCAGTTTGTTTCAGAGCTTTCAGGTGGTAATAAACAGAAAGTAGTGCTTGCCAGATGGATAGGAAAAGATTCGGATATAGTTGTTTTAGATAGCCCGACACGAGGCATTGATATTAAGGTTAAGCAGGACATTTATCAATTAATGGATCAGATGAGAAAAAATGGAAAGTCTATCATAATGATCTCAGAGGAACTTATGGAGCTCATAGGAATGTGCGATCGAATCGTTATAATGAAAGATGGTAAGATCAGCGGAGAGATTGAGCGAGGCCGTGAAATTACAGAGAATACTCTGATCGAGATGATGGTTTAAGGGGGTAGCTAGAATGTCAAACGTAAAAACTGCAGGTGGCGAAAGCGATGCGATGAAAAAAGCTTCTACGATGTCGCTGGTTCGTGCAATCCTTCCCATCGTAGGCTTGATAGTTATATGTATTCTTTTTAACACTTTGACAGGCGGACGATTGATGTCAAATCTTTCACTTGCACTTTCACAGGTGTATGTTGTTATGATAGCTTCGACAGGAGTTTTTTTCATAATGACAATGGGTGGTTTGGATTTTTCACAGGGTTCGATAATAGGTATGGCATCAATTGTAGTGTGTATGCTTTCAAAGATGAGCATTCCGCTTGCGATAGTTGGAGGAATAGCGACAGGAGCGCTGATTGGAGCGTTTAATGGTTATTTCTATGTATATCGTAAAATCAAATCTTTCATAGTAACAATTTGTACAATGTTCCTTTTTAGAGGATTGATCAAGTATTTAACAACAAATGCGCCGGTGGCAGGCTCTGCAAAACTTATTAATTATGACTCAACACTGCTTAAGGTTATATGCACAGCACTTGTTGTGTTACTTGGATTTGCTGCATTCAGATGCACACGCTTTGGTACTGATCTTAAAGCTATAGGAGCTGGAGAAAAAGCAGCAAAGTTTGCAGGAATCCGTACGGACAGAATGAAGTTTTTGATTTATGTCCTTGCTGGTGCAATCACTGGATTTGCAGCATTTATAAGTGTTATCAAGGTTGGATCTGTAACTTCATCAGGAGGTAATCAGCTTGAGACACAGATACTTATAGCACTTGTACTCGGAGGAATGCCGATTTCAGGCGGCGCGAAAGTTCGTTTTGAAAATATTATTGTGGGATCTCTTCTTTTTATCATATTAAATTCAGGACTCACAATGATGGGCTTCTCAACACAGATGCTTCAGAATATTGAAGGTGTTGTATTTCTTGTATTTGTTGCAGTATTTGCTGATAGGGAATCTCTCTCTGTAATTAAGTAAACCATTTGCCATTTTTATGATATATCGGTCATTCTACACTAAAGTATTGGATTAGATAAAACGAGTCAATACACGTGTGGGATGGCCGATTTATAGAATATACAAAACTTTAAATATCATGTCTGCAATGATATAATAAAAAAGTTGCCGGATCATAATTGGCAATAATAAAATTCGGGGAGATACCTGATGGAAAAAAAATTTAAAAGACGTGTGGTTGAGTATGCAAGTCCGGCCACTGTATTCTTGAGATATGCAGTAGCTGTATATCTGTTTCTGTTTTTCGTAATTTACCCATTTTATTATGAAAATAAGTTTTATAATATGGGTGAAGCTAAGTGGCATTTCTTTAGAGGAATGACATTCTATTTCAGACCTGCTTTTCTGCGTGGCTTGGCACTTCCAAGTATCTTAGAGCTTGCGATAGCATTTCTTATATGGCGCATCATAGAGCTTGCAGTAAAAAAAGAGCTAAAAGAGAAATTTCAGCTTGCAAAAATATCACTGTTGGATAAGTGTGTATTCGTATATGGTTTGCTTGTGGTCGTTTCGGCTCTGCTTTCTCCATTTAAGCTCAATGTGATCGCGCAGGAAGATTTAAGTCTGGCATCATCGAATAACATATTTATGGGTTATTCCGGATGGCATATGGGTATTTTTGCTCAGCTTGCATTTGTTATGTTATATTTTCTGGTTTCAAGATATTGGGAATATGACAACATGTGGACTTCGGTTTATCTTGGAGTTTCTGGAGTAGTATATTTCTTGGCATTGCTTCATCAGTTTAGAATTGATCCATTGAATATGTTTGACGGACAGCCGATCAACCTTCCTTCGGATATATATTTCCTTTCAACGATAGGTCAGTCTTCATGGTACTCAAGCTATCTTTGCTGCCTGTTCCCTGTTGGGTTATATATTTTCTGGCATTCAGAAAAGAAAAATATCAGGATTGCATCAGGTATATATAGTATTGTATCATTCGCATCCATGGTTACACAGAGTTCTGATAGTGCGATATTTGCTCTGGTTGCAATATTTGTGACATTGCTTTTCTTCTCATATATGGAGAACAGACTTTTTGTAAGATTCTTTGAATGTGTTATTTTGACAGTTGCTACCTTTGTGGGCGTAGGAATCCTTCAAAAAATCGCACCTGAAAATGCAGTAGATGCTGGAGAAATTTGGAAATTTATGAGCCAAAACCCAGTTATGTGGGTACTTTTGGTGCTTATGATAGTGATCAGAGTTTTGCTTGGCAAAGCATATGCACAGGAAAAGCTTGAAGTAAGGAAATTCAAGTTTATATGGTATGTAGTCATTGCTTTGATGATAATAGGTGCAGTAGGCGCCGTGGTATATATTTACTTGAATACTACAGGAAAACTGCCGGAGAATCTTAGAAGTGATAATATGTATCTGCTCTGGAATGCTTACTGGGGTAACTGGAGAGGTGCAGACTGGACATGTACAGTGCTTGCATTCCTGGATTGCCTTAAAGACCAGCCGTTAGTAGGACTTTTTGGTACAGGTTCAGATATGATGTGGCGTATGGCATACAAGTATCGTGCTGATATAGTTAATCAGGTTGATCAGCAGACAAAGATGGTATGCGCACATAATGAATGGCTTAATGCATTCCCTAATCAGGGACTATTGGGTGGAATTGCATATATAGCGATATTTATAAGTGCGATAAAGCGCTTTGGCTCAAAGGCGAAAGAAACACCGGAGCTTGTTGCAATTGTGCTTTGTGTAACGACATATATGGCTCATAACTTTTACTGCTATCAGCAGATAATTGTAACACCGATGATCTTTATTCTCATGGGAATGGGAGAAAAGATTGCAGTAAATGGAATGGGAGATAACGAAACTAAATAAGGTTAGACTTAAATGAAAGCCTTCCTGGCAGGAGTGAATACTTGCCCGGGAGGCTTTTGCATGAGGTAATTATTAAATAAGTTTTAAGTTAGAACTGTAATTAATTAAAATATTATTAATTGACTATCTGGGTTATCAATATTTGTTATAATTTAATAAAATATAATTTTGAGTTTTGCAGAAAGGACGATGTTAACATGGCACGATGCATTTTCCCTTATATAAAAGGCAAGGAGCGATTAAAAGAACTTGTTGCGGATTGTTATAGAATTAAGTATTCGCTGCCTTTAACTGCGGTGGATGCAAGCGCAGAAAATCCAAGGAAGCAATATGGTATAGATATAACTGTGCAGCAAAAATATGGTGAAGTGTGTATTGTGTGCAGAAATAAAAGATTAGTTACGACAGAATACGTGGAGCAGATTATTAAAATGTGCACGTTTTTTTCACGAAAAATATTTAAGAAGCTGGTAATTGTGACATTGGCAATGAAAAATCCGGAAATTGATAACTATATCGTAGAATTGCACAGAAGAAAAAAGCTAAAATATGAAATAGAGTATATTTCGTGGGATAAGATGTGTGATGTTATAGAACATCTGCCAAAAGTTTACTGTAAATACTTTGGGAAAATTAAGTATTATGATTATCTGCGAGAAGTGTTTTTTGAAACACTTAGAAAATATGATGTGCCTGTCTTTTTAGAACTTGATCCGTTAAAATCTCCTATTAATAGCAAACTGTCAGCGAAGACCTATGAATTTATCACATTGATACGAAAAGAATTGGAGAAATACATGGGACGTGATGATGAGGTCTATGAAAAAATTGAAGAATTCAATAATGGACTGGAAAAATATACTGTTGATCTGGCGGCGATATTGTCAGATAGAAATGGACGAGATTTATCTCAAACGTATAGACATATCAATGATTCTAAATTTGAGAAAGACGCAGAAATGGTGAGAAAATCGCTCAAAAACTTACGTCGTATATGGGAAAGAATCATATATTTGGACTGCGAAACGACTGGATGGGTAAAAGAATGAAAGTGATGACAGATACGAACAGGGAGTGCAGGATATACAGAAGATGTTGTTTTAGATACAAAGATCTCAGTGAGCAGCGGAGGATAATCACAAAGGAAAAGGGAGCTAAAAAAGTAATAGAATCAAATGGTGAAGACCTTAGTAAATGATAAAGATGAGCAGGCAGCGAAAGTTGCTTGCTTTTGGGGTGTTGTGGGCATAGAGATGAGATTATGGAAATTATGCTCATGCGAAGAAAGTAATTATAAGAAGTTGTATGTCTAAAAAGTATATGGTAGAATATAGAACATATATTCGACTGATATAATGGTTGAATTTATGATAAGATATAGACAGGAGTATGACTTGGATATATGGCACAAAAAGACATATCAGAAAAATATATGATGTTATAAAAGAGCAGAGAGAAGGATATACAGAAGACGCTACATTAGAGAAGATACTGAAATGAAATAAAGATCCGCATGTGTGGTTGAAAAAAGCTATGCATGCGGATTTTTTGCTTGAGTTTCAAAGGTTATGAGTAATGAGGCAGACAACAATAGGCAAATATTTATGCCGTTTGCTATATACTCTTTGCATTATATCATTGATTATGATAAAGTATACAAGTTCAATATTCATTGCAGCATAGCTGCAGTCAAAGCCGTTTCGAGGCAATTTTTCCAAATAAAACGTATCAGAGTGCATAGTCTAATATAGATGTTTCTCTGATAAAAATA
>FOSY01000008.1 GCA_900114405.1 Lachnospiraceae bacterium KH1T2 | reverse complement strand
GATAAAAATAAATGCAACGCAAAATTTGAGGAACAATACAACAGAGAAAAAGCACTAATCACTTGGATTAAGGCTAATAAACTTAAAATATTAAACAGCGGTATTAAAATAGCTTAACAACTTAATAATCAGGGAGATTGACTGTACTTCCTTGCTAAAAAGCAAAAATTTACCGCTAATGTGGTCGTTGGACTGCTTGGTAATAAAAGTCCTGATTCAAACAGATTTACACTTGTAACTCCAAAGTCTGAAAATGATGTACGATTACAAGCTACACTTGCCAATCAGAACCCCACGGGCTTGCCCGTGGGTACAGTCAGAACAGAGTTTTATCTAAAAGGTATGGAAACTATAATGAAATACAAAAGGTTTGGACAGGACATAATGCGGTTAAAACCAGATAATTATACGAAGATATGTATTTTGTGGGATGTTTAGAAGCTTATAATGATAGGGAGTAGAATTTTTTTACAGCTTGTTGATAATGCAGGTATCATATGGAAAACTTCTGTATACAGGATAATGCATGCCAAAAGATACATTATTCAAAATTTGCATGTGGTATAATCAAAAAATAAAGGAAAATATTTGTATATTGAGGGAGAGTAATCTGGGTATGGTATATTGGAGGGATACCATGTATCAGCAATTCAAATCTTAATAAAAAGTCTAAAAGATTTCAAAAAGTTATATTTTAAGCATGAGTTTTGATAATTTTGCATTGTAAGTAAAAATGCAAAAATTAGAAGAAGCATTTATGCAATCAGGCGGTGAGTACCGATGTTGCAGAGATGTGGTTATAATGAACTATATCCACATATCTAGTGTTTTGACACGTTCTAAATTAAACTAATGTCCTATCTTGAAAACGCTAACATAAGGCTCATTCAAGCTATGACATAAGTTTAATTATGAATGCGTCAAAACACTAGGAAATATGTGGAATGGCGAAGCTCGCTTAAATTCAATGAGGCAAACATTTTATGAGACTTGTACAAAGGTGCTTTTTAAGGATCACATCCTTTACATCGGAGTCAGTACATGATATCATGATTGAGCATTCTAAATCATGTCTGGATTTTGGCGTTCGCCAAAACATTCTCATATATGAATAAAAATATAATGATATTGAATCTAAAAATCCATAAATAGTTGGTTGTTTAATTCTTTATCCAGGCATATTTAATTGCAATATTAATTATCAAGGAGAAAAGAATTTGACAGAAGAACAAGTAGATAATCCACTATATTCGGATACAGCGTATGACGATGCATTCAGAACAATGGAGTCAAGATGCGATGACCTTGTTATACCATTTGTTAATCATATGTTTGGAGAAGACTATGATTCAAAGGCAGTTATCAAACGTTTAAGAAATGAGCACTATGTGGAACATGAGAATGAATCTTCCGAGAAGAGGATAACAGATTCAAGTTTTGAAATCATAGCAAAAGGCAAGGTGAAAAGATATCACCTTGAATGTGAGAGTAAGAAGTACACTGGTGAGATATTAGTCAGAATCTTTGAATACGGTACTCAGATAGCGAAAGATGAAGCGTCCGGTGAGAAGTATAGGATGAATTTTAAGTTTCCAAATTCAGGATTGCTGCTTTTAAGAAAAACGAAAGGCGCGCCTGAAGCTGCAACCATAGGAATCATCTTACCGGATGGAAGAGAGTTCGCATACCAAGTTCCATTGATTAAGATATCTGATTATGATATTGAGGATATCTTTTCTAAAAGGCTGTATATGCTCTTGCCATTCTATATATTCAATTTTGAGAGTGAATTAACGGATATCAATGACAGCGAGGAAAAGCTAGAGATGATGTTTTCAGCATATGATGAAATCTATGATAGGCTTGATAAAGAGCTTGAAAAAGGCAACTTGTCCGAGATATCATTTCATGCTATCATAAGATTGATACATAGAGTAGCGTATAAGCTCACAATGAAGTGCGAGAATGTTCAGAAAAAGGTGGGTGATATCATGGGTGGAAAAGTATTGGATCTGCCGGAATTTGTAGCGTATGATCAGGCAAAAGCCGAAGGAAGAGCCGAAGGTGAAGCTAAAGAACGTGTAGAAAGCATAAAGATTTTTGTCCGTGATAAAATCGAGGATAAAATTCCAGTTGAAAAGATTATCGTTAAACTCAAGAAAAGCTATGATCTTTCGGCTGATGAGGCGAAGCGATACATAGATCAGTGTATGGCAGAAATAAAGTAATAGAATAAAGACGAATTGTAAACTCTCAATGTAAGGTGCGAAGATGGCTTACATTGAGAGTTTTTATGTGCACAAATTTTGTTGAAAGCGCACAGTGATAGGAATTAGAATTTGTTCACAGTTTGCTAACAGTGACAGGCACACAACACCAAGACCGACGATGATACTGTCGGGTTCTGCGTCAAGCGAATCGAGCTTCGAGACCAGCATTTGGAAGCCATCACCGTTATTTGTAAATTTGAACGGCTCAATGATTACTTCGCCGTCAGACGAGATTGCTGAGGCGAAATGGTTGAGTTTGGCAATATCGATGCCAACATAGATCATGAGGTTGTACCTCCCTTCCTAAAGTCTGATACCGTGATGTCCACCAATCCGTATCATCGTAGACTTGCGTGAGATAAGTACTCGAGGATAAACTCCTGTGGCACATCCAACTAATAAACAATTCAGATACAGTTAGCGGCAATACACTCCTTCGAGTAGTCAGGGCTACAGGTAGCAAATCAAAAGTCCACAGTATCTGAATGTATTGAACCACGATATAAAAAAGAAAGGGAAATGGATGTTTTTGCTTCTGAAAACATCATACAAGCCTTTGCTATGTTTAAGAATTAGTACAGAATGATGAATAAATTGAAACAAAATCCTGACGTATAGTACGAAAGGCTTTTATGTTGGTAATTTTAGGAAATAGCAAAAATGAAATTGAATAGTTCTTTTGTAATTAAAATCAAGTTTTATAAAATAACTTCTTTGGAAGAGGAGTATATGAAGTAAGTTATTTTACAGAGATTACATAGGCTATGTAGGATGTAGATATGAAAAAAGTTATGTTAGTGTTTGGAACAAGACCAGAAGCGATAAAAATGTGTCCACTTGTTAATGAACTAAAGAAAAGAAGTACATTTCAGACTATTGTATTGGTCACTGCACAGCATAGAGAGATGTTGGATCAAGTCCTTGATTTTTTTAGAATTGTTCCAGAATATGATTTAGATATTATGAAGGATAGACAAACTCTTTTTGATATAACAATAGAGATTCTCAATTCAATAAGGATAGTTTTGGAGAAGGAGAGGCCTGATGTGGTTCTGATTCATGGAGATACTACAACTGCATTTGCTGTGTCAGTCGCGTGTTTTTATCTTAAAATTCCAATAGGACACATTGAGGCAGGACTTAGAACATATGATATTTATGCCCCTTTTCCTGAAGAGTTTAATAGGGAAGTTATAAGTATTATTAGTAGATATTACTTTGCACCAACATTTCTTTGTCGGGATAATTTATTACGTGAAGGAAGAAATGAAAAAAATATTTTTGTTACTGGAAATACAATTGTGGATTCAATGAAATATACAGTGCGGAGTGAGTATATTCATCCAGAACTTGAGTGGGTGGGAGATAGTAAACTTATTTTCATAACTGCACATAGAAGAGAGAGTATTGGAGAACCGATGCATTGCATGTTTCGAGCTATTAGACGTGTCCTTGAGAAACATCCAGACTGTAAAGCAATTTACCCAATTCATAGGAATCCGTTGGTTCGTAGTATTGCAGAAGAAGAGTTTAGAGGTTGCGGTAATATCCATATAGTAGAACCAATGGATGTGGTAGATTGTCATAATTTTGAGTCACGTAGCTATTTGTGTCTGACAGATTCTGGTGGAGTGCAAGAAGAATGCCCTTCATTTGGGGTTCCTGTTTTGGTTATGAGAGATACTACTGAACGTATCGAGGGAATTAGGGCAGGAGCACTTAAACTAGTTGGTACTGATGAAGAGAGAATTTATAAGGAATTTAGTTTTCTATTAGAAAATGATTCTGAATATAAAAGGATGCATAAAGCGTCTAATCCTTATGGTGATGGAAATGCGTGCGAAAGGATAGCAGATATTTTGGAAGGAAAAAAAGTCTTACCGTGGGAATGCTTTGAAAAGTAAAGTGTTAATTTGAATAGCTAATTATCAAATATTAAGATATCAACTTAATCAGTTATGGTTTTACGCACGATGTTATCGTAGTGCAGAGGTATAAATATGTTGTAATGTTATAAAAATAGGAAAAGTGATTTTTTAGCTTCTGGAAATATCACACAAGTGATTATTTTGGAAAGACAGGTAATAATGAATTTTAATATTGAAAGTTGTCGATGGTATATTGAAGGGGGATTTGCTTGGTTTATTACTTATGAATGGGAAATTTTAATAAAGATTGATTTGAAAGAAATGCGAATTGTATCTTTATGGTGCATACCGGGTAATTGGGAGAAAAGTCAGGGGCGATATTCAAAATGCATGAAGTTAAGAAATAAGGTTATTTGTTTTCCTAATTTTAGCGATGATATATATATATTAGATTTACAGAAAAAAATGTGGAAAAGAAAAACAGTTCTAACTAGTTCAATAACTGAGTTACGTGTCAGTGATGTTTTTAAGAAGAAAAACGATATTTATTTTGTGGCACGAGGAGAAAAGAGAATATATAGTTTTGATAAAAAAGGAAATATAATTGAGAAATATCAAATCCATGATGACAATATTGGATTTGGTGAATTTGATAATAATAAATATAGAGTGGTTGCACAAGAATCGGGAATATTATTTGAAATAGATGAAACAGAAAAAAAAGAAATATTATTAAATGAAAAATTGTGGTCAGTAGTTTCTTTTAATGACAGTGTATATGTTAATAGTTTTTTTGGAAATATATATGTTGTCGAAGGAAAAGCTGTAACGTTGATTAGAGAGGAAAAACGTGAAAATAGATGTGGCGATGCGGATTTTCCAGTATATTTTAATAGCGTACGCGTAGGTACGTATATTTGTTTTATACCATATCGTAACGACAAAATTTTAATTTATGATACCTCACAAAAAATTTTTTTTTATATAAATATAGTTGATGAAAAAGGAGAGGGACATTTTGTTTACTGCTGTTCTCTTGATGAGAGATATATTGTCATTTTTTCGTCAGAAACGGAGAAGTATATAAAAGTAGATATAGACAAAAAAACATACTCATTTATTAGCATCGAAGTTGATGAAGATGTATATAGGGAGTTATCTAGCATCTTATTTGAGAAGGGGAGAATAATATCAGAAGGGTGTATAGTGGAATCAAGGGAATTTCACTTAGATAATATGCTAAGTATTTGGAGGTAACGGTGATATCTATTGTAATGCCTGTTTATAATACAGGTATTTTTTTGGAAGAAAGTTTGGATTCCATAATAGAACAAACATATTTTGAAATAGAAATAATAATAATTGACGATGCATCTGATGACATTTTAACAAGAAGAATTCTAGAAAAATATAGAAAAAAAGATACACGTATAAGGATAATCCGATTAGAAAGCAACGTTGGAGCAGGTGAAGCGAGAAATATTGGTTTCAGGTATTCGAGTGGAGAGTATGTGATTTTTTTAGATTCTGATGATATTTTTGACAAAGAAATGTTACAAAATATGCTTGAATCAATGCTTAAATATAATGCAGATGTATGTTTGTGCGGACATAGAAATTATAACATGGATAAAGGATTTCAAGATTATCCGTTAAAAAGGTTAAAAGATGTTGATAATGTGTTCTCGCTGAACCAATTGCCAGAGGATGCATTGGAATATTGGTATGAAGTTCCATGGAATAAGTTAGTGAAATCGGAATTATTGTTGAAAAATCGGATTAGCTTTCAAAAACTGAAAAGTGAAAATGATTGTTTTTTTGCGTATATGTGTATTATTACAGCAAATAGGATTGTATATGCAAGCGAAGGGAGAGCGTTGTTAACATATAGATCGGGGCATGAAAGACAATTATCTAATCTTAAAAATATATATAATTTACATATATATATGTCAGAGATAGTAAGACAAAGATTATTTGTAGCGTCAACACACGAAATTAATCAAATAAGTTATATATACATACGAGGTGTATTTGAACATCTTAGAAATCGCATTTATCCAGAAAATGAAAAAAAAATATTTTATAACGAAGTAAGGGAGTTTATTAAGGAATATCTTTATCCCTGTAAAAAAGCAGATGGAAATATTCATTTTATTATGGACTATATCATAAAGTATGCGTACGAGACACGTTGGTTTGAAATGGAAGGCGATTATTTTCGCCAGTTAGAATTGGCTAATGAACTATGGAATCGTATAAAAAAATACTCGGGAAACGAAATTATAGTGTGGGGATATGGAAAAAGAGGAGAAGCAACAGTACATTGTTTGGAAGAAAAATCAGTTTGCGATTTTTTAATAGTAGATAAAGAGTGGAAGAATATTAATAAAAGAAATGATCTAGATTATTTTATAGAGAATCCTAATGGTATTGATTTTAATGGAAAGTGTGTTTTAGCTACAACTAATGATATTTATAGTCGATGTAAAGATAAAATGAGTTTAATATGTGGGGATATAATTAATATAGAAACGTTTTGTTGCATATGAGGGTGACTTATTTATGTGTAGACTATTAGATATGATTAAAAATGATACAAGTATTCTGATTATCGGTGATGACGATACAATAAAGAAGACAAGTACTTATATAGAAATATGGCGTGATGTAGAGATTGAATTAGTAGACCTATATTTATTTAACAATGAATGTAATGAGATTGATTATGATATGTATGATCTGGTTGTAATAAGTCCTTCAGTTAAGATAAAAAACATAATAAACAAAAAATTTTATAGACTTTCTGAGGATGATTTGTTTGAAATAAAGAATAAGGCTACACAATTAAGAATAAGATCTAAATTAAGATTTGAGGTTCACATTGTAGAACACTGTAATTTAAATTGTTGTGGGTGTAATCATTTTAGCCCATTAGCAAAAGAAAAATATCTCAACTTAGATGATTATATTAAAGATATAGAAAGGTTGTCCTATCTTTTTCAAGGTGAAATGGAATATATTGAATTGCTTGGCGGTGAACCATTATTACATCCAAATATTGAATGTTTTATGATTGAAACACGAAAGAAGTTCCCCATAGGACAAATTGTCCTTGTTACAAATGGGGTATTGTTAAGCAAAATGAAAAATCATTTTTGGGATGTACTCAGGAAAAATGATATTATATTGTCCCCTACGAGATATCCAATACCAGTAGATTATGATTATATTCGAAAATTGGCAGAAGAAAGGGGGGTAAAATATGAAGAATTTGATATGAAGACAGATTTAGCTGGTAATAAAATTTTGGAAAATTTTCATATAGATGTATGTGGAAATAATGATAAGGAAGAAATGTTTAGAAAATGTAATCGTGGGAATGAATGCGTTTTTCTATGCAATGGAAAAATTTTTTCATGTGTCACGGGTGCAAACATTAAGCATTTAAAAGAATACTTTAACATAGATAGCATTAATAACCTTGAGGAAGATGGAATAGATATTTATAAAGTTAAAAGTGGCGAAGAAATACTTTTACATATTTTAAAACCAATGAATGCGTGTGCATATTGTAATATACACGAAAAAAAAGATTATATTAAGTTTAGGCAATCGAAAAGAATGATTGATGAATGGATTTAAGTATTATTTTTTGTGTGTGGATAAGGCCATAATGGGATTTGGTAAATGTTGGTTAAGTATCATTATGAAGTTTTTTGTTTGATTGATGATTAGCCATCACATATTATCAGGAGGATACAGAATAGATGGATGAGAGATTCATTTTTCCCTTTGCAATGGTTGAAAAAGGAAAAAAAATAATAATATATGGTGCAGGTAATATTGGAAAAGAATTATATTCGCAGATGATAATTACTGAATATTGTAAAGTTGTACATTGGGTCGATAGTAATGCGGCGTTTTACCAGGAAAAGGGTTTGGATGTTGAAGATATACATGTAATCGATGACACTGTGTATGATTATATAATAATTGCTATAGGGAGAAAAGATGTTGCGGATAGCGTTATTAAAACTTTGATAGATAATTATCATGTTGATAAGAGCAAAATAATATGGAATGACTATGCATATAATTGTCTAATACCAACTGACATAAGGTATGATGAAATTGACTATGATGAGGGAGTATTGGAGTTAATTAATCCTAAAGATTTATTAGACGGTAAAAATATGGAACTAATTGTAAGGTATATTTTAGCAAAAGATATTAAAAAACATATTTATATAAAACAACACATGTCATTGTATCAACGTTTTTGTATGACAGTCTCTTTAGGACGAGAAGATTTGAACGAATATCAGGCAAAATTATTCACAGATTATGATAAGAAAGAAGGATTAGACGTTTTTGTTGATAAATTTAAGGAATTAGTAGCTTCTATGGAAAAGGAGGGATTTATAAAGGAAAAATTTATTCCTGTAACTGAGAAGGGGAAACTAATTAATGGAAAACATAGATTTGCTGCTGCACTTGCGTTGGAGGAAGACATATGGATAAAAACGTATACATCGATGGAAGGGTATAATATGGATATTGACTGGTTTAAAAACAATGGTTTTTCATCAGAAGATATTGCGTTGTTATTATATAGTTTTTGTGAGGTATATGTTAGATGTGGAATGTTTTTGCTTTTTGGAAGTATGAAGTCTCACTGGGAGTATATTACGGCTCAAATAAAAAAAACATTAAATGTGGTAGGATATCTCGATTATGATTTTAAGGATAATTGGATAGGTTTTTGTAATTTGATTAGAGATAATTATTGGGATAATGATCATGATTGGGCAAATATTGAAGAAAAATTACACTTTTTGTTAATGTCACCATTACAAGTAAGAGTTGTTGTAGTTTCTGCTAATGATCAATGTGATTTATATAATCGTATAAAAGATAAGAAAAATGAAATAAGAAAAATCTTTTGGAATGAAATAAAAAAAGATACTTTGATTATCCATGGATCAGATAGTTTTTATGAATATGATCATATGAAAAATATTTGGTTGAATACAAACAGTATAAAATATGCAGCAATGCGTGTTCTTAATGGTACACGTATGATGATGAATGTAAAAATGAAGCAGTTGAAGAAATATTTATCAGAAATGAGAATACCTCATGATCATGTTTGTATTTTGGGAAGTGCAGGAATGGAATTGTATGGTTTAAGAGTGTCCGATGACTTAGATTTTTGTGTTCATCCCATTGATAGATATAAGGTTATTCAATCAAAACTGCCTAAGGATGTTAATTTAAAGCGTCAAAATAGTGTTATGGTAGGGGATGGAGTTTGCTACACGGATGAAATGATAATTGAAGAACCTGATTTTCACTATATGTTCAACGGCTTGAAATTCTTAAATTTGGATATTTTGCGTAATATGAAAAAATATAGAAATATGGATAAAGATGTAGTTGATGTTAGGCTTATAGACATTTTTTATGATTCCTTAAAAGCATTTGATGATAAGGAGTTGGTAAGAAAACAAATGGAAAGTCAGTTAAATAGGAGATATTAGTTTTGAGGCAACAATAGATTACTTAAAACGTTATCATTTGCTTATTATACGGTAAAACTGTTGTGGGATGGGGATTAATTCGTAGGCTCACATAACAGCATGAAGTTAAGTAGGTAAAGCTCACAGAATTTTGATTGTATTGAAACCGAATATCAAGAAAAAGGATAGTGATGGATTCAATTATGAGTACATCATATAGGGGATAGTAATGGGATTGAATGTGAATGCAGAATTCGAGTATTTTATTAAAAAAAAGAGTTATAAACAATATGAGAATTACAGTTTACTTATGTTAGGTAAGCAAGACGTTAATTTTTCCGTAAAAAAAGTATATGAATGTATCAGGAGAGTAGGATTTGAATATAAGAAAGGTATTATAGATTTAGAAGATATCGATGTGTATAGTAAAAGTATAGATTCCTATGATTTATTTAAATTATTGGGATTTAGGAGTGTATACGCACTAGATATTAATGACTACGAAGGTGCTAATATAATTGCTGATCTAGCTGATATACATCTCACTAGTCGGATAACAGAAAAATTTGATTATATACTTGATGGTGGGACGCTAGAACATATCTTCGATATAAAAGAAGCATTAATTAACACTTGTAAATTATTAAGAGAAAATGGTGTTATTATTCATAATGTGCCATCTAACGGATGGTGTGATCATGGTTTTTATTCGTTTTCGCCATCTTTTTTTATAGATTTTTATAAAAATAATGGATTTGATATAGATTCAATTTTTCTTTTTGGATATAAGTATCCTGATACTGATGCGCCTGCGATATTTTCACCAGATTGCAGAATGATTGATGTGGATAGATGGGTGAAAGAGAATGGAAAGGAATTTAGATTTAATGTTATTTGTATAGCGCGTAAGGTAAAAAGCTTGGAGAAATATAATTTGCATTTTTTGCAACATATGTATGAAGATTACTTTTGCAATCTGAGGATGATGAAGGAAAGATATGATTTTGAATATCGAATGAATAAATTATTGGAAAAAATTAACGATAAGAATAGAACTAAAAGAATATCAATATATGGCAGTGGTCAAACAGCAGAGCGCATTATTGAGTTATTAGGTGAAAAAAGACAAGAAATAATAGGAGTGTATGAATTAAATAAAAAGGTTGGTGATAATGTTAGATTGGGAGTTTATGAATTAAAGGTTTTGTGTATAGATGATGTCATAGACGATAACATAGGTTATATATTTATTGCAAGTGTTAAACGTCAAGTGATTGATATAATCCGACAAAGAATACGAGAGGTGAAGTATCGTGGCATTGAGCTAATTTGAATGTGAAGGGGTATATGGAAATATTGATGCATACATAAATTTTAGAGAAACACGTCTCTTTCTAAGGTCTGATGCAGTGGTATTCGAGAGCATCATATAAGGGGATAATTGTGAACAATTATAAAAATAATGATGTGTATGAGTATTTGATTGGAAACTCTAAAAAAGTAATAATATGGGGGGCTGGAGTATTTGGAAGATTGATTTATTATAAATGCAAGAAAGCGAATATTAAAATAGTTGCATTTTGTGATGAAAATCGAGAAATTCAAAATTCATATGTAGATGGAGATATTTGCATTTATGGATTTGAGAAAATAAGGGAGATGTGGCCAAGTGATTTGTTTTTTATCATTACTCCGAAGGAAATAGAAGAAATAATACGTATTATAGAAACAAATCCTAAATACTGTTGGGGATCTGTGGATTTATTTTATTCAATAGGTGATTTATTTCAATTGTTTACCTATAAACAATTGGTAAATAGTGGTTTGTTTTTTTTGATAGAAAGATGGTTTCAGCATTATGCATTTTCGCATTCTGAAACGGATAATATTTTTTTTCCTTCGGTTGATTTAGTTATTACAGAAAGATGTTCTTTAAGGTGCCAAAGTTGTTCAAACTTAATGCAGTATTATCAGAAACCAGTAGATTTTAATATTAATTCAATTAAAGATGAAGTGAGGGAATTATCGAAGATTAGTGATGAAATATTTGAGTTAAGAATTTTGGGTGGAGAACCTTTTATGAACAGTGATTTGTTTGAGATTGTTGAATATGCTAGTCAATTTGAAAATATAAGGAGCATATGCATATATACAAACGCTACATTGATGTTTTCTGAAAAAGAATTCGAGCGTTTAAGGAATATAAATAGGATATGGTTTTCTATTAGTGATTATGGTGAATTATCTATTAATTTAGATAAATTAAGAAATGAATTAGATAGATTGGGGATTTTTTATCATGTCACAGATTTTATGTGGACAGAATGCTCTACAATAAAAAAGAATAATAGGTCATCGGAAGAACTGACCAATTTATTTGGAAATTGTTGTGTGAATACGACGGTCACGTTACTAAAAGGAAACCTTTATCCTTGCCCATTTATAGCAAATGGGATTAATCTATCAGCCTTACCTAAGGAACATGGCAATTATATTAACATATTTGAGAGGTGTGATTTGAAAGAAATAAGGGCTAAAATAAGGAAGACATTAATAAATAGAAAATTCTTCTCTTTATGTGACTATTGTAATGGAAGACCGATGTTTCCAACAGAAGAAGAATTAATAGCTCCTCATATTCAAATAAATCAACCTAGGAAATATTATAAATATGAAGAATAGTAATTGGCTGATAAGTATTATTGTTCCGATATGGAATGCTGAAAAATACATAAAAAAAACACTTAATTCAATAATGTTTCAGAGTTATGAAAATATTGAGATAGTTTTAATTGATGATGGTTCGGATGATGATACATTTGAGATTTGTTTAAGATATGCAGAACTTGATAAGAGGATAGTTTTCATTAGTTTAGAGCGTAATCAAGGTGTTTCAGTAGCTCGTAATGTAGGATTAAAGAATTGTAGCGGTGATATAGTATTTTTTGTTGATTCTGATGATAGTATTGATCGTTCATATGTAGAAAATATGATTAGACCTTTTTTAAAGGACTCCAAATTAGAAATTGTAATAGGGAAATCTGATTTTGGAAATCTAGATGCTGATCAGATTTCAATTAATTGTAATGACATTGTGAAAGAAGGATATATTAACTGTTCAAATGCTGTCATTCAAATGTTAGAGGGACGGTATTGGAGTTGGGATGTTTGGGGAAAAGCATATAAAAGGGAGGTACTGAAGGATATAACGTTTAATATTGATTATTCTAATGGAGAAGATTTACTGTTTAATTGGGAAGCGATGAGCAACTCCCAGAATATTTATTATACTTCATTTAATGGATATCACTATTTGAAACGTGATGACAGCCTTTCACATAACAGTGATACAAGAAATCTGATGAGTTCGCTTAGCGCGTTTTGTTATATATTACAAGAATATGAACATGATTTTACGGTTGAAAATTTGCTGATTCGCCACTTCATGTGTCGATATCAAAAGCTTGAAAAACAGACAGATCGTTTATTATATGTGTCATTAAAAAATAAAGTTAAGCTAATAATTGAATCTTGGGTAAAAAAATATTATTTGAAGTCAATAAAAGACATAATTTTAATGAATTTTTATAGTGATGATATATATGATTTGATTGTTAGTATTAGTGGAAGAAAATATATATATGGTACTGGAGATTTAGCAAAATTTTTTGCGGAAAAATTAAACAGATTAAGAATTGAGTTTGAGTGTTTTATAGTTAGTGATTCAAGGTATATTAATGAATCACCAGATAAAGTACATCGTGTTTTAACTGTGGAATCTATTAATGATAATCATGAAAATGTGGTAATACTAAAAATGAATGCTTTTTATTGGAGTGATGTATTAAAACATTTATCTTATACAAGATGTGATTATTTACTGTTATGAAATGATGATTATCGCAATTAGTATTGAATAAATAGAGAAACAATTAACACAGTGAAGTAAAGTTAGCGTAGTAGAGTTTGCAGAAGTATAGTTGTTTTTGAAATCAATTATACACAAAGTGATTCTTCTATGCTTTTTTTGTAAGAGTCGAAGTGTGCCCTGAACACTGACCTTCCAAGGTAGTGATGCTGTAAATGAGATGAGGATAGGACACTTGAATGACCAAGGAAGAAGATTCTGGAGATAGGAACTTTCAGGTGTATATTTTTTATTTGAGTTTTTATGCTTTTGTTCCTCATGTTTGTGTTTTGAGATATCAGTGCTGAGATATTCAAAGCGTCATAGATCTTGAGGTTGTTGGCTTTTGCAGTTTCGACAAGAATATAGGTTATGGCTCATTTGTTAGAGCTAGATATAGAAAAAGCTTGAATTTTCAATGAATTATAATTGACATAATATGGAGTGAGATTATGAGAGAATTTATTGTTTTTGGTGCGGGGTATTATGGAAAGAAAGCAATTAATTATCTTGGTGCAAGAAATATTTTGTATGTAATTGATAATGATCAACGATTGGTTGGAACAAAAATAAAGAATATTGAAGTATGCAACATAAATAAGCTAAAAAAAGGTTTAAAAGAAAAAAATATTATTATAGCGGCAAATAAAAAAAATAGTGAAGAGATTTCACGTCAACTGGATGAATTTGGATGTACAAATTATATTTTTTTTAATGATGTTAAAAAAATGAATAGATTTAATAACAGAAGTAACATTGAAATATATAGGAAGGCGACAGAATGGATAATTGATAATAGTCTAGTTGAGAAAGAAGGAAAAAGCATCATAGATAATAGTGATTTTCCTAATGGATATCCTGAAGTAACGGGGTACTTTATTCCAACACTGATGAGGTGGGGGTATAAGGACTTAGCGGTGGATTATGCTAAGTGGCTATGCAGCATACAGAAAAAAAATGGTGCATGGTTCGATTCTTCAAACAGAATTGCATATGTTTTTGATACTGCTCAAATTATAAAAGGTTTACTTGCCGTTCGAAGAGTATATCCGTTGGTTGACGATAATATAAAAAATGGGTGTTCTTGGATAATTAGTCAGATGCAAGAAGACGGAAGAATTATACAGGTAGATGATAAAGAATGGAAAGAGGGGGAAGATATATGCGAAGAGTCTATTCACTTATATTGTTTAGCACCTCTAGTTGAGGCGGGAAGAATATTTGGAAAAAATGATTATATAAAAAAAGCATACCTGGCATTGGATTACTATAAGCGGAAGTATTATAAGGAAATTGTTGGATTGAAATATCTTTCGCATTTTCAGGCATATCTGATAGAAGGACTCTTGGATATGGGAGAAGAAGAACTGGTTAGAAAGGCTATGAAAAATGTTGCAGATATTCAACAAAAAAATGGTGCGGTGCCAAGTTATCCAAAGAAAAAATGGGTATGTTCAACAGGTCTTTTTCAATATGCAATCATATGGTTTAGAATAGGTGAATTTGAAAGAGGAAATTCAGCGTTTAAGTTTGCCTGTAGTTTACAGAATCCGTCGGGAGGGTGGTTTGGTAGTTATCCATTAAGTACTGATGAAGGAGCAGAAAAGCCTACATATTGTGCAACAAGTGAAATTAGTTGGGCATCAAAATTTTTTCTTGATGCTTTGTATTATAGGCAAGAACTTCATGTTTCATTGTGGGATGAGGATTTTGAGGAGAATATTTCGAAATTTGATGAAAGATATAGAATAGTATATGAAGAAGTAGTTAATCAGCTGAGGCTTAAAGAAGGTAATTTGTGTAATGTTTTAGATTTAGGATGTGGGAAGGGGCAGTATTTGAAAAACCTTTCAGAAGATGCACCAGGAGTTGCTTTATTTGGTGTAGATTTGTCTCAAATTTTTTTGGATAAGATTAATGTGAAAAACCTCGAAAAAAGAAGGGGGAGTTTAACAAATATACCTTATGGAGATAATTCGTTTGATTTAGTTTATATGTGCGAATCATTAGAACATGCGATAGATATAGAACAGACAATACGCGAAGCTTGTAGAGTAATAAAAAATGGTGGTGTATTGTTGATAATTGATAAAAATATAGAAAAGATGGGTGTTTATGAAATTGAGGAATGGGAACAGTGGTTTGATGATAATAAATTAATCGCTATAATGAATAAATTTTGTAAAAACGTTACTGTCAATAGAAATGTGGGGTATTTTAAGCGTAAACCAGATGGGGTTTTTCATGCTTGGAGGGGAATTGTACGATGAGCGTGGATGTTTCAATTATTTTACCAACATATAATGGTGAAAAATATATAAAAGAAGCTATTGAGAGTGTGTTATCTCAAACATATACGAATTGGGAATTGATTATTGTTGACGATGGATCTGTAGATTCTACATATAGTATAGCTGAGATATATTCACTTTTAGATAATAGAATTAGTGTGGTCAAAAACAAGGAAAACATGAAATTGCCAAAGACTTTGAATATAGGATTTGGTTTGGCAAAGGGGAAGTATTGGACGTGGATCTCAGATGACAATATTTTTTATTCTAATGCTATTTCAGAAATGGTGATGTATTTGGATAAGAATCCTAAGTGTCCATTAGTGTATGCAACGGTAGATGTTATGAATGCCGAAGGGGAAAAAATTGGGTCGCATGGCATTCATAGGGATGAGTATCTGTATTATGACTGTAGTGTTACGCCGTGCTTTATGTACAGACGAGAAGTTGCAGAAAACGTAGGAGAGTATGATGAAGATTTATTTTGTTTAGAGGATTGGGATTTCTTTCTTCGAATATTGAGAAAATATGGCTTTTTTGGCCATATTAATGAAATCATGTATTCATATAGAATACATGATGGTGGATTATCACAATCACATCATAAACGTATAAGACGTATGTTTGCAGAGTATAGAAAAAAGAATATTGAGTGGATAGGAGAGGGGTTGGCAAATAGTCCGGAATTGTTATGTAGAATGTATTTGGAGTTTTATTGGGATGGATACGTTGATCAATTAAGAGAGATTCGTTCTCAATTTGTAAAATATTGTCCAGAGTTATTTTCAATAAGCGAAAATGTAAGAAAAGACTGTGATTTTGTGGTATATGGAGCCGGATATTATGGGAGTCTGGCTGTCAAATTAATAGGAAAGAATAAGATAAAATTTTTTATTGATAGGAATACACAATTGACAGGAAAAACAAAAATGGGAATTGAAATAAAAGGAATTGATAATTTGGATGTTATCGCTGAAAAATACAATGTAATTATTGCGGTAAGTTCGGATAAGATATACGAGGTTTTAAAAGATTTTTATAAATGGAAAGTTAAACAATGTTATTTATTTCAGATTTTAGAGGTAGTTGGTGGGGTTTAGGAGATTTAGAGGCGATATATGATTGAAAAATCAATTTTTTTTGACAAGGATATATATATATATGGTACAGGAAAGAGAGGAAAGCGTTTATTCTCTATATTTCAAAACAATGGCATTCGCGTCAGCGGTTTTATTGTATCTGACGATTATTATGAAAATGATATTTGTATGTCCGGTAAAGTTCAGTCAATGACTGTTTTTTTAGAGAAAGAAAATTTGAACAATGTGTTGATTCTAGTGGCTGTGTCTGAGAAATATTTTTTGGACATTGAGAAAATGTTGGAAAAGCAATCGTTAAAATATCTGTATGTTACAGAAGAATATTGTAAGGAAATTTGTAGGACTATATCACCAGTTGAGGATAATAAGATACTTTTGAGTACTAAACCTAAGAGTATATATTTTGGCTTTGATAGAGGGCAACCTATAGATCGTTATTTTATACGAAAGTTTGTAAACAAGTATTGCAAGGAATTACGCGATGTCCAAAAAGTCTTGGAAGTTGGCGAAAATAAATATTCTCAAGAATTTTTTGGTAGCAGAAACGTTAAAAAGGATATTTTAGTTTATCCTGAAATGGATTTAACGAAAGAATCTAGTTTGCCTGCGAATACTTATGATTTATTTATAGCTACACAAGTTTTTAATTTTATTTATGATTTTAAGAGTGCAATAAAAGGCGCAAAATATTTATTAAAGAATGGTGGTACCTTGATTGCAACGTGTGGTGGTAATATTTCCCAGATTAGTTGGGCAGATGCTAATAATTATGGGGATTATTGGCGTTTTACGATTTTTTCTTTAAAAAGAATTTTTGAAGAACAAGGCTGGAAAAAAGTAGAGATTGAGGGATTTGGAAATGCAGCTATAGCAACAGCATTTATACAAGGGTTGGCCGTGGAAGATTTACCAGACAAGTCCATTCTTGAAGAATATGAAAAGGGATATGAAATATGTATAGGTATAAGGGCAGTCAAAGAGATTTGATAAAGTACTGTAGAAGATATGACGGTGTAATTTGCTATGGCTGTGGGTATTTCGGAAAAATAACGGCTACATATCTTCGTGAAAATGATATAGATAATATTGAATTTGCGGAAAGTAAGTTACAAGAGGGTAAAACTGTTTTCGGAAAACAAATTATTGAAATAGGAGATAAACGTTTCTGTAGCTATGGTGTTGTATTATGTGGAAATAAAACAATACGAATGGAGATGGAAGGTACTTTAAAAAAAACAGGGAGAAAAGATTATTTTTTAATAAGCGAAGAATTGCTTGAAAAATTAGATAGTGAGAATACATATGATAATCCTTTTCCAATAGATGGTGTGAGGGTTTTACTTTATCACAGAGTAGGATATATAGAAAATGATTTATGGAAACTATCAGTTACGGTAGAACAATTCGATGAACAAATGAAGTATTTGAGTAACAATTATAACGTTCTGAGATTTGATAAGGAATGGGCAGCAGAGGAAAATGGAATAGCAGTTACGTTTGATGATGGATATGTTGACAACTATAGATTAGCTTTTCCTATTTTAGTTAAATATCGAGTTCCTGCAACTATATTTGTATGTACAGGAAATATTGACACGGAGAAAGAATTTTGGTGGGATGAGATTGAGGGCGCTTGCCTTAGGGGCGAGGATGAATCAGGTTGTTATGAGCATAGAAAAAGAGTACTTAAGATGTCAGTACAGGAAAGAGAAAAATATATATATGAGTTAAAAAAATTATATAAATATGAAGAATATAAAAGAAATAATTATCGAACAATGTCACGAAGAGAAATACGTGAATTGGCAAGTTCAGATTTAATTTCTATTGGTGCTCACACTGAGAATCACATATGTTTAGCGGCCAGGACGATAGAAGAACAATTATACGAGATTTCTGAGTCGAAGAAATGTTTGGAACAAATTACAGAAAAAAAGGTTATTACTTTCTCATATCCTTTTGGCGGAAGATATGATTATGATAAAAAAACGATAGATGTGGTTAGAAAATTAGGATTCATAAAAGCAGCTGCGGTTGAAAGAAGATATTCGGAGGAAACAAACCTGAATTATCCAAGAAGTGTTGTTACATCAGAAATGGGTTTGAGGACGTTTAAGCGTAATATAGCCTTGCAGCTGTAGCTTAATATTTTTAATATGAATAATAACGATTTAAGAATTTTATATTTTTTAGATTACCCACATAATGTTGGAGGATCTAATAAGGCTTTATTAACACAAGCATATATAATGAGTCAGCTTGGCGCAAAAGTTAAAATAATCATTCCGAATGATGATTTGGATAAACATGATGGAGAGTTTGATCGAATATGTGAAAGATATAATTTAGAGAATGAGGCTATTAAATTTTTTGTTTTTGCTTGTATGGAAGCCATAGATATAAAAAAATCATTTGAATTTATTAATGATATATGCAGAGTAGTAAGGGAGTTTCAGCCCAATATAGTACACAGTACGCAATTAAATATTGCTGTTGAATTGGTATGCAGAGATTGTTATATACCTCATATAATGAGTATTTATCCGGCAGATAAGGAAGAATTTAACATAAAATGGGATGATATTTATCCACATTATCATTGTGCAGATTCTCAATATATATCTGATAGATGGTCACAGGGATTAGGGATTATTTCAAGGTGTATAAGAGTTGCGTACGAAGGGACATTTCAGGTAGTAAATAAGAAAAGTGATGATTTAACAATTATTTCAATTGGATATATTTGTGAATTAAAAAACCAGTTAGAGATAATCAAAATGGTTGAAAAACTGCACATTGAAGGAATTAAATTAAAACTGCTTCTTTTAGGTAAAGATGATACAGAATATGCAAAAAAATGCAAACAATATGTGAAAAATCATGGCTTGGATGAGTGTATTTTTTTTGAAGGATTTGTTAGCAATGTTGAGATGTATATGTTGAAATCAGATGCGTTAGTACATGCATCTCTAGTTGAATCATATCCAGGTGTAATTGTTGAAAGTATGGCTAACAATCTGCCGGTTATATCAACGCCAATAGTAGGTATAACTGAGCTATTAAAAGATCAATATAATGGCTTTTTAAGTAGAGGATATGATAGCAACTCGTTATATATGTCATTTATGGTTTTTTATAAGTTGTGGGTTAAAGGTAAAATAAAATCTATAACGTATAATGCTTATAAAACATTCAAAAAGTACCATAGTTTTAATGTTGTGGGTAGACAGTTATTAGATTATTATCGATGGATCATTAATGATTATTCAAAAAAAGAAAATCATCCAAAAAGTTTACAATATTCTGAAGGTGTTGAGAGATATTTTTTGGATGAAACAGAAAATAATTGCTGGTTTTTATCGCATATAAAAAGGATAATTAAGGGGAAAAAAATAATAATTTGGGGAGCAGGATATTACGGGAAGGTAGCTCTTGAGTGGTTTGAAAAAGAATTTGAAATAATAGGTTATATAGATAAAAAAAAGACTGGCTTTTTTGGGGATTATAAGATAATGGAGTTTAATGAAGTATGTAGATATGATGCTGTTATTATTGTGGCTGTCGAATCAAGAAATGCAAGAATTGAAATAATGCAAAAATTAGAGGCAAATAATTATATTAGAAATGTGACATACTTTTTAATGATAAATAGTCCGCTTAGAATATAACAATATAGCAATTAGCGAGGATAAAATGAATGTTACAAAGGTTAGTATTATAACAGTTACATTTAATGCTAAGGACACAATCGAACAAACAATACTCAGTATATTAAATCAAACGTGGCCGAATATTGAGTATATTGTTGTTGATGGAATGTCAACGGATGGAACGTGGGACATAATTTGCAAGTATAAAGAAAAAATTTCTGTGTTGATTCATGAAAAGGATAACGGATTATATGATGCAATGAATAAAGGAATTGCCCATGCTACTGGAGAGATTATAGGGATTATTAATGGGGATGATTGGTATGAATCAAGCGCGGTAGCTGATATGATAGCGTCAATGGATGAAAATACGGATATTTCTTTCGCCAAAATGAATTGGCTTGTTGGACAAGAGGAGTGTTATGTGACCAATATATTCAATATTGATGATATATGGTATCAGATGGTTGCACATCCGACTGTGTTTATAAGAAGAAAAATATATGATATATATGGGGGATTTAACTTAGAGTATCCTATTGCAGCAGATTATGAATTGATACTGCGATTCTATGTTAACAGTGTTAGGTTTAAGTATGTTGATAAAATTGTGGCGAATTTTAGAGTCGGTGGACTGACAACGAGAAAACGGTTTGAATGTGCTAGGGAAGTAAGAAAGATTTCGGAAGAATATTTAGAAAAATGTCCTCAAAAAGAAAAATATCAAATTCTGATAAAAGAGAAGTATGAAAAAACGTTAATGGATATAGCCTATAATTTAGAAGATTCGGTTTTATCTAAGAAATTATTTAAGGCGTTTGGCAACAAGCAACATGAGTTATGTATTTTTGGCGCTGGCTATTTTGGGAAAAAAGTTAAAATTAAATTAGAACGTTGTGGATATAGAGTGAGTTGCTTTGTTGATAATAGTTGGGAAAAAATCGGCAAAACAATTGAAAATCTTAAAGTTATGGAACCAGAGTGTTTAATGTATGGCAGTTGGAATGTTTTGATTGTCATGCTTAGATGGGGCGAAGAAGTATATGAACAAATAAAAAGTTACAATAATTCAGAATTGAGAGTGGTTAATTTGTTGGATTTTATCGAGGTAGATGATTGTAATGCGCAGTGAAGATAGCTTTCAATATTTGGACATGATGGATCAGTGGTTAATTCTTAAACAAGAGGGAAAAACATTAGAAAGATTTTTTATGTCAAATCAAATAAAAAGAATAGCAATATACGGAATGTCTATATATGCCAGACATTTGATAAGAGAGTTGGAAGGGGGAGTGGTTGAAGTAATCTATGGAATAGACAGGAATAAAGTAGATGAATATAAGGGAATTCCTGTGTTTGGGTTAAATAATAGTCTTCCAGCTGTAGATGCAGTAATAAATACTGTTTTATGGGATCATGTAAATATAAAAGTTCAAGTTGAGAAGATGATAGAGTGTCCTGTAATTAGTTTGGAGGACGTGGTGTATGGGAGCTATTAGTAAAGAATGCCCTTTTTTATACAAAGATTTTATAGAGCAGGAGGGGGAATTTAGTGAATTATACGTTAAATTAGATAAATATTGGACTGAAGAGCGTGAAGAAGAAAAAGTTAGAATGAATTCTAGAGTAAAAATAGATAGGACAATTTGGATATTTTGGCTACAAGGATTGGAAAAAGCACCAGTGTTAGTAAAAAAATGTTTTGATTCAGTACTTAGGAATAAGCCGGATGATTTTGATTTGGTAGTTCTTACAGAAAACAATCTTAATCAATACATAGATTTACCTTGTTATATTATAGAAAAGTATAAAGATGGAAAAATGGGAGTTACGCATCTGTCAGATATCATTAGAGTGGAATTGCTATACTCTTACGGAGGTTGTTGGATTGATGCAACGGTTTTCTGTATGGATAAGATACCTAGATTTATGTTTGAGGAGATGTTTTTATTTCAAATTACGAGTGTTTTAACAAGACCGGTTGTAAATATATCAAATTGGTGGATTTATGCTCGTAAGGGAAATTTGATAATAAGCAGAGTAAGGCAGGTGCTACTATCTTTTTGGAAAAATGAGAATATAATATGGAATTATTTTTTGTTCCATATTATATTTGCAAAAGTTGTTAATAGTGATGAGAAGTGTAAGAGTGTTTTTGATAAAATTCCTTATTACAATAGTGGAAATGCTCATGTTCTATATTCTAAATTGGGACAAAATTATTCGGAAGAAAAATGGTCGGTAATAAAATACATATCTCCGGTTCAGAAGCTGTCGTATAAAAAACGTTTTATACGAGGAGATATTGAGAGCAACTATGTCCATATTATTTCTTGAATAGTACTTAAGAAAGAAACGAAAGAGATTTGGTTTAAGAATAGTTCAATTGTTAAACCGTATCACGGTATAAAAAGGGGAAGAATGAAAAAAAAAGAGGGGAGATTTATAAAAAAAGTAGGGAAAGTTGTTTTGGATTATGAATTTTATCAGGGAGAAGATATATATTCAGATGGCGAGATTGAAGATACTATTTTAGAAGCGTGTCAAAGGGGAGAAGAAGAGGAACTTTTGAAAAATAGTTCTGATTGGGCTGTTCTATATCATTTGTCATCAATACGTGAAAACTTGTTGGAATGGTATCCTTTAGAAAAAAATACGTCTGTTTTGGAAATTGGTGCTGGATGTGGAGCCTTAACCGGTATTTTAAGTAAAAAAGTAAAAACTGTTACATGTGTTGATTTATCGGAAAAAAGATCACTAATAAATGCATATAGGCATAAGGATTGTGACAATATCGAAATTATAATTGGCAATTTTCAGGATATTGAGCCTTCGTTAGATAAATATGATTATGTGACGTTGATTGGTGTTTTGGAATATTCAAAGTCATATATTCAAAGTGAAGAACCTTTTTTAGAAATGCTAAGAGTAGCAGTAAAGCATCTTAATGTCAATGGAAAGTTGATAATAGCAATAGAAAATAAAATGGGTTTGAAATATTGGAATGGAGCACCTGAAGACCATACTGTGAAGATGTATAGTGGCTTAAACGATTATACAGATGGAAGTAATGTTAGGACATTTTCTAAAAAAGAGTTGATACAACTTTTGTCAGAAGCAGGGATAGAAACGTATTGTTTTTATTATCCACAGCCAGATTATAAATTACCTAAAGCGATTTATTCAGATTCAGTATTGCCGAAGCCTGGAGACATTAGATCATTTAAGAAAGTGTATTCATCACCTCGAATGTATAACTTTTATGAAGATACAGTAACAGACCAGGTTTGTGCGGATAATATGTTTCCTTATTTTGCGAACTCTTTTTTGGTAGTTTGTGGAGAAGAAAAGAATAACGTGTTTTTTGCAACATATAATAGGGAACGAAAAAACAAATTTCAAATAAAAACCGAAATAATTGAAGATTTATATCAAAAAAAGTTAATTGCTAAATGTGCATTGACTCAGGAAGCCCAGGAACATATAGATTCAATGTCAATAAACCGGCAAAAGTGGGAGCATACATTGGAAAATGTATGCTGTGTTGAAGACCGTTTGGATGAAAATAATTACTTTGCTGAGTTTGTAGATGGAGTCAGCCTTGAAAATAGAATGTATGAGTATCGTTCCAATCCAGAGTGTTTTGTTAATGAAACAAAAAAAATAATTGATAGCTATCTTACACCTGCGAGTGAAAAGTTGATTCCGTTTCATGTTTCAGAAAAATATGTAAGAGTGTTTGGAAATAATTATATAAAAGGAACATATAGTACCAAATATACTAATGTGGATGTTTTATTTTCAAATATTAAATTGTGTAATGACGGTAAATTATATGTATATGATTTTGAATGGATTTTTGATTTTCCGATTCCTTATAAATACCCAATATGGCGAGCGGCAGAAGTTTTATATATTAGATTCAAGCAATATATTTCCAACCAATTTAGTCGAAATGATTTTTTGATGGAGTTGGGGTTTACGGAAGAGGAAATAACAGTTTTTCTTAAAATGGAAGAAATGTTTCCTCAATATGTATGTGGTATTGGGTTAAAAGAAGAATATACTCACAATTTTGAAAAAATTTGTATTATGCAATCGACTCATTTTTTCAAATAAGTCGACACTAAGAAGAATTTGTATATGGATGTTTCGAAGATAATTGCCTTATATTTACCTCAATTTCATACAATCCCTGAAAATGACGAGTGGTGGGGAAAAGGGTTTACGGAATGGACAAATGTAAAAAAGGCCAAACCTGTCTTTGAGAACCACTTTCAGCCGAGGATACCACTTAATGATGATTATTATGATTTGGATAATCCTGATGTTCTTCCAAATCAAATGGAGCTTGCCCCAAAATATGGGATAGATGGATTTTGCTTTTATCATTATTGGTTTAGTGGAAAAAAATTATTAGAAAAACCACTTGAAGCTCTTTTAGAGAGATCAAAAATACCTTTGCCATTTATGCTATGTTGGGCGAATGAACCGTGGACAAGAAGATGGGATGGTTGTAAGGGTGCAAAGCATATTTTGATCGATCAAAATTATGGGAATGAACGTGAATGGAAAAAACATTTTGAATATTTAGTGTCTTTTTTTGAACGTGATGAGTATATCAAATTAAATGAAAAACCGGTGATTGTAATATACGATGAAGAAGATATTTATGATGGAAGGGAAATGATTGATTTTTGGAATGAATGTGCAATTAAATTTGGATTTAATAAGGGATTGCATGTTTATCGTATGAATCGTCAAAAACCTCAAAAAAACTTTAAGTTTTATGGTGATGGTGTGATAGATTTTGAGCCTTTTGCAACACTTGCCACTATAAACCCTTATGAAAAACATAAGTGTGAAAGAAAAAAATATGTTGATGAAAATAGAGATAGAATAATTGATGATGGTAGAGTGTTGGATTATGGAACTTTTTGTAGTCAAATGGTTTCAAGATACACATTTTCTGATGTGAACCATTGTTTAGGAATGTTTCCGGGATGGGACAATTCACCGCGTGTTGGAGAAAATTTCAAAGTAATATTTGAAGGAAATAATCCAGGTGAATTTGAAAAATTTTTTAGAATTCAGTTTAGAAGAAGCATAGAAAAGCATAATCCGTTTATTTTTATCAATGCATGGAACGAATGGGGAGAAGGAGCATTTCTTCAGCCAGATGAGAGATATAAATATGGGTATCTTGAGGCGATAAAAAAAGTAAAGATGGAGAATGGTTTAAGTGAATGATCCAGAGATTGAGTTTATAAGTGATAAAGTTAGAGAAAAAGATGATTTATTGAAGAAACAAGAATTAACTATTAGTAATTTACGTAATCTTATAGATTTATTGTTTTGCGAATATGATATAGACTTAATTCTAAAAAAGCAGAGTATCAGTAAACTCTCAATTTATGGAATGGGTGATTTAGGAATAAAGCTATATGAGATATTGAAAAAAAAGCAGGTGTCGGTTTTGTATGGTGTTGATAAGAATCCTGAGCTGTATATTTCGGGAATAAAGATTTTGCATCGTATAGAAGATGTGACGAATGAACCTGATATAATGATAGTGACACCGGAGCTTTACTATGAAGGCATAAAAAAGGAATTATCGCGTTATTATTTTAATCCGATTGTCAGAATGAGTGAGTTTGTTAATGAAATAATTTTAATGAGTTCTTTCTAACTTTTGATATCAAGGGGGAAGTGAAGTAGATGAAAATAATTGCGATGTATCTTCCGCAGTTTTACAGAACACCTGAAAATGATTCGTGGTGGGGAGATGGGTTTACGGATTGGGTGTCTGTAAAAAGTGCAATTCCTCTTTTTAAAGGGCATATTCAACCAAAGATTCCCCAAAATGATAATTATTACAATTTATTAGAAAAGAAAAATTTGATATGGCAAACTGAGCTGATGCATCAGTATGGCGTGGACGGTATGTGTATTTACCATTATTGGTTTAAGGATGGACGGAAAGTTTTGGAAAAACCGGCTGAAAATCTTTTACAATGGACGGAAATAGATATGCCGTTTTGTTTTTGTTGGGCAAATGAAGCATGGGCTCGCTCATGGAGTAATGTGCCGGAAAAGAATGTTTGGACAAATGTTCATGAGCCCATAAACGAAGAGACAGAAAATGATGTGTTGCTGGAACAAGATTATGGTAATGAGAATGACTGGGAAGAACATTTTAAATATATGCTTCCTTTTTTTAAGGATGAACGTTACATAAAAATAGATGGAAAACCCTTGTATTTAATCTATCGTATTGATGCGGTATCATGCTTGAGAGATATGTTGACTTTGTGGAAAAAAATGACTTTGGATGCTGGCTTTCCTGGATTATATGTGGTTGGTGCTAATGGTGGAATTGGTCAAAAATCGATTTTAGATGCTGTATTAATACATGAACCCAAAACATCATTTTGGAGAAATTATTTATTGGAACCAGAAAAGAATGATCATCCTAAGCAGGATTCGTATGATGATATCTGGGAATCAATTTTATCAAATGTTGGATATAAAGATATAAGGACATATTTTGGAGGATTTGTGGGGTATGATGATACCCCAAGAAGAGGTGAAGAGGGTATTGTTATAACCGGTGCCAGTCCTGAAAAATTTAAAAAGTATTTGAAAAGATTGTTGGTCAAGAATTATTTGTCAGGTTCAGAAATTCTTTTCTTAAATGCATGGAACGAATGGGGAGAGGGGATGTATTTAGAACCTGATATCTCTTTTGGAACAGGTTATTTGGAGGCTGTAAGAGAAGCGAAAGATGAATATATGGATTGCTTAGAAAAAGAAGAATCGAAAAGCTCAGATTTGGAAAAACGATATCAGAGGATGGTTATTCTGAAGGACAGAATTGAAGATAATTTACAAATACTGGACAAATGGTTGTCTATCCATGAAAAAAAGAGCAGCTTGGTTGAGTTTATCAGAGAGAAATTAAAAGGTTCTATAGCAATATACGGATATGGAATTTTAGGAAAGCATCTGTATGATGAATTTAAAACTGAAAAGATACCTGTTGACTTTATTGTAGATAAAGAACCTGAGAAGGTTCATGTTAAGGTTCCGGTTTATGATGCTTCTGGGGTTCTGCCTAGGGTGGATAATATTATTGTAACATCAGTTTATTTTTTTGATGAGATTTATTCGCATTTAGAAGGTGTTGGATTTAAGAGAATTTATTCTATTAAAGATTTAGTAAATGAATGTATAGGGAATGTTTAGGGGTTATTGAAAATATATGGAAATACGCAACGATGTTAAAATTAGTGTTATTGTGCCTGTATATAATGGGGAAAAAACGATAGAGAGATGTTTGGATAGCATTCTAGCCCAAACGATTGATCGGTGTGAAATTATATGTGTAGATGATGGATCCAATGACTCAACGGTAGAAATTATAGATAGATATATAAAAGAGCATGAAATATCTATTGTAATATTGCTAAGGCAAAAGCATGGAGGGGCAGGCTGCGCAAGAAACTATGGGATAAAAAATGCACATGGGAAATATGTTGCTTTTATAGATGCTGATGATTGCTTTTATGATGCTGATGCATTGGAGAAAATGTATAATGTATGCATTTTGAACAATGTCTTTATCTGTGGTAGTAAGGTGAAAATTGTTAATAAAAACGTAACTCGTGATGCCGAATTTTGTAAGGAAAATGAGCTGCGATATAACATAAAACTGAACTATGCTGATTATCAGATGGATTATGGTTTTATTTCTTATATATATGACAGAGGTTTTCTTTTGGATAATGGGATTGAATTTCCAATATATAGGAGATATGAAGATCCGGTTTTTTTAGTGAAGGCTATGAGCGCGGCAAAGACATTTTCTGTGGCAGATACAACGCTTTATTGTATTAATGAATCTGATTATCATGGTAAATTTGATGGAATAGTAGTTATTGATTTATTAAGGGCTATATTAGAAAACCTGATTTTTTCTATGAAAAATGGATATGATATTTTATTCAATCGGACAATGAAAAGGCTTAATTATGAGTATGCATATATTATCTTAAATAGTTTGGATTTTAATCAATTTGCGCAAAATGAGATTATTATGGGATTTCTTTTAAGAATTAATGAGGTTGATAGAGAGTATTGCGGAAAAAGTGATCATTTGATTAGGTTACTGAAGCAAGTTGCAAAAAGAGCGGCAACAGGAACAAAGCTATATCAGTATGATCTAAAAGAACGTATAAAAGATGAGGGACGTATTGCGATTTATGGCGCAGGATTATATGGACAAGGGTTTCTTAATTTTTTGGCAAGTAATGGTTTTAAGGAAAAGGTGGTATGTTTTTGCGATAAAAATGCGGAGAAAATAAATTTAATAGATGACGTGCGCGTTTTTTCGATAAAGCAGGTTAAGGAGATGAATTGTAAAATTTATGTAGCAGTGGGTGAATGTTATCAAGAAGAAGTTGAAGAATCGTTAAAAAATAATGGAATATATGAATTTGAAATGTTGGATGGTATGTTTCTGTACCGTGTGTCGAGTTATGGAAACAAAAATCACTTTTGATTTAGTGAACGAATGAATAGGTAACGTTTGAGGTTTAGGTGTAAATTTTAGAGAAAGAACAGCAATATGAAAAAGATTTTAATATGGGGAACAGGTCAGATAGCAAGAATGTTTGTTTCAAAACTTGACAGTACAGATGTGATATCCGGATTTATCCAAACTAATCCTGTAGGGGGCTCATTTGGTGATTGGCATATCTATTCACCGAATGATCTGCCGGAAGGGGATTTTTATATTATTGTTGCCAATTCTTTTTCTGATGAGATACATCGGTTATGCGAAGAAAAGGGTATTGATGATAAAAAAGTCGTTTACCTTTTAAGAGGGTTTAATACTTTATTTAATGATGCAGATGATATCGAGGAAATTATAGGAACTAAAAATTATACAAGGTATCTTTTTGAATATGGGAAAATTGAAAAGTCCTTTTTTTACAAAGATTTGGAAAAGTATAATTTGCTCAATCTGCGAAAAAATTTTCGTGCTAATAAAGATAATTTATGGCCGATTATTCAGGATAAATATGAGGTTAATTCTGGTCAGGGTAACTATTTTTGGCAGGATTTATGGGCTGCGACTAAGATTATAAAATCGGGAGTCAAGGCTCATTATGATATTGGAAGCAGAGTAGACGGTTTTATCGGACATTTGTTGGCTGCAGGTATTAAAGTTAATATGATCGATATCAGAGAAATACCTGTTAAGCATGCTTTACTCGAGACGGTTATTGCAGATGCTACAAATATGTCGCATATTCCTGATAATAGTCTTGAATCTTTATCTGCGTTATGTTCATTGGAGCATTTCGGGCTCGGGCGATACGGAGATGACATTGATCCAGAGGCATGTTTTAAGGCATTTGAAAACATATGTAGAAAAATGAAAAAGGGTGGAAATTTATACATATCTGTTCCGGTAGGAAGAGAACGTGTTGAATTTAATGCACACAGGATCTTTTATGCAAGTACGATAGTAAGTTGTTTTGATGAGATGGAGTTACTCGAGTATTCATGTGCAGCATGTAATTGTATAGAAAAAAATGTTCCTATAGTCAAGTATGATAACGACCCTCATAATGGAGAGCATAGATATGGATTGTTCCATTTCTTGAAAAAATAGGTTTTGTTTTTTATTGATCATATGAAAAACATGATGTATTAAACTTAGTCCTGGAAATATGAGAAATGTAGATAGAAAGAATATTTTTCAGATTTAGGGATAAAAATATTAAGGGGATTGACGATTTAAGGCGTCAACTTACTGTAAAAAGTAACACTCAATATTTAAAGCCAAGAAAACGCTGATTGTCAAGGTAGTTGTCAGTAAAACTGTAAATATTATTCCTATGCCTACTATAGAATGTCTGGATAGGATTTGTCTGTAGATGAAAAGGGATTAAATTTCACATTCATTAACAGGAAAATCCCATCCAGATAAACAATAGCAATGCATATAATTCTCGCTTTATGAAGCCATTGTTTCGGTGCTATCAATCCCTTCTGGTTTATCAGAAACCGTTTTGTCCGGATTAAGATGTACTTCTGTTATTTCGCTTCAATCACGTGTAGCACGTGAGCCCCAGCGTTCGGGATGAGCAGCTTTTGCAGCTTCATACACGTTGTGCCTGTTTTTTAGTATTTAGCTTCCCCTTCCAGAGTGTCTCTCTGCCGGGGTAACAAATTGAATACCGCTATGATGGTGTTCAAACCGATACCATCTAACAAATCCTGCACACCATTTGTGAGCTTCCTCAATCGATTCAACCCCTTTGGGCTGATAGTTTGGACGATACTTCAATGTTTTGAAGAGAGACTCTGAATAAGGATTATCGTTACTTACCCGTGGTCTGCTGTTTGAAGGTGTTATACCTAACGCATATAGAGTCTCCAACATAGTTGCACCTTTCATCGGTGAACCATTATCAGAGTGCAACACTAATGGCGTTGTTGTTAGTCTTTTCTGCTTAAGACATGCTCGTTTTATTAATTCGCTCGCATGATCAGCTGACTCCTCTGACCATACTTCCCAGCTGACAATATCACGGCTGAAAAGATCAAGTATCAAATACAGGTAATAAAATCTACCCTTTATAGGACCGTTAAGATATGTTATGTCCCAGGTCCAAACTTGATTTATGTCCGTTGCTGTATATGATGTTGGCTTACTGTGTTTTCCGGGTTCTTGGCTCCTTCCGCGATGAAACTGCATCTTTTCTTTTTTCAGAACCCTGTAAAAGGTTTATTCTGAAGCTATATAAATTCCTTCATCTGCCAATGTCGGAACTATCTGACACGGAGGCATATCAGCGTATTTTTCGCTGTCGTTCAGATTCTTTTAGCTCTTTATTAAGCCTTGCAGCTTCTTTGGCTACACCGCCGTTGGCATTCATGCAAGCATCACGACATGTTTTTATTTGTTCAACGAATAAGCCTTTTTGACGAGCATACTCATTCATGCTGGCTGTTTCAACTACAATAAGAAATTTATCCTGTGTGCTCCAGTCATCAGGAACAGCATCTATACCAGGTGCGGCCATTCCTTCTTTTCTGGCTTTATCTCTCCAGTTACGAAGTGTTTGTTCTGAGATTCCTTCTTCCCGTGCAATCTTTGAAATAGATTCGTTGTTCGGCGGAAGCATCCTGCGTAAGAGAGCTTCCTTAAATTCTGGACTATAGTTCATGTGAAGTTCCTTCATGTGATATGTAAATTCTACCACAAAAACTTTTTTGCCTCACTGACATCTATTCATATGGAAAGATGTGTATTTTCGATGTGATCACACAGGGAACACTTGTGTACGGGCTTGAAAAGATTTTAGATAAGAAGATGGGATGCATTACTATGGCGACGACGTCAATGCCAAATGAATACGTTAATGACATGGATGATGTTTATTCGTTATATGGTAATGTTAATGAAAAGGTTGACGGTAAGGTTTTTAGCTTAAATGATTTTTCTGTATTAGAACAGTTTCTTGAAATAGTTTATGCATCAAAAGATGGTCAATTTGCAGGATTTGATGATGACAATAAAGTACTAACGGTGGCAGGATCTGAATACAATGCAGAATTACTGGATAAGGTTCAGGCGGGAATAGATGAATTTATAAGAGAATACCTGGAAATAGCAGGAAAGTTTATTGAAGTATCTAGTGAATTTGCATTGCAGATATTGAGACTGATTTATCCCTCAAACAGCATTCTTGCAAAAGATATTTACAAGGCAATGACCTTTCATGATCCTTACAGAGATGAGGGAGAGTTTTTCAATCTGATGGATCAGATTTGTTGAGTAAAGTATGTTATAGATAGGGAGATTTTTAAAACGCAGCGATAATAGGGGAGAATCCGACAATGCCAATAGTTACTATAATTTTGCCTTCATTAAATGTAGCAGATTATATTGAAAGATGTGTAAATAGCGTGCGCGATCAGACTCTGCATGATATAGAAATAATATGTGTTGATGCCGGATCGGTAGACGGAACGTATGAATTACTTAAAGAATTTGCGGAGAAGGATAGTAGAATAAAGATTGTTCAAAGCGACGTGAAAAGTTATGGTGCGCAGGTAAATCTTGGAATTCGTATGGCGACCGGAAAATATATAGGTATTGTAGAGACAGATGATTATATTCTTCCTAAGATGTATCAGATATTGGTTGAGGCTTCCGAGAGATATGATTGCGATTTTGTTAAGGGTGAGTATCAAAGCTTCTATAAAGATAGTAACGGAAAGGAAGTAATTCAAAATCACAAGGTCTTTTCTGAAGAGAGTGATTATAATCGTATCATTAAGCCGGTAGAAGTGATAGAATCTGCTGTCGGTGATTGGCGCATTTGGAGTGGTATATATAAAAAATCATTCCTTTTGGAAAATAATATTATTCTTTCGGAAACAAAGGGGGCAGCATATCAGGATATAGGTTTTATCGGAAAGACAGCTATATTTGCAAATAAGGCTTGTTTTTGTGCTGAACCTTTCTACAGATATTGTCTTGATCGAGAGGATTCTTCTTCTAATTCCGGGAGAGGGCTTTCGTTTTCATATTACGAGTTCAAAGAATTGATTCATTTTTTGAAAACGAATAAAAAATGGACAATTGAAACACGAATGTATGTATATGCGAAAATGGCTAAGTCGTTTGTCCTGTGTTATGGTGATTTTAGTGATGATTCTGATAGCCCCTGGCCTATAGAAGCTGGGCTAAAATATTATGATTGGTTTCGGACAGAACTATGTACTGCAATTGAAAATGGTGAGTTGAATGAAAAAACTGTACCTGAGTACTTGTGGAGAAAGTTGAATTTATATCTTTCATCAAGTGATGAATATTTGCAGACCAGAGATGTTAAGGATAAGAAACTTAGAAGTTTTATAGGTGACCCTGAAGGTGTAAAAATAATAATTTTCGGGTGTGGAAATTGGGGGATAACTGCGTATTATAGATTATTAGAGCTGGGATACGAAATATATGCATTTATTGACAATAATAAGGATTTGTGGTTGAAGGAGATTGAAGGTGTTCGTATTTTATCTCCCGATGAGTTACCATTGGATAATAATCGTATTTTGATAGCGAATGAGGAACATTGCTTTGACATATACGATCAATTAATAAAGATAGGAATTGATAAGACGGACATTTTTTTCTTTCGTTAAGGATTTGAATTGTCAGACGGCACATTGTGGGAGGTGTTATCCGCAGATATTTGGGTGGATTTCTATCCTCGATCGTGTGGTATAAACTCCGACTACACAATCTCGGAGGTATGATCGCATGTGGTCGTAGTTTTGTACCCATGCATGAGGTAGATAAAATAATATGCATTTGTTTTTGATGGAAAGGAACTACTAATAAAAAAGGGGAGCTTTTAGAGAATAGTGATGGAAGATAGAATCTACATCGCGGGAGCATCGTCTCGTGCGCAGACAGTAAAAGTATATATCGAATATCTTTTTCCGAAAACAATTGTGCAGGCATATTTGGTTTCACCGGAGATGAATGACAATCCATCTGAAGTGGATGAAGTTCCGGTTCTTAATATTGATGTAGGATTGGATACGTCACTTCCGGTGTATATAGGAACGCGTGGAGGTAATTTTAGTAAGCTTACTGCAGAGCTGAAAGCAGCAGGGTTTCATGATATTCGTCCGGTAACAGTGCAATTAGATACAGAACTTCGAAATGCTTATATGAAGAAAGTATTTCGTGCGGAAGGTAAGGTGTTTCGAAAGCTTGATGATTATAAAGCCATAAACGAGAAGGCGGTGAGTTGTGACGCGGCAATTTATGCAGCTAACTCAATTCATGACGGGATAGTAAAGAATGCATATCGCTATTTGAAAGAGGAAAAGCTTCTCCAGGTAGGGACTTTGTTGACAGATGAACGGATAAAAGGATGTACTGCATACGATTGTACAGGAGATAATATTTCAGAAAAAAATCAGAACTTTTGTGAGCTGACAGGGTTGTATTGGATATGGAAGAATTCGATGGAGGATTATGTCGGGCTTGTTCATTATAGGAGACATTTTTTGTTGCCTGAAAATTGGGTTGACATTATGGCTGAAAATCGCATAGATGTAGTTCTACCGGTGCCTCTCTATGTATCGCCTAGCATATCAGAAAATTATCGAATACGTCACGTGGCATCGGATTGGGATTATTTGATGGGATACTTCCGTACAAATCTTCCGGATGAATATGAGAGTGCATTGCATTTTTTTGAAGGAAATATATATAATCCCTGTAATATGTTGATTGCTCGAAGAGAGGTTTTGGATGATCTCTGTAGCTGGATGTTTCCAATCATTTTTGCTGTTGCAGAGCACATAGGAGAAAAAGAGGATAGCTATCAGAGGCGTTACCCGGGATTCATGTCAGAAAGATTGATTACGTATTTTTTTGAAAGCAGGAAAGAAAAATATAAAGTGGTATATTGTGATAAAAACTTTCTCTGTTAACAGGTGTTTTAGCTGTTAACAATGATGATTCTTACATCATACGGAAAGGATTCCTTGGATACGGTATAATAAGCGTAGCGCTGTTGTAAGTTAAGTGTTGATAATAGCATTTTAGCTGTGACAAAATCATTTTCGTGGTATGAGTGTCAAGGGAGAAAGTATGGGAATATATGTAAATCCCGGAAAAAAGAATTATCAGATGGCTGTTAATTCTGAGATATTTGTTGATAAATCAGAGATGATCTATTTTTTAAATAGTTTAGTTAATACAACTCAGAGATATGTGAGCGTTTCTCGTCCACGTAGATTTGGTAAAACTTTGGTTGCAGATATGATATGCGCATATTATGACAGAGAGGATGATCGTCAACTTCCTGTAAAAAGTAACACTCAATATTTAAAGCCAAGAAAATAAAGCCAAAAAGTCCGAAAAATAGAGGAAAATCAGAGAAAAACGTTGTGAAAATCCGGAAAAACGGTATTGCACAAGTAGAAAGTACCACTCAAAACGAGGAGACAATCATGTATCTGGATTTTCTTGTTCCGATTCCGAATGTTAAAGGAAAAATAACCCGTAAAGTTAAGGAAAATGCAACATATGTCAACTATGAGTACGATCGCGTTTATAATGCCAAGAAGAAGTTTAATGTCCCTAAGAGAGCGACAATAGGCAAAGTGTCGAAGGCTGATCCTGATATGATGCAGCCGAATCAAAATTTTCTGATTTATTTTCCGGATGCAGAACTGCCGGATGAAAAGGTAGATTCTAAACGAAGTAGTTGTCTGAAGGTAGGCAATTACATTGTGATAAAGAGAATACTCGATGAATACGGAATCCCGGCGATTCTGGATAATCATTTCGATAAGAAGGATAAGGGGCTTTTACTTGATCTGATTTCGTATTCTCTTATTAGTGAAAACAATGCGGGACAGTATTATCCGGACTATGCATACAATCATCCCTTGTTCACGGAAGATATGCATATATACAGTGATTCAAAGGTTTCTGATTTCCTGAGCAGCGTTACAGTTGAACAAAGCGTAGGCTTCTTAAATGATTGGAATTCGGGATGTGATCACAGGCAGAAGATATATATTTCTTATGATTCAACAAATAAGAATTGTAGAGCCGGAGATCTTGAACTGGTTGAATACGGCAATGCAAAAGTAGACACGGGAAATCCGATTTTTAACTATGCGATCGGATATGATACAAAGAATGCGAACCCTCTTTTTTACGAGGCGTATGAGGGAAGTATTGTTGATATCTCTCAGTTTGAATATACGCTTGGAAAAGTAAAAGGATATGGGTATAAGAACATCGGATTCATTTTGAATCGAGGATATTTCAGTAAAGACAATATCAGGAAGATGGACTCATATGGCTATGATTTTGTGATGATGGTAAAGGGGATGTCGGCTTTGGTAGATGAGCTTGTACTGACTAACAGAGGGAGCTTTGAAGACGACAGAAATTGTAACATTCGTAAGCACCATGTGTATGGTAAGACAGTTAAAAGACGGTTGTATGCGGATGATGAAAATGAAAGATATTTTCATATCTATCATAGCACAGGCAAAGAGCATGGCGAGAGGTAACAGGTAGAAGATAAACTGGAACGGCTCCGAGAGTTTGTTGAGAAACAGTATGGAACAGCGTATAAACCAGGACCGGGAGTTGAGAAGTATTATGATATGTTCTTTGACCGGACTGGAGTGTTTACAGTTGCACAGGAGAAAAATGATGTAGTACAGCGAGAGCTTAGATTATGTGGGTACTTTGTAATAATCACATCAGAAAAAATGACTGCTGAAGAGACACTCGATCTGTATGAGGGCAGAGATGCGTCAGAGAAGCTGTTCAGAGGAGACAAATCCTATCTTGGAAACAAGAGTGCAAGGGTTTACACTAACGAATCACTGGAAGCAAAGATCTTTGCTGAATTTATAGCGCTGATAGTTAGAAATCGAATATACAAGAGGCTTAAGGATGAAGCCGGAAAACTAGAAAAGATGCCAAACTTCATGACAGTTCCTGCTGCGATAAGAGAGTTGGAAAAGATAGAGCTGATACGAGGATTTGATAGAAAGTATCGACTTGATCATGCGGTGACTAAAACGCAGAAGACGATCTTAAAAGCGTTTGATATGGATGCTGCATATATAAAGTCAAGGGCAGCAAGAATAAGCGAGCAGCTGGAAATAATAGAAGAAAAATCAGGAGGCATGAAGAATGGCGAGAATGATGAACTGATCGAGGCATTTACCAAGAGCGGAAAGACGTATGATGAAGTTTTGAAATTTCTGAGATCTCGTAGTGAAAATGGAGAAACAGACAGGAACGAAAAACGGCGCAGGTAGAATAAAAGTGTTTGTGTAATGCGGACAAGCTATATGCCTAAGTAAAGAAACTTAGATTTAAGATGCAACAAAAGAACATATCGATCAAGCATAGAGGGAATGGGGATGAGAAGGTTCGAAAGTGGTTAGAAATGGTGAAAAGACGTTAAAAAATATAGGTTGAGTGGAAATATTTTAGGAAGTTAACGAGGTTATATGGGCGAGACGCTTTTGAATGTGTATTTTATGAGTCGAAAGAATCAATTGAGGATTGCATATACGGGATGTAAATTTTGTATATGACTAAAAGCTATAGATCGGCAAAGTGCCGTTCTATAGCTTTTTTTGTATTAACCATGAATCAAAGCATATACTTTTTCTTTTGTTACTTCGCCCTCAACAGAGTTTATTGCATTGATTATGATATTGATATTTGAAATACTTTCATCAACGTCGTCTGCTATGTCTTCAGGGGCTATACCTTTTGAATATTTTTTCATTACCAGATTAATGGTTTTTAATTCGGTTCCTTTCTCAATCCCTTTCTCAATCCCTTTTTCAATCCCTTTTTCTATGCCTTGTTCGATAAGACCTTCGCTTAGGTTACACATATTGTCTACCTCCTCAAGGAAATCATTTTTTACATTGATGTTATAGGTATTTGTTAAAATATTTTTCTTCTCAAAAGTTGAAATTGTGTGAGAAAATAAAACTTTAAGTAAGTTAATAAGTTTATGCCCACCGGATATTATGTTTGGAGTATCACTATCTTGACCTAAACGGATTAGTACCATAATATCCAAAAGTTTCACAATTACCATATATTGCATGTGGATTTATGCTATAGCCGGTTATTGTATCAGCATCTTTTATAGGTGAATTAAAACAAAGCCATATGGAGTAAACTTTTTTGGCATCATCATAATGTTTTGAATTGAATTCGGTGCCAAGTTGCCCTGAAAGCATGCGAGATGCATATACAATACTTCGAGGGACGGTATCTAAAGTGTAGCTTTGCTGAGCTTCTATATTTGTGAACCTCTCCGACCTACGGCTGACGCCTTAGAAGTCGGAGCTTCTAAAGATAGGCGGATAAATCCGCTTATTCTTATTTAAGAAGTTTGATATTTAAGTTTCCACCTGAATATTCAGGCAATCCTTATTCTTACAGGCGTGTCCACTTCGCCTCTACCGTATAGGATATCAAGATCCACAACGCTACTTTTACGTAAGATATTCAATGCTCCATTGACATCAGCATTGAATGTTTTACCACTTGCTGTTTTATATTGACCACGATGTATTCTGTCGCCACTAAACTGATATTCTTTTGGGTTATCTGCATTGTAAACAGGTATATAATCTTTATCCCAAAACGAAGACTTTGATGTATAGGATTCCTCCTGTTTTACAAAGTTGATCCCGTTTAGCTCACAGAGATATTCAAATTTATCCCGTAACCTGCCATAAGGGATATTTACAAAATTCTGATTATTTTGTTTGCCAATATTGCTGCTTCTCTGGAACGTTTCGTTATAACCAACCACAAGAGTACCTATATCGTTAGCAACACAATAATCTATTATTTTTCGAGCAGCTTTGTTCATATAATCATTGACTTTATTATTACGGTCACGAGCAATTGCCTTTTGTCTGTTAGTAGTTCTTTTACCAATGTGCTGTTTGTCCTTTATAGACTGCAAACGAGCATTTTCCTTATTAAACCACTGATTGATAGATTTAAGTTTTTTGCCATCAATGATGAACGATTTACCTGTATTTGAGACTGCGGTTACAAGATTATTTATTCCTAAATCCAAAGCAAGTGCATTGTTGGTATTAAGATTTCTCTGAATATATTCAGCTTCATAGATGTACTGAATTTCAAAGAACCTTGCGTTAGCTTTAGGTATAATACGTATTTCTTTAACTTTTCTGTCAAGTAGTACAGGTGGTATCGTAATTTCAACAGACTTGTGCGATTTCTTAAAGCTGTTAGAAAATGGAAGTATAAGCTTATTTCCATTGAGTCTTACAAAACCTATCACAAGTGTTGTATATCCGTCTTTCGGAAGATAATGAGGCAATTTACAATCCTTAAAAGCATATTTGCCTTGTTTTGCAAGTTTAAGTAATCCAAAAAATGATTTGAAAGAGCCATCCACTTCTTTAAGTATCTGCTGTGCCATATTTGAGTTCAAAGCCTTGTAATTAGGACTATTTTTGAGTAACGTATAGTTCTTTTCGTATTTAAGAAACTCGCCTTCTGTAAAATAATACTGGCGTACATTATATATAGCTTCATTAGCAAGATTCTTCGCCGTATGGCAAAGCTCTTTGATAGTAAAATAATCTTCCTTAGATAAGTGTTTTACTTGTTGTTTGACAGTAAGATACATACAATTTTTCTCCTTTCATAGACTTAGGAGTAGAATTCCCTGTATGTATATCATATACATATATTTTACTAAAAATATAGATATATAGTAAAAAGTTAGTAAAATCTGTTACTTTTAATATTTTTTGAACAAACGCATTCATCCCCTACCTACGCTTTGCTTAGAGGTAGGGGTTTTCTGCGAAGATTTTGATAAAAGGAATAACTGGCGTCTTCTTCGATAGCTTCGTTCGGCAAGCCTGTAATAACTTTGGGAAGGTCACAGTCGGGATATTTTGAAATCTGTAAATCACTTTGAATACATTTTTTAATATCTTCGATGTCCCAACCATTGAACTCTTCAACAGTACTTTGCAAAATATGAGCACTTATATTTTTATTGGCAAGTATACGCTTTACTTGATGATCATACTTTGCTTTTGGGGCTGCTAATTTAACAGCATCAGATAAATAGTTATCAGTTTCCATGGTCGCTCCTTGACAGTAATACTACACTTATTATAGCACATTTGTTCTTGAAGTAAATGTATGTCAATATGGAAAATTGTACTATATCTTGCTTTGAATGAGCTTTTGCCATACAATTAACTTAATGAGCAAAAAGGCACAGCAGTGTTAAGTTTGACAGATGAATGTGAGGTTTTTATAGATGGGAATATATCTAAATCCGGGAAGTTATGCATTCAGTGAGGCGATAAATTCTGATATTTATATAGATAAGACTGAAATGATTAGTTTTCTAAATTCTGTTGTAAGAACAAAACAGAAGTATGTTTGTGTATCAAGACCCAGACGATTTGGAAAATCAATGGCAGCAGACATGCTGTGTGCTTATTATGGAAAAAATGCTGAGAGCAGAGAGCTTTTTGAGGGATGCAAGATAAGCAAAGAGACAAACGAAAATGAGCCTTGGGACAGATATCTGGGAAAGTATGATGTTATACGTTTAGTCATGACGGATTTTTTCAAGAGAGGAAATTCTGTTGAGGCGTGTATAAAAAGAATGAGCAAACTTGTGTTGAGGGAGCTGATAAAAGAATATCCTGACGTGGATTATTTCGACAAGGAAGATCTGATCCAGTCAATGCAGGATTGCTATGCTGAAAATAACACGCAGTTTGTCATAATCATAGATGAATGGGATGCAATATTTAGAGAGTATAAAGAAGACAAGGAAGGGCAGAAGCTCTATCTTGATTTTCTAAGAGACTGGCTTAAGGATAAGGAATATGCAGCACTTGCATATATGACGGGAATCCTGCCTATAAAGAAGTATGGAAAGCATTCAGCGCTAAATATGTTTGATGAATATTCGATCATACAGCCCATGCAGCTTGCACCGTATACGGGATTTACAAGAGAGGAAGTCTATGGGTTATGCAAGAGTTATGGGAGAAAATTTGAAGATTATAATGAATGGTATGATGGGTATAGGGTCAGTGGAATAGTACCTCCGGATCCGAATCATGAGATTCTGGAAGAAACCGGAAAATCTCCAGAGGCTGAAAAATATAGATTGTATAGTCCTTTATCAGTAGTAAAGGCGATTCGAAGTGGAGTGATTTCTAATTATTGGAATGATACAGAGACCTACGAAGCATTGAGACAGTACATCGACTGGAATTTCGACGGACTCAAAGAAGATGTAGCCATTCTGATGGATGGAGGGAGGATAAAGGTAGATGTGACGACATATCAGAATGATATGACAACCTTTAACACGAAGGATGATATCCTGACGATGCTGATCCATCTAGGTTATCTAGGCTATGATAAGGAAACAGGAGAAGTATTCATACCGAATAAGGAAGTACTGCAGGTATTTAAGGCGTCTACCGGGTCAAGGGAATGGGTAGTAACGTTCAGAGCATTAGAGAATTCCAGAAAGTTATTGGAAGCTACGTGGAACTGTGATGAGAAAAAGGTTGCGGAGTTGATAGAAGCTGCGCATGATAAAGCCGGAAATAGAACTTATAATAGTGAAGAGGCACTGAGCTATAGCATCAGACTGGCGTATTACAGTGCGCAGGAGTACTATACGGTGATACCGGAACTGGATACGGGAAAGGGATATGCTGACCTGGTCTATATCCCCAAAGTACCGGATAAGCCGGCGATATTGATAGAACTTAAGTATAATAAAGACGCGGTGACGGCGATAACACAGATACATGAGAGAAATTATCCGGAAAGGCTTGAGCACTATAAGGATAATCTGATACTTGTAGGGATAAATTACGACAGAACAATAAAGAATGAAAGCCCTGAATTTAAGCATCACAGTTGCGTGATAGAAAAAGCTTAAGAATATGTATAGATCTCAAAGTAAATAAAATGATCATCACATCGAGGTACGTATGGCAAAGAAGCACAAGGCAACATATGATGAGGTAATCGGAAAGAAAAAATTTGCAAATTATCAGGAAGAATTTGACTACATAAAAAAATTAATAGATGAAGGTAGTATATCGCCTATAAAAGCGTCTGGAACTAATGGCAAAAAGCCTGCTATGTTCAGAGCTTTTTGGATATCTGATAAGGAAATAGATTATTCTGAATATATAGATGAGCTTAAGTATAAATTATCAACAGATATAAATCCTGAATTTTATTTGCAGCATCCGGAAATCTATGCGAAAGAGAGAGAATATGTCATTGCCTTGAGTAAATATCTGGAAAAAAGTGCGAATGAATTAAAAATTACAGTTTCAGAAAATGAACGAAGTTATGCTATATGGAAAAAAGAAAAATTTCTATCAGGACATGGTCAGAGAGATACGGTTTCGGCAGTTTCGGTGCTGAGGCATTGCGGTATTTCAGTCGATAAATTGAATGTATACCATACGACAGAGCCTCTGGTATATTTTTCTATGGATAAAGCAAGACCACAAAATATATTGGTCTTGGAAAATCTTGATCCTTTTTATGGCATGAGAAAAAGGCTGATGTCTGGCAGAAATGATATTTTAGGAAAAAAATTTTCAACGTTGATTTATGGTGGTGGAAAGCGAGTTAATGCTTTCTTTACTGGGTTTGATGTTTTTGCTGAGGATTATTTAAAAGATTCAAGCAATGTATTTTATTATTATGGTGACCTTGACTATGAGGGGATAGGCATTTTCGAATCTTTTACAGATAGGTTTAAGGATAGTTTGAATATAGTGCCGTTTATAGAAGCTTATACAGAGTTGATATCAAATATTAAGATAGATGAACTTCCAAATTCAAAGCAGCTTCAAAATAGAAACATAGATACATATTTTTTTAGCTTTTTTGATGGGACCATTGCTGAGAAAATGAAAAATATCTTGGAAAGCGGCAAGTATGTGCCGCAAGAAAAGCTATCGATTATAGATTATTGAATGGTGGTATCTGCATGCAGTATGATTTTTTGAACTCTTTTCCCAAGCGTATGAAAAATGTTGGATTATATGCTATTCTTATCCGCAGCATAATATCCAAAACTTCATGGAATGAGTATGAGTTCACAGGTGAAGATGAGAGGATAAATATTGTTTTTTCGGTACTTCTTTTTATAATGGAGAAGTCGCTTATAGAGGAAGCATGTACTATAGATGACATAGCGAGCTTTATTGATGATATAAATAATCTTCATTACAAGAAGGCATTAAATTATGAAGAATGTAATTCACTTGCGGAATTTATCGTGAATTCGATATTATCTAATGAAGGAAAACAGATGTCTTTTGATGGTTATGATTATTCAGAAGGAATATATCATTCTATCTATATCAGATATGTTCGAAATAAAATAGTCTACACTGAGCATGATGTAAGGCGGACATCTTATATGCTTACTGATGATGGCTATAATCTTTTATTGGCAACTCTTGAGGTAGAAAAAAATCTACAAATCCCAATACAAGAAATGATATTTAAAATGCATTTGGAAAAGCAAAGTTATGATAAGGCTGTTGAAAATATCAGAACAATTTTCCAAAATATACGGATGCAGTATCAGAAAATAATGGAGGCTATGTATAGGATCAGGAAGAATGCGTTGGAGTATTCGGTAGATGAGTACAGGCAGACGTTAGAAGAAAACTTGAGTACTATACGGGAGACAAAGGATAAATTTCAAGGTTACAAGGAACTTGTAAATACGCGCATAAGGGAGTATGAAGAGCAGGAAATTCAAATTGCAAGTTTATCCCTGGAAGATGCTGAAAAGTTAAGAAATCTTAAGGTAATAAGTGATTATCTTGGAAAAGTTATAGAAGAGCATCAAATGATACTGAGTAAGCATATGGATTTGAAGCAGCTTTACAGCAAAGAACTTGAAGAACTTTCGCAAGTGGCGTTGATAAAGCGCTTTTCTCTTAGAAGCGATGTATATGAGAAAATTTTGGAAAAGCCCGAGGCTTTGGAAAATCTTAATTTGCTTTTTGCACCGCTCATGTGCTCAGATATTTCGAAGATTTATAATCTTAAATGGACATTGAGACCGCATAAAATTATAAGGAAAAATGTGGAAGAGAGTGTGACTGAGGATATCGATTTTGATGAAAAGGAGTGGGAAGCAGAGCAGGAGAGGCAGCGACTTGAAAAGAGAAAAGTATATGAGATATCGCTGCGCTTTATAATTGATAAACTTCTCGAAATGCATTGTATGACGCTTTCAGATATACAGGAAAGAGTTGAGAAAGATACTTCAGAATGTTTGAAGCTTATACCTAATACAGACGTTTTTAAGGAAATAATGGTCGAACTGATACGAGCGCATAATATCGATATAGAAGCAATCAGAGATGAAAGAAAAAATGTGCTGGATGACGGTAGTGAGGTCTTTGAACTAAATTACATGCTTTTGGAAATATTGGAAGACGTTGATAAAAATAATCGAGTGAAAGCGTTGACAGTTGAGAAAATGCCTGAGGCTGATAATGTCATATTTAAAAATGTCAAGGATGCAGATGGAAATTTACGAAATATCAAGTGTACGGAAGTCAGACTTTCTATTATAGAGGAATAATAAATGGCATATGAATTTGAAGAAATCAGAAAAAGTCAGGAAATTTTTTATAATCTGTTGAAGAATCATACATTGGAAGAAGAAAAAGAGCCTGGACTTTATAATGCTTATGTTGAAAGTGAAAATATTCAAAACCTGGTAAAAAGTCAGGGAGAGGCGGCAGACAGCCGTGTTGAAAGGTATGGAAGTGTATTATATTTAATCCCTAAAGAGGATAACTACTATCTGGGTTTTTCGAAGACGGAGTTAAAGCAGACCTTATGCAAATCGCAGGCAACTGATAAGGACTATTATTTATCACAATTTGTTATATTGTTGCTGCTTATGGAATTTTATGAAGGTAAAGGTGCAAGCAGTAAAACGCGTGAATACATAAAACTGGGAGAGTTCCAAAATATAATTTCACAGCGATTACGGGAAGGTTGTGAACGATATAGTGAAGAGGATCAACAGAACTATGAGGTGGCTTTTTTCCCAATGATGGAAGCTTATGAAGCCTTAAAATCGGATAAAAACGGAAATCGTTCAAGAACGACTAAGGAAGGCTTTTTATATCATATCCTGAAATTTTTGGAAAATCAAAAGCTTATTGACTACATTGAAAAAGACGAGATGATATTGACTACCAAGAAATTAGATAATCTTATGGACTGGGATATTTTGAATCAGAATAATTATAAAAGAGTTGAGCGCATTTTTAACAGCCTTCAGGAGTGATCAATGGGAACGATCAATACGGTACGGATAATTAATCTTAATTACAACAATAATTCTATAAAAGTTAATGATGAAGTGCTTCACCTTAATGGACAGAGTACGCTTGTTTCATTGCATAATGGAGGCGGTAAGTCAGTTTTGATACAAATGCTGACAGCGCTTTTTGTGCATGCTAAATACAGAAATACTAAGGAACGACCTTTTGATGGATATTTTACAACTGCAAGGCCAACTATCATATTGATAGAATGGCTGCTTGACAATGGCTGCGGCAAGGTTATGACAGGATATATGGTGAGGCAGAATCAGGAAAATGATGAAGAAAATCCTAACTCACTTGATATGATCAGTATAATCAGTGAATATGACGATGCGTGCATTAATGACATCTATAGTCTTCCGGTAGTTGAGAAGACAAAGAAATCGATGGTTTTAAAAAGCTATGGTGAGTGTAAGTCAATATTTGATGGATTTAAGAAAGATCATACTAAAAAATTCTTTTGGTACGATATGAACTATGCGGCACAGTCTAGACAGTATTTTGAAAAACTGAAGGAATATAAGATTGATTATAGAGAATGGGAACACATAATTAAAAAAATAAATGAGAAAGAGTCAGGCCTTTCAGATTTATTTGCGGATTGTAAAAATGAAAGTGATCTTGTTGATAAGTGGTTTCTTGATACTGTAGAAAAGAAGTTAGACCCGGAAAAGGAAAAGATAAATAATTTCAGAGATATTGTTGGAAAATATGCGAAGCAATATCGGGATAATGAGTCAAAGATAAAACAAAGAGACTATATCAGATTATTTAAGTCGCATGTATTGGATGATTCAGAGCGTGCTTCGGCAAGGAAAATTGCTGAGCAGTATCGTGACTTTGAAATTGAGCGCGGGAAACAGGAGAGTAGAATAGCTAAATTTATCCAAACCTTAAAAGAGATGGAAGTGTCGTCAAAAGAAGGTTTAGAGCGGATTTTAAGGCAGATTGAAGAAATTAAGTCAGAAATTAATCAGGTAATATATGAAAAATATTCATATGATATTTATAAGATTGAGCAGGATATAATTTCTAAATTACATGAAAGGGAACAGCTTTCGCTTGAACGTGGATCTTTTGAAAAAAGTCAAAAAAAGATTATAAGGCAATTAGCAGTATTGGAGTGTGCTAAAAATTATGAAGATTATTGCGAAGAACTTGAAGCTTACCGGGAGAAGGAAGCCAGAATACGAAGATTGCAAGCTGATAATGACGATTTGCTTCCAAAGATAAATGAGCTTGGAGGACGTTTATATAATTATTTCAATCGAAAACTTGAAGGATTGAGAGATAAATTTAATTATATTCAGAATCAGAAAGGTCAGATACAGAGTACTATTGACGAAAATGAAAAAATTATTTCAAGTGCTTCTGAAGAAATGTTTAAGAAAAAGGGTGAACTTGGAGCATTAGAAGCCGAGATAATCGCCTTTGGCAGAAGAGAAGATGATTTTAATGAGAAGTGGGGTAAGAGCTATTCAAGAAATGTACTTGGCAGATACGAAGAAGGAATTTTCGAAATAGAAAATGACATTGCGGAAAAGAAAAAACGTGAACTTCTCGAAAGGCAGAAGCGTACAGCGGCACTGCTTTCACGATTGGATAAAATGCGCCTGGATCTCGCTAAGGAGAGAATAGATTCAGAGAGAGCGAAAAGTGGTCTGGAAGAGAAATGCTGCAATTTTTTGAAGAAAATAAAATCGTTTGAGGCTGATATAGAAGAGAGAAAAAATATCGCAGCATTTTTGCAAATGGTTTATGTGGATATTTTTGATGCAGAGCAGATTATAGTACAGTTAGACAGAAAAATAAAAGAATCTGGCGCAGTGATTCAGCAATTACGAAACGAAGAAAAAACTCTTTCAAATGAGATTCAGTGTTTGAAGTCTGGGGTCTTGACAGAACTGCCGGTAGAAATAGCTGCTGAAATGGAAAAGTTAGGAATACAGGTGGTATTTGGCATGGAGTGGCTTATGAAAAATGGTCACAGATTGCAGGATAATGTAGAAATAGTTAGGAAAAATCCTTTTCTTCCATACGCATTGGTATTAACAGAAAATGATGTAGAGAAGCTTAAAAGCTGTGATGTTGTTTTTTATCATCAGTCACCGATTCCGATAATTAAGAGAAAAGATCTTGAAGCTGGTAATTTTTCTATTGAAAATAATACAGTTTCATTTGATAAGATTTCATTTTATATTAAATTTGACGAAATTTTATTGGAAAGTGCGGAAGTAGAGAAAATTATTCGATTAAAAGATGAGAAACTAAAAAAGTTAGACTCGCAGATTGAAATCAAGGAAAATGAATATAATAACTACTATTTGCAAAAAGGAATATTAAAAAATCAGAAGCTGGATAAGAAAACTTATGAGGCTGTAATTAATGAGGAAAAATGCTGTTCTGAAGAACTTAGCGGATTGGCTGAGAAAATAGAGAAAAATTCATTAGCAGCTTCGAAAAATTATGAAGAAATAAAAGAAAATAATCGACTTCTTGATGAATTGAAGGAAGAAGTTAAAGAGTTAGAGCGATATAGGGCAGAAATATTACGGTTTGAAGAGAATTACAATGAATATCTAAAAGCACTTGGCAGACAGAAGCGTATTTCAAATGATATTGAGAATATAAGGATAAAAATTGAAGTAGCAGAAAATTCGACAAGGAAATGTGTTGAACAGGATAAGATATTAGAAGCTGAGCTTCATGCCAATGATATTGAGAAGAGAGAAGTAAGTAAAGATCTTCCTATATATGAGATATATAGGAAAACTGCTGCTGATGATGAGGATATTTCGGATGAAGATGTAGTGAAGTTGAAGGCTGAATATAATGCTCTTACATCGAAATTATCAGGTGAAATATCTGAACTTGAGGCAGATATAAAGCGTATAGGCAAAAAAATCGAAAGGCTTAAGCGTGATATAGAGAAAAAATCAAAAGAATGCAGTATATCAGAAAAAGATTATATCGATACATCATATAATGAGGATATTGAAGATACTCTTAAGCGGCAAAGCGATGCAATAAAAGAAAAAATTTTATTAATAAACTCAAAATATAGTGCAAGTGAGGCAAAAATCGCAGCGATAAGTCAGCAAAAGAAAAATATGCTTCAAAATATGCTTAAAGATACAGGGATGGAAGAAGCGAGGAGTATTGAAAAAATATCTTCGTTTGATTTTGAGGCGAAAAATAATATTTTGGAGCATAAAGAGAGTGAATTGCGTAAAGACTGTGAGATCATTAAAAATAAGATTAGTGGCTATGAGAGTATTTTGGATGGTTTAGGGGAATATAGCGATTATATTGTAGGTGATGATCTTAAATGGGATGTAAATTTCTGTGAAATGAGCAAAGTTGAATTATCAGAATTTGCATCGGAGTTAAAAAAGACAAACAATAGGATAAATAGTGATATTCAAAAATCTCGAAATCGGCTTTCAGATAGAATCCAGGAGATACTTAACCTTGAAAATCTGGCTGAGGAACAGTATAAAAAACCACTTCGAGGAATACTAAGAATGCTTGACAGACCGCAGGATATACTTGATCAGATAGATATTACGGTGCATGCACTGGATACACTTATGGAAAAACTTGCGGTAGATATAGAGATGGTAGAGAAGGAAAGAGATGAGATTATAGATGAACTTATGTCTTACCTTGAGGAAATAAATACCGGACTTGGAAGGATAGACAGTAATTCTACGATCAATGTGCAGGGAAAGTCGTTGAAGATGCTGCAAATAAAGGCTCCATCATGGCAGGAAGGCAAAGAGATTTATACTTTACGTCTTAAAGATTATATTGGAGAAGTTACAAAGAACGTTATCAGGCTGCTTAATGGTAATGAAAATCCTGATAATGAACTTAGCAGCAAAATAAATGTAAATAAGCTTTATGATGTGGTTGTCGGTGTAGGAAATGTTGAGATTCAGATATACAAAATTGAAAAGCAGCGAACTTATCCTATAAGTTGGTCAGATGCATCTAAGAATTCGGGCGGGGAAGGCTTTTTATCTACTTTTGTTATTTTGTCGAGTTTACTTTATTACATAAGGCGAGATGAAAGTGATATATTTGCAGAGCGTAATGAGGGAAAAGTTTTGCTTATGGATAACCCTTTTGCTCAAACCAATGCAGAGCATTTGCTTAAACCATTGATGGATATTGCGAAGAAGAATAATACACAGCTTATATGTTTTTCTGGTCTGGGAGGAGAATCTATTTATGGAAGATTTGACAATATTTATGTCTTAAATCTTATTGAGTCCAGACTTAATGGCGGCAAGCAGTACTTAGGAGTAGAGCATAAAAGAGGAGCAGAACCGCAGGAACTGATGTCATCGCAGGTTGAAGTATATGATCAGATGAGATTGTTTTAATGTCGAGAAATTTCTGTTAATTAAATGAATGTATATGGGGGGATTATGCAGATAGAACAGTTAAGAAAAGCGAAGGTTAAGATGTCGATAGTTGTTCCGGCATATAATGCAGAAAAATTTTTACCTGAATGCATTAAAAATCTTGTTGATCAGACATTTTTTGATATTTATGGTGAAGACAGCATGGAGCTGATCTTTGTAGATGATAAATCTACAGATGATACGTTGGAAATTCTTAGGAAATATGAAAATCAATATTCTAAAAAAATAAAAGTTTATGAAAATCCGGTGAATGGCGGACCCGGTGGCGCGAGAAACTTAGGTATATCGAAGGCATCGGGAGTTTATATAGGATGCGTGGATGCAGATGACATAGCGGATAAGACCATGTTTGAGAAGCTTTACAAAGCAGCTGTAAGGGATGATCTATATGCAGATATTGTTGATAGCGGGGCAGATCTTGAAGAACTTGGGGTTAAAGCGATATTAACACGAGAATCTGATTGCGGAGAAGTTACAGATGACACGAGAAGCTATCTGATAGCTAATCTCGGATTCCCTTGGACGCGCATTTACAGGCGTGATTTTTTAGATGAAAATAATATTAAATATCGTGAAAATGTTATTCTAGAGGATAATGATTTTTTGATCGAAGTGATTGCAAAGATCAAAACGCTTGCATTAGTTCCGGAAATTCTTTACTTTTACAGAAATGATCCGGAATCTATTTGTAAAAGAGATGCAGAAGTCAGTTTTTTCGAAATGAACGTAAAGTGCATAAGAGCTATATATGAAAAAACACATTTGTTGGAAAATTATAACTCGATCAGAGATGCTGTGGAGATGCAGATATGGGATACGGCGTATAGGACTGTATATAATATTGACGAACTTTACAGACTTGGCGGGATAGATGAAGCATTTATGGACAAAATGCTTGGGATACTTAGAAATGAAGTGGTTAGATGTGTAACATCGAGACCGGAAGACAACTGTTATGTAGCAGCTAATGGAAGTAAGGAAGTTATAGACAGATTGGTTACATTTATCCAGGGGCGAATATGAATCATGTAGTTATACTGGCCGGAGGTGTGGGAACACGGCTTGGAGGAGAAGTTCCAAAACAATATATAGAAATTGAAGGAAGACCGATAATAAGCCGGTGTATGGATGTGCTGTTTTCGAACTGTGATGTCGATACGGTTAGGATAGTTGCAGATAATATGTGGCACAAATATTTAGAGGAGCATATAAGACTTGATGTAAAACAGTATGGGTACAAATGGAAAGGCTTTTGTACACCTGGAGAAAATCGTCAGTTGTCTATTTGGAATGCTCTTGGGGTATTAGTAAATGAGTATGGAAGCGATGATCTTGTCATGTTTCATGATGCTGCAAGACCTAATATAAAATCTGAGTTTATATCTGAATGTTTTAATGCAGTTGGAGATCATGATGGAGTGATGCCAATACTGCCTGTTAAAGATACAATGTATCTTTGCAATGAGAAAAAAATAGAGGGACTTTTGCAGCGTTCAAAGATATTCGCAGGGCAGGCACCGGAAGTTTTCAAGCTTGAAAAATATTATGAAGCAAACAAGGCATTGCTGCCTGATAAGATCAAGAAAATAAATGGTTCAACTGAACCGGCAATAATGGCAGGAATGGACATAGTAACGATTGAAGGCGATGAGGATAATTTTAAGATTACTACAGCGACAGATTTAGAAAAATTTAAAAATCTCTGTGCACAAAAATGATGTTGCACAGAGATTTTTTTGAAAACTATGTTAGTAATTTATCGGAAATTTTCTGCAGATATTCTTTATAGGGAATATCTGCGCTTTGTACTACATTATTATGCTCAGAAGTTCCGACTACAAATTTGCTGTAATCTTTGTAATAGGTCTTCAAAATGTCGTCGTATCCGTTGGGAACAGGGACCTCTATGTTCTCAAAAGGCATTAAAATGGTATCCTTCGCCCACGATTTCTTTTTGCCGTAATTATCAAGAAGTATATAATAAAGTAAAGTTGATTCGTTTTCGCTGTTGTCATAATTGCTTAAGGCGAATAGTTCAAATTGCTTGAAACGTTCTTTATAATCCATATGCGATAGATTATTCAAAGTTTCATCATCTACTATAAGCTCAGAACCTTTCTGCTTTCGAAGTTCAGAAACCGTAGATGGTGAAAATGCCATGAGATAAATTATATACATCATGGTAAAGATCAATTCAGAATTCGGATTTGCATCAGGGACTATATCTAAGGGAAATATGTCTACCCACAATCCCTGATTCATATTTGGTATATCGTATCTTTTTTCGTAACCAGTCGTATTTGAATTTCGAACTTTTGAAAACATCCATGGACCGTCGGTGTATATACATTGATAATGATAGGGGGCAGGCAATCCCTTTAAAGCTATTTTCTGAAATCGCATATAATCGGGACGAGTCATCATTATATCAAGATCATCGTCCCAAGGAATGAAACCTTTGTGGCGGATGGTCCCGAGTAAGGTGCCGTAGTCGACAAAGTATTTAATATCATTTTCTTTACATATTTTGTCAATCAAAAGCAGAATATCTATCTCTTTTTCCCATATTTTTTTGCGGTCAGAAGTAACTAAAAAACCATCTCTTATTTCATCTTTGAAAATATCATTTATGTATGCCATAAAACACCACCTTGTAATCAAATAATCAGAACATCATCATATTTTCATAAATTGTATCGACGAAATTTATAAAAAAATTAGAATATTCATTTCATCTTTAGTAACCTGAGATTTTGCCCGATAAAAGATGTAGATAAAGGCTAAGAGGCATAAGTTATTAAAAAGAGGTACTCATGGGAAAAATATGCTTTATTTCTATTAAGAAAGATGAGTCAAAATTTGAAAGACTGCTTGATTCGGTACGTGCGCTTGAAGTGCCTGAAGGATGGGATATAGATTTTCTTGAAACTACTTGTGAAAATGGAATTGCAGCGGCTTATAATGAGGCACTTGGAAATATATGTGCCGATATAAATATTTATATTGATGGGGAAGCTGAGATTGTAGATGCAGGGCTTTTGATCAAGTTGGCAGATGTATTTAGCAGAGATGAAAAAATTGCAGTTATTGGTGCAATTGGCGCAGAATATGTACCTGCAAATGGAATGGCAAGTGAATCAGCAAAAATCTATGGGAACATAATGAGAGAAGATGCGAAGATTCTTTGCGGTAAGGAGTGCATAGAAGATTATAAGGAGGTAATGGCTGTAGAAGGCTTTTTCATGGCTATCAGAGGAAGGCTTCGCTGGAGGGATGATCTGTTTAGAGGAGAAGCTTTTTATGATACGGCTCAATGTGTAGAGTATAAAAGAATTGGCTTAAAAACAGTTGTACTAACTGAAGGTGTACCCATAGTAAAATATGACCGCAAAAGCATTAGTATAAGTGAAACAGAAAAGAATAGTTTTCTTGATGAATATTCAAATGATATTTATCCGTTGGTTACTATATTGATCCCAACATATCAGAGACCGGGATTTTTTAAGCTGGCATTAGAAAGTGTTCTTGCACAGACTTATAGAAATTTAGAAATTTTTATTTCGGATAACAGCAGTGATGAGAGAACTAAAACTCTCATGGATGATTATTTAAGGAAAGATAAGAGAATAATTTACGAACATCATCCTGAATTTAACAGGCAAGAAAATTGGGAGAGAGTCTATACTTATGACAATCCTAAAGCTGAGTATATAAACTGGCTCATGGATGATGATTTGTATGCACCGGATAAAATAGAGAAAATGATAGACTATTATTTTCAGGATGATTCTATAGCTTTAGTGACTTCATTCAGACAGAGAATTGATGAGGATGGAAATGATGTTCCTGCGAATGCAGCAAATGCGCCGATAGTAGAAAGTACTCAACGCTTTGATGGAAAATCAGTAGGGAAGGCACTTTTGCAGCAATGCTTAAATTTCATAGGTGAGCCTACGACAGTGCTGTTAAAAAAGAAGCTCTTAAAAGGAAGATTGCTTGGCTGGTCTGGAAGAGAAGGAAGATTTTTGGTCGAAGATTACACTGTATGGCTTAGACTTCTTCAATATGGAGATATGATATATATTCGTGAGCCATTAAGTTTTTTCAGAACACATTCAGGGCAGGATCAAAACTCAGTAGAATATCTGGCATTAAATGCTATTTGCTGGGCACATATGATTCAATATGCTATTCATAATAAGGTCTATCTCACGGATGATAAGTCGATCAGACAGACATATTGTGGATGGATAAGCAGAGTTTTAGATAGTTTTCCGACATTAGCAGATAATGAAGAAAAGCTTACACCTATAGAAAAAGAAGATTATAAAAAGCTTAAGGATATTTTATACAATGTTTCATCATATCTTTCAGGCAGGGGTACGTCGGATTTTGAGGTAGATACTTCCTCAGAATTTTCATAATTTATAAATGGGGACCAGATAATGAAAATATTGTTTATTGAATGGAAAAGTTTCGGTAATGAGGACATTCTCGAGACTTTTCGACGTTTGAAATATAATATTGTCAGATTTAAGTATGAGAATGACGGCGTGCGTCATAACGAGGAATTTGAAAAAAAATTTGAAAAGGTTTTGATCAAAGAAAGACCTGACTTTGTCTTTTCATTTAACTTTTTTCCGATTATTTCTAAAGTGTGTAATACTGTACCGGTTAAGTACGTGTCATGGGTTTATGACAGTCCACATATTTCACTCTACTCATACACGTTAATAAATCCCTGCAATTACATTTTTATATTTGATTCTAAAATGTATGAAACTTATGCATTGCAGGGGATAAAGACGGTATACTATCTGCCGTTGGCAGCTAATACGAAGAGGCTGGATGAGATGCGTCCAAATGCAAAAGCGCATGAACATTTTGACTCAGATATCACTTTTGTAGGGCAGATGTACATTGATGCACATAATTTTTATGACAGGATGGAGCCGAAGCTTGATGACTATACAAAAGGATATCTGGAAGCGGTCATGAATGCCCAGATGCAGGTCGATGGATACAATTTTGTGGAAAGTTGTCTGAATCAGAATATTATGGACGGTATGCAAAAGGCACTTCCTATGGAACCTCACAACGATGGGATAGAAACGGCGAAGTATATGTATGCTCAATACGTTCTTGACCGAAAAATAACTTCACTTGAGAGAATCGATATTTTGACGCAGATAGGCAAGGAGCATAAAGTTAAACTTTTTACGCCTGAGAAAGATTTTCATCCTGAAGGAGTGGAAAACTGCGGTAAGCTTGACTACTATCAGGAAATGCCCATAGCATTTAAGTGTGCAAAGATAAATCTGAATATAACGCTTAGGAGCATAGAGAAAGGTATTCCTTTAAGATGTATAGATGTGATGGGAGCAGGTGGTTTTCTGCTTACTAATTATCAGGAAGACATGCTTATGTTCTTTGAACCGGGAGTTGACTTTGTTTACTATGAATCAAGGCAGGATTTGCTTGAAAAAATTGACTATTACCTTAAGCATGATGAAGAGAGAAGGGCTATTGCGGCAAGCGGTCATGAGAAGGTGGCAAAGTATCATACATTTGACCTGAGGGTAGCTGAAATGATAAAGGTAGTTATAGAGGGGGATTAGTATGGATTTTAAGACTATTGATTATGAAGCTATTGAAAAAATAATTGTGAATATAAAGAAAATAGTTGAGGTTGGAGTAAATACGGTAAGTGTTGATCTTATTGACAGCTTGGATGAGGGGATACGGAAGATAAATGAAATTATTTTTTTTAATGAAAAGGTAGTGGGATTTTTTTTAGATAAATTAGATTGCCATACATATTTAGATGATGTAAGTAAGTGGACTGAGTTAATAGAAAATATTATAAGTGAACAGAAAAAGCTATCTGGAACGGATTATAAGTTTAGAAGATTGATGGATTTTATTAAATATGTACCGCATGAGGATAAGCGAAAATACATGATTGATGCGTTTATGAATTGTGCGGAAAGTAGAAGAATAAATATAGCTGGTATGGCAAATCAATTTCATAATTTATATGGATATTTAGATATAGAAAATAACAATTATGAACTTATAGAGATGCGAATTGATGGATTGGAAAAGCACTATGATGATTATCTTTTTTTGTATGAAAAGCTTGCTGATGAGAGGTCAAAAGGAACACTATTTGAAATACTAATGTGTTGGATTGACTTTAATGTTGATCACATTGTTAAGATGAAAGATCATTTGTATGATGATTATTTTGATAAAGATATTATAAGGTGCGATGAAAATGAGGTTGTAGTTGAATGCGGAGGGTATGTAGGGGATACAGTATTATCGTATGTAGATAATTATAAATATTATAGAAAAATATATGTTTATGAAGTTGTTCCAAGACTTTGCGAGATTATAAAAGAGAATTGTATCCATCTAAATAATCTTGAAATAAAAAATTTAGCAGTTGGCGATGAAAATGGTGTTATGTATATAGATAATCCTGATTCGGAAGGATCGATAACACAGATTAAGAAAGAGGGTAAAGCTGCAATAAATGTGGTTAAAGTTGATGATGATATAAATGAAAAAATTTCTTTCTTAATAATGGATATAGAAGGTGCAGAGCAGGGAGCTTTGAGAGGATGCAGGAAACATATTAAAGAGGATAAGCCTAAGATGGCTATTTGCGTATACCATAATTATGATGATCTGGCTGAAATTCCTCGAATGATGCTTGAAATGAATCCTGAATACAGATTATATCTTAGAGCAAATGGTAGGACATGGCTTCCTTCTGAATTTGTTATATTCGCAGTCTGATATGCTATAATTTTCTTATCTAAATTTTATGATAGGAATGAAAATATGAAAATTAAATCAGTCATTGTTAGTGGGGCAGCGGGATTTGCCGGCTGTAACTTAGTAGAGCATTTAGCAGCAAATGGGATATACGTATATGCACTTGTCAGAGCAGGGTCTAAGCATAATGAAAGATTAAAGAAGCTTGAAACATCAAAAGTCGAACTTGTTGAGGCAGATTTTGATGATTATGCATCGCTGCCTGAAAAAATCAAAGGTACACCGGAGATTTTCTTTCACCTTGCATGGGGAAGCAAAGGAAGAAATGATATTCCGACAGAGTATGCAAATGTAGGAAGAACTCTTGAGGCTGTAAAAGCTGCCAAGAAAATAGGCTGTAAGCGTTTTGTTGCGACAGGTTCACAGGCTGAGTATGGGGTAAAGTCAGGAATGATCACAGAAGATCTGATAGCTGACCCATTCAGCGCATATGGCGCAGCAAAGACGGCAGCATGTTATCTTTCAAGACATTTGGCTGCTGACCTGGGGATAGAGTGGATATGGGGAAGAATTTTTAGCCTTTATGGTAAGTATGAGCCGCATGGAAGACTTCTTCCCGATATAATAGAGAAACTTAAAAAAGGTGAAGTTCCGAGTATAAGTAAAGCTGAGCAGTATTGGGATTATCTCGATGCTGCAGATGGAGCAGCGGCAATACTTGCATTAGCTCGTTCGGGTAGAAATGGAGAAATATATAATATAGCGAATGGTGATTATCATCCACTGAAATTTTTTATGGAAAAGCTTAGAGACAGATATGCACCGGATGCAGAGATAATATATGGCGAGGCACCAAATCCATTCGTTTCGCTAAAGCCGTCGGTTGAAAAGATCTATCATGATACAGGGTGGAGAGCAAAAGTGGAATTTATGGATTCAATCAAAGAAATATATGGCTGATGACAGACAATAACGGGGAGAGAAAGATGGGTCTGAGGTTTGGAGTGATCGGTACAGGAAGCAGGGCTGAGAAGTTTGCAAAAACTATCAGAAGGCAGAAAGAATTTGAGATAACTGCAATATGTGACTTGAATCTTAATAAGGCAAAACGTTATGCCATGGATCATAATGTTAAGCTTGCGACTGATAAGATCAACGATATATTGGAAGTTGTTGATGCGGTTTATATCACGACACCGCCTGCAACTCATGTAGATATAGCAAAAGAGGCATTACTTTCCAAAAAACATGTCTTATGCGAGAAGCCGCTGGCACTTGCAGAGGATAGAGCGGATATGCTTTTCACTCTTGCGGATGTAAATGATACTGTGATAATGGAAGTCATGCCAACAAAGTACTGTGAGGGTTATAGGGAGCTGCTGAAAGTAGCCAAATCAGGTAAGATAGGCACTATCATGGATGTCGAAGCTTCATATACAAAACTGACACCCACAAATAAAAGAGAGATAACTGATGAAAAATATGGAGGTGCAGTTGTAGAGCTTGGAAATTATTGCATTCTTCCAATCATTGATCTGCTTGGAGCAGCATATAATTCGGTCAGTTTTCACTCACTCTTCCTTTCAAATGGCGTGGATACATATTCAAAGATTTACTTTGATTATGGTAAAGCTACGGCAACTGCTAAAGTAGGGCTTGAAGTTAAAAGTGAAGGAAATCTTGTAATCTCCGGCACAAAGGGAAGTATCTATGTACCTTCTCCATGGTGGATGACAAGTAAATTTCAGGTAAGATACGAAGATCCTAAAAAAAATGAAACATTTTCATATAATTTTGCAGACACAGGCTTTCAATATGAACTTGATGAATTCAGCAGGAGAGCTGCAGAAGCGGAACTTTTCGGAAAGCAAAATATCAGAATGGAAAATGGGCGCCGAAAAGGAAATGATGAATTGATTTCTATAAGGTCAGCCAGAGTCATTCAGGAATTTTTGAAGGACCGTTTTAAGACTTTTGAGGAAACGGGTGTGCGAGAGCATATTGAAAGAGCGCAGCAGGTGAAGATATGGGCACATCGCGGTTGCAGCATGTATAATCCGGAAAATACATTGGAGGCATTTAAGGCTGCGGCTGATCTCAAGGGACTTACAGGTATTGAATTTGATATACAGATGACAAGAGATGGCGAGATCGTTGTTATTCATGATGAAAGTGTCGAGAGGACTACCGATGGTATTCGTGAAGTCAAGGACTATAAACTTTCAGAGATAAGAGCATTGACGATAGATGCAGGTGGTGGGATGAGGACAAATGTTCCAACACTTGAGGAAGTCTTGAGACTCTTGAAACCTTATTGTATTAAGACGGGACTGCTCCTTAATATCGAGCTCAAGACAGGAAAATACCGTTATAAAGGAATAGAAGAGAAAGCTCTTGCCTTGGTTAGAAAATATGAATTGTCGAATTATGTGATATGGTCATCATTCAGAGCAGAGTCTATAAAGCATATAAAGGAGCTTGATCCTAAGGCAAAGACGGGAATGCTTGGCTTTTATCTTGAAGATTGCATTGTTTATGGCAGAAAGGTCGGTGCAGATGCGCTTCATCCTTGCGTGGCCGGCTTAAATGTAAGACTTCCTAAGTATCTTAAAGGCGTAACGGTCAGGGCATGGAATACGGATGAGCCGTTCTTTAAGGGAAAAGTATCACTTAAGGAAGCTCATCTTGAAAGATACCTTGACTTTGGAGTTACAGATATTTTCACTAATATTCCTGAAATGTATCTCAAAAGAAAAACACTTAGCATAAATGATGCGTTAGTATAAAAAAATGCAGCCCTCAGGAATGAAGGCTGCATTTTTGATCAATTAATAGGTGTCCATTTTGTTTCGCAGTATTTACAGCGATAGGTTCCATTCTTGACATCTGTGAGATAAAAAATGTTATCGAGCTGGTGCTCAGTAGAAGTTATACATCTTGGATTTCTGCATTTGATAACGTTTACTATCTCCTGTGGGAATTCAAGCTTTGGTTTGCCAATGATCTCACCGTCTTTGATAACGTCGATCGTTGCTGTATGGTCAAGGAAAGCAATGATGTCAAGGTCGAAAGGCTGAAGCGGACCTTCAACTTTTATCATATCTTTTTTACCCATCTTGCGGGAAAAAGCATTCTGTATTATGGCGACACAGGAATTGAGCTTATCGAGCCCAAGGTAGTAGTAGAGATCCATACCTTTTCCAGGCTGGATGTGGTCTATTACAAAACCTTCTTCAATCTTTCCAACATTCAATTTATATTCTTCACGCTTATTAGTCATTTCTAGAATATCCTCTCTCTCAATCAACATTTATATCAAGAAGCTTAAGAATAAGTGCCATACGTATGTACATGCCGAATTTTACCTGCTTGAAGAAGACAGCTCTCGGATCATCGTCAATCTCGGTTGAGATCTCGTTAACTCTTGGCAGCGGGTGAAGCACAAGCATGTCAGGACCAGCAAGTGCCATCTTCTTTTTGTCCAGGATGTAGAAATCCTTCAATCTTACATAGTCTTCTTCGTTAAAGAAACGCTCTCTCTGTACACGAGTCATGTAGAGCACATCGAGCTTAGGGAGCACTTCTTCGAGAGTAGTGACTTCTTCATATTGTATATCTGAATGGGAATCAAGTTTATCTTTAATGTATCCGGGAAGCATCAGTTCCCTTGGTGAAATGAAAACAAAGTGAATATTTGAATAACGAAGCAATGCTTCAATGAGAGAGTGAACAGTACGTCCGAACTTTAAATCGCCGCACATACCAATTGTAAGATTATCAAAATGTCCTTTAAGTGAATGTATCGTCATGAGATCCGTCAATGTCTGTGTAGGATGCTGATGACCGCCATCGCCTGCATTGATAACAGGAATAGATGATTTTTCTGCGGCTACCATAGGAGCACCTTCTTTGGGGTGGCGCATTGCACAGATATCAGCAAAGCTTGAAATAACACGAATGGTGTCAGCTACGGTCTCGCCTTTTGTTGCGGAAGATGAATCGGCTGAGTGGAAACCAAGGGTTTTGCCGCCAAGCCTTAGCATAGCTGCCTCGAAGGAAAGACGGGTTCTAGTACTTGGCTCATAAAATAGTGTTGCAAGGATCTTTCCATCGCAGGCATGTGCGTATTTCTGGGGGTGAGCCATAATGTCTGTTGCTGTGTCCATAAGGGCATCAAGCTCTTCCACAGAAAAGTCGAGAGGACTCATAACGTTTTTCATTTTTAGTTTTCCCTTTCTTATATAAACTCAGTTTCACGGATTAAATACAGTTGGTGAAACCGGTCCGTCAATCGCCTGATGATACATAACACTTTCATTTGCATAATCAACAAAGTATACATATCTTGATGAGGCGTTGATGTTAGTATAATTTCCGGCGCGGATTACTGTCGGATTTGATCCGTCTAAGCTGATGCGCATAAGTGCCGGATCAGTTCTTGAATTCTTCTGATAGTAGATATAGTTTCCAATAACGTTAAAGCAGTCAGAACGATCAGAAGTAAGGACTTCTTCATTACCTCCGCTAAGGCTTCTGCGGCATATGGAATAATTCTTTTCCGGGCACATGTAGTAAACAAAGCCGTTTAGGATTATAGGATTCCAAAAGCTTCCGGCGATAGCTACAGAGTCATTTTTGGTTTTAGGATCATAAGCATGAAGACTCAGGTCGCCACTCTGCCCGGCGTAATAAAACTTACCATTTGAATAATTTGCAGGGATCACAGGCTGATCCGCAAGCTGAGTATGAGCTGTACGATCTGTCTGAATGCTGTAAAGCCCAAGACCACTGTCTTCGGGATCACCATCATGTTTAGAAGCAAAATATTCATAATAAAGTGTATTACCGACCAGAAGCAGATAATCCACAGGTGACTGCTGAAGGCATTTCGCACTTCCACCTTTTATGCCAAGACGATAAATTCCTGTGTTATTTCCCATAAATGAAAGTAAACCGGAATTATTGTCGCTGGACTCATAATAATAAATATAATTACCGCCTACGTTTAGGTATTCAGCTTTAATATCTTTTAGCTGCTTAGCATTACTCTCGTCAGGGTTCATTACCCAAAGAGCACCCTTATCTGCGCAGTTGTGAATGTAAACTTTGCCGTCGGCTTCTGCAACATAACCATGATTTAGAAGATTTCCGGCATTATTACCTATCGTAGTTTCAGGATTTTTCGGAATCTTGCCGCTTAGTTGGGAAGCGACTATAAGTGCTATCGAAGCAATTGCTATAACTACAACAAAGATAATCGATTTTTTATTCATATTATATCCCCCGATGAAAAACTTAACCCCATAAGTATTCACTATTATTATAATATCATCAAGTTGTCTTTTCAACGTCGAAAGAATATAATAAACGTTAAGTCTTGGAAGGGAGAAAACCGCATTAATGAGCCTTGAAACGTATAGAAAAGAAATTGATGAAATTGACGAAAAAATTGTAGAACTCTATGAGAAGAGAATGAAAGTTTCTGAAAAAGTTGCAGAGTATAAAATTGCAAATGGAAGAAACGTTTATGATCCGGAGAGAGAGCATTCGAAGATTGAAAAGTTAAGAAATCTCGCTCATAGTGATTTTAATGCAAAAGGAACGGAAGAACTGTTTTCTCAGATAATGGCGATAAGTCGTAAGAAGCAGTATGCTTTACTTGAAGAAAATGGTGTTGGAGGAAGGCTTCCGTTTATAGAAGTTGATGAGCTTGAAACTAAGGATGTAAATGTAGTTTTTCAGGGTGTAAACGGAGCATACTCTGAAGCTGCAATGATTGCCTATTTTGGTGAAAATGTAAACTCTCATTCTGTAAATACTTTTAAGGATGCAATGCGGGCTATAGATGAAGGAACGGCAGATTATGCGGTACTGCCTATCGAAAATTCATCAGCCGGAATAGTAAGCGCGAATTATGATCTGCTTACGGAGTTTGAAAACTATATTGTGGCAGAGCAGATAATCAGGATCGATAATTGCCTTCTAGGCATTAAAGGTTCTAAGATCGAGGATATAAAAACAGTTTACTCCCATCCACAGGCACTTATGCAGTGTGCAGATTTTCTGGAGGAAAAGGGCTGGAAACAGATAAGCTATGCTAATACGGCAATGGCGGCAAAGATGATAAAAGAGCAGAATGATCCGACACAGGGTGCGATTGCCGGAGCGAGGGCAGCAAGTGTTTACGGGCTTGATATACTTCAGGATGATATAAATTTCAGCGATGGGAATTCAACCCGATTTATAATAGTAACAAATCGAAAGATATTCTGCAGGGATGCAAAGAAGATAAGCGTGTGCTTTGAAATTCCGCATAAAAGTGGATCTCTTTATTCCATTATCGCTCATTTCATATATAATGATCTTAATATGACAAAGATCGAAAGCCGTCCGATACCGGATCGTCCATGGGAATACAGATTCTTTGTGGATTTCGAAGGCAATCTCAGGGATGCAGGAGTTAGAAATGCGCTGAGAGGACTTAGAGAAGAAACAAGGAATATGAAGATACTTGGAAACTATTGAATAATTTATGATCGGGCGGTGAATTGTATGAAAGCAGATGAATTGATCTTATATAGAAATTTTAAGCATCAGGAAGTTTTTGACAAGGTAGCTAAGCTTTATAATGAAAGTGATAGAGACAGGAGCAATGACCGCTCACTTGCTACAGAAGTAGTAGGCGAGCTTGTAGAGATTGCGGTCAAACATGGCTTTGAGGGAAATCTTTGGCACTGTTTTCTTGCCTATATTTTGGTAAATAATGAAAATGCATTCAGCATTTCAAGTGAAAAGCGATCTGAAATAAGTGGTTCTCTAAATCAGATAGCAAGGCATGATTTTTGGATATTTGAGGACTGTTTCAGTTGGAATCTTGAAGAGATAGATAATGCAATAGGCGTTAACTGCTTTGCATTGATTGAGGATTTTAAGTCATCTAATAGTGATGGAGCAGCATTTAACCGCCGGATACGTGACAGGATCTGTGACCTTGCCAAGAGCCTTGCAGGTGTAAATGATGCGGATGCATTCATTGAGATAATGAGAGAATTCTATCATGATTTCGGAGTGGGTAAATTCGGACTGCATAAGGCGTTCAGGCTTGAAAATGACCGTGATGGAAATACAGTGATCGCGCCTATCACAAGAGTAAAGCATGTAGAACTCGACGATCTTATAGGAATAGATCTGCAAAAACAAAAGCTATGTGAAAATACAGAAGCATTTCTTGCAGGCAGACCTGCCAATAATGTGCTTATGTTTGGTGATGCCGGCACAGGTAAATCGTCTTCAATAAAGGGCATTCTAAATAAATATTATTCTGCAGGACTTCGCATAATCGAGGTTTATAAGCATCAGTTCAAGGAGTTGAATGATCTTATCACGCAGGTAAAAAATAGAAATTATAAATTCATAATATATATGGACGATCTTTCTTTTGAAGATACCGAGACAGAGTATAAGTATCTCAAGGCTGTTATAGAGGGCGGTCTGGAGAAAAAACCTGATAATGTGCTTATTTATGCAACGTCAAACAGGCGGCATCTTATACATGAAAATTTTGGTGATAAGCTTGATGTACACAGAAATGATGATCTGCATGAGAGCGATACAGTACAGGAGAAGCTCTCACTTTCAGCAAGGTTTGGAGTAAAAATTTACTTCGGACGACCGGGAAAGAAAGAGTTCAATACTATCGTTAAGGCTATTGCAGAGAGAAATGATATAAAACTTTCGGAGGAGGAATTGCTTTCAGAAGCAAATAAGTGGGAACTTTCTCATGGAGGTATGAGTGGAAGAACAGCCGAGCAGTTTATAGACTATTTATTGGGGAAGGAATAAATGTAGCACAGGGGGAAGTTGCCTATGGCAATAAAGACATTTGCGGCGATAGATGTGGGCTCGTATGAAGTTGGAATGAAGATCTTTGAATTATCTAAAAAGATCGGAGTAAGAGAAATTGATTACGTTCGCCACAGAATCGATCTAGGTACCGAGACATATAACACAGGGCACATCAGCTATGAGAGGATGGATGAGCTCTGTGAGATTCTCGGCGGTTTTATGAAGATAATGAAGTCTTACAAAGTTGATGCGTATAAAGCATATGGAACATCAGCTATACGTGAGACAGAAAATACAAGGGTAGTTCTAGATCAGATCCGGCTCAGGGTTGGACTTGAAGTTTCGGTTCTGGGTAATTCAGAACAGCGCTTTTTGGATTATAAATCAATAGCGCTCAAATCTAAACAGTTTGGTCATATTATCGACCATGGAACAGCGATCATTGATATTGGCGGCGGAAGCACACAGGTTTCATTGTTCACAAGCTCAAGACTGGTGACGACTGTGAATCTGCCGCTTGGGATATTGCGCCTTAGAACCAAGATCCATGCTATGGATCCGGGAAGAGCGCAGTATGAAGAACTGCTGTCAGAGATAATTGATTCAGAACTGCATTCATTTAAGAAGTTGTATCTTTCAGAACTTGATATTCAAAATATTATCGTAGTTGATGATTATCTTCCTTACATTGTAAGCAATATGAAGAGTGAGGCTGGCTCGGTAACGGGAAAGCAGTTTGTGGAGTTTGCAGACACATTGAAGAGGATGTCTCCGGAGCAGTTTGCGAAAAATATAGGCATACTTAGAGAAAATGCGTCATTGATAATGCCTTCGACAACGCTTATACAGCATATGATAAAGATCACAGGTGCAGAGCATTTATGGGCACCCGGGGTAACACTCTCAGACGGAATCGCATATGATTATGCAGAAAAAAATAAAATAATAGAGTCTACGCATGATTTTGAACAGGACATCATATCCTGCGCAGAGAGTATTTGCGCACGATATAAAGGAAGTCATAATACAAGCAATAAGCTTGTAAAGTCATCACTTGCTATCTTTGATGGGATGAAGAGACTGCATGGTCTAAATAAGAGAGAAAGACTTTTGCTTGAAATAGCCGCACGTCTGAGTGATGTAGGAAGATTTGTATCACTTTCGGGACCGGCAGAATGTTCCTATAGCATCATAATGGGAACAGAAATAATAGGAATATCACATCTTGAACGTGAAATAATCGCAACTATTGTGTACAATTCTTATCCAAAGGATTCACGTTACAAGCATGATAATTTTAATAAAAAAGATTTTGATGGGGACGTTTATCTGGTTGTGATGAAGCTTACGGCAATCCTTCGCGTTGCCAGCGGTATGTCGAGAAGCCCCAGAAAAAAATATGCAATGGTGAAAACTCAGCTTCATGAGAAGGAGTTGTGGATAACTGTGGGCTGTAATGACAGCATGCTGCTTGAAAAGGGGTATTTTAGCGAGCAGACCAGATTATTTGAGGAGGTATTTGGAGTACGTCCTGTATTAAAGTCAAGAAAAGGGGTCTTGAGCTTATGAGTATAAAAGGAAATATTGAAAAGGTTGATTTCAGGTCTCCGGAGTTTTATACAAATAGAGAACTATCTTGGATAAAGTTTGATGAGAGAGTTCTTGCAGAAGCAAAGGATAAGTCACTGCCGCTCTTTGAACGTATAAAGATGCTTTCTATAACAGCATCAAATCTTGATGAATTTTTTATGGTAAGAGTGGCTTCACTTAAAGATATGGTTCATGCGGGATATGCTAAGAGAGATATCGCAGGTATGACAGCACAGGAACAGCTGGATGCACTGAGCAAAGTTACGCATGATTTTGTCGAGGAGCAGTATTCGACATATACACGGTCGTTGGTCCCACTGCTTAAAAATGCAGGGATTTCGATAGTTATGCATCACGAAGATATGTCGGAAAAGCAGAAAGAATTTGTAGATAAATATTTCGAAGAGGAAGTTTATCCTGTTCTTACTCCGATGGCAGTTGATTCGTCAAGACCATTCCCACTGGTTAGAAATAAGACATTAAATATAGCTGCATTTGTTTCTCCTAAAGTTCCGGCTAAGGACGAGAAACATAAAACGGATTTTGCCATGGTACAGGTGCCGGATGTTCTTGGAAGAATAGTTGAGATACCTGGAGAAGACGGCAACAGGTGCTTTATTCTCCTTGAAGAGATCATTGAGAGAAATATGGATAAGCTATTTCTTAATTATAATATTTTGTGTGCTTATCCATTCCGGGTAATGAGAAATGCAGATCTTACTATCGACGAGGACGAGGCAGAGGATCTTCTTAAAGAAATCGAACGTCAGCTTAAAAGGCGTCAGTGGGGAGAAGTTATCAGGCTTGAAGTTGAGGACAGTATTGATAGTAAGCTTCTTGACTTCATCAAGAGTGAGGTAAGGATAACCGATGCGGATGTTTATAGGATAAATGGACCACTTGATCTCACTTTTCTCATGAAGCTCTACGGCATAGAAGGGTATTCGGAGCTCAAAATCCCTAAGTGGATTCCTCAGGGACCTAAGTACATGAATAATGAAGAGGATATTTTTGAGCAGATCAGAAATGGAGATATCCTTTTACAGCATCCATATGAAAGTTTCGAACCGGTCGTTAATTTTATAAGAACTGCATCAAGGGATAAAGATGTACTTGCGATAAAAATGACGCTTTACCGTGTAAGTGGTAATTCGCCGATAATCGCAGCACTTGCGCAGGCGGCAGAGAATGGAAAGCAGGTATCTGTTCTTGTTGAGCTGAAGGCAAGATTTGATGAAGAGCATAATATCACATGGGCAAAAACTCTTGAAAAAGCAGGGTGCCATGTTATATATGGTCTGGTAGGTCTTAAGACACATTCAAAGATCGCACTTGTGGTTCGCAGGGAAGAGGATGGAATAAGAAGATACGTACATCTGGGAACCGGTAACTACAATGATTCTACGGCTAAGCAGTATACGGATATGGGACTTCTTACGTGCTCTGTACCAATAGGTGAAGATGCAACAGCCGTATTTAACATGCTTTCGGGTTACTCTGAGCCAATCTCATGGAATAAGCTTATTCTTGCACCGCATTGGCTTAAAGATCAGTTTATATACTTGATAGATAGAGAAGCAGAGCATGCGAAAAATGGAAGAGAAGCACATATTATTGCAAAGATGAATTCAATCTGTGACTTGGATATCATCGAAGCATTGTATCGCGCATCGGCTGCAGGTGTTAAAATAGATCTTATAGTAAGGGGAATATGCTGCTTAAAGGTCGGAGTTCCGGGAGTTTCTGAAAATATCACGGTACGTTCTATAGTTGGATATTTTCTTGAGCATAGCCGTATTTTCTATTTTCTTAACGAAGGAAATGAGGAGTATTATATGGGCTCTGCCGATTGGATGCCGCGAAACCTTGATCGAAGAGTTGAGATATGTTTCCCTGTTGAAAAGGAGGAATTGAAAGAAGACTTAAAACATTTTTTACAGGTAGAATTAGATGATAATGTGAAGGCTTCAATTCTTCAGCCAAATGGTGATTACATCAGACCGGAGAGAAGGGGACATAAACCTGTTAATTCGCAGAAGATTTTTTGCGAAGAGGCTAGAGATATTACTAGAAAGAGAAAGGATGTGATCTCCGAGAGAGTATTTATCCCGGAGAAAAAACCAGAAGAATAATGATAAAAGCAGCAATTTTTGATCTTGATGGAACTATAGGGGATACAGTAGAAGCGCTTGCGTATTGTGTGAATAAGACGATAGGTGAGTTTGGGCTGGCTCCTATAGAAACAGAAAAATTTAAGTTTCTTGCAGGCGATGGCGCGAGAATGCTGATCAAAAGAGCATTAGAAGTCAGAGGTGTGACAGATGATGATACTTTTGAAAAAGTGTTCAAGCGTTACAATGAAATATTTGCGGTGGATTGCCTGTATCATGTAAAGCCATACGAAGGGATTCCTGAATTGATAAAGAAATTGAAGGAAGCAGGAATCAGAATCGCAGTATTTTCAAATAAACAGCATCCTATGACATTAACCACGGTTAACGGTATCTTCCCGGAAGGGACATTTGATGAAATACGTGGACAGAAGGATGGCTACCCGAAGAAACCGGCACCGGATGGGGCTTTGGCTATTGCTGAAAAATTTGGTGTCAAGCCTGAGGAGTGCATGTATTTAGGGGATACTAATACGGATATGCAGACAGGTAAGGCTGCGGGCATGTTTACGATAGGTGTTCTTTGGGGATTCAGAACACGGCAGGAGCTGGAGGAAAATAAGGCTGATGCAATTATAGAAAGTCCTCTGGAAGCAATTCAGTTTGTAAAATGAGGAGAATAAATGAAACAGTACCAGGTAGAAATATACGATTTTAGGCTATTTCGGCAAAAATTGGATGAAATTAAGGAGAAGGCAGGAAAGATTGCCTATAGAGATATACTGTTTCACCTTTTTTGTGGAGTTGATGATAAAGAATTCATTGATAAGGTTGTTTCAGCTATCAAAAGAGAATTTCCGAATTCACATGTTGTTGGCTGTTTATCAAATGGGGAAATATATCAGGGACATCTGACTGATCCTGAAATTACCCTTACAGCATACTTTTTTGAAAGCTCATATGCTGATGTTGATTTCATCGAGTGTGTGTATGGAAAAGAACGCGATGCTGCTGAGAAGATAAGAGGTAAAGCAGAGAAAACAGGTGTGAAGGGTATAGAGATCCTTGCAGCAAAAAAAGGATTTGATATGTGGAAGGTGGAAAAGAGACTGCATGGTCTTGACAGTACGGTCAAGGTTTTTGGCGGGATCTCGATCGGGCATGACCACCTTCATGATGATGCTTTTGTATTTGATGAAAGCAGGGTTTATTCAGAACGTGCAATGTGTGTGATCTATTATTATGGAGATGACCTTCATATCATGACGGATATCTGCCTTGGATGGACACCACTTGGACGTGAAATGACGGTTACACGCGTAAATGATAATGTGTTGGCGGAGCTGGATGGGATACCTGCGACAAAGGTATACAGTAAGTATCTGGGAATGGAAATGAACGATGAGTTCTTTGCAAATACTATAGAATTTCCGCTTATGCTTGAACGAGGCGGTTTTCCAATGCTGAGAGAACCGTTCAGTAACGATGGTACCGGTGCATTAACTCTTGCTGCTGATCTTTTTGAAGGAGAAAAGGTTCGTATAGCATATGGAGATCCTGTAAAAATCGTGGAAGATGACACGGCTATGGCAAGGCGGGTACGTGAATTTGCACCGGAAGCTATTCTTTTGTTTTCGTGCTCGGCAAGGAAAAGTTTTTGGTCATATTTCGTAAATAAAGAGATGGAACCATTCCAAAAACTTGCGCCGACATCAGGCTTTTATTCCGGAGGAGAAATAATCCGTAATAAAGGATACGTCAATGAACATAATGTTGCATTGGTTGCAATCGCTTTTAGAGAGGGCAGACTTCCGGATAAATTGCCGGAACAGGTAGGAATAGACGCTGCAATGTTTCATGGTCAGCTTTCGATAGTTCAGAGATTGGCATGCTTTATAAAAGCTACGGCCAAAGAACTTGAGGAAGCAAATGAGAAACTTAGGAGAATAGCTAAGATAGATGAATTAACGCAGCTTTATAACAGAAGAGAGCTTGAACATCAGCTTGAAGAAGCAGTTAATAATTCAAAGATGAATAAAACAGAACTTTCATTTCTGATGCTTGATATAGATCATTTTAAATCAATAAATGATACATATGGTCATGTTATTGGAGATAAAGTATTGCAGTCAATATCACTTGTATTGAAGACAGTTGCTTCTGTTTCAGGAACTGAGGCGGGAAAAGCTTCAGCAGGCAGGTTCGGAGGCGAAGAATTTATAATCGTGCTTCCGGGCAAGGATGGCTCTGATGCGGTAAGGATTGCGGAAGGCATACGAAGCGAAATCGAAAATCATGATTTCCAGGAAGCTGGTCCTCAGACTGTAAGCATAGGTGTAACATCACTCAGAGAAAATGATAATGATAACGATCAGATATCGATACGAGTTGATGAAGCCTTGTATCAGGCTAAAAGAGGCGGAAGAAATAAAGTTGTATATCTTTAGTGTTTTGGCACATTCATAATTAAACTATCCCATAGCTTGAATGAGCCTTATGTTGGCGATTTCAAGATAGGGGATTAGTTTAATTTAGAACGTGTCAATACACTGTATACAGAAAAATCCCATGCACGATGTATGTGCATGGGATTTTTGCTATGAATTAGTTATTGTCCTCTTCACGATCTGCGTCAGCATTGTAAACAATAGCTTTTCTTGCAGATGCATCAGAAGCAAGGAATTCATCATATGTTGTGATCTTATCAACGAGATGACCTTCATCAGTGATCTGCATGATACGGTTAGCTGTTGTCTGTACAAACTGGTGATCGTGACATGTGAAGAGCTCAACACCCTGGAACTTCATCAGACCATTATTGAGTGCTGTGATAGATTCCATGTCAAGGTGGTTAGTAGGCTCGTCAAGTACGAGACAGTTAGCGCCTGAGATCATCATTCTTGAAAGGAGACAGCGAACCTTTTCTCCTCCGGAAAGAACTCTGACTTTCTTGACACCGTCTTCGCCAGGGAAGAGCATACGGCCAAGGAAACCACGAACGTAAGTAACATCCTTTACAGGAGAGTATCCTGTAAGCCACTCTGTGATGTTATAGTCGTTATCAAAGAGTGAATTGTAGTTCTTAGGGAAATAAGCCTGAGATGTTGTAACACCCCATTTGTAATTTCCCTCATCTGGCTCCATCTCACCCATGAGGATCTGGAAAAGTGTAGTTGCAGCCAATTCATTAGAACCAACAAATGCAACCTTATCATTTCGATTAAGTACAAAGCTGATATTGTCGAGTACCTTCACGCCGTCGATAGTCTTTGAAAGGTTTTCAACAGTAAGAACTTCGTTACCGATCTCGCGGTCAGGACGGAAGTCAACATAAGGATATTTTCTTGAAGAAGGCTTGATGTCGTCAAGCTCGATCTTTTCAAGAGCACGCTTTCTTGATGTAGCCTGCTTTGATTTTGAAGCGTTAGCAGAGAATCTTGAAATGAATTCCTGCAGCTCCTTGATCTTTTCTTCTTTCTTTTTATTTGCTTCCTTTCTCTGCTGGATTATGAGCTGGCTTGATTCATACCAGAAATCATAGTTACCGGCAAAGAGAGTAATCTTGCCATAGTCGATATCAGCTGTATGTGTGCAGACTTTATTAAGGAAATAACGGTCATGCGATACAACGATGATAGTGTTTTCGAAATCAATGAGGAACTCTTCAAGCCATTCGATAGCATCGAGATCAAGGTGGTTAGTAGGCTCGTCGAGAAGAAGGATATCAGGGTTTCCGAAAAGCGCACGTGCAAGAAGAACCTTAACCTTCATAGAACCATCGAGATTTTTCATGAGCTCGTGATGGAATTCAGTCGCGATACCAAGTCCATTAAGTAGAGTTTCGGCATCACTTTCAGCTTCCCATCCGTTCATTTCAGCAAACTCGCCTTCAAGCTCAGAAGCACGGATTCCGTCTTCGTCAGTGAAGTCTTCCTTGGCATAGATGGCATCCTTCTCCTTCATGATGTCATAAAGGCGCTGGTTACCAGCAATAACTGTGTCAAGAACAGGGTACTCATCATATTTGAAGTGGTCCTGCTCAAGGAATGAAAGACGCTGACCAGGAGTGATTGCAATCTCGCCGGATGTAGTTTCAAGCTGACCTGAAAGAATCTTCAGGAAAGTTGACTTACCAGCTCCGTTAGCTCCGATCAGACCGTAGCAGTTTCCTTCTGTGAATTTAATATTAACTTCTTCAAAAAGAGCCTTTTTGCCGACTCTGTAAGTTACATTGTTAGCTGCGATCATTTAAGATTAAAGTCCTTTCTTAATAATATAACAGTAAGCATATTGAATTATTGTACTAAATCCATGAAAAAATTCAAGCCCCTTTTTGTTTACACAGCCCTATTTTGCGTCGTATAATGCACATAATAAGATGCAAAATAATTCAGGGGAGAATCTGGTTTGTACAATTTTAATATAGAGTTTCATATAATAGGTCTTGTATTGATGTTGATGATCATGACGATGTCAGATATGAATACGACTTTGACGAGTGCTTCCAACAGATGTTTCAGAATACTTTTCTTTCAGTCACTTTTAAGCATAACAGCAAATATAGTTACAAATATTGCGATAAATTTTTCAGCTGTTTTACCGAGAGAGGTTGTATACTTTACTGCAAAGCTGTATCTTATGACTTTGCTTTTTGCGGCTTCGTCGATGCTGAGATATACCAATATCCAGGCGCATCCGGAGGGCTTTAACAATTGTAAAGTTTCCTATATCATAGATTTTACAAAGATCATGTTTGGCGGAGCGATATTACTCTTGCCGGTATATTGCATGTATGACGAAAAAAGTGTCTACATATTAGGAGAGGCAACGGTCGCATGCTCGATAGGGAGCCTTTTGTACCTGCTTGGAGCTATCATATTGATAATTGTTCGATGGAGTATGGTAAGTAAGCGAAGGAGAAAGGCTATATTATTTTCAATCGTCGGAACTTTTGCAGTTGGCATTGCGCAGAGCTTTGATCATGGACTGGAACTGACAAGCCTTTATCTGGGAATGTCTATGGTTTATGTTTTCTTTAGCCTTGAAAATCCGTTGGATTATATGGACAGGCGGCTTAAAATATATAACAGGATGGCTCTGGAACTGTACCTTAGCGAGGGTGTTAGAGAAAATAAAAAAGTGTCACTTATAATAATACATTTTTTTAATATGAGATATCTCAGAGTCTTTTTTGGGGCAGAATTGTTTGATGATATGCAGAGGATGATCATTAATTATCTCTGGCGTTATCCTTCAGCAAAGGTATTTGCATCAGATGATCACGAGATAACGATAGCTTTTGAAAAGCAGGAAGACTTTGAAATCGCAAGAAAAGAGATCGCTGAGCGATTTGAAAAAGAGTGGGAAATTGGAGAATACTCTGTTAATGTTAAGGTATCTATGGTAATATTTCCATCTACAAATATTTCTGAAAAGTTTGAAGAAGCTGAAAAGAGTTTCTTATATTTTAGAGATGAAATGCTGAAACTTCCTGAATCTACGGTTTACTATGTGGGACTTAGAGAAATCGAAGAAAAAAAGAAACATGAAAGAATGAGGGACATTTTTGAAGATGCCTTGAACAATGACGGTGTTACGTCGTATTATCATATTATATATAATCGAAATACCGGCATTCCGGAAGCTGTTGAAACACTTATGCGAATAAAGTATGAAGGAAAATTCATAGACAGCAGCGAAGTGATTCATGCGGCTGAAAGAGACAGCTTTATAATGAGGCTGATAGAGCGGCACTTTGAAAACATCTGCCGGATGATTAATGCAGTACATCCGGAGAGATATGGCATAAGAAAAATTGCGATAAATCTTTCAGCATATCAATGTATGCAAAAAAATTTAGTTGATTCTATAAGTGTTATTATGAGAGAATATGGTATTTCACCTACTTTTTTCAGTTTTGAGATCGCAAATGATGCACTTCAGATAGGCGGTGCTGCGGTACGTATGAATATCGCAAGGCTTACAGCTGCCGGGTGTGAAACATTTTTGGATGGATTCGGGCAGAATAATCTCGATATGAGAGCTTTTATAGACCTGCCGATAACTGGCGTGAAGCTTGATGCGGGAACAGTTACAACGTGTCTTTCCAATAATTATATGAAGAGTGCGGTAGAACTTATATGTCATGTAGCTAAGGAATTGAGAAAAAAAGTCGTTATCTATGGAATAGAAACCCAAAAAGATCTTGATGGACTGAAAAATATCGACTGCAGATTTTTGCAGGGAAACTTTTTCTCAAAAGCTATGTCGCAGGAAGATTTTAGAAAAACGATTATGAGCAGTAATAAAGGAGAATTGATTTGAGTTACGCAGATAAAGTATTTAAGGAAATGTGTGAAGATATCCTTGCAAATGGAGTAGATACAAAAGGCGAGAAAGTACGTCCTCATTGGGAAGATGGCACAGCAGCATATACTATCAAGAAATTTGGTGTGGTAAATCGCTATGATCTTTCAAAAGAGTTTCCGGCAATGACTTTTCGTAAAGTCGGTTTTAAGAATTGTATCGATGAGATACTTTGGATATGGCAGAAAAAATCCAACAATATTAAAGACCTTAGATCACACATCTGGGACGCATGGGCAGATGAGAATGGTTCTATAGGAAAAGCATATGGATATCAGCTTGGAGTAAAGCATAAGTATAAAGAAGGAATGTTTGATCAGGTTGACAGAGTTCTTTATGATCTTAAGAACAATCCTTTTTCGAGAAGAATCATGACTAATATTTATAACCATCATGATCTTTCAGAAATGGGTCTCTATCCTTGTGCGTATTCAATGACTTTTAACGTTACAGAGAAGCCGGGGCATGAAAAGCTTGTGCTGAATGCAATCCTTAATCAGCGATCACAGGATATACTCACAGCTAATAACTGGAACGTGGTTCAGTATGCGGTACTTCTTCACATGATAGCTCAGGTTTCTGATATGGAAGTCGGAGAACTTGTTCATGTGATCGCAGATGCGCATATTTATGACAGACATGTGGACATTGTAAAAGAGCTTATTACAAGAAAACAATATCCGGCACCGAAGTTCCATATGAACCCGGATGTGAAGAATTTCTATGATTTCAAGCTTGAGGACTTCGAGCTCACTGATTATGAAGCCGGTGAGCAGGTAAAGAATATTCCTGTAGCCATCTAAACAGCGTAAATTAGCTGATTTGCATTTTACTAACAAAAAATATATAATTTAGGATTGTATTCGTACAAGTTTGATATAGTTAACTAAACAGTAAATGCGATATAAAATGAAAGGCAGGTGATACTTATGAGCGGACAGGTTTTTGATAACAGCAGGATATATACTGTACAGGAATATACAACGCCTGATGAATTGTATAAAGATCTGATCGAGAGAGTTCACAAGTACCATCCTTCCGATGATATAACCCTGATCGATAAGGCATACAGCACAGCAACCGAGGCACATAAGGATCAGGTCAGAAAGAGTGGAGAACCTTATATCATACATCCTCTCTGTACGGCTATTATTCTTGCGGATCTTGAATTAGACAAGGAAACGATAGTGGCAGGTCTTCTTCATGATGTGGTCGAGGATACTATACTGACCCGTGAAGACGTAGAGAGAGAATTCGGATCGGATGTAGCGCTTCTGGTTGATGGTGTAACCAAACTCAGTAAACTTAAATATCAGGGAAATAAAGTAGAATTTCAGGCGGATAACTTAAGAAAGATGTTCCTTGCTATGGCGAAGGATATAAGAGTTATTCTCATTAAGCTTGCGGATCGTCTGCATAATATGAGAACGCTTAAGTATCAGCCTGAGATAAAGCAGCAGGAGATCGCAAGAGAAACTCTTGATATTTACTCACCTATAGCGCAGCGCTTAGGTATTTCAAAGGTCAAGATAGAACTTGATGATCTTTCGCTTAAATATCTTAAACCGGATGTTTACTATGATCTTGTAGATAAGATCGCCATTCGCCGTGGTGAAAGAGAAAAATTTGTTGAGGAGATAGTAAACGAGGTCAGTGAAAAGATTGATGAAGCCGGTATAAAGGCGCAGATAAACGGCAGAGTAAAGCACTTTTTCTCTATATATAAAAAGATGGTAAATCAGAACAAGACACTTGATCAGATTTACGATCTTTTTGCTGTTCGTATTATCGTGGATAGTGTTAAGGACTGTTATGCGGCACTTGGTGTGATTCATGAGATGTATAAGCCGATACCCGGACGGTTCAAAGACTACATAGCGATGCCGAAGATGAACAGATATCAATCGCTGCATACGACGTTGATAAGTTCGACAGGACAGCCTTTTGAAATTCAGATACGTACATTTGAAATGCATAGGATCGCAGAATTTGGTATCGCTGCCCACTGGAAATACAAGGAAGTTTCGGATGGAAAGCACCCGGATGAGGGTGAAGAGGCAAAGCTCACATGGCTTAGACAGATTCTTGAATGGCAGCAGAGTATGTCTGACAATCAGGAATTTATGAATCTTCTGAAGAGCGACCTTAATCTTTTCTCGGATTATGTTTATTGCTTCACACCTTCAGGTGATGTCAAAAACCTTCCGGCGGGCTCTACACCTATTGATTTTGCCTATAGCATTCATTCGGCTGTGGGAAACAGAATGGTCGGTGCGCGAGTCAATGGCAAGCTTGTTAATATAGATTACAAGATTCAGAACGGTGACCGTGTTGAGGTCATTACAAGCCAGAATTCACGCGGCCCAAGCAGGGATTGGCTTAAGATAGTAAAGAGTACGCAGGCTCGCTCAAAAATCAATCAGTGGTTCAAGAATGAGCTTAAAGAAGATAATATAATTCGCGGTAAAGATGCCCTTGCGGCATATTGTAAGACGCATGGCATCGTGCAGGCTAATATAATGAAGCCTGAATATATGGAAGCTGTGATCGAAAAATACGGTTTCCATGATTTCGATGCTGTTTATGCGGCAATCGGACACGGCGGGCTTAAAGAAGGTCAGGTCGTTAATAAAATGGTCGAGCGCTATGAAAATGACCATAAGCGGCAGCTGACAGATGAAGAAGTCCTTAATGGTGTAGATGAAGCAGCAAAGAAGAATTACAGGACGAGAAATCGCGGCGGAATTATTGTTAAGGGAATTACAGATGTTTCTGTCCATTTTTCAAAATGCTGCAATCCGCTTCCGGGCGATGAGATAGTCGGCTATGTCACAAGAGGACGCGGCGTGTCTATACACAGAACAGATTGCGTGAATGTAATGAATATGTCAGAGATCGACAGAGGTCGTCTTATAGAGGCTGCATGGCAGAAGGGCTCAGAGAAAAACGAGCAGTACCTTGCGGATATTGACATCTATGCGACAAACAGGAGCGGACTTCTTGTTGATATTTCAAGAGTATTTTCTGATGCAGACATTGATATTACATCACTTGAGTCGAGAACAAATAAGCAGGGAATGGCAACTATATCCATTTCGTTTAATATACATAATACTGAAGAACTTAACAGGATTATGAAGAAGATACGTACCATACCTAGCGTTGTAGACATAGAAAGGACGACAGGATGAGTGCAGAGCTTAGATGCATGGTAGTGGGACCTGTTGCGACTAACTGCTATCTGCTCGTTAATAAAGAAACGCGTGAGTGCGTTGTAGTTGATCCTGGTGACTGCGGAGCAGAGATCGCTTCTAACATTCGTAAGGAGGGGCTCGAACCGAAGGCTATCCTCCTTACGCACGGTCACTTTGATCATATTACCGGAATTGATGGACTAAGAAAAACTTTTCCGGTTCCGTTGTATGCGGGAGAAAAAGAAAAAGAGCTTTTAGGTGACGTGATGCTTAACTGCTCAGCGTCAATGGGAAGTTTCCGGGCACCGGTTACGGCTAAACCGGATTTTTTTGTGTCTGAAGGTCAGGTATTAGAAATTGCCGGTTTCAGCATCAAATGTATTGAGACGCCGGGACATACTGTCGGTGGTATCAGCTATTATGTAGAAAGTGAAGAGTTACTTTTTTCAGGAGATACTTTGTTTGAAGGCTCTGTTGGAAGAACTGATCTTCCGACCGGTTCAATGGGTGAGATCATGCGTTCTCTGAATGATAAGCTGATGAAGCTTCCGGAGAATACAAAGGTATTCCCAGGGCATGGCAGTGCGACATTGATTGGTGATGAAAAGAAATATAATCCATATTGTAATAGATAGGAGTAAGCAATGGCATTATTAAAGAAACCAGTTACGGGAATGAAGGATATTCTTCCACGTGAGATGGAAATCAGAAACTATGTAATGGATCTCGTGCGTGAAACATATGGAAACTTTGGTTTCACACAGATAGAAACACCTTGTGTTGAGCACATTGAGAACCTTTGCTCTAATCAGGGCGGTGAAAATGAGAAGCTTATCTTCAAGATCCTTAAGCGTGGAGAAAAGCTTGATATTGCAAATGCAAAGGATTCATCAGATCTTGCAGATTCAGGTCTTCGTTATGATCTGACACTTCCGCTTTCAAGATATTATGCAAATCATGCAAATGAGCTGCCTTCACCATTTAAGGCACTTCAGATGGGAAATGTTTTCCGTGCAGACCGTCCGCAGAAGGGACGTTTTCGTCAGTTCCAGCAGTGCGATATTGATATTCTCGGAGATGCAACAAGCCTTGCAGAGATAGAGCTTGTATCAGCTACTACAACTCTTCTTACAAAGCTTGGTTTTAAGAACTTTACTGTAAGAATCTCAGATCGTCGTTTCCTCAAGGGAATCGCAGCATGCTGTGGTTTTGAAGAAAGTGAATGGGATACTGTTTTCATCATTCTCGACAAGATGGACAAGATCGGTGCAGATGGTGTTAAGGAAGAGCTTCTTAAAGAAGGTTATAATGCTGAGTCAGTTGAAAAGTGCATGTCACTTTTTGTTGGCGGCGATGGTACAAGAGAAAATGTTCTTTCATTGAAAGAGAGACTTGGAGATTTCCTTGCAGAAGGAACTGCAGAATCTCTTATTTCTATCATCGACTGTGTGAATGCTTCAAAGGCAGGAGATTTCAGCATTAAGTTTGATCCTACACTTGTTCGTGGTATGTCATATTACACAGGCACGATCTTCGAAATCGAAGCTGCAGAGTTCTCAAGCTCAATTGCCGGAGGCGGAAGATACGATGGTATGGTAGGCCGCTTCACAGGCAAGGATGTACCTGCTTGTGGATTTTCAATCGGATTTGAGAGAATCATCACAATGCTTCTTGATGCTGATTTCAAGGTTCCGGCAAAGGGCGACAAGGTTGCATTCCTTGTTGATAAAAAGATGTCAGCAGAAGGTCTTGTTGAGGTCATGAAAGAAGCTGCTTCGCTCAGAGCAGAGGGGAAGAAGGTACTTGTTACTCAGATGATGAAAAACAAGAAGTTCCAGAAGGATAACCTTGAAGCAGACGGCTATACAACAATAAAGGATTTTTATAATAAATAAAAAGCTGCACTTATTCAGGGAAAGTTCAAACTGACTCTGATGGTCATATATAGCGATTTTTTGTAAGGAGACTAAAGGAATGTTCCAGTCAAGAACAAATACCTGCGGAGAGCTTAGACTCGCAGATGCAGGCAAAACAGTAACTCTTTGCGGATGGTTTGAAAATATCCGTAAGGTAAGTAAAAATCTCGGATTTCTTGTACTTCGTGATTTCTACGGTAAGACACAGGTTGTTATCGAAACAGAAGAGATGATGGATCAGATAAATGATGTTAATACAGAGTCTACTCTTCAGGTAACAGGTGTTGTAAGAGAGCGTTCTTCAAAGAATGCAAATCAGGCTACAGGTGAGATCGAAGTAGTACCGTCTGAGATCAAGGTTCTCGGAAAGTGCATTTATAATGAACTTCCATTCGAGATCAATCGTTCTAAGGAGGCTGATGAGAACTTCAGACTTAAGTATCGTTATCTCGACCTTAGAAATCCTGAGGTTAAGAATAAGATCGTTCTTAGAAGCCAGATCGTTGCTGATCTTAGAAGCTCAATGACAAAAGAAGGCTTCCTTGAGATCACAACACCTATCCTTACATGCTCCAGCCCTGAGGGCGCAAGAGACTATCTTGTACCATCAAGACTTCATGCAGGTAAGTTCTATGCTCTGCCTCAGGCACCGCAGCAGTTTAAGCAGATCCTCATGGCATCAGGCTTCGACCGCTATTTCCAGATAGCACCATGTTTCCGTGATGAGGATGCTCGTGCAGACCGTTCTCCGGGAGAATTCTATCAGCTTGATATGGAGATGGCTTTTGCAAGTCAGGAAGATGTATTTGAGGTTCTTGAGAGAGTACTGCCTCCTGTATTTGCCAAGTATGGCGTATATAAGACAGCTTCAAGTGCTCCATTCCGCCGTATTAAGTACCTCGATGCTCTTGATAAGTACGGTTCAGATAAGCCTGACCTTAGAATAGATCTCTTCGCACAGGATGTAACAGAAGAGCTTTCAGGCTGTGGATTTGGACCGTTTGACGAAGGCAATGTTATCAAGGCTATCGTAGTATCAGGCTTCAATGGTTCAAGAAAAGTTATCGATAAGATCATGGCTGATGCTGAAATGGTTTCAGGCGGCAAGGGCTATTGGTTCAAGGTTGGCGATGATGGCTCATTTGCCGGAGGAATTTCTAAGTTCCTTGGCGAGAGACATGATAAAGTGGTTGCTAAGCTCGGTCTTAAGGCAGGAGATTTTGTTGCTCTTTCAGCTGGTAAGAAGTCAGCTGCTCAGAAGACAGCCGGAGCTCTTATCAAGATCATCGGACCTCAGGCTGAAGGCCATATGAAGAAAGATTGCTATGAATTCTGCTGGATCGTAGACTTCCCTATGTATGAGATCGGTGAGGAGTCAGGCGAGCTTGAGTTCTGCCACAATCCATTCTCAATGCCTCAGGGCGGTGTTGAAGCGCTTAGAAATGAAGATCCGCTCTCTATCATGGCTTATCAGTATGACCTTGTATGTAATGGTGTTGAGCTTTCGAGTGGTGCTGTAAGAAATCATGATCCTGAGATCATGGTTGAGGCATTCCGTCTTGTTGGACTTGGTGAAGATGATGTTAAAGCTAAGTTCCCGGCAATGTACAATGCATTCTGCTATGGAGCACCGCCACACGCTGGTATCGCCCCTGGTGTAGACCGTATGGTTATGCTTATTGCCGGCGAAGAGTCTATCCGTGAGATTATTCCATTCCCTATGAATAAGAATGCTCAGGATCTTATGATGGGTTCTCCTTCTGCAGTAGAGCAGAAGCAGCTTGATGATGTTCATATCATGCTCAAGCCTGAAGAAGAAAATAAGGATTGATGGATAATTACGAAGAGGTAATAACAGGGCAGCAGCTGTATAAATATACACATTATTTATACGGCGAAGCCTTTTATGGTTCGTATAAAGGCATGCGTTATCGCATGGCAAGAGAACCTTTGGAAAATGTATTTTTCAAAGATAAAGAAACTCAGGAAAGCGGGCAGTTCATGGTGACTGTCTGGCCTGAGCCAAATTCATATACCACTACGGCAGATGAATTAAAAAAAAGCTTTTTTTTCCCATTTACGGAGCAGGGCAGGGAGGATGCTATCCGCTGCCTTAATGAACAGTACTGGTCGCGTAAAAGCGATTGGGACAAACATCTGTAAAGAATGTGCTTTTATAAAGCATGGAGGTTTAAAATTATTATGAAAACAAGAATTACAGAACTTTTAGGAATTGAATATCCTGTTATTCAGGGTGGTATGGCATGGATCGCTGAATACCATCTTGCAGCAGCTGTTTCAAACGCCGGAGGTCTTGGACTTATCGGTGCTGCAAGCGCTCCTGCTGAAATCGTTCGTGAGTATGTTCGTGAGTGCAAAAAACTTACAGACAAACCTTTTGGCGTTAATATCATGATGCTCAATCCAAATGCACCTGATGTTGTAAAGGTTGTTATTGAAGAGAAGGTTCCTGTTGTTACAGCAGGTGCAGGTGTACTTCCTTCAGAACTCATGAAGGCTCTTAAAGGTGCAGGAGTGAAAGTTATTCCTGTTGTTGCTTCTGTGGCACAGGCTGTAATGGTAGCTCGCGCAGGAGCAGATGCGGTAGTTGCAGAAGGTGCTGAGGCCGGTGGACACATCGGATCAACTTCTACAATGGCTCTTGTACCGCAGGTAGTTGATGCTGTAGATGTACCTGTTATCGCTGCAGGTGGTATCGCAGACGGCAGAGGTATGGCTGCTGCATTTATGCTTGGTGCAGAAGGTGTACAGATGGGTACACGTTTTGTAGCTGCTGAAGAGTCTATTGCACATGCTGATTACAAGGCTAAGCTTGTAAAGTCACATGATATAGATTCAATCGTAACAGGACGTTCAACAGGTCATCCGGTTCGTCTTATCAGAAATAAGATGACAAAAGAATACCTTAAGCTTGAAGCAGAAGGTGCTAAGCTTGAGGAACTTGAGCAGCTTACACTCGGAAGTCTTCGTAAGGCAGTTATGGAAGGCGATGTAGTTAACGGCTCAGTTATGGCTGGTCAGATCGCAGGTATGATCAAGGATGTTAAGCCATGTAAGGAGATAATCGAAGGTATTGTCGGGGATGCAGAGAAACTTATGAAACTCTGATAATTACAAGAAATCAGTAAAGAGGAGAAAAAGATGGGAAAAATCGCATTCGTATTTCCTGGCCAGGGTGCTCAGTATGTGGGCATGGGCAAGGGATTCTATGACAATGAGCCAGAAGCAAAAGCAGTTTATGAAGCTGCATCAAAGGCTTCAGGCATTGATGTTGAAAAGCTCTGTTTTGATGAAAACTCAGGGATGAACATCAACGAAACTCAGTACACTCAGATTGCCATGGCAGCAACAGAACTTGCTATTTTCAAGGTACTTGAGAAAAATGGCGTTCACTTTGATTATACTGCAGGTCATTCACTTGGTGAGTATGCAGCGATCGCTGCTGCAGGCGCTATGAGTGTTGAAGATGCATGTCGTCTTGTTCGCAAGAGAGGTATGTACATGCAGGAAGCAGTTCCTACAGGCGGCGCAATGAGTGCTGTGCTTGGAATGGATGATGCAACTATTAAAGAGGTATGTGAGGCTACAGAGGGTATCGTTTCAGTTGCAAACTATAACTGCCCGGGTCAGACTGTTATTACAGGTGAAGAGGCTGCAGTTAAGGCAGCAGGCGAAGCACTTACAGCTAAGGGTTGCAAGAGAGTTGTTGCTCTTAAAGTAAGCGGACCTTTCCACTCAGCAATGATGGAGCCTGCCGGCAAGAAGCTTGCTGAGGAGTTAAAGACTGTTGCATTTACAGATCCTACAGTTCCTTACGTTGCAAACTTTACAGCTGAGTATGTTACATCCGGATCAGAGATCGCAGGACTTCTTGAGAAGCAGATCAGCGGCTCTGTTCAGTGGATTCAGACTATCGATCGTCTTATGAAAGATGGTGTGGATACATTTGTTGAGATCGGACCTGGTAAGACACTTGCCGGATTCAATAAGAGAATCAGCAGAGATCTTAAGACTATCAACGTTGATAAATATGAAGACTTTGCAGAAGTACTTGCAGAACTGAAGGCTTGAAACTAGAGACGGAGGTTTCTAATGGATAAATTAGTAGCACTGGTAACCGGAGCAGGCAGAGGAATCGGTCGCGAGATTGCTAAGACATTGGCACGTGATGGATTTTTCGTAATTGTCAATTACGCGCACTCTTCTGGAGCAGCTGATGAAGCTGTTGAAGAGATCAAGGCTGAAGGCGGAGACGCTGTAAGCTATGGCTGTAATGTTTCTGATTTTAAGGCTGTTGAAGTTATGGCAGCTGATATCGTAAAGCAGTATGGTCATATTGATGTTCTTGTAAATAATGCAGGAATCACGCGTGATGGACTTCTTATGGCTATGAAGGAAGAGGATTTCGATGCTGTGATCGAAACAAATCTTAAGGGTACATTTAATACAATGCGTCACTTCTCAAGATACATGCTCAAGAGCAAGCACGCACGTATTATTAATATTTCATCAATTTCCGGAGTTATGGGAAATGCAGGACAGGCCAATTACAGCGCATCAAAGGCCGGAGTTATCGGACTTACCAAGGCTGCAGCAAAAGAGCTTGGCGGTAAGGGACTTACAGTAAATGCAGTAGCACCTGGTTATGTTGATACAGAAATGACACAGGCACTTTCAGAAAAGGTAAGAGAGTCTATTCTCTCAACAATTCCTATGAAGAGAGGCGGATCAGTTGCAGATATAGCTAATGCCGTTTCTTTCCTTGCATCTGATAAGGCAGCATATATTACAGGACAGGTTATCCAGGTCAACGGAGGTATGGGATGAGTCAGTCAAGAAGAGTAGTAGTAACAGGTATGGGTGCAATAACACCTATCGGACTTTCTGTTGAAGAGTTTTGGAATAGTGTAAAGGCTGGAAAGCATGGCTTTGCACCGATTTCAAGATTTGACACAACTGATTTCAAGGCAAAGGTTGCCGCTGAGGTTAAAGGTTTTGATCCTAAAAATTACATGGATGCAAGACAGGCACGTCGTGTAGCTCCTTTTGCACAGCTTGCAATGGCTGCAGCTAAGGAAGCTATGGAAGATTCAGGTCTTGATATGGAAAAGGAAGATGCATTCCGCTGCGGTACAGCAATCGGAAGTGGTATCGGTTCTATGCAGGATCTTGAAAGTGAAGCAGCACATCTTGCAGCAAAAGGTTCAAGATTTGTAAATCCTATCTTCATACCTAAGATGATCTCAAATATGGCATCAGGAAATGTTTCTATCCAGTTTGGTCTTAAAGGTAAGAGCATCGATGTTGTAACAGCATGTGCAACAGGTACTAACTGTATCGGTGAAGCTTTCCGTACTATCCAGTATGGTGATGCTGATGTGATGGTTGCAGGTGGTACAGAGCATGCAGTTACACCTCTTGCAGTTGCTGGATTTACACAGCTTACAGCTCTTTCAACATCTGATGACCCTGATCACGCATCACTTCCTTTCGATAAGAATAGAAGTGGTTTCGTAATGGGTGAAGGTGCAGGCGTTGTTATCCTTGAGGAACTCGAGCACGCTAAGGCTCGTGGTGCAAAGATCTACGCAGAGGTAGTTGGTTATGGATGCTCTTCAGATGCATTCAATATCACACTTCCTGCAGAAGATGGATCAGGTGCAGCACGTGCAATGGAAAATGCTATAAATGATGCAGGTATCGATAAGAACGATATCACATATATCAATGCTCATGGTACAAGCACACATGCTAATGACCTTTTCGAGACAAGAGCTATCAAGCTTCTTTTCGGCGAGCATGCTAAGGATATCAAGATCAATTCAACAAAGTCTATGATAGGTCATCTTCTTGGTGCTGCAGGCGCAGTAGAATTTATTACTTGCGTTAAGGAGATCGAGGAGGGCTATATCCATAAGACAGTTGGTTATGAGACACCAGATGAGGAGATGGATCTTAATTACTGTCAGACTGATTATAATGAAGATGTTGAGTATGCTCTTTCAAATTCACTCGGATTTGGCGGACACAATGCAACAATCCTTGTAAAGAAGTTTGCAGAGTAATAAGGAGTAAAATCATCTATGTCAATCTTAAAGGCAAAAGATATTATGAAAATAATTCCGCACCGTCAGCCATTCATGCTCGTCGATACTATCGAAGAGCTTGAACCTGGCAAGCGCGCGGTTGGTAGAAAATGTGTAAGCTATAACGAGCCGTTTTTTGCAGGTCACTTCCCTGGAGAGCCTGTTATGCCGGGAGTTCTCATAATTGAGGCTCTCGCACAGGTCGGTGCTGTGGCAATGCTTTCTGAGCCTGAATTTGAAGGAAAAACAGCATATTTTGCTGCCATCAATAAGGCTAAGTTTAAGAAGAAGGTAGAGCCTGGCGATGTCCTTACACTTGAAACAGAAATCATTGAAGTTAAAGGTCCGATGGGAATCGGTAAGGCAGTTGCAACAGTAGACGGTAAGGTTGCTGCTTCGGCAGAGATTACCTTTGCAATTTCCAAAGCATAAGTGAGGAAAAGGTAATAAAATGAGAATGCTCAATTTATTCAGGAGTAAAGAGGCTCCTGATTACATCGTATGTCCGGCTTGCGGCAGAAGAGCCGAGAAGCAGGACATTGTAGCTAATAATTATGTTTGCACATATTGTGGTCATTATTATAGAGTAAGAACAAATAACAGAATTAAGATGGTAGCTGATCCGGGCTCTTTCACACCATGGTTTAACGATATCAAGCCGGTAAATCCGCTTGATTTCCCAGGCTATGATGATAAGCTTGCAGCTACACGTGAAAAGACTGGTCAGGATGAGGGTGTTACAGTAGGTGAATGCCGCATCGGAGGAGAAAGAGTTGTCCTCGGTATCTGTGATTCAAGATTCCTTATGGGAAGTATGGGTCATGTCTATGGTGAAAAAATTACTCGTGCCGTAGAAAAAGCAACAGAGGAAAAGCTTCCAGTGATCATGTTCACATGTTCCGGTGGTGCAAGAATGCAGGAAGGTATCATTTCTCTTATGCAGATGGAGAAGACTTCTGCTGCATTTAAGCGTCATTCAGATGCTGGCCTTCTTTACATAACAGTTCTTACAGATCCTACAACCGGCGGTGTTACAGCATCTTTTGCGATGCTTGGTGATATCATTATCGGTGAGCCGGGGGCTCTTGTTGGTTTTGCAGGACCTCGTGTTATCGAGCAGACAATTGGTCAGAAGCTTCCGGAAGGATTCCAGAGAAGTGAGTTTCTTCTTGAGCATGGCTTCTGTGATATGGTAGTCGAGAGAAGAGATCTTAAGTCAACACTTGCAAAGATCCTCAAAATCACAAATGGAACACTTCCGGCTGCCTTAAAGCCACGCACAGCAGCGGTTGAGGCAAATAAGGATATTGTTCCGCTTACAGCATGGGATAAGGTAAAGGCTGTACGTTCTATCAAGCGTCCTTCAGCTCTTGCTTATATCAATCGTGTATTCGATGATTTTGTAGAGCTTCACGGTGATAGATATTTTGCTGATGACAAGTGTGTTGTTGGCGGTATTGCAACACTTAATGGTGTAAGCGTGACTGTTATTGGTGTTGAAAAAGGTCAGGATATGGCTGAATGTAAGGCAAGAAACTTTGGTATGCCTTCTCCGGAAGGTTATCGTAAGGCACTTCGTCTTATGAAACAGGCTGAGAAATTCAACCGTCCGATTATAACATTCGTAAATACACCTGGTGCTTTCCCTGGAATGGAAGCTGAGGAAAATGGACAGGGTGAAGCAATCGCAAGAAACCTTTATGAGATGTCAGCACTTAAGGTTCCGGTACTTTCACTTATGATCGGTGAAGGCGGAAGCGGCGGCGCTCTTGCTCTTGCTTGCGGAAATGAAGTATGGATGATGGAAAATGCAACATATTCAGTTCTTTCACCTGAAGGATTTGCTTCTATCCTTTGGAAAGATGGTAAGAGAGCTTCTGAGGCAGCTGAGGTTATGTGTATTACAGCCGAGGATCTTAAACGCCTTGATGTGATCGAAAAGATAATTCCTGAGTACGGCGGAGCATCAGATCTTACGATCGCTGAGATTGCAGACTTCCTTAAGGACAATATTCAGGAATTCATTGCTCAGTATAGTAAAATGAGCGGCAAGGAGCTTGCGGATCAGAGATACAAGCGCTTCCGTAAGTATTGATCTTAAATTCTTTGCGACAAAAGGCATAAAGGAGACTTAATTTTGAGAACAGTTATTTTGGGAACCGGTTCGGCACTGCCTGAAAAGGTTGTATCCAATGACGATCTCAGTAAGCTGGTGGATACCTCAGATGAGTGGATTCGCCAGCGTACCGGAATCGTTACAAGACATATATGTGTAAACGAGACAGCACTTGACCTTGCAGTTGAAGCTGCAAAAAATGGTCTTAAGGATGCAGGGATTGCTCCGGAAGATCTTGATCTGATCGTAGTTTCTACAGTATCATCTGACTACCGTTTCCCGGGACTTGCCTGTCAGCTTCAAGAGGCACTTGGATGTAAAAAAGCTATGCCATTCGATATTCCGGTTGGCTGTGCAGGATGTGTATACGGTCTTGATATTGCAGATGCATTCATTAAGAGTGGAAAGGCTAAGTATGCACTTGTTATGGGTGCAGAAGTTCTTTCTAAGATCATGGACTGGACAGATCGTTCAATGTGCGTACTTTTTGGAGATGGTGCAGGATGCTTTGTAGTAGGTGCTTCTGAAGATGATTCTCGTGGAATACAGGCTATCCTTGCAAGAGGTGAAGGTGCAAATGGCGAAGCTCTTATTATGAAAGACAGAGAGATAGCCAACCCATGGAGCGGCAAAGATGAAGTTAAGCTTGACTATGCAAAGATGGATGGTCAGGCAGTGTTCAAATTTGCATGTAAAAGAGTACCGGAAAGTATTAATGAATTACTTAAGCCTTTGGGTGTAAATGTCGATGAAATAGATAAGTTCTTCCTTCATCAGGCAAATTACAGAATCGTGGAGGCTGTTGCACGTATGATGAAACAGCCGATCGAGAAATTCCCTACAAATATGGATCATGTAGGAAACATATCTGCGGCTTCTGTACCAAGAATTATGGATGAATACAACAAACAGGGTCTTCTCAAGCGTGGAGAAAAATATATTCTCTGTGGTTTTGGCGCAGGTCTTGCATATGCGACAGCGTATGTTGTATACTAATATGACGATTTTATAAAAAGTCGGTTTTTACTATAGTTTATAAAAATAAATATTTTTTATTTAGAGGCACGTCCGACCGGCGTGCCTCGGATTGTGAGGAATAAGTGTCAGATCTGGCAAAAGAAATTAACAAAAGACGTACGTTCGCCATCATATCTCACCCCGATGCAGGTAAGACAACTCTGACGGAGAAGTTCCTTCTTTACGGCGGTCAGATAAATCTTGCAGGAAGTGTTAAGGGCAAAGCAACAGCACGCCATGCCGTATCTGACTGGATGGATATCGAGAAGGAAAGAGGAATCTCCGTTACATCTTCTGTATTGCAGTTTAATTATGGCGGATATTGCATCAACATTCTGGATACTCCGGGACATCAGGACTTCTCTGAGGATACATACCGTACACTTATGGCTGCAGATTCAGCAGTAATGGTAATCGACGGAGCAAAAGGTGTTGAGCCGCAGACTAGAAAGCTCTTCAAGGTATGTGCACGCAGAGGGATTCCGATCTTTACATTCTTCAACAAGATGGATCGTGATGCCAGAGATACATTTGAGCTGGTAGACGAGGTTGAAAAAGAGCTTGGCATTGCAACATGCCCGATAAACTGGCCGATCGGTTCAGGTAAAAACTTTAAGGGTGTATATGATCGTACTACAGGAGAGATCGTAGAATTTTCAGATACACTTAAAGGTACTAAGGAAGGTACTGTAACAAGGATTAAGCTTGATGATGAGGAAGCGTCTGTAGCTGCTATCGGAGAAGATGCCAGAGAACAGCTTATGGGCGAAATAGAGCTTTTAGATGGTGCATCAGCTGAGTTTGATCAGGAATTGGTAAATAAGGGTAAGCTTTCACCGGTGTTCTTTGGTTCTGCACTTACTAACTTCGGTGTCGAGATATTCCTTAAGCACTTCCTTGAAATGACAATGTCTCCGCTTCCAAGAGTATCAAATCAGGGAGTCATTGATCCTGTTGAGAAGAATTTCTCAGCATTTGTCTTTAAGATACAGGCAAATATGAACAAAGCTCATCGTGACCGTATCGCATTTATGAGAATCTGCTCCGGAAAGTTTGAAGCAGGAATGAACGTATGGCATGTTCAGGGAAATAAGCAGGTAAGACTTCTTCAGCCTCAGCAGATGATGGCTGATGAACGACATGTAGTAGATGAAGCTTTTGCAGGTGATATCATTGGTGTATTTGATCCGGGTATTTATTCGATCGGAGATACTATATGTACACCGCCTGATAAATTCCAGTATGCGGGAATACCTACATTCGCACCTGAGCATTTTGCACGTGTCCGTCTTGAAGACAGCCTTAAGCGTAAACAGTTCGTTAAGGGAATAGAGCAGATAGCGCAGGAAGGTGCTATTCAGATATTCCAGGAATCTAACTACGGTATGGAAGAGATCATCGTAGGCGTTGTAGGTGTACTTCAGTTTGAAGTGCTTCAATACCGTCTGAAGAATGAATATAACGTGGATATCATTCTTGAAAATCTGCCTTATGAATTTATTCGTTGGATCAAGAATACTGATATCGATTTAGATACAATTAATGGAACTTCTGATATGAAAAAGGTTCGTGACCTTAAGGGCAATCCGCTGCTTCTGTTTGTTAATTCATGGAGTATCGGCATGACCTTGGATAGAAATGATGGACTTGAACTTGAAGAATATTCTGAAAACTGATCGTAAGCAAAAAAGCAGAAAAGCGGCATTTATCATGTCGCTTTTCTTAAGTTGCGCTTTGTTGACAGGATGTGGAGCGGGAGATGTTCTTGAAGGCATAGAAAATAGGATTTTCGATCTGCTGGATGAATTTGATATCGTAAGTGATAATGATGCCGAAAGTTTATCAACGGATGAAGGAGCGGAAGAATACAGCACAGATGATAGCGAGGCTGCTAAAGAAAAAGGCCAAAGTGCAAATGAAGAAACTTCTTCTAACGATGTGACAGGTGAAGATTTCACTAAATATGCTTATAATCATCTGTCACCTGTGGAAAAAAGAGTTTATTTAGAAATAGCAAGATCGATAAATCTTATGGAAGAGTCGAGAACAGTATCCACACTTAATGCTGATGTGCTTGACAAATGCTTTAATGCTGTGATCATGGATCATCCGGAGTTTTTCTATATCGCAGGTTACAGAACTACGGTAACAACTGCAAATGACGTCGTGATAAAGCTTGATTTTTCAGGCAGATATACAATGACGGAGGCTGAAAGAAATAACCGTCAGAAAATTATAGATGCAAAAGTGGATGAAATCCTGAAAAATGCACCGATGGATGACAATGATTATGAAAAAGTAAAATATTGCTTTGACACTATCGTTGAAAATACATCATATGATGTTGATTCGGCGGATAATCAAAATATCTGCTCGGTATTCATAAATGGAAGAAGTGTATGTCAGGGATATTCGCTTGCAATGAAGTATCTTTTGGACAGGTTGGACGTCCCGTGTACTATGGTATATGGGACAGCAAATGGAGATAATCATGCATGGAACCTTGTGTGCGTGGATGGCACATGGGCTTATGTGGATGCTACATGGGGTGATTCAACATATCGAAGCTATGTAAATACAGAGGTAGTTGATGAGATCAACTATAATTATTTCTGCTGTAATGATGATATATTAAGGCTTACACACCATGTAAAAGAGCCGCAGGGCCTTCCGGCATGTACATCCCTTGAAGCATATTATTATGTTAAAGAGGGGCTGTATTTCACGACAGCTGATGAAGCCAGACTAAAGGCTGTTTTTGAAAAGAAGGGATCAGGAGATAAAGATTTCTTTATGATACGTGCAGAAAGTAAGGAAGTCTATGACGAACTTAAAGAAATTCTTTTTGATGGAAAGACTGTTTTTCAATGGCTTGGAAGGCAGAGAGTAAAGTATGCTGATGACAGCGTAGAAAAGACGCTGTCTTTCTGGATAGAAGAATAGAAGAGTATATGCACGGCCGATAATTTAATTGTGACAACAATAATGAATACAAGGTTTGCAAAAGGCTCAGAGTTTGATATAATCAAAAATAATGGGTATTTAGAATTGGAAAGGAACGAAGATAATGGCTGAGGAAAAGTCTGCAGGATCTGTAACATTGGAAGCCGGTATTGCTGGTGAGGTCAAAATTGCAGATGGTGTAGTTGCAGTAATTGCTTCACTTGCAGCAAGAGAAGTCGATGGCGTCAGTATGAGTGCAGGCGGCATCGGACAGACACTTATGGGCTACGTAGGCATGAAGACCGCTGATAAGGGAGTTCGTGTTGATATAGCTGAGAGTGTTGTGAGTGCTGAATTGGCGATTAATGTCAAATATGGATTTAGTATTCCGGATGTCAGCCGGAAGGTACAGGAAAAGGTAAAGAGTGCGATCGAAACGATGACAGGTCTTTCTGTTGCCGATGTAAATATCAGAGTCGCAAGTGTAGATATGGGGACAGAAACAGAAAGATGAGTGCAAAAATGAAGAGAAGTCTGTTAAGAGAACACGTTTTTATATTGTTATTTATGGTTGAGTTTAATTCAATCGAGGATATGCCGCATCAGATCAGATTATATTTTGATCAGCTTGAGGAACCTGCTGATGATGAATCAGAAGAGTTTATTGAGAAGCGCTTTAAGAGCATTCTTGATGTGATACCTGAGCTTGATGCTAATATCAATGAGCATGCTGAGAGTTGGACAACAGAACGTATGGGAAAGGTTGAGCTTGCGCTCATCCGTCTTGCATCATATGAAATTAAGTATGATGATACAGTTCCTACTCCGGTAGCTATTAATGAAGCTGTTGAACTTGCAAAGAAATATGGTCAGGATTCTTCTCCTGCGTTTGTTAATGGAGTTCTGGCAAAACTGGTGTAATACATGCAGAAAGTCTATTCTGTCACTCAGGTCAATTCATACATACGAGGACTGATTGAAGATGATCTGATACTGTCAGAAATCCAGATGAAAGGTGAGCTTTCTAATGTGAAGTATCACTCTTCAGGACATATCTATTTTACGTTGAAGGACAGCCGGTCTGCAATGACCGGCGTCATGTTCGCGTCGGAAACCTATACTCTTGATTTTCATCTGGAGGAGGGGCAGTCAGTTGTTGTCACGGGTAAGATCGGTGTTTTTGAACGTGATGGCAGATATCAGATCTATGCAAAAAATATTTCCCGTGAAGGCGCAGGCCTTCTCTATGAAAAGTATGAAAAATTAAAAAAAGAGCTTGAAGAAATGGGGATGTTTGACGCTATGTATAAACAACCCATTCCACAGTTTGCGAAGGTTATTGGTGTTGTAACAGCGCCAACCGGAGCTGCGGTCAGGGATATAATAAATGTTTCCACACGCAGAAATCCGCATATACAGATAGTGCTGTATCCTGCTAAAGTACAGGGAGAAGGTGCAGCTGAATCGGTGGTCAGGGGGATAAAAGCCCTTGAAAAATCTGAGGTTGATACGATAATTGTCGGAAGAGGCGGAGGCTCGATAGAAGACCTTTGGGCATTTAATGAAGAAATTGTCGCGAGGGCTATCTTTGAATGCAGCAAACCGGTAATCTCAGCTGTGGGCCATGAGACGGATACGACTATAGCTGATTGGGTTGCAGATAAGCGGGCGCCGACACCTTCGGCTGCAGCAGAGCTTGCAGTATGTGATTATTATGCTGTTATAAATGCACTGGAGCTTTATGCAGACAGACTTGATGCAAGGATTACTCATCGGATAGCTGAAGCGAGGCGAAGGTGCTCGGAATATGAGTTAAGGCTTAAAAATCGTTCACCCGAGAATTCATTTGAGGTCAGGCGTGAGAGAATCAATGGAATGCAAAGCAAGCTCACTAATCTTATGGAAAGAAGGCTTAGGGATGCTGCGCAGCTATGCGATTCATATGCAGACAGTCTGAATGACCTTATGAAGCTGAAGCTTGAAAGAAACAAGGCAAGGCTCAATGAAATGAAGGTAAGGCTTGAAGCCCTTTCACCGGAAGCTACTCTTGGAAGAGGTTATTCTTTTGTTGAAAAGAATGGGAAACCGTTAAACAGCATCAGTCAGGTTAATGAGAATGATGAATTGACAGTCTATCTTAGAGACGGAAAGGTATTTTCGAATGTCACCGGCAAAGAAAAAAGAACTGACGATTGAAGAAGGGTTTAAGCATCTTGAGGACGCAGTACAAAAGATGGATTCTGAGGATATCTCGCTTGAAGAGTCTTTTGCTGTTTATGAAAAAGCAATGCAGGTGCTTAAGAGTACCAGAAAGAAAATAGACGAAGTTGAAAAGAAAGTGATGGTAGTAAACGATAATGGGGATAGAGAAGAATTTCAGTAATAGTCTGATCGAGAGAGTAGACGATGCAAATAAAATACTGAAAAAATATCTTCCTTCAGAAGAGGGATACGCATCACGGGTGGCGGAGGCGATCAATTATTCTGCAACAAGCCCGGGAAAGCGTCTTCGCCCTATTTTGATGAAAGAAACCTATAAGATGTATGGTGGGAAGAATCAGCTTATTGAGCCTTTTATGGCGGCAATCGAGATGATTCATAACTATTCACTTGTTCATGATGATCTTCCAGCTATGGATAATGATGAGTACAGGCGCGGAAGGAAAACGACACATGCGGTCTATGGAGCCGGAATGGCTACGCTGGCAGGAGACGGACTTTTGAATTTGGCATTCGAAACTGCGCTTTCTGCAGTAGATCTTGCACCAGATAAGGCTTCTGTGATAATCAAAGCAACAAGAATACTTGGAGAAAAGGCAGGAATACATGGAATGCTCGGAGGTCAGGCGGCTGATGTAGATGCAGAAGACAGACACCGCAAGATTGATGAGAACGAGCTTCAGTTTATCCATGAAAACAAAACTGCTGCATTGCTTGAAGCGTCACTTATGATAGGTGCTGTACTTGCAGAGGCTTCTGATGAGGAAGTGAAGAAGCTTGAAGAGATAGGAAAAGCAGTTGGAGTAGCTTTCCAGATCAGAGATGATATCTTGGATGTTACAGGAGATGAGAAGATTTTGGGCAAGCACGTTGGATCTGATGCTGAAAATCAGAAATCAACATATGTAACACTGCATGGATTGGAAAAATCTCAGATCGATGTAGAAACTCTTTCTGAGAAAGCGATTGGACTTATGAGTTCACTTTCTAAGAAAAATATGTTTCTTGATGAACTTATTGAATATCTTATAGACCGGGTGAAGTAAATTGATTCTTGACAGGATTAAAAAACCAAATGATATAAAGAAGATCCTTCCGGATGAATATGCACTCCTTGCACAGGAGATCCGAACATTTCTGATAAAGAAAATATCTGAAAACGGAGGCCATCTTGGCTCTAACCTTGGCACAGTCGAGCTTACAATGGCACTGCATTTATCTTTAAGTCTTCCAGAGGATAAGATCGTATTTGACGTGGGTCATCAGTCATATACACATAAGATACTTACTGGACGATGGAAGGAATTTGATACCTTAAGAAAATATGGTGGTCTTGCCGGATTTCCTAAAAGAGAGGAGAGTCCATGTGATTGCTTTGATACAGGACATAGTTCGACATCTATCTCAGCAGGTTTGGGACTTGTAAAGGCAAGAGACCTTCAGCATAAGAAGTATACGGTAGTATCTGTTATAGGTGACGGAGCACTTACCGGTGGTATGGCTTATGAGGCGCTTAACAATGCGTCAAAGCTTGAATCGAATTTCATAATCATCCTGAATGACAACGAAAGGTCTATTTCAGAAAATGTAGGTGGAATTTCTAAGTACCTTCAGAGTATAAGAACAGCGGAAGGATATCAGGATTTTAAGATAAATCTGCAGAAACAGCTTCAGCGGACACCTTTCGGAAATGAAGTTGTTACAAAGCTCAAACGTTATAAGAGCTCAATCAAGCAGTTGTTTGTTCCGGGGATGTTCTTTGAGGACATGGGAATAACATATTTAGGTCCTGTAGACGGTCATGATATACGTTCAATGAAAAAGCTTATCATGGAAGCCAAGAAAATAAATCATGTTGTTCTGATACATGTTAAGACTAAGAAGGGAAGAGGCTATGCTCCTGCAGAGCGTCATCCTGCGCGTTTCCATGGAACAGAACCTTTTGATATAGAGACAGGACTTCCTAAGAAGAATAAGAAGAAAGCTGGATGGACTGACATATTCTCTACAGTTATGATAAAATTGGCTGCTCGTGATGAGGGAATTACAGCTATAACTGCAGCGATGCCTGATGGGACAGGATTAAATAGATTTAGAAATTTATATCCAGACAGATTTTTTGATGTGGGCATAGCTGAGGAACATGCGGTCACTTTTGCAGCAGGGCTTGCGGCAGGCGGAATGAAGCCTGTATTTGCAGTCTATTCAAGCTTTTTGCAAAGGGCATATGATCAGGTCATTCATGATGTATGCATACAAAATCTGCATGTTGTCTTTGCGATAGACAGGGCAGGACTTGTAGGTGCAGATGGTGAGACGCATCAGGGAATCTTTGACTTGTCTTACCTTTCATCAATACCTAATATGAGTGTTATGGCGCCTAAAAATAAGTGGGAATTGGCAGATATGCTTAAATATGCGATCATGGAGTATAATATGCCTATCGCAGTAAGGTATGGCAGAGGTGAAGCATATGATGGCCTTGAAGATTTCAGAGCACCGATAGAGTATGGGAAAGCTGAAGTTTTGTATGATGAAGGCGGCGTATGGCTCTTTGCAGTAGGCTCGATGGTCGAAACTGCTGAAAAGGTGAGGAATCTTCTTAAAAAAGATGGAATTAAATGTTCAATAGTCAATGCAAGATTCGTGAAACCTATAGATGAAGAGGCATTAAAGAAGGCTTCAGGGAATGCAAGTCTTATTGTGACTATGGAAGAAAATGTTTTGAGCGGTGCTTATGGCGAGAAAGCAAGAGAATATCTTGACAGCATTGGCTCAGAAATAGATGTGCTTAATATAGGCATTCCTGACAGATATATTGAGCATGGCAATGTAGATATTTTGAAAAAAGCGATCGGAATCGACCATGAGTCAATAAGATCACGGATTCTGGATGTGTTAAATGGCAAAGAAAAGACTTGATGTAATGATGGTAGAACAGGGACTCGCAGAGTCTCGTGAAAAAGCAAAGGTTTATATAATGGCAGGCGATGTTTTCGTCGATGGCCAGAGAGAGGATAAGCCTGGTTCTACTTTTGCAGAAGATGTAAAAATAGAATACAAGGGTAAGCCGCTGAAGTATGTAAGCCGCGGAGGACTTAAACTTGAGAAAGCAATGCAGGTATTTCCTGTAGTATTGGATGGCAAGGTATGCATGGATATAGGAGCGTCAACAGGTGGTTTTACCGATTGCATGCTTCAGAATGGTGCAAGTAAGGTCTATTCGATAGATGTAGGATATGGTCAGCTGGCGTGGAAGCTTAGAACTGACGAAAGAGTTGTATGCATGGAAAAGACCAATTTCCGTTATCTTACATCAGAGGATATCCCGGATCAGCCTGCTTTTGCATCAGTAGATGTTTCTTTTATCTCGCTTTCAAAGATACTTCCTGCTGCATATGCGATCCTTAGTGATGAAGCAGAGATGGTATGCCTTATAAAACCACAGTTTGAAGCCGGTAAAGATAAGGTTGGAAAGAAAGGCGTTGTAAGGGATAAAGCGGTACACGAAGAAGTTATCAATAATGTCCTTGCATTTACAAAAGAAACGGGCTTTCATATTTTAGGACTTGACTATTCACCGATACGAGGACCGGAAGGTAATATCGAGTATCTGATGCATATTTCTAAAAAGACACCGGACACAGAGTTTGTCCCTGATGTGGAGGAAACAGTGCAGATCGCACATGGTGCACTGGATAAATGATATGAATCATTTTCTTATTGTTGCAAATGGAGACCGTGATACTGATCTAAGTGTGACGAGGAGGATCAGTGATAATCTAAAAAAAGCCGGTAAAGAAGTGCTGGTTCATGTCACCAAAGCGGATGAACATGGTAATTACTGCCCGATAACAGGGATTCCTGAGACGACAGAATGTATAATCGTTCTTGGGGGTGACGGTACCTTTATCGGAGCGGCAAGAGATGTAGCTGATAAAGAAATCCCAATGCTCGGCGTTAATCTTGGAACATTGGGATTTCTTACAGATGTAGAAGTTTCGTCTATTGAGCCGGCTATGGAAGCTCTCGAAGATGGAAGCTATACTATCGAAGAAAGAATGATGCTCTGCGGAAAAGCCTATGCGGCTGATGGCACACTTAAAGGCGAGACAAGGGCGTTGAATGATATAGTACTTCATACAGCAGGTTCGCTCAGGGTATCAGATTACAATCTTTATGTAAATGATGCGCTTCTTGGAAGCTATAGGGCAGATGGAATGATCGTATGTACACCTACCGGTTCTACGGCATATTCAATGTCGGCAGGAGGGCCGATAATAGAGCCAACATCGAGGATGATGGCTATCACACCGATATGTCCGCATACGCTTAATTCAAGAAGCATTTTATTGGCAGCAGAAAGAAAGATTCGCATAAATGTTGCAGGAGGAAGAGGAGAAAGTGAGGTCAGCTTTGACGGGCATAATCCTATAATGTTGACAGAAGGCGATTATGTTGAGGTAAGACCGTCTACTCATGTTACGAGGATTGTCAGGATTCATAGAGGAAGCTTTCTCTCAGTACTAAGTACAAAGTTTCAATCGTAGGAAATGGGATAAGAATGAAGAAAAAAAGACAGGAAAAAATACTGGATCTGATTACATCTCTGGAGATCGAAACTCAGGAGGATCTTGCAGAATACCTTAGAAGAGAGGGATTTGATGTTACTCAGGCAACGGTTTCAAGAGATATAAGAGAGCTTCATCTTACAAAGGTGTCGGGAAGTAATGGGCGCCAGAAGTATGTTCAGGCTCCTTCAGATAATTCGACTTTGAATGAGAAATATATCAGAGTCTTAAAAGAAGGAATGCTTTCAGCAGATGTGGCAGGTAATATTCTTGTGATCCATACAGTTACAGGAATGGCAATGGCAGCAGCGACTGCTTTGGATGCACTTCATCTGCCTGAGATACTTGGATGTGTAGCAGGTGATGATACAATCTTTTGTGCGATCCGCACAGCAGAAGATGCAGAAAACGTAAAGGAAAAGCTTAGGGGATTCAATTAATGCTTTGCCCCGGTCAGCTGCTGTTATGTACAATGTAGGTAACAGCAGCGGCTTGCGTATTGGAGATGCGTGAAAGGAAAGGCATGTTAATCAGTTTACACGTAAAAAATCTTGCGCTGATCGAAGAAAGTCAGGTGTTTTTTGGGGAAGGCCTGAATATCTTTTCAGGAGAAACAGGCGCAGGTAAATCGATGTTGATCGGTTCAGTAAGTATAGGATTAGGTGGAAAGGCAGGAAAGGACATAGAAAGAGATCCTGAGAGACCTGCTGAAGTTGAACTTGAATTTTCTATTGATTCGGAAGAACAGAGAAGAAAATTTGAGGAATATGAGATCCCGGTAGATGAAGACGGACTAGTCATCATCAAGAGACGGGTAAAGAACGGTAAGAGCCTTTACAGAGTAAATGGTGTAGCCGTTAACAATCCTATGGTTAGGGACATCAGTTCAGTTCTTATTGATATTCATGGACAGCATGAGCATCAGTCGCTTTTATATCAGAAAAATCATTTAAAATTGCTTGATCGCTATGCTGGTGATGGTGCGAAAAGTGCATATGAGAGGTACCGCAGCCACTATGAAGTATATAAAGAGCTGAAAAAGGAACTTGAAGAGGCGGACACAGACGAGTCAGCAAGATTGAGGGAAGCCGATCTGCTTCGCTATGAGGTCAGTGAAATAGAGAAAGCGGAGCTTAAGGAAGGCGAAGACGAGGAGCTTGAAAAGCGCTACAGTCTTATGAATAACTCCAGAAAGATCACAGAGGCAGCGGGAAGTGCAGCTGAGCTCATGGGTGGAGATGAATCAGCAGGCGAGCTTACAGGAAGGGCACTCAGAAGTCTTGCTGAGATAGCTGAAGCTGATGAAAATGCAAAAAATCTTTATGATGAATTGGCTTCGGTAGATGCTTTGATATCTGATTTTAGAAGGGATCTTGAGGAGTATCTTCACACAGTTGAATTTTCTCAGGATGAATTTGAAGATACAGCATCAAGACTTGACCTTATAAATCAGCTTAAGATGAAATATGGAGCAAGTGTAAGTGAAATAAATGCCTCGCTTGAAGAGAGACAGAAGAAGCTTGAGAGAATAGAAAATTTCGATGCTTACATCAATGATCTGAAGCAGAAGATAGCAGCCGAAGAAAAAGAATTAAGCGAAGTTTCAAAAGAACTTAGTAAGGAAAGAAAGGCTGCAGCTGCGGAACTTGAGACAAAATTGGTGGCTGCACTTGTGTCATTAAACTTTATAGATGTAAAGTTTAATATCGACATCTCCGATTCGGACGATTATACTGTTAGTGGTAGGGATCGTGTTGAATTTACAATTTCAACAAATCCCGGCGAGGCACTGAAGCCGTTAAGGGAGATTGCTTCCGGCGGTGAACTTTCTAGAGTGATGTTGGCATTAAAGACAGTGCTTGCTGACACAGATTCTATAGATACTTTGATTTTTGATGAAATCGATACTGGAATTAGCGGCAGAACAGCACAGATGGTGTCAGAAAGTCTTGCGGAGCTTTCACGGAGGCATCAGGTAATATGTATTACACATCTTCCGCAGATAGCGGCTATGGCAGATCATCATTTCCTGATCGAGAAATCGGTTAAAAATGAAAGAACAGTAACCTGCATCAATGAACTGGAGGGGGATGCTATTACTGATGAGCTTGCACGTATCATCAGTGGAGCTGAGGTTACTGATACTGTCAAACGCAGTGCCGAAGAAATGAAAAAATTGGCTGATGAGGTTAAGGCTAAGGTGAGTTGAGGAGGATATTTATTTATGAAGAACGTGTTGTTTGTCGCATCAGAAGCAGTTCCGTTTATTAAAACGGGTGGATTGGCTGACGTTGTGGGTTCGTTACCGAATTGTTTTGACAAAAGGTACTTTGACGTACGTGTTATGATTCCGAAGTATAACTGTATGTATCAGAAGTACAAGGATATGCTCGAGTACATTACTAATTTTTACATGGATTATAATGGTCAGAGCACATATGTAGGAATTTTCAAGACAGTTTACAATGGTGTTACCTTTTATTTTATCGACAATGAGTACTATTTTTCAGGAGAGAGTGCTTATACAAGTGATATGAAGTGGGATCTTGAGAGATTTATCTTTTTCTCCAAGGCAGCACTTTCTGCACTTCCATTGATCGGATTTAGACCTGATATCGTTAACTGCCATGACTGGCAGACAGGACTTATTCCGGTGTATCTTAAGGACAGCTTCCGCGGTGGTGAGTTCTTCCGTGATATGAAGTCAGTTATAACGATACATAACTTAAAGTTTCAGGGAACATGGGATGTCAAAACTGTTCAGCAGTATTCAGGACTTCCATCATACTATTTTGCACCGGATAAGCTTGAAGCATATAAGGATGCCAATATCCTTAAGGGTGGAATAGTATTTGCGGATGCGGTAACAACGGTAAGCAGAACTTATGCAGAAGAGATCAAAACAGAGTTTTATGGAGAAAAGCTCGATGGTCTTCTAAAGGCAAGAGAGCACGATCTTAGAGGAATTGTTAATGGAATAGACTATGATGTTTATAATCCTGAAACTGACAATTTCTTAGTAAACAAGTATTCACAGAAAAATTTCCGTAAGGAGAAGATCAAGAATAAGCGTGCATTGCAGACACAGCTTGGTCTTGATCGCAGCGATAACGCATTTATGATCGGTATAGTTTCCCGATTGACAGGACAGAAGGGAATCGATCTCATCGCTTACATAATGGATGAACTTATGCAGGAAGATGTACAGATCGTAGTTCTCGGTACAGGCGAGGAGCAGTACGAGAATATGTTCCGTCATTTCGACTGGAAGTATAACAATAAGTGCCGTGCAAATATTTATTATTCAGAAGAGCTTTCTCATAAGATATATGGTTCGTGTGATGCTTTCCTTATGCCGTCACTTTTTGAGCCTTGCGGTCTTTCACAGCTTATGGCACTGCGTTATGGTACAGTTCCGATCGTTAGAGAGACAGGTGGCCTGAAAGATACGGTTGAGCCGTACAATGAGTACGAAGGTAAAGGAACAGGATTCTCATTTACGAACTATAATGCACATGAGATGCTTAATACGATACGTTATGCACATGGTGTTTATATCAACCATAAGAGGGAATGGAATAAGATCATAGATAGGGGAATGAAGGCAGACTTTTCTTGGCAGCAGTCAGCAAGACAGTATCAGGAAATGTATGACTGGCTTCGCCCTTGATAATTCGCAGCATCCATACGGATGCTGCTTTTTAAATAATAAGAAATGAGGAAAAAATGGCTTTTGATGGAATCACAACAGCGGCGTTGGTACATGAGATAAAAAGCAGGGCGCTTGGCGGAAGAGTGTATAAAATCGCTCAGCCTGAGCCTGATGAATTGATGCTCACGATTAAAACAGCAAAGGGAAAGACGGACAGACTGCTTATATCTGCCGGCGCATCGCTTCCTTTTGTATATTATACAGACAAGAATGTTGTAAGCCCGATGGTTGCACCGAATTTTTGCATGCTTTTGAGAAAACACCTGCAAAATGGAAGGATTACCGATGTTTCGCAGCCGGGACTTGAGAGAATCATAAGGATAAGTGTTGAACATCTCGATGAAATGGGTGATCTGTGCAGAAAAGTGCTTGTCATAGAGCTTATGGGAAAGTATTCAAATATTATATTCTGTGATTCTGAAGACATGATAATCGATTCGATCAAGCATGTTTCAGCTTCAGTAAGTTCGGTCAGAGAAGTTTTGCCGGGAAGGAAATATTTTATACCAGAAACACAGGATAAGCTTGACCCTACGCGGCCTATAAGTGAAGAGAATTTTGATAAAGCGATAAGGAAATCAGCGCAGAACAATATAAAGTCAATATATAACAGCTTTACAGGCTTTTCTCCGGTGATGGCTTCTGAGCTTTCTTACAGGGCGGGAATCGATGGAAATCAGCCGAATGCGGCTGACAGCCCTGAGGATATGAAGCGCCTTTATGAAGCATTTAGTGAGCTTATGTCGCAGGTGGCAGAAGGATCATTTTCACCAGAGATCGTATATGAAGATGAGATTCCGAAGGAATTTTCGGCAGTACACTTGAGCGAATATGATGATCTTGAATCAGAAAAATATGAGTCGATATCAGAGGTTCTCGAAAACTATTATGCTAAAAGAAATTCTGTAACAAGGATAAGACAGCGTTCGTCTGATATCAGAAAAATAGTTACCACTATACTTGAGCGTGACTATAAAAAGCTTGATATACAGAGAAAACAGCTCAAGGATACTGAGAAAAAGGATAAATATCGTATCTATGGAGAGATGCTCAATACCTATGGATATAGTGCAGAGGAGGGGGCAAAATCTTTAACGTGTGAAAATTATTACACAAATGAAGAGATAACGATACCGCTTGATCCGCAGCTTTCAGCAACGGATAATGCTAAGAAATACTTTGAACGTTATCAAAAGCTTAAGCGTACTCAGGAAGCTGTTACTGTCCAGATGAAGGAAACAGAAGATGATATAGCACATCTGGAATCAATTCAGAATGCACTTGATATTGCTGTTGATGAGGCAGATCTTAAGCAGATAAGAGATGAACTTAGTGACAGCGGTTATGTAAAAAAGCATCCTGTTAAGCGTAAGGGTGAGAGAAAGATGGTAAGTAAGCCGCTTCATTATGTTTCAAGCGATGGCTTTGACATCTATGTTGGTAAAAATAACTATCAAAATGATGAGCTTACCTTTAAGTTTGCAAACGGTAATGACTGGTGGTTTCATTCAAAAAAATTCCCTGGATCACATGTGGTGCTCAGAAGTAAAGGAATGACACAGGATGAAATACCGGACAGAGCATTCAATGAGGCCGGAGCACTTGCGGCATATTATTCAAAAGGACGAGGACAATCCAAGGTCGAAATAGACTACGTGATAAAGAAAGAAGTTAAGAAGCCGGCAGGAAGTAAGCCGGGATTTGTAGTCTATTACACAAATTATTCGATGGCTATAGATTCAGATATAAGTTCATTGAAGCTTATAGAAGAATAAGTAATGTATACAAAACAGGATGTGTACAGTGTTTTGTACAATATTTTTGCATAAAATACTTGAGAATAGTTAAGAATTGTCCGATACTATAATCGATAAACATAAAGTTGGGGATGAGAATACTGCGTGATGTGGGAGTCAGCAGGTTTGGCGGAAGGACCGTCGGAGTTTAAGTATTTTTATATGGGGGAGATAGTTTTGACAGTAGAAAGTTACATTAGACAGAATTATGGCAAGAAGTCAGTAAAAAGGAACATTTTTAACTTTGGAAACGACGAGGTTGTTTTCAGACTGGATCACCAGCAGCTTCAGGATCTTGTAGAATTTACGGAAGCAAGCGGTAAGAGATTTGCGGCATTTGAAGAAGATAGTTTGAAAAAGATCTCATAAATTGTTGCAATAAAAGTGTGAAGGTGTTATATTCAAGTCAATTAAATATTTATTAAGTCTTCAGGGCAGGGTGAAATTCCCGATCGGCGGTAAAGTCCGCTAGCGATAATATCGATCGCATGACTCCGGTGTGATTCCGGGACCGACAGTAAAGTCTGGATGGAAGAAGTGCTTTATCATTCTCACAGTCATTTGGCTGTGCTATCAATCGTATTTAAACCCTGAGTTTTTATAAACTCAGGGTTTTTCTAATCTTTGATCGATTTTCCCGGAATTTACAACAATTGAAGACTATAGATTTTATTCATAATACAAAAAGGAGAGAAAATGGATGAAATTTATATGCGGCGTGCAATCGAGCTTGCCAAAAAAGGAGAAGGCTGGTGTCATCCGAATCCGCTTGTAGGGGCAGTGATAGTTAAGAATAAAAAGATCATTGCAGAGGGATATCATGCAAGATATGGAGATCTTCATGCAGAGAGAAATGCATTAAAAAATGCAGCTGAACCGGTGGATGGAGGGACACTCTACTGCACACTTGAGCCATGCTGCCATACAGGGAAGCAGCCGCCGTGTACGGAAGCGATAATCAAAGCAGGGATAAAGAAGGTCTATGTGGGCTCGTCTGATCCGAATCCTCTTGTTGCAGGGAAAGGGATAAGAATGCTTAAAGAAGCCGGAATAGAGGTCGTAGAAGGCTTCCTTAAGGATGAGTGTGATTTGCTTAATGACATCTTCTTTCACTATATTAGGAAAAACGAGCCATATGTCATTATGAAATATGCAATGACTGCAGACGGAAAGATAGCGACGGAGTCTGGCAGGTCAAAGTGGATAACAGGTGAGAAAGCCAGAAATGAAGTTCAGAAACTCAGGCACAGATGCATGGGCATAATGGTTGGCATAGGAACAGTGCTTGCGGATGATCCGATGCTGAACTGCAGACTTGAAGGAGGCTGCAGCCCTGTGAGGATAATCGTAGACAGTAAATTGAGGATACCAAAGGAATCGCAGATAGTGAAAACTGCAGCAGAGTACAGGACGATAGTGGCTGCTGCATCGGAAAATGAAGAAAAGTCGTATTTTCTTAAAAACAGAGGTATTGAGGTATGGCAGCTGAGCGGAAGCGATGGGAGAGTTGATCTAAGCAGATTGATGAAAAGGCTTGGAGAGGAGAAGATAGACAGCGTACTGATCGAAGGAGGTGCAATACTTAACAGTAGTGCATTGAGTACCGGAATCGTGGATGAGGTAGATGTCTTCATTGCGCCGAAGGTCTTTGGAGGAAGAGGAAGGTCACCGGTGGAAGGAAATGGGGCAGACGATCCTTCTGAGGCATACAGATTTGAATTTATAGAAGAGAGAAGTGTAGGAGAGGACATATTGATCAGATACAGGGCTGTTGGAGGAAAATGATGTTTACAGGAATCATAGAGGAGATAGGGACTATTGAACAGCTTAATATCGGTGCTAACTCAGGGGAGATAAGGATCAAAGCGAAAAAGATCCTTGAAGGTACGCGGATAGGCGACAGCATTGCCGTGAATGGCATATGCCTTACAGTTACCAAGCTGACGGATGATAGCTTCTGCGCGGATGTAATGGCTGAGACAGTCAGGAGGAGCAGCCTTAGGACTATGCATAATGGAGCGCAGGTTAATCTTGAACGTGCTATGAGTGCTGAAGGAAGATTTGGAGGCCATATAGTCTCTGGCCATATAGATGGGACTGGAACCATACGACGTATGGAACGTGACGAAAATGCTGTATGGGTCACTATAGGCGCTTCAGAGGAAATACTTAGAGGAATCGTCATGAAGGGCTCTATAGCGATAGATGGCGTGAGCCTCACTGTGGCTGATGTGACTGATTCGGACTTTAGCGTTTCGATAATCCCACATACAGGAGAAGAAACTATACTTCTGAAAAAAAGAAGCGCAGATATAGTCAATCTCGAAACTGACATAATCGGAAAATACGTAGAGAAAATGCTTAAAGGCTGCACGAGCGGCGGAAGCGGGATAACCATGGACTATCTGCAAAAATATGGTTTTTAACTCAGTCGTGAAATACTCGCAGGCGGGTGCGGACATAAGTTTGGCGATTAATAATGATCGGAAAGGATTAAGCGATGGATAATTTCAGATATTCAACAATAGAAGAAGCTCTAGAAGAACTTAAAAATGGAAAGATCATACTGTGTACGGATGATCCTGAGCGTGAAAATGAGGGCGATATGATATGTGCGGCAGAATTTGCGACTCAGGAAAATATTAATTTTATGGCAAAATATGCCAAAGGGCTCATATGTACACCGATGAGCGCAGAACGTGCAGATAGGCTTGGTTTTCCGCCTATGACAGCCGTTAATACAGATAACCATTCGACTGCTTTTACTATCTCAGTAGACCATGTTGAAACTACGACAGGCATCTCAGCGGCAGAGAGAGGATTGACGATGAGAGCCTGTGCAGATGATGGAGCTAAGGCAGAGGATTTCAGACGACCGGGACATGTATTTCCATTGGTGGCACGTTCGGGCGGTGTACTTACGAGAAACGGACATACCGAGGCTACGGTGGACCTAATGAAGCTTGCAGGGCTTAAGGAATGTGGAGTTTGCTGCGAAGTTATGGATGAAGACGGAACGATGATGCGCACGCCAAAGCTTCAGGAATTTGCCCGAAAATACAATATGGTATTTATTACGATAAAAGATCTGCAGAACTACATACGTACGCATGTCAAGCATGTAGTAAGAGAGGCTTCTGCGAAACTTCCGACGAAATATGGGGAGTTCCAGATGTATGGATATATAAATGATATTACAGGTGAGCATCATGTGGCATTGGTTAAAGGAGATATTGGAGATGGTGAGAATATTTTATGCAGGGTGCATTCTGAATGTCTTACAGGCGATACCTTTGGCTCTCTAAGATGTGACTGCGGTCTTCAGCTTGAGAAATCTATGGAGATGATAAATAACGAAGGAAGAGGAATATTGCTTTATATGCGGCAGGAAGGCCGTGGAATCGGACTTATAAATAAGATCAAAGCATATGAACTTCAGGAACAGGGATTTGATACTGTTGAAGCAAATGTGAAGCTTGGATTTGCACCGGATTTAAGAGAATATTGGGTAGGTGCACAAATTCTTAGAGATATTGGAGCGAGGTCACTTAAACTTTTAACCAATAATCCGGAGAAGGTTTATGGACTTTCTGATTTCGGACTTCAGATAAAGGAGAGAGTTCAGATAGAGATACGACCGCAGAAATATGATGCGAAATATCTTTTTACTAAAAAAATAAAAATGGGACATATTTTAATGGAGGTTTAAGTAATGAGCGAGATTAACGTAGTAGAGGGAAAATTAGTTGCACCTGAGGGAATGAAAGTTGGAATAGTTGCATCAAGATTTAATGAAGTTATTGTTAATAAACTTCTTGGAGGAGCGATAGATGGTCTTGTGCGTCATGGAGTGGAGAAAGGCAATATCACGGCAGCGTGGGTGCCTGGAGCTTTTGAGATACCGCTGATTGCAAAGAAGATGGCAAAGTCAGGAAAATATGATGCTGTGATAGCACTCGGAACTGTCATAAGAGGTCAGACGAGCCATTATGATTATGTATGTAATGAGGTTTCAAAGGGCGTAGCGGCAGTAAGTCTTGAAACTGAAGTTCCTGTCATGTTTGGAATAGTTACCACAGAAAATCTGGAGCAGGCAATAGCAAGAGCAGGAGCGCATTCCGGGAATAAAGGATATGACTGTGCTCTGGGAGCTATCGAAATGGTAAATCTTATAAAAGCTTAAAAATTACAGAATTGTTAACAACATACAAAAAAATTTACAAATGAAAAAAATATTTAGATAATATTTAAATATTCTTAACAAAATGTCATAAGCATCTCATACATATTTGCTAATATTAATATTGTATTAACATTAGAACATGTAAAAATTACTAATAAGCATGACAGCAGATTGGAGATGCCTATGACAAAATACATAAAAGGACATGCAAAATATATAACTTTTATGAGCATCATGCTCATCATCATAGTGTCTCTAAATGTGCTTGCATGGAATTCTTCAGCATTTGCAGACTGGCATAGAGAGAATGTCTATATCTATATCCAGGCTGTGATGTCAAAAGTTTCTAATATATTCCCATTTTCTATAGGAGAAGTGATGCTGGCAGCGGCAGTATTGTTTGTTGTAGCAACGGTAGGAATGATAATTGCCGGCATAATATCAAGGATTTATTGCGTTGAGCATAAATTCATAGGACGCTTTTTACGTGCTGCAGGTGTTGTATTTATGGGCGTGGCACTTCTTATGACAGAAAACTGCTTTATCCTTTACCATAGCAGCGGCATTACGGGAAAATACCTTGGCGGAGCTTCAGATACACATACCTTTGAAGAACTTGCAAATGTGAGAGATTTCATCGTTGCAAAGGCAAACGAACTTTCAAAACTCGTAGAAAGGGATGAAGACGGCAGACCGGTATATGGTGGTGATGATATGGCTGCTGAGGCTGTAAGATCAATGCAAAAGCTTGGTGAGTACTGGGATGATTTCGAGGGCGAATATTCAATTCCGAAAAATCTTTATGCATCCGAGTTTATGTGTCAGCAGTCAATGAGGGGCTATTATTTTCCATTCACAATGGAAGCTAATATAAATTCACTTATGACAGAAGTTAACAAGCCTTCTGCAATGTGTCATGAGCTTGCGCATACCAAAGGCTTTATGGAAGAGGATGAGGCTAATTTCATTGCATATCTGGCATGTATTTACTCTGATGATGTATTTTTCCAATACAGCGGCTATCTCAGTGTATTGAATTATATCAATAATGAATTTAGTGACGCCTGCGGAAGTAATTCGCTTTATTCTTCTTATGCCAAGGTTTCAAGCCAGGTCAGAGAAGATAATGTTTTCATAACGGATGATACAGAGGAAAAGGTAGAAAGAAAGGCTGTCATACCGACAAAAGCTGTAAAAAAGGCGGCTGCGACATTTATTAACACAAACCTGATAGCTAACGGGATACCTGAAGGTGCAGTGAGCTATACAGGTGTGGTAGGTCTTCTCCTTACATGGTATGATGATGGAAGTATAGAAATGCTTGCACAGGCTGGCTAAAGTTGCTAAAATTGAATATACAATTTGCAATTAAAGGAGAGGAACAAAAATGGCAGAATCTATGGATGATTATAAGAAGGAGCTTGAAGCTTCCTTTGAAAAACTTGCCGAAGGTGATGTAATGTCCGGTAAAGTTGCAGATGAAGAACAGGTCGAGAATAACATGGCTTGGGCTCGTCTTAAAGAGTTGTACGATTCCAAAGAAAGCATAAATGTAAAAATTGGCGGAATGGTCAATGGCGGACTTATTGCCTATGTGGAAAATGTAAGAGGTTTTATACCGGCTTCTCAGATCTCACTTGATTATGTTGAGAATCTTGATGAGTGGCTTGGAAAGAATCTCACAGTACGCATAATAACATGTGATTCACACAAAAATAAGCTTGTTCTTTCGGCAAAGGCAATTCTCAAAGATGAGCAGAAGAAAGAACGTGAGGATAAGATAGCAAAGATCCAGGCAGGTATGGTATGTGACGGAAAAGTTGAGTCACTTCAGCCATATGGTGCATTTGTTGATCTTGGTGATGGAGTAAGTGCTCTTCTTCATATCTCACAGATTTCAGAGAAGAGACTTAAGACTCCCGGCGAAGTATTAAAGGTAGGTCAGGAAGTTAAGGTCAAGGTTACAGGTGTTAAAGATGGAAAGATCTCTGTTTCCATGAAAGCACTTAATGCTGTTGATCCTGAAGCTGAAGAGGAGGAGATCGCAGAGCTTCCTGAGGCAGCTCCGGTAACTACATCTCTTGGTGATCTGTTAAAGAATATTAAACTTTGATAAGCGATGAAATGCAGGACTCAGTTAATGAATCCTGCATTTTTTATTCGTTAATAAAATTGAGCCCTGCAGATATGAATAATCTTTCTACGTATTGATCCCACGCTTCATCTGTGGAATGCTCCATTGTAAAAATCTTTTTATTAACTGCAGATGTCGCAGTGATACCGCTTTCATCAAATTTTATGGTGAGCAGAAATGAAGCTGTGCTGCCATCATTTTCTATTTCAGGAATTTTTTCAGGCTCGATGCCGAAAACAAATTTGATCGCAAGAGGGGTGTTATGCCCTTTTATCAGGGAAGTACATAAAGGACGCAGTTGCTCCCACGAGGCATATTTGCGGTCATAGGCAGCAGCAGAGTCGTCATTTTTATAAAAATCAGGGTGGTATGTGCCATCAATATCATAATCAATAAAGGTTCTGATATTGCCTTCACGGAGGTAATATTTGTCAAAGAATGTACTTGCGAAAAGCATATTCATAAATTTCTTGATATCGTTTATCTTATATAGTTTCACTTGTTGATTCTCCAAAACTAATTAAAAAAATATACTTGAAAATAAATATAGAAAAATTTCTATAATTGTAATATAATGTTGTTCTTTGAGTGTCTTTAATTCGAGTATTGATTTTTGACACTCTCAAATAGTATATGATATACTGATATAGTATTCAAAACTACATCATGCGGAAATGAGGTACACTCACTTATGAAATATAAGTATGTTGCGGATAGCTGTTGTGAATTTCCTGAGTATTTCACAGAAACACATGATTGCGCCAACGTTGCACTGACTATCGAAGTTGGTGAGAGAACGTTTGTAGATGATGAAACTTTTCATCAGGCTGAATTTCTTCAAACTGTAAAAAATTATCCCAGAGCGCCTAAAAGCTCATGCCCGTCGCCTGAAGCATATATGAATGCATTTGATGGTGACGCTGATGTTGTGTTTGTAACAGGACTTTCAGCAGAACTTTCAGGTTCTTATAATAGCGCATTGCTTGCTAAAAATCTATATGAAGAAGAGCATCCTGAGAAAAAAATTTTTGTCTTTAACTCAGAGTCTGCTTCATGCGGAGAGCTTCAGATAATGCTTAAAGCCGCTGAACTTGTGGAAGCAGGCAAGGAGCTTGATGAAGTTGTAAAAGAAGTTGAGGATTTTGCACATGATCAGCAGCTTACATATTTTGTTCTTGAGAGTATGGAGGCACTTAGAAAAGCCGGCAGACTTTCAGCTATGAAAGCAATGGCTGCTACTGCGCTTAATATCAAGCCGGTGTGCATAGGCTTGCATGGAACGATAGAGCAGGAGAGTATAGCAAGAGGGATGAATAAGGCTTTAGCCAAGATGGTAGATCTTTCTCTTGAAAAGCTTAAAAAGACAAGTGTTCCGGATACTAAAGACAGAACATTGTGCATAACACATGTAAACTGCCCCGAACGTGCAGCAAAGGTTCTTGCTATGTACGTTGCAAAGGCAGAATTTAAGAAGACGCTCATCATTGATGCAAGAGGTGTCACAACCCTTTATGCAGCTGATGGCGGAATAATCGTTACGATGTGATATCTTTAGAAAAATTTTTAGAAAAAATATATTCATTATAGCGCTTCCATGCGCGCATAATGAAGCTTTTGTTAAAAAATGAATAGTTGATAATGGCACCGTCTGACATTTTGAATGAGTTGTGTGAATGTGAAATCACGTAGCGCATGTTCAGTACGGTGTCTTTTGATGTTTCGAGAAATACAGGCTCGCAGTTGTACAGAAGATCTTTTAATCTTGCTGCATCGCCAAGGAGCTTGAATTTTTTTGAATTTTTGAAAGTTATATCCATGTAGCCACCGTTTTGCTGAGCATAGAGTATGTCGTTCGGCTGGATATAGATAGTGTCGGTCTCGTTTCTAAGTTCGATCAGCATTGGCCGCTTGGCTTTTTCTTTGATCGCGATGTCTGCATAATCAGAAAAATCCCGCTGCCAAAGCGGGTTCTTGTGATATAAAAATCTATTGTCATTTCTGTAGTTTTCTTCATTGTCAGAAGCATTTAAGCACAGCACAATAGGCGCAGTAACTCCCTTCTCAAGGAAAGTTTCTGCGATTGATGCTGCGCTATGTGTTGTATTAACTATGTCGATGAAAAGCAGATCGTATTTCATTATATATGGAAGTGCAGCTTTTTCATCACCATAGGTATCGATGTAAAGAACCTCTCCGCTGGCTGCGCGGGCGTCTGCTTCACGTTTTAACAGACGCTCGTACTGCTTGCGGTTGGCCGGATCATCATCGATGATTGCGATATATAAGGCCATTTGTTTTAATTCCTTTGTCTAGATTAGTTATTCTTATTAGATTCAGCGGCCTGCATCTTCATCGCACGTACTTTTGTTGAAAGACCAAAAAGTGTGATAAATCCCTGTGCATCATGGTGATCGTAAAGATCACCTGTTGTAAATGAAGCAAGGCTTTCTGAATAAAGTGAGTAAGGTGATGTCTCGCCTGCTTTAATGATATTTCCTTTATAAAGTTTGAATTTTACCTGACCGGTAACGTATTGCTGAGTTGTTGATACGAATGCGCAGAGAGCTTCACGAAGCGGTGTGAACCACTTTCCTTCATATACAAGCTGTGCGAGCTCATCACTGATGCGTTTTTTCTCACGCATGCATTCGCGGTCAAGAATAAGCTCTTCAAGCTGCTCGTGAGCTGCATAGAGAATTGTACCGCCCGGAGTTTCATAAATACCGCGGCTCTTCATGCCGACTACTCGGTTTTCTACGATATCGATTATACCGACACCATGCTTTCCGCCAAGCTTATTGAGTGTACGGATGATGTCTGAAACTTTCATCTTTTCACCATTAACAGCTGTTGGAACACCCTTCTCAAAGTCTATTGTAACATATTCTCCCTCGTCTGGGGCATTTTCAGGACTAACTCCGAGGACAAGAAGATGTTTATAATTAGGCTCTTCAGCAGGATCTTCGAGTTCAAGACCTTCATGGCTGATATGCCAGAGATTTCTGTCACGGCTGTATGAAGAATCTGCAGAGAATGGAAGATTGATTCCATGAGCTTTACAGTATTCAATTTCAGATTCACGAGAGTCCATTGTCCACTTAGGATCACGCCATGCTGCAATGATCTTGAGATCAGGGGCAAGTGCCTTGATTCCGAGCTCGAAACGGATCTGGTCATTTCCTTTACCGGTTGCACCGTGGCAGATAGCTACGGCGTTTTCCTTACGGGCGATCTCTACGAGCTTTTTAGCGATAAGAGGTCTTGCCATTGAAGTGCCGAGAAGATACTGATTTTCATATACAGCATGTGCCTGAACACAAGGTACGATGTAATCATCAGCAAATTCGTCTGTAACATCTTCGATATAGAGCTTGGAAGCACCACATGACTTTGCTCTTTCTTCCAGTCCGTCAAGCTCTTCCTCCTGACCACAGTCTACACAAACACAAACTACATCATAATTGTAGTTTTCTTTAAGCCATGGAATGATTGCTGTAGTATCAAGTCCACCTGAGTAAGCAAGTATAACCTTTTCTTTATCTGCCATAGTGTATTTTCTCCTTACTGCGCATACAATTAGCGCTTGTGATGAGACAATAATACAGCAGCGCTTTAAATTATGCAAGTGCAAATTTATACATTTTAGAAATACAAAAAATTAATTTTATAAATGTTTCTGTGAATAATGGTTGCATTTATGCAGAGTTAGATGTATATTTATGCAATAAGAAATTGACTATTTTTAATAAAAAAGTTGATTTAAAAACTTTAGCGGTTTACAGTAAAGTCGTACAGTTTCCGGAGGTGCAATTGAAATGTGGGACAAATCAAAAAGCTTGAGGTGGAGAGAGAGAAACTTGCAAACATCGCTTTGTGTTGAAAAAAACAAATTTAATATAAGAACGATGACCATCAATGATTATGAGGGAGTGCATGATCTGTGGATGACTATCAAAGGTTTTTCGATCCGTTCCATTGATGATAGTTATGAGGGAGTCCAAAAGTTTATTGCCAGAAATCCGGCAACGTCGATAGTTGCAGAACTTAATGGGAAGATAGTGGGAGCAATTCTCTGCGGACATGATGGAAGAAGGGCAACTTTTTATCATGTGTGTGTATCTGAGAAATTTCGTAAGCATGGCATAGGAAAGGCAATGGTCACAATGGCTATGCAGGCATTAAAAAAAGAGAAGATCAATAAAGTGGCTCTTATAGCATTTACAAAAAATGATGTCGGAAATGCCTTTTGGAAGGGGATTGGCTGGACTGAGCGTGAAGATCTGAACTACTACGACTTTACTCTTAATGAAGAAAATATAGAAAGATTCACGTCTGTAGAGAGTTGGGCTAAATAAGGAGAACGAGCATGAATGTAATTGAAGGTGGAATCACAGCGGCTAAAGGATTTAAGGCAGCGGGAGCGGAAGCAGGTATTAAATATGTTGGAAGAAAAGACATGGCTATGATCTTTTCTGAAAAAATCTGTAATGTTGCAGGAACATTTACGACAAATGTTGTGAAGGCGGCGCCGGTCATCTGGGACAGAGATATTGTTAAGAATAAGGGAACGGCACAGGCTGTTGTAGTAAATTCGGGGATTGCTAATGCGTGTACAGGCAAGCAGGGCATGGACTATTGTGAAGAGACAGCACAGGCTGCGGCAGAGCTTCTTGGGATCAAAGCAGATGATGTGCTGGTTGGCTCGACCGGAGTTATCGGCATGCAGCTTAAGATGGATAAGCTCAAAGAAGGGATAAAGCTGCTTGTACCAAAGCTTAAGGATACGGCAGAAGCCGGAAATGAGGCTGCACAGGCAATCATGACAACAGACACGCACTCAAAGCAGATAGCGGTACAGCTTGAGATCGGCGGTAAAATTGTGACTGTAGGAGGAATGGCTAAGGGCTCTGGAATGATTCATCCAAATATGTGTACAATGCTTGCATATATTTCGACAGATGTGAATATTTCACAGGAGCTTTTACAGCAAGCGCTCAGTGATGATGTAAATGACACCTTCAATATGATATCGGTTGATGGAGATACTTCGACTAATGATACACTTCTTCTCATGGCTAATGGAGAAGCCGGAAACGAAGAGATAAAGGAGAAGAATGAGGACTACTATAAGTTTAAGAAAGCTCTAAACTATGTAAATACCACTCTTGCAAAGGAAATGGCTGGCGATGGAGAAGGTGCAACAGCATTGTTTGAGGTACAGGTCATCAATGCTGATAGTAAGGAGCATGCAAGAATTCTTGCTAAATCAGTCATTACTTCATCTCTTACAAAGGCTGCGATATTCGGGCATGATGCAAATTGGGGGCGTATCCTTTGTGCTCTGGGGTATTCGGGAGTTCAGTTTGAGCCTGACAAGATGGAACTTTGGATTGAGAGCGAAGCGGGGAAGATATTGATCTTTAAGAATGGAAATGCGGCTGAATACAGTGAAGAGGAAGCTACAAAGGTTCTTTCTGAGAAGTGTGTGCATGTGACTGCAGATATGAAAATGGGAGATCAGGAAGCTACTGCGTGGGGATGCGATCTTACGTATGATTATGTGAAGATCAATGCGGACTACAGAAGTTGATAGAGAGGGGAATTATTATGGAAGGTCATGGAATCGAAAAAAATCAGATGGAAGAAATTCAGAAAAAGGCAGGGGTGCTGATAGAGGCACTTCCATATATCCAGCAGTTTAATCGTAAGATAATCGTGGTAAAATACGGCGGTTCTGCAATGACATCAGATACACTTCGCGAAAATGTCATAAAGGATGTAGCTCTCTTAAAACTTGTTGGTTTTAAGCCGGTGATCGTACATGGCGGCGGTAAGGAAATTAGCCGTTGGGTAGGTAAAGTCGGAATGGAGGCCACATTTATCAATGGGCTGAGGGTCACTGATGAGGCAACTATGGAAGTTGCCGAAATGGTACTTAATAAGGTCAATAAAGGACTGGTTCAGCTTGTGGAAAAGCTTGGAATGCGTGCTATAGGTATCTCCGGAAAGGATGGCGGTCTTCTGAAAGTAAAGAAGCGTTATTCCGGCGGAGAGGACATAGGATTTGTGGGAGAGATAACAGATGTTGATCCTACAGTGCTCGAAGATCTGCTTGAAAAAGATTTTCTGCCGGTAGTTGCGCCGATAGGAATGGATGACAATTTCGATACATATAATATCAACGCAGATGATGCTGCATGTGCTATCGCAAAGGCGCTGAATGCGGAAAAGCTTGCATTTCTTACAGATATAGAAGGACTTTATAAGGATATCAATGACAAGTCCTCATTTATTTCAAGACTTACGGCTGAGGAAGCTCAGGGGCTCTTGGATGAGGGATATATCGGCGGAGGTATGATACCAAAGCTTGGAAATTGCATAGATGCTATAAAGGGCGGAGTTAACAGAGTACATATACTTGACGGACGTATACTGCACTGCCTCCTTCTTGAGATATTTACTCAGAGTGGAATAGGCACAGCTATAGTAAAGGAGGATGACACATTTTGAGTATTTCACAGGAGTATATAGCTTGCGGAGAGAAGAACCTGCTTCATACATATAATAGAAGTCCTATAGTTTTTGAAAAGGGTGACGGAGTTTACCTTTATGATGCAGAGGGGAAGAAATATCTTGACTTTGCAGCGGGAATCGCTGTATTTGCGCTTGGTTATAATAATAAAGAATATAATGATGCGCTGAAAGCTCAGATAGATAAGCTGATCCACACTTCCAACCTTTACTATAATATCCCGGCGATAGAGGCAGCAAAGGAATTAAACAGCATCGCCGGGATGGATAGGGTGTTTTTCACAAACAGCGGAACAGAAGCCATTGAAGGTGCGCTCAAATCGGCTTTGAAATATGCCTATACTAAAGCGCCAGCGGATGACTATGAGATAATAGCTATGGAACACTCTTTCCATGGCCGTTCGATGGGGGCACTTTCTGTTACAGGAAATTCTCATTATAGGGAAGCCTTTGGAAAAGGTATAGGACATATTAAATTTGCTGAATACAATGATTTTGAATCAGTCAAAGCTCTCGTGAATGAAAAAACTTGCGGAATAATCATGGAAACAGTTCAGGGCGAGGGCGGTATTTATCCGGCAGAAAAAGAATTTCTCGAAAAGGTGCGTAAACTGTGTGATGAAAAGGATATCCTTCTGATATTGGATGAAATACAGTGCGGAATGGGACGTACAGGCTTTATGTTTGCATATGAAAAATATGGTATAAAGCCGGATATCATGACAGCAGCAAAAGCACTTGGCTGCGGAGTGCCGGTGGGGGCATTTGCGATGACAGAGAGAGTGGCTGAGAAATCACTTGTTCCCGGAGATCATGGTTCAACTTATGGCGGAAATCCTCTTGCCGGTGCCGCGATCGTGGAAGTGCTCAGGCAGTTTCGTGAAAGAAATATCGTGCAGCATGTAAAGGACCTTACTCCATATTTTGAGAAGAAGCTTGAAGAGCTTGCTTCAAAGCATGAGTGCATAAAAGAGACAAGAGGCGCAGGTTTTATGAGAGCTGTAGAACTTGACAGACCTGTGGGAGATATTATCAAAAAGGCTCAGGAAAAAGGACTTATAGTGATAAGTGCCGGTGCGAATATATTAAGATTGGTTCCGCCGCTTGTCATAGAAAAGGAACATATAGACGAGATGGCAGAAATTCTTGATTCGCTGATTTAATCGTCTGCTGTGCATACTTTATAGTAATCAAAACTTTACAACTTTGTTAAATTTCTTAAATTTATGTTGCATTCTTTTTTTATCGAGAGTAAAATTAAGCTCGTAATCGGGAGCGCCTGACGGAGAGTCAGGAGCGTTATGAATAAACTAAAACAGCAACATTTAAAAGATGCGGTGAAGGCGCATGCGGCGTTAATCTTAAGCGTGCTGTTCACCGCTTTTTTTATGTGCGGTTGCGCAGACGGAAGCAATGCTGAGGAAATGATTCTTGCTTCGGAGAGTGAAGCGGAAGCGACAGAAGCATTGCCGGAAACTGTAAGTGAGGAGCAGATTTCTGAGCCGGCTAGAGACATTTATGTGTATATCTGCGGGGCTGTAAATAGTCCGGGCGTGTATACTGTGAGAAGCGGCAGTCATGTCTTTGAAGTTATAGCAAAGGCTGGCGGACTTAGAGAAGATGCTGACGATACAGTGGTTAATCAGGCTGAATGTGTTGAAGATGGGATGCAGATAACTGTTCCGACCAAAGAGCAGGTCAAGAATGGCGTAACATCAAAGGATCAGTCCGCCAGCAGCACAAATATTTCGGAAGTTCAGGATGGCAAAGTGAATATAAATACTGCTGATGCAAAGGAACTCACATCTCTTTCAGGGATTGGGGCGACCAGAGCTGAAGCGATCATTGCCTATCGCAATGAGCATGGAGCATTTACTTCGCCGGAGGACATTATGAATGTTGCGGGTATCAAAGAAGGGCTTTATATAAAGATAAAAAATCAGATTAAACTATAGGAAAGTGGTTCTATGGCACGAAAAGTACTTGTTGTTGATGATGAAAAGAATATTGTTAAAGGTCTTAAGTTTGCGCTTAAGCAGGACGGAATGGACGTAGATACAGCGTATGATGGGGAAGAAGCTGTTGAAAAAGCAAGAGAAGGGAATTTTGATATAATCCTTCTTGATGTTATGCTTCCGAAACTCACAGGTTTTGAGGTGTGTCAGCAGATACGCGAGTTTTCTGATGTTCCGATAATCATGCTTACGGCAAAGGGTGACGATATGGATAAGATATTGGGCCTTGAATATGGAGCGGATGATTATATAACCAAGCCTTTTAATATTCTTGAAGTCAAGGCCAGGATAAAAGCAATAATGCGTCGGGCAGAGAGAAGCGAAAAGCAGGCACAGAATGTTGCTGACAGTATAGTTTCAGGAGCACTCAGGCTTGATCTCGACGGAAGACGTGCCTACATCAACGACAAGGAAGTTAATCTCACAGCGAAGGAATTTGATGTACTTGAGCTTTTGGCAAAGAATCCTAATAAAGTATATTCAAGAGTAAATCTTCTTAATATCATCTGGGGTAAGGACTATCCCGGCGATGAAAGAACCGTAGATGTGCATATCAGACGACTTAGAGAGAAAATAGAAGATTCACCGAGCAATCCACGCTATGTTCATACAAAATGGGGAGTAGGATACTATTTCCAGACGTAATATTTTATGAAAACGATCATTTCTTTTTTAATTCAAAAATCAAGTATATTAAAAAGTCTTAAGTTCAGAATATGGGTGATAGTAATGCTTGTGGGATTGATATCCTCAAGCATTATGTCACAGAATATTTTGAGTAATTATCGAAGCAGAGCTGTTTCGCAGCAGACGACAACAGCTGTGAGTCAGTTTCGTATCCTTGCAAATCACCTGGCAAGTGCAGATTATTTCAATGATAAAGAGCAGGAAAGCATAGAGAATGAACTGTCGCTGTTCTCCAGTTTTTTCAGCGGGCGTATAATGATAATCGACTCAAACTTTAATGTTGTGAGTGATTCCTATCAGATGTCGGTAGGAAAGGCTATGATAGCGTCGGAGATCATAAATTGCTTCGCTGATGGAAATGCTGTCCAGAATTATGATGATGTAAATAAATATATAGAGCTCGTCATCCCGATATTTAATCCTGAGAGCGAGACAGTAGAGGGAGTGATATTTGCAAGCTCATCTACGCAGTCTGTATATAATACAGTAGATGTATTGAGTCGAAAAGCGGGTATCCTCATGGTTGCAATGATACTTTTTATATTTATATTTGCAGTCGTGATGTCATCGATTCTCGTACGTCCTTTCGAAAGGATAACAAAGGTAATCAATTCAGTTGATAACGGGCTTGCAGTTCCGGAAGAAAAGATACTTGATTACCTTGAGACAGAAGAAATAATGAATGCCTTTAATACTGTGCTTAACAGGATGCGTATACTTGACGAATCGAGAGAAGAGTTTGTGTCAAATGTCTCACATGAGCTTAAGACGCCGCTCGCTTCGATGAAAGTACTTGCTGACTCGATAAGAAATGCAGATGATGTGCCAATCGAAACATATAAGGAATTCATGGATGATATAGGTGATGAGGTAGATAGAGAAAATACGATAATCACTGATCTTCTTTCGCTCGTAAAGATGGATAAAACATCAGGAAAGCCTAATATCAAGCCTACGGATGTCAACACGATGATAGCAGGTATCATAAAGCGCTTAAAGCCTATAGGAGATAAGAATGATATAGAGCTTATATTTAACGAAGAAAGAACTGTAAATGCTGAGATAGATGAAACAAAGATGACACTTGCAATCACAAATCTTGTCGAGAATGCTATCAAATATAACAAGCCGGGCGGATGGGTGAGAGTGGATCTGGACGCAGACCATCAATTCTTTTCATGTAAAGTTTCGGATTCGGGGATAGGTATTCCAAAGGATTCTCTGGACAGGATTTATGAAAGATTTTATCGTGTTGACAAGTCGCATTCGCGAGAGATAGGCGGAACCGGACTTGGGCTTGCGATAACCAGAAGTGCCATATTGCTTCATCGTGGAGCAATTAAAGCAACAAGCATAGAGGGAGAGGGAACGACATTTGTTGTCAGAATCCCACTTAAATATGTAATATGAAAAAAGAAACCGCATATAGAAGGATAATAATATTCGTGTGCCTGCTTATGCTCCTTGCCGGCTGTGCAAGCAGTTCGGGACAAGGGGTAAAGGATGGAGGCAAAGAAAAGTGGCTTTATTTTCCTAATTCTACGCTGAATGGGTTGACTAAAGTGGCGTATGATGGAGAAAAATTAGATGCGAACAGCTTTTTGGAAGCGCTTTCTCAAAATCATGAAAACGAGGATATATCTGTAATACTTGGTAATAAGACAAAATTAAATGGATATACAACGTCAGTCAATCAGATCATACTTGACTTTGACAATGGTTATGGAAAGCTTGGAAAAGCTGAGGAAGTTTTGTTCAGAGCATCACTTGTGCATACGCTGACGCAGATACCGGCTGTACACTATGTGTCTATAACGATAGATAGCAGCCCTTTGAAGCTTGTGGATGGGGAAGAGCCAAAAGCTATGTCAGACAGAAGCTTTATAGAAAATGCCGGAAAAGAGATAAATGCGTATGCTCAGACGACCTTGCATTTATACTTTGCAGACAGCTCCGGTAAAAAGCTGGTGCGATACGAAGAAAGTACAGTTTACTCGACAAATATATCCAAGGAAAGGCTTGTGATAGATAAGCTTATCGAAGGACCTGAAGGCTCGGATGTACTGCCTACAATATCACCTGATACCAAGGTGAATTCGGTAGATGTAAGGGACGGCATATGCTATGTAGATTTAAGCTCTTCGATAGTTGATCAGCCCTACAATATATCTGAGGAAGCTGTATTTTATTCAATAGTGGATTCGCTTTGTGAAGTCAGGGGAGTTGAAAGAGTTCAGCTTTCGATTGATGGAGAAACGAAGCGGACTTTTCAGAAAAGTATAAGTCTTGACAATACATATGAGAAAAATTTGGATATTGTTGTTGGGGACAATTGATATATGAAGAGACCATTATGCTGGGGCGGTGTACTGATGCTTGCTGCGATATGGATAGCAGCGGGCATCAGAGGGCCGGCTCCATATGATGCAGTTGAAGACGGAAGCCGTGTAACGGTTGTCGGAACTGCAGTTTCTAGAAAAAACAAATCTGATCAATATATTATTGAAATTCAAAAGCCCGAATTAAAAACAAATCTAAAGGGCACAAAATCACAAGAATGTAAAAAAATAAAAGGTATTTTGGTTTATCTTGATAAATCCGAAAGAAATGCCATAAAGATCGGTCAGAGAGCAGAGATTTGCGGGAAAGCAAGGCTGTTTGAAGAAGCATCCAACCCCGGACAGTTTGACATGCGAAGATACAGGTATATCCACGGGATAGACTTTTCTCTTATGGATGCCAAAGTTGTTTCTGCGGGGAAGAAATATGATGTACTGCGTGAAGCACTGCAAGAGCTGAGAGAAAGAATGGCGCATATATATGAAGAGATCTATGACGAAGAGGATGAAGGAATAGCGAAAGCAATGGTGCTTGGAGACAGAGAAGACTTGCCAGACAGCGTTCGTTCGCTGTATCAGGCGGTGGGGATATCACATATTTTATCTATTTCCGGATTACATATAGGTGTCATAGGCGTGGGGATTTACAGAGGGTTAATGAAACTAAGGCTTAAGCGGACTGCTGCAGGTGCGATGAGTATGGTACTTATCACATTATATGCGCAGCTTACAGGCGGAGCGGCTTCTGTCGTAAGAGCTTCAGTAATGCTCTCGGTATGCATCGCGGCTGAGATGATAGGCAGAAAGAGTGATATTTTAAGCTCGATGTCTTTATCACTGATGGTCATACTTATAAGTGAACCGCTTCTTGTGTATGACTCGGGATTTTTGCTTTCTTTTGGAGCAGTAAGCGGGATAGGGATCATAAGCCCGATACTTAAGCATCTGATTCCCAGAGCTGATGATAAGAGACTTTCAGGAGTTGTTGCATCTCTTAGCGTATCTATATTTACCCTTCCGATGATTTTGTACTTTTTCTATCAATTTCCATTATTTTCGATACTCATAAATTTACTTATAGTGCCGCTGATGGGGATATTGCTGATGCTGTTAATGGCATCGGGTCTTTTGGGACTGCTTATGCTTAGAGCCGGTGTTGTTTTTGCAATGCCGTCGATAACGATTTTTCAGATTATTAAAAAATTAGCTGAGTTGGACGCTTCTCTACCGTTTAATCAGCTTGTGACAGGAAAACCGGCGATATGGAAAATAATTTTATATTATCTCATGCTGGGCTGTGTTGTAGTGCTTTTTAAGTATAGAGACAAGGTGAAAAAGGTGAGGTTAAAAAGCTTGCTTATCCTGATGGCGATGCTTGGTCTGATGTTTGCTAAGGAAAGGAGAAAGCTTGAAATAATGTCGATCGACGTTGGTCAGGGAGATTCAGCTCTTGTTGCAAGCGCTGATACAACGTTTCTTATAGATTGCGGAAGTACAGATATTAAGAATGTTGCTAAGTACAGAGTGATTCCGTGTCTTAAGGCTGTAGGTATAGGAGAAGTTGATTATGCAGTTATGACGCATTCGGATGCAGATCACGTTAATGGATTTCTTGAAATTTTTTCAATGCCTGAATATCAGGGGATTAAGATCAAAAATCTGATCATGCCGCAGATAAAAGCTCGCGATGAAGCTTATGAAGAAGTGAGGAAAGCGGCGGAGAAGCATGGTGTAAAGGTGATCTTTATGAAGAGGGGAGATGCGATAAAGTCAGGAAAGCTCATGGTTAAGTGTATCCATCCTGCAGCGGACTATGAGCCTGAGGACGCTAATTCGTATTCTACAGTTTTGGATGTAAGATATGGAGATTTTAGTGCGTTATTTACCGGAGATGTGCAGGGCAGTGGAGAAGAAGCGGTAACAAACAGCTGTGCTGAAAGATATACATTGCTTAAAGCAGCACATCACGGCTCAAAAAATTCTGATAAAGAGGCTTTTCTTAAGAAAGCCATGCCGAAGATCACGTTTATTTCATGCGGAAAGAATAATTCATATGGGCATCCTCATAGAGAAACATTAGAGAGGCTTAAGGATGTCGGAACTAAAATATATGTAACTAAGGATAGCGGCGCATTGGCGCTTTTTACAGATGGAAAAAAGATAAGGATAAAGACGTATAAATGAAAAAAATAAATAATAATACAGCGGCTATGTTAGCAATGATGATGGCGCTTGGAATCACATTTTCTAATGGAAATGCGTTTGCCGGAGCTTCGGCGATGTCTCAGAACAGCAGATCAGAAAACACGCGGTCTGACAATACGAGGTCAGAAAATACAAGATCAGAAAACAGCAGGTCGGAAAATACTAAATCAGAAAATACAAAGCCGGAAAAGGTTAAGCCTGAAATTAAGATAAAAGCCGATATGGAAAGAGTGCATTTTGAGCCTATGGAAATTGAGATTGAAGTGAGTGGCGGCAGGGCTGATGATACAGAAACTCTTTTGGAGATTTTTAATGAAGGAAAGTGCATTAAAAAAGTTTCGGGAGGTTTTCCTTTTAGAGAGAAGATGCTTGTCGGCAAAAGCGGAGATTACATTATAAATGTAAAGCTAAGCAATGGAGAAGAGAGTACAGATACACTTAAAGTAAGGAATGTATTTGTAAATGCCGGAAGCGCTCTTGTAAGGAAAGTAGATATCGACCGCTCGGCAAAAGTCATAAAAATGAAAAGTGTGAATAAAACGGAAAGAAGTGATGAGCTTGGGGCTTGGCTGCAGATAAGCGGCAAGGGTACAGAACATAGAGATGAAGGAAGTGAGATACTTAAAATAAGCGGAAGATATGGAGAGACGATAGCGGGAGAGCGTGAAAAAGAAATTAGATATGAGGAGGGTACTCCGGATGAAAATGTACTGGTCTTCGAAGAGGATGAAGAAGGGGAAAAGGCTGTGAAAGAGCTTTATGAAAGAGCTAGAGAAATTGATGAGAAGAGAGAAAGGGAAAGAAAAGAGAGAGAAGAGAAAGCGGCTAAAAATGCAGAAGGGAGGAAGCATTCAGCAGTCGTGACTGCAGTGATAACGGCTTTGATACTTGGTGCTCTGATACTTGACGCAAAACGTCGGCTGTGAGAATATTAACACTATGAGACAAATTGCGAATGATGTAAAAACAGGAAATTTTAATAGAATATATCTTTTATATGGAGATGAGATATATCTTAAAAATTCTTGGAAAAACAGAATAATAGATAAATTAAGAAGACCTGGAGATACATTGAATTATCGGGTGTTTTCGGGACAGTCGATCGACGTTGCAGAGCTTATATCGCTTGCGGATACAATGCCTTTCATGGCTGAACGGCGTCTTATCATGGTTGAGGGCAGCGGTCTGTTTAAGAAGAGTGCACCTGATGAATTGGTGGACTTTATAAAGAATGTACCGGATGAAACATGTCTGTGCTTTGTGGAAGATGAAGTCGATAAACGCTCGAAACTCTATAAGGCGGTAAAAAGTGCTGATGGCTGCATAGAGGAGCTTTCTCAGCTTGAAGAGTCAGAGATAAAGCTTTGGGCTGCCAAGAAATTTACGAAGTTTAATAAAAAGATAAGAGGAACAACGGTTCAGAAGATCATTGACAGAGTGGGAACAGACCTTCAGTCACTTGACAGTGAACTTGATAAGCTCATTTCTTATGTGGGCGACAGGGAGATAGTCGATGATGAAGATGTAGAGGCAATATGTACGGTTCACTTAAATAATACAGTTTTTGACCTTGTAAATGCCACGATCTCAGGAGAACAGAAAAAGGCCATGGAACTATACTATGAAATGATTGCGAATAAAGAACCGCCGCTTAAGATATTGTTCCTTATAGCAAGGGAGTTCAAGGCGCTTTTGGAGACGAAAGAGCTCATGAAAACTACCAGAGATCGTAAATTTATAGCAGGAAAAGTTGGACGACCGCCGTTTGTTATCGGCCGATACGAGGCAATAGTTTCAAAATTTTCTTCCGGATATCTTTCAGGTGTGATAAACGACTGCCTTGAAATGGAACAAGGAGTAAAGACAGGAAAGATTTCGGACAGACTAAGCGTGGAGTTGATCATCGTTAAATATTCCGGCGCAGAAAGAAGGACTGAAAAATGATTAGAGACATTCCGGTAAAGGGTGAGAGATACAAGGATATCCTGGGCGAAGTGTTTGAGATAATCGCGATTGCAAGACATACAGAGAATTATGAAGAGCTTGTGGTTTATTCGCCAGTAGAGGAGCCGTCTAAAGTCGTAGCGAGTCCGCTTCCGATATTTATGAAGCAGGCACTCGAAAAGGTTAAAGAGCAGGATACTAAAGAAGAAATAAGTGATGATCTTGCAGGTGTTTCGCCTATGCTTCTTGAATTTTTGGATGCTGAAACCTATGAAGAGAAACTTGCTGTATTTGATAGAATGAAAAATTCCATTACAGATGATATAATAGATTCTATTGCGGTATCGCTTGATACAGAAGTTGAAAAAGCTCCTATTGAAGAAAGATATCGTCAGATAAGAGAGATTCTGCTTATGCAGGAAAAATATGAAACAACGAGGTTGCGTTAATAATGAAGATTATGTCATTTGCTGTCCCGTGTTACAATTCACAGGACTACATGAGTCATTGTATTGATACCCTTCTCGATGGTGGAGACGAGGTAGAGATCCTCATTGTCGATGATGGATCTAAAGACAATACAGCTGCGATTGCTGATGAATATGAAAGAAAATATCCAGGTATATGTAAAGCGATCCACCAGCCTAATGGTGGTCATGGCGAAGCTGTTAATACCGGAATCAGAAACGCAAGCGGTGTATTTTTCAAAGTCGTTGATTCTGATGACTGGGTAGACCATGATGCATACATGCAGGTGCTTGACAAGCTTAAGGAATTTGTAAGAGGCGGTCAGACTCTTGATATGATGGTATGCAATTTTGTATATGAAAAGCAGGGTGCAAAGAAGAAAAAGGTAATGACTTACCGTTTTGCACTTCCGGCAAATGAGCTCATCACATGGAATGAGGTTCGACACTTCCATAAGGGACAGTATCTCCTTATGCATTCCGTAATATATAGGACAAAGCTTTTGCAGGATAGCGGTCTCAAACTTCCTTCACATACATTCTATGTTGATAATATCTTTGTTTTTGAGCCACTTGTCCATGTAAAGACAATGTATTATCTAAATGTTAATTTTTATCGTTACTTTATCGGAAGAGATGATCAGTCGGTCAATGAAAAAGTAATGATAAGCAGAGTAGATCAGCAGATACGGGTAACTAAGATAATGATAGATTACCTTGCGGGTAAAAATATTCAGACCAAGAAGCTTCGCAGATATATGGAGAGCTATCTTGATATCATCATGTGCGTTTCTTCGATAATGCTGATTCGTGCAAACACAGATGAAGCACTTCAGAAGAAAAAAGAACTTTGGGAGTACCTTAAGAAAAAGGACAGATGGCTTTATATCAAGATTCGTTACGGTTTCCTTGGAAACAGCATGAATCTGCCGGGCAAGGGCGGCAGAAAGCTGTCAGTTGGCGGATATAAGCTTGTTCATTGGTTTGTAGGATTTAACTAATAAAAAAGGCGGCTGCCTTTGACTGATAAGAATCAGTTAAGGCGGTCGCCTTTTTGGACATTAGTTTAATTTAGAACGTGTCAAAATACTGGAGCGAAGCATTGTATTGGCACGAGAACGAGCTTTGAGCGCATCAAAGTCGATCACGTAGCATATAAAATACATGACTGTTGCCAATACAAATGCAGTGATCACATCGAAAGCAGAATGCTGCTTTAAGAACATAGTCGAAAGAATTATCAAAATTGTAAGTATGATAGCTCCCCATTGAATCCATGGCTTTTTAGAAAGCTTTTCGGAATTCATAATGGCGAAAGCTGCGCCAAGCGAGTTATACACATGAATGCTTGGGAAAATATTTGTACTTGTGTCGGAATGGTACAAATGAATTACCATTCTGGTGAATACATTATCGCGTGCGAATACTGTAGGACGAAGTGTGTCTCCGTTAGGATAAAGTGTTGAGATGATAAGAAACAATGTCATCCCTACAATAAGAAATGTGGAGAGTTTCATGTATTCACGCTTGTTTGTAAAGATAAAATATATCACGGTGGCTGCTATGTAAAAGAACCACATTGTATAAGGTACGATGAACAGCTCATTAAATGGAATGATGTCGTCTACAGCCATATGAATGATATGGTAATTACGGACTACTGTGTGTTCGAGAAAAATGAACCACGGAATGTATATCATCATGTAGCCGATCATGATCCATGCATGAGAATAGCGTCTGAAAAAAGATCTCATATATACACCTCTCAGATTTATAACAGACTAATTTTAGCATATCAAATATATGTCTTCAACAATTCAAATCTTAAAAATAAATAAGTAATATAACAGTTAACAAAAACGAATGCCTATGCTATAATACGTTGTAACACTTTAATGTGTGAAAGTGCTGCAAACATATGATTTAAGGAGGAAGGGAATGTATTCACTGGATGAACTTAGAACCGTAGATCCTGAAATCGCAGATGCGATCGTTAAGGAGCAGGAAAGGCAGAATAGTCATATCGAGCTTATTGCATCAGAGAACTGGGTAAGTAAAGCTGTAATGGCAGCTATGGGAAGTCCGTTAACAAACAAATATGCCGAAGGATATCCGGGCCACAGATATTATGGCGGATGTCAGTGCGTTGATGTAGTTGAAGACCTTGCGAGAGAACGTGCAAAGAAACTTTTTGGATGTGAATATGCCAATGTTCAGCCGCATTCAGGTGCTCAGGCAAATATGGCAGTATTCTTTTCAATGATGCAGCCAGGCGATACGTTCATGGGAATGAACCTTGATCAGGGTGGACATCTTTCTCATGGTTCTCCGGTAAACTTCTCCGGCTCATATTTTAATTGTGTGCCATATGGTGTAAATAAGGATGGCTTCATCGACTATGATGAAGTGCTTGAGATTGCGAAGAAGTGCAAGCCAAAGCTTATTGTGGCTGGTGCATCTGCGTATGCAAGAACCATTGATTTCAAGAAATTCCGTGAGATAGCAGATGAAGTCGGAGCATATCTTATGGTAGATATGGCGCATATTGCTGGTCTTGTAGCCACGGGATATCATCCTTCACCTATCGGAATTGCAGATGTGGTTACAACTACTACACATAAGACTCTTCGTGGACCAAGAGGAGGACTTATCCTTGCAAATCAGGATGCAGCTGATAAATTTAAGTTTAATAAAGCAGTTTTCCCTGGAATTCAGGGTGGACCGCTCATGCATGTTATAGCTGCGAAAGCAGTATGCTTTAAGGAAGATCTGCAGCCTGAGTTTAAGGAATATGCGAAAAATATAGTTGATAATGCACAGGCGCTTGCAAATGGTCTCATTAAGAGAGGACTTTCAATAGTTTCAGGTGGTACTGATAATCATCTCATGCTTCTTAACCTTGAGCCACAGGGACTTACAGGAAAAGAGATAGAAGCGCTTTTGGATGAGGCACATATTACTGCAAATAAAAATACTATTCCAAATGATCCGCAGAAGCCATTTGTAACATCAGGTATCAGACTTGGAACACCGGCAGTTACGACTCGTGGATTTAATACAGAAGATTGTGATCGCATAGCTGAAGCAATCTCGTTGGTAGTTTTTGGAGGCGCGGCAAAAGTGCCTGAAGCTAGAAATATAGTGAAAGAACTTACAGATAAATATCCGCTTATTTAAGAAAAAGAAATCTCTGCTTTGATCTGTCGAAGCAGAGATTTCTAAATTTTTACTAAATTAAGTATAAAAATTTTTTTCCGTGTGCTATACTTCTTTACAGTTTAAGTTGATATAGTATTGCTGTTTTAAACTATTGTATTGATACATTCATAATTAAACTTATGCCATAGCTTGAATGAGCCTTATGCTGGCACTTTTAAGATAGGACATTAGTTTTCAATACACTGGTGCAGCAAACGGCAATAGGCAAATGCTTATGACGTTTACTATAAAAACAGTTGTATTAGTGAAGGGGAAGTATGGTTTTCAGTTCATTAGAGTTTTTATTCCGGTTTTTACCGGCATTTTTGTTATTATATTTTATTGCACCATACAGGCTGAAGAATCTTGTTTTATTTATCGGAAGCCTGATTTTTTATGCGAGTGGTGAGCCTGTTTACACGATTCTGGTTTTGCTGTCCATAGTCGTTAATTATACATTGACAAGGCTTATGTGTACTTATGATCGCGGTTCGCCGGGACGTAAAGGGATGCTCGTACTGGCGATGTTCTATGATGTAGGGATTTTATTGATATTTAAGTATGCGATATTTATCATAAAAAATATTAACGCATTCATATTGTCGGATATACCGGTTCCGGATATCTCGCTTCCGCTTGGTATAAGTTTCTATACATTCCAGATAATGTCATATGTTATAGATGCTTATCGTGGTAAATACGAGTGTGAAAGATCGATCCTGAATCTTGGAACATATCTTGTGATGTTTCCTCAGCTTATTGCGGGCCCTATCGTCGTGTATGACAACGTTTCAAAAGCTTTGGCAAAGCGAAGTATCACAGCTGAGCATATAGAAAATGGATTTAAGACGTTTACATTGGGATTAGGTGCAAAAGTTATCTTTGCGAATAATCTCGGAAATATATGGAATGCTACGGATAGTGCCGGGTACTCTAACATTTCTACAGGTTTTGCGTGGCTTGGAATACTTGCATATACGCTGCAGCTGTATTTTGATTTCAGCGGATATTCACTGATGGCGATTGGACTTGGAGAAATGATGGGATTTGAATTTCCGCGCAACTTTAATTATCCATATGTGGCAAGTTCTGTAACGGATTTCTGGAAGCGCTGGCATATCACACTTACAAGCTGGTTCAGAGAATACATATATATACCGCTTGGAGGAAACCGCAAGGGCACGCTCAGGACATATCTGAATATGTTCATAGTGTGGACGATAACAGGTTTTTGGCATGGTGCTGATTGGAATTTTATCTTTTGGGGAATGTATTACTTTGTGATACTTTCGATTGAAAGATTATTTTTCAAAAAGATTCTTGATAGATCAAAAGTTCTTTCGAGGATTTATACGCTTGTAGTCGTAATGAGCGGCTGGGTGCTTTTTGCAGCAGAATCTCTTACAAAGGCGTTTGAATATTTGGGCAGAATGTTTACGTGGCATTCCGGAAACGATTATATCGAGTACATTCAGACTTATTGGTTCATACTGATTCCGTCTATTGTCTTTGCCACACCGGTATTTACAAAGTACTATTTAACTCATAAGAATCGAGTACCTGTGCTTATATTCTTGATTGTAGTATTTTGGCTTTCGGTTTCGTTCCTTGTGGATTCGGTATATAATCCGTTCCTCTATTTCAGATTTTGACAGAGGTGCTGCAGTGAGAAAATGTCCTTTTTTTATAATTATAATAATAAGTGTTGCAGCAGTATCGTTATATGGTCTGCTGCTGAAATATGATGTTGTTGGAGGCAGTGAAAAACTTGGTGCAGATGACAGCTCGATGATCGAAGCTGCTGCTGCGGTGCATGTTATAAAAAGTGATATAAGCAGTGCACTTGGTATTTCAGATGAGGAAGAATTTCCTGCCGATGATGAGATACCTATCTGGAAGCCGCCGACGACAAGTGAGAATAAAACAGAAGATGCAGATGAGATAGTCGAGGTAAAGGAAACGGAGACTGAAGAGCCGCTTGTTGTGGCAAAGGATGTTGCATCTGATGAAGAATATAAGAATAACCCTGAGGGATTCGTAAATAGTGAGACTGACAATGCAAGCGCGATTGATTATGGAACTTTTACGAATGTTGGAAATGAGTACTTTGAATCCGGAGATACAGCATTTATCGGAGATTCGAGAATGCAGGGCTTTGGAATGTATTCAGGCTTAAAAAATGTTGATCTCTATGCTGTTAAAGCATATGCGATCTATACTGTATTTACCAAGCCGGTTTTTGACTCGCCTACAGGAAAGCTCACGCTGCTTCAGGAAATGGAGCAAAATGCCGGAAAGTATAAAAAGATATATATCATGTTCGGTATTAATGAGATGGGATGGGCGAATGAAGAGAAGTTTCAGCAATGTTATTATCAGCTGATAGATATGATAAAGTATTATCAGCCTGAAGCTGTTATATATGTTGAGAGCGTACTTCATGTTACTAAGAAAAAAGCTCAGGAAGCACCGAAATTCAGCAACGAAAATGTAGATAAGCGTAATGCGGGAATCAAGCAGGTAGCTGAAGATGAAAGAGTTGTTTATCTTGACCTGAACTCAGTATACAATGACGAAGAAGGCTATCTTCCGGAGGAGTGTACGTCAGATGGCGTGCATATAAAAGCAGATTACATGCAGCCTTGGGTTGACTACCTAAAGTCACATGCGATAGCGGTAAAATAAATTAATGGAAAGGCGTTAATGCCTTTCCATTTTGTTTGTTGGGATTATTATGCTTCCGGAATAGCTTTTGAACATGCGATAGCAAGTGAACCTGGACCGATGTGTACAGCTATAACAAGAGGAAGCGGATCAATGTGCACATGTGCATTTGGGAACATAGCAAGTATGTCCTGCTTGAATTCCTCAGCAGCTTCCTGATTTTGTGTGTGAGCGATCGCAAACCATATATTAGGGTTAGTAGGATCATATCCTCCAAAGCGATTCTCTACATCGTCTTTTATTGCGTTGAGCATGACTTTTTTGGCGTGTTTAATGCCGCGGCTCTTTGAAAATGCATCGAGCTTCTCGCCGTGAATCTGAAGAACAGGCTTAAGATTAAGGATTTTGGCAAAAGCTGCAGCAGCAGGAGTGATTCGTCCTCCTTTTTTGAGGTATTCAAGTGTATCAAGCATGATGTAGATACTTGAATTGAATTTCTCGTCTTCGAGAATCTGCTTTATCTCAGAAGCAGTTTTGCCATTTTTAGCAAGTGAAAGAGCATCATATACGGACTGGCGCTGTGTGACAGAGATTCTTTGGTTATTAACTACCTGAACTTTTCCGTCATAGTCTTCTGCAAGCAGTGAGGCTGTGGCACAGGAGCTTGAAAGCCCGCTTGAAAGTGGTATGTAAACAACTTCATCATAGGTTTTAAGGCACTCATTCCAAAGATCGATAACGGTTCCTGCTGTCGGTGTAGAAGTGTGTATATCTGATCCTGCAGCTTGTGCTTTGTAGAATTCATCGAATGTTATATCAACGTTGTCGTGAAATTCTTTATTATCTATAGTAATGGGCATAGGGATAACAAAGAATCCGTGCTCTTTGCCCTCTTCGATGGTGATACCGCTGCTGGTATCGGTTATAATTGCAATATTACTCATAAATTTAAGTCCTTACTTTCTTTAAATGCTCGTGTATTTTAACATATTTTGAAGGTACGGTAAAGGATTGACAATCTGTTTATACAATTACGAAAAATATTCAAAATTGTGTTGACAAAATAGTAATAGTGATGTATGATTATCTCAACAAGAGAAGAGGAGATAAAAAGAAAAAAGAAAAAGTAAGAAAAAGAAGTAAGTAACAAGTTGGAGACCGGAGGTTCTCGGTTATGAAGAAAAGAGTAACGATTCGGATTACATGAGGATTGGAGGTACGGACCACCGGAAAATTAAATCTACAAGCCTACATCTTTTATAGAACCGGTAATAAAAGACGTGCTTATCACAAAACTTAATAACCGTATTGATTCAGTAGAAAACGCAGAGGTATCAAGGACGGGGCCGTATATATACAAAAGATGAGGTCATTATATATGACGAAGTGCCCGACAGAAAAAAGGTCAGATACCGGAGCAGAAAGTTGAAGGTACAGTCCAATGGGATGTTTAGATGATTCAGTGAATTAAGAGGAAATGTCGAAAGTGATTAATTCGATGTTTCCTCTTTTTTTGTGCGCGGAAATCTGCATAACGGCGGACTTTTTGATTTAAAACGAAACTTTTTCGTGCATTATCCTGTATTTTTGTTATAATCGACTTTAATCATGGTTTTGATTTAAATAAAGAAAAAACGAGGATTATTATATGAATAAGCAGTTTGATGCACGAAACCTGACTATGGTGATGGACTTGTACGAAATGACCATGGCTAATGGATATTTCCAGCATGAAGACCAGTCCACAAAGGTTGTTTTCGATGTATTTTATCGCAAAAATCCTGATGGGGCAGGCTTCGCCATCTTTGCCGGATTAAATGAGATTGTTGATTATATTGAAGATCTTCATTTCTCGAAGGAAGATATTGAATATTTTAGAAATTTGAATCTCTTTAGTGATGAATTTCTTAAATATCTTGAAAATTTCCGTTTTCATGGAAATGTTTACTCATTTCCGGAAGGAACGATCATGTATCCGGGTGAGCCTATCATAACTATAGAAGCACCTATAGTAGAGGCTCAGATAGTTGAAACAGCGATACTTCTCATGTTTAATCATGAATCACTGATCGCAAGTAAGACACAGAGGATCGTTAAGTCAGCACAAGGCAGAGCTGTATCTGATTTCGGCGCAAGAAGAGCGCATAATGCTGATGCTGCTGTATACGGTGCCAGAGCCGCCGTTATAGGCGGTGCAGTTGGAACTGCTACAGTTCTTGCAGGGCAGCTTTTTGACATCCCTGTGAGCGGCACAATGGCGCACAGCTGGGTTGAATATTATAACGATGAATTCACAGCTTTTGCTCAGTATGCTAAAACATATCCGGATGCAACAGTACTTCTTGTAGATACTTATGATGTTCTTAAGTCAGGCGTTCCTAATGCAATACGTGTGGCAAAGGAAATACTTGAGCCGATGGGCAAGCGCCTTAAGGGTATCAGGCTTGACTCTGGAGACCTTGCATATCTTTCAAAAAAAGCAAGAAAAATGCTCGATGATGCAGGACTTAATGATTGTATTATCGTTGCGTCAAACAGCCTTGATGAGTATACGATTTCTTCTCTTATTACTCAGGGAGCGGCTATTGATTCATTTGGTGTAGGTGAAAGACTTATAACATCATCTTCAAATCCTGTGATGGGCGGTGTTTATAAGCTCTCTGCTGTAGAAGAGAATGGCTCTTATGTGCCGAGGATCAAAATCTCTGAAAATGTTGAGAAGATTACAAATCCGGGATTTAAGAGAGTTTATAGAATTTACAACAGTGATGGTATCGCTATTGCGGACCTCATTACTAAGGCAGATGAGGAAGTAGATCTTTCAAAGCCTTATAGATATATCGATCCTATCAAACCATGGAAACAGCTTGAATTTAAGGATTGTACGGCTGTCGAGCTGCAGAGAGCAGTTATAAAGAATGGCAAGCTTGTAGAAGAACTTCCGACTGCGAAAGAAATTGCGGGATATGTAAAAAAACAGCTTGAAAATGAAATATGGCCGGAGGAGCAGAGATTTGAGAATCCTCATCAGCATTATGTTGATATGTCACCGGCTATGTATGAGCTTAAGATGTCAATGCTCGATCATATTCAGAGAAAGTTTGAAAAGGACTGAAAAGTCTCTTAAAAACAGCATTCAGGCTCCTTTGAGGAGCCTGTTGCTGAATTAAAATAAAAAAATTGAAAAAAATATAAAAATATTGTTGACAAATAGGTACAAAAGGAGTAAATTATTACTTGCGTCTGACAGACATCAAGTCAGACAAAGAAAATTGAATGTACCGAATGCGATAGTAGCTTAGCTGGTAAAGCGCCACCTTGCCAAGGTGGAGACCGCGGGTTCGAATCCCGTCTATCGCTCT
>FOSY01000015.1 GCA_900114405.1 Lachnospiraceae bacterium KH1T2 | reverse complement strand
ATGATGTATAAGTAAAAAGGAAATGCAAGTACTCGTTTTTGAGTGCAAAAAAGGGCTATCGCCCAGATGACTTAATCATCTAATGCGACAGCCCCATTCTTCATGCAAATACATGCTCTCTTGTTTCCATCATTTCATTTTTCAATATTGTGGGCGTTACCCCTTCGATACGCTTAAATACTTTGCAGAAATAGCTCGGCTCATTGTATGAAAGCTGAAATGCGACATCGATTATCTTGTCATCATTATAATAAAAGCTCTTCTTCGCAAGAAATACCTTAGCGATCTGTACATAAGTATTAAAACCTATGCCATAACTTTCCTTCAGCTCACGGCTTAGATAGCTCTGGCTCACTCCGCAGGCTTCCGCTGCGTCAGCCAATGTCATTTCCTTGTAGATATTTTTATCTATATAGTCAAAAAGCTTTGAAAACTGAGGGTGTTTCTGAATGCAGCGCTGTTTATATACTTCACTGAACATATCAAACAGTGCAAACTGTGTGCGAAACTTATCTTTTAATACACCTCTCTCAAAGCTGAATTTTTCCATATACTTTTTTCTTAAAACTTCATCTGTGCAGCCCATCATCGAAAGTACTATCTCACAAACTCCATTCAGCTGCTCGACAGTATCTGCTTCAGATGCAGCAAACGCACTGCAGATGTCATTGCGCAGGTTATCCAGCTCTGCGTACATCTTGGAGAAATTTTTCTTCATTATCAGCGAACGCACTCTGTCTGCAAATGGATTCGCTGTATTATCTGTAAGCGGCAGGGCACGATTTCTCCGCTTGTGCGTATTCAGAAGCACCTCGATATCATGCTTCGAAAATGTCTGCGGTATAAAGCGCACATTTCCTAAAACGGCAAAAGATCTCGTACCATAAAAGCTATCACTTTCCGTCATTACGACAACATCATTAAATCTGCCTTCTTTAAGAAATTCTGACGTAAGATGATGTGCTCCATAATAGCCTTTTCGCGCACAGATAAGTACCATATCTGCATCGCATTCATCGATCACTCTTCTAAAATTATCATCAGAGTTACAAGTAAAAATCCCTTCAGCATCCTCCTGACTAAGTATCCGCTCCAGCATCATCCTAGTCAGTGAATTAGCATTAACAACTAATAGTCGCATAAGCTTCAACCTCCCGCAGTTGTGCTTAAATTGACGGTGACCAGCTGATCCTGACCTGCATTCCTTTTCCTGACGGATTATGCGCCAGCTCTACCGATGCACCATTTTCACCATATATCTTCTCCAACCTTCTCCTGGTAGATATGATATCCATATTTGAAAGCTGTCTGCTTTCAGGCTTACTTCTTCGAAACTCCATTATTTCAAGCTGATCATCAGACATCCCCACGCCATTATCAGCTATTTCACAGATGATCTTTCCGCGCTTTTTAGATATTTCAACATCGATCCTGCCTGCCTCATCTCCATCGAGCGGAAGTATTCCATGTATTATCGCATTCTCGACAAAGGGATACAGCGTACACGGCGGTATGTACGCCTGCGAAAGCGCATAGTCCACATTCACCGCCATTTCAATATCCCTCTTAAATTGCCGCTTCAATATCTCTACGGAATTTTGTATAAAATTCACTTCTGACTGTATGCTTATAAAGCCGTCTTCAGCGTCGTAAATGTACTCAAGCATCTGCGCATATATGCCTATGGCTTCGCTTGTTCCATCTGCGCCTTCCACTATTGCCATAGAATTAAGCATGTTAAGCGCACTTAGCATAAATGGTCCGACGCTCTGCCTTGCAGAATCACTCTGTCCTCTGTCTTCACCGTTTCTTAGTACGGCAACTTTATCCTTAAGCTGGGCAATGAGTTTATAAAGCTCATCCTGCAGCTTTAATAAAAGCTGTTTTTGTACCATTTCGTCAATGAGCAGCTTTACAAGATCAGCCGTTCTCCTAAGCTGATCCACATCCACAACTCTATTCTCGTCATATAATTTTTTTAATTTCGGATATTCGTTTAGATCGATCTCGTTCTGCACAAGCTTTTTAACATCTTCCAATGAAGATGTATCACCGCTGACACGCACCTGTCCCATGAGGACAGCTCCAAGGTGATTTCCTTCAACGATTATCGGGACAGCGCAGTCTACCAGCCCTGCCGGACAATGAAACATATATGGTGCATTGAGCATAGCCGCTTTCAGCGACCCATAAGCATCTGAGAAAAAGCAATTTTTCTCACATACAGGTATCTTCCTTCTTTCATTGCAGAATTCAGAAAAACTTGATGTCTTAGTCAACGGATTCCCCTTATAATCCACCGTGACCATCGCCGTTCCAGTCGCCGCTGCAATAGAGTCCTGAAGCTTTTCCCACGCATCGAGATCAATAAGACTTTTCAACGAATAGTCGGAAACGATAGAGTAAACGAGTTTGCTTCGCTGCTCCTTTTCCTCCATATTAGATGAAAAAATTTCCAAAGTGATAACCTCCGCCGCAAACATAATATAAAGTGTACATTTTCTTGTTCATTTTATACAATGTGTTCTGTGTATTTAAATTTATACTATCTTTATATTACCCCACTTTTAATTAAATATTCAACAGTAAAAGTGTAAAATTTTGGCGATTATTTATTCACATTTACAACAAAGGTTATACTCACTACATTAAATATGCCGATAAATCTCCTTATTTTCAGAAATTTATCGGCATGTTTATCAAGACCTGCTTTAATTTCCAAGTCCGACCGTATCAATAGATAGCTAAAAGAATTCTCACAAGGTCCTCAACCTCAGGCTCGATAGGATTACCCGGATATGTGAAGTCCTTCTGTGCTTTCTTTATTATAGTAGGGATAGCCGCGATATATTTCTCCTGCTCGATTCCGAGTTCATGAAGCTTCTGACCGCAGCCGACATTCGCCGCAAGTCTTCTGACTTCTCTCACCAATGCCTCAGCACCTTCTGCATCAGTACATTCTCTTGGTGCGAAGAACATGATCCTCGCGAAATGCGCATATTTAGCTGCAGCAGCTGCATCCTTTGAGTTATATTTTATAACTTCCGGGAGAAGGATAGCATTTGCAAGCCCATGTGCGAGGTGAAACTCTGAACCAAGCTGATGTGAAAGCGCGTGGCTTATACCAAGTCCGGCATTCTGGAATGCGATCCCGGCTATACATGAGCCTGTATGGACGCGTATCCTTGCCTCTCTCGACGGTGCATCTCCATAGCACTCTTCAAGGAAATGAAATACATTGCACGCCGCTTTGTCAGCGATTCCATCCGTGAAGTGATTTGCTCCTCTGGCGACCATCGCTTCCAGCGCATGCGTTAGAGCATCCATACCGCTTGCACCCGTGACTTTCTTCGGACAATTCATTACAAAGTCCTCATCAAGCCACGCCTCATCCGGCGCGATCACTGCATCATTTACCGGTATTTTGGTATTTGTCTCAGTATCAGTAACTACCGCAAATGCTGTAACTTCTGAGCCTGTACCGCTTGTCGTCGGCATTGCTATAAAGCGCGTCTCTCTGTTGTACCCAAGCCCATGAGCAAAGTAATTTATAAGCTTTGCCGTATCAATGGCTGAACCGCCGCCGATAGCAAGTATCACATCAGGTCTTACCTGCTTAAATACTCTGATCCCGGCAATAACCTTAGTAAGTGGCGGATCAGGTACTATGTCAGAATATACCTCAACTCTGTTCGCTATGCTCAGAGCTTTTCTGTATTTTTCAAGAAGAGGATTTCCATTCAGGAAGCCATCGCACACTATCCAGACTTTTTTATCACGGATAGCTGCGATTCTTTCAGGAATGTCCTCTCTGAAAGAAATTTCTGTTTTTAATCTGAACCCCATCTTATCTCCTTATTTTATTGAGAATGCTCCGGCAAGTACGCACCGTCTTCTTCTTGCAAAGCAGCGTGTTGATGTTGTACCTTCGCCTGTCGGTGTGGAGATCGTAAAGGTCGTCGGACCTTCTCCTCCGAAGCCGATTCCTGCATATGAAGGTGCATTCTTAACGAAGATAGATGTCTGCATCTCACGTGCAGCAAGGTTAAGGCGGTTAACATTTGTTGAATGCATAAGAGCTGTGTGGTGAAGACCATGCTCAAGCTCAAGTGCTACCTGCAGAGCGCAGTCAAAGTCAGGTACTCTTATTAAAGGAATTATAGGCATCAGCATTTCGATCTTAGCGAAAGGATCAGTTGACTGTGACTCCACAACGATAAGTCTCGGCTGACCTGTAAATGCTACACCTGCATCTGTAAGAATCTTTACCGCAGAACGTCCGACATAGTCCTTATTTGGTGACTGCTTAGGTGTAACTGTGAGTGCTTCAAGCTTTCTGATATCCTCAGGATTATTTATGTAAACCGCCCCATTCTTCTGAAGATTATAGATAAGGAACTCGGCTATAGAAGCTACGGCTACGATATTTTTCTCTGCGATACATGGCAGGTTATTATCGAATGATGCGCCATCAACGATATCCTTTCCTGCTTTCTCGATATCCGCTGTCTCATCAACGATAACAGGCGGATTTCCTGCACCTGCGCCCAATACCTTCTTTCCTGATCTCATTGCCTGATTTACAACTCCCGGACCACCTGTCACTACCAGCAGATTAATTCCCGGATGCTCCATCATTGCCTGAGCAGCTTCTATTGAAGGCTCTTTGATGGTAACAATGAGGTTTTCTATACCGCTCGCCTGACTGACGATCCTGTTTACTTCATTGATGAGCCACTGTGAAGTCTTCTTTGCACCCGGATGTGGGCTGAAATATACAGCATTACCGGCACTTATCATACCGATAGCATTGCATATGACTGTCTCTGTCGGGTTTGTACTTGGGCATATCGCACCGATAACTCCATACGGAGTATACTCGTAAAGCGTCATTCCATAGTCGCCTGTAAGTACTTCCGTAGCAGTATCAAGGTCTTCTACTCCCGGCGTATTCGTGATAGCAAGGCGATTCTTTGCCTCCTTATCAGCGACATTTCCCATCCCTGTCTCCTCTACTGCGCGTACTGCCATTTCATGTACGAGCGGAAGAAGTCCCTCACGGATAGCCTCTACGATCTTTTTTCTCCTGTCGAGTTTTGAGTGAAAAAGCTTATCCTGTGCAACATGCGCTGCTGCAATAGCTTCGTCAAGTGTTTCGAAAACACCGCCCTGACCTGCCGTCGGGCTGAGTGCGGCTTGTGCTGCTTCTGCGGCGCTGCGGAATTTCTGGCTCTCTGCGACAGCAGCCTGTGCTTTGCAGCATCCGCTTTCACCGTTGATGATTTTGGCTACTATAGCCTCTACATCAAAATTTTCCATTTTTTTCTCCTTTGAATCCTTAACTTATATAAATCGTTTTCAATACTCATCTATAATTCCAACCACCGCTGCATCTATCGGCGCATCCTTATTCTGAGCTGCAAGCCGTGATGCACTTCCTGTCGAAATAAGGACATATTCACCATTACCTGCGCCGATCCTGTCCACAGCGACGATCTTCTTTCCTGCATCTACTCCTTCAGTAAGCTCACAAACAAGAAGCTTCATTCCAACAAGTGCATCTTCTTTTTTGGTAGAAACTACATTTCCTGTAACTTTTCCAATGACCATTACGCTGATTCCTCGCATTCCTTTTTCTGTTCTGCGCTCTTCAGCGCAATTCCTAACGGTGTAACAAACTCCGGATACTCAGGTTTAAGTATCTGCGCAGTTATCCGCTTCTCAAAGACCGACTCAAACTCCTCGAAATTTGTCGCACCTCCGACAAGGTATACCTTCTTGACCTTTTTGCCATATCTTTCAATGAAATTTTGAGTTATGGCAGCCATTTTATCGATTACCGGCCGGATCATCACAAATGTATCTTTTTCATGATGGTGGTCACGCTTATACTTCTCTCCCTCTGGTATCGGAACGCCGAGCGCACCGGCAACCACTAAGGTCATCTGTGTGCCTCCTGTCGGCTCATCCTCCGAAAATACCATCTTCCCTTTTTCAAAAATGCTGATTCCTGTTGTACCGCCTCCTATATCCACGACTGCACCATCACGGATCTTCATGGCATATGCCGCCGCTTCCGGCTCATCAACTATCGCCGTACACTCCATCTCAGCACTTTCTATTACGTTCTGAACTGCTCTTTTATTATTGCCATAGGTTCCCGGCGGGATCGCCCCCGCTGCCTCAGTAAGCTCGATTCCCAACGCCTCCTCCGCCTGTGCCTTTAACTCCCTTACGATCCGCACAGCTTCAAGGTATTTCACCACGAGTCCATCCTTCACACAATCCGCATCTCTCGACGCGGCAAACACCGGATTCCCTTTGGCATCAGTAACGATCAGTACAATAGAAGATGTTCCAAGATCAACTCCTACAGATACCGGTCCCTTAACGCCTTTTATATTTAATTCCTGCTCACCGGAAGACTGCATGACAAGCTCATGTATCGCATTCATCCTGTCGTTGGTCTCCTTCATAACATCTCTTCTCATAAAGATCGTCTCTCCCGCTTTAACCTATAATTTTTGCAACTGCATCAGCCCCGGCGCCGACTGCATTTCCTTCATCCGTATCAATGTGCATTTCAAGTGTAAAATCATCACCGACTCTTATCTCACACTTATCGAGAAAAGCACTTCTCTCAGCGCTTTCGATCCTCACGCACACTTCCTGCCCGCTATGAAGTCCCAGCAGTACAGCATCCCTTGTCTGCACATGGATATGTCTCTTTGCAACGATCACGCCCTTCGGAACTGTTATCTCTCCATGCGGTGACCGTATGATGATCCCCGGCGTATCCTCTATACTACCGGAGATCCTGATAGGTGCTTTTATGCCCAATGCTCTCGCATCAGTCATCGAAAGCTCTATCTGCGTGTATTTTCTGCATGGTCCAAGTATTCTTACCTTTTCCATCACTCCCTTTGGACCGACGAGCGTTACGAGCTTATCAGATGCGAAGTCGTCACCCTGATTAAGCTTCTTCTTTCTGTTCATCGGCTCTCCGGGAAAAAGTCTGTCATAATCAGCCTGCGTCAAGTGAACGTGCTTATTGGAAACGCCCACCGGAATCTTAATAAAATTTCTGAGATGTGCGATCACCTCTGCCGCCTGAGCCGCAACATCAATCTGCTGTGTCATTTACCACTCTCCCTATTTTTTGTTGTCTCCTTTTTTATCCTGCTGTTTTGGTGCTGTTTTCTGTGAGGCTTTAGATGGCGCTTTCTTCTGCACCGGCTTCGGCTTTTGTGAAGCCTTAGGTGCTTCTGCCTTAATAGTTTCCGGCTTTACCGCCTCAGCTTTGACCTCTTCAGTCTTTACCGGTATCTTTGCTTTTTCCTCAGCTGCTTTCGCCGCCTCAGCCTTCGCCCTGGCTTCTGCCTCTCTCTTTTCCTCCTCCTTCTTAGCGATATCAGCTATATCCGGGTCAAGGATGTCCTCTATCCCATATGCCGGGCGTGGAATCACCTTCTCCGAAACAAACCACTCATATTCTCTTGCAATAGTACTTCCTGCCTGCACTGCAGCCTGTACAGCGGAAACTTCACCGGTAACAAGTATTGTTATCCAGCCATTTCCCTTCGCTCTCGTTTTTTGCCGGATGTGAACCTGTGCAGCCTTTGCCATTGCATCACCTACAGTGATCGCCGCACATAAACCTCTGACTTCCAGCATTCCCAATGCCTGTTTCAAGTCACTTTACCTCACTTTATCTAACGACGTATTACATTGATCTTTCTCTCTCGTATTGCTTCCTTGGCTGAGTAACTGATAACGCACTCCGAAGTGACATCTATCGAAGAGCCTTTCGGCAATTTCTCGATATCAGATGCTACAAGTACCTTTTTCCCGGTCTTTTTGTGAACAAGCTGTCCGGGATCGATGATCCTCAGGCCATATTCCTGAAGCTGACGCCTGTAAGCTGTAAAGAGCTTTCTGTATCCGAAAGACGCTATTGATTCCAACGGTTCAAGCGAATCCTTCAAGACGCACACATCACTGCCATTCCTAAATGCTTTTTGAATAAGCATACTGAGATCATCGCCGCCGGTGCCAAGCGCGGCTCTTGCCTGCACTTCAAAAGGAAGCTCTGCTAAGAGCATCGTATCCCTTACGCCTTTCCTCAGAGCTTCTTCAGCACTCATGCGGCAGCAGTCAAATTTTTCATTGAGTGTTTCCTGCACTCCTGCCTTAAAATCCTTGAAGCCCTTATTTCCGGTCTCAATGATCATCAGCTTTTCTTTCGGAGGATTGGCACTCAGCACTCCACTTGGTGCTTTGAGCCGTGACAGCTTAAGCTCTTCATCAATCGCCTTTCTGATCCGGCGTTCGAGCTCATCGTTATTCATCAGATTCCTTCCCTCCTTTCTTATAATTGTGCCAAAATCTATCCAAAATAATTAGTAATTATTTGAACCAAATGTTACAATTCCGCCTCTATCAGCGGTTGAAGCGGCATAGCCTGTCATGGTCAGCTCGAAGCTCATGGTAAATTTCCTCCACATGCTCCACGCACCACGAATTATCAAATCTGCCCTCACTCGCAAAATATTCCCTGACCTTTTCTGCTTCCGGTGCTTTCGTGACTACCTTTACATCTGCCCCCGGAAAATATGAGAATATCGGCGATATACCTGCCTCAGCAGCCATTTTCGCCGCTCTGTAAAACGAAGTCCCCTTAACCCCATGCAATTTACATGGGCAGTATGCGATCACTACCGAGCATCCGCGATACCTGTCAGCATCCTTCATCGCCTGCAAAGTCTGGTTTGCATTAGCACATATATTTACCGATGCTGTAAACGCAGTCTCTCTATTTAGTATCTCCAGCGCCAGATTTCTGCGCTTTATCCTGTTTCCGCCGCGCTTAAAGCTCACCGATGAGCCTTTCGGTGTCAGAGAGCTGTACTGCCCTCCTGTATTCGCATAGCTTCCATTATCAAGTATCAAAATATTCACATCGCAGTTCTGTGTTATCAGGTAATTTATCCCATCGTTGTCTATATCACCTGCCCAACCGTCGCCGCCGACTATCCATACGCTCTTGCGCTCACCTCCGGCACGCTCTTTCCATATCTCCATCGCTGCCGCGATACCTGCACCATACTCTGCATTATTTTCAAAGAGTGAGTTCCCCCATGCCGGTCCTTTTCCCTCATCATTTGTGGTATAAGGGATGTGCGGAAATGTTCCGCCCCATATAGAAGAGCACCCTGTAGCATTCGCGATCATCAGCCGCTCTCCAAAAAGTGATGTCAAAAGCCTCATATATAATGGCTCTCCGCACCCTGCGCAAGCTCCGCTGAATTCAATGAGCGGTTTTATGTAACCCACCTCATTTATATTCTTTCCGCCTTCGCGCAATTTCGGATAGACGTAGTTTTCGCTGAGCTTTCTCCACTTCTCATTTTCTCTCTGCTTCAGCTCCTCATCTGCCGGAACCATAGCTATACCGCCAAGCGGGCAGGCATCTTCGCAATTGCCGCATGCCATGCAGTCATAAGGAGAAACCTGAATAGTGAATTTCTTCCCATGGTAATCTTTTGAAGCGAGCGGAGAAAATTCCGTCGTCAGCTCATCTTTCACAAAGCTTCTCAAAGCCTGATGCGGGCACTGCATTACGCAGGCATTGCACTGCCTGCATACTTCCGCATTCCACCGCGGTATCCTCCCTGCCAGATTTCTTTTTTCATATTTCGTGAGCCCTGTCGGCGAAGCACCGTCCTCCAGTCCATATTTTTTTAATGTACTTAATCGGATCTTATCTCCCTGCTCACTTTCCAGCGGTTCAAGAATCTCCCTGCCGAAATCATCTATATATGCTCTCTCTCTCGGTTTCCACTCAGGTTCCGCCGATAGCTCAGGGCTCACACAAGTTGTAGAAGCTTCGTATATAGCCTTTCCATTGTTTATATACCACTCCTCACTTTTATCCTTTTTTACATCATATTTAGGGAGTATATCCCTTATCATGCACTCTGCTATATCGCCGCCGATCAGCCCTGAAAGCGTGAAAACTGCGGTCTGCATGATGCAGTTTATATAGCCTTTTACATGATTCTTCTCTGCTATCGCATACGCATCAAGCATCCGAATTTTTACATCATTTCTTATAAGAAGATTTTTTTCCTCCTCCGTAAGCAGAAGTCTTTCTCCCTGGCGCATGTTAATAAGGATCGTCCCTTTTTCCTTTATCTCCTTTGCGATATTAAATTTATGCAAGAATTCCGGATGATACAGCGCGACAAGCGAAGGCTTCTTTATCCTGTACGCCGCCCTGATAGGCGCTCTGCTTACTCTAAGCTCAGAAACAGTCAAATTCCCGCTCTTTCGCGGGTCATAGAAAAATTTTCCCTGCACATGTCCTACTCTTGAGAAAACTTCAAGTGATGACCTGGCGCAGCTGACTGCACCATCCGCGCCCATTCCATATATCTTTATCTCATACGATTCGTCGCCGGCCTTCCCCTCATAGCCGACCTTCTCCAGCGAAAGCCCGGTGACGTCGTCATTTATTCCTATAGTAAATATCTGCTTAGGCTGAGCCGCATATCCATTTCTGAAAGCCGCGCGTATATCATCTGCATCGGTATCTTTTGAGCCAAGCCCGAAGCGTCCGCTAAGTATCCGCACATTCCTTCCCTCTCCATAAAATGCACTCTTTACATCCTCTGTAAGCGGTTCTGCTGCTGCGCCTGACTCCTTGGTTCTTTCAAGTACCACTACTGTATGCACACTCTTTGGAAGAAAATTTAGTAATGCCTCTGTCGGGAAAGGTCTGTACAGATGAAGATTTATGCTTCCGCATCTCCTTCCAGTCAAGCGCTCCTCATCCACAACACTACGTACAGTATCAGCCACCGAGCCCATCGTTATCATCACGACTTCCGGCGCCGCATCTCCATAATATTCCGCTGAACCCTTCTCCTCCGGCGCATATCCATAGAGCGGTCCCAGCTTTTCACAAAGTTTCACGAACTCTCTTTCCACAGTCAGATACTTCCCATTTATCAGCTCCTGACTTTGGAAATACAGCTCCTGTGTCTCTGAAACGCCATAAAGCTTCGGAGACTCATTCCTCAATGCCTTTTTCCTGAATTTCTCAAGTTCTTCATATGGATATACCCGCTTAAGCTCTTCCACCGAAGGGATCACTACATCCCTTACTTCATGGCTCGTGTCGAAACCATCGAAGAAATGAAGCACCGGGAGACTGCATTTGACCGCAAGCATATGGCTTACTGCTGCAAAAAATGCCGCCTCCTGCACGCCCGAAGAAGCTATCATGATCTCCCCTGCAGAGCGGACTGCCATCACATCGCTATGGTCTCCATATATACTGAGCGCATTTCCTGCCAGAGAACGTGCCGCCACATGTATCACCGCCGGAAGCTCTTCTCCACGCAGCTTGTGCATTACCGGAAGCATCAAAAGAAGTCCCTGCGAACTTGTAAACGTATCAGCAGTGATCCCGCTTCTTAAAAGTCCATGAAGCATACCCGCTGCGCCCTTTTCAGACTGCATCGTATAAAAATACGGAACTTCCCCGAAAATATTTACTTTTCCCTGACCTATCGCGCTTTCCGTCCACTCAGCCATACCTGTCGAGGGCGTGATAGGATAGACGGCAGAAGCTTCATTCAGCGCAAAAGCACTATGAGCTGCCGCATCATTACCACTCAGGATCATCTTTTCCATCCGGTTTCTCTCCATATTAAATATAAGAAATATACTTTCACTTTTTTATAATACCTAGGAAATCTTCATAATCGATATGACAAAACTCATCCATTTCATGTCACTTTTCACCAGTCATTTTTTATTGTTCTTAAGAACATGTGGTGATTTTTACTCTTTAAGGTTCATTTTTGTTCTACTTTCTGTGCATTCTTGATGATAACATTTTAAATATTTATCAATGCTGCCATTAAACATAGGGGAGAAACAAATATATGAAAGAAATTACATATGAAAAGCTTACAACAGCTGCTGAGATCGCATTAGAAACGGCAAAAGCAATGCATATCCCGGTGACTCTGGTCTTTCTCGACTCAGATACCAGACTGCGCTTCCTCTACAGAGATCCTGATGCTCTGCTGGTCTCACTCGACCTCGCGCAGACAAAGGCATACTCTGCATATGCACTCAAAATGGACACTCTCGATATCGGAAAAGCCACTTCTCCCGGCGCACCTCTGCAGTCGCTCGAAGCTTCTACCAAAGGCGCTATAACCGCAGTCGGCGGAGGACTTCCTTTCATTGATGCAGAGGGAAAGCTTCTAGGTGCTGTAGGTGTCAGCGGTGCAGCCGATCCGAGAGACGACAGGAAGATTGCTGCCGTATTTCTCGCAGGACTTATGGTATAAAGGATTTTTTACAACGAATGGTTCAGTTTTGTACTCTCAGAAAAACACTCCCAGCAACTATTATAGAGTCAGAGAAAAGAAAGCATTTAAGGGGCTTTTATCAATAATTAAAAGAAAGGAAAGTAAACATGAAAACTTATGCAGTTCATCCCGGTTTTACAAAACCAACCGCAAGAATCCTTAAGCTTAAAGAAGCGATTCTTGACACAACACCTCGCATTGAAGCTGATCGTGCTCTTCTTGTAACTCAGGCTTACAAAGAGAACGAAGCTGATCCTGTAGTTCTCAAGCACGCTAAGGCTTTTGCAAAAGTTCTCGAAAACCTTCCTGTAGTTATCCGTGACAACGAGCTTATCGTTGGTACAGCTACTGTTGCTTCACGAGGCTGTCAGATGTTCCCTGAGTTTGGTATGCAGGGTCTTACAGAAGAGTGGGACACAGTCGGCACAAGAGCCGCTGATCCATTCCAGCTCAGCCCTGAAGTCAGAGCACAGCTTGAAGCTATCGTACCTTACTGGAAGGGTAAGACAACTTCAGAGCTTGCTACAGCTCTCATGGATGAAGATACAAAGAAAGCTTATGCTGCCGGCGTATTTACAGTAGGTAACTACCATCAGGGCGGTATCGGACATCTTCTTGCTGATTACGAAAAGATCCTCAAGAAAGGTATCCGCGGCGTCTTTGATGAGATCATCACAGCAATGCAGAAAGCTGATAAGAAAGACCCTGAATGGGTAAGAAAAGAGCAGTTCTACAAGGGTGCTCTCATCGCTCTCAAGGCTGTTATCACTTTTGCACACCGCTACAGCGACAAGGCTAAAGAGCTTGCAAGCGTTTGCCCTGATCCGACAAGAAAGGCTGAACTCCTTAAGATCTCTGAGATCTGCGCAAAAGTACCTGAATATGGTGCAACAAACTACTATGAAGCACTTCAGTCATTCTGGTTCGTTCAGCTGACTATCCAGATCGAGGGCTCAGGCCACTCAATCTCACCGGGACGTTTCGACCAGTACATGTTCCCGTTCTATGATGCAGACCCTATCGATCAGGAATCTGCTCAGGAGCTCCTTGATGCACTATTCGTTAAGTTCAATGACCTCAATAAGCTCCGTGATATCGCAACAGCTACTGCATTCGCAGGATATCAGCTGTGGCAGAATATCAACTGCGGCGGTCAGACAAAAGAAGGCCGCGACGCTACAAACGCAATGTCTTACATGGAGATCGAAGCTATGGCACACATAATGATGTCAATGCCATCACTTTCAATCCGTGTTTGGAATGAAACCCCTGACGATTTCCTCATCAAAGCCTGCGAACTTTCAAGATGCGGCGGCGGACAGCCTGCATTCTATAACGATGAAGAGATCATCCCTGCAAAGGTAAACAGAGGTGAAACTCTTGAAGATGCAAGAAACTACGGCATCATCGGCTGTGTAGAGCCCGCTTCACAGGGTAAAGAAAACAGCTGGTGTGACGACGCTCTCTTCAACCTCCCTAAGGTTCTTGAGATCGCTATGAACAACGGACGTCTTAACGGCGAACAGCTCGGACCTAAGACCGGTGAATTCGTAGACTTTAAGACATTCGATGAATTCATGAATGCATACACAGAGCAGATGAAGTACTTCGTAAAGCTCCTTGTAAATGCTTCAAATGCCGTTGATTACGCACACAGACAGTATGGTAAGCTCGCTTACATCTCTTGTCTCATCGATGACTGTATCGGACGAGGCAGAACTCTCGATGAAGGCGGTGCTCATTATAACTTTACCGGTCCTCAGGGTATCGGTGTTGCAAACATCGGTAATGCTCTCTATGCAGTTAAGAAGCTTGTCTTCGATGACAAGTGTCTCTGCCTGAAAGAGCTTAAGGAAGCTATGGATCACAACTTCGGTATGCCGGAAGGCACAGAGTGTGTATCTGCAGTTTCTGCTACACCTGCTGCACAGGCTTACGACTCAGTTGTCGATGCAGTTAAAAAGGTTCTCGGTGAGTACTCAACTCTCGATGCTTCAAAGATCGATGTAGACGCTATCACAAGCCGAATCATCGGTGGTTCATGCGCTGCCCCTACTGCAACAGCTGCTCCTGCTGCTTCCGGAAATGCCCGCTACCAGCAGATCCATGACATGATCATGGCTTGCCATAAATATGGTAATGATGAAGATGACGTAGATCTCCTCGCACGTAAAGGCGCAAGAGTATACTGCGAAGAGCTTGAAACATATCCTACACCTCGTGGCGGATGCTACAATGCAGGTCTTTATCCTGTATCAGGTAATGTTCTCTTCGGAACATTCATCGGAGCTACTCCTGACGGACGTTATAAGGGAGAGACCATCGCCGAGGGTGTTTCACCTACAAGAAGTACTGATGTAAACGGTCCTACAGCAGCTGCTAACTCAGTTGCAAAGCTCGACCACTTCATCGCTTCTAACGGTACTCTTTACAACATGAAGTTCTCACCTTCTGCTGTACAGGGTCCAGAAGGTGTTGCAAGACTCGCTCAGCTGATCAGAGGTTTCTTTGATCGCAAGGGCGGACACGTTCAGTTCAACGTTATCGACAAGCAGACACTCCTTGATGCTCAGGCTAACCCTTCAGCACACAAGGATCTTATCGTTCGAGTTGCAGGATATTCTGCACAGTTCATCGCTCTTGATAAGACTGTTCAGGATGACATCATCGCAAGAACTGAATTCGACAGATTCTAAGCAAAACACATAACAGGGCGAAATGCTCTGTTATGTAAACTAAATGATAGGACTAAAAGTATATGCCAAATATTGATTACACTCTCAAAGGATGCGTATTCAATATTCAGCGCTTTTCCATCAATGATGGACCGGGCATCCGCACGATAGTCTTCTTGAAAAGCTGTCCGCTCAGATGCAAATGGTGTTTCAACCCAGAGTCACAGTCGAGCGAACCCGCTCAAGGCTATGGGGAAATGATGACCGTAGAACAGGTCACTGCTGAAATCGCAAAAGACCAGGGACACTATCGCAGATCCGGAGGAGGCATCACCTTTTCCGGAGGCGAAGCCCTTATGCAGCCTGACTTTGTCGAGCAGATATGTTACATCGCTCAGGCGCATGGTTGGAATACAGCTATCGAAACAACCGCTTACGCTTCACCCGAAGCAATAAAAAAGGTTATACCACTGATTGATCATGTCATGATGGACATCAAGGCTCTTCCTAGTGATCTTCACAAGGAAGGGACCGGTGTCCCCAATGAAAAGATCCTGGAAAATGCGCTTCTGGTGAATTCTCTTGCCAAGGAATTAATTATCCGTGTCCCGGTCATTCCGGAATTCAATTTTTCGGAGCAGCAAATACAGTACATCTGTCGATTTGTTAAATATCTGGATAAGGTTAAAGAGATTCACTTACTGCCATATAACACCTTCGGTGTCAGTAAATATGAAGAACTTGGCAGAGAATATGCATTAAAGAACATTCAACCACTTCACGCTGAGGACCTTGAGCCTCTAGCTGAAATAGTCAGAAATTTTGGATTCCGCTGTAAGATCGGCGGATAAATTATGGAGGGAAATATGCAGGAGGATTTACTGGAAAAGATCCGCAGAGAGATCGACCTGAATCTTGATCAGGCGGCAGCACCTAAGGCAGCAGCTGCACCGGCTGCACCTACAGTAAGAACTATTCCGGGTGTTACAGAATTCGTAGGAGCTACATCAGTCGGTAAGACTATTGGTCTCGTTATCGCAAACGTTGACCCTCAGCTCCTTGAAACTATGAATGTAGAAAAGAAATACAAGTCAATCGGTATCATAGGCGACAGAACCGGTGCCGGTCCGCACATCTTCGCAGCAGACGAGGCTGTTAAGGCTACAAATACCGAGATCATCGCTATCGAGCTTCCTCGTGATACAGAGGGTGGTGCAGGACATGGCTCATTCATCATCTTCGGTGCTCAGGATGTCTCAGATGTACGTCGTGCCGTTCAGGTAACTCTTCAGGAAATCGACACAAGAGTTTTCGGTGATGTATATGGTAATGAAGCAGGTCATGTAGAGCTTGATTACACAGCACGCGCAAGCTTCGCATGCAACAAGGCATTCGGAGCTCCGGTCGGCAAGAGCTTCGCCGCTATCGTTGGTGCTCCTGCCGCTATCGGACTTGTAATGGCAGATAAAGCTCTCAAGTCAGCAAATGTTGACGTTGTAGGCTACTCTTCACCGGCTCATGGAACAAGCTTCTCAAACGAGGTTATCCTTACTATCTCAGGCGATTCCGGCGCTGTTCGTCAGTCTGTCATCGCTGCAAGAGAAATCGGACTCAAGCTCCTCGGAACACTCGGAAGCGAGCCTAAGAGCTCTCAGCCTTCTTATATCTGAAGGTAGGCGGATATTTTAAGGCTTTCTAACTTTTGAAAACATGACAATCAGATTTTGTAATAGAAACAGGAGGTAACTCTAATGAACTCAGATGCATTAGGTATGATCGAAACTCACGGATATGTAGCAGCTGTAGAAGGTGCAGATGCGATGGTTAAAGCGGCTAACGTTGAATTAGTCGGCACAGAAAAGATTGGTTCAGGACTTGTAACAGTCCTTGTAAGAGGCGATGTAGGTGCTGTTAAGGCAGCAGTTGACGCAGGTGTTGCAGCAGCTTCAAATGTTGGCGAAGTTGTTTCTACACACGTTATCCCTCGTCCACATCAGGAAGTCGAGGCCATTATTCCAAAGAAGGTTACTGCATCCAAGTAATCCTATCTTTAATTCCTACCATAAATCATTTAGGGGCATCCGCAGATTGCAGATGCCCCGGTTTTTATTTATTCGTATGCTATACTTTTTTCATAGAATCATATAACTTTTTATATTTTAGATAACACGACAGATAACCATTATCATACTGCATCTGCATCATCTCACGGACCATCTCTCTATAATTCATCTTTTCGCACTCATCCACTTTATCATAGAAATCTTCTCCGAAGATAGCATACGGAGCTGAAGTTAAATAATCAAATTCATAATCGACATTTGAACATGCTGCATAAGCGAGCATTTCTATCAAAGAAGCATTATCTGTTCTGACCTCTGCAACATTTACTTTATAGCTTTGCAGCTCTGTTTTCTCATAATAGCGTTTAACTATCACCTGCTGAGGATCATCACTATCCGGATCGTCCCAAATAGAATAATTCTTTCCTCCCGGAAATCCGATGCATGCAATTGCATGCTCGCCCTCCTTTTCTCCAAAATAATTTGCAGTTAAAGGACCTCCTGTATCTTCTTCCATAATAGTACTAGGCTGTACCGTTTTCACCCTGTTAAATGCCGGATAAAATACATTTCTGCCTGATATTGATCCTATGTTCACCTGATCACCCCCTGTAAATAACATCAAAGATTTAAACACTTAGAAATACTGCGACAACCCTTGATACTTTTTCATATCAATAATGCCCTATATTATTAAGCCCTGCTCCTAATTACTTTACGCGAAACTATCAAATGAACTCTTTTCTTCCAGATAATCAGGCAAATCTCTCAAATTATCTACAAATCCTTTTTTTGCATTTTTCAATGCATTATAATAAATAGAATAAAATTCATCCTTTTTTTGTAACTCTGCTTGTGTCATCTCGTAGCTCCATCCGACAACATTATCACCATTCATAATCTTCACTCCAGCTTGTTCAATGACTACTCCGTATCCACCACCTGTCATTATTGGGAACGTAAGCGTAGCCCCACCTGCTAAAGTATAGCTATTATCTGATAAATTCTGATTCCCAGTAGCATGTTCTAAAGAATATAGCAATGACATCTCTCCCATTCCATGTAAAGCACCTTTTTTATTTCCATCATGCGATTTAATTACATTCTCCGCCTGATGATATAGTTCTTTTCTGTTAGGAGAAACATCTGATAAATAATCTGCCCGAAGTTTTAAAACTTCACGGTTAATATGTTCCTCTTCAATCCCTTCCTTGGCGTTAGCTGCTCTGTTTGCAAGTTCTTTTATTTCAAACACTAATTGTTCTTTTGTCTTTTTGCACCTTCCCGCCGTAGGAATATATAACCAATTTGGCTCTCCACTCTTTGTTGTTATCACTGTTGTTTTCTCAGCTTTAAAAAGCACCCTGCTTATCATATTTATCTCCTTTTCAAGAAATGCTGTATGATTGCACGCCGGATTCAGCCCTGCTTTGCAGACATATTTCCTATAAATCCGCAGATTGCAGATGCCACGGTTTTATGTATTCATATGCTATACTTTTTCATAGAATCATATAACTTTTTATAGATAACACCTCTTTACTTTGAGTATATCCTTTATTTCGCATACATCAATACTTGTACTATATTTATACAGTATTCATACATCTTTATGCACTAAGTTGCATACATCCGCCCAATCTCTTGACTTAGCGTTAACTCTAAGGTCTATTATTGTTGTAGACAAAATGCATTTTAGAAAGGTCAGGTAGTTTATATGTCATATTCAATTTCACAGGTAGCAGAAATGATGGGAATCACACCTTACACTCTCAGATATTATGACAAAGAAGGACTGCTGCCTAACGTAAAACGTATTAACGGTATCCGTGTATTTGAGGACGAGGATTTCTCATGGCTTCGTGTACTCAACTGCTTAAAAAATACAGGTATGCCGATAAAAAAGATAAAAAAATATGTGGATCTTGCAAAAGACGGAGATGCGACGCTTAAAGAACGCTACGAACTTATTCGTGAGCAGCGACAGAATGTACTTGACCAGATCGATCAGCTGAATTACTACATGAAAGAACTTGACTATAAAGACTGGTACTACAGAACGGCTATTGAAGCCGGTTCTGAAGCCGCAGCGCAAGAAGCTGCAAAGCACTGCCGCGGCTGCGGACTTGAGCTCGACTCAGCTCCGGACGAAAAGGTATAATTCCCGTTAAGCCCTTGACTTTACGTTGTTTTTCAAAGGTTGACATAATTTTATATGTTCAACCTTTTTTACGTGTTTAAAATGTCATCAAACCATGAACTTTACGTTGTTTTTTGGCATTTTAAAAGTCGTAAAACAACGTTATCTTCCAACAAGTTCATTTATGAGCGGTTCGAGTAGATAATGCTGTTTTTCATTATCATAGGGACCGACCTCACCAATGCCGATTTTCTTATTTTTGCCATGGTAGTCAGAAGCTGCAGAAACATAGAGAGAGTACTTAGAGGCAAGAGAAAGCATAAGATCGGTATCGTGCTCAGTATAGTCAGAGTAGAAGCCTTCCACACCGAGCAACCCAAGCTTCTTGAAACGTACTATGCGCTCTTCTACTTCCGCATCCGTAAGGCTCTGACCGCCATCGCCAAAAGGAACATGTGCAAGCACAGGTATACCGCCGGAGCGAAGAATAGTTTCGATTGCCTCCTCAGGAGTCATTTCACGCTCGACTTCTTTATATTTGACCACATACTTCCGGATAGCCTCAGACACATCAGTCGCATATCCGTTATCAACAAGCACTCTTCCTATATGAGGCTTCCCGGGATTATTCTGACTCAGTATCCACGCCTCCTCTTCCTCAGAAATTTTGACCCCCATCTCCGAACGCAAAAAAGCAATTCTGTTTTTTGCCTTATTCACTCGTATCTGATGGAACGTCTCCGTCATCTCATACATGTATTTAGAATTCAGATCAAAGCCAAGTCCGACTACGTGATATTTACCCTTCGCATCTTTTGTTGAAAATTCGACACCATTTACGAAGTGAGGATCTCCATCTTTCAGATGCTTCCTCATTTCAATGCATCCGGCATAGGTGTCATGGTCAGTCAGTGCAAAAAGCCCCAAGCCCTTAGCCTTCACATTTTCCAAAAGCATTTCAGGTGTATCTGTACCGTCTGAAAATGTGGAATGCATATGCAAATCTATTCTTTCACGCATGCTTGCCCCTCCTCTGCGTTCTCATTTAATAAGCTTAGCCGTATCAAATTCATCTGTAGCAAATACAGGAATCTGTTTTCTATATATCCTTCCGGAGTAAGCTTCGTGCGGAAAATCGATGAATTTTATCGCTTTGTCATGTGGGATCACTTTATAAAGCGGATCGGCGATAACCATCTTTGACCTCTTAACCGCCTCCATAAGCTGCTCTTCAGGCAGTCCTTCATCCACGTCAGGCCATATAGCATAGGCTTTAAGTCCGTGTCTTTCAGACTCAGGCAGCTCATTTATCGCATCTGCAAGCGAAAGCGCGAATACTTCCTCACCTATCACAAGTATCCCGTCCCCCGGAACTTCCCAGTCCTCATGCTCAAGTGCTTCATCATAGACTATCTTATTTTTACCATCCGCTGCAGCCTCTCTTACTGCTTTTATAAGCTTTCCAGCCTCAGCTTCTCCTATCGGCAGTCCCTCAACACGTGGGATTCCTCCTGTTTTTTCCATGTATCTCGCAGGTCGCCTTCCTGCAGAGGAAACAACGACATTCACATGTGCTGCATAGAGCTTTATCATGCTTTCAAAGCTCTCTCCCATAGCCGCGCAGCAATTCACCTTTATCCCTGCCTTTTCAAAGGTCTCACGCATTTTTTCGACATTTCCGTTAATTGAGAAATCAAGCGGAGTGACACCCATCAGATTTACTGAAAGCTCTGGTGTTTTCTGCACTTTCACATCTGCAAAGCGCTTTATCCACTCTGTAAGTGCCATGCCTACACCGCTTATATATGATTTAAGCCCATCAGTCGGTACAGGCACTACCGGGATATTACATCTTTTTTCGATAAGATGTGCTGTTCCCTTAAAGTCAAACGCAATTATATGCGGTATCGAACCGCCGCATAGCGTTATAAACTCAGGCTTAAGATCAGCCGCCGCTGCCGCGATATCCTTTATGATAACTTCATCATCCCCAAGGACCGCAGTCATCTCGTCAAGCCCTGAAATAAACATAAGGCTCTTTCCGTCAAACCACCTCGGCTCGTCATGTGTAGAATATGTCGAATTACACCCCGAAGGGTCATGGATCACCGACATTCCGCCAAGCTCATACATCGCTGAGCATACGCCTGAAACATCTGCTGTATACGTACTTGTAAATACATGTGTCTGGTAGTCCTTCATACGCAGCTGCACCCCCATCCTTTAATCGAAACTATCTCGCGCATTGGCTTTTCCTCGCTGTATGCCTCACGTATAAGCTCCATCAAATGACGTATTCCGGAGAATCCGCACATGCCTGCATTTTCGATAACATTTACGAAATTGTCTGAATTCATAAAGTATGCACTCTTCTGCCCTACGCATACGATCTTTCCTTCGTGAGACCTGTCCATCTGACGTATATTCCAGCCTATAGTTCCATATACTTTAAGATCCGGCTTCTTTACTTTAAGTTTCTCAAATCTTTCCTCGCTCTCAGTTATAGCATCAAGAAAGACAGATTCCACATTAAAGCCGCGCTCAAGCATGAACTCTGTAAGCTCCAGCGGATAGTCCACCGCAGTATAGTCGATCGCAACTGCAGTATCTCCAAGCAATTCCTTCGTCTTCGCAACTGCCTCATCCGTAAGAGCTCGCTCGTTTTCAAACCACTCTTTTGACGGAGGCTCGATTCCCACAAGCTCAGCTGCCTTGCAAAGATCTTCCTCTAAAACATCATAGTCATATCCCGGATGCATCCTGAGCCACTTTGTCTTATTCCTTATCTCAAGGTCTCTTGCTGCCTTCTCACCCGTATTGTGAAAAACGAAGTTTACTTCTGACTCCTGCATGGAAATATATTCCTCATAAGAGCTTACATTATTGGCTTCAAGCGTCTTTATGCCGTTTTTATTAAGAAGAGCCGTAAGGTCGCAGTATTCTGCCCCGTAGGTAAAGCAATTGCCGAGATAATTTACCTGATCCTTCTTCCAGCTTTCAGGTCTTTTGAAAGGTCTCGTCATCTGCCGCCAAAGTACCGGCACTACCGGCGCTGTACGGCGCATTATCGGGTCCATATACGCATCGATGAAGTCAATATCCGGGTACTCCTCCCGAAGTATCTTATAGATACGCTGATAATTAACAGCCAAAAAATGGTGTATACAGCTTATAAATACCATTATCATCTTCGGTCTTTCAGGAAGTTCCTCAATGATGCGCTCTGTGCCATGAAGAAGCTGCTCCTCCATATTTCCTTCGATGATGTTATCCTCTCCTACTGTTATCGTAGAGAGCTTATCCATCCGCCCCATCTCTGCTGTCGTGAGCACTACACCTCTTAAACAGCTCGTAGGGCACACATATATCTGATGTCCGCCCGGCACAAGCGTCCCGATATGAACTATATTCCAGACGCCTCGAACCGGTGAAGCATAAGCAAGCCCGTCGTCGGCATTATACTCATACTTCATATCCTTTATATACTGAAATTCCTTCATCTTAATGATCCCTTCCGTGTTCAATCATTCTCTTGGCAAGTTCTCTCACTGCCTTCACATACTCGCAGTCCGGATGCATTTCAAATACGCTTCTTCCCTCTGCTTCTGCCTCTGCGATAGAATTATCCCTTGGAAGATCAGCCGCTATCTGTGTTTTAAGGTCATTGCTGAGTGTCTCGACCTTTGCCCTTTCATCCGGAACATTCCTGCGGTTAAGGATAAGTCCGCCCAGATGCGCATAGCCTCTTTCCTTAAAGTTATCTACTGCCATCGCAATATTTGCAGCTGCATAGATCGCCATATTTTCACCCGAAGTCACGATATACACGTCATCTGCATAACCTTCCCTGATAGGCATCGCAAAGCCGCCGCAGACTACGTCTCCGAGTACATCGTAGATGATCACATCCGGCTTTAAGATATCGAAGGCATCTCTCTCCTCAAGTGCCTCAAACGCAGCCGCAATACCTCTTCCGGCACATCCAAGCCCCGGTGTCGGTCCTCCTGCCTCTGCGCAGATTATTCCGTTGTAACCCTCATGCACAAGGTCTTCAAGCTCTGCTTTCGAACGCTTTTTCTTTAAGACATCAAGCATAGTCTCTATGCGCTTTCCTCCATGAAGATACAGCGTAGAGTCAGCCTTAGGGTCACAGCCTATCTGCATGACTTTAAGCCCCATTTCTGCAAAAGCACATGAAAGTGCCGCACAAACTGTTGATTTTCCGATCCCACCTTTACCATAAATAGCAAATCTATACATAAAAAATTCCTCCAAATACTCAGTCACTTTAAAATATCATCACGCATATTTTGCGTCAATGCAAAGCCGCGCTCTTTTATATGCCTAAAGGATTATACTTTTCTTAAAAAAGTACAACTTCTTCCCTGAATTATTGCCCTGACGTTTTAAAAATGATAGACTAAGTGGAAGTTATAATGAGATTTAAAATGAAATGAGGATCAAATGAGCAACACAGAAGTTAAAAACGAAGAAGTATCACAGAAGCCTATCATTATCGGAATTGCCGGTGGAACAGGCTCAGGAAAGTCAACATTCACTAACCGCCTTAAGGATAAATTCGGTGACCACGTAACAGTTCTCTACCACGACAACTACTACAGAGCACAGGACGACCTTTCTTTCGAAGAGCGTAAAAAGATGAACTATGACCATCCTTCAGCGTTTGAGACAGATCTTCTCATCGAGCACTTAAGAGAGCTCAAGAATGGTCACGCAGTACAGTGTCCTATTTACGACTACTCAAATCACAACCGTTCCAATGAAGTTACTGTCGTTAAGCCAAGCCGCATCATCCTTCTCGAAGGTATCCTTGTACTTGCAGACGAAAGACTTCGCAAGATGATGGATATCCGTATCTTTGTTGATGCAGATGCAGATGAGAGAATCCTTCGTCGTGTACAGCGAGATGTTAAGGAGCGCGGTCGTGATATCGAGAACATCATCGATCAATACCTTACAACAGTTAAGCCTATGCACTATCTTTATGTCGAGCCTACAAAGATGTATGCCGACTTCGTGACAAACAGCGGAATGAACGATGTCGCACTCGACCTCGTAGCTACTAAGATCCAGTCATTACTTGATGGCGGTAAAGTCGCTGTACGTCAGAATACTAATGAGGAAGAGCAATATTTCTCAGAGGCAAGCAAGTCTCTTAAATACTAATTATCTCAGGGAGGAAAATATCTATGAAAAAATTTGCGGCTCTTTTAATGGCTGCCATCGTTACTTTTTCTTTAAGTACATCAGCTTTTGCTGCTTCCGTTGCTTCCAATGGAAAGATCATCTGCATCGACCCCGGTCATCAGGCAAAAGCAAACACTGCTCCGGAGCCTATCGCTCCCGGCTCAGCTATTACAAAGGCTAAAGTTGCCGCAGGTACACACGGCGCCTGGAGCGGACTTACAGAAGCTCAGCTGAACCTTCAGGTTTCACTCAAGCTTCAGTCTGTCCTTACAGCTCGTGGATACACGGTTATCATGACAAGAACTTCTGACGATGTGAACATCAGTAATGCCGAGCGTGCTCAGATTGCAAATAATGCAAAGGCAGACGCCTTTATCAGAATTCATGCGAATGGTGTAAATTCCAGCGCTGTTTCCGGTGTACTTGCCCTTGCGCCTTCTACCGCTAATCCTTACTGTGCCGGCATCGCTCCTGCAAGCCAGCTGCTCTCTTCATGCATCGTCAATGGACAGACAGCCGCTACAGGTCAGAAGAATAAAGGCGTATCTCAGAGCGATACCATGAGTGGTATCAACTGGAGTCAGGTTCCTGTTTCAATCCTTGAGCTTGGTTTCATGACAAACCCTACAGAGGATCTGAACATGGCTAATGGCGACTATCAGACGCTCATGGCTACAGGAATCGCTAATGGAATCGATCAATACTTTGCATCACTTGCAGCCGGAACAGCTGCCAACTAAAATGACACAAACTAAAAAACATTATAATTATCTCGATCTTGCAAAGGGAATCGGTATAATATTAGTAGTACTCGGACACATTGAATATATCAGCAAGGACTTGCGTGTATTCATTGTGTCCTTTCATATGCCGCTCTTTTTCATTATTTCCGGCATACTGCTTAATATTTCCGGTGCTCACGAGCGCAAATTTAAAACTATACTCAGCAAGCGCATACGCCGCATTTTTCTTCCATATCTCTATTTTTCAGTTTTGGATATCATAATCTACATATGTTACTTTATGTTAACCAAACGTGATGGCGGCTGGAATACTGTTTTCATGGATTCACTCCAGACTTTGACACTTTATGGAATTTCCGTACTTTGGTTTTTGCCTGCTCTGTTTTTTTCTGAGCTTATCCTTATCGCCTTGCTGAAAAAGTTCAAAACTGCAGCATCAACTGTGATTTCCATTGTTCTTGCTGCATTGAGCCTGCTGCTATCACCTGTTTTAGAAGCAGCAAATGCTGCATATGGCGCATCAATACCGTTTGCAGTCTTTCACTTTTTTGCAGTTGCAGTACTCAGGATCTTCTTCTGCATGCTGCTTCTAAACATAGGATTTTTACTTAAAAAGGTGCTCAGCTATAATTCATTCTCGTCACTTGACTTCGTTACAGGTACAGGTCTCATGTGCATCACATGCTACGCTGCATCCTACAACGGAATGACTGACCTGCACTTCCTTGTGTTTGGAAATATACTTCTTTATCTCGTGGCTGCCGTATGCGGAAGTCTGGGCTTGATACTTCTCTGCCGCAGTACAGAGGAGGCTTCAGAAAAAGGAATCTTAAAGTGGCTTTCATGGCTTGGTAAAAACTCATTGGTGATAATGGTCACCCATCTCGATTTTTACATCCTTTACGTAGCCGAAGTAGGTGGACTGCATTTTTCAAAGCCACTCACAAACCCGGTATCACACGACGCAGTCCTGAGTATACTAAGTCTCATCTTCGTCATTATCGCAGAAGTCGTGATGATAAACCTGATAAACAAGTTTGCCCCATCCCTTGTGGGTAAAAAAAATAAATAATGTCTAACAAAAACACGCCCATGCGTTCTATCACATGGACGTGTTTTATTACTTCTGTTTAATTATATATTTACAGATCGGATTTCCCTTTGATGAGAATTTTTCTTCATACTCTGTCATAACATTGTCCTTCATCTGCTCAGCATCATTGTGAAGGTCCCTTGTCTGGTAAAGAAGCTCCCAGCCTGCAGGCTCAACTTCCTCTAATGCAAAGCTGAAAAGGTCCTGATTATCTGTTTTAAACTCTATAACTCCGTCTTTCTTAATTATACGTGCAAATCTTGTGAGAAATTCCTTTGATTCAAGCCTTCTCTTTGCATGTCTTGCCTTCGGCCATGGATCAGAGAAATTCAGGTAGATCCTGTCAACTTCTCCCGGCTCAAACCACTCAGAGATCATCCTCGCATCCATCCTGATGAATCTGACGTTCTTCGGCTGATCTTCCATATCATCGAGATGCTTAAGAGCTTTGATCATCACTGACTCATACATTTCAATTCCCACAAAATTAATATCCGGATATTTGACAGCCATATCTATGATAAAGCGTCCCTTGCCCATGCCTACTTCAACTCTGACGGGCGCATCATTTCCAAAAATTTCTTTCCATTTACCCTTTGTCTCCTCCGGAGTATTCATACAACGTACATCTGCCGCAACTACATCCTTCGCTCCGGGTATATTTCTCAGCCTCATCTTAATCTCCTTTGACTGTTGATTACTGCAATTGATTCATAAACTTAATTAGTGTATGATAAGTACGTGTTTTTTTCAAGTTTGTATACGAGGTATTTTAAATTGATTAATAGATTAAAAAAAATAATTTACGCAGGAGTTGCATTTATAACTGTTGCCACTCAGGTTATGTCAACCTCTGCCACTGCTTTTGCAGCAGAAGTCACTCGTGAAGATATAAATGCCGCCAGAATGGCAATGCCGGCTTCTAGTAATTCCATCCCCGGCTGGCCTCAAGCTCAGGAGATTGCCTCTGAAAGCGCCGTATTAATGGATGCTGACACAGGCACGATCCTTTACAACAAAAATATGGACACCATCCATTTCCCGGCAAGTACTACCAAGATCATGACCTGCCTTTTAGCCGCCGAAAACTGTTCTATGGACGAAACTGTTACCTTCTCCAAAGAAGCCGTTTTCGGAATCGACAGAGGCTCTTCAAACGTCGGTATAGACGTCGGTGAGTCTATCACCATGGAAGAGGCGATATATTGTGTAATGCTCGCCTCTGCAAACGAAGTAGCTGCCGCTATCGCCGAGCATATCTCAGGTTCTACCGAGGAATTCGCAAAGCTTATGAATAAGCGTGCTGCAGAGCTTGGCTGTACCAATACTCACTTTATGAATGCGAACGGTCTTCCAAACGACGAACATTGGACAACTGCTCACGACCTTGCGCTCATCGCCAGAGCCTTCAATAATAACGAGACCTGCGTTCGTATAGCAAGCACTTCACGCTATGAAGTAAAGGCGACAGCAACACAGCCTGATACTTTCGTGATACCTAACCACCACGGCATGTATCCCGGCAAGGACTATGCATACGACGGTGTTACATGGGGAAAAACAGGCTATACAAATGTAGCTCGTTCTACACTGGTAACTGCTGCTGAGCGAAACGGGATGAATCTTATCTGCGTCGTTATGAAAGCTGAGCCGCCGGCACAGTACACCGACACAGCAACGCTTCTGGATTATGGCTTTGATAATTTTCAGAAGCTCAATGTCGCCGATAATGACTCAAGTTTCAGCATCGATAATTCTGATTTCTTTGATACCGATGCCGATATTTTCGGAAGCTCCAAGGCAATGCTCGGGCTTGATCCTAACGGAAGCGTCATCATCCCGAACACAGCAAGTTTCAGTGACCTGACTTACACCATCAACTACGAGCCGGAATCAAAGAATGCCATTGCAGATATCGACTATGCATATGGTGATGTCTACGTTGGAAGGACTTCGCTTATCCTCACCTCTTCTGATACTCAAAGCTTTAGCTTCGGTACTGCTTCTGTGCAGGGTGATGACGAGCCTGTAGTTCACTCCGCTTCGGCTAATTCTGTATCAGCAAACAGCATAATTTATGTAAACGTTAAATATCTTTGGATCGCAGGCATCATTCTCGGCGCTTTGCTATTGATAATATTTATACTTTGGCTTATTTTCAGGCATAATCACTACGCAAACCGTCGCCGCAAAAATATCTTAAAGCACAACAGACGTTACTCATCCGAATTTGACGATTTTGATTTTAAGTAATTAAAGTAAAAAGCTGTGAAAAAGGAACTTCTCCAATTTCACAGCTTTTCTCATGCCTTGGTTTTCTTACTGATCTTACCTATAGTTTTCTTTTTGCGCACATGATTGCGCCCCCGCTTCGCTTTTGCACGCTCGATCGCCTCATATTTCTCCGCCTGAACTTTAGCCTTACGCTCTTTCTTTTTAAGCTCATCAGCCTCATCCTGATCACATCTTCTCAAAGTCTTTACGACATAGACATTGCCTTTTTCATTCTTCTTTACTCTGAGCTTTGACCTCATCAAACCATGCTTTTCGCAAATTCCCACGTTAAAGTAGTTCTTACTGTTCAGCGAGAACCATTGTACTGTCTGACGAAGTTCTCTTTCGCAGATAAAGCATCTTGCTGATCTAACCTCACTATCCTTCATCGCTTCTGCTTTATCCAAAAATGCCCTTGAAATATACTTCGAATACGTCGGAAACTTTGCATGCACCTCATGCTCCGCATCTCTTGGAATGTGGAAAGTATCATAGGAGTAATACACTTCGACATCCGGCCGGTTCATCTTACGCATTATCTGCGCAGTATACCACGCATCTCCGTCCGCATGGTGAAAAGTTTCCTTCTTCTCTATCTGCATGAATTCAACAGCTGTTTCAAGCGCTCGTCTGGTCCGTCCGTCAGAGTAGACAATGCTAAACAGCTTCTGCAGATCCAGATACTTCAACGGACCGTCTGAAAACGGCTCAAGCCCATAATATCTCATATTTGTCTGAAGCTCTGTAAGATCCAGATTTCCCCACGTACAGAATATATAATCATCACCACACCATTTCATAAATTTTCTGAAAACATGAGGAAAGATCTCTGCATTCTGAAGATCCTTCATTTCCATATGAATGACCTTCTGCGTCATCGCATTCATTTTTTTATAGACCTGTGGACGTATCAAACTGTCAAAAGTATCTACAATATTTCTATTTTCATCGAGCTTAACAGCTCCTATTTCTATAACCTCAAAAGGAATATTCGGGTTCTCTGTGAGCGCAGACCCCTGATTCCATTCAAGATCCATAATAATATAATTCTTCATAATCTAAAGTATACCTTATAAATGTCTTTAAGAAAAGAAAAAGCGCTGTGCCTATTTTAAGACACAACGCATTATTCCTTTTTTTAATTCTTATCATTTATATTTGCACAGACTTCTATACGCTCAACACGATTTACTATTCCAAGCTCTTCTAATTGACGTATCATTCTGTAAACCGTAGCCATACCGATCGTACGGTCTCTGCCGGCAACTTGATAATAGATGTCCTTACAAGTTGTGAAATCATTCTGCATTATAACATCTACGATCAGACGCCTCTGTTTCGTAATACGGCATCCATTCTCTCGTAGTTTCTCCAAAACCTGAGAATTGCTCATAAAGCCTCCATTATGCTACTGAACGACGAGCCTCAAGATCTGCGTTTTTATAAGGGTCTGGACGGAATACAGCCACAAGAAGCGCTGCAAGGATGATAAATCCTACAACTGTTCCTGCTGTGAACACTCCATAAACAAGGAATGATCCAAGCTGGTAAACCATTACTGCTACAAGATAAGCAAATACATTCTGGAAGATGATCATAAATGCTGACCACTTAGCTGATGCCATTTCCTTCATACCTGTTGTTATAGCTGCAAGACAAGGAGAGTCAAGAAGGTTGAAAAGAAGGAAACTAAATGCTGCTACACCCATTGTTGCTGCAGGGAAGAATGCCTGAACGCCACTCCAAAGTGAAGGATCGTCTTCTGCAAGTTCCTGACCTGCCATTGCAAGGATAGACATTGTTGAAACAATTGACTCCTTTGCAACGAAGCCTGAAAGTGAAGATGCTACTGCCTGCCATGAACCAAATCCTGCCGGTGTAAAGATTGGTGCAAAAATTCCACCGATTGCTGCGATAAGTGAATCATTTGCATCTTCTACAAGTCCGAATGCACCATTTGTAAATCCATAAGATGAGATGAACCACATAACGATACAAGCGAGGAAGAGGACTGTTCCGGCTTTCTTAATGAATGCCCATGTTCTCTCCCAAACATGCATAAGTACAGTCTTAGCAGATGGAATGTGGTAAGCCGGAAGCTCCATAACGAATGGTGCTGCCTGACCATGGAAAGGCTTTGTCTTCTTAAGGATGATAGCTACAAGAAGAACTGCAAATACACCGATGACATACATAAGTGAAGCAAGATACCAGCTTCCGCCAAAGATTACACCTTCAAGAAGTGCGATAACAGGAAGCTTAGCTCCACAAGGGATGTATGTAGCTGTCATGATCGTAAGACGACGGTCGTTGTCGTTTTCGATAGTCTTTGAAGCCTGAATACCAGGAACACCACATCCGGCGCCGATGATAAGCGGGATGAAGCTCTTTCCTGAAAGTCCGAAGTGACGGAATACACGGTCCATAACAAATGCGATTCTTACCATATATCCGATATCTTCAAGGATAGAAAGGCAAAGGAAGAGCATTATCATCTGTGGAAGGAAACCAAGTACAGAACCAACACCGTTGATAATACCATTTACAATTACATCGATAAGCACAGGACTTGCTCCGGCACTTGTAAGAGCATTCGTAACAGCCTTAGGGATGATAGCTCCAAATAATACATCATTTACCCAGTCAGTACCCATAGTACCAAGTCCTGAACCAACAGAGATATAGTATACGAATCCCATGATAACGATGAAGATCGGGATACCAAGGATACGGTTTGTTACTATACGGTCGATCTTATCTGAGATAGAATCCTTCTGCTTTGGCTTCTTAACACAAGATGAAACCACCTTAACGATATAGTCATATCTCTCATTTGTAATGATAGACTCAGTTGTATCATCATACTTTGCTTCGAGCTCACTTACGACAGACTTAATCTCAGCACTGGCAGATGCAGGAAGAGACACTGACTCAAGAACCTTTGAATCCTGCTCGATAAGTTTAATATCATACCATCTTCTCTGAACATCAGAGCAAACGTTCTGAGGAATAAATGCATCTACTCTATCAATAGCAGCTTCAATCTCAGCTGAGAATTTCTTCTCAGGTGCTTCTTTAATATTTGCCTTGGCTAACTTCTTTGCAGCAGATACGACTTTATCAAGACCTTTTTCTTTAAGAGCAGAGATCTCAACAACCTCACATCCAAGCTCTGCAGCAAGCTTCTTTGTGTCGATCTTATCACCGCGCTTCTCGATAACATCCATCATGTTAAGCGCTATAACTACAGGGATTCCGACCTCGATAACCTGTGTTGTAAGATAAAGATTACGCTCGATATTTGTTGCATCAACGAGATTGATGATTGCCTCAGGCTTCTCTTTTAAGAGATAGTCTCGGCTAACCACTTCCTCAAGAGTGTACGGTGAAAGTGAATAAATACCCGGAAGGTCAGTCACAATAACATCCTTATCACTCTTGAGTCTTCCTTCTTTCTTTTCTACTGTAACACCCGGCCAGTTACCTACATACTGGCTTGATCCTGTAAGAGCATTGAATAATGTTGTCTTACCACAGTTCGGATTACCTACTAATGCGATTCTTACTGACATTTTTTCCTCCATAATGTTAGATAAAGCTAACTTTTGTACTTAAAAAATGCAGATGGCTTATAATCATCTGCTGCTTTTACTTACTCTACTTCTACTATTTCAGCATCTGCTTTTCTAAGAGAGAGCTCATATCCGCGAATAGTGATCTCAACAGGATCTCCGAGCGGTGCAACCTTTCTTACGAAAACCTGAGCATTCTTTGTAATACCCATGTCCATGACACGTCTCTTAAGAGCGCCGTCACCGATAATGCCTCTTACCTTCACTGTCTCGCCGACTTTTACATCTTTTAATGTACGCATTTTCCCTTTCCTTTCTCGTGCTGCATTTACGCAAGCGCACCTCTATATCACACAGGACTCCTTAATATCCTGCTTATACCATAATTTTCTTCGCCATAGCATTATCAAGTGCTACTCTCGAATCTCTGATGTTAACTATCAGATTTCCGCCTATTTTTGAAATGACCTTCACTTCAGCACCTTCCGTGAAGCCAAGATTACTTAGAAATCTTTTTGTATCATCCAATCCACCGACTTTCGCTACAGTAAGTGTCTCGCCAGGGTTAGCCATCGTTAACGGCATCATGCAATCTCCTTTCAAAAATAATTTAGAAGACATTTTCATACACTATATGAATCTGTCACTTCGATGTAAAACGTTGTATCCTATGGTTTATAGAGCAAATTGAAAACCATTATCAAATTCCTTAAGCGTGTTTATTATGAACTTTTTGAGAATCATTGTCAACCAGATTCTTTAAAAATGTGTTGATAAATTTAGAAAGTACAAGATAATGTATCGCAGAATAAATTTAGTACAATTTTTTAGTAATAAATGCACTTGTGCTTAATTTATTCTTTAGACTCACAGACAAAAAAATACATAGTATATAATTAAATTACAGTATATAATAATAGGCGGTTATACTACGAAGAATTTTGCGATAAGTATGAAAATCAGTTATATAAAAATATAATTATAAAAAGTGTATTGAAATGCTGAATACTATTTAAGAAAGTGTCATATCCAAGGAGATATATTAGGGTGTATAAATGATATCTTCAAATATGGGTAGAGATGAATATTTCTATAAAGATCTTGCAGAATGATCACTTGAAAAAGCAATGATCAAATGATAAGCTAATAATCGCGTGTAAACGCGGGAAAAGTATCCATGACAGGGTGGCTGCCTCTCTACTGACACAAGATCAGGAAGGGAGGTGACGCAAATGACAGATTACGAAATAATGATGGTAATGCTAGTATTGCTGTTTTTAATTAGCTGGACTTATACTAACGATGTAAATTCTTTGCTAATGAGAGTTTGCATCGTTAGTGTTTAGTCCAGGTTATTAAAAACAGTTATACTAGGAATCCTGGCGTTGCTGATTTCAAGCTGTAGTTTGTTAATTACGTTACTGAGCTTTCTCGACAAGAGAAACGACAAACGTAAATAAAAAATGCCTCTCCTGTCTGCAAACGGGAGAGGCGGCTCACATTATGTGAGCTAAAGACTCTACGAGGCATCCACTTTGGAGTGGGTGCTTTTTCTATATTCAATATAACATTTTCCACACAAGGATTCAACGGAATTATTATCATACAACTTTAATCCCAAATTCCCGCGTTACATGACTATTCCTTTGCCGGAAGCGGTTCAACGCCAAGGCTCTTATATAGTTCTTCCTGCTTCTTTAGTACTTCCCCTACAGCCAATGCATTTCCAGGAACTTCGAAACATTCAATAACATCAAGCTCATCCAGAAGACTTCGCATGGTATGAATTCTTGTACGTAAATTACAGGAACACGCATTTACTGCGGGTTCCGTCTGAAAGCAAAAAACAAGCGGCAAACAAGCCCGCAGCGCAGCTGCATTTAAATGGCTTGTTTGCGGGATTTTTGAAGCTTTGCTGCAAAAATCTATAGGTTTTGAAAAGGTCATTTTCCTGTTACTTATTAAGCTAAATACTTCTTATATATCGACACGTGGTCGTATATACATCTCCACGAACTTGAAGAACCGCCGGTTACACAGATATACGGATTTCCGTAATTATCCTCAGCATAGCTCACTGCGCAGTTCTTTGACTGTACCACAAAACCTGTCTTCGCTGCGACTACGATTCCATTTGTATCCTTATCTTCGATTCTTCGCAAAAACCAATTAGAAACCTCGATTCCATCCGGATGTTCAGGCGTCTTTGATGTCGTATATTTATGTGCGGAAAGCACCTCACGGCAGAGATCATTCTGCATCGCACAGTACATTATCTTCGCCATATCCATCGTCGTGCAGTGATGATTTTCATCATAAAGTCCGATGCTATTGGTAAAATGCGCATTCTCAGAGCATCCTATCTCCCTAAGCTTCTCATTCATCAGCTCTGCGAATCCATCCATAGAGCCTCCGGCATAAGTTGCAAGTCCATATGCAGCATCTCCGCCAGACGGAAGTATTGTTCCATAAAAAAGGTCTCTCATCGTGATGACCTCGCCTACTGAAAAGCCTACATTACTGCATTCATGGACATAGCTAAAGTTCTCTATCTCCTCAGTCATGGTAAATTGAGTATCAAGGTCATCACCATTTTCCTGCATCTTTTCGGCAGCGACCAAAACCGTAAGAACCTTAGTCATAGAAGCCGGATTGATCACAGAATTGTAATCTCTTCCGGCTATCACCTTATTTTCTGAAAGAGATATAAGTACAGCATGTTCACTTACTACATCTCCCGGAACTGCTCCCGCCGTTCCATCATCTACCGCCTCCAGTTTTTTCAGCGGCTCCGGCTCTGCAATATTTTCTGATACCGCGTCCTCCGATATTGTATTTTCTGATACTATATCATCAAGCGAAACAGTCTCATTTTCCTGAACTGTTGCAGCCTCTTCCTTCACTTGTGCTTCTTTGTCCCCTGAAAGTGCCTTAGCTACTGCTTTTACTCCCGATACAAGCATTACTACGACAACTACACATACAACCAAAAACGGAACCCACCGCGTAAGTATTATCTTAATTGCCCGTCTTCTTTTTCTCCTTCTTCTAAGTTCCCTTCTGCGTCTACGATTATCCCCTGATGTTTCTCCCTCAAAATATCCCTGCATAATTCCTCTTTTTACGGTACCTTTCATTCATTACTATTTTATTACTTTACCACAAAAGAGCGTATTTATGCACAGATTCACATATTATTTGAAAAAAATTAAGGCACACCGCCTATTTCACACAGGTCAGTGCGCCTTAAACATCATTCCATCTTTTTATACTTATTTGCTCTGAAGAAATCATCTACTGCCTGATGGATCTCCATCGGCTTCATTGTCTTTAAGAGATATCCATTCGGCTTAAGTGCTAGAACTTTCATAACACTTTCCTTATCACCTTTTCCCGTAAGGAACATTACAGGGGTGTCACTAGTCGAAGTTTCAGAGCGTATCATCTCAAGCACCTTAGGACCGCTAGCTATCGGCATTTCATAGTCAAGCAGTATCAGATCCGGTGTATGCTTCGCCAGATAGGTTATCGCATTCATCCCCGAATTAACCATAGTAACTCTGTACTTGTCCGAAAGCCAGTCATGAACAGACCTAAGGAACATTCCATCATCATCCACCACGAGTATAGACTTTTTCCTTACACTCTCGTCCCTTGTCTCTCCCATGGTGTTGATAAGATCCTTAACGTTGATAGGTCTCTCAAACTCACAGCTCACGACATCCGCTGCCAGCAGCTTCTTCACTTCTTTGAGTTCTTCTTTAGAGCCTATGAGGTACAAAAATTTTTCACTCTCAAGGCAGACATCCCTAAGGTAGATAAAAGCCTCGCCGGATTCCGATATAAAATCTCCCAGATATACCACTATAAGATCCGACATTTCCAGCTTTTCCTTAAGGTCCTCCACCGCCGGTCTCGCATCTATCGGTTCATAGCCTGATTCCTTAAGCTTTTCAAATATCGTATTAACCATGAATGTCAGACCCTTACTAATAACAATCACATTATTATCCATCTTATCCCCCTTCACTGCTTAAGCAGCTCAATTATCCCATCGCGTTCAACCGATGCCATAAGCAGCTCCAGCTTAGAAAATCTTTCCTTCTCTTCATCCGGAATTGCATATTTCTTAAGAGACTTCAATATACTGTCTGCACTGTCAAAGTCAAAGGCCTCCATACATTCGGAGATTCCCTCATACGCTTCCCTAAGACTTTCCATATCGATAAGCTCCCTTTTGTCTGAATTTGCGAACTCCTCAAACAATTCTCTAAGTCTATACGCTACCGCCGCATACTGCTTCATAAGCCAAGGATTCTGTCTTTGAATATTTTCATAATCGCCACTATCTCCACTAGCTTCAAGCTGCTCTGCAAGTGAAGAAATTTTCATAGCTCCAGCAAGTCTTGCCGCACTCTTAAGAGCATGTACCTTGATCGTGTAATTTCTGTAATCGCCCTCTTCTATAAATCTTTCAAGGTTTTCAATATTTGTCTGCGCACCTGCAGCAAATTCCTTAAGCACCCTTATATAAGTTTCCTCGCCTCCGCAATATGTCAGACCGGAACGTACATTAATATCCTCGATCCGCTGAATCTCCGGCGGAAGTTCCGGTATTATCAGTACTTCCTCTTCTTCCTCGTAAGAAACTTCTATCTTCTTGACCAATTCCTTCGGCAGATATTTCTGGATCATTGCCTCAAGCATCTGCGGGTCTACCGGCTTTGAGATATAGTCATCAAAGCCTTCCCTAAGGAACTGCTCCTTCATTCCTGTCACCGCATTAGCCGTCAGCACGATTATCGGGGTTCCATGATTATTCCTGCATCTGCTCTCAGACCTTATGCGTTTCATCGCCTCAGTTCCGCTCATCTTCGGCATCCTTTGATCCATAAAAATAATGTCATAGCGCTTCATTGCCGACAGCGCGATAGCTTCCGGTCCACTCTCTGCCGTATCTATCTGAATTTCAGTACGTTTAAGCAGATTTACAAACACCGTTATATTCATCGATGTGTCATCAACCACAAGCACTCTTGCATCCGGCGCAGTGAAGCTTTCTCTAAACGCCCTTTGTGCTGCACTGTTATGCCTTGCCTTTTCTTCAAAGTTGCCTACCGGATCACGTCTTATCACCTGCTGCCTCAGCCTAAAGCCGAAGTCAGAGCCTTTCCCATACTCACTGCTCACCTCTAGCTGACTTCCCATCATCTCAAGCAGTTTCTTGGTTATACTCATTCCCAGGCCTGTTCCTTCGATTGTACGGTTCCTGTTTTCCTCAATCCTCTGAAATGGTGAAAAAAGCTTGTCTATATCCTCTTTCTTGATTCCTATTCCTGTGTCGAGCACATGAAATTCAAGCTCTATCTCATCTTCCGAAAGGTCTTTGTAATCCATGGTAAGAGTTACATTTCCCTTTTCAGTATATTTAACAGCATTATTCAGGATATTTAATATTACCTGCCTTATGCGCATCTCATCGCCGCAGAGTATATCCGGCGTTTCTTCATCTACTCTGGCAGTGAGGTTAAGCCCTTTATCTCTTGCTTTTGTATTAACCATCACTATCAGGTCATTAAGCATCGAACTTACCGAATACTCTGCCGAGATGATCTCCATCTTTCCGGCCTCGATCTTTGAGAAGTCCAGAATATCATTTATCAGCCCCAGCAAAGTTATTCCGGCGTTATTGATATTCCGCGCATACTCAAGTATCTGCTTGTCTTTCGACTCACGAAGTATCATTTCGTTCATACCAAGCACTGCATTTATCGGAGTTCTGATCTCGTGAGACATATTTGAAAGGAAGCTCGATTTAGCTTCATTAGCAGCTTTCTCGATCTCCACCATCTGTTCAAGCTCTCTTTCATGCTCCTTCTCCTGCAGTTCCATGTATTCCTGAGTTGAGACCCTCATGAATCTCGCTATCCTGTCAAAAAGCGGAATTGTCTTATCCGGCCATTTCATTTCATCAGACTCTACCAATTCCCTGCTTTTATCATAATTCTTTATCGGTCCTTCCCGTAAAGCCATCACAACAAGCGCGCTGTTAAAATAGTAGATCAGCTCACCTGTTCCATATAACTCTCCAAATGCCGAGCATCCGCTTATATCAATACCTGCCTTCTTATAAAAATTTATCTCAAACTGCTGCTCAGCGTCCAGATACGACTGCCTGTTCACACATATGCTCATTATCATCGCCTGTGGTTCAAACAGTATTATCTTCTTGGCATTTTCATTTGACTGACGCAGAATTTCCGAAGTATTTCCGACTGAAAAGGATATCCTGTCGCCTTCTTTCACATCTGCTGCAAAAAATAGTCCGCCGTCCTTATTATCCCTTATCGGGCATCTCGCAACATCCACGCCATTTTGATTTACAATGACCGGAAACTCCATCACATTTGAGCAGAATTTTTCATCATCTTCTATCCCAAAATATTTATAATAGAGCTCCTTTATTGGTCTTCCGTCAATTTCATATATCCAGTTTTTTCCAAGCTTTTTGGTGACAGTATGCTTTCTTCCTGCCGGAGTCCATCCGAGAGTATAAGCCGTTGTGCAATGCAGATCTTCTCCTCTGAAAACAGCCAGCATTATTCCCTTAACTACCGTCCTGTCAGAAAAAACAAATATTTTTCCATGCTCATCCATCGTTGTAGAAGCACAGCATCCAACAATCTTCAGATCTTTATTTGCCGGCTTCAGATTATTTCTAAAGTCCATCGCATTCGTGAGATTAAGCTCATTTTGAACAAGTTCTGCAAGTACAGCGTCCGGGAACTGATCTATCCACTCGCTCGCTTCCTTCGCTGCTTCTTTTTCGCTTATATACTCACAGTCAAATACCTTTATTTCTACACTGCTCTTTTCCAAAAAGATGAAACTTGCCACTATACTGCTGCTTTGTTGATGTCCGCTGCAGATCTCCATAGTTGTAGTAAATCCAAATATCTTTATCGGATGTTCTACAGCCCTTAAGATCTCAATGATCCTTTCTGCATATTCGAACTTCTGAATACCGAGCGCTATATGCACAAATATTTCTGACGAATTCCTGAAATAATCTTGAAACTGAAGATAATCAAGGATCGGCCATAATTCCTCGGGGCGGGTAAATGTATATGAAATCTGTCTCATAAGCTGCCTCTTTCCTTTATGAGTAATTCAATAATCTTATCCCTGTCTACAGCATTCATAAATGCCTTCAGTTTCTCAAATCCGGCTTTTCTGTCCTCCGGTATTCTATACTTCAGCAAAGATTTCATAATACTGTCGGCACTGTCAAAATCAAAGGCTGCAACGCACTCACGTATTGCCTCATATGCCTCCCCAAGTTTTTCTCTTGTTATCCCAGGCATTTTTATATCTTCATTTTTAAATGCGTCAAAAATCTTTTCAGCAAGATTTTTATAATTATCCAAGAGCTCCTCATTTGTCCTGCGTATCAGCTCATAGTCGCCTTTATCTCCCGCAAGCTCAAGCTTTTCCGCAAGCTTTGAAAGCCCCATAACTCCTGCAAGCCTTGCCGAACTTTTCAATGCATGAACCTTGATCACGTAATCTTTGAAATCTTCTTCTAAAACATCTTTTTTAAGCCTTAGTTCCACTCCTTTATAATTTTCGGCTAACTCTCTTAATACTCTTATATAAGTTTCTTCCCCGCCCGAAGCAGAAAGTCCGGCTTTTATATCCACTCCTTTGATGTTTTTGATATCCTGAGGAATCAAGCTTATCACCTGATTAACTCCTTCAATATATCCAGTTAGTACAACCTTGCTTTCATCTAGGAATTTCCTTATCATAGCTTCAAGCGCATCAGGATCTATCGGCTTCGAAAGATAATCATCAAATCCTTCTTTTAAGAAATTTTCTTTCATTCCGACAATAGCATTCGCCGTAAGTATGATTATAGGCGTATCTCTATTCATGCCTTTTTCATCAGTTTTTAGAATTCTCATTGCCTCAGAGCCATCCATCTTTGGCATTCGATGATCAAGAAAAATGATGTCATACTTTTTATTCCGAGCCTTTTTTATGCTCTCTTCACCGCCTGAAGCTGTGTCTATCTGTATCTGGGTACGCTTCAAAAGTCCCGTGAATACCATGAGATTCATCGGCGTATCATCCACCACCATGATTTTTGCCTCCGGCGCGATAAATGACTCTTTATGAACCTTCTGCAAGGCAAGTACTTCCCTTGCACGTTTCTCAAAGTTTCCTACAGGTTTTGCATCTATGATCTTCTGCCTTATCTTAAAGTAAAAGTCAGAGCCTTCTCCATATACCGACTCCACCTCAAGCTTTGAATCCATGAGCTTTAAGAGGCTTATCGTAATATTCATTCCGAGACCGGTTCCCTCGATCGCGCGGTTTCTGTTTTCCTCGATTCGCATAAAAGGCATAAATAACTTTTCACGATCTTCCTCTTTTATGCCTATACCCGTGTCCTTTATATGAAATTCAAGTTCAACAATTTCATCCGAAACAGGATGGCGCATCACTTCGACCGTTACACCGCCCTCTCTCGTATACTTAACTGCATTGTTGACTATATTCAAGATTACCTGTCTTAGCCTTATCTCATCTCCGTAGAGTTCATCCGGTATCTGCGGGTCTACATTAAAGGTAAGCTCAAGATCCTTATCCCTTGCCTTTGGAAGTATCATCACATACAAGTCATTTAAAAGCGACGAAATGCTGTAATTTGCTTCCACAAGCTCCATTTTCCCGGCTTCAATCTTTGAAAAATCTAATATATCGTTAATAAGCCCAAGAAGAGTATTTCCTGCATTACTGATGTTTCTCGCATATTCAAGTATCCTTTCCTCATGAGATTCTCTCAATATCATCTCATTCATTCCAAGTACAGCATTTATCGGAGTTCTGATCTCATGAGACATATTTGAAAGGAATGTAGACTTGGCTTCATTTGCAGCTTTTTCTATTTCTATCTGATTTCTAAGTTCCTGTTCTTTCTGCGCTTCTTTAAGTTCTGCATATTCTACAGATGCCGCATTCAAAAACGTATATAAACGCTCATATAATGGAATGATATTATGAACTCGTTCTTTCTTGATCTCGCAAATATTAGTCTTACAGATTTCATCATTTTTCTTTCCTTCGCGAAACATCATAGAAACTAACGCGCAGTTAAGAAGTTCTGCACTCTTCCCCGCTCTTACAATCTCCCCATATGCAGACTGACCGCTCACAGTGGGGCAGGCAATCCTGTAATACTCAATTTCAGTATCCTCATCTCCCTGCAGATACTGCTCTCGATTTCCGCACACTGTCAGGATCATTCCCTGAGCTTGAAAATCAAGTGCACAATTAGCATTTTCAATCGCTGATTCCAGCATCTCACGTGTGTTTCCATAGGAAAGCTGAACTTTCTCCCCTTCACGGATTCCAGACGCAACTATAAGGCTCCCATCCTCTTTAAGACCGAGCGAGCCTCTTGCCACATCCATATATTTCCGGTGCACTATCAAAGGAAAATCAAGCGTATTCCTTGCAAAATACTGATCATTCTTAACTTTTAAGTATCTCTTAAATACATCATAAACCGGCTCACCATCAAGCTCAGCCAAAAACTGGAGTCCTTTTGTCTTGGTGACGGTCATCTCTTTTCCTATAGGGCACCAGCCAAAACCATAAAGTGTTTCGATTTCCAGATCTTCTCCGCTATAAACCACAGCAATGATTCCCGCGTCTAATATGTGATCTGTGAAATCGAATATTTTATTCATGTCTTCATATTCGCCGCCTGCGCCATTTCCGAATATTCGAATATTATCATCTTCTATATACAGGTGATCCAGAAATGACTGAACTTCCACATGAACCGTATCTACGATCAACTGAATGCCTTTGACATTCTTCATGCTATTAACTTTTTGTGAAAATTCATCTCCGGCTTTTTCCGGTGACATATTTGTACACTCATATTCAAAAACATCAATGTCAGAATTTTCAAAAAGAAGGAACGTTACCCCTTCTGTTGCAATCTTTCTGACGCCATTACTTATAATGCTGTTTGAATTAGTGTGTCCGACGACCTTTACTCCCGGAAACTCATCTTTCGTAAATTTAATTATTTCCTCAGCAAGAGATCTGTCCGTAAGTCCGATATATAAATGCGCCAGAACAGCTGATGCATTCTTGTATTCTGGGCATGCTTTCACCTTCTCAACGAATTGACTTACTTCCTCTTTTCTTTCTACTGCAAAAGAAAACTGCCTCATAAATATCTCCTGAGTTTTCATACTCTATGCAGACAATAAGCTTTATCTTCTCTATATTTTTCGGACTATTTACTGTCAGTTCATAGCATTTATTTGTACTTTGTAAAAAGCAATCGTAACCCTATGCAAAACAGATTTTTGTATGCAATCGTGCTTTTATACAGCGAAATAAAATACAAAATATTATGTAAACGTCAATTCATACCATTTCGAGGGTACGTTCATACCATTTTTCACAAAAAAAAGAAAAAAAGTGATATCATTCGAACCAGTTACAGAATATAAAAATTGCCACAGATGGCAGAAATGGAGATTAATAATTTGAGTAAGTTTTTTATTAAAACATCTGCGAGTAAATCGCAGGCTGACGAATTAAATAAAATATCAGATAAGATATTCGAGATAAACATTGGAATAATGAGGACAACTAAAGTGCTATCCTCTATGTCAGAATATGCAAAGCTTGTTCCTGTTATAGAAAAAATATCAAAAGAAAGTGATGAAGCAGCCGTTAAAACAAAAAATCTGGCTAAGGCACTTGAGAATGCGGCATGTATATATGAAACGACAGAGAAAACTATAATAAACACCTCAAGTCTCAAATCAACTAAAAAAACCGTCTCTGCACCTGTTAAAGTAAATACAGAAGCAAAAAATAGCAGAAACAGAGATCAAGGAGAGTATAAAAGTATCGAAGAAATGCTCGAGACAGAATATGGTTTTGATAAAGAAACCTCTGCAATAATAAAAAAGATTTATGATAAATTGGCGACTTTTTATAAAAATGAAGATCAAAGAAATTTGGCATTCTTTAGATTTATGGGAAGAATTGTATATCACAAGGACTCAATTTTCGATTTACCGAAATGGGAACTTTTGGCAAGCGGACCAGACCAATATGAAAGTATTCTATTAAGCCCAAAAAATCTAGGCTTAACCGATGGTGAATATGAAAAATTTGTCAAGGCCATAAAGGATCAACATATTCAATGTCAATTAGATAATAAAAATGAGAAATCAAAAGGATATGGTGGCAAGACAGATTTTGCACATATGTGCATAACAGCAGCAGCTAATATCAATGATCCACTTACAGACTATGCTGCATCAAAATATTCAGGTCATCAAAACGGTATATATGATGTTGATAAAAATGCCGGTTATGCAGGGGATTTATTTGGAGTTAATGGAGCAAAACCAAGTATGGGAAATGATGATTATAAGGCAGATCTAGATGCATATAATTTTTCAAAAGTTCCAAAAGGTAAAAATTTGATGGAATATATGAAGGATTATTATAGCGATATAAGAACAGGAAATAAAAACAGAGCAGAGGAATTTTTGAAAAATTTAGGTGACGGTGATATCGAGAAGGGAAAAGCTGTAATAGAAAAAGATATACATGATAATTGTACTTTCAGACAAAACTTAGATAAAAAGAATGATGAAGAATATAATAGAATTCTTGAAATAGTTAAAGGAAAGACACTTAGTCCGTATGAAACAGATATAGTATGTATGGAATATGAACATCATTGGAAAAATTATAAACCGTGCTATAACAAAAATCTGAAATCATATGAATATCCACTTATACAAAAATTTAGAAAGTCTTTGTATGAAGGAAAAAATAATCTTGAAGATTAAGTAACGTACGGATCACTAATAATTACATTTAAGGAAAGTTGGAGAAAAATGTCTGAAAAAAAGTTGAATATACTGTCAGCAATACTTTTGGCTGCAGCAGTACTGGTGTTGTATAAGTTTGTATTTATGATCGATGCGCCCGGCGGAAATAAGCCTATATGGATGATAAAAAGCGTGATGCTTTCAACAAAGGAAAGTGATACACAGCGTCAATTCTGGTATCTGCTTCCTAAAAGTAATTTGTGGGCAGATACAGAAGTTGGATATACAAAATATGTTGATGACCCTATCACTCCAAAATTCTATTATGGCTTCGAAGCAGAAAATTACAAAATAACTTGTTATAATAATGATACATTACCGGAATATGCAAATATAAAATATCATATTGTAGATGATCTTTATGCAGATTGTTCATTGTTCGAACTTGATGAATTCAAGGAAAATCCATTTGATCATATTTATAAGCAGGGCGAAGTAGATTATGAGGATTGCGATGAACAATATTTTTATGAAAAAAGTGATCGCACTCCGGATGAAATATATGAAAGTATGTCTGACATAAAGAATGAAATCTATAATACTGTGAATGAGCTCAGTGAGTATGAGTATAATCAAATCAGAATTAATTCCATATTAGCAATAGTCGGGACGGTAATGATCTTTGGCATTATTGCAGGTATAAGAAAAAGAGGATCATTTTGAAAATAAAATTGATAAGAAGTTCACGCAAAACATTGGCCTTAGAAATAACACATTCTCAGGAAATAATTGTCCGGGCCCCATATCACATATCCGATACAGCTATAAACTCTTTTGTTGTATCAAATCGGTCATGGATTGAGAAAAATTTAAAAAAAATGAGCTCACGTCAAGAGACGATGAGCTCAGAAAATAGTGAAAAGATCACCATGGAAGAGCTAAAAAAACTTGCTGATATGGCTTCCAAAAAATTACCCGAATTAGTACACGAATATGCTCCCCAACTTGGTGTTTCCGTCGGCAGGATCACTATCCGCAATCAGCGCACACGCTGGGGAAGCTGCTCTGCAAAAGGTAATCTCAACTTTAATTGTCTCTTAATGCTTACACCTGAGTCTGTTCAGCGCTACGTCGTGGTACATGAATTATGTCATAGGATAGAAATGAACCATTCCCAACACTTTTGGGCTCTTGTAAAGTCAATAATTCCAGACTATCGGGAGAGTCAAAAGTGGCTCAAAGAAAACGGCGGACTCTTGATCGAACGCATGACCCGCAATTAAGCCGACTATCAAAGGAGCTCTTTAAGAACTTTAAGTACACCTTTTTCCTTCCATGAACCGCATATATGTTTTGCATTTTCCTTTACAAAATCCTTGGCATTTTCTACCGCATAGCTTTCGCCCGCTGCCTTAAACATTCCGATGTCATTTCCATTATCACCAAAGACCATTGTTTCCTCCGGTTTAATATGGAAAAAGTCCTGAATCGTCTTAAGCGCACTGCCTTTATTTACAGAGCTGTCCATGAAATCAACCCAGTCTTCACCTGCCATTACCGCTGTGACTTTATCCTTCCATTCCGGGATAAATTTCTTTTCTCCGAAATCTCTGACCGAAGGCTGCTTCCATATAGAAACCTTCACGATCTCATCCGGCTCTTTAAGGATATCCTCAACCAATCTATATTTATTTTTATATCCATCGCGTATAAGCTCGACGAACTTTTCATTTTTTGACTCCAGCAGGCACACATCCGGCGCATTCGCCATTACCTCAAGCTCGCCTGTTTCTCTTGCCTCTCTTACTATTCCTTCAAAATATTCTCTATTCATCGGGACGACATGCATGTTAGTTCCACGGCATTTGATATGTGCTCCATTCTCAGCTATGAAGATAAGATCGTGTGCGATATCCTTAAACATCCACTCGATACTCGGGCACTGCCTGCCGCTCGCAATACAAACGATTATATCCTTTTTTCTAAGTTCTTTTATCACATCCAGAAGCTCTGGGTAAACCTCCGGTGATGAATCCTTTACAAGAGTTCCGTCTACATCTGTCGCTATTAATTTAATCATATTATGTAAACTCCTTTTTGATAAAAAACACTTCACCCTGATATTAACACATTCTATTAAAACGACAAAGGGTAGATGATCCGAAGATCACCTACCCTTAAACTTTTATATTTCTCTTTCAAAAAGCCATTTCAACTCTGAATTGATCAAAAATCAACCTCTGCATCATAGTAGCAGCACTCAAGAAGCTTCTCCATCTCTTCCTGACTTGGCTGACGAGGATTTGAACCTGTGCATGCATCAAGAATTGCATTTGCAGCAATATCATGGAGTCTCTCTTTGAAGATATTTTCCGGAACAAATCCCTGCTCTGTTGGGAATGAGTCAGCACCATAGTTCTTGATGCAATGAGGAATATTGAGTTCATCATTCATTCCACGGATATACTTTATAAGTAACTCAACCTTCTCATCGTCGTTGCTTCCGCCAAGGTGCATATAATCTGCGATCACGCCATAGCGCTTCTTAGCTGTTTCGTCCTTTGCGTTGAATGCGATTACCTTTGGAAGATACATTGCATTTGCAGCACCATGGATGATGTGTGCGCCCTGATCAGCAAATACTGCGCCTGTCTTATGAGCCATTGAGTGTACTATTCCAAGAAGAGCATTTGAGAATGCCATACCAGCAAGACACTGAGCGTCGTGCATGATATCTCTTGCTTCCATATCGCCATTATATGACTTTACAAGATTTGCCTGGATAAGCTCGATAGCATGAATTGCAAGTGAATCAGCATATGCGCTGTTTGCTGTAGAAACATATGCCTCGATAGCATGTGTAAGTGCATCCATACCAGTGTGAGCTACAAGCTTCTTCGGCATTGTCTCTGCAAGCTCAGGATCAACGATAGCAACATCCGGAGTAATCTCAAAGTCAGCTATAGGATACTTGATTCCCTTTGCATAATCAGTGATGATAGAGAATGCTGTAACCTCTGTAGCTGTACCAGATGTTGAGGAAATAGCACAGAAGTGAGCCTTCTTACGAAGCTCAGGAATGCCGAATACTTTACACATATCTTCAAATGTGCAATCCGGGTATTCATACTTGATCCACATTGCCTTAGCTGCATCAATAGGTGAGCCGCCGCCGATAGCTACGATCCAGTCCGGACCAAACTCCTGCATTACAGCAGCACCCTTCATTACTGTCTCTACAGACGGATCAGACTCGATACCTTCGAAGATCTTAACTTCCATCCCTGCTTCTTTAAGGTACTCCTCAGCTCTCTGCAGGAAACCGCCTCTCTTCATAGAGCCGCCGCCTACACAAATGATAGCTTTCTTTCCCTTAAGTGTCTTAAGATTTTCAAGAGCTCCTTTTCCGTGATAGAGATCTCTAGGTAATGTAAAACGTGCCATTATGTCCTCCTATTCTACGACTTATCAGTCGAGCCAAAAATCTAAAATAACGCTTTGTTAGAAATTTAACAATGCAATATTCATTATAACATATTGCGCAAAAATTTCAACAATTACCATAATTTTTATAAAGTATGCACAAAAATGCAATTTGTATTTTTACATTCAGAGTACTTGATTTGGCACTTTAATGCAGAAATCTAGTATGACTGTTTTTCACTGTCAATAGGATTTTCTTGTCATTAGCACGGCCGGCTGTCTTTCATTTTTCTCGCCGAAAGTCTATAATATTGAACAAAAAACGGAGTAAAATATATGTTCAATGAAATTTTTATCATCTATATCCTGCTCATAAATATCATTGCTTTTACAATGTATGGTCTCGACAAGCGCAAAGCCAAGCGTCATGTCTGGCGCACTCCCGAAGCAACTCTCATCGGCGTCGCCGCAATTGGCGGCTCTATCGGTGCGTTATGCGGAATGCAGTTCTTTCATCATAAGACAAAGCATCTTAAGTTCCGCATATCACTTCCACTCATACTCATAGTGCATATAGTCATACTGTATTTTTACCGTAAATTCATCGCATAAATACAAAAGAGGCTGCTTTTACGCAGCCTCTTTTGTATTTCCACCCTTTGTATCTAAGGATTTCTCATTCTACATATTTATCTCAAGCCCTGTCCATAAAGAACCTGAACAAGCGGAGAATCTTTATCAAGGATCACAGTCTTATTTCCACTTTTAAGTGACTTTTCCAATGCATCAAGACTTCTTGTAAAGTTGTAAAAATCAGCTTTTTCCGGTGTATTATATGCATCCTGAAGAGTCTTCATATATTCTGCTTCACCCTCAGCCTTTATCACTTCAGCCTGCTTATTCGCCTCAGCCTTCTTTATCGCAACTTCCTTATCAGTCTCATTCTTGATCTTCTGCGCATCAGCTTCGCCTTCTGCCTTATAAGCAGCTGCAATATTCTGACGCTCTGAGATCATTCTGTCATAGACAGCTGACTTATTATCATCCGGCAGGTCAAGAACCTTGATAACTGCTTTATTAATGCTGATTCCGTAGTTTCCTACATATGAATTAGCACTGTCTGTGATCATATTTGTAAGCTTCTCACCTCTTGCCTCGATTATTCCATCCTGCGACATAGAACTGATGATATTTTTTGTAGCATTGTAAGCTGCTACGCTAACTCTGTCCTGAGCACTTGTGATCGAGCCATTAAGTGACTTTACAAACTTTGTCGGATCGACTACCTTCCACATAACATAGTCATCTGCGATCATAGATTTTTTATCCATAGTTATAACATCAGACGGTGCAATATCGTAAAGCTGGATATTTCTCGGTACTTCTGTGACTTCCTGAATGAAAGGAACTTTCATATAAAGTCCTGCAGCATCAGTTACATTCACGATCTTTCCAAACTGTCTTACTACAGCGTATCTATCATTTGTTACTGTGTATAATGAATTTCCTACTACTACGATTCCAACCACCAAAATTAGAATTATAGCAACTCTGATCTTATTTAACATACGATCCTCCCTTATTCCGCGCTATTTTCAGAAACTACTGCAGATGACATCGCCGCTGCCGCACTTAAGTTTTCCAGCGGAAGAAGTTTATTTGTTCCGCCATCATCAATATAAAGCTTGACCTCAGGCAAAACATTTTCTATAGTTTCGTAAAACATTCTCTGCTTTGTGATAAGCGGATATTTCTGATATTCTTCGTATGTCTTATTAAAACGGGCTACCTGACCTGCCGCCTCGCTTATTCTTGTTTCTTTTTCAGCTGTTGCATCCTGAACTATCTTATCTGCTGCAGCCTCAGCTGCAGGTATCTTCTCACTTTGATATGCTTTTGCATTATTTACTGCAGTATCAGCTCCCTGCTTAGCATTTTCTACTGACTTAAAAGCTGTTCTTACTTCGTCCGTCGGAGGCTCAGAATCCTGAACTGTTATATTTACTACCTCAATTCCTATATCATCTTCTGCAAGTTCTTCAACAAGTCTTTCCTTTACTGCTGACTGAATCTGGCTCTTACCTGTTGTGATCGCATCATCAACCGTATAGTCAGAAACAGTTGCTCTTATGGCAGCCATTGCTTCGTTTTCAACTATCGCTGTCGGGTTGCTCGCATTATAAATGTATTTTACAGGGTCAGAAACTCTGTATTCCAGATAAAAATCAATATTGATGAAATTAAAATCAGATGTGATCATCAGAGAATCGCCAGTGCTTTCCGCACCTTCCGGGTCAGACTCTCCTCCTGCACTACTTGGTGCATAACCGATAGGCATTCCCACTGTCGTCGTAGAAATCTTATGTACTCTTTGAATAAATGGCAATTTGAAATAAAGACCTGCAGTTTTTACACTCTGCACCTGTCCAAACTGTGTAAGCACTGCCTGTTCCTGCTCTCCAACGCTGTAAAAACATGAATTGAGCACAAGTGCAGCTATACCAATGATTACAACTATCCCCACTATTTTTAAAGATTTCTTCATGTCTGGTCCCGGATTCATGTCAATGACATTTCCATATTTTCGTTTCTTGTCAAAAAATCCCATTTATTTTCCCTTCCTTTTCACTTGTTATGGTCTTCTTACTCCACGCCTTCATTATATAAAAAAAGTTTTTAAATTAAAACATTTACTGACGAATAACATATATTATGTGACGAATGACATGTGTTATCATATACTGTCTAGTATAACTGTTTTTTATAATCTCGACTAAATTCTAATGATGCAAACCCTCACCATTAGAGGATTTACATCATTAGAATAAGTCGAGCTAATTAAAAACAGCAATACTAATATATTTTAATGATGAGGTATTACTATGAGATTAGATAAATTCCTGGCCGATATGAACATCGGTACCCGAAGTGAGATTAAAAAAATGATCCGCAAAGGGCTTGTTACTGTAAATAATGAAGTTATAAAAGATTCCGGGGTGAGTGTCACTTCTAACGATGAAATATCATTTAATGGAGAGCTTATCTCTTATCAGGAATATGAATACATCATGTTGAATAAGCCTGCCGGCGTCATCTCTGCAAGTGAAGACAAGCGTCAGGAAACTGTCATCGATCTGCTTGATGAAAGACACCGCAAAGATCTTTTCCCGGTAGGCAGACTAGATAAAGATACTGTAGGACTTCTGCTGATAACTAATGACGGACAGTTGGCCCATGATCTTCTCAGCCCTGCAAAGCATGTCGATAAATTATATAGAGCTAAAGTCACCGGTGCTCTTGATGAAAGTGATGTTAAGAGCTTCGCTCAGGGAATAAAGATTGATGATGAATTCACCTCGCTTCCTGCCAGGTTAAAAATAATTTCTTCCGGAGATATTTCTGAAGCAGAAGTAACTATACGTGAAGGTAAGTTTCATCAGATAAAGCGGATGTTTTCCGCACTTGGTCATGAAGTGACATGGCTTAAGCGTGTTTCCATGGGACCTCTTACTTTGGACGAGAGCCTTAAAGAAGGCGAGTACAGAGTTTTAACTACTTCAGAGATCACTGCCTTAAAAGGAAAGAGATGATATTTCATGAACTCTAAAAACAACATAACCGAAGGAGTTATCTGGAAGCAGATCTTACTATTCTTCTTCCCGATACTCATAGGTACATTTTTTCAACAGCTCTACAACACTGTCGATGCTGTTGTCGTAGGGCGTTTCGCAGGTAAGGAAGCCCTTTCATGCGTAAGCGGCTCTTCTGCGCAATTTGTTAATTTTATTGTTGGCTTCTTCACCGGACTTTCAGCCGGTTCGACAGTCGTTATATCACAGTTTTTCGGCGCAAAAGATGAAGAACGACTCGATACTTCACTTCATACCTCTTATGCTTTTGCATGTATCGGCGGCATAATTTTCGGAATTATTGGCATAGTTTTTGCTCCTTCTATCCTTAAGGTAATGGACACGCCTGAGTCTTTACTTGCCGGCTCACTCCTCTACCTTAGGATCTACTTTGCAGGGCTGATCTTTGTCTTTGTTTACAACATTGGCTCTTCAATCCTCAGAGCTATAGGTGATTCCAAACGTCCGCTGTACATTTTGATGATCTGCTGCGGCATAAACATTATTCTTGATGTTTTATTTGTATGCGCATTTCACCTCAACGTACTCGGTGCTGCCGTCGCAACACTTTTATCGCAGGCCGTAAGCTCGCTGCTAGTCACATTTCTTCTGATGTTCCGAACTCCTCAGCTTACGCTCCGATTAAAGGATATACGTATCGACAAAGGTATATTGACGCAGATTCTTCGAATCGGTTTTCCAAGCGGAATCCAGTCTAGTATGTACAATATATCAAATATAATAATCCAGACTGCCCTTAATGCTTTCGGCGTAAATACCGTTGCCGCATGGGGTGCTTTGGGCAAAATCGACTCAATAATCTGGATGGTTTATGGTGCTTTCGCAATTTCTATAACTACATTTGTCGGGCAGAATTATGGTGCAGGCAAGTATGACCGTATCCGCAAGGGCACTGCTGTAACCTTTGCCATGTGCTTTGCCTCTATCGGCGTGATAACACTCTTATTGGTGACATTTTCAGGAACATTGCTTTCCATCTTTACCACCGATAAAGAAGTTACCGACATCGGAATCTTAATGCTGAATATTCTCGCAAGAGGTTACATCGCTTACACCTTTGTTCAGATATTCGCTGCTGTCCTTCAGGCCGAAGGCACAGTTTTAGTCCCTACGCTTATAACTCTTTGTGGTACTTGTATTTTCAGGATAGTCTGGATAAAAGTGATCGTTCCATCCGGAACTCTCACACAAATTCTTTCATGTTATCCTCTCACATGGATAACTTGCGGTATCTTATTTATTTTCTATTTCACGTGGAAGCAAAAAAAGATTCTCAAAGGATAATTTTCTTTTAAAAGGGAGAGCCGCACGGTGGTCATTCCATGCGGCTGGAAGTATGAAAAAAGGGATTTAGTTATCAGAATCAAATCATCCGATTCAGTGTGGTCTCGGATGTCTTTGCTTTTGATGGTTTTATAATACAATACCCTTGTGTCGAAATTAAGGTCACATTATGTACTTTTTATGAAGATATCCTTATCATTACTTTAAAACCTTGCCGCTGATAAGTGTTTCCTTTTGTAAAACTATTCTATAATGTACTTTTATTTTTAATTTAGACATAATATAATTGTACATATTATAGGTAGTATAAAAGGGGTAGAATAGTGAGTGAAAGTAGCGCAGAATACACTTCTCCATTTTTTCAGAAGTATATAAGCAGATCTGAAATTCCAATTGTTATTTATATTTACGAAAATAATAAAGCAAAAGCCGTTGCCGTTTCTAATGGTTATCTGCGCCTTTGCGATCCTGGTCTTGGAAGAGAATCCATCTTAAATCAGCTTACGGATAAAGCATTAAACAATGTCGATCCAAGCGATTCTATGCGCGTCGCTGCGGCATTTAAGAAATTTATGGAAGGCTCATCTGATTATGACATCGTCTATCATCAAAAGCTATATGGTCGTGAAGAATATCGCATTCTTCATGCTATAGGCTATCATCGTCATTTTTCTGATGGCTCAAGATATGCCATTTTAAGATATGAAGATGTCACTGAAGCTCAGGCAAATATCATAGATTTTGATCATTCCATACAGTCTGTTATAGAGCTTGAATCCGAGGGAACATGTGTTATCAGTGCTGATACACATGAAATTTTACTGGTTAATTCTGCAATGAAAGATATTATCCAGCCTCAGCACCGCTACTACGCCGGCATAACTTTTGAAGAATATTTTATTGATAATTCCGGCTTATGCGCGCTTGATTTCAATCAGCTGGCTGGAAAAGGTGAAACTATAATTCCCAATCCTTCAAACGGGGAAGATTTTTTCGTACATATTTCTCAGATAACCTGGCGCGGTATCGACGCGTACCTTATAAAAACAGCACTCAAAGACAATAAATACTTTGATATCCTTACCGGTCTTTCAAACATGAATTATTTTCTTTCACAGGGAAGCCGTGTCGTTGAAGATATACGAAAATCCGGCAAAGACGCTGTACTTATATATTATGACATCCGCGGAATGAAAAACTATAACCGTACTTATGGTTTTCATAGTGGTGATATTCTTCTTATACAGATTGCTTCTGTCCTTAAAGAGGAATTTCCTGCTCCCGGTCTGATAAGTCGTTTAGCTGATGACCATTTTGCTGTTCTTACAGAAGATGATGAAATCGTCGAGCATATTACAAAAATTTATAAAAAGGTCATGGCATTTGGTCAGGGCATGACTATAAATATGAATGCGGGTATATGCCGTATCACACCTGATATTCATGAAATCAGCACAGCCGGAGACAATGCAAAACTTGCATGCAACAGCATAAAAAACGATCTGTCTTCATTTTATCGTTTTTATTTGCCATCAATGCGTTCCGACAACGAACTTTACTTTTATGTAGTTGATAATATCGACTCTGCGATTAAAAATGGTTATATAAAAGTATATTATCAGCCGGTTGTACGAACCATTTCCGGCTGCTTATGCGGCGCTGAGGCATTAGCCCGTTGGGAAGATCCTGAACGCGGAGTTCTGAATCCTCATAGCTTTATAGCCGCTCTCGAGGATACACACCAGATATACAAGCTCGACTGCTGTATCATCTCACAGATTGCTAAAGATATTCGTCACAAGATGGACAATAATGAACCATATGTACCAGTATCTTTCAATCTCTCCAGATTGGATTTTATAACCTGTGATATATTCTCTATGATCGAAGAGATCATCACTGAATATGATATTCCACGAGACCTGATCAATATCGAAATCACCGAGAGCATCATGGTAAGTACGGGCTTCATTCGTTCAGAGGTTGCAAAATTCCGAAATGCAGGTTACGAAGTATGGATGGATGATTTTGGCTCTGGCTATTCATCATTAAATGTTCTTAAAGACTATGAATTTGACGAGCTGAAAATAGATATTGACTTTATCTCAAGCTTTACCCGACGCTCAAAGGACATCATTTCATCTGTCGTGAATATGTCAAAGAAAATCGGGATCAAAACACTTGCCGAAGGTGTTGAAACTGCAGAGCAATACCGCTTCCTAAAGCAGATAGGCTGCGAAAAGATTCAGGGCTTTCTCTTTGGACGCCCTCTTCCGCTTGGTGAATTTGAAGAAAATCTTTCCAAGCAGTCAATCGATATCGAAGCAAGAGAATGGAAAAATTACTATGATGCTATCGGGCGCATTAACCTGATGAGTGATTCATCACTTGCATTGATAGAATATTGTGAAAATGGCTTTAAATATCTTTTTGCTAATGACAGTTATAGACATACACTTCAGGAATTTGGTTATTCCTCATTGGCAAGCAGAGAATATGAGCTCAATAATTTTAATGTGCCTTCCGGAAGAATGTATCAGAATTTTGCAAAGCATATCATCAAAAATGATGATCCGCAGACCATAATCTTCAATATTGGCGAGCGTTATGTAAAACTTTATTCCTCAAAAATTGCAAAGCATGATGACCGATATATTTTTAAGACATCGTTAGATGCCATGAATCTTCTGGCTTCTGAGGAGCAGGCTGATACCGATGCATATATCCGAGACATTTCCATGCTTTACAATTCAATATATCTTCTTCACCCATATGAAGATTATGTTGAAACTATCATGGAAAACGGATCATTCAATAATCTCGACAATGAAAAAGCTTCATCACTTAGTCAGGTAACGGAATTTTACGCCGAGCATTACGTATATCCTGAAGATCGTGAAAAATATATGGCTTATTCAGATTCTACTACATTGGTAAAGCGTATAAAAAAGTCCGGAAAGGGCTTTATAAATGCCTACTTTAGAACTTTTAACTCAGAAACAGGTGACTATACCTGGCAGGAACACACCTGCATGGCTGTGCCTCGTACTGATGGCCGCCTTCTTATGGAATTGATAAAAGACTATAATCCAAATGCTTTTCACTCATAAGATAAAAGTCAGACCGAATTTATTTCGATCTGACTTTTCTATATTCTGTCTCAAATTCTGGAGCATATAGTCTGGATCTTTCATACTTACCTTTTCCAATAACATCTCCGACTAAAATAACTGCAATTTTACTAATTTCATTTTCCTTCGCAGTCTGCTCAAGTGTTTCTATTGTACATATAAACTTTTTCTCATCTTTCCACGTTGCCTTGTACACTATTGCTGCCGGTGTATCCTTATCATACCCACCTCTTATCAGCCTTTTCGAAAGCTCGCCTATCATTCCCGCACTAAGATATATTGCCATCGAAGTTCTATGTGCCGCAAATGATTCTATAGATTCCTTTTCCGGTACTCCTGTCCTGCCTTCCATCCTTGTTATTATAAGTGACTGCGAAACCTCCGGCAGTGTATATTCTAAATTCAGTGCTGCTGCCGCACCAAAGCATGCACTCACTCCCGGGCAGCTTTCATAGCTGATTTCAAGCTCATCTAAAATATCCATCTGCTCTCTGACAGCACCATATAAACTAGGTTCTCCGGTATGAAGTCTAACAGTTATTTTTCCCTGTTTTTCTGCCTGCCTGATAACATCGATGACATCTTCCAGCGTCATATATGCACTATTATGAATCTCCGCATTTTCTTTCGCATATTTAAGAAGTTCCGGATTCACCAATGAACCTGCATAAATTATCACATCAGCTTTTTCAAGCATATTTTTTCCGCGTATAGTTATCAAATCTGCAGCACCACATCCAGCTCCTACAAAGTAGACCATTTTTCAACAAGCTCCTTTACAACTTTTTCAGCATTTTCTGATGAGGCAAGCAAGCCATACACTGTGCTGTATATCATACATTCTACCTGAATTTTCTCATCAGCTTTCTTTTTCAGGTAAAACATTATCTTGTCCATCACTTTATCCATAGTTTCTCTGCATATATTTTTTTCTTTAAGTATCCTCAGCCCCTCTTCTGTAGTTACAGACTCTAATATTTCCAGTGCTGTTGCACTATCACATCCTGCTCTTAATGCAGCTGCCGCCATTAATTCCATTCTGCAGTCGCCTTTTTTTGAATGAGTATCCATTATGCCGCCGGAGCACTTGATCAATTTTCCTATATGACCTGTTATAAGGATCGTCTTAAATCCTTCTTCAACCGCCATATCTATCGTATCACCTATGAAATTACTGCATTTCACACTCTTATCGAGATCATATCCATATGTATCTCTCATAAATTCTATTCCATAATTTCCCGGTGATACTGCTGCAGCCTCAAGCCCTTTAGCCCTATGCTGATGAAGTTCTACCTTTATCGTATCAAGCAATGCCTGCTCACTCATCGGCTCAACGATCCCACTCGTTCCTAAGATTGAGATACCGCCAACTATTCCAAGTCTCGGATTAAATGTCTTTTTTGCAAGTTTCTCTCCATCCGGAACTGAAACTAATACCTTCACTCCACCATTCCAATCATATATACTACATACTTCACGTATGTTTTCTTCTATCATTTCACGTGGAACATGATTGATAGCTGCATTTCCAACCGGCTGGTCAAGCCCCGGCATAGTAACTCTTCCAACTCCGAAGCCTCCATCAATGATAATATCTCCGCTCACCTCATTCATAAGCGAAACCTCAGCATAAATATCTGCTCCCGTAGTAATATCCGGATCATCTCCGCCATCCTTTTTTACAGAGCATTTCACAAAGTTTTCTCCCTTTGAGATATTTTCGATTTTCGCCTTGAATTCTATCCCCTTCGGTGTGATTATGGAAATCTCATTTTTTTCAGTAGATCCCAGCAGCATTATTAATGCAGCTTTTGCCGCCGCAGCCGCACAGCTTCCGGTTGTAAATCCATGCCTGAGATTTTTACTCTCTTTCATATCTATATCCTCTAGGAGTTACCATTTTCCCATTTATCTCTCTTGTATTTGAACTTCCGATGTAAACAGTCGTAAACATATTTACTTCTCTATCCTTCAGCTCTTTTAGGCTGCATATCTGAGAATTAGTCCCCTCTCTTCCGATATTTTCAACATAACCACAGATAGTATTTTCATCTGTGCCGCATTCAAGCATTATCTCACACGCTCTCTTTAAATAATCTTTCCTCTTGTGACTTGAAGGATTATATATTGCCACAGCAAAGTCTCCCATTGCTGCCGCTTTTAATCTTTTCTCGATGATTTCCCACGGCGTAAGCAAATCACTCAGGCTTATGACACAATAGTCATGTCCCAGCGGCGCTCCAAGTACTGCTGCTCCACTATTTGCGGCAGTGATCCCGGCAATTATATTAATATCTATATCTTCATACTCAGGTGAAAGTTCGAGCATAGGCGCTGCCATTCCATAAACTCCGGCATCTCCGCTGCATATCATCGAAACCACCTTACCCTTTTCGGCTTCCTCAAAGCAAAGTCTGCAGCGTTCTATCTCTTTTTTCATAGGTGTGGAAGCATATTCTTTCTCTGGCAATATCTTCCTTATCAGCTCTACATAAACTGTATAACCTATGATAATATCCGAATTTTTCATAGCTTCTATAGCTTCATCCGTGATATGTTCTCTCTCACCCGGTCCGATTCCTACTACGTTAATTATTTTCTTCATATATATCCTTTTTAATCTGTTGGTCATCCTAGTATAGCTGTTTTTTATATTTATTGAACGACAATGATCATTTGTCATCTACTACAAGAAAGCATGTTGCTTGTAACATGCTCGCGCCGAGCGCGGTTGCTGAAGGCAACATATTCCTATCGCGCGAGTGCGCATCCATAGCGGAGCGCTTTTTATGATATAGGAATTTCGGAGAAATTTCCTATATCATAAATAAAGCGGCAAATCATCTTATGAATCTTTGCCGCTCCTACTTCACTGATACTATCTGATTAGCCTATCATTTTTGCTACAACTGCCTGAATCATCTTTCCATCAGCTTTCCCTTTAAGTGCAGGCATAACTGACTTCATGATCTGTCCTTTATTCTTTGTAGCAATTACCTCTGCAAAATCATTTTTGAGAACAGTCTCAATTTCTTCTTCACTCATCATCTTAGGTGCGTATTCGCTAATAACAGAAACTCTGAATGAATATTCCTTTTTAAGATCCTCTCTTGCTTCCGGACAAGTATCAAGCTGTTCCTGTGCAGTCCTAAGTTCTTTAAGGATTCCTCTGTTGACGATTTCTTCCGTAATATCGTCACGTTTTCCTTCGTCAATAGCAATTTTCTTTACAGCAGAAACCAAAGATGAGATTACTTCCTTTCTCTCTTTGTCATGTGCCTTCATTGCTGCTATCATGTCACTCTGTAATGTTTTGAAATCCATTTTAGTAAACCTCCAGATTATATTGTATCTTTGAGGCGAAGCTTAAAGCACTTTGTCTCTCTCTGCTAATTATACTCAACATATTTATTCATTACAAATATATTTGCATCCTGTTACTTATAAGAATTCCAACGGAATTTCCTATAAGAAAAAAAGACTTTCGATCACTCGAAAGTCTCTGCATTAATGTTCACGACGCGATTCGAACGCGCGACCTTCCGCTTAGGAGGCGGACGCTCTATCCAACTGAGCTACGTAAACAAATCCTCAAACACTATAATCTTTTTCATAATAATCGGGTTCGTTTTTATCCGAACCCGAATCTTATCTTACATATTATAGTATTCAGATTATTTTATAAAATTTATCCTGCCCTGCATCCATATGATTCCTTTGAATCTTCTTTTTACTGCAGGTTCTCCGACAAGATCTTTTTTATTTATACAAACATCAAAAATCAAGCCGTTACAATTAATAGTTATAATATAAATCAGCTCTTTTGTCAAACTATTAATTTCAGTATGATAATCAATTATCTCTCCTAAAACTGAATAGTGATCACATTCTATGCCATATGGCATAAAATATGTGTCTACAAGCGAATAGACATCCTCGCTTCTTATCTTTCTGGAAATAGCGCTGTATGTATCAATATCATCCAGCGTTAAGTTTTCCATAGCTTCTTCATCACCATTTCTGGCAGCTTCTATTAATTTCGTCCTGTTTTTCTCGACCTGCTCATTATTCTGTCTCTGTATTGTCGTCTTATTCAGCGGAAGCATTATCGAACCATCTACAGAAAATGCTGCCAACGTTACTGATGTTCTTGTAACCGGAAATTCATTTGCATTTACAAGTTTGACATATTCCATTTGATTCTGAAGATAAAAAATTGTAGATATACCAAGCTTTATATCGTCACATATTCCCTCATATGAATCCTTGTCATATCTTTTTTCGACTGTAACTTCTTCATGTGAGCTTACATTCATCCCATTTACGTATGGATAAAAATATTCAAAATTAAACTCCACATCATCTGCATATTCACCATATACTACAATTCCTGTCGATTCAGAAATTTTTTTATCATATTCGACCGCAATACTCTCATCTGAAAGTGAAACATACCTTTTATTCTCCGCTTCCTTAAGAATACGTTTTAATAGTTTTTTTAATTCACTTTTCTTTCTGAGTTTACTGAAGCCTACTGCCCTCAAATATTTGTGCATCTTTTATTCCTGTACTTCAACTATAGCCTGACCTAATGCTTTATTAAGTGCCTCTGCTTCTTCATCACCAAGGTCTATAGACGAAACTCCATTCACTAAATTCTTTGTATACACATAACAGCCTGCATTTGAATGTACTGAATTTATGATAAAACCATTATTCTCTTCATCAAGCATGCATAGTGCAAAACTAAGCTGGCCTCCCATTTCATGAAAAGCATCGTACTTTACTAATCCAACTCTCTGATAACAACTCTTTGCTTTATTGTAAAGAACTTTTATATCCTCACTGTCTTTGCTCTGAGCTTCTTTAAGGAAAGAAATATCATCAAAAACACTCTTGATTTCATCTTCAAGACTTGCAGCATCCTTTCCTTTCATAAACTTCTCATATTTTTTTCTGATCTTACCTATCTTGATTCCCTGAACGATTATTACGATCAGCAAAATAATAATGACTACCGCAAATCCTATGAAAAACCATGCCGGATCTGCTCCATACAAACCTATATAATTAAAAATCTCGCTCTGCATTTATTTCCTCAATTATTTAACAATCTTATCGAAAATATTTTCAAGTTCATCCTGTGAATAATACTCGATCTCAATTCTACCTTTTTTCTCATTTTTAGGAAGAATCTTTACTTTAGTTCCAAGACGATTTCTGAACTTTTCTTCCATGTCATTATAGATTAACTGTACAGCTTCTGCAGGCTTAAATTTTTCCCTTTCAGGCTTAGCAAGATTTTTCACAAGCTTTTCTGTTTCGCGTACAGAAAGTTTTTCATCAAAAACTTTACTTGCCATTTCGTACTGCAATTCCTTATCTTCTATTGCAAGTAATGCTCTGGCATGTCCCGGTGAAAGTTTTTCCTCTATAAGCATTTCCTGAACTCTTTCATCAAGGTTCAAAAGACGCATTGTATTTGTGATTGTTGTTCTGTTCTTTCCAATACTTTCAGCCAAATCATCCTGTTTTAACTGAAATTCCTCTATAAGTCTCTTATATGCCTTTGCTTCTTCAATAGGATTCAGCTTTTCTCTCTGAATATTCTCGATAAGCTGAATTTCCATTTTTTCTTGATCGCTATATTCACCTAAAATCACAGGGACTTTTTTCAAACCTGCAATCTTTGCAGCTCTCCATCTTCTTTCACCTGCAACGATAGTGTAATGATTTCCGGTCTTTTCTACCAAAAGAGGCTGAATAATGCCATGCTTTCTTATAGAATCGGCGAGGTCATTCAATTCATCTTCACTAAAGTTTTTTCTCGGCTGATTTCTATCTGGTTCAACACTTCCTATATTTAATTCAAGCGCTTTTCCATCTGCTGCCATATTTCCATCGTTATTTTTTTCTTTATTCCCAGGTTTGATCAAAATATCTATACCTTTGCCAAGAGCTTTTCTTGCCATTTTTTCCTCCATTATTGCCTGTGTTTATTTTTTCTTTTTCTTTCCGATTACTGTCTTGGCAAGAAGATCATATGCTTCCGCTCCGGCTGACTTAGGATCATAAACATTTATAGGCTGACCATAGCTTGGTGCCTCTGCTAATCTTACGTTTCTTGGAATCAATGCATAATACACTTCATTCCCCAGATTTTCTTTAACATTTTCTACAACCTGAGAAGAAAGATTTGTTCTTGCATCATACATAGTAAATACTATTCCTTCTATCTTAAGGTTTTCATTAAGTCTTTCCTTAACAAGATTTACTGTATTAACCAGCTGTGCCAAACCTTCCAATGCATAATATTCACATTGTATTGGTACGAGTACACTATCTGCTGTTACAAGTGCATTCAATGTTAAAAGATTCAAAGAAGGAGGACAATCAATAATCACATAATCAAATTTATCTCTGATTTTTTCAATTTCCTCTTTCAAGATAAATTCTTTGTTTTCCTGATCTATAAGTTCAATTTCAACTGCTGTCAGATTTACATTTGCCGGCAGCAAAGACAAATGATCATATACTTTTTCTATAATGCATTCTTTCATTTCTGCATTACCAAGCATAAGTTCATAAATTGTATTTTCTAATCCATTCTTATCAACTCCAAGACCACTTGTAGTATTTCCCTGTGGGTCCATATCAATTGTAAGAACTTTTTTACCCCTTGCGGCGAGGCTTGCTGATAAATTTATTGCTGTAGTAGATTTTCCTACTCCACCCTTTTGATTTGCTATCGCTATTATTCTACTCATTTTTTACCTTTCAAACCCTTTTTGATTTATCCGATAAAAGTATATCACTATTTATCTCAATAAAAAAGTTTCACGTGAAACATTTTATAAAAAAATTGTTTCACGTGAAACTTTTATTTAACTTGTAAAAATAGATTAACTTATATACTTTTTTAAACCGTTCTGTTGTGCATCAGCAAAAATTTTGTTTTACACAGCTGAGAATTCTGTTTTTTGAAATTGTTTCACGTGAAACATTTCTCACAAAGGATTTTTAGCAGGAGTTCCTGCTTTTCTAGGATATTTTCCCGGAGTATTTATTCCTTTCTTTATAAAGACAAAATCTCTCTCTTCCTTAAGTACAGGCAATTCAAACTTTTCAGTCTTAATAAATTTACCACCCATCAGTTTTATTGCATTTCCTGCATTGGAAATTTCGTCTTCAGCTAGTGCAGATTTATAAGGTATAAACATGCCACCTTTTTTTACAAATCCCAGGCACAGTTCACTTAACGTAGAAAGATTAGCTACAGCTCTTGAAAAGCAGAAGTCAAAGTTTTCTCTATACTCTTTATCATGTGCTAAATCTTCTGCTCTTCCATGCATAACTGAAATTTTTTCAAGTTTTAATTCATCAATTACTTCAAGTATAAAATTAAGCCTCTTATTTAATGAATCCATCAAAAGAAATTCTACTTCAGGTAAAAAGATTTTAAGCGGTATTCCTGGAAAACCTGCTCCTGTTCCTATATCCAAAACCTTTGAATTATCTTCAATTTCAATGTATTTTAATATTGAAAGGCTATCAACAAAGTGTTTTATCATAACACCCTGAAAATCTGTGATAGCTGTAAGATTAAGTACTTTATTCTTCTCAATAAGCATTTTAAAGTACTTTATAAGCTTATCTATTTGTTCGTCCGTATATTTGATTCCCAATTCATCTAATGAAGAAGTAAGAATTGTTATGTCATTATTCATCATCTGATCCCTTTATTTTTTTAGACTTCAGGTAAACAAGAAGAACCTGAATATCAGCTGGAGAAACGCCCTGTATTCTAACAGCCTGACCAACTGATACCGGTCTGAAGTCTGAAAGTTTTTGCCTTGCTTCGAGCCTAATACCTGAAACATCATTATAATCTATATCGTCAGGAATACGTTTTTTCTCAAGTTTCTTGAACTGATTTACCTGGCGTTCTTCTCTCTCAATATATCCTCTATACTTTATCTCGATATTGATCTGCTCTATGATTTCCTTATCAAGTTTAGGTCTGTCCACATCGACAGGTTCAAGCATTTCGTAAGTGATCTCTGGTCTTCTGATAAGTTCCTCAAGCGAAGAGCCTGTAGTAAGTGGTGTACTTCCGATAGAAACAAGGAAATCTGACATTTTTTTATTTGCACCTGCTTTAACATTCTTCAAGCGCTCGATTTCTTGCTTAATACATTTTTCCTTATTCTCCAAATGCTGCATTTGCTCATCCGATATCAAGCCAACTCTGTAACCCATTCGTCTAAGTCTTATATCCGCATTATCCTGTCTCAACAGAAGTCGATACTCTGCTCGGCTTGTCATCATTCTATATGGTTCAAAGCTTTCTTTAGTAACAAGATCATCGATCAAAACACCAATATAGCCTTCTGATCTGTCAATAACAAGCGGTTCCTGACCTTTGAAGTACATTGCAGCATTTATTCCGGCGATAAGCCCCTGCGCTGCAGCCTCTTCATATCCAGAGCTTCCATTAAACTGACCACCTGAAAACAGACCTTCTATTTTCTTAAATTCCAAAGAAGGTTTAAGCTGCTTAGCTTTTATACAATCATACTCAATTGCATAAGCATTTCTAACTATCTGTGCATGTTCAAGTCCCGGAACTGACCTGTACATCTGAATCTGAACATCTTCCGGCATAGAACTGCTCATTCCATCAACATACCATTCGTCAGTATGAAGTCCTTCAGGTTCAAGGAAAACCTGATGTCTGTCTTTATCAGAAAATTTAACAACCTTATCCTCTATTGAAGGGCAATATCGCGGTCCTTTGCCTTCAATCACACCTGAGTACATCGGTGATCTATCGAGATTATTTCTGATAATCTCATGAGTTCTAGCATTAGTATATGTAAGGAAGCAAGGCACCTGTTCTTTCTGGACCGATTCCGGATCTGTCGAAAAAGAAAAAGGAACTACTCTCTTATCTCCATACTGCGGTTCCATCTTTGAAAAATCAATGCTCTTGGCTGCAATTCTTGCAGGTGTTCCTGTCTTAAATCTCTGTAATTCAATTCCGGCTTCTCTCAAGGAATCAGAAAGATGATTTGCACTCTGCAGACCATTTGGTCCAGTATAAGTGATTGCCTCACCGCAAAGACAACGACTTTTCAAATACACTCCTGTGCAAAGTACAACCGTTTTAGCTGTATATACAATACCTGTATTAATTTTCACACCAGTAACTTTACCATTTTCAATCAGCAGATCTGTAACTTCGCCCTGCTTTATATCAAGGTTTTCCTGTTTCTCAAGAACTTCTCTCATTGTCCTTGAATAATCATCTTTATCTGCCTGTGCTCTCAGCGAATGTACCGCCGGTCCTTTTGAAGAATTTAACATCTTAGACTGAATAAATGTCTTATCAATGTTTTTTCCCATTTCTCCGCCCAAAGCATCGATCTCACGCACAAGATGACCTTTTGAACTTCCGCCGACATTAGGATTACACGGCATAAGTGCTATACTATTAACACTTACTGTAAAAACAATTGTTTTTAATCCAAGTCTTGCACATGCTAAAGCTGCTTCACAACCTGCATGTCCTGCGCCAACTACTGCAGCATCATAATCATCAATTACCATTGTTGTTTTCATCTTTATTTCCTGCTTAATTACTTTCCCATACAAAAATCACTGAAAATCTTATCAGCCAGATCATCATCCGTATCTTCACCTATGATCGAGCCAAGACAATTATATGCATCCATAAGATCAATTGAAAACAGATCTTCACTCATCTGACTATCAATTGAATTGATGACAAGTTTCAGGCTTTCCTTAACATTTTTTAGACTTTCGATCTGTCGTTTATTAGTTATGTAAACCTCATCATTATGTTCAAGAACTCCATCAAAAAACATCTTTTCAACTGAGTTTTTTAATTCTTCTATCCCCTTTTCATCTTTAGCTGATGCGGAAACTATCGGACATTCCAACATGTCATTTATATCTTCTTCGCTTACAACTGTCTCCAGATCACTCTTATTAAGAATAACGATCACATTATGACCAGATATTATGTCTATGATTTCTTTATCATTTTCATCCAACGGAACTGAAGAATCAATGACATAAAGGATCAGTTCAGCCTCATCTGCAAGCTTTTTTGATTTATCAACACCAATGCTCTCAACAGTATCATCAGTATCTCTTATACCTGCAGTATCCACAATGTTAAGAACTATCTCTCCGAGCTTTAGATTAGCTTCGACTGCATCGCGAGTAGTTCCTGCGACATCAGTCACGATAGCCTTTTCCTCGCCCAAGAGCATATTAAGTAATGAAGATTTTCCTGCATTTGGTTTTCCTACTATAACAGTTTGAATACCATCTGCCAATAATTTACCACTTCCGGAATTTTCTAATAACCCAGAAACTTTATCTATAAGTCCTACGACTATTTTTCTCAACTTAGGTGGATATCCATCAAGATCATAATGCTCAGGGTCATCTAATGCAGCTTCTATAAATGCCGTTTCATGAAGTATTTTTTCTCTTAGTTCCTCGATGATCTTATAAACTGATCCTCTCAATGTTCTCAGGGAATTTCTTCTGGCAAATTCATTTTTTGAAGAAATAAGTTCCATGACCGATTCAGCTTCAGTCAGATCAATTCTTCCATTCATAAAAGCACGTTTTGTGAATTCACCTGGATCAGCCGCTCTCGCACCATACTTGATAACAATATCTAATACACGCTTCATCAAATACGGGCCACCATGGCAATTTATTTCAATCGTATCTTCTGCCGTATATGATCTTGGACCATCCATTTTCATTACAAGCACTTCATCCACAGCCTCATCACCATCATATATATAACCATAATGAATAGTATGTGTCGGCTTTGATGAAATATTTAAGCATTTTCCGCTTTTTGTTTTAAAAATTTTATCTGTAATGCTAAAAGATTCAGCACCACTCATCCTGATTATACCTATTCCTGAAGGACTAAGTGCCGTAGCAATAGCAGCAATTGTATCGTTATCCATAGTCATTACCCACAGCTTAATAGCTAAAAAAACAGGCAGTAGGGGTATAAAATACTCTCCACTGCCTGAAAAATACATGAAACTTACTTCTTTAATGTTATAACTACTCTACGGAAAGGTTCTTCTCCCTCAGAATGAGTTGTAACATATCTATCGTTCTGCAAAGCAGAATGAATTATACGTCTCTCATAAGGATTCATAGGCTCAAGAGAAACAGGTCTCTTTGTACGCTTAACCTTAAATGAAAGATTTCTGGCAAGATTTTCCAATGTCTTCTGTCGTCTTGCACGATAATTCTCTGTATCAACCTTTACTCTTATATAGCCAGCTTTACCCTTATTTACGATAAGGCTGATAAGATACTGAAGTGAATCAAGAGTCTGTCCTCTCTTACCAATGAGTATACCCATTTCATCACCTTCAAGATCAACATTTACACAAGAATCTTTTTCGTCATAATCGACAGTAATTGTGACATCCATCTTCATAGCGCCGAAGACATCATTAAGAAAATCGTTTACCTTTTTTTTGAGATCATCTGCATCTATAACAGATACAGTCTCCCCTGAAGTCAAACTATCACTTGATACTTCACTTACAACTTCTTCATCCTTCTGAACGTCTAAAGTTGCCGCCTTAGCTTCTTTAACTTTGGCTTTAATGATAGTTGGCTTTGAATTGAATCCAAGAAAACCGGATGTACCAAGATCTACAATCTCATATTCAAGATGATCAGCTGTTACCGAAAGCTGCTTACATGCCTCGCTGATTGCATTTTCAAGAGACTTACCCGAAACTTCGATATAATCCATCTTAAAATCGCACCCCCCTTATTTCTTATTCGTATCGTTATATTTCTTTACCATGTTAGCCTTTGATGCAATACTTCCCGGCTTTGCATGGTTATTATAATATTCCTCTGCCTTAGCCATTGCAGCATCTTTATCAGCATTAGAAGTCATCTTACTTTTTGAAGCAATTGATGAATTAGAAATGCTGTCTGCAATTGACTTTCTGCCTTCCATTTTCTTATTATACTTCTCTGCATTCTTTTCGATAAGTGAATCGATGTCCATCTTATCAATCTGCTTATTAATGATAACCTGCTCAATACTTCTGATCACTGCACCAGCTATCCAATATATACCCATACCACAAGGCAGGCTCAAGCAGAAGAAAGCTGAAACAAGCGGCATTGTCACATTCATTGACTTCATCATACCAGCGGCAGAACCATTTCCATCACCCGTTGGCTGCGGCATAAATAATGTATTTATCCACTGTGTAGCAGCAGCGAGCACAGGAATCATAACAGCGCCTACAAGAAGAAGCCATGCTCCTGTCTTAAGAGCTTCACTGATAAGAAACATCGGTGTATTTGAAATATTCAATCCAAGAAATGAATTATAACCTTCAAATGTTGCTCTTATCTTTTCATAAACATCTGTATTGATTCCAGGTATTGCACCAATTGCATCCCACTCCTTCGAAGAAGCACGATTCAATACATCAATAACTGAAGAAACTGCATTGTCACCTGTAAAAGTATACTTTGCAAATGATCTTTTTGTAGTATCAAGTCCTGAAATAACACTTACACCAGTATCTGTAGAAAGAATTTCATTTGCAAGAACTGAAAGATCACTATAAATCTTAGTTACATATGCCGGTACACTGTTAATTACTCTATACAGAGCAAACAGAATAGGCATCTGAATGAAGAGCTGAAGGCAGCTTCCTGTTGGAGAAACGCCATACTTTCCATATATTGCCTGAATTTCCTCATTCTGGCGCTGCATAGAAGCCTGGTCGTTTTTTCCCTTATACTTTGCCTGAACCTTCTGAATCTCAGGATTCATTTTCGCTGAAAGTTTTGAGAACTTCTGCTGCTTATACGTAAGTGGTAGCAGACAAATATAAATAATTACGGTAAAAATGATGATTGCAACACCAACATTGGGAACAATATTAAAAACGGCATTCAAGATTACACCAAGTACTCTTGCAATGGGTCCGAGAATTGCTCCGGAATATTGTGTAAGCATTATTCCTGACAAATTATTTTCCTCCTTGTTTGTTAAGGAACCGGATCATATCCGCCCTTTGAAAAAGGATTACATCTCAGTATTCGCCATAAAGCCAGCAAACCACCCTTAATTGAACCATATTTTTTTACTGCCTGAAGACAATACTCAGAACAGCTTGGCACATATGGACACTTTGTTGACTTAAGAGGCGAAATATACTTTCTATAAAATTTAATCAAACTGATTAAAACTGTTTTCATATTACTTTTCTGATAAAATTTTATGCAGTTTTGAAAGATGTAACAATGCACTTTCTATATTTGCGCATTTCAATGGTTTCTGTTCTGAATCTTTTTGAGGATTGGCCGAAACCCTTACCACGACTACGATATCCAAACCACTATTGAACTCATCCTCATGCAGTCGATACGCTTCTCTTATCAACCTCGTTAGCCTGTGTCTGACAACACTATTGCCAACACGCTTACTAACGGAAATTCCAAGTCGGTTATATTCTCGATGATTTTCCAGTACATACATTACCAAATACTTATTCGCCCTTGAATTATGGGCATTATAAACCTTCTTGAAATCAATATTACTTTTAATTGAAGTAAAACTTCTCATTTAAAATCTCTTCTTAATATAAGAAAAAGACCACATTTCTGCGGTCTTAAACTGTAAGTTTAGCTCTGCCTTTTCTACGTCTTGCAGCAAGAACCTTACGTCCGCCTGGTGTTGCCATTCTTGCACGGAAACCGTGTACTTTAGATCTCTGTCTCTTCTTAGGCTGATATGTCATCCACATAGTTAATTACCTCCTGTTTAAAAAAACATAATGCATAAAAAATGCACACTAATATTCAATACTGGAAAACATCGCTTCAATTATACGGATTATAGGCATTTACGTCAAGGAAAAATTATTTTTGTTCATTATAAAAACAATATTCACAAAAAAGGAATCCCGACTGGATTCCTTCATACGCTCACTTAGAAGAAAGGAATTTCTCTGACTGATATAAAATAGTTTCTTCCTATTACATAGTCAAATAATTTTGTACTTAATTATAAACATGTGGAAATTTAATAATGTGTAAAACTCTGTATTATATAGATTTCAATAATTAATTTACATAACCTTTTCCACATAATGTGGAAAACTGGTGGATAAACCATTAATTTAAAGCGTATAATTCTCTTTTTTTATCCACAATCCCACTGTTTTAGCCTGTTTTCATGTGGATAACACTTATCCACACTTATCCACATAATGGTTGCTAATATTACTATTATATGTTTACATAACATAGTTGAAATAACATATATTTATGCACATTTGTTGACAACTTTGTGGATAACTCACTTGCGTTGTGCACATCTGTGCGTAATTATGTTGATAATTTATTTCTTTTGGGGTAATATATATAAGTGGCTAAGTGGCCTAAATTATACATTTGGAGAATTAATTGATGGATGAGAAACAGTCTCTCATTGAAAAATGGGATAAAATAAAAGAAGTAGTTAGAACGGAAAATGAAATTCTGGATGTTCCTTTTCAGACCTGGATCGTACCTATGAAGGTATTTTCTGTTACCAATGGCACTCTGCTTATCCAGATTCCTGAAGAAAATCCTCGTGGTGTAAGTATTCTCGAAAACAAATATAAACTTTTATTTGAGATCGCGATTTCTGAAGTTATGAACAAACGATACGAAGTAAAGTTTATTTCTGAAGCTGATGCTATGAAGATGCAGAATGAGTCTGAAAGCGCAATGCCTGCTGTTTCAAATTCTTCTGTTAATTCAGAAAGTATTCTAAAGTCAAATCTCAATCCCAAATATACATTCGATACGTTTGTAGTTGGGCCTAATAACAGACTTGCACATTCTGCTGCACTTGCAGTTGCCGATGAACCGGGAAAAGTTTATAATCCACTCTTCCTTTATGGAGGACCAGGACTGGGAAAAACTCACCTTATGCATTCTATCGGTCATTACATAATTCAGCAGAATCCTAATATGAATGTACGTTATGTAACATCTGAAACATTCACTAATGAAGTTATTGAATCTATTAAAATAGGCGGAACTCAGGCAATGTCCAAATTCCGTGAAAAATATAGAACAGTTGACGTTCTTCTCCTCGATGATGTTCAGTTCATTATAGGAAAAGAAAGTACTCAGAATGAATTCTTCAATACATTCAATGAACTTCATTCACAGAATAAGGCCATCATCCTTTCATCAGATAAACCACCTAAGGATATGGAAACTCTTGAAGAAAGACTTCGTTCAAGATTCGACTGGGGATTGACGGTTGACATAAATCCTCCAGACTATGAAACAAGGATGGCAATACTTCGAAGATATGCTGAAACTATCGGTATTTCTATCGATGATGAAATTGTTCAGTATATAGCTTCTAATATTAAATCAAATATCCGTGAGCTTGAAGGCGCACTTAATAAAGTAGTTGCTTTACATAAGTTGGACAATCGCGAGATCACAATGATGACTGCAGAAGAAGCCATTAAAGACATGATCACACCTGATTCTCCAAGAAAAGTTACTCCTGAAATTATCATTCAGGAAGTTGCAAAGTATTTTAATACTTCTGCAGATGAGATCAACTCAAGTAAACGTAATAAGGAAATTGTGGTTCCAAGGCAGATTGCAATGTATCTGTGCCGCGAAAAAACCGATACTGCACTTGCTGAAATTGGTAAAGTTATGGGTAACAGAGACCATACAACAGTTATCCACGGACATGACAAAATTGAGCGTGATTTATCCACAAATAATAAACTTAGGAACGATATCGATGAGATTTTAAAACGTATTTATCCAAAGTGATTAACATTTAACCAACTACTAATTAACCATTTTTTTCTTTTGTCTGATTCACTATTTATAAGGCTTTCAGAGGTTTTTAACATATTAACGCCCCTTACTATTACTACTGCGTATTTTAAAGCTTTATATATTTATCAGACGCACAACCGGAGATTTATACACAATGAAAATATCATGTACTAAAGAAAGTCTTGTAAACGGAGTATCGATTGTTTCAAAAGCAGTCCCTGGAAAAACTACAATGCCTATTCTCGAATGTATTCTCATCGAGGCATCTAATGGCATTATCCGTATGACAGCTAACGATATGGAGCTTGGAATTGAAACACGAATTGATGGTGTAATCGAAGATAACGGTATTATTGCCATTAACGCAAAATTTTTTGGAGATATGGTAAGAAGACTTCCAAACGGAATGGTAACTATCGAAACAGATGCTTCATTACTTACCACCATAACCTGTATGAATACAAAATTTAATCTTCCTGGCAAATCCGGAGAAGATTTTCCATATCTTCCAGATATAAGCAAGAATGACGTACTTTCAATTTCTCAATACTCTCTTAAAGAGCTTATTCGACAAACATCATTCTCACTTGCTGACAATGAGACAAACAAGATTATGACAGGAGAACTTTTTGAAATTTCTGGAAACAGATTAAGAGCAGTAGCTCTTGATGGTCACAGAATTGCAATAAGAAATATAGAGCTTAGCCAGTCATACGAAGCAAAAAAGGTTATCATTCCTGGAAAAACTCTAAACGAAATCAGCAAAATTCTTTCAGGAAATACTGAAAGTGACGTAAATATTTATTTTGCCGAGACAAATGTTGTTTTCGAATTTGATGATTCTACTGTTGTTTCACGTCTTATCGAAGGTGATTATTTCGATATTGATCAGATGATAACTGATAATTACTCTACTCAGGTCAATGTAAATAAAAATGATTTCCTGAGCAGCATTGAAAGAACTACACTTCTCATAAAAGAAGGTGAAAAGAAACCTGTTGTTGTTAATATCCTTGATGACAACATGGAAATTTCAATAAATTCAGCACTTGGATCTTTAGATGAAAAAGTGGAAATTCAAAAAACCGGTAATGACATAATGATCGGATTTAATCCTAAATTCCTTATTGATGTATTAAAAGTTGTTGATGAGGACAACATTTCTATGTATCTCATGAGCGCTAAAGCACCATGTTTTATTAGGGATGAGGATAACAAGTACATCTACATTGTTCTTCCGGTAAATTTTAAATCATGATTAAGGAATCGTTATGAAAGAATTTAAATTAAGAGAAACTGATGAGTTTATAAAATTGGGCCAGCTTCTTAAGGCTTGTGATCTGGTATCTTCTGGAGTTGAGGCTAAGATTGTTATTTTGGATGGGAATGTTTATGTAAATGGCGAGGTATGCCTTATGCGTGGTAAAAAAATCCATCCTGGTGATATTGTTAAACTTAATGAAAATGAGATTAAAGTAATTTAATGGTCATACAGAAAATTGAGTTGGAAAATTACAGAAACTATGAAAAATTAGAGCTTGATATTGATTCTGACACAAATATTTTTCATGGTGAAAATGCTCAGGGTAAAACTAATATTCTTGAGTCAATCTATGTTGCATGTACTACAAAGTCGCATAAACGCAGCAAAGATAAAGAAATTATCCAATTTGGAAAAGATGAAGCACATATACGGCTTTATCTGCAAAAAAAAGGTATAAATTACAAAATTGATATGCATCTGCGCAAAAATAAAAGAAAAGCAGTTGCAATAAATGGAATCCCAATTAAAAAAGCTTCAGAGCTTTTGGGAATTGCCAATATTGTATTTTTTTCTCCGGAGGACTTAAATATCATTAAAAATGGGCCTTCAGAGAGAAGAAGATTTGTCGATATGGAATTATGTCAACTTGATAGGGTTTATCTTTCCGATCTTACTTCATACAACAAATGTCTTGAAGAGAGAAATAAACTTCTCAAGGACATCTCGATAAATCGTTCGGGTGACAATTCAATCTTAGATACATTAGACATATGGGATATTCAATTGATTTCTTTTGGAAAAAAAGTAATCGAAGCGAGGAAAAAATTTATTAATGCATTGAATCCAATAATAGACGGTATACATGGCTCTCTTAGCGGAAACAAAGAAAAAATAGAGCTTCGCTATGAACCTGATGTCGAATGTGATGATTTTGAAGCAAAATTGAAAAGCTCGAGAAATACAGATTTACGATATTGTACAACTTCGGTTGGACCGCATCGTGATGATATCAATTTTATTTTAAATACAACAGATCTCAGAAAATTTGGATCTCAGGGACAGCAGCGAACAGCATCACTTGCGTTGAAGCTTTCTGAGATTGAACTTGTGCGAACTGCAGTAAATGATGAACCAGTTTTGTTGTTGGATGATGTATTGTCTGAGCTTGACAGCAGCAGACAACATTATCTTCTGAACAGTATTGGTGGAATTCAAACTTTGATAACATGCACAGGGTTGGATGAATTTGTTAAAATGAGATTTAAGATAGATAAAGTTTTTAACGTCGTTAACGGTAGTGTTATGGAGGAATAAATGAGTCAGGAATACGGAGCAGATCAAATTCAGATTCTGGAAGGACTAGAAGCTGTAAGAAAAAGGCCGGGTATGTACATCGGCAGCACTTCCTCAAGAGGATTGCATCATCTTGTTTACGAAATTGTAGATAATTCAGTAGATGAAGCTCTTGCAGGAATCTGTGATAAGATCGTTGTTTTTATCAATCCGGATAATTCAATCACTGTAGAAGATAACGGACGTGGAATTCCTGTAGGTATTAACCATAAATCCGGTCTTCCTGGAGTAGAAGTTGTTTTTACAATTCTTCATGCCGGAGGAAAGTTTGGCGGCGGCGGTTATAAAGTTTCAGGTGGGTTGCATGGTGTAGGTGCATCTGTCGTAAATGCATTATCTACTTGGCTTACAGTAAATGTTTATCAGGGTGGTAAAATTTACGAAGAAAAATTCGCTGTAGGTAAGACAATTTCTCCACTTACTGTCATTGGTGAGTGTGATAAAGATAAGCATGGAACAAAAGTAACGTTTTTGCCGGACCCTGAAATTTTTAAGGAAACACAGGAATTTGATTTTTCTGTTCTCCGTCAGAGACTTAGAGAAATGGCTTTTCTTACAAAAAATCTCAAGATTGAATTAAAAGATTTAAGAGAAGGTAAGGAAAGAGAAGAAGTTTACCACTACGAAGGCGGTATTAAAGAGTTTGTTGCATACCTCAACAAGAGTACAACTCCTCTTTACAACGACATTATCTACTGTGAGGGAACAAGAAATAATGTCTATGTTGAAGTTGCAATGCAGCATAATGATTCATATAACGAGAGTTCATATAGCTTTGTAAATAATATTAATACTCCGGAGGGAGGAACTCAGCTTACAGGTTTTAGAAATGCTATTACTAAAACTTTTAATGATTATGCTCGAAAAAATAAAATGCTTAAGGACAGTGATGAAAATCTTTCAGGAGAGGATATTCGTGAAGGTTTGACATCGATTGTCTCAATCAAAATAGAGGATCCACAGTTTGAAGGTCAGACTAAGCAGAAGCTTGGAAATACTGAAGCACGAAACGCTGTAGAGTCTCTTATGAGTGAGCAGTTAACATATTACCTTGAGCAGAATCCAGATGTGGCAAAGATAATTTGCGAAAAGTCAATTCAGTCGCAGAGAGCAAGAGAAGCTGCAAGAAAAGCAAGAGATCTTACAAGAAGAAAATCTGCGTTGGATGGTTTTTCGTTACCGGGAAAATTGGCTGACTGTTCGGATAAAGATCCTAAGAAGTGTGAAATTTTTATAGTCGAGGGAGATTCAGCCGGAGGATCTGCGAAAACTGCAAGAAGCAGAGCTACACAGGCTATCCTTCCGCTTAGAGGTAAGATACTTAACGTTGAAAAAGCAAGACTTGATCGTGTTTATGGCAATGAAGAGATTAAGGCTATGATCACTGCTTTTGGTACAGGTATTCACGATGATTTTGATATTAGCAAGCTGCGTTATGACAAAATTATCATCATGACTGATGCCGATGTAGATGGTGCGCATATTGCTACACTTATGTTAACCTTTATATACAGATTTATGCCTGAACTTATAAAACAGGGACATGTCTATTTGGCACAGCCGCCTCTTTACAAGCTCGAAAAGAACAAAAAGGTTTGGTATGCATACTCTGATGAAGAGCTTTCAAACATACTGAACGAAGTTGGAAGAGACCAGAATAATAAAATACAGCGTTATAAGGGACTTGGAGAGATGGATGCAGAACAGCTTTGGGATACAACAATGGATCCTGAAAAGCGTGTTCTTCTTAGGGTTGCAATGGATGATGAAAATGATGCAGATGTAAACCTTACATTCATGACACTTATGGGTGATAAGGTTGAACCACGTCGTGATTTCATTCTTGAAAATGCAAAGTATGTTAAGAACCTCGATATTTAATGTCTGAAAGGAATAAGATAAATGGATGATCAGATTTTTGACCGAATAAATGAAGTCGATCTGAAAAAAACTATGGAAACTTCATACATCGATTACGCTATGAGTGTTATTGCATCTCGTGCGTTACCTGATGTACGTGATGGATTAAAGCCGGTTCAGCGAAGAATTTTGTATTCAATGATCGAGTTGAATAATGGACCGGATAAGCCACACCGTAAATGTGCACGTATCGTTGGTGATACTATGGGTAAATATCACCCACATGGTGACAGTTCTATTTATGGCGCACTTGTTAATATGGCTCAGGATTGGTCAATGAGATATTGTCTTGTTGACGGTCATGGTAATTTTGGCTCTGTTGACGGTGATGGCGCAGCTGCAATGCGATATACCGAAGCAAGACTTTCCAAAATCTGCATGGAAATGCTTGCTGATATAAATAAAAACACAGTAGACTTTATTCCAAACTTTGACGAAACTGAGCAGGAGCCAACTGTACTTCCGGCAAGATTTCCAAATCTTCTTGTAAACGGAACTACAGGTATAGCTGTTGGTATGGCAACTAACATACCACCGCACAATCTTCGTGAAGTAATTAATGCTGTTGTTAAAATTATTGATAACAAAATTGATGAAGACAGAGATACTGAGCTTGAAGAAGTCTTAAAGATTATAAAGGGTCCTGATTTCCCAACTGGCGGAACAATACTTGGAACCAGAGGTATCGAAGAAGCTTATAGAACAGGACGTGGTAAAGTAACGGTCAGAGCTGTGACAGATATCGAAACTATGGCAAATGGAAAGTCACAGATAATTGTTACAGAGCTGCCATATCTTGTAAATAAGGCAAAGTTGATAAAGAATATAGCTGATCTTGTTAAACTTAAGAGAATTGATGGTATTACAGATCTTCGAGATGAATCAGATCGCGAAGGTATGAGAATAGTGATCGAACTTCGAAGAGATGCTAATCCAAATATTATCTTGAATCAGCTCTATAAGCATACTCAGCTTCAGGATTCGTTTGGAATTATCATGCTTGCGCTTGTAAATAATGAGCCGCATATTCTTACAATTCTTGAAACATTAAAGTTATATCTACTTCATCAGGAAGATGTTGTTACAAGAAGAACGCAGTATGATCTCAACAAAGCAGAAGACAGAGCTCACATTTTAGAGGGTCTTCTTAAAGCCATAGATGAGATAGATGAAGTTATACGTCTTATACGTGCAAGTAAGACAGTTGCAGAAGCAAAAGAAAAACTTGTTTCATTCCTGGCTATTGATGATCCTCAGGCTCAGGCAATTGTTGATATGAGACTTAGGGCACTTGCAGCTTTGGAAAGAGAAAGACTGCAGGGTGAGTATGATGAACTTCAGAAGAAAATAAGTGAGTATAGAGCAATTCTTTCAGACAAGAAAAAATTATTAGGTGTAATAAAGACTGAAATTACAGCAATTGCTGATAAATATGGTGATGACAGAAGAACATCGATTGGTTTTGATGCCTATGATATTTCTGTTGAGGATATGATTCCGAAGGAGAATACTGTTATCGCGATGACTTCTCTCGGATACATCAAGCGTATGAGCGTAGATAATTTCTCTGCTCAAAATCGTGGTGGTAAAGGAATCCGTGGAATTACAACTATACAGAACGACTATATCGAAGACTTGTTGATGACAACAACACATAATTATGTGATGTTCTTTACAAACATGGGTAGAGTATATCGTCTGAAAGCTTATGAGATTCCGGAAACCTCAAGAACTGCAAGAGGAGTGGCTATAGTTAACCTGCTTCAGCTTAATCCGAATGAAAAAATAACTGCAACAATACCGATAAAGGCAATTTCTGACGATAAATTTTTGTTTATGGTCACGAAAAAGGGAATTGTCAAGAAAACAAAGGTTACAGAATTTTCAAATATAAGAAAAAATGGTCTTATTGCGATTAATCTTCGCGATGATGATGAACTTATCGAAGTTAAACAGACTGTAGAAAATGAGGAGTTATTCCTTGTTACTAAATATGGCATGTGTATTCATTTCAAGGAGTCAGATGTACGTCCTACAGGAAGAAATACTATGGGCGTTATCGGTATGAATCTCGATGATGAAGACGAAGTCGTAGGAATGCAGATGAAATCTCAGGGAGATTCATTACTCATAGTTACAGAAAATGGACTTGGTAAGCGTACTAAACTTGACGAATTTACAATACAAAATCGCGGTGGTAAAGGACTTAAGTGCTACAAGATAACAGATAAGACAGGAAATGTTGCAGGTGTCAAAGCGGTTAATGATGAACATGAAGTTATGTTAATCACTAACGAAGGTATTATTATACAGATCCGAGCTAATGATATTTCTACACTTGGCAGAATCACAATGGGTGTAAAGCTTATGAATCTTGACGATGGTGTAAGTATTGCATCGATAGCCAAGGTTAGGGATAAAGTTTCTGACGGTAATTCAGAAATTGATGAAGTTTCTGAAAATGTTGAAGAAACAGAATGATGCAGTATGTAAGGGGATTTGGCATATCTAGATTTAATTTTATATTTTAACTTGTATAAAAATGTGCCAATACACTAAAAATAAAGGTTCCGCAGAGTAAAAAGGCGGAACCTTTTGCATATGAGAGTGCATCAAAGTATACTAGTATAACTGTTTTTAATAACCTGGACTAAACACTAACGATGCAAACTCTCATCAGCAAAGAATTTACATCGTTAGTATAAGTCCAGCTAATTAAAAACAGCAATACTAGTGTATTGACACGTTCTAAATCAAGCTAATGTCATATCTCGAAATTGCCAACATAAGGCTCATTAGAGCTATGACATAAGTTTAATTATGAATGTGTCAAAACACTAGTGAAAAGTGTTGCACAGGCAACTCTTTTTTATGGACTTATCAACAAAATGTTGATATGTTGTTAATAAGTCTCTACTATCAATTGTAGTTTTTTGAAAAAAATAGTTTGGATTTTAATACAAAATTGTTTGGTTTAAATGCAACGTTTATATAGCTTTAAAAACGTCTATATCAAGGCAGGCTGCATATGATGCGATAATACTGAAAAAAATTAGAGTAGAGCATCAAAGCGCTTTAAATTGACGTTGGAAGGTTTTAAAGAGGTCAAAAAAATTGATGTAATTTACTCAAATTTATAAACAAATGTTAATACTATGTTGAGAAATAGAGATTATAAGCGCGCTGAGAATCTTATTAACCTTGCAAAGTAAAATGCAATGATATAAAATCGATTTATCTGTAAACAAAGGAGAGAAACGATGCTTGATATTAAATTCGTACGTGAAAATCCTGAAATTGTAAAAGAAAATATAAAAAAGAAATTTCAGGATTCAAAGCTTCCGCTTGTTGATGAAGTTATAGAGCTTGATGCAAAAAATCGTGCTGCACAGCAGGAGGCTGACAATCTCAGAGCTAGCAAAAATAAGCTTTCAAAAGAGATTGGTGCTTTAATGGCTCAGGGTAAGAAAGAAGAAGCTGAGAAAGTAAAGGCAGAAGTTACAAAGAATGCAGAGAGACTTTCTGAGCTTGAGAAGATAAATGCTGATCTTAAAGATAAGATTCTTAAGATTATGTATACAATCCCTCAGATGCTTGATGAGACAGTACCGATCGGTAAAGATGATAGCGAGAACGTTGAAATTCAGAAGTATGGTGATCCGGTAGTTCCTGAGTTCGAAATCCCATATCACACTGAGATAATGGAAAGCTTTAATGGAATCGACCTTGATGCAGCAAGAAGAGTAGCTGGTAACGGATTTTATTATCTCATGGGCGATATCGCAAGACTTCATTCTGCAGTTCTTGCATATGCACGTGACTTTATGATCGATCGTGGATTCACATATGTTATACCTCCATTCATGATTCATGGAAATGTTGTAGAAGGCGTTATGAGTTTCCCTGAAATGGATGCAATGATGTATAAGATCGAAGGTGAGGATCTTTATCTCATCGGAACTTCAGAGCATTCAATGATTGGCCGTTTTATTGATCAGCAGGTACCTGAAGCACAGCTTCCTATCACGCTTACAAGCTATTCACCATGCTTCCGTAAGGAAAAGGGTGCACATGGTATTGAAGAGCGTGGTGTATATCGTATTCACCAGTTCGAAAAGCAGGAAATGATCGTTGTTTGTAAGCCAGAAGAATCAAAGAAGTGGTATGATAAACTTTGGCAGAATACAGTAGATCTTTTCCGTTCACTTGATATTCCGGTACGTACACTTGAGTGCTGCTCAGGTGATCTTGCGGATCTTAAGTGTAAGTCATGCGATGTTGAGGCATGGAGCCCACGTCAGAAAAAGTATTTCGAGGTAGGAAGTTGTTCTAACCTTGGAGATGCACAGGCAAGAAGACTGCACATAAGAATCAAGGGCGAAGATGGAAATTATCTTGCTCATACTCTTAACAATACAGTAGTTGCTCCGCCAAGAATGCTTATCGCTTTTCTTGAGAATAATCTTAATGCGGATGGCTCTGTATCTATCCCTAAGGTGCTTCAGCCATACATGGGTGGAAAAGAAGTTTTAATTCCTAACAAATAATTGTTGACAAATGTGATTTGAGCAACTATAATCAATATTGCGTCTGATTGATGTCAGACGCAATAATTTAACAAAGCGCATAACTTGGTTATGCGGTGTTTTTTCAGGCATTTGGAGAAGTACTCAAGAGGCTGAAGAGGCGCCCCTGCTAAGGGTGTAGGTCGTGAAAACGGCGCGAGGGTTCAAATCCCTCCTTCTCCGCTTTATAAATACCTGGAATTCGGAGGTGTTAAGATGAGCAACAGAGTGAACAAGAAACTTCTGTACGGTTCATCTTTTTTTGTGCCCATTTTTCTATATTTGATTATATTCAAGCTGCATGGAATCTGGCCATTTGGAGATGCAACTGTAATGACAGGAGATATGCAGTATCAATTTATTGATTATCTGTCATATCTAAAAACAATAGTATTTGGAAATAATGATTTTAGTTATTCCTTCAGCAAAAATCTTGGTGGAAATATGGCGGGATTTTCTGCATACTACTATAATTCACCGTTGAATTTTTTGACATTGCTATTTCCATCAACGATGCTTCCAGTCGCTGTTGGGATAGTGTTATTGATATATTCTGGTCTGAGCTCTTTGAGTTTTACATATATGCTCAGTAAGATTTATGGAGAAAAATATCAAAGTTTACCTTTTTCGTTAGGGTATTCTATGATGGCTTTTACTGCCACATATTTTCAGCTTACAATATATTTTGGGAATTTGATTATGCTGCCACTGCTAATACTTGGGTTAGTAAGGCTTATTGAAGATCCAAAAAGAAATAGACTTTATATCGCTACACTTTTTTTATCGATATTGTTTAACTATTATGCAGGATATATGGTTTGCATTTTTTCTGTGATATTTTTTACATCACAGTTGCTATTAAGAGTTAAGAACATAAAAGATATTTTGTTATATAAGTCGACTATAGCAGTATTTATGTTAAGCTCTTTAATTGGTGCGATGCTAACAGCATTTAATCTTATTCCTGCAGTAAAGTCACTTGCAGGGGAAAAGGATAACCTTTCTATAGGTTTTTTCAGAACTTTTCCGATGCATAAAGTTTTTTCACAATTCTTTACAAGTGCATTTGATGGAAATGTAAGTAATGGTCTTCCTAATATTTTTTGCGGAATAGTAATCATATTACTTGCTTTGAAGTATTTTGCAGATAAAAGATTTGCACTTAAAGAGAGAGTTGTTTATTTTACTGTAATTGCTTTTTTATTCATAAATTTATATTTAAATACACTTAATGTGGTATGGCATGGATTTAACCAGCCGATTGGATTTCCATATAGAAATTCATATTTCATAACCTTTATGGTTTTATGGGTAGCTTATCGAGAAATTGCAGTATCAGATGAAAATAGTTCAAATCTGATACTTCCGGGAATAATAATTGCACTATATGGTATTGCTATTCTGCTTTTATATAAGGCGAATTCTAAGGGAATTTTAGTTGATATAGCAATTGTATTTATGTGTGTTGTAATTTCTGCTGTGAATAAAAGTCATAGTAAACGAATTATGTTAACTACACTTTTGCTGTTTCAAGTTTTTGATCTGGCATTTAATGCTTATTCTGCGATGGGAAAGTTTAATTTGGCATCACTTACAGAATATCAAAACTTTTTAAGCCAGACAGGTGAAAAAGTAAACTGGATAAATGATAATGATGATGGCTTTTTCAGAATAGAAAAATACTTCCGCAGGACAAATAATGATGCAATGCAATTTAATTATGCTGGATTATCACATTTTAGTTCGAGCGAAAAGAAAAATAAGATAAAATTTATGGGAAAGCTTGGTTTCAGAGATAATGGAAACTGGGCATTTTATAATGAGAGCACTACAAGATTTATAGATGGACTGTTTGGAGTCAGATATATAATATCTCAACACCATAGTACACCTAATTATTATCCGGCTTTAACGGAAAAGTCAGATTATATGGTTTTTGGGAACGATTCAGCGCTTCCACTGATATTTACTGCAAAGGAATCAATAAGAGATATAGATTATACAAAGTATAATGATCCATTTATGCTTCAAAATGATATTGCAGATAGCCTTAATGGCAGGAAAAATGAGATTCTGAGAAGGATAGAACCGTGTAAAGTCGATATTATAAATCTTGAGGTACAGCCTAAAGATGGGTACACTCATTATACGAAAATTGATCCTGAAAGTGAGGCATATATTGAATATACAATAGATGTTGCCTCTAAAGATGTTATATATGGTTATTTTACAGCACCGACTACAGGTGAAGCAGAGATAATATGTGACGGTCTGGACAGAGAAAGCTATTTTTCTACATACCGTTGGAATATAATAAACCTTCATGATTTTGAAGTTGGCAAGAAACTGTCTATTAAAATTCTTTTGAAGTCAGATGAATTAGATTATTCTGATGCATATTTTTATTATGAAAATGCGGATAAAGTGGATGGGCTTTTTTCAGAGGTAAAAGAGAATAAGGCAGAATTAAAGAAAATCACGAGTTCTCATCTTTCAGGAAGGATTGATATTAATGATTCAGATTCGATAGCTGTAATTTCAATTCCTTATGATGAGGCATGGAAGGTAAAAGTCGATGGAGAAGCTGTTAAGGCAAAACCTGCAATAAATATGCTCATGTCTTTTGACGTTACTAAAGGAGAACATGAGGTAGAGCTTTATTATACACCGTCTGGGAAAAATGTTGGGATAATAATATCTCTTATCACGTTATCAATATTAATGTTATGGGAAATCAAGAAGCGTCGCAGTAAGTAATTGCTGTGATGCTTTTTGTTTTTAAAATAATACTTGAAAAATGTATACAAAATGTTAATATTATAAATATTCTATTAAGTATCCGGATACTTATCAATTTGATATTCTTCAAATTTTTTCAAAAATAAAATTAAATACGAGAGGAACTGTATGAGAAATACAAGATTTCTTGCAGGTTTATTGTCAGCTTCTATATGCATAGGGGCATGTAATCCTGTTATTGCAGAAATAAATCATGACAAAAAGATTTCTGTAGAAAATATTGCTGACATACGTGCAGAACAGAGTATAAATGAAAAAATATTTGATACAGAAAGCTTTGAAAAAAATAACAGTGTATCTGTAAATTCTGGTTATGCCAAATCCGGAAATCTTCAATATGATGATATATCTGACAAGTTAGAATTAAAGGAGAAATCGATAGTCTTAGAATTAGGTCAGGTAAGAAAAATTGATTTTTCTGAGCCATCATCACGAATATCGTGGATTTCGGCAAAGCCCGAAAAAGTTCAGGTTGATGCCAATGGATATATTATGGCAATTGGTAAGGGGAGTACAAAAGTTTACGCCTGGTATAACGGAAAAAAATACACGATTAAGGTTAAGGTAAAGGGTAAAAATGAAATAGGCAGTTTATCACAGCTTGAATATCTGGCACAAGTTGGTAAGAAAATTAAATCCCCGAAACTCAATAAGGTAAAGGTTAAGTATCTTAGGTTTTCGTCAGATAGACCTGAAGTACTGAGTGTGGAAAATGATGGAAAGAGCCTTAAAGCAAAATCATCAGGTATAGCAAATGTCAGCTACAAATATGAATTCAAGGATAAAAAAGGCGTACATAGTGGTGAAGGTACAGTCAGATATTCGGTGATCGATCCGCATGCGATTGATAGTGATATAAGTATCAGTGAAGGAGAAACACGAAAGATACGAATAGAAGGTTTACATGGAAATTTTGGAACATGGAAATCATCTAATAAAAAAATAGCCGCTGTAGATGAACTTGGTGTGGTTACAGGACTTGCAGCAGGAAAGACAAAGATAACATGTAGTGTTGGTGGAAAAAAAATAAAATTAAGTGTAAATGTTCAAGGTACTGCAGATTTTCATGATCACAAAGGAGAAAATGATAATTTTTACGAATTGGATCAGAATCGTTTTATAAAACTCCATTTTTATTCATGCGGCAGATACAGAATTGAAAACATAAATGCTTATAAAAACATAGATATTAGAGAAAGATATACAAACGAAGAAGAACACGATAATATAACGCCATCAGGAAATAAAACACCATATAAAGAATCTTCGAACTCAGATAACAAAGTTCCTTCAGAAAATAAAACGGGTTCAGATAAAGATAATTCATCAAATACGACATCTCCATCAGGAAATTCATCAGATAAAAAAAGAATAGATGAAGATAAAGAGTATGAAAGTGGTTCTTTTAAGTATAAATACATGAAGAACGGTGATGGTGAATATGGTATTGAAATTGTCGGTCTGACAGTAAAAGGGAAAAAGGAACGTGTACTGGTAGTTCCGGATAAGATAAACGGTTACCCGGTAAAGAGCATTGTAAGTAATGCTTTAGATGGGAATGCGGCAGTAGATATTTTGATAGAGAATGAAGATCAATGTGTAAATAATGTTTCTGGAATGATAAAGGTTGGTAATGGAGTATATAAAGTACTGCATAAATACACGGTAGTCCATGAGTTAGAGAAAGTTGATGGCTCTTATGAAATATTAAAGACAGAGGAAAAAATGGCAGCGACAGGAGAAGTAGTGATGCCGAATCCACTGCAATTTAAGGGATTTGAAACACCGGGCATAAAGTATATCGAGATAAAGCCAGATGACAGCGGTAAAGTTATTTATCGATACGATAGAAAATTTTACACAGTATCTTTGAATAAAGGCCGCGGTATTAAGGCGGTAAGCGGAAACGGAAAATACAAATATGGCCAGAAAATAGTTATTTCGGCAGAGGCATCAAATGGATATACATTTAATGGCTGGACAGGTGACTTTGGAATTATAGACAAAGAAAAGCTTGAGACAATACTTACGATTCCTTCAGAAAATATTGTTATGACTGCAAATGCTGCTCCTGTGATATATACCATAAATATGGAGCTGAATGACGAAAAAAATACCGTTTTGAAAAAAAACTATACAACAGAATCAGGAAATATTATTTTGGATGAACCACAGCGGCAGGGCTATGACTTCAGTGGGTGGACTGGAGATTGCGGCAGCGTACCAATAAAGAAAGTAATAATATCTAAAGGCTCATATGGAGAAAAGAGATTTATTGCTAATTGGAATGTACGTAATGATACTTCGTATAGGGTGTACCATGAAAGAGAAATGCTTGAAGAGGGAAAATATGAAACGAGTATAGAAGAACTTAAAGGGACAACAGACTCGTTCGTTTCACCCGCAGTGAAAAATTATGAGGGATTCATAAAGCCTGAAACTCAAAAAATAAAGATAAGAGCAGATGGCAAAGCATCAGTTACTTATCGCTACGAAAGAAAAAAGTATTCGCTTAAAATGATCTTTGAAAAAGGATTTGCAGAAAAAAATAGTGAAAAACAGTGCAAATACGAAGAGAAAATTTTGATGAGTGGAAAGCTGAAAACTGGGTATTCAAATTATACGGCAAGAGATGAAAGTAATAATGCAGTTAAATTTCCATTTTCTATGCCGGCAAAGAATAAGGAAATCCATATCTCTGCCCTACCGACAAAGTATACGATCACTTATGATCTGAATGGTGGAAGTCAAAATCCATCAAATCCGTCATCATATACTGTGGAATCTGAGTCTTTTGTAATAAAAAGTCCAAACAGAAATGGATATACTTTTGCTGGTTGGACAGGAAGTGGGGTGATTAAGCCTGAGCAAAATATAGAATTCAAAAAAGGAAGTTCAACTGGAAATAAGAGTTACAGAGCAAATTGGACACCTAAAACATATAAATTTACTTTTGATTCCAAAGGAGGCACAGCAGTTATGTCAAAGCAGCTTCCTTTTGGGGCAAAATTTGGAGATCTTCCGATTCCATCAAGACCAGAATATATATTCCTCGGATGGTATGGGGAAGGGCACGTTAAGTTGGATAAAAATTCCGCAGTACCAGCAAAGGATCAGACCTATACTGCTGAATGGAGAGCAATAACATATGATGTGATACTTAATGCTGATGGCGGAAAATTCAGTAACGGGTCTGAATCAATGAAAATGTCTGGTCAGTACAATATTAGTTATGATATGCCGATTCCAACTAAAAGAGGATATAAATTTATCCGATGGGAAGGTAATGGAATCGGTAAAGTTGAAGGTAAAAAATACAGATTTGAGAGAAAAACCGGAAGCTTAAAGGCTGTGTGGGGAGATTATCATGCAGCAGCTAATGATTTTGAAGTAGGAAAGACATACTTCCAAAATGAAGCAAATATGAAAAAGTGGAACATTTCTGGTTTTACGTGTATAAGAAATGATTATGTGCTTGATGGTCAAAAAGGCTTTTTGTTTATGGCTGAAGGCATAGATAAAATATGCCCTATAAGTGTTGCAAAATTTAAGAAAAATAATGACTGGCATTACAGGGGTATGACCAGATATTGGGATTACAATGAAACCTTAAATGGTGAATTTTACAATGATCTAAGCAATGATCTTAAAAGTAAGATACACAGTGGAATATACGAAAAAGGAAGTATTAATTCAGAATATGCAAGTAAACTATACAAGGTTAAGGAAAATATTTCGATAATATCAAAATATGAAGTGGATGCCTTGAGTAAACAGATTGAAAAACGCAAAGAGAAAAAAAGGCGTGAAGGAAATAATTTGCCATATGAATTGAAACCAAAGACAAGAAAAGAATTGGCGAATTGGATTGAAAATGGTGACAAGGTCATACTTAGAGCAATATGGTCAAATGAATATGAGCTAAATCAAGTGAATAAAGAGTATATAAACTTAAGGGAAGGATGTTATCCAAAACGCTACGATAGTGAATTTTGGGAGATGAATAGAAAAGTAGTAGATCCACTTTTGAGTGGACATGTGGGCTGTATACCTATATTCTTTATAGCAAAAAGCTGATATATTTAGACGTGGATACACTTTTTGGTGTATCCACAAAAAAAATTAAAAAAAGGTGTTGACACATATAAAGTAAAGTGATATTATTACACATGTCGCCGCGAGAGAGCGACAGAGAAAAACACTGAGAAACCTGATAAACACAAGGTTTTGAAGGAAGAACATTGACAAATAAACAGCAATGCAACCCTGAAAATTCGAAAACGTCAAAAG
>FOSY01000022.1 GCA_900114405.1 Lachnospiraceae bacterium KH1T2 | reverse complement strand
TTAACGGAGTTTCTTACAATGGCTCTAAGGTTGTTGTAAAGGTTTCTAAGGGCAAGGATGCAGGCTCTAAGGTTACATTCCTGATCAAGAAGATCAAGGGCGAGTCTAAGGAATTCAATAAGGCTCTTAAAGCACAGAAGCTCACATACACAGTTGAGATCGTCCCTGTTGACGTAGAGAAGATCACAACATCTAAGCCAGCTACATATGAGAAGCCTGGTACAGTTTACCTTAAGATCAACAAGAAGGGTGTTGCTAAGGCTTGGCTTGTAACTCAGAAGAAAGCTGACTCTCCAAAGAGAAGTCTTGTAAGAATCAAGGATGGCGTATCTTATGATTCTTCAACAAAGACTGCTACATTTACAGGTACCAACGTTAAAGGAAGCGCAAAAGTTTCCTAATACTTAACTTCATGTTTCATTAAAACTCTCTCGCACCCCCGCAGCTTATGCTGCGGGGGTGTCCTATTTGTGTCATTTTTGCTATAATAATAATGTTGGACAAAGGGACAACAAGGGGAGGTCATTCATGGAAAAGCATTCTAAGAAGGGGAATCTTGACGAATTGACAGGGTTGATGAGTTATTCTCATTTCCGTGTAGAAATCGACAAAATCATATCCTATCCTGATACACTCACGTCAAAGGCATTCGTTTACTTTAATATCGAAAATTTCAAAAATTACAATGAAAAATATGGGATAGAGGCAGGTGATAACTGCCTTCGCACAGTTGCCAGAGCCATAGAAGTGACTTTTGCTGACAGCATAAACGCATATATGGGGATGGATCATTTCTGTGCCTTTACAGACCGTGAAAAACTTGAAGAGAGGATAATCGAGGTCTGCGAAGTTATATATCCGCTTAAAAATGACACTCATATGCGACTTTGCGCCGGAATATACCTGCCTAACGACTCTTCTGTCTCTCCAAATGCAGCCGTCGACAGGGCCAAAATGGCATGTGACTCTATACGCAATCAATATGACTGCATATATGGATATTATAACGATGATCTAAGCCTTGTCTATCAGCGTGAGCACTTTATCATCGATCACTTTGAAGATGCTATCCGCAGTGAATATATACAGGTCTGGTACCAGCCTATAATCCGCTCTATTACCGAAGAAATCTGTGGTTACGAAGCTCTTGCACGCTGGCTCGACCCGGAGGCAGGTCTCATCTCTCCTTCATACTTTGTCCCAATCCTTGAAAAGTACCATATGATCAAAAAGCTTGATTTGGAAATACTTGAGCAGGTATGCCGTCATCAGCTCATCATTCGCCAGCAGAAGCTTATTCCCACCGCTGTTTCCATAAATCTTTCAAGGCAGGATTTCAGCTCTGAAAGCATTGTTGAGGAATTTGACGCTATCGTTAAAAGCTTTAACCTTCAGCCGGATCTCTTCCATGTCGAGATCACGGAGTCAATACTCGCTTCCGATATCCAAAATATGAAGCATATCATAGATAAATTCCAGTCACTTGGATATCAGGTATGGATGGACGATTTCGGCAGCGGGTACTCTTCACTTAATACTCTAAAGACATACTCCTTTGACTGCCTGAAACTTGACATGAATTTTCTCAGCGACTTCAAGGAAAACTCTGCATCTGCAACTATTCTCAAATCCATCATAAATATGTCGAAAAAGCTGGAGATACAGACTCTTGCAGAAGGTGTTGCGACGATCGAAGCACGTGATTTCCTTAGGAATCTCGGCTGTGAGCAGATGCAGGGGTTCCTCTACTCTCCTGCTGTTTCTTTTAACGATACCTCTCGTTTGCCTTACAGGCAGGAAGTTCCGGGACTTCGCAAGTATTACCGAAATATAGGAAAGATAAATCTCCTGAGCCAGAATCCACTGAAAAAAGATCTGGATGATGAATCAGTATACGGCATTCCGACGGCGATCATAGAGCTTTATGACAACCATATCAGCTATCTTGCCATAAATAATTATTATCAAAAATTTCTGAATACTATCGGCATAAAGAGCATCGCGGAAGCCGAGAGTTTTATTAACTTTACTCCCGAATCACTTCCTTCACTTTTCATGAGCACCATACTTGCAAGTAAGGCCTCCGGAAAGCTTGAATCTTTTGACTATGTGAAAAATGGTCAAAATTGTAATTTCCAGGTACGCCCTATCGATTCGTACAAAGACCGTTCTGCATACCTTGTGATAAGTATGAATCTTTCGCACTATTCGCAGATGAGCCGTTTCAGGCTGCTCGAAGACATGGATGAGTCTATGAAAGGGATACCGCATAATCCTGCTTTTCTATGGCTTTCAGGACGTGCTCTCTCAAATATTCTTGGGTACAGCTCATATACTGACTTCCTGGCCTCTTCCTTTTATTTTGAGGTTAATCTTACTCATAATCAGATTATAGATCACAACTTCGAAAGTTCTAATATATTAAGTGATCACTATTATCAGCGGATGGTCAATGACTATGATCTGCTGATAAATAACCTGCTGAGCAGTACTGTAACTTTCGATAATCTGAAACTGACGCAGAATTTCTACAGTCGTGAGAACCTGATACATGAATTTAATGCCGGAAATAACGTCGGAACTATAGAGTATAAAAGCTACATTTATGGAGAGCCGCATTGGCTGCACTCCACCTATCAGCTGACACGTTCGGCCGTCACAGGAGAAATACTTGCATATTTCCTGACTTATGACGTGGAGAAATACCGCCGACGCATAGATGAAGCCAAAAACGCTGCCGAGACAGATCAGCTTACAGGGCTCTACAACCGCTATAGAGCTGTCCCGATGATCCGCAACTATCTTCATAAGCACAGCGACGAAATGTGCGCTCTTGTCATGCTCGATCTTGATGATTTCAAGGAAGTCAATGACCAATATGGACATCAATGCGGTGATGAGATGCTTAAGGCATTTGCAAGCCGCTTAAAGAGCAAATTCAGCCTGTACGGCTTTGCCTGCAGACTTGGCGGCGATGAATTTATGGGTATTATAAAGCGCCGTTCCAGGGACTTTGTGGAATTTTTCATAAATGACATGCTCAGCAAGCCGATACGCATAAATTTTGAAGGGCACGAAATTTGCTGCACCGTATCTGCCGGATATGTGATGTTCCCCGACCAGGGCACAGGCTACCATGACCTTTACAGGATGGCAGACAGCGCTATGTACAATGCAAAGCGCCGTGGAAAGAACTGCTTCGCTCAATATGCAGCGAACAATGACATGAGCCATAAAATACAGCTTTCTTTCCGCTCGGATGAAATCTTTAACGCAATCCCCGGAGCGCTGATAGTATGTGCAGCCGACGACAACCTGACAATGATAACCGCAAACGTTGATTTCATACACTTATGCGGCTGCTCAAGCATCGATGAACTAAAGGAGCGTTATCGCAACTCGTATCTAAATGTGATTGCTGAGGAAAATCGTGATTATGTTTTAAATAAGACTGTCACCACAGTAACGAATGACATTTCCAGAGACTTTGAGATCGTCTACGACATCATGACGGTTCAGAAAAGGCTGCTGTGCATCAGGGCTACCGGCCGATGCATCCAGAATTCTCAGGGAAAGATCTTATATATCTTTATCAGAGAAATTTAAATAATAAAACTGACGATGTAAACTCTCCTCAAAGAATTTACATCGTCAGAAAAAGTCACTCCTCTCGGAGCGTTTTAACTCAGTGATTCTGCAAGCTTTACCGCAAGTGCTTCAAGCTGTTCCATGTTTTCGTCTGAAACACCTGATCTTATCTTTACTATCGGCTCTACTACATTCATATCTTTCATACTTTCAAGCTGCTTTTTCATCAATCCCGCTGCCATCGGCGCCCACGTACCGTTCTCGATAAGTCCCACCGTTCTTCCTGCAAGATTATGATTTTTAAGATCTGTCAATAAATAGTGCATCCTGTCGAAGATCTCAGCATTATACGTCGCAGAGGCAAAAACCAATGTCGAATACTCAAAAGCTCTCGATACCATTTCTGAAATATCTGTCTTTGATGAGTCGAATACCTTGATGTTTCTCACACCCTTCTCAGCAAGTTTCGCCGCAAGAATATCTGCTGCATTCGCAGTATTTCCATAAATTGAGCCATAGAAAATTGCAGCCGACTTTACTTCCGGCTCATAAGATGCCCACTTTGAATATCTGCTTAAAAGCTTGTCAAAGTCTTTTCTCCAGATATGCGCATGAAGCGGACAGATCATCTTTATCTCAAGCCCGGCTGCCTTTTTAAGTGCCGCCTGCACCTGTACTCCATACTTTCCAACTATATTTACATAGTAGCGACGCGCTTCATCTGCCCAATCTTTCTCCCAGTCAACCTCATCCGCAAAGATATTTCCATCGAGCGCCCCAAAAGAGCCAAAGGCATCTGCAGAAAAAAGAGTTCCTGTCGAAGCATCAAAACTCATGAGCACTTCCGGCCAATGCACCATCGGAGCTCCTACAAATGAAAGCTCGTGCTTTCCAAGCTTAAGTGCCGCTCCTTCTTTTACGATGATAGCTCTGTCGGTCAGGTCAAGCCTGTAAAACTGGCTTATCATTTTTAATGCCTGTGCAGATGTGACTATCTGCAGTTTTGGATACTTCGCAGTCAACTGCGGTATGGCTGAGCAGTGGTCAGGTTCCATATGCTGAACAACCATATAGTCAAGCTTTCTTCCGTTGAGCGCAAACTCCAGGTTTTCCAAAAAACGATTTGTGACCGTATCATCTACACCATCTAAAAGACATGTCTTTTCATCAAGTATAAGATAATTATTATATGACACACCATTTGGCACCGGATATACGTTTTCAAACAGTTCTATGCGCCTGTCTGAAGCTCCGAGCCACCATATGTCATCACTGATCTTTCTTGCATTCTGCATATGGATACCTCCGTTCTTTTCTCCATAATACCACGAAAGCACGAGGAAAATCCACATTTATGTGGATTTGACGACGCTACGAGATAACGGGCGCTCTGCGGCCGTTATACCACAAAAGAGCCGGCATAAATGTCGACTCTTGAAGTATACATTTCGTTATGATTTCATTAAATCATTAGCTTTCCGGATAAATCCTATCTGCTCAAGTTTGAGTGTGATCAATGCCGCAAGAAGCGTTCCCCCACAGGTACTGATAAGGAAAGGAATCACAAATGTAAATACCCCTGCCTGTGCGTTTCCCATAAGCAATGCTGCGACAGGATATGAAAGCATCCCGCCGATCACGCCGGTTCCAAATATCTCTCCTGCGTATGCAGCAGGAAGTTTTTTGAAATATTTATACATCAAACCTGAAAGCAAAGCACCACACATGGAACCCGGAAATGCCAACAGCGAACCAAGTCCCAGCAAATTTCTTAAAACACTTGCTATAAAAGCAGCTGCAACACCGTAGCCAGGGCCTAAGAAAACTGCACACAAAACATTTACCAAATGCTGCACCGGCGCACATTTAGATCCAAATACCGGAAAGGAAATCGTTGAACCCACTACTGCCGCTGCTGCAAAAACTGCCGCTACCGCAAGTTTACGTGTATTAAGCCCTAAGTTTACTGTATTCTCTGCTGTTACTGTTTTCATAATTACTCCTGTTTCAAGGCGTTCGGAGCAGTAAGCGCCTTTTATACCGTTTCCGCATGTTTCTTCTGCAATGAAGGTATGCCTGCCGCTGCTGTTATCAAAACAGTCAGAAGCATATCGGGAAGCGTATTTCCAACAGGTATATCTAACGTCATAAGATAGCGATACATTGCAAATCCTATCAGCCAGATGACAAGATTTCTGATATTCCACTTTTCATCTTCGTGATCTGCATGCAATATAAAGTAGTCTGCCACCTGAACCGCGATCATCGGTGTAAAGACCGAACCGATGAAATAGAGGAAATCTGTGATATTATCCATAGGAAATACCATCGCCATGACAGTTCCGATGACTGCTGCCGCAACTGCTGCCCATTTCCCCCTGATCTTCTCATGGATAGCCTCACATGATACCCCTGCTGAAAACGCATCCAGGAAAGTGGTAGTTACCGTTGAAAGAACGATTATCAAAAGCCCTATGATCCCAAGTCCGGCTTTGACCATGATAACTGAAATATCGCCTGTCCCGGCGAGCCCCGCAGCTCCCATACCTATGATGAACATAAATATGCTCACTATCGAATATGACGCAACCGAAGCCACCGTACTTTGTACAGGTCTCTCAGCTTCTCTTGTATAGTCGCTTATTAAAGGCAGCCAACTCAACGGCATAGCTACAGCAAGTTCCACAGCTGCCCCAAAGCTCATCGCCTCAGCTGTCTCTCTAACTGCGCTGATTGTATGTCCTCCAAATATCTGTACTGCAAGTATCACTGAAAGGATAAACAAAAGTACCACCGAAACAGTGCTTATCTTTCCAAGATTCTCAAGTCCTATCAATATCCACACAATGATAAGTGTGCCTATCACAAGTGACCATATCGCTGTTCCTACACTCCAGATTCCATTTGCTGCAAGTGCGCCGTCATAGGTCATGATCGCTGTCCAGCCCAAAAGCTGTACGACATTCATCGCCGCAAAGATGGAAGCCCCATGTCTTCCGAAACTCATTCTTACAGTCTCCATCGAGCTCTTTCTCTCTACTCCGCCTATGATTCCCGCCAAAACCATCATTACAGCACCGATAACGTGACCCAGCAAAACAGCGATCAGTCCTTTGCCAAATCCCATATCGGCATAGTAAGTTCCTGTAAGGATCTCCGCCAGCGATACGCCTGCTCCAAACCATATCACCGCATTATCCTTTACTGATGTTCCGGCGCCTGCACTTACTTTCTTTTCAGCGCTTGTAGATGCATTTTTCATTTTTCTCTCCTTCTCTATGCATACTATTTTTTATAGCGATCTGAGGTGGTGCCCCCAACAGAACGCTTTTGTTTAAACATAAAAGAACCACCCTGAAAAGGATGGTTCCGAATTTACGTAATGATAGATAAAGCTCCCTACGTTGGCATGATCCAAATCAGGTTATAGGGTCCGGAACGCACAGTTCCTATCTCAGCCGGTTCTGACCGACACCCCTGTTCATTTATATTTTAAGCTCATTATAGCACTAATTTTCTAAAATGCTACGTCTTTTTCTAAATTCGTCGTTTTTCTTGTACCATTAATAGTACTTTTAAGTGATTATGTATTTACAAACCTTTGAGCATATTTACGATGTCCTCGTCAAATTCTACTTCACGCGAAAAGATATATGCGGTATCTACCATCCTCTCAAGCTCTGATTCAAAGACTTTCTCATCATTTGCAAGGTACATAATAGTTATCAGCCTTAAGCAATAATTCACAAGCATTATCTCAGCAGTAAGGTCAAGTTCTTCGTCCTCGTCTTTTTCAAAATATGAATCAATCCAATATCTGAAAACAAGGTAGCAGGTAAGACGCGTATACCATTCATCAGAAATCTTATCACTGAATTGTCCGCACTCCGGATTTTTGCCGAGCCATTCCTTCATATGCTGAAGCCTCTTAGTCCAAGCTTCGTTTATAGGCTCCATGCGCTCTGACATTTCCATCAGCAGCTTATCGTCGATTTTTCTGAATAGTCCTGCCTTTCTGAACCTTTCAGTAAATGTCCCCGATTCATTTTCCATTATGTCTATAATCCTGTTTCTATCATCAAGGATTCTGTCTCTGAGCTCAATATCAATATCTTCTTCATCGGATTCATCTTCATACATCTCAAAGCAATATGCTATATTTCCTTTTTCCGTGAAAAAGATCCTAGCCATTTCAGGGCAGGCAAGGCTTATATCCTGCTGCTCATAATTGCCGCATTCAACAAAATACCTCGGATGCTCCGAGCATATCACCCCAAGGTAATCTTCACCAAACTGTCTCTGCAGCTGGCAAAGATTATCCTCGCGCAAAAAAGCACAATAACCGTCTTCTCTCATCTTAAAGAAACGGCAGCCATTCTCTTCCTTCATGTATTTTTTTAGCTTTTCGCCGAGCTCACCTTCCACAGCCTTGTATTTATTCCATGTGGTCTCATCGATATCAATCTCCCAGCCCTGACAGCATGTATCAGGACATTTATCTGCTATGCAGCTGAATCTGCAATAATATTCCGGATATTCTACGATCATCTTCCTGTTTCCTTTCTGCCGAACATCGTTTTAGCGCTTAAAGTAAATATCGAAATCCCTATAGCTACCTGAAGCGGAAATGTAACTACAGCTTCCGCAGGTATTAAAATACTCAATATCGCAACTGCTCCGGCAGGCGGCATATACATATCAAATACATGCATTATCAGAAGCGCGGCTGCCATTATAATTGCTGCCGCTAACGACAACGCTAAACCTGCCTTCATTACAAGGGCATATCTTAGAATTGCTCCTTCAAGTGCACAGAGCGTTAAAAGCGCTATTGTCTTAAACGGCTTTTCCTTTGCCTTATTTCCGGGTCTGGAAAGCTCTGTAAATGCAACCAGAAGCGGCGGCGCGATAACAAACTTATTTCCTGAAGCGTAGGCTGCCGCACCGATCAGCACAAGAGTCAGCACTCGTAAAGCAGCATCTTTTTTATCAGCTGCACTGCTAAGTGACACTGGTATAAATTTCTCTTCTTCACGAATGCCCAGTTTCAGTAAAAGCCTGTGCCCAAGTATCAAAATACCTGTAAGTATAAATGCCGAAACCGGATACACCCATGTCGTAGTCTGCAAAACAACAGGGAGCACTATCGCAGATATGAATGGTGCCAATGTAGTGCCGGAATACAAAAATATCATCTGACTCATCGCAAATGCAATAAGCACTTCCAGGTAATCTCCGACATTTATGTACCTTACTATCAAAACACCGAGTACCGCGCAGACTGTTATCAATGCAAGCATCCGTCTGTCATTCACCATCCAGCCGCGCTTCACAGAAACGAGGTATCCCACAGACAACGCAGCCATTTCCGGAAAGATGATCTCTCTTTCACCTGTTACTTCTGCTGCAAATACCATGATCACTACAAGGATCACCGCCAATGCATCTGCAGCCACATACTTCTTAAATTTCTCTCTCATAATTCTTTAATCCTTTACACTAATGGACAACGAATTATGATATATTATTTTGAAAAATTTTTCCACCAAGAGAATTTTTCGGTCTTTGCATATACGAATTGTTTTTATAATGGTTTCCTTGCTGCGTCCATGTAGTTTTTTCTGCTCATTAATATTATTTGCTTTTCAGTCCAATCAACTTTACGTTACATATTTTTCACAATAATCACTCATGTAATTCAAGCGGAAGCCCATCAGGATCTGCGAAAAAAGTCATCTTCTTACCTGTAAATGTATCTGTCCTTAGCGGCTCGCACTTGATTCCGAGGCTTTCAAGCTCAGCAACTACAGCTTCAATATTTTCTACGCAGAAAGCCAGATGTCTGAGTCCGCATGCTTCAGGATATGAAGGTCTTTTCGGCGGATTTTCCGGTGCAAATATTTCAAGCTCTGTACTTTCATTGATCCTTAGATCCAGTTTCCAGTCTTTTTTATCCGACCTGTAGTTTTCACGTATCACTTCAAACCCAAGCTTATTTACGTAAAAGTCCTTCGATACTGTATAATCAGAAACGATGATCGCAACATGATGAATAACAGAAAGTTTCATTTTATAGTCCTCCATTTTGTCAGATGTATTTTGGAATTTTTTATTCAGAGTGCATTTTTTTACTTATAGGAATTCCAGCGGAATTTCCTATAAGTCAAAAAAAGAGCTACCATTTTACCGATAGCTCTCTTAAAACTATATCAGAGTGTCTTTTTTACCATATCTAAAGCAACGCTTTCATCCACATCCTTTGCAGGATATACTGTTCCATCTTCATCAACAAGGAATGAATCAGCGTCTTCATCTTCAAGTTTGAAGTGATAGCCGAATTCTTTATCCTCGATCAAAATCTTCGTATACTCCCTGCCATCATCGAGCTTACCATCTTCCGTGATCAATGCACCATAATAAATATGTCCAAGCTTTTCTATGATAACGTAAGGCTCTCCATCCTGTCTGAAAATAGACATCATAAGGTCATTCTGAGGATCTGAGATATAAAGACCGCCCATATATGTCAGTTCTTCTTTAAGCTTCTCAAACTCATCTCCAAGTGTATCCTCATCTGTAGATGCCTGAATATCTTCTGCAGCAGAGCTTACCGCTTCCTCTGCAGCCTCTACGCTTGATGCGACTGCATCAGCAGCTTCACTTGCAGCCTGTGAGCCTTCTGCTGCCTTCTCCACAACCGCGCCGCTTCCTGTAGTTCCGCATGCCGTAACCATCATAGCTGATACTATTGCAGCTGCAACAGTAGATACGATAACATTTCTCTTCATTTAATTTTCCCCCTCGTTTTTGCATTTTGTACATTGTATATTGTATTGCATATACAACATCTCTACTTTTAATTTACTTGTTACATTTCAAATCATTATACACAAATGCCTCTGCTTTAACAAGATGTAAACTACATTTTTATAAAGTAGTCTTATACATCTGCGATAAACTGTACAACAACATAAACTGAAGATGTGCTTGAATTCTTAAAGGAAAACATTCGATAACTTAAATACCGCTCACTGCTTTACCAACAGTGAGCGGTATTTTAATATAGTGCCCCTGAGCCACGGCCTTTCTTCAGCGCCCAAACTCTTTTACATATCAGCGGATGATCAGCAATAAGATTGGCAAACCACACAAAGAAACCTTTCTGCTGCTTCATCTCACGTAAATAATCCTCCTTATCAACGAACTTATACAAATGCCTGTCGATCGTGAGCATAAGCATAGTATCGATACCATCTACACCTGTAAGCCTTTGTGCAAGCCTGTCACAGCTATATTCCCTTGCTCTTGATGCAGTTGATCCAATGACAGGAACTTTATCCGCAAACCAGATAGGCAGATTATATCTTAGAGTAGCATGTCCATAGTAAATGTGTGAAAGCTCATGCGCTATCACAAACTTAAGCGAATCCATATCTTTATGTTCTCTGTAAGCAACTTCAAACACCTCCGCATTTATACTGATCCACTGACGCTTAAAAAGGAAGGTGGAAAATGCATTCAGCGAGCCGTTTCCCTGCATGATATAAGCTTTCGGTACGGCAATTCCAAGCTTATTCGAATACTCTTCAATGATCTCATAGACCTCAGGAAAATTATTCTCTGTTATCCTAACGGCATTTGCACGATACTTTGCGTTTAAGTAATAAATGCCCAAAATCCCGATCACAAAGACTATGATCCCATATACTGAAATCCCGATAGGGTCCGGTAACTCTCCATTTCCCCAGTCATCTGCCTTCTCTTTGACAATTTCATATATAACCCCGGCTATCACACCTGCTACCATAAGCACATTCAAAAAAATAAGCCTGTGATACCATCTTTTCTCTGCGCAGTGTCTGCACATTTCCCCAATTTCTTTAGAAATCTTTTCATGTGCTTCTTCGGCATCCATCTCATAGACTTTTCTGTCTCCAAGCAATGCCTTATATCTTTTCAACTTCTTATCTTTCATAGTATGTTCCTCCTTTTTCTTAAGAAAGAACTTACTATAAAAAATAAGGGAAATGGTCCGATCTGTCGCAGATGGTCATCTCCCTGTCGTGAATTACATATGTTAAACCGGAATCATTATCTGAAGTGAAAATGAATCCCCACACTTTTCCGTTTTAATTTCTCCGCCATATTTTTTTACTGTATCTTTAATATTTTCAAGACCATATCCGTGCAGCTCTTTATTTTTCTTAGTCGTAAATCTTACGTTTTTACCATATTTCATCGCACTGTCAGCACTATTTACAATCTGAATGTAATAAAAATTTGCCGATTTTTTACATGAAAATCTGATAAAGCGTTTTTCCTCCACCACAGATTCGCAGGCTTCTATCGCATTATCTATGGCATTTGCAAACACTATGCAAATATCTTCCGGACTCCAGCTTAATCCCCGATCTAGTACGCCTTCCATCTTAAATTCTATTGAAAGTTCTTTTATCTTAACAAGTTTAACTTCCAATATTCCATCAAGCAGATCACACCCTGTAACAATTTTCGGAGACAACACCTGAACTATACCTAAAAGATTATCAATATACTCTTCTGCCTCTTTGTTTTTAGATTCCTTTTGAAGCATCTGTACTGTAAGCAGGTGATTTATTATATCGTGTCTGAATTTCTTCGTCTCCTCCTGAGATTCTTTATATTTTTCAAAATGCTCAAGCTGCAGTTCCAGAAGCTCCTGCTGATGTTCTTTGCCAATTTTATAATAGACCGACTGATGGTTTTTTATCACAAGTAACGGCACTTCGATATAACTTACCAGTACGCATAGTATCATCAAAAAATGAATTCCCGGCGGGATATTAAAAAATGTACCGTTGTACAGGGTATCCTGTAAAATAACATCAACTACCATTATCATACCGCTGAAGCAGTACAACACCACGCGTTCTCTTGTACTGAGCTGCATAATGATTTTTTTACGGTATAATTTGTAATATAGATAACCCAAAAATATTACACACCAGATCACAATTATAATATTTTGAAAATTCAGATCTGCCCCCAATTTATCTACCGCAATCACTTCCTTCGGCCAGATGAGCATTACAGCAATGTCACAAAAATAATATCCTGAAATGCAGAAGATCAAAAACACGTCAATCAAGGACCGTAATCTTCTAAGTAGTCCTGTTCTTTCTCCTCTTACGAAAATAAATAACAGCGACAGCATCAAAAGAACCATGGATATTCTTTCTTCGCCAGAAGCTATAAAAAGTATTCCATTAATTAATTCTGTGAAAACTAATATAAAAAAAGTGATTCTATCAAATATAACGCTTTTTTCAAATAATGTTTTCGTTGCGAGTACCATAATAGATCCGAGCAGCAGATCAATAACGTATAAACAGATATTTTGCATAATTCAACTATATCGCACTTTTTTCTACAAATGAAAAAAGCGCCTGCCTTACTTTCTTTTCTTTCATCCTGCTCAGCGGAATTTTATGATCGTTATCCATGATCATCTCTTTCCCTGAAATACGACTCACATGCTCTAAATTCACAAGATAACTCCTATGACATCTTATAAAGCCATACTCACTGAGCTCTTCTTCATAATCTCTTAAATTATAGCGTCTGGTATATTCTTTTTTCAAAGTTATGATCTTTATATCCTGATTCTGCGCTTCAAAATAAATAATATCTTTCACAGCAACCATCATAAGATCTTCTTCATCTTTTAAGATGATCTTTTTTTCCTTTGATTTTTGTTCTATTAAATAATTAATTATCTCAGACAATTGCTTTTCATCAACCGGTTTTGTCAGATATCTCAGCGCATTTACTTCATACCCCTTAAGTGCATACTCTAAATGAGAAGTCAAAAATACTATCGCTGTATCATTTTCTGCTGCCCGGATAAGCTCTGCAACTTCGATTCCAAGCATCTGCGGCATTTCTATATCCAATATCACCAGATCATAAACAACTGAAGCATTCTTTTTAAGAAATTGTCGGCAATCAGTGTAACAATCTATAAGCAGATCCAGATTATCATAGACATGTTCAAGCTTTTTCTTTGTATCTTTAATTTCAATTATTTCATCATCACATATAGCTATTTTCAATTTTTTCCCTCTGAGCTATTTACTTTATATCAATACTCACGCGTTATTTTATCACACATACCCCGGACAAATTCACCTCAAACAACAAACTATATGATATAATTTATAAAAAAAGTATAAACAGGAAAGAGAAAACTATGGAAACATTACTTTCATTGATCACTGCTGTCTGCAGTAAGATTCAGGTCATATCAGATCTTTTTTGGGATTTCCCAACCAACTTCGATTGGTACAGCAATATCCCAATCCTTGGAAATTTCTCGCTTGCAATTATTTTGCTGATCGGCTCCGGCATTTATTTTTCAGCCAGACTAAGATTTATACAAGTGCGTAAATTTAAGCATGGAATCAACGTTTTGAAAAACAGCAAAGCTAAGACAGGTATCTCCCCGTTGGCTTCGTTCTTCCTTTCAACCGCCATGCGAGTAGGTCCCGGAAATATCCTCGGTGTTACAGGTGCTATTTCTGTCGGAGGTCCAGGCGCACTGCTCTGGATGTGGATCTCAGCATTTTTCGGAATGTCTACAGCCTTTGTAGAGTCCACTCTTTCTCAGATATTTAAGGAGAAAAAGGGTGATGAATACGTCGGCGGCATGGCATTCTACGGCAGGAAGATGCTTCGAAATTCTGCGATCGCAGGTGTCGTACTTTCTGTCATGTATATTGTTTACGCCCTTCTCTGCTTCCCGGCTCAGGGCTTTAATACCGTTACAGCCATGGGACAGATTGCCGGATTAGTAAGCGGAACCGAGCTTCCTACAACGCATCCGGTATATTGGATCGGTTTTGTTGTCGTCATTGCTGCCACAATTGCAGTTTCCTTCGGCGGAACAAAGAAGATCTCAAAGGTAACAGATGTACTTGTACCGATAATGGCAACAATCTACGTACTTACAGTTATAGTACTTATCATCATAAACTTTACAAGAATCCCATGGTTCTTCTATGCGGTCTTCACTGAGGCTTTTAAGCCTGAAGCTGCCTTTGGCGGAGCTTTCGGAATCGCTCTCATGCAGGGTGTGAAGCGTGGACTTATGTCTAATGAAGCAGGTCAGGGTACTATCACAATGCCTGCCGCTGCCTCTGATGCAGATCACCCTTGTGATCAGGGCTGTGTACAGGCTATCGGCGTTTTCCTTGACACTATCGTCATCTGCACACTTACAAGCTTTGTTGTAATCATGGGAAGAGTATGGCTCACCGATGCCGGCGCTGAGTGGTTCGAGCTCGGCAAGCTTCCAAAGTTCCTTGCCTCCGTCGAGGAGCTTACTCCCGGAACTGCCTTCAACAACCTTGTAACTTTACTTATATCACTTTGTTTTGGACTTTTTGCATTTACATGTCTCTTAGGCTTCATGTCATTCTCAGAGATCTGTGCAAATAGAATCAGCACAAGCAACGTATTTATCAATGTGATCAGGGTATTAGATATTTTCGTTATCTGCTTCGGTATGCTCACTTCCATCGTTGGTATGGACTTAGGTGCTCTTTGGAACCTTTCAGATTTCGCAAATATCCTCATTGCGTACTGCAATATCCCGCTTCTCTACATCGGTTTCAAGTATGTAAAGAAAGCTCAGGAACACTTCGAGCGAAAGGATAATACACCTTTTACTTCCGAAGTTGTCGGCATTGACGTTCCTGTCTGGGACGAAAAAGCATCATCTAAATAATTATCAAAGCCGAAATGCGTTTCATTCTCGCATTTCGGCTTTTTCTTACAGTCTCCAACCTGGTGTTTCAAGCTGCAAGTTCTTCATATGATGAAAAATACTCTCCTCATCTCTATCAAGCTCTTCCGGAGCTCCGCACTCAGCAGCTCTGCCGTCTCTAAGCACTACTATCTTATCAGCACCATCGACAGTGCGCATCCTATGAGCTATTATCAAGACAGTCTTATTTTTTATAAGTGAAGATAATGCCTCCTGTATCATGGTTTCATTTTCCACATCAAGCGATGCCGTCGCCTCATCTAAAAGTATTATCGGTGCATCTTTTAGAAATGCTCTGGCTATCGAGATTCTCTGCCTCTCTCCACCTGAAAGTTCTGAACCATTCTCACCAATCATCGTGTTATATCCTTCAGGCAGATCTTTTACGAAAGAATCACAATTTGCCAGCTTCGCTGCACGTAAAACCTCTTCATCCGACGCATCTTTTTTACCTATTCTAATATTTTCAAGGATAGAATTATTAAATAATGTCACATCCTGAAAAACGATGGAATACATTGAAAGTAGTACTTCCGGGTCTATCTTTGAGATATCCATTCCTCCAACTGTTATCTTTCCGGAGTCGATGTCCCAAAAACGTGATGCAAGCCTTGAAACAGTCGTTTTTCCTCCTCCGCTCGGACCGATAAGTGCTGTGACTTCTCCCTGCTTTGCCACAAAAGAAACTTCTTCTAAAACATCCGTACCATCTCCATAAGAAAATTTTACATGGTCAAAACATATATCATAACCTTGGTTAGTAAGTTTTTCAGCGCCCGTCTGAAGCGGATGTGAAAGAACTTCATCAAGCCTTTCGCATTGAATCTCAGTAGAAATGATTGCAGAAAAATTCTGAAGGCTGACATTCATCGGGTCATAAAGCCTTGAAACCACCATCAAAAATAAGAAAAATGTGAGGACATCTATCTCACCCTTTGCAAAAAGCGTGCCGCCGACAAGTACCGTCGTTCCGATACCGACTTTTAAGAGCATCTGCGCCATTGAAACGTAGACAGCCATTACTATTTCTGTGCTCAACGACTGCTTTTCTACCCTGCTTATTTTTTCATCAAGTTCCTGAAAATAAGCCATTTCTGCATTATTTGATCTAAGGTCTCTTATAGACTCAAGACATTCCTGTATCCCGTCATCCAATGCAAGATTAGCTTCAATATGCTTTTTCACTGCCTTTTTCTGCATCCCGGCAGATGTCGCAACTATCAAAAATGCACACGGTATAACCCAGAAACTTGCCAAAACCAGCCTTGGATCAAAGATAAAGAACATACTTATTCCCATAATGACTACAGCGACCACCGCACCGATAAGCTCCGGGATCCAATGACTTGATGCTGTCTCTATCTGAGTACAGTCTGCAAGAAGATTTGTCGTAAGATCTGTTAAATTCTTTTTTGCGAAGTATGAAAGTGGAAGTTTTCTCAGGTGCTCAGCAAGGTTTTTGCGGCGCTTCCCGCTTTCCACATAAGTTGCAAGAAATGTTGAATTATACTGAATATGCTGAGTTACCGCGATGCACGAAAGTATCAGTACCGAACCTGCCAGATAAATGATTCCATGATCTGCCGTGAGCTCCCCCGCAAGCAGATCGCTGATCAGAAGGTACAAGAGTGCTGCCGGAAACATAAGTACTATGTAGGAAATGCTGCAGCTTACACAAGCTTTGATCAGGCTTACAGCGCCTTCGCGCGTTATTGCATATTTATGCTGTAATCTTTCTATCATGTTCATGCACCTACCTTCCACTGTACAGATTTCTGATACTCCTGATACATTCTGCTGTATGTACCCTTCATATCTAAAAGCTCTCTGTGTGAGCCGCTTTCTATACAGCATCCGTTCTTTAATACATATACCTTATCCGCATCTACTACAGTACTAAGCCTATGTGCAATCATTATGACCGTTTTATCCTTAGCTAAAGTTTCAAAAGCTCTTTGCATGCTAACCTCATTATCCGGGTCTGCAAAAGCCGTAGCTTCGTCTAATATAAGTATCGAAGCATCCTTCAAAAAAGCTCTGGCTATAGCGATCCTTTGCTGCTCACCGCCTGAAAGATAAGTACCCTTAGCCCCTATGACAGTATGTATACCTTCAGGAAGTTTCTCCACAATATCCATACACTGTGCCTTTTTCAGTGCTTCCAGAACTTCCTCCTCGGAAGCCTGCGGCTTCGCCATGCGAACATTTTCTAAGATCGAAGTCTTAATCAAATGGCTGTCCTGAAATACAAATGAAATTTTTTTCATCAGCTCTTTCTGTGAAATATTTCGTATATCCACGCCGCCAATTTTTATAGAGCCTTCAGTCACATCGAAAAATCTGGCTGCAAGCTGTGCTGCAGTAGTCTTACCACCGCCGCTTTCGCCAACCAGCGCCACATGCTCACCTTCCGCGATATTTATATTCAGGTCATGAACTGCGTCTTTCAAAGCACCATCGTATCTGTATGATACATTTTCAAATTTTATATCACACGATGCCGGCATCGCATTTTCGCCGCTGTCTTCAAGCGATCTCATCTCAAATATACTGTTTATCCTTTCGATCGCATCCACAACTGTCATTTCCTGTTCACCACTATATGCAAGCCTTGTCATCGTGACTGTGAGCAATGGTGAAATGATTATATAATACATAACGTTAAGCACAAGCTCAGGCGTAATACCATTTCGTCCAAAGAAATATGCACTGCAGATCAATGCTGCAAACACTGCGTTGATCGCTGTCATATACTTGACCATAGGCATAGACAATGATTTAGTGTATTTTATTGACCATTCGGTAAAATCATCAATCGCCTTACTGAACCTCTTAAAACTGAATACTGTCTGACCAAAGGTTTTTACAACAGGAATTCCACGGACATATTCGACACCTTCATTTGATATATTTTCCATGGCATTTTGATAGTATTTCATACTCTCCTGCATTTTCGGTCCCCGCATATTTGCTATAAAACAAAAGCCTATGAGAACCGGTATGATGCATATACATCCTATCTTCCAGTCAAAGATCAGCATCAGCGCAGCAATTCCGAGCGGCGTCACAGCAGCCACAGCCTTATCCGGAAGATTATGCGCTATATATGTCTCAGTTGCACCTGTGGAAACATTTACGATTCGCCGTATCTTTCCTGTTCCTTCTTCATCAAAGATTCCCAGCGGAAGTGTCATTATGTGCTTCATCAGACGTCTGCGCATCGTCGCCTGCACATGAAATGCCGAAACATGCGTACACATCAAGGCTGTTATATAAAAAATCATAGATATCAATGTAAGCACTACAGCTCTAAAACCTATGCCCGGTATCTGCGACAGATTCTCTCCCTGCACTGCTATTTTTATAATTTTCCAGATCTCATAATACGGAACCAATACTATAAGCGCACTTAATGCTGCCAAAACACGGCCAAGCAATATCAGCTTGTCGCAGCCATCCATATAGACCTTCAGCAATTTTAATGGTTTTGTTTTTATCATACTCGCTCCTCCCTTTATATTCTTCGCTGTGATCTTCCTGACTTTGATAAATATCATTGATGCGCTTCCATGTTAGCAATCGCTAACCTCACTGTCAATAATATAAGCGCTGATGATAATTTTTTTCAATAATCGAAATATAAAATGTACCAATGCGCTGACGTTTTATAAGCGCACAAAAATAACCCTCCTTACTGAACTTTACATTGTCCAGTAAAGAGGGTACATATCAGTTTTGACGCCTTTTCTTCAGAAATTGCACTATCAGTAAGAGCTAAAAAAATTCAGTAAAACAATTCAATCTTCATTTCAGCAGATGACTGTTCTTTTTCAATTTCATAAATATTTCCACGAACTTTAACTTTATCTGTATATTCTTCGCCATTAACAAGGACTTTCTTATGTCTCTTTTCACTGATCCATGCTGCATTGCCTGTTTCTCTGAGCACCATAGTCACACCATTAGCACTCTCTACTGTCTTTGCCGCAAGGACCCCTGTGTAAATATCCTTTAGTCCTATACATGCTGTCAGACCTTTATGTGGAAGCATAACTATATACTTATAATCACCAGCTTCAAGATTTATCTTCTTTTTTACTCCTGCTGGTAATTTCTCAGCAGTTTCCTCTCTATAATCATACATCCAATAATCCATTTCCCTATCAAGTTCAGGAATATCCTTAGACGATATTTGTGTCTCCTGCACTGCATCTGTCAAGTTAAAGAGTGCAATTACTCCAACCTTTACGCCATCGTCCAAAGTACAGACATTCTGCACTTTCAAAATGCCTTCCTTATATGGATCAGTGAAAGCACAATCATCCGCTGCCATTGCTGCTCTATCCGGCATCAGGAGTTCTCCATTTAAGAGACAGAGTCTTTTTACAATATTTGCATCTGTTTCACCTATTCTGTCACTAAAATATACCGGTCCTCCGCTTATAGCTCTTAAAAGCCCATGTTTCTCTGCATCCGGGTGCTTGGTCCAAAACATATCCCAGTCACAGTAATACACTTCATCATGGTAGATAGAATTAAATGCATTCTGCAATAAATGTTCAGCAAAATCTGTTTCTTTCAATGGGATAAAATCATCACTGTTTCGAGAAACGGAGGTATCTTCACGCGAAACAATATTTTCCATCGCCATTCCCATGCAATTTATTACATTTTTCCCAAAGATCTCTGAACTTTTTTCAAGCTCTGCATGCATACCTTTAGCCGCTTCCACAAATGAAATATCATTTCTGAAGTAAGTCGGCATTGCACTCTGACCATCAACCTTTATAAAATCGATATGTTCATCTTTAAGATATCTGTACCATTCACTATAAAACTTAGAACCGTTAAACGGACTTGGCACAATTCTGCCATTCCTTGTCTTATATAAGCAATCCTTCTTCTGCTCGGCAAGTTCACTTTCAGGATCGATTCCTGCCCAATATCCGCCGAAAGCATGCCATACTCCAAAGTATTTTATACTGCTTCTTTCCTTGATCTCATCTATCAATGGTGCAAAGCCATTTGGGAATTTCTCTTTGTCAGCCTTCATCTCAAGAAGCATATCATTTTCATTTTTCATCCAGCCATCATCAAAAAGCATCCATCTTATAGGGACATTCTTTTCGATCAATTCATCTGCTTTTTCCCTGATCTTATCAGCCGAAATTTCTTTATAGAAGGCGTCCCAGCTGCACCAGCCAAGATATTTGAGCATTTCAGGAAGTTTTCTATCTTCTTTAAGTTTAAGTCCATCTTTTTCAGCAAGAAGCTTGAATGTCTTCTTTACTGCCTCTTCCAAGGTTTCACCATCAGCAACTATATAGATATCTTCTTCCATATTTCTAAAACCGGCTATTCCTGCATCAAGATCAAGATGAAGAGTGCTCGGCTTATAGCTTCTGGAAGCTGTCGCCTTAAATACCTTACCCACTAAAGGGAGAATGCATGAAAAATGATCTTCAAATTTACAGAAAATGACCTGTGTTCTTGCAGGAATATCCGAGAAAGTATCTACAAAAGCAGGGCGCGTCCACCAATCTGAATATAGATACATGCATGTCATCTTCAGCGGAAGTTCATCAGGAACAAGTTCTAGAAAAACCGGTGCTTCTACGCCAAAACCTGTCGTATCCCAGGTCTCACTTCGAGGGATATCCACCTTGACTTTTCCTATTCCGCAATCTTCCTTTTCTTCTTCGTTAAATACAGCGGTATAATTGCTTTTACCACCGTTTCCTTTCTTATAACCTTCACAATTAATTATAATGTCAGCACTAACAAATCTCATAACTTTCCTCCTGATGTAGCAATTCCTTCTACAAAATTTTTCTGAAATGCAAAGTATATTACAAGCATTGGAACGACTGCCATTGCAGCTCCAGCCATTACTTGCGGATAGTTGTTTGTAAACTGTCCCTGTATTTTTGATAAAGCTGCGGTCAACGTCGTTGCCTCAGGCTTAGGACATACTACCATTGACCACATCAGATCTTTATATGCAAAGAGCGCTGTAAATATGCTCAATGACACAAGTGATGATTTGGTTAATGGAAGCATGATATATAAAAACTGTTGGGGAATGCTGCATCCATCCAGCTCTGCTGCCTCTGCTAAAGAAGCCGGCAATCTTTGATAATTCTGCTTACAAAGATACGTTCCAAAAGCAGTCACCATTCCGGGGAAAAGCAGCGCAATCTGTGTATTCAATACATGAAGCTTAGAGACCATCAGATATTGGGGAATGATGAAGATCTGCCCCGGCACCATCATTTGAATAAGTATCAGTGAAAAGAAAAACTTCTTAAATGGAAACTCCAACCTTGCAAAAGCATATCCTGCCAGTGTAGCTGTAAGACAGGCAAATACCACTCTAAGTACGATCATCAGGAGCGTATTTCCATAAAGCACAAGGAAATTGTATGAATTCCACACTTCTGTAAAGTTTTCAAAATGCCATCCATTCTGAGGGAATATATAGAATGGATTTACAGATATTGCTTCACTCTTTGTCTTAAACGCCGTTAATATCATCCATGCGAATGGTACAAGCATGACTAATGCACCTGCTGTTAAAAAAAGATACATTATTATCTTTTTTGTTGTCCTTGATAAATTCATCAACTTTCCTCCTTAATCGTAGCACACCCATTTTTTTTCTGATTTTTGAAGGATTATCGTGATAACACCGATCACTGCCATCGTAAACATAACTATCGCAGAGCCATATCCTCTGTTTGATTTCTCAAAAGCATATTCATAGAAAAGATATGTTATTGTCTTAACTGAAGGCCACGCTCTGCTTGAGTTATCCATGATCATAAATGGCAGATCAAAAAGCTGAAGTGCTCCTATGATTCCTGTCTGCAGCACAAAGAAAAGCATTGGCGATATAAGTGGAACCGTTATATGAAAAAATGCCTTAACTCCAGTACATCCGTCTATCTGAGCCGCTTCATAATAATCTTTGGGAATCTCCTGAAGTCCGCCAAGAAAAAGTATCATATTATTTCCAATAGCACTCCATACTCCTACCACGACGACAGAAAGCATCGCTATCTTAGGATCAGTTACCCAGCTTATCTTTCTTCCGAGCAAGTGGTTTAAGAGTCCGTAATCCTGGTTGTACATCCATTTCCATACCATTGCTACCGCTGCCGGTGCACAGACCATTGGCAAAAAATATACCGTTCTGTAAAAGTCTCTGAATTTTATTTTTTTATTCAGCAAAACTGCTAATACAAGGGGGATCAGCAACGTAAGCGGTATACTTAAAACAGAGTACTTTATTGAATTCCACAAGCACCTGTATACCTCCGGGTCTTTAAACAATTTCGCATAATTTCCAAACCCTATGAACACATTTCCAAGCCCAAAGTCACCCGTCTTGCAAAATGACTGATAAACTATCTGAACTATCGGGTAATAATTTAATACCAAAAGACCTATTATTGTCGGAAGTACAAATAATAAGCCCCATATACTTTCTGAACGTTTTCTTGCCGACATTTTCTGCACTCCTTCCCGGTTATTCTTCAGCAATTGTCGTATTCATAGTCTCTGCACACTTTGCCAGAACTTCCTCCATCGTTCCTGGATTCGTCCATGCAGAAACAAGAATATCCTCAACATCAGGCTCCCATATTCCTGCACTCTTAGAATATGGCTTAAACACAAGTGTTTCCTCGTCTTCGATCTTTACAAAGGCTGAAATATCCATTCCTTTATATGCATTTATAAATGAATCTGAAAGTCCCTTATATGATGACATTGTGATTCCAAGCTCTGACTGCTCTGTCTGCCCTTCTTTTGAGCCTAATGCAGAGATCAAAGACCATGCCGCATCAGGATTTTTAGTCTGTGCATATATTGACCAGCCTAAACCGTTGTATATAGAGCAGCGTTCTTCTTTTTCGCATTTACCGTCATCATTAACATCTGCATATGGAAGCATTGCCCAGGCGTAATCTGAAGCGTTATCTGCTGTATAGAAATTGTTAACAACCCAAGATCCCTGACACAGCATTCCTATAAGACCAGAAAAGAACATCGTATCTCCACCGGTTGATGCCATTGCGTCCTGCGGCGGGCATGCCGGTATAATCTTATTCGCAACAAATTTCATGGCTTCTATAGTTTTAGGATCATCATATCCTGAGGACTTCTTATCATCAGATATTACCTTTCCGCCATAAGAATAAACTATGTTATACCAGGTATCCTGATCATTACCGACGTTACAATATGTGCCATAAATACCATCGTCTGCACCTTTCTGGCTGATGGTCATAGCTGCATCTGCGAAGTCTTCCCATGTCCAGTTATCATCAGGATAATCAACACCATATTTATCAAATATCTTTTTGTTATAGACTACCGCGATCGTATCGTGATCTTTCGGTATAGCATAGTAGACACCATCTTTGGTATACAGATCTGTTATTCCTTCAAAGTAGTTATCCATATCGATGGCATCATCTTTTTCAATGTAATCATTAAGCGGAAGCAGCACACCTGAGTTTTCAAACTTAAGAGCATTGGCTGAATGCATCCAGAACACATCCGGCATCTCACCGCCTGATACACCAGCTTCAAGCATTGTCCAATAGCTGTCCCAGCCTAAAACATCAAACTCAACCTTATAACCATTCTCTTGGCCCCATTTATCTGCTATTTGCTGAAGACCTTTTAGCTGATTGTTGTCCCATATTGCAACACGTATAGTCTTTCCACCTGCGGAAGCACTCGTCTGTCCTGATGCATCTGCTGACTGACCACATGCTGTAAGTCCCATTACCATAGCTGCTGTAAGTATTCCTGCAATAAATTTTCTTATCATTTTTGCACCCCTTATTAAAAAGATTAATTACATATGCTTAAGCTACTATATTGTCTTGTTCTTATTTAATCTAATGCTCTATCTCGAATTGCCAACATAAGGCCTATTCGAGCTATAACATAAGAGTAAATGCGAACCAGCCAAAACACTGCATTAATGATATAAAAACGTGCAGTATAATCCCATAACTCTAATATTGTAAATTATGCTATATATCAGATGTGATTTTTCTACATTCTATTGCAATTTAAAAATGTCTTAATTCTATATTGAACATTTCTTTTTATATGTTATTTTTAGATTGTTTATGTTATTATTACAACAGATTATATTTTATGGAGATAAAAAAAAATGAATCCAAGTGTTAAATATACAGTTAATTCGGATTTTAGATGTTTAGAAGATATGAGTCTTGCGTCTATGGAATTAGAGCTTGTACACATGGGTAAAGAAAAGTGCAAGCCATATCACGCTTTCTCCGGTATCAGAACAGAATACATCATTCACTTTATCACCTCCGGGAAAGGTTTTTACTCAGTTGATGGCGTTACATATCCACTGACTGCCGGGCAGATGTTTTTAATATGTCCCGGAAATCCTGTTGTGTATTGCTCTGATGTAAACGATCCTTGGACTTATATGTGGATTGGCTTTAAGGGTTTTCGCTCAAAAGCAATCCTTACCCAATGTGGTTTTGAAAAGAACAGACTTGTTCTCCCTTCTCCCTCCAAAGAAGATTTACAAGCATGCTTTAATGAATTATTTGACCATGTTGTTCAAGATTATGCAAGCAGTCTTTACCGAGAGGCAATGCTTTTGAAGCTACTATCTTTACTTGTCTCTACGCGGAAACAGCATATAACAGATGGAGAGGAAAATGGTACACCATTTAATAAAAACAGACATTTGGACTTAGCTATAGAATATATAAACACTCACTATATGAAATCAATATCTGTTTCAGATATTTCAAAACATGTAGGAATCTCTCAAGGATATTTAAACCAAATATTTACACAGCACGCCAATATGTCGATTCAAAAATATCTTATAGAATTTCGGATGTATAAGGCTGCCAACTTACTGGTCGGAAGTGACTTTTCAATAAAAGAGATTTCAAATATGGTAGGATATCAGGATCAGCTTGTTTTTTCTAAGGCTTTCAAGAAAAAATTTGAAATGAGTCCCAAAAGTTATCGTGTTTACAGAAATGCACTTGAAAATCCTATAGAAAAATACTCAAAGAAAAACTGTCTATTTTAAGAAAAGCCGAAATGCGCATCAATTCACGCATTTCGGCTTCTTTTTTACATTGAAATATCCGGTGCCTCAATCGCTTCTGCTTCGCCCACCTCTATGTCAGGCAGGACTCCTGCAAACTCTGCATTTTCTGCAGCAGCCTCAGGATCATACTTATTTTTCTCTTCCTCGTCTTCATTCCAAAGCGAATCATATTCTTTCTGCTTTTTCTTCATAGCAGCCATCATTGATTGTGCCATTTTTGCCTTCATATACAGTTCTGAATCATATTCTCTTACCTTTTGTTCATCCGATAAGGGAACCTTGTCTCCGGCACACATTCTGGCAACTGTAGTCATTATTTTTCCTAATTCAGCTGCATAGCCTGTTTCAGAATCTGACTGCTGCCTTGCTACCTCGGCGTTCCACTCTGCTGTATACTGCATTGTAAGGTTATCAAGCACTTCCTGATTTTTCTTGAAATTCTCTTCATTCGCTTCGATCGAAAGCTGCAAAGTTGCTGCCTCATCTGCAAATGTCACATCGCCTGTTGCTTCGAATTTTTTCTCAGCAGCTTTCTTTTTCTTCACAAGACTTCTTGTCCTGTCTACCAATTTTTGCCGATTACACCGATATTGGTGCAGCGCATCACCTAATTTCATCGGTTCACCTCCCTGTAACCTTCATCGAAATCCTTTTCGACTGAAAAAACAATGACAAGCCACCTCATTTCATGTATCGGCAAAAATTGTATTTAAATTCATATAAAAACAAATTTTTAATAACGTTTGCGCTATTTTAATAATTTACTTTTTTATCTATAACAAACACCACATGCAGTTCTGCCCATAGCTGAGTTAAATTTTTAATGTGTCATCCCGATCATCAGACCTATCGCATGGACTGCAAATGCACATCCCCAAGCTATGATGCACTGCCACAATACTACGCACACAGCCCACTTTGCACCCATTTCACGCTTAATGGATGCGATTGCTGCAACACAAGGCGTATAAAGAAGCGAAAATACAAGTAAACAGCATGCTGTCAGCGTCGTCATTGCGCCCGAAACTCCTGATGCACTAAATAATACTCCAAGCACTGATACTACACTTTCCTTAGCCATAAAGCCTGAAATAAGTGATGTGCAGATGCGCCAGTCTCCAAGCCCAACAGGCTTAAACAAAGGCACAAGAAGTCCGGATATCATAGCTAAAATACTATCTTTTTGGTCACTTACAAGATTAAGATGTACATCAAAACTCTGCAATGCCCATACTATAACTGTTGCAAGAAATATAACCGTAAAAGCTCTCTGTAAAAAGTCCTTCGCCTTCTCCCACAAGAGCTGGATTACATTTTTAGCACTCGGCAGTCTGTAATTTGGAAGCTCCATAACGAATGGAACAGCCTCTCCTTTGAAGTGAACCTTTTTATAAAAAAGAGCCGCCAATATACCTAATACAATTCCAAGGAAGTATAGTATAGTTACAACGAGCCATCCATGAGCCGGGAAAAATGCCGCTACAAAGAAAGTATATATCGGAAGTTTAGCTGTACAGCTCATGAAAGGTGTCAGAAGTATCGTCATCTTTCTGTCTCTGTCACTAGGCAAAGTTCGTGTAGACATTACTGCCGGAACAGTACAGCCAAAGCCTATAAGCAGAGGAACAATACTTCTTCCCGAAAGACCGATCTTTCTTAGAAGCTTATCCATAAAAAACGCCACTCTTGCAATATATCCGCTATCTTCGAGGATAGATAAAAAGAAGAACATCGTTACAATGATCGGCAGGAAGCTAAGCACACTACCTACACCCTCGAATATTCCACCTATTATCAGTCCATGTATCGCTTCATTCACATTTGAAGCCGTAAGCGCCTTATCAACGATCTCGGTTAATGCCTGTATCCCATTTTCCAAAAGTCCCTGAAGCCATGCACCTATAACATTGAATGTAAGGAAAAATACTAATGCCATTACACCTATGAAGATAGGGATAGCTGTATATTTGCCGGTAAGCCATCTGTCTATATTTTGGCTTCTTGTATGCTCTTTGCTTTCATGCGGCTTTATCACACATTCACTGCAAACTTTCTTTATGAAAGCAAATCTCATATCTGCCATAGCAGCACTTCTGTCGAGTCCTCGTTCTTTCTCCATCTGCTTTGTGATATGTTCAAGTACTTCAAGTTCATTTTCGTCGAACTTTAAGCGTTTTATTATCTGCTCATCATTTTCTATAGCCTTACTTGCCGCAAATCTGACAGGTATATCCGAGCGTTTTGCATGATCTTCTATCAGATGTATAACTGCGTGTATACAGCGGTGAACTGCTCCGCCATTATCATTGTCATCACAGAAATCAAGCACCTCCGGCTTTTCCTGATAGTATGCTATATGCAGCGCATGACGTACAAGCTCATCTATTCCCTCGTTTTTAGCCGCAGAGATTGGGACTACAGGTACTCCGAGCATTTTTTCCATTCTGTTTATATCAACAGAGCCGCCGTTGCCTCTAAGCTCATCCATCATATTTAATGCAACTACCATCGGTATATTCATCTCTAATAGCTGCATTGTCAGATATAGATTTCGCTCGATATTTGTCGCATCCACAATGTTTATGATCGCTTTAGGCTTCTCATTCAATACAAAGTCACGGCTTACAAGCTCCTCGCTTGAATACGGTGACATCGAATATATACCGGGAAGATCTGTTATCAAGGTATAGTCAGTTCCGCGGATAGCTCCGTCTTTCCTGTCTACTGTTACTCCTGGGAAATTTCCCACATGCTGATTTGATCCTGTAAGCTGATTAAAAAGTGTAGTCTTTCCGCAATTTTGATTTCCAACAAGCGCAAACGTCAGCTTCTCGCCCATCGAAACCGGGTTCCCACTGCCTTTTATATGATATTTTCCATCTTCACCAAGTCCGGGATGCTCTATATCGTGCTTATTTTTATCTCTGAGTTTTTTATCACCAGATTCACTCTCAAGCAATGTTGCTTTGATCTTTTCTGCATCCGCAAGTCTCAACGTCAGCTCATAACCATGTATCCTAAGCTCCATCGGATCACCCATCGGAGCTAATCTAACCAGTGTCACTTTCGCACCGGGTATCACACCCATATCCAAAAAATGCTGTCTGAGCGCACCTTCGCCACCAACTTCATCTATACGTGCTGTTTGGCCAATCTGTAAATCTTTGATTGTCATTTTGTCTCCTAAAAATATACTATTTTATATACATTTCACTTTTTAAGCGCTTTTGCAAGCAAAACTTTCTGTATCTAACGCTGAAAAATTATTTATGAAATTGATAAATATATTCATTATACGTCACCCAACCGGCATCGTAAAGGAATTGAGGTGTTCTGTCTTTAATAAAAAGCAGACCGAAACCTTTTCTCTGATTTCGGTCTGCTTTGCATAATCTGCATTATTTATGATTATTCGTCTGTGTTCGTTCATCTTTTGTAATTACACGTTCTTCTTCATTGGTTACAATTATAAGACGTCATATAAAAACACTTCCTTTACTTAGGCATATTACTCTTTTACCGACCCCATTACGATTCCGGTGATCAGGAATTTCTGTAAAAAAGGATAGATCATAAGAAGTGGGATTACTGCTACAACAATCTTCGCAGCATTCAGGTTCTTATTGGACAATTCAGCAACTGAGCTCAGAGTCGCATTGGTGGCTCCGGACTTCAGCATCTCCTGAATATCTACATTCAGCGACTGAATGTAAGTCATGATCGGATAATTCTCCGGCTTCTGAATATAGATCAGTCCACTGAAAAAATCATTCCAGCTTCCGACAATACTGAACAATGATATAGTCGCAATACAGGGCTTGGCACATGGAACCAGAACATGAAGGAGTACCGTCATAGGTCCTGCTCCGTCAATAACAGCCGCTTCCTCCAATGACTTTGGTATGCCCTTAAAAAAATTCATGACCATGATCACATTGAATATCGGCAAAGCCCCTGGCAGTATAAGTGCCCATATCGAATTAAGAAGTCCTAATTTTTTTACCAGCATGTAGCTGGGAATCATTCCGCCATTGAAAAGCATGGCAAAAATCAGCAATCCCATATAGAAATTTCTGCCTCTGAATTCGCTTTTGCTTCTGGTCAGAGGATAAGCCATCAGAACCACCAGCACTGTATTAAGCACCCAGGCTATTGCAACTCTCAATGCGGATATGCCGAAGGAACGCCAGAACTGATTGTCTTCAATTATCTTCCTGTACGCTATGAATGTCATATCCACAGGCAGAAACCCTACTGAATTGGCACTTACTGCAGCACTGCTGCTCAGTGATATGCATACAATATTCCACAGAGGAAGCAAACAAATCAGTCCGAGCAGCAGAACGATCATATATATAATAACATTTCTTGTCTTGCTTAGTGTACTACTGCAATACATAACGACCCCCTAAAAAATCTTTTCGTCTGTCAGTTTCATTGTTAACTTATTGGCAGATACCAGTAATACAAGTCCTACCAAAGATCTCAGCAGTCCTACTGCAGCACCAAAGCTGTACTGCCTGCCGACCAGACCGATACGATATACATATGTATCCAGAACATCACCCGTCTCATAAACGATTGGCGAATACAGATTATAGATCTGATCAAAGCCGGCACTCAGTATTCCGGTGAGACTCATGGCAGCCATCAGCAGTATGATCGGAAGCATCCCGGGAATAGTCACATGAATGACTCTCTTGAACCACCCTGCACCATCTATTGCTGCAGCTTCGTGAAGTCCCGGATCGATGGCTGTTATTGCAGCCAGATATATTACAGAGTTATATCCGAATTCTTTCCAGACATCAGTTGCAACGATCAGTTTTGGAAAAATAGCAGGATTCCCGAGAAAATTCAGTGCCTGTATTCCAAAACTTCCAAGTATACGGTTAACTATTCCATCCAGACTGAATATATTTACAACTACTGATGCAAGTACGACCCATGAAAGAAAATGCGGAAGATATACAATAGTCTGCACTCCTTTTTTCATAAGCTTTATGCTGATTTCATTGAGCAGAATTGAAAAAGCTATTGCCATGAACGTCCCGATGAATATTTTGCCAAGAGCAATCGCTACTGTGTTTCTCAGCACTTCCCATATGTCATTAAGACCGAGCATATATCTGAAATACTTAAGTCCCACAAAATCCGAGTGAAAAAGTCCTTTGGCCGGTACGAAATCCTGAAATGCCATTATTATTCCGACCATAGGTATGTAGCTGAAAATAATCAGGAATAATAAGCCCGGAAGCATCATCAGATGGTATGTCAGTTCAAGTCCGTTTCTTTTCTTTTTCTTCAAAATATACCTCCTCGTACTAATTGGAAATATCATTTCAAGCTGTTCTCTATTTCTGAAATAATCTGCTCTCCTCCCTGATCATTCCATTGCTTTACAAAGGAATCAAAACCATCATCCACAGAAACTGCTCCTGTAGCGATCTTGATAAAGGTTTCCTCCTCAAGCTTATCAAGGTTGGCCTGGTTCGTTTCCATTGTCGGTGTAGTAGAAGGAAATACCGGTGTAATCCATTCAAACTTTCCTTCATCGATCAGTGTATTCATCAGCTCAATTCCAACCATTCTGGAATGATACCTTGCCCAGTCTGCAACTTCGGCTTTTTCCGGATCTGCAAGGTAATTCCTGACACTTTTGATAACCTCGCCAGACTCAACAGTTCTTACCTCTGCATCACTGATTTCACCATTTACACCTTTTTTGATATCCGAATAATCATCCAGAAGAGAGGTTGAACAATTTATTTCAATATTAAAAGGCCTCGTAGAGCCGTCTACTCCATCCTTCTGATATTTGGCAACCTCAGGGTATTTCTTCAGAATGTCTTTGTCATTCACCAGATCATCATAGAAGAGGTTTGCGATTTTCATAACGACTTCAGGATTTTTGCATTTTTTGCTGACAACGATATATCCCGCAGTAGCATCGTTGTGTTTGCAGTACACTTTTCCGTCTTTGTCCTCAATTGCATAGGATGAAAAAGTGGCTTTCGGATCAGAAGCTCTCACATTATTAAGAAGCCAGTCCGGAATGTGCCATGTGCCGAAGGTGACTCCTGTCTCACCATTACTGAGAAGTGCTGTAATATCATCCCATGTTCTCGTCCCCAGCTGAGGATCAACCAGCCCTGATTCAAACCACCCGGCAATTCGTGCTAAAGCTTCCTTCATCTCCGGCTGCGTTGAACCATAGATGATCTTACCGTCCTTCTCCATCCATGTCTTTGGAAAAGCACCGAGTGCATATGCTATAGAATTGATGCTGAAAGTTCCGTCAGGATCTCCGCTTGTAAGCCATGGAGCAAAGGCCATTCCAACAGGCTTCTCCGCTTTTCCCGGATTTTTATCTTTGAATGTTGAAGCAACTTTTTCAAGCTCATCAATTGTTATTGCACGGTCTCCGTCTTCATCCACGCTGATTCCCAAATCATTCATCCAGTCACTCCGTATCCACACCTCGCTCGGACCTGCATCTGGATTGGTTCCCGGAAGAGCCATCATCTGACCGTCAAAGGTTACATTATCAAGAGCCCTGCCATCATATGAATCATAGACAGATTTCAGATAATCACTGGCATACTGATCATATAAGTCTGTCAGATCCATGATCAGGTCATTTTCATACAGTTCTTTTACATCATCTTTTGACGTGACCTTCATGATATCCGGAATCTCTCCGGAAGACAGTGCCAGTGATACCTGACGGTCATAATCATCACCATTTGCCTCAAATTCATCAACAACATTTACGTTCAGTTCCTCTTTCAGCATTCGGGTATACGCATTGTCTTCATAGGTGTCGCCATCGGGGAGCTTGGCGTTGGGAAGGGTCTGCCGTCCGAGAGTGACTGTAATATCTCTTCCTGCGGCCTTTACTTCATCACCGCCGATCGTATCATTTGCTGCGCCGCATCCTGTTGCTGTCACCAGCATGCTTCCTGCAATTCCCAGGGCGAACACTTTATTATATAATCTTCTGTTTTTCATTCTCCTTCTCCTTATTGAATGCCTATAATCTGCATTCATATATCTGAGATCGTTGTTCTGAACATTTTCGATTATGATTCCTTTGGAAAAAAGCTGTTAATTACTTCTTTATGAGAATGGCCATCTCATATATGTTGTAACTGTTCAGAACGATTTGTTTAACAGTTACTTTATATTTAGATTATATTGTCGAGCCACAGCAAAATATATATAACATTTTTCCTATTCATAACAATATTTCCTGATTGTGTTGCATATGATTTTACTTGAATTACAATAATATCTATATCAAATAATGATTGGAGAAATGCCATGATCACTATGCTGATTGTTGATGATGATTCAAGAGAACATGATGTTATCAGATACCTTCTGAAAAAATACAGCTTTGATATAGAAACATCCTACTCAACCGACGGCCTTCAGGCCAAAAAGCTCCTTGAAGAGAACGTATATGACATTCTCCTGACTGATGTGCAGATGCCATATATGAACGGTCTTGATCTTGCTAAATTCTGCAAAAACAGGAATCCCAACTGCGAGATTCTTTTTTTCAGCGGTTATGATGATTTCGACTATATCAAAGAAGCTTTGTCCCTTAAAGCCATCAATTACATCCTGAAGCCCATATCACCTGATGAATTCAGACAGTCAATGCAGGAAATTCTGGAAAACATCTCCAAAAAGGGAAATCCATATAGGGAATTCGAAAAATCGCTCTCCCAAAATTTCTATGAAGAAAAAGCGCCTGTTCAGAAAGAAAAGTTAACAGTTAATATGCAGGATGATGAGCTGTTAAAAAACATTGATGACGCAGTCCGTATTGGAAGCTATACCTCGCTCGATAAAAACGCTCATATGCTTATAGGCAAATATAAATACGCAAAGAAGGTTTCACATATATACATCAGATACCTCTTTTCCTCCCTGTTGAAGATCCTGATTCCTGCCATACCCGGTCTCCCTGAAGAGGATTTTCAGAAAGCCATTGAAAAAATATATACGCTCAACCACTTCTCCGATCTGTGCGATTATGTTGAACAATATATTGACCAGGTACTGTCCGTACTGAAAAGGAATGACAGTACACCCAATTATGCCATTAACCATGTCATTCAATATATTGAAAAGCATTACAGTGATGACCTGAGCCTTGATCAGCTGGCAGAGCAGGTATATCTGAGTCCAAAATATCTGAGCACTGTTTTTGCCCAGACGACCGGCACAACGCTGAACAAATATATTCGTTCCGTAAGATTAAAAAAAGCAGCAGAACTTACCCGAAAGACCAATCGGAAAATAGCCGATATCAGCATGAGTGTCGGTTATCCCAATGTTTCATATTTCTGCAAACTGTTCACTGAAGAATACGGCATGACACCGGAAAAATACAGAACCGGCACACAGACAAAGGCAATTACTCACGACTAAAGTCACTAGTATAACTGTTTTTAATAACCTGGACTAAATTCTAATGATGCAAAACCTCACCATTAGAGGATTTACATCATTAGAATAAGTCGAGCTAATTAAAAACAGCAATACT
>FOSY01000004.1 GCA_900114405.1 Lachnospiraceae bacterium KH1T2 | reverse complement strand
ACGAGTAAAATCCTTACCAGGATGAACAGCGAATTGTTCGGGATTCTTTGCCAGTTCATCGATTGATGCTATAAGTATCATTTTTACAACATCTGCATATGCCATGTGTGCCTCCTTAATTAGGTTAGTTGATAGTGAACAAATCCTAATTAATTGGCTTTTTTCTGATTGATAATCAGAAAAAAGCCGCACATATGCACTATTTTGTCAAGCGTATAATCTTTAATTTACTATATTTTTTGAGTTACTGGTATAAAAATGGAATCCTACATATTTTTCATAGGATTCCGTAAAGTGAATGACATTGCGAGTGAACAGTAACAGCAAACTTTGAGCAGCTTGTCATGTGAGGCATTTTTTGTTGACATGAAGAAATAACATGATTATACTCATAAATAAAAATTTATGGAAAGAAGAATACTATGAAATATACATTCCTCAATAATTCTAATACATTAAATACTAATCCCGTGAATTCTGATCAGGGGACTTTTTGTGTTATGAATGATGAGGAACGACAATATATTTGAAAATATTGTTGATGCATATAAGAAATAGTTAAGCCTCATCAGACATTGATAGTTTGATGAGGCTTTCTTTATATAAAAAAACATGCGGAGGGATTTGTTATGGAACTAGTAAGAGTACAGGATTCTGACTATCGAAAGACCTATGAGCTTTATATGTCTTTCCCTGAAAATGAAAATGGGTACATGAATAATGTGTATGGCTACAACTATGAACAATTTCTCGAATGGATTGAAAAAAAGAGAAAATGGTCATTGGGGAAAGAAGTGCCTGATGGATTTGTTCCGGATACTACTTATGTGCTTGTTGATGAAGGTGTTTATGTTGGAGTTTTCAATTTAAGACATTGCCTGAACGATTTCTTAAGAGAAGGAGCCGGTCATATCGGCTACTGCATTTCAAAAAAATATCGTGGAAAGGGATATGCAACGAAAGGACTTGAGCTTACTCTTACGAAGGCTAGACAGATGAACATTCATGAAGTTTATATGTCTGTTAATAAAGATAATCCTGCAAGCCTCCGTGTGCAGATAAAAAATGGAGCATACATTCATCATGAAAATGAGAAAGAGTATTTTACAAGGATAAATGAAATTGAAGAAGGAGCTTCAAGGGAAGAAATCATCAGCAAATTTTATTCTCAATATGAAGAAGAGGGACGCCTTGAAAGAACAGTGCATGGACGACTCGAATATACTACGACGATGAACTATATCCATAGGTTTGCTGATAAAAATTCAAAAGTTCTGGAAATCGGAGCAGGGACAGGACGATATTCCATAGCTCTTGCAAGAGAAGGAATGGATGTAACTGCTGTTGAGCTGGTGGATAAGAATGTGGAAATCCTAAAGGAAAAAAGCAAGGGTATCAGCAATATAATGGCACTTCAGGCAGATGCCACGAACCTTAATGTGCTCGAAGATAATTGCTTTGACGTTACTCTTGTATTTGGACCACTATACCACTTGTATGAAAAAGAAGACGTTAACAAAGCAATAGATGAAGCAATTAGAGTAACCAAGCCAGGCGGAGTGATAATGTTTGCATTTATATCAGTATATGCAATCATGTACTCAAATTACTTCTATGGAAACTGGTCTTTGGGGCAGGCAGAGAATTTTACAGATGATAATAAGGTGAGACATTTTAAGGAGCAGCTCTTTACCGGTTATGATATTTTAGAATTTGAGAATCTGTTTAAGGACAAAAATGTAACGTATGTTACAACGACTGGTGTGGATGGACTGATTGAGCCAATTGAGCATCGGGTTGATTTTTCAATCTCCGATGATGATTTTAAGAGACTTTCAGACTGGTATATGTCACATTCTGAAAAAAGAGAATTGCTTGGAAATACAAATCACCTTTTGTATATATGTAAAAAAGCATGAATTTCTGCGGGTAAATCACAGGAATACACATTAACTGCTGATTCTGTATGATATGATTGTCTGCATAAAACTAAATACGATAAAATAAATACATTAGGGACAGAAAAAAAGATTGTGTTTGCGCGGATAATCCGGCAGAAATGATAAAATATAAAACATGAATGCAGAAAAATTTTATGAAAATCTACTTACCAAATTCAAGGTGAATGACGCTTTTGAAGCGTGGAAAAATTATCGCGAAAAATTGACAGAATACATAATCGCTCATAGCGAAGGATGCCGTTCGATAGCTGTATTGGGCGCAGGCAGCAGTAATGATATAGATCTGGCGCGGCTTTACAATAATTTTGAGGAAGTTGTGCTTTTTGATATCGATATGGCATCTATGAAAGAGGCTTTGGAAAAATATGGATTGACTGATGCTGTGGGGATCAGATGCGTTGAAGAGGATTTTCTTGGGTTAGATAAAGAAGATTATGTAAACTTAATCGGCACAGATGACCCGGCGGAAGAGCTGGAAAAGATGTATAAGAAAGTCCATGACTATAAATTTGACCTTGGAGGCAGGAATTTTGATGTATGCGTCGCAGTCGGGCTTCACAGCCAGCTGAATGCGATGCCGGATTATCTCGTCAAAGCATTGGATATGGCTGAGGGAGAAAAGCTTTCGAGAAGAATAATTTCTGAAAATGAATACATAACTAAAAAGATGAATGATGCGATATTTGAAGCAGCAGCGTGGAAAGTATTCATCGGCGCAGAACTTCTCGAAGAGCGAGGCGGGGCTTCGAATCAGGTTCAGGGGGCGCTTCAGGCATCACAGGATATCGTAGAGAGAAATTCCAGAGGAGAGATAAGGATAGAAAAAGTTGTGCCGATGGAATGGCCGTTCAGCCCGGCAAAGAAACGAAAGTACACAATAGGGATAATAGACATATCGTGTATACGATTTAAGACAATGTTTTAAAATTCTTAATTATGAGTTAACAGATGTTTGATATTATTCCTTAATGATAGGAAAATTATGCGCCTATCCGTAAATTTAACGATAGGGGAAAAATAAATGAACGATATGGCTAATATAAATGTAGATGAAATGCTGGCACAGCTTTCTGCTATGCCTGAGATGGAGGGATCTAACTATTTTTCAGGGCAGCTGACACTTGACCAGTTCCTTGATATTTGTGATACGCAGACAGAGCCGCTTAGAGAGCTTTTTGCGGATTATCGCTGCGCGGTGATGGAAATCGAAACAAAGTTTAAGGTTTTGAATCAGAGATTTTCTGTGAGATATGATTCAAACCCGATAGAGTCGATCAAAACACGAATCAAAAGCCCTGAAAGTATTATCAGAAAAATGTATAAGAAGGGACTCCCGATGAGTCTGGAGTCTATCCGTGAAAATATCTATGACATTGCGGGAGTACGTGTAGTATGCTCATTTAAGGAGGATATTTATACGCTTGCAGAGCATTTTCTTGCGCAGGACGACATTACGCTCGTTCAGAAAAAAGACTATATCGAAAACCCTAAAGCAGGGGGATATAGAAGCCTGCATCTGATAGTTCAGGTTCCGATCTTTACTGAGAAGGGTAAGAAAATGATGTATGTGGAAGTACAGCTTAGAACCATCGCAATGGATTTCTGGGCAAGTCTTGAACATAAGATCAGATATAAGAAAAATCTTTCGGACGAGCAGCTTAAGGAACTCTCAGGAGATCTTAAAATATGCGCAGATATGAGCGCAGAGCTTGATATGCGAATGCAGGATGTGCACGATAGGTTACAAAGATTCAAAGAAGATAATTGTGATGATGTTGTGCATATTGTATAAAAATAAGCACTTTGAATTGTTTGAATAAGACAAAATTACGTAAAACGTTTGACGTTAGTATTTGTATGTGTTAATATTTACTAGCAACAGAAAATAAAACCCGTTAGGGGAACAGGTTGTTACATTGAGTTGGCAAGACTGTATCACATAAAATTCTTTGATAGGAGAAGGTGGAAGAATTTTAGTGATGCAGTCTTTTTTTATCTTTTTTTGATAAAAAACTGTCTATTTCGGGTTTTATATAGAGATTCGGATTAAATTAGAGGAACGGCGCCAAGCCTTTAATATTTCGGATTTTCATGGGGATAGCAGTAGATATAAAAGATTTTATTTCCAGGAGGAAAGGCATATGGCAAGCAAATATGACGGTCTTTCAAGGATCATTATCCAGAATGTAGGCGGCAAAGACAATATCGTTAGCATCACACATTGTGTTACAAGACTTAGATTCAAGCTTAAAGATGAGTCAAAGGCAAATACAGATATTCTTAAAGAAACAGATGGAATCGTTACAGTTATCCAGTCAGGCGGACAGTACATGGTAGTTATCGGAAATCATGTACCGCAGGTATTTGATTCAGTTATCAGCGTAGGTCATCTCGAAAGCAAGTCAGCACTTGCCGGCGGTGGTGATGAGGCTGAAAGCAATGAGAAGCAGAGCCCGTTTAATGCATTTATCTCAATAATCACAAGCGTATTCACACCATTCCTTGGAGTGCTCTGTGCATGTGGTATCATCAAGGGTGTACTTGCACTTCTTGTTGCAATAAATGTACTTTCAAAAACAAGTGGTACTTATAACCTGCTGTATTCACTCGGTGATGCTGCATTTTACTTCTTACCGCCAATCCTTGGTATGACAGCAGCTAAGAAGTTTAAGATCTCTGAGATGGAAGGTCTTGTACTTGGACTTGCGCTCTGCTATCCAAATATGCTTGGAACACCTGATTTTGATATTTCAAACCTGTTTGGTATTCCGGTAACAATGCCGCCATCAGGAAATTATACATCAAGTGTTATCCCGATCATCTGCGCAGTAGCATTTGCAGGATGGCTTGAAAACAAAATCGTTAAAAAGATAGTTCCTGATACAATTAAGCTTTTCGGTGTTCCGCTCATTACAATGTTTGTGACACTTTGCCTTACACTTTGGATCATCGGACCTATTGCATCACTTGTATCAACAGGACTTGCAACATTATTTACAACAATTAATTCAATTTCACCGATCCTCATGGGTCTTATAGTTGGCTTCTCATGGCAGATTCTTGTTATGTTTGGTCTTCACTGGTCACTTGTTCCGATTGCTATGTCAAATATTTCAACAATCGGTGAGGATATCATCCTTGCAGCAATGATCGGTACAACATTCGCTCAGACAGGTGCGAGCCTTGGTATCTTCCTTAAGACTAAGGATAAAAAGATCAAGTCACTTGCTCCGGCTGCAATTATTTCAGGTATCGCAGGTGTTACAGAACCGGCTATTTACGGTCTCACACTTCCTAAGAAGGCTCCGTTCTTTAGAACATGTGCAGTATCAGCAGTAGCAGGTGCAGTAGTTTGTACAATGGGTGCTAAGGCATACCAGATGGCAGGAATGGGTATATTCTCATATCCTCAGTTTGTAAATACTAAGACAAATGATATCTCAGGAATGATCGTTGGTATCGTGGTAACATTTCTCTGCGTAGTAGCAAGTGCTATTTTGGAGCTTATATTCTACAAAGACAATGCTCCTGCAAAGAAGGAAAACACAGCTTCACAGGCTCCTGCAGCTAATGGTGAAGTGTCAGCAGAAGTTATCACAGCACCTGTAACAGGTGAAGTTCTTGCTCTTTCAGAGATTAAGGATGAAGCATTCTCAAGCGGTGCACTTGGACAGGGTGTTGCTATCCGTCCGACAGAAGGAAAGCTCTACGCTCCTTGCGATGGCGAGATCACAACATTCTTCCCGACAGGTCATGCTATCGGAATTAAGTCTAACGGCGGAGCAGATATACTCATCCACGTAGGTATGGATACAGTAAAGCTCAATGGTAAAGGCTTCACTCCTAAGGCAGCACAGGGTGATAAAGTAAAGAAGGGTGATCTTCTTCTTGAATTTGATATAGAAGCTATCACAAAGGAAGGTTACAGCCTTGATACACCTGTAATCATTACAAATACAGATGATTACGCAGATGTAGTTCCGACTGATGCAAAGTCAGTAAACCACGGTGAAACGGTTATCAATACACTTTGATAAACATACACAAATATAGCAGGGAAAGACAGTCACTTCAGTGGCTGTTTTTCTTTTTGAAAAAAGAGCAAAGCTAAAGACTTCCGGGGGTGTTTCGTTTCGTTAAAAAGTAGCCCACGCTTTTCACTTTGCTAGGCACTGAACATGTTGTCTGTCGTCTTACGAGTGCTGTTCGTCAGGAATTAAAGCAAATATATCAGATGTATGGTACGTTATCATTAAAGGAGAATGCTATGAAGAAGATAAAAAGAAAAATACCGATAGGTGCTGCGGCATGTCTGGCGGCGTTTTTGATGGTGGCATGCGATGGCAAGGATGAGGCGACAGTTTATGGACCTCCGACGCAGGAAATCGAGTTGGACGAATTGATGAGCGAGTATGGAGAGGAATTGGAGAGTGTGTCGGACGAAGTTGCAAGTGAGGATAGAGAGGGGGCAGAGAGTGCGTCAGACGAAGCTGTAAGTGAGTATGAAGTAGAAACTGATGAGCAGGCAGAGTAATTTTATGGAAATTGAAAAATTAAATGAAAAGTATTTAAGAAAGCTGAATGTTTATAGGAAGAAACTCTATAAAGAGCCGACATTAAGGCAGCTTTTTTTCGAGCTGACGCTTAGATGTAACGAGAAATGCTGGCATTGCGGCTCAAGGTGTAATGATGTCTGCTCTGAGGAGCTTGATATTGAGACTTGGAAAGCGATAGTGGATCAGGTAAAAGAGGATTTTGAGGGTAAACTTCCGCAGATAAATATAACCGGAGGAGAGCCGCTTTTATACCCCGGGTTTGAGGAATTCATGGAGTATGTGCATTCCAGTGGTTTCAGATGGGGGATGACCTCAAACGCCTTAAATATCACGCCTGAAATTGCAGAGATGCTTGAACGAACAGGGATGGCTACCATATCGGTAAGTATAGATGGAGTAGAAAGCACCCATGACCGGCTTCGAGGTGTAAGAGGTGCTTACAAACGCACAATGAAGGGGATACAAAATCTCATAGACAGGCAATGCTTTGAGCACATCATGGTCACTACAGTAGTTAATCACGAGACTTTAGCTGAGCTTGATGAGTTGTATGAGATCATGTGTGGGCTTGACATTGACTCATGGCGGATAATAGGCGTTGAGCCTATAGGACGAGCGCTGGATAGACCTGAACTTGCAATGACGGATGAGGATCAGAGCCGATTATTTGAATTTATCGAGAGTAAGCGCAGAGAAGATATGCCTGTGACTTATGGGTGCAGTCATTTTCTTGGATTAAAGAGAGAACTTTCAGTTAGGAATTTTTATTTTTTATGTCAGGCAGGAGTAAAAACAGCCAGTATCATGTCAAATGGTGACGTGGGAGCTTGCCTTGATATCGAGAGAAATCATATTACTGTTCAGGGAAATATTAAAGAAAGACGTTTTTCGGAAATTTGGAAGAATGAATTCAAGGCATTTAGGTACGACAGATCAGAAGCCGACGAGAAGTGCAGAGCCTGCGGAAATAGAGAGTACTGCGGCGGCGGCGCCTGCCACACATGGGATTTCGAAGCGAAAAAACAGAGAGTATGCATTGCAGATATATAGATATGGATAAAAAAAGAACTCCGGCAGACCCACCGGAGTTCTCTTTTGATGTGCAATTTTCTTAGATTAAAGAAAAATTACTTTGAAAGAACAGCCTCAACTGAACCAGAAACTACAACGTTTCCTGAAACAGCTGTGATCTTAACGCCGTTCTTGCCGTTCTTAAGGTTAGAAGACTTAACAACCTTCTTGCCGTTAGCCTTTGTCTGAGCGTAGTAAACTGTTACCTTAGACTTCTCAACCTTCTTTGTGTTGTACTTAACAGAGATGATGTAGTTTGTGCTTGTTGAAGCAGCTGTAAGCTTAGACTTAGCTTCCTTCTTCTTCATGTTGTTAGCTGAAACTACACCGTTGCTTGAAAGTGAAAGAGCCATAACTTCAACGCCGAGCTTGTTGCCAGCCTTCTTAAGAGCCTTGTTGATAGCCTTAACAGCCTTCTTACCATCCTTAGATGTCTTCTTAGCAGCCTTGATGCTTGTTACAGCAAAGTTAGCAGAACCTGTTGCCTTACCCTGTGCAACTGTGCTCTTCTCGAACTTACCCTTAAGTGAAGCTGTGAGAACTGCGTTACCAGAGATCTGGCCGCTTACTGTGTTGTAAACTGTTACTGTAGAATCAAGATCGTTAACGTTAAGCTTCTTACCTGTGAAAGAAACTGCTGAGTTGTAGCTAACAACTACTGCATAGTTATCTGCAGAGATTGTCTTTGTGCTTGTGCTCTGTGAGTTAACTGACTGGTTAGCTGACTGAGACTCCTCTACTGTCTCAACTGGAGCTGCTGGTGTTGTTGTCTCTGCTGCGAATGAGAATGCGCTCATTGTGAATGTCATAGCTGCAGCAAGAAGAAGTGAAAGTGCTTTCTTTCTGTTCATGATAATTTCCTCTCTTTTATAATATAGATAGTTTTTTCATTTTTATGCATTGCATACCTTGTCTGTGCCTACAAAGATATGGTGCATATATTGTCCGCTCGAAACGGACTGATATATAGTACCATACTTTTGAAAAAAAGTTTTAAAAAAAATACATAAAATTTGTCTTTTTTGGTATACAATTTTTATATACTGTTTATAGAAAGGTTATTATTTTAATCTTTGGTTAAAAAAGAGGCAATTTCAGATTGTTCCTTATGAACAGAAGTATTAATAGAGATAAGATCATCTCCCATATTTTCAAGTAAATGATTTAGCTCTGAGGCTTTGTCATGGAAATATGCAAGGGTTTCGGAGAAGTCCCTTGCAGTATCTTCGTAATCGTTTCCTATCTTAGAGAATTCATCGTAATCATTGATGACAGTAGTGTTTATGAAATCAAGGACATTTTGAGCATCAGAAGAAAGCATCTGTACGGCGTTGTTTACGGAGCTGCTTATATCGCGGATCTTGGCGGCTGTATCACGGCTGCTTGCGGCGAGTGAGCTTATCTCGGAGGCGACAACTGCAAATCCGCGTCCGGCTTCACCTGCTCTGGCGGCTTCGATGGACGCATTAAGTGATAGAAGATTGGTCTGCGCTGAGATATTGAGTATTATCTCGGTCAGCTCATCTATCTGCTCGGTCTTTTCCGCGTCTTTAACTGATCTTTCAAGGCTTTGGTTGAGCAGAGCCATGTGGTTTATAGTATTTTCCTTTTTAATAGAAGCATTTTTCCAGATATCTTCTGCATTGGCATTTATCTCTTCGGCAGAGGTATTTTTTTCCTCTGCCTTAGCTGCGATTTCCTGAGTAAAGGCGCGTGCTTTTGCGGAATCATTAACGGCTGCTTCTGTGAGTGATCCGGTTTCCTTCATATTAGAAGAGGCACTTTCGAGGATAGAGCGCATGGCATTCCTGTCAGCGGACGCTGATCTCACCGTTTCATTCAATCTTTGATAGGAAGAGCTGGCAGAATCGGAGCTCTGCTGTAATTTGGCAATGTCTGTCCTGACATCTGAGAGCAGAGTATTTAGAGCATCAGTCACAGGCGCAAGTTCAGCGCAGGTGGCAGCGGAAAGCTTGGAGGCTGAAGCCTTATTTTCGCGAAATTCATTGCTGATACGCAAAATTTCTTGCGATAAGCGTGAAGTTTTCCTCGTAAGCATCATAAATATGATTAAGGAATTTAGAGCCAGAAGTACGATAAATGCGCTGAAGCCTGCGATGATACGTTTCTTGTGGGTTACAGCTTTCGGGATAGTGACTTCTTTGCTGTCAGAAGCTAAAACAGAAGTGTTTTCGATGGAGTCAACATAGTGAAAGATAGCGATCTTTTGCAGTTCAGCTTTATTGATAAGGATATCAAGACCGCTTGAAGGGCGGCCGTCATCGCTTTTCACGCAGGCTTCGTCCAGAGCAGAGTTAAAAAGCTCAAGTGAAGCGGAAATCTCTTCTGCGGCAGAAAGAGCTTCACTGTGGTCGTACTCGGTAAGGCGCGCAGACAGTGAATTCAGAGCGTCGTCTGTTTCACTGCGCAGATTTTTGATATCTTCGGCAAAGGATGCCTTGGAAGAAGAATCAACAGAGTTTACATAACTCAAAGCGGTATCGTAAAGCATCGTTACAGTAGTTTTGAGGCGGTCTTTATGCTCGCTAAAGGAAATATCAAGCGTGGTCTCGCCCGTTACGGATACAGCTGCAGGCTCAGTTTTGACGGCTGATGTGAGCGTCAGCGCAAAGACTGTCACCATAAGTATATTTATGATCCCTGATATGAAAAAAAGTGATTGAAAAAATTTTGGCTTCTTATTTAAATTAGGATTGTTTTTTTTATTCATTTCAATATGCCCTTATTCTCTTAGATAAGTTTGTCAGAAATTCTTCAATACCGAGCTTCCCCTGCGCGTAGTCATTAAGTACCGGCGCGACAGCGTTTGTGCGCATACCGGGACTTAGAGCCATCCAATGCCAGCCGGAAGTTTTTCCTCTTGCAGAAAACTGCTCTACGGACGGCGCGAATGGATTCGAGGACTTATATTTACATGATCTGAAAGGGCTGATGAAGCCCATATCTTCTACGAGTAGTTTCTGTGCGCTCTCTCCACTGCACCATGAGAGAAATCTCTGCGATTCTTCCACGCTGCCGCCTTTGGTGACAGCCCACCACAGCGGGGCGTCCACAAGCAGTGTGTCGAGCCCGCTCTGGAAGGTGAAAGGAAGATAGCCGATATCGAAATTACCTGATGAAGAGTAGGCATCGGCAAATTTCTTGAGTATGTCACGTCCTGCCCATGAGCCTTGAGTTATGAAGGCATAATCTCCTTTGGCAAAGCCGCTCAGCTGATCTTCATAAGTGCCGCTTAAAAGCAGCTCTTTATCTGAAAAGTGCTGAATCAGTGAAAGATAAAAGGCGTAGTCAAAGGCGCGATCATGCTCTAGCGGCTCATCGGTTGAGAGCTTATCAAGTAGTGCGGTGTTGCTTCGCTCTTGACCGGAGTCAAGGTAAGCACCGAAAAGCTGCGTACCGCGCGCGGAAGAAAGATAAGCGGGGGAGGCACAGCAGGCGACTACAGAAGTCAGCTTCAGGGAGTCTCTCAGCGAATATGCCACGAAAAGTACTGATGTAAAGGTCTCGGTGTCTTTCACAAAAGAAGGGTCTATATTGAGTTTTTTAAGGATTTCAGCATTATAGGCAATCCCTATGCCTTCGATGCAGTACGGGAAGCCGATAGTTCCGTACTTTGAGCTGGTATATGCGTAGTCGGTATCGCTGCACCAGCTTTGTCCGCTCAGGTCAGTAAGGAGACTTCCCCAGCTGTCAAGGGCGGAAGCATCGCATGAAATTATGTCCGGGAGGTTGCCGGAGCGGTAGTATTGCTTGAGGATAGCCTGTGAATCTGCGCTTGTTGGGCAGTTTATCACTTTTATCTGCACTCCGCGCTCTTTTTCATAAGCTTTGGCAAGAGCGCCGAGCTCGTCTGAGATCGTTGGGTCTGAGTTAAAGAGAGTTATAGTGCCGGAAGCATCGGCTGCAGATGCGGCGGCACTTGCAGCAGAGCCGCAGCCTGTGAGCATAAGAAGGCACAATACAAAAGTGAAAATTATGCATATTAACTTAGATGATAAATTCTTCCTCATCATACCTACCCCACAGTGCGAACCTGACTATATAATGTATATCGACAGAAAAAATTAAAAAATTATAAAAAATTATTATCAGAAAAGACGTACAAATTTATAATTATGAAGTTGTATACCAAAAAGAACAAAAAACGCCTTGATATATAAAGACGCATAGGGTATATTAGAAATCCAAAGCAGTAATGGCTGAGATGACTTTATATGTCGTGCATTTCAGACTGCGAGAGCAGTTATCGCCATCAGTTCTGATGGTTGTTTCCTAATTTTTATTTTATAAATACCTCGTTAAATAACACATGCAGATACATTGACGACAGAAGTCGGATCAATGCATTTACGCTTTGAAATGGATGTACCACATCAGGAAAACCTGTTCATTTTATTTTAATTTTTTCCTAAAGGCGCCCCCGATTGCTTAGAGTTACAGGAAGTTTTATAAAATGGACAGGATTTTTATAATTTAAGGATTAAGAATGTATACATATTAGCCGATTATAGTTGTATAAAATTAATTTACAGATTATTTCTTGACTTGAACTCTCGAAAAGTATATAAAGTATATTAACTAAGAAGGAAGGGGCGGTGATTTCCATGAAGATAGAAAAAGTTAACGATCATCAGATAAGATGCACTCTCACCAAGTCTGATCTTGCAGAGCGCGAGCTGAAGATCAGTGAGCTTGCTTATGGAACAGAAAAAGCAAAAAATCTGTTTAGGGATATGATGCAGCAGGCCGCATATCAGTTCGGATTTGAAGCGGAAGATATTCCGCTTATGATAGAGGCAATACCACTTTCCGGCGATACTATAGTTCTTATAATTACTAAAGTAGAGGATCCGGAAGAACTTGATACGAGATTTTCAAAGTTTGCACCATCAGTCAGAGATAATGGCGGAGATGAAGTTGTTGCAGCGCCTCAGTCCGGTGCAGATGATGTTTTGGATATGTTCAGAAAGCTCCGTGGCATCGCATCAGATGATACACAGAAAAACACAGTGCCGAATATCAATACCAATAACGCTGTAAAGACTATCAGCAAGGGCAAGAAAGAGCTTCAGATCACAGTTCCTGTAGAGATCATGAAGCGTTACTCATTCGATGATCTTGAAGGTGTGACAAGGCTTGCGCATGTTTTGAATGGTTTCTATGACGGAAACAATTCTCTGTATAAGGATGAAAATTCTTACACATTGATAGTAAGTAAATCAGATCATTCACCAGAGCAGTTCAATAAGGTGTGCAACATTATTACTGAATATGCAAGAAGTGAAAGATTCAGACCATCTGATCTGGCTTATCTTGAAGAGCATGGCAATGTCATCATTGAAGGTGATGCACTTCAGGAAATGGCAAGGATCTGACTTCGCTGAGGCTTAAGCTCAGCAGACGAGTCTTAACTTAATGGAAATGCGGGACATCCTCACTTGGGGATGTCCTTTTTGCGTACGAAGAAATCTCTATGAGGTACATGTTTTGTGCGGGGCGGAACTTAAATAAAGTAAGGATATGTTAAGTACAATTGTATGGGGATTTGTGCTATACTCATGACGTAAATGTCAATTTTGTAATGCTAATCGTTAATTGAAAGGTTTCTATAATGAAATTAGATGACAAAGGGCTTGAAGAGCACAACTTGAAAAGTGACTATGATATAGATAAGGAACGTCGCCGCAAGAGGAGGCATAAGCGCAGGGAGAGAAGGAAAGCGGCACGAGGGATATTTATGAAGCTTGGCATAGTTTCCGTGCTGCTGCTTGCAATAGTCGGCATTATGATAGGCTATGTGTATAAAAATGGTCTTATAGAAGGCTTTGGAGGATCGCCTGCAGAGGAAGACAGAGCTTCTCTTTTTAATATTACCGGAGATGATGAGATCGGTCTGCTTTATAATGGAGAATACATCGAAACTACTGGACTTATGAAAGATGATAAGGTCTATCTCCCAATCGACTTTGTTTTAGAAAAGCTTAATAGCGATTTTTACTATAATGAGGCTGAGAAACAGCTGCTTTTCACTACTCCGACAGAGGTAAAGAGCTGGACAGAGTCAGATGGACTGCTCTCTGAAAATGATGAAGAGTATGTTTCACTTGATGTTGTAAAGAAGTATACGAACCTTGACACCAGCGACGTTATGGAGTCTCCTGCGAGAATGGTCATCCGCAATGAGTGGGGTGAGAAGACAGAAGCGCAGGTGAAAGAGGACACAGTCGGAAGGAGCAGGACTTCTACGAAATCAGAGTGGATAACGAAGCTTTCAAGCGGGGACAAGGTAAGGATTGTAAGCGAGAACGGTGCGTGGTCTGCGGTCGAGACTGACGACGGCTACCGTGTTCTTGTAAAGAATTCATCACTTAAGGATATGAAGACTGTGGAAGAGGAGGCTGCTTCTAATGCAGAGAAGCTTGACTATACTTCTATAAAATATGATGGAAAGATCATACTTGGCTGGCATGGAGTTGCTTCGGCGGCAGGAAATGTGACATTTGGAAATTATACAGCGAATGCTAAAGGAATGACTGTCATAGCGCCTACATGGCTCTCTCTTACCGATACAGAGGGAAATTTCAGCAATTTTGCAACAGCTGACTATATTGCTGCTGCGCATAATGCAGGACTTAAAGTATGGGTGGTAGCTGATAACTTCAACTCAGCCGGCTTTAAGTCAGGCGAGGATACATATACTGTGCTCAGCAGCACACAGAAGCGCCAGGCTTTGGCACAGGGCTTCGTAAATGCCTGTACAGCAGTGGGCGCAGATGGGCTGAATATCGACTTTGAGTACCTTACAAGTGAGACAGGCCCGCACTTTGCGCAGTTTGTCAGAGAGCTTTCTGTGGCGTGCAGGACTAACGGCATCGTGCTTTCGATAGATAATTATGTTCCTGAGGATTATAATACGATGTATCATCGTGAAGTTCAGGGAAAATATGCTGACTATGTAGTTATAATGGGATATGATGAGCACACTTCCGGCTCTGCAGAGGCAGGCCCGGTAGCTTCGCTTCCTTTCGTACAGAGAGGAATCGAGAGGACAAAGGAGTCAGTAGATCCATCAAAGATCATCAATGGCGTACCATTCTTTACAAGAATCTGGAAATCAGATAATGGTACTCTTAATTCTTCAGCGGTAGGAATGAGTACCGCAAGCCAGTATATTACAGATCACGGCTTTGCAGCAGCGTGGGATGAGACTACAGGCTATAATTATGCAGAAGGCAATGACGGCTCTTCATACGTTCAGATATGGCTTGAAGACAGCAAGTCAATCGCTATGAAGCTAAACATGATGCAGGAAGAAGATATCGCAGGTGCGGCTTTCTGGAAGCTCGGACTTGAGAATGCTTCGATCTGGGATAAGATATCGCAGTATGCTGCGGGCGAGGCAGTTTCTGCTGAATAATTTTTAGGTAAGAAGGAAAATAAAGTGGTAACTAAGATAGTAAAAGCATATGGCGATCATGATAAAGATGCAGAACTTATGAAGCTTGCAAAGCAGGTGATCAGTGAGGGCGGACTTGTCGGAATGCCTACCGAGACTGTTTACGGGCTTGCAGGTGATGCATTAAATCCGGAATCTTCTAAAAAAATCTATGCGGCTAAGGGACGGCCTTCTGATAATCCGCTCATCGTGCATATTGCGGATATCGAAGCACTGGATAAAATAGTCGCAGAGGTGCCTGAGAGCGCGAAGAAGCTCGCAGAGAAGTTTTGGCCGGGTCCGCTGACTATGGTAATGCGGAAGTCGGATGTCGTGCCGTACGAGACCACAGGCGGGCTTGATACGGTCGCAGTCAGGATGCCTGTAAATGAGATTGCAAGAGACTTCATCAGAAGTACTTCAGGATATATCGCAGCACCAAGTGCAAATAAATCAGGACGTCCGAGCTGTACGACTGCAGAGCATGTTTATGAAGACCTTAATGGAGAGATTCCGCTTATAATAGATGGCGGAGCAGTCGGGATCGGTATCGAGTCGACTATCATAGATCTTACTTCAGATGTACCGTGTCTTTTAAGACCGGGATATATAAATCTGCAGATGCTTGAGGAAGTCCTTGGAAAAGTAGATGTAGACCCGTCTATTGGCGGTGTGATATCTGCATCGGCTCACCCGAAAGCACCGGGAATGAAGTATAAGCACTATGCGCCTAAGGGCGAGCTTTATATTGTGGAAGGCTCGCAGAAAAGCGTTATAGAGCGCATTAATGAACTTGCTGCTGAGCATGAAGCAGCAGGAGAAAAAACAGCGGTTATTGCCACCGAGGAAACAAAGGATTATTATAAATGCAGAGTCATTCGTAGTGTGGGTAAACGAAGTGATGAAATCTCGATCGCACATAATCTGTTTGCGGTACTTCGTGAAATGGATGACCTTGACGTAACCACCATCTATACGGAGGCGTTTGACACACCTGCGATGGGAATGGCAATAATGAACAGGCTTATAAGAGCGGCTGGTCATAAGATCATCAAAACTGAGGATTAAGAGAAAGAAAGGTTTGTTTACAATGAAGAAAATAGCTATTGGATGTGATCACGGCGGATTAGATCTTAAGAATGCAGTAATTGCACACCTTGAGGAAAAGGGCTACGAGGTCAAGGATTTCGGAACTTATACAAAAGAATCCTGTGATTACCCTGAGTTTGCTCACGCAGTGGGTAAGTCAGTTGCCTCAGGAGAGAGCGATCAGGGTATAGTTATCTGCACAACAGGAATAGGTATTTCAATCGCTGCAAATAAAGTTGAAGGCATCAGAGCAGCTCTTTGCACAAATTCACTTATGGCAAAGATGACAAGACTCCATAATGATGCTAATGTTCTGGCACTTGGAGCAGCAATTGTCGGAGAAGGGCTGGCAATGGATATAGTAGATACCTTCCTTACAACTGATTTTTCAGGGGAAGAGCGTCATATGAGACGAATAAGAAAAATTGAGGAAGTATGAATAAAAAATTAGCGAAATCACTGGTTATTTTTGCAGCAGCAGCTTCGTTAGCCGTTACTTCACTTACCAATACCAATGTTTTTGCAAAGTCGACCTCCCAGAAGCTTAAGGATGCGAAAGAAGCTCAGAAAAATGCGGAGGACAATGTAGAGGCGGCTAAGGACAAGATTTCAAATCTTAAGGAGACCCAGAGCGGTCTTCAGTCCAATCTGAATAACCTAAATAATAAGCTTACATTGATTTCAGATACGATTGCAGCGCTGGAGCAGCAGCAGGCTGACAAAGAAGCTGAGATCGAAGAAACAAAAGCTCAGCTCAAACAGGCGAAGGCAGATAAAAAGGCACAGTACAATTTCATAAAGGCAAGAATACGTACTATTTATGAGCAGGGCAACGAGAGCTATCTTGCGTTGCTCCTGGATACTACTGACTTTGCGGATTTCCTGAACCGCGCGACTTATGTGGAGCGTGTGAATCAGTATGACCAGGCGATGCTCGATAAGTACAAGGAGCTTGTCGCTGAGACAAAGGCGCAGAAGGAGAAGCTTGAGGAGGAAAAGGCTGAACTTGATGCGCTTAAGGAAGATGCCAAGACAGAGCAGAATAAGGTTCAGGAGCTTGTAAATACTACTAAGAATTCTATCACTGCGTATGCAGGTGAGATTTCGGCGGCTGAGGCAGCGGCACTTCAGTATGAGGCTAAGCTTGTAGCTGCAAAGAATACTGTAAGTTCCCTGAAATCGCAGCTTGCAGCGGAGGAAGAGCTTGCCCGTAAGTCACAGCAGATGGCGAAGAGAAGCCTTTCCGAGGTTACTATCGGCCACGGAGAGAGAGAATTGCTCGGCGCTATCATACAGTGTGAGGCGGGCGGTGAGCCGTATGAAGGAAAGATCGCAGTCGGTGCGGTAATAATGAACCGTGTAATGAGTGGTGCGTTCCCAAGTACGATCACGGGTGTTGTATATCAGGCGAATCAGTTTGAGCCGGTGGCGAGCGGACGACTTGCTATCGTGCTTGCGCAGGGCGCTAATGCGACATGTCTTAAAGCGGCGGATGCAGTTATGGCAGGCGCAAATAATATCGGAGAGTGTTTATTCTTCCGTACTATAGTTCCGGGAATTAAAGGAACTATCATAGGACATCATGTATTCTATCTGTACTGGACAGGTAAGTATTCCGGTTATGGTACAAAGGAGGATTCTTTGAGTAATCCTTCGAGTGAGGCTACAGGAGCGCCGGGTTCAAGTTCCAAGGAGGAGTCGTCGGAGGAAGCTGAGAGCTCTGAAGAGTCATCTGAGGAAGAAAGTTCGGAGGAGTCCAGTGAAGAAGAAAGCTCATCGTCAGAAGAGTCGAAGGATGATGAAGACAGCGACAATGATAGTAATGATGATGACGGATAATAGATAGTGCTAAGAGAGGTCGAGACCATATCAGAAAGGTCTTGGCCTCTTTTTCTTTATAAATAATGCAGTTCATCCTATTTAAGCATACCATTCGTCAGGTTTGGAACAATATTAAAAGAGTATGTGCTATAGTGACATTGACTTTTATGGACAAATTGTACAAAAGAAAGGATAAAAATGATACAGGCTGCAATTGTTGGTGGTTTGCTTTTATTGGCAATTATATTTATTGTTCAGGGTATAAAAGCATTAAATTATAATAAAATTCAAAAAGAGAACTGTACGTGTGTAGTTGAAGGAAGAATAGTTGATTGGGAACGTGTTGAAAAAAGATATGAAGTTGATTCCAGCAAAGTGTTTATAACCTATAATCCTGTGTATGAGTATGAATACAATGGAATTAAATATCGCAAGTTAAGTTTGGCTGGGATGCGTGTACCGGGAAATGTAGGAGCTTCTGTTAAAATTTATTTAAATCCGTTTAAGCCAGATATGTATTATGCAGATACAGATACAGAAAAGAAGGCAATGGAAAATGGCCCTGTCTTTTTTTTGTTGATAGGTGGTCTGCTTGTTATTGCTGCAATAGTTGCTGCAATTTTTTTGAAATATATACTAGTATAACTGTTTTTTATAATCTCGACTAAATTCTAATGATGCAAACCCTCACCATTAGAAGATTTACATCATTAGAATAAGTCGAGCTAATTAAAAACAGCAATACCAGTGATGAAAATTTAAGTGAATTTTTTTATAGGATTTCAGGATAAAGAGGAACTTCAGTTTGAAGAGATGCTTGATGGACTTGGAGAGCTTGAAGTTGTAGATGGACAAATAGTTCCTAAGAAAGAAGCATAAAATGATATTGGAATTTTTAATGATGATTTTTTCGATTCTAGCTGTGATATTTATTGCTATGGGAATAGCGATACCGATCAGTGCAAATGTCAGAAAGAAAAAATGTACAGTTGCAACCACAGGTATTTTGGTGGAATGGAAATTGATCCGAGAAACGGTAGATAATGTTGTTACAGATACGGATGATATGAGATACAGGACAGAAGAGGCATATTGGCCGATATATGAGTATTTTTATAATGGTACTAAATATCGTAAAAAGGGAAATCATTCATGTAATAGGCCAGGAGTCACAGGTGTTAAAGTCCCGATTTACCTTGATCCAAAAGATCCTAATGTGAATTATGTCGATACAAAATTTGAAAAGGATGCAGATAGGATCGCGCCTATAGTAATAGGAGCAGTAGGTGTAGTTTTGCTGGCGGCTATAACAGTAGTCAGAGTAGTGGTGAGTTAAAAGAATAGTGTGATAAAAAAGAACGCTATGGCATGAGTGCCACAGCGTTCTTTTTTTAATTACTGTTCATCAGGGATAGCGTTCATCTGAGCTACAAGATCGTCAGCGTTTACGCCGTGAACCATAGCAGCCTCTTCAACAGTCTCGCCCTGTGATGCAGGACATCCGAGACAGTGCATTCCAATCTCCATAAGAAGCGGAGCAGCTGCCGGCTTAATTCTTAAAATATCTCCAATGGTAGTATCTTTAGTTACAACACCCATGATTGATCCTCCTGTAAAAATTAAGTGTTACACAATTAATTATTGCTTGAAACATATCCTAACATAAACATTACAATATGCGCAAGCACTATAGCAACAGATAATCAATTAAAATGTGTATGAAATATAACACAATGTTTATTTCTCAAAAAAGAATCCCCGAAGCCTGTATTAAGACTTCGGGGATCTTGTTTAGGTAAATTTCTCGATCTCTTTGGTAAGCAATGGGAATTTGCCACCATATATCATATCGAGCAGCTTTGCCAAAGACTTAAGCGCTCGTGTCACATCCTCAGTTTTCAGTACGCCGTTTTCAATGGATTCTTGAAATTCATCAATGTCTGCCACTTTTACAAAATCGTCCGGATAAACCAGAACATCTATGAGAAGGTCGCGAAAAACATAGGTATCACTTGTTTTGTCGTATGTGTAATCCACAATATCGCAGTACCAGTAAACAAGCTGATCGCAGCTGTTGAGGAATTTACTGATCTTATAACCTTCATCTAAAAAGTAGCAAGACGCTCCATGTGTGAAGTTCTCCTTGGGATGGAGTGTTTTCCATCGCGTGACGATGATCTTCTCGTCGCTATAGAGGATCTCATCGTCATTTAACGGAATGCACTCGTCCGGGATAATTCTTTTACGGTAAAGCTTTGGCTGTGACATGATTACCTCCTGAGTACTACGATACATCTGCCGCACGTGCCGCGGCTTTTTCTTCGTAATGATGAGCTTCTTCGAGCATCATATCCTTAACCTTCATCAAACGAATCTGACTGCTTCGTTCGTTCTCATCAAGTTTCATAGAAATATATTTGATGCTTTCCTGCATATCAGGAATCATAACATGTTCTAGCGCGTTTACACGACGTCTTGTCTTTTCAATCTCAGAAGCCATCAGCTGGCAGGATTTTTCACTTTCTGCAAGCTTCAGCATCTCAGGAAGCACACTTGAAAGGCTCAGCACAGCGTCATCAAGGTCGCTTGAGGTGAAAGCGAGACCGTAAGAGTAAATATCATTAGGGTCGCTGGTTCTTGTCTGGTACTTGAATGTCGGGATATTTACACTCATAACATTCTGATTGCCAACCTCAAGAGAGACCTCCTGCTTAGGCGCCATGAAAGCAGCGTTAACGGTTTCTTCTGTCATTGAAGAGCGTGCGAGCACGAAGTTTTTGTTGGCAGCTTTGATGCCTTCTTCAACCTTTTCTCTCAATGCCATGTTCTCACGGACGAGAATGAGGAACTGTCGCATCAGTTCATCTCGCTTATCCTTAAGGAGCTTATGTCCACGGCGGGCATTTATAAGTTTGCCCTTGAGACGGGTGAGCTCCATTCGGGTAGGGATCACATTTGTTGCAGCCACAACATCACCCCCTTACTTAAGCTTCTCGGCAGCGGCAAGTGTCTTCTTTTCATCCTCAGGATCATAGTAATTATCCAGGAATTCGTCTTTGATACGTTTCAGCTCAGCCCTTGGAAGGATACGGAGCAGCTTCCAGCCAATCGCAAGAGTTTCCTCGATAGAACGATCTGCCTTGTAGCCCTGGCTTACATATTCCTTTTCAAAGGCATCCGCAAACTGTGCGTAAAGCTTATCAATATCAGTAAGAGCTGCTTCACCAAGGATCATCATGAGTTCCTTAGCGTCCTTGCCTCGTGCATACGCAGCAAAGAGCTGGTTCATGGTGTTGGCGTGGTCTGCTCTTGTCTTTCCTTTACCGATACCCTTATCCTTCAGTCGTGAAAGTGAAGGGAGAACATCGATCGGAGGCTCTACACCCTTACGATAAAGTTCACGGGAAAGGATGATCTGACCCTCTGTGATATAACCTGTAAGGTCAGGGATCGGGTGAGTCTTATCATCTTCAGGCATAGTAAGGATAGGAATCATAGTGATAGATCCCTGCTTACCCTTCTGACGTCCTGCTCTTTCATAAAGTGAAGCAAGGTCTGTGTACATGTAGCCGGGATATCCACGACGTCCCGGAACTTCCTTACGAGCTGCGGAGATCTCACGAAGTGAGTCAGCGTAGTTTGTAATATCAGTCATGATAACAAGTACGTGCATACCCTTTTCGAAAGCAAGGTATTCAGCGGCGGTAAGAGCCATTCGTGGTGTAGCGATACGTTCTACAGCCGGGTCATTTGCAAGGTTTACAAACAGAACTGTTCTGTCGATAGCGCCTGTTTCACGGAATGACTCTACGAAGAAGTTTGATTCCTCGAAAGTGATACCCATGGCAGCGAATACAACGGCGAATGGTTCGTCTGTACCACGCACTTTAGCCTGACGGGCAATCTGTGCGGCAAGCTCTGCATGCGGAAGACCGGAAGCAGAGAAGATAGGAAGCTTCTGACCACGAACCAGAGTATTAAGTCCGTCGATGGCAGAAACACCTGTCTGAATGAATTCCTGAGGATAGCTTCGTGCAGCGGGGTTCATAGGAAGACCGTTTATGTCACGACGCTCATCCGGGAGAATATCAGGGCCACCGTCGATAGGACGTCCCATTCCGTCGAATACTCGTGAGAGCATATCTTCGGAAACTCCCAATTCCATTGTGTGTCCGAGGAAGCGGACCTTTGATGACTCAAGGTTGATACCGGTAGAAGCCTCATACAGCTGTACGAGAGCATTTCCACCATCAATTTCAAGAACTTTGCAGCGGCGCTTTTCGCCGTTTGCAAGCTCGATCTCACCAAGTTCATCGTACGTAACGCCTTCAACGCCACGTACGAGCATCAGAGGACCGGCTACTTCCTGTATGGTTCTATATTCTTTTGGCATTTTTTAGAAGTCCTCCTTTTCAGAAATGATCTTCTGAACTTCACCGTTCAGATCATCGAGGATTTTCTTATATGCACCCTCAAGTTTGTCCTCTTCGGTGTACTTGAAACGTCCGATCGCTTCACGGGTATCCATGGCAACCAGCTTTTCAACGTCAGCACCCTGATCGAGAGCTTTCAGTGAAATATTATAGAAATCAAGTACGAGCTGCATCATCATGTGCTGCTTCTTAAGTGAGGTATATGTATCTACCTCGTGGAAAGCATCCTGATGCAGGAAGTCCTCACGGATAGAACGTGCTGCTTCCATCTTCAGACGATCCGGAGCTGAAAGTGCGTCCATTCCGACGAGCTGTACCATTTCATTAAGTTTTGACTCATCCTGCAAAAGATTCATCATTTCCTGACGTAGTTCCATCCAGTCAGGTGCAGCATTGGTATTGAACCATGCACCCATATTTGCAAGATAGAGAGAGTAACTTGTCAGCCAGTTGATGGCTGGGAAGTGACGCTTCTGAGCAAGTGATGAATCCAGACTCCAGAATACCTTAACGATACGGAGTGTTGCCTGAGTAACAGGCTCTGAAATATCACCACCGGCAGGAGATACGGCACCGATAACTGAAAGTGAACCTTCTCGCTCATCGCTTCCGAGTGTGAATACACGTCCGGCTCTTTCATAGAACTGTGCAAGACGAGAACCGAGGTATGCAGGATAACCTTCTTCACCCGGCATCTCTTCCAGTCGGCCTGACATCTCTCGAAGAGCTTCTGCCCAACGTGATGTAGAATCAGCCATAAGAGCTACAGAATATCCCATATCACGGAAATACTCAGCGATGGTTATACCGGTGTAGATAGAAGCCTCACGGGCTGCAACCGGCATATCTGATGTATTAGCGATAAGAACGGTTCTTTCCATAAGTGTATGACCGGTCTTTGGATCGATCAGCTCAGGGAACTCGTTCAAAACGTCAGTCATCTCATTACCACGCTCACCGCAGCCGATGTAGACGATGATGTCTGCTTCTGCCCACTTGGCAAGCTGGTGCTGTACGACAGTCTTACCTGTACCGAATGGTCCGGGAACAGCTGCTGTACCACCCTTGGCAATAGGGAACATAGTATCAACGACACGCTGACCTGTTACAAGAGGTCTGTCAGGCGGAAGCTTTTCCTTGTAAGGACGTCCGCGTCTTACAGGCCATTTCTGCATCAAAGTGATGTCGTGATCTGCGCCTTTGTCATCTGTGATAACTGCGACCTTATCAGTTACTTTTGCAGATTTATCACCGATAGACTTGATAGTTCCGCAGATACCGTAAGGTACCATGATCTTGTGCGAAACAATCTCGGTTTCCTGAACTGTTCCGATGATATCGCCGGCTTCGACTTTATCTCCGGCTTTTTTACAAGCCTTAAATTCCCAAACTTTATCGCGGTCAAGGGATGGAACTTCAACGCCTCGTGAAAGGAGATTTGTTCCGCTTACTTCAAGGATCTTCTCCAAAGGACGCTGAATACCGTCATAGATACTCTTGATCAGACCAGGTCCGAGCTCAACGCTCATAGGTACACCGGTCGACTCAACCGGAGCACCGGGACCGAGACCTGAGGTCTCTTCGTAAACCTGTACTGAGGCCTGATCACCGTGCATTTCAATAATTTCACCGATCAGTCGTTCGTCGCTGACACGCACAACGTCAAACATGTTGGCGTCTTTCATGCCCTCGGCGATAACAAGCGGTCCGGCTACTTTTTTGATCCTACCTTTGCTCATTAAATATTTTCACCTGCTTTCAGTGTATTTCATCATTTACCAAATAGAATGTCAGAACCAACTGCCTGTTCAACGGATTTACGTACAGCCATGATACCGTCGCCTGTGTTTCCTGAAACACCCGGAATCAGTATGATAGCCGGAAGTCTCAGCTCACGGTAGCGGTCTACCTCAGCTTTGATCTTTGAAGCCAGAGATTCTGTGATATAAATTACGGCATAATCGTTGTCTGCAAGTTCACGCAGCTTTTTTGTTGCTTCTATTGGGTCGGTGAGGGGAAAAGTGTCCAGTCCCAATGCACCGAAACCGTATATACTGTCCCAGTCACCGATGACTGCTATCTTATACATACATCTCCCTTACCCTTTCCCGAATCGAATCATCCGGAAGGTCGTTGATCTTACCGGAAAGAACAATCCGTACTGTCTTTATTTCGTTTTCACGAGCCAGAATGTACGCTGCCAAAGGTCCGATGGTAAATGGATGGCGAATCTCCGGTTGAATTGCACGGATAAGGAGGTTATCGCCCCAGCGTTCGAATGCCGACATAGATTTCCTGAGTTCTTCGACACCGTCGGAATACTTGGTATTTTCGATGTAATCACAGATCGCATCAAAGCCTTCTGTGGCTGCATCTTTAAGTTTAGCGAGGTCGAGCGTCTTGCATTCGGCAAGAGCCCTGTCTAAGAACTTCCTGTCTTTACCGGTCTTAGATGCTCTGACTGCGACTTTGAGGTCGGCAGTGGCAACTGTAAGCTCTCCATAAAGAGCAATGATCGGATTCTTTGCGGCACTTCCGGCAGCATAAATAGCGTCCAGTGCTGCCTTATCAACGATGACATCGAGGAGCTGACCATCTCTTGTGTGAAGCAATGTATCAAGTCCCTCTTTGGCTATGGCCTGCATATGTTCAGGCAAAAGATCGTAGTTTTTCTCGGCAACTGCCTTATAGATAAGTGCCGGGTCGATCGTACCTGACTTAATGTAGATGTCCTGCCGTTTGTCGTTGGTATAGACGGCTTTGATCGCTGCCTTGAGATTGTGGTAGTCGTTGGCGTATAAAAATACATCAAACGGTGACATATCATCAACCATATCTGCGATCAGATCCCACGTTTTCTGGCGTTCTACTGCCAAAATGTGTTCCGGACTGTTATCTGTTCCATCGCCCCATCCCTTATCTATCAGGAGCTGCAGGCATTCCTTGTAAGACTTTGCTCCAAGGAGCTGCTCAAGATAAGATGCGGTAAGCAGCGATAATTCTTTGGTACGGATCCGCGCGACTGCATAGATATAATTTTTCTCTGCCAATCTTTTCTCCTTTCGAGGCGCGGTTTACGCAAATAAGAGTTTTTGAATATCATCCTGTAATGAATCCCTTGCGTCATTTATCAATGCATCAAAAGAGCAATTTTCTTCGATGCCGCCGTAGGAAAGGATGAAGCCTCCGTCAATGTTTGCAAATTTGTCAGAAATTGTAAGCTTTCCGTTTTTGCTGTCAGCTGCAAGCTTTACTTCCTGAGGGAAACCAGATGGTATGCGGCCGTGATCCTTCTTTGAAAGAAGGAGCTCTCCGGTCTTTCCCTCGACTGCGTAACGCTTTACCATGTCTGAAAGAAGCTTGAAATAGGCATCATCAGGCATTGCCTTGATGTAGTCATCAGCTTTGTCAAACATGTTTGAAATGAGCTTCTGCTTTTCAGCAAGTATTGCCTGACGCTTATGAAGGTCTGCCTGGCTCTGAGCTCGCGAAACAGCATTCTTAACAGAAATTTCTCCGTTCTTGCGGATCTTTTCTGCTTCGTCTTCTGCCTCACTCTTAGCCTTTGCGATCATCGCATCAGCATTTTTCTGAGCCTCTGCCTTAACGGCTTCGGCTGCTGCATCGGATTCAGCTTTGATCTGACTGATTATCTTGTCTAATCCAGCCATTAATCTGTCCCCTTTCGTTATCTTTGATCTTTATCCAAGAGCTGCAACACCATTGATTGCAAGGATTGAGATAAGAAGTGCGAGGATGGCATATGTCTCAACCATAGCCGGAAGGATCATAGCTTTACCAAACTGGTCAGGCTTCTTAGCAACAAGACCGATACATGCAACTGCTGCATTAGACTGCTGCATAGCTGAAAGAAGACCAACACCTGCCATTGGAAGGCAAGCAAAGAAGTATGCAAGACCCTGTCCGAGACTTGTAGGAGCTGTTCCGCCCATAACACCGATGTTAGAAAGAGCGATGAATGCGATCAGAAGACCGTAAATACCCTGTGTACCAGGAAGAAGCTGAAGAATAAGAACCTTTGAGAAAAGTGAAGGATCTTCAGTAAGAACACCTGCGGCTGCCTGACCTGCGCGGCCGGTACCTATAGCTGAACCTATTCCTGCGAAGAGTGCTGCTGAAGCTGCTCCGAGAAGTGCAAATGCTAATCCCATAGTTAAATTTCCTCCTTAACTTTAATGTACTTTGTGTTCATAGAGAACGGTAAGAATTTACGTCCGCCGCCGTTGAAGAACTTTCCGAAGAACTCAACGAATGTAAGACGATTTGAGTGTACATATGCTCCAAGTGCGTTGATGGCGAAGTTTAATGAGTGGCCAACAACTGCGATTACTATGAATAAGATCACTCCGATAAAACCTGTGCCTACTGCGGTCATTGATGCAAGCTGGTTAAATACCTGTGAGATAACGCTTGTTGCAAGACCGAGAGCCAAAAGTCTTGAGTATGAAAGGAGATCACTTAAATAATTGGTTACTCCATAAAGAGCATATAAGCCCTTTAACAGACGTTTTACAGGGTTACGTGATTCTCTGCCGCCGGTCAGGATTATTCCAACAGCACCGATGCAGGCAACGATCGCACCAATCTGAGCGGTGGTTTCATTTCCTACAGGACCTGTAAGACCAACGATTCCGTATACGATAGACTGTGTGATTCCATAAGTAATGAGACCACCAACCAGCATATACCAGAAGATTACGTCATAAAACGCATCGGCAATCTTGCCATTCTTAATGTCGGTGTAGAGCAGTAGAGCAAGACCGGCAAAGAGGTGTACGATACCGATACAGAATGAGAGCAGCAGCATCTGAAGCGGACTCTCCAGAGGATTGATCCAGCATGGAATTGTGAAATCCACACCGAAGAATGTCTTTGCAACTACGGTCGGAAGATCTCCGAAGTAACTGCCGAAGAGAACGCCTGAGAGCATTGTGCCAAGTCCGCAGTAGAAGAACATGGTCAAAGATTTCTTTAGCCCGGCTTCCATCTGCTTGAATTTCGATAAGATGATTCCGCAGCCAAGAGCCATTATCAAGCCGTAGCCTGCGTCTGAAAGCATCATGCCGAACAGTATGTAGTAGAAGCATGATACCGGAACTGTCGGATCGATCTCGCCCTTGCCCGGCAGAGAGTAGTTTTCGACAACTCCCTCAACAGGTGCGGAGAAACCGTTATTTAACAGAAGTACAGGTGAATCATCTGATTCGGTGCAATCCTTGAACTCTACAATGCAATCCTCGAAACGGGACATTACCTTTTCGAGAGAAGCGGCATCTGCTGCAGGTATCCAGCCTTTTAGTATAAATGTCCGCTTGGAAAGCGTGAGTTTTGAAAGTATCTCATACTTTTCATAGCGCATTGTGAAATAGTCGATAAGGAACTTGAGGTCTTTGCGTGAGCCTGCATAACTTATGATCTGACCCTTATACTTTTGGATATTTGCCCGTTCATCACTCATGTGGGCATTGAGTCGTCTGATCTCATCAGCAGGTATTGCATTGCTTACAGGAGCTCTTGCAAAATTCATTCTTCGCAAGGCCTCTTCGACAGCGTCGGCATCTTTTTTGAGGCAAACGATCATGACACAGGTTATGTCGTCTGACGATGAAATTATCGTCACGTCCACCCCGGTTATGTCAGGCGCGCTGCTTTCAATGGTGCTGACGATGGTTGCTTCGTTCATTGGACCCGGGAAAGAGCCAATAAACGCGCGGGACTTTTTCGTGCCCTTGAAATCCAAAGGAAGATCCATCTTCATCCAAGGCATAAGTGCTTCAATCTGTGTTTCCGTCCTCGGAATCTCCGCAGTTGCATCAACTATCTCTTTTTCAAGCTTGTTGATGCGCTTGGCGATATCCAGGATGGTATCCCGGCGAGAAACATTTTTTTCATATTCAGTTTTACTCAAAACCTTCCGGCCGTTAAGTGAATCAGCCAGACTTGATTTTTCCGGGGAATACTTGTTCAGAGTTTCCAGAGCATTAGATGCCAGTGTGGCATTTTTATCAAACAACGCTCTTGGTTCAGATGTGTCAGCACACGAAAAGACAGGGTCATCCGCGGACACAGCAAGATCTTTCTCAATCTCAACTGTCTGCAGACGCTGTAATGATTCCAGGATTGCTTTACGGTCTTTTTTCATGCCCAGGATCATCACCCGCTTCATGGGTAAAACAGCCATACCTTTGCTACCTCCTTTTCGTATTATTTTTGTTGCTTATTTGAGGCTATTAATAATAAGTTGAATTGCCTCATTCTCCTTTGATGCTGCAGCGTTCCGTAGCTTCTCGGTCTCTGTCTGAGCGGCCTTTTCGGCTTCATCAGCAAAGCGTTTACTGTCGTTTTCGGCAGCCCGGACTGCCTCGGCAGCTTTATCGCGGGCTTCTTTCATGATAGAAGCCTTTAGCTCAGAAGCTTTTGTTTCAGCATCAGCGACGATACGTTCCGCATCCTGACGAGCCTGTTTCTCGGCTGCATCAGACTGTTGCTCAGCTGCGCGGATCGCCTCAATTGTGTCTGTCGCCAACCATCATCACCTTCCTTTCTGTGAGATTTTTAACCCCTCTGTATTTCATCTCCCCCGTACAGAGTACGAATTGTACAAAAAAGACTGACAGTTAGCCCTTGTACGTGAAAATGTCCAAAAAAATGGGCGTAATGCACGAGAAATACAGTGATTTTATTATATATCAGTGGAATTGAATAATCAATTAATTACAAAATGACCATAAAAAAATACAATTGGTTGTATACATTGCACAAAAATAGGCGAAGCCGGTGGTGAAATGAGCTAGAAGTGAGTGAACAGTAACTCTCAATTTACAATTATTTGACGTGAATCATCTTATAAGATTGCAAATCACAGGTGCTAGTCGTAAAATGGAGGGCATGAAAAAAATATTTTTGAAAATAGCAGCGTTTTTAGCAACGTTTATAATATCAGCAATAATAATCAGTACCTTTGTTAACAGAGACACGGCGGAAGTTACGGTTAAGATGGCAGAAGCGTCGCTTCCGACGGTTTCGACAGTCTATGACGGGCATGAGATCAACCTTATGCATGGCTACACAGGCGATATGGAGAAAAATATGCTCAGAGATGCACTTTCTCCGCTTGAGTCGGACAGGACGATCTCGCTTGTGATCCATACATATGGCAATACGATAAAAAAGATCGGCTATGAGGTAAGGTCTGCAAATGCAGAAAGACTTGTAGAAAATACTGAGCTTGGTGAAAATCAGTTTGAAGAGAAAAATGGAGATATAGTTCTTAAGCTTCAGATAAAAGATCTTATAGAAAATGATGTGGAATATCTGCTCGGCATCACGCTTCACGACGAGCTTGGAAGGCAGATATATTTCAGCACCCGTATAATGTATGACGAAAAGCTTCATAGAGCAGAACTTCTTAAATTTGTAAAAGATTTCTCAGAGGCAACCTTTGATAAGACAAAAGCAAAGGGAATCATTACATATATGGAAAGCAATTCCGCAGGTGATAATTCGACTTACGCACATGTGGACATCCACTCAAGTTTTGACCAGATCACGTGGGGAGCACTTGGGGTATCTGCCCCCGGAACTGTATATACAAAGATATATGACATGGACGAGAGCACTGCAACGATAGAGCGGCAGTATGTACTTACGCTCAATGAAAACAACAGCAGTAATTTCTATGATGTTAAGGAAGTATACAGAGTCAGATACACTAATAACCGCATATATCTGCTGGATTTCCAGAGAGACATGCACGTTATCTTTAACCCTGAGAGCAAAAATATCTGGGGCACAAATACGGTTTATTTCGGTATCACTGATCCGAACCTGAATATGAAGGAAAGTGATGACGGAAGTGTGATCGCCTTTGTACAGAATGGTTCGCTCTATGCTTACAGGGCGGCTGATTCGAGAGCGATAAGGATTTTCTCGTTCTTCGGAAAAGGCGACGATGATATAAGAAACAGATTTGACGAGCATGATATAAAGATCCTTTCTGTTGATGAGACCGGAAATGTGCAGTTCATGGTCTATGGCTACATGAACAGAGGCCGTCATGAAGGAGAAGTCGGAATCTCTGTTTACTTCTTCAATAGTGCGCAAAACCGAATGCAGGAGCAGGTCTACATACCATATGCAAGGTCGTTTGAGATACTTAAATCTGACATTTCAAGACTTGCCTACACAGGCGGCGGAAACAGTCTCAGCCTTTATATGGACGGCTCTATCTTAAGGGTAGACCTCAGCGCAGCGACAGTAGAGACGATAGCTGAAGGGCTTAAATATAACAGCATTGTGGTTTCAGATGACAATCGTCTGGCTGCATGGAAGTCAGAGGATGAAAATGGAACGGTACAGCTGGTTAACCTTAGCTCAGGCAAAAAGAGTGAGATCAGCAAGGGTGAAAATGCAGAAGTAACACCGCTTGGCTTTATAGGCGAAGACTTTGTTTATGGAGTAGCTTATACGGCAGACTATATAAGAAATAGTTCCGGTATAGTTGTACGCCCGATGAACACCATATATATCCAAGACTCAGACGGTAAAGTGCTGAAAGAGTATAAGGAAAACAATATTTATATCACAAGAGCTTATGTTGAAGACTCTGAGGTGATATTAAAGAGAATCAGGATGGAAGCTGGCTCAGGCTCATATTCGAGTGTTTCTGATGATGAGATAGTCAATAATTTCCCGTCAGAAAAGTCAAAGAATGTGATCACGCAGGCGGTGACAGATACTTATGAGACAGTTATCGAGATCACACTTGCACAGAAGATAAAATCAGGAGTCCATGTGGTAAATCCAGAGGAAGTCATGGATGGGGACGGAAGAAGCATAACTATACCGCTTGATGTACTTCCTGACTTGTACTATGTATATGCGGCAGGACATATCAAGAGTATCTGGACTACTGAGTATGAGGCAGTTATCTCAGCAGATGCATCTGCCGGAATAGTTGTAGATAGTGAGCAGAACTACATTTGGAAAAAGGGTGATAGAAAGACTGAGGCTAATCTCAGCAGGGTAGAAGCTGTAGCAGCGGAAGATGGAAAGAGTACCCTTGCGGCTTCACTCGAAGCACTGCTTAGAAATGCCGGATCGACGGTCAATGTTTCTTCACTTCTTGAAAATGGTAATACTGCAATGGACATTATCGAGAAGCAGATACCTGACTCTAAGGCGCTTAACCTTGCGGGCTGCAGCTTAAGCAGCGTCCTTTATTATGTAAGTGACGGAATCCCTGTGATAGCTACTGGCGGTAATGGAGAAACGGTCCTTATCGTGGGATACGATGCGCAGAACACTATTCTTATGGACCCGACCACAGGTACTATTTACAAAAAGGGAATGAATGATTCGACAGCATGGTTTGCAGAGCACGGAAACGAGTTCGTGACTTATGTGAAGAAAAGTGAATGATTAAAGACCATATCGCTATGTGAAAATGGCGATATGGTTTTTTTTTTACTTTTTGTGTTCGAGTGGTCATAAGATATTACAACTTTAAATACAACTTTTTTGCATTTGTTATACTTTTCGGGTAAAAAACTATAATTTTTGGTATTTATGTGAATTGTCAAATCAATTATTTAATTATAAGATTATCTTGTCTTTAAATAGATGCAACATCAGGAAGGAGAAAGGTATAGAAATGCTTGAAGAATTAAAAAAAGAAGTATATGAAGCAAACATGTTGCTTCCGAAATATGGTCTTGTCACATTTACATGGGGTAATGTGAGTGGTATCGACCGTGAGTCAGGCTTATTTGTCATCAAGCCAAGCGGAGTTCCTTACGAAGAACTCAAGCCGGAAGATATGGTAGTCGTAGACCTCAATGGAAAGGTTGTAGAGGGTAATTATAATCCTTCATCTGATACTGCAACACATGTTGAGCTTTATAAGGCTTTTCCTACTATTGGCGGTGTAGTTCATACACATTCATCATATGCAACAAGCTGGGCACAGTCAGGCAGAAGCATTCCTTGCTATGGAACAACACACGCAGATTATTTTTATGGAGATATTCCATGTCTCAGATGTCTTACTAAGGAAGAGATCGACGAGGCATATGAGGAAAATACAGGTCATCTGATCGTTAATGAGTTTAAGCGTATGGGGCTTGATCCTGAAGCTGTTCCGGCAGCTCTCTGCAAGAATCATGGTCCTTTTGCATGGGGTAAGAATGCAGAAGAAGCAGTACATGGTTCAGTAGTACTTGAGGAAGTTGCAAAGATGGCATACCGCACAGAACTCATCAATCCTAAGGTTCAGGAGGCGCCTCAGGAACTTCAGGATAAACATTATTACAGAAAACATGGTGCAAATGCTTACTATGGACAAAATAAATGATATAATAAGAATTGTGTGCGCAAAAAGTTGCGCTAAACAATACATGTGTCACGATTAAATATAAGGAGACGAAATCTTATGACAGATCTTGAACTTCAGAAGATCGCCGTAGAAGTCCGCAAGGGCATTATCGAAGGCGTTCACGCAGCAAAATCCGGACATCCGGGTGGATCACTTTCAGCAGCAGATGTATTTACTTATCTCTATTTTGAAGAGATGAACATTGATCCAAAGAACCCTGAAAAGGCAGACAGAGACAGATTTGTATTGTCTAAGGGTCATACAGCTCCGGGTCTTTATTCTGCACTTGCAGAGAGAGGATATTTCCCTAAGGAAGAGTTAAAGAACCTTCGTCACGTTGGTGCTATGCTTCAGGGACATCCTTGCAAGCAGGACACTCCTGGTGTTGATATGTCTTCTGGTTCTCTTGGACAGGGTATCTCAGCTGCAGTAGGTATGGCTCTTTCTGCTAAGCTCAGCAATGATACATACCGCGTTTACACCCTCCTTGGTGATGGTGAGATCGGTGAAGGTCAGGTTTGGGAAGCATCTATGTTCGCAGGAGCAAAGAAGCTTGATAATCTCTGTGTTATCGTTGATAACAACAACCTTCAGATCGATGGCTCAATCGAAGATGTTAACTCTCCTTATCCTATCGATAAGAAGTTTGAAGCTTTCAATTTCCATGTTATCAATGTTGAGAACGGAAATGATATGGCTCAGCTTCGTGCAGCTTTCAAGGAAGCTCGTGAAACAAAGGGTGTTCCTTCTGCTATCATCATGAAGACAGTTAAGGGCAAGGGCGTTTCATTCATGGAGAATCAGGTCGGCTGGCATGGTAAGGCTCCTAACGATGAAGAGTACGCAATTGCAATGGAAGATCTTAAGAAAGCAGGTGAAGCATTATGAGCGATGTAAAGAAGATTGCAACACGAGACAGCTACGGTAACGCTCTCGTTGAACTTGGTAAGGAACACGACAATCTTGTAGTACTTGATGCTGACCTTGCAGCAGCTACAAAGACAGGTACATTTAAGAAGGCTTTCCCTGAGCGTTTCTTCGACTGTGGTATTGCTGAGTCAAACATGGTTGGTATCGCTGCAGGTATCGCTACAACAGGCAAGGTTCCATTCTGCTCAACATTCGCTATGTTTGCAGCAGGCCGTGCTTTCGAGCAGGTTAGAAACTCTGTTGGTTATCCGCACCTTAACGTAAAGATCGGTGCTACACATGCAGGTATCTCTGTAGGTGAAGATGGTGCTACACACCAGTGTAACGAGGATATCGCTCTTATGAGAACTATCCCTGGAATGACTATCATCAACCCTTCAGATGATGTTGAAGCACGTGCAGCAGTTAAGGCTGCTTATGAGATGGATGGCCCTGTATATCTCAGATTTGGTCGTCTTGCAGTTCCTGTTATCAATGACAGACCTGATTATAAGTTTGAGATCGGTAAGGGTATCGTTCTTAAGGAAGGCAAGGATCTTACTATCATCGCAACAGGTCTTGAGGTAAATGAGTCACTTGAGGCTGCAAAGCTTCTTGCTAATGACGGTATCGATGCTGAGGTTATCAACATCCACACTATCAAGCCTCTTGATGTTGACCTTGTTGTTAAGTCTGCTGCAAAGACAGGCAAGGTAGTTACAGTTGAAGAGCACTCTATCATCGGTGGTCTTGGCGGAGCAGTAGCAGAGGCACTTGCTGAGCACTGCCCTACAAAGATGAAGAGAATCGGTGTTGAGGACCGTTTCGGTGAGTCAGGACCAGCTGTAGAGCTTCTTGATAAATTTGGTCTTAATGCAAACGGTATTTATGCAAAGATTAAGGAGTTTGTTAAGTGAGATTTCTTTTTGCACCTTCGATCCTTTCCGCTGACTTTACAAAGTTAGGCGAGAATATTGCAGAGACTGAGCGCGCAGGCGCTCAGCTCGTGCACATAGATGTAATGGATGGTATTTTTGTTCCGAATATTTCATTTGGTATGCCCGTTATAAAGAGCATTAGAAAATGCAGCAAGCAAATCTTTGATGTTCATATGATGGTTGACAGACCGGAGAGATTTATTAAGGATGTCGCTGATTGCGGCGCTGATATTATCACATTTCATTATGAAGCGACAGATCATGTATTAGGGGTAATCAGCAAGATTCATGCTTGTGGGAAGAAGGCAGGCTTGGCAATCAAGCCAAACACGTCGATAGATGAGATAAAGCCATTTCTTAGAGATATAGACATGCTTTTGATCATGACAGTTGAACCGGGACTCGGCGGTCAGAGCTATATTCCGGCATCGACAGAGAAGATAAGAGAAGCCAGAGAGTGCATCAGCAAAGCTGGACTCGAGGTTGACATTGAAGTTGATGGCGGCATCAAGCTTGACAACGTGGACGTTGTTCTGGATGCTGGCGCTAACGTGATCGTAGCGGGATCGGCCGTTTACAAAAATGATATCTATAAAAATACTGCAGATTTCATGAAAATATTTAATGAAAGAGTGCAGTAACGATAAGACTGCGAAAGAGTGAGAACTCTTTCGCAGTTTTTTCAGTTATGTATATAATACTGATAGGATTTTTAATATCAAAAGATGCATAGGGTAAAAAACATAGAAAAAATATTTTACCCTCCGTCCACGTTGTCCGTTGTATCCGAAAATTAGCAGCAATGCACTGACTCCGGCTAAAAGGGAAATATCAAGAAAATTCTCCGGAGAAAAGTCAAAACCGCCTCCAACCAAATAATAATTATAAAATAGCAATATTCCAATTCCTGCAAAAAATTTAGCTATTTTCTGCTTTCGCAATAAGTAAAACATTCCAATGAGAGATATTCCATATAGACCGCCATCAAAATACAATTTTTCGGCAGCTTTTCCTAAAATTATTATTATTAAAATTGCAATAATGATGGATATTGATTCTGCTTCTTTTTCATTTACTACTCTTATTTTCTCTTTAACAAATTTTTTCTCCCGCCGTATCATATAAAGAGCAATAATTCCCAAAAGCAGTTCAAACAGCACATTTTGCTGATAAATATTGAAAAGTATTCCTGTAAAACTCCAATCATAGATTGTTTCTGTCAATATGGCAAACAACAAAAGATTTCTCATATATTTTTTCAGATTTTTTGTATGTACGAACCCTTCAACCAGAAGGAAACAAAATATAGGAAATGCCATTCTCCCTATCCACCCGCAAACATCAGACATTGCTGAAATGCGCGCATACTGCTCATCTGAAATCATTGATCTGGTATTCATTAAATAACCATTTTCTAATACGATTCGTCCAAAATGATCAAATAACATGGATATTACTGCCAACAGTTTCAATGTACTACCGCTAAGTATTTTCTTAGTATTCATTTTATTACCTTGCCCATTTTTTATAAAAAAATTCCAATAATTAGAACAACCGAATTATAAGTCTTTCAAAAAAATATGACAATAATAAATTTCAATTTTGCTCATAAGCAAAAATGAAGCTGCATGAAAACTGTATTTCGTCAGCTGTCAGCTACCATTCGTCAGGTTTTGCACACAAAACTAAAAATAAGTGCTAAAGTGAAAAAGAAATTCTTTATCGTAGATGGCAGCAGGAGACTTAAGACGATTGAGACAGGGCTTCCACTTATGCCGATTATTCAAGAAAAATATGATGTACAGGCAGCGTTTCCGTATATTTATGAAGAAATTTGTTGTGGATATTAAGATTGCGATTGGTGAAGAGTAAAGAAGACAGGAGAATGAAATGAACAACACGGTATATTGTTATTCCAAGTGCTCTACATGTAAGAAAGCCCTCAAATGGCTTGATGATAATGGTGTGAGCTATGAGCAGGTTGATATTAAAGAGCAGCATCCGGATGAGACGACTCTCAGGGAGTATCACAAGAAGAGCGGACTGCCTCTTAAGAAGTTCTTTAACACAAGTGGAAAAATATATAAAGATCTGGAGCTGTCAAAAAAACTGCCGGATATGAGCGAGGATGAACAGTTCAGACACCTTGCATCGGACGGGATGCTTGTGAAAAGGCCATTGCTTGTAAGTAGTGACAGAGTTCTTATCGGCTTTAAAGAAGATGAGTGGAAGGATGCTTTGCTGTGAAATATATGAAAATTGTATTCTTTATACTCTTGATAGGATGTCTGATCTATTCGGTAAGCATCTACATGGTGGGAAGTGGAACATTTTCTTTTATGATATGGATTGCAGCTGCAGCCTTTTTCGGGCTGGCATTTTTCTTTTCCGGGAATGGCAGATGGCTGAAAGTACCGGTGGCGTTAAGAAAAACAAGTTACTGTCTTATGACGGTGGTACTGGTAATCTTGATAACATGCTTCGCTGCCATGGCAAGCCACTTTTGGGATAAAGGTGAAAAGGACCTTGATTATATTGTAGTGCTTGGTGCCCAAATGAGGGATTATGGCCCGAGTATCATTTTTAAGTACAGACTGGATGCAGCTTACACATATCTTTCAGAGAATCCGGACACCCTATGCATTGTTTCCGGAGGACAGGGAGCAAATGAATCTATCAGTGAAGGTGATGGTGGAAAAGAATACCTCGTTTCAAGAGGTATAGCCTCAGATAGGATAATTGCTGAGACCAAGGCTTTGGATACAAACGAGAATGTCCGGTATTCGCTTGATATCATGAGGCAGGCAGCAGGTTCCGATAAACAACTTAAAATCGGCATTGTGACCAACAATTTCCACGTATTCCGTGGAGTGCATCTGGCAAAGAAGCTTACTGATGATGAGGTATGCGGAATTGCTGCATATACTTTTCCGTGGTATCTTCCTAATAACATGGTCAGAGAATGCTTTGGACTAATAAGAGATTTTTCCAAAATGGAGTGGTAGGCATGGACAAAGACAACAGCCCATCAAAGCGAATTTATGAAGCTGTAAAAAAGATTCCTTATGGCTGTGTTGCAACCTATGGACAGATAGCTGAAATCGCAGGGAATAGGAAGATGGCAAGAGCAGTTGGCAATGCCCTTCATAAAAATCCTGATCCTAAAACAATCCCATGTTTCAGAGTAGTAAATTCAAAGGGAGAACTTGCCGGAAAATTTGCCTTTGGCGGAGTCGGAGCACAGGCCAGACTTCTTGAAGCGGAGAAAATACACGTAGTAAATGGGAAGGTGGATCTGTCAAGATACCAGTGGAAGATTTGAAAAAGGAGATGTAAATTTGGCAGTAAAGATATTCGGTACTCTTGTCCCGAATTAATTTTGAAAATCAATACTAAAAAGTGAAATATTAAAAGAAAAGGACACTAGCTCTTAATGATGCTAATGTCCCTTTACGCTAAATCTAATAAATTATGTTAGGTTCAAAGTTCACCGTTTTTGTATCTTGCCACGAGTTTCTGGATTCTTCCGTTTGGATTGAGAAGATCGCTGATAGAGGAATCGTGGTTTAGTGTATCGATGATGAATGCGATGTATTTACTCATATCACATGAGATATAGTACTCTCTCTGGAGAAGCTCAGGTGTCTGATAAATACAGTTTGTAGTAAGAACTTTGTTGATGAGCCCCTTATCATAAGCTTCATCAAAATCCTTAAGACCACTTGTGAAAAGACCGAATGTAGCCATAACGAAGATTCGGTTAGCCTTACGAGCCTTAAGCTCCTTAGCAACATCAAGGATGCTTTCGCCTGATGAGATCATGTCATCGATTACGATCACGTCTTTTCCTTCGATATTTGCACCGAGGAATTCGTGTGCAACGATAGGATTCTTACCGTCTACTACAGTAGTATAATCACGTCTCTTGTAGAACATACCCATATCAAGACCAAGCACGTTTGCAAGGTAGATCGCACGGTTCATTCCGCCTTCATCAGGGCTGATGACCATCATGTGCTCAGAGTCGATGTTGAGATCCTTAACATTATTAAGAAGTCCCTTCATAAACTGGTAAGCTGGCTGAATTGTCTCAAATCCGTGAAGTGGGATGGCGTTCTGTACACGGGCATCGTGAGCATCAAAAGTGATGATGTTATCAACGCCCATCTTGATAAGCTCCTGAAGTGCGATAGCACAGTCAAGTGACTCTCTTGATGTTCTTTTGTGCTGACGTCCTTCATAAAGGAATGGCATGATAACGTTGATACGTCTAGCCTTACCGCCAATGGCACCGATGATACGCTTAAGATCCTGATAGTGATCGTCAGGAGACATGTGATTAACCTTGCCACAAAGTTTGTAAGTCTTTGAATAGTTGCAAACGTCGACAAGAAGGAACAGATCCATTCCGCGGATGGATTCATTGATTGCAGCCTTAGCTTCACCTGAACCGAATCTTGAAAGAGTTGTTTTGATCACATAAGAATCTCTCTGATAACCAGCGAATGCAAGAGAATTCTTGTGCTCATTCTCACGTTCAGTTCTCCAATCAACAAGGTATTTGTCAACCTTAGAACCCAGTTCTGTACATCCGGAAAGAGGGATAACACCAAGTTTACCTACCGGAATGCTGTCAAGCTTACGTTTTCCTTCGTGAATTGTCATGAAATTTCCTTTCCTCTTAAAGAAAAAAATATTAAACCGAGCTCAGTCGTATATCTGAACTTCGGAACCTAAACATATCGTACCCACTCAACAGTCTTGAGAATACTCGCTCCGTGTAATTGTCTTTCAGCTGCTCGATCGAAAGGTTCGATGAGATAACCGTGGACTTTTGACGAAGGTTTCTCTCATTTAAGATAAGAAAGAGTTGGGACCGAACAAAAGAATTCGGTGTCTCTGTACCGAGATCATCGATGATCAATAGATCAGCTTCATATACGTTCCGATATGTATCGGGCGGTACTTCGTTATCTCTGTCCCTGTTGAAAGTGACTTTCGCCAATGTATCAAACAGGTTAAATGATGAGAAATAAAGAACTGAAAAACCTCTATCGAGGAGCTCTTTTGCAATGCAGTTAGACATAAAAGTCTTACCACTCCCAACATTTCCTAAGAATAACATATTTGTATACTTAATGGCAAATTTATCGGTAAAATCCCGGGCTGCCATATATACCTTTTTCATATTTTCTTTAGCTTCTTCAGAATATACATCGAAATTGAAGTGAGCAAAATTCTGCTCATCAAGGGAAGCGATGATATTTGACTGAGCGTAAAGATCGTTGATTATGTGCTGACGCAGGCAGTGACAGCGCTCGTTGTTGATGTAGCCTGTGTCCTGACAGTCAGGACAGTCGTATCGAACCTGCGCATAGTCTCGCGGAAATCCATTCTCTTCGATCAGGCTGTACTTCGTAGTTGAAAGACTGTTGATCTTTTCCTTTAAGCCCTCGAAAGCCTTCCTGTCACCCTGAATGAATTTGGCGGCGGATTCTGCTGAAATATCGGCAATCTTATCGTCGATCGCCTTCAGCGGCGGAATTTTTGCATATAATTCCAGAAGTCTCTTACGAGCTTCCTCAGTATGGACCATCCTTCGATGATCGTAATCATCTAGGATCTTTTTGAATTCTCTATCTGTGATAGGCATAATTATCTATCCTGTTAATTTTTGAAATATTTTTCTTCAAGCGCACTGTAGTCGTAAGTGCGTTCGTCAAAGTTGCTGACTTTGCGAGGCTGCGGCGCCTGAGCATTCGGATGTGCAGCCTTGGCATCACGGAGTTTATCGTGGTCTGCATCGAGCTTTGCAATGTCGTTCTTGCCCTTTACATTCTTTTTCTTCCAGTCGGAAAGAATGCTGTCTGCATAGCGGAAGCTTGGACGGGCAATGGTTCGCATAGTGCGGTTTACAGCTTCAAGGATGATCTCCATATCGAAGCCGAATTCGTCTTTCCAACGACGGATATAGTCGATCTCGTTCTTTACAGGATTTCTTCCGTTGAGTCCAAAGGCATGGAGAACGGAGAAATAGTCTTTATTGAATGCACCTGTCTGAGCCTTGGCAGTTGCGACATTGTCGATGCCCTGCTCGTGCCATGCGATGGCAGTAGATTCTATGTAGTGCATGCTTAAGTGACCACCGTTTACACAGTAGTCGATAAGATACTCGATCAAGTCTATCTTAAATCCAAGTTTATCATAAATAAAGAGGACAGTGTTTACATCAGAATAATTTAATGGTTTGCCAAGATATTTTTCAGCAATATAGATCATTTCGCTGACATCTTCGCGCGCTTTAAACTTTTCGAGACGCTCACGCGGATAGAAAGGCTTCGTATCCTTGTGTATAACTTCCTTTGAAGGGGCTGCGTCTTCTTGTGCAGGAGCAACTGCTTTGACCGGAGCCGGTGCTGCAGGCTGCTGAGCTGTTTTAGGAGCTGTGCCGCCGATCGGGTTAAGGCATATGCCGCGGATAGACTTGTCCTCATCACGGTCGATAGTGATTATCCCGACGCGATCCCAGTACTCAAGAGCACGGATGATATCACGCTCTGTGTAATTGAAAAGATCAGCGATAGTGGAAACAGAGACCGGTTCAGCATTGCCAGAGCAGCGCAGCAGATAAATATAGACCTTTATCTGAGCTTCATTGGCATCTTTCATGTATACGTCAATAAAGTAATTTGAAATAGATGTTATTCCTGAGTTGTTTTTTTGATATAAAGTAATACTTTTCAAATCCTGCACCTGTCTTTCAGAAATCAGAAACTTTTATTAACCGAAACGAATTATAGCACACAGATATGCACAATTACAATCTGAAAAATGCCTCCAAAGCCCGTAAATTAGGCACTTTACAGAAAATGTGGATAATGTGGATAATGTGCATAACTATCTCAAAGCATTGTATTCAAGACATAAAAAATCCACAGCCCGATGTGAAAAGTTTTTCACATCGAAATGTGGATAATGTGGATAAGTTATTTCTTGAGGAAGTCCTCTCCAATTTTATAAACGTCTCCGGCGCCCATAGTTATCAACAGGTCACCGTTGATACAATTTTCTTCTAAAAATTTTTCAATCTCTGCAAAACTTGGGAAATAGAAAGCATCTGTACCCTTTTCGCGGATAGCGTCCATGAGAAGCTTTGAACTCATGCCGAGAGTATCAGTTTCACGAGCTGCATAGATATCAGCAAGGATAACTTTGTCTGCGGCTGAGAGAGCTTCAGCAAATTCATTGAAGAGTGCCTTTGTTCTGGTATATGTATGGGGCTGGAAAACAAGCCACATAGTACGGTGTGGACAATGCTTTGCAGCTTCGATAGTAGCGCTGATCTCAGTTGGGTGATGTGCGTAGTCATCAACAACTGTGATTCCGTTTATGACACCTTTCTTCTGGAAACGACGGTCAGTTCCGTGGTATTCGCTGAGCGCACCTGCGATCTCATCGAAGCTGAGACCGAGGAGAGAGCAGGCGATGAAAGCTGCCATTGAATTGTAAACATTATGCTGTCCCGGAACTGCAAGAGTGATGCGGCCGAGTACCTTGCCGTCGTGGTTCAGGTCGTAGGAAGCGTGCGCAAATTCATCATATGTAATGTTAGTCGCATAGTAGTCAAACTCATCTTTAAGACCGTATCTGATGACATTGCATGAAAGTGAGTTTGTGATCTTTTCGATTCCTTCTGTTTCACCGTTGATGATGAGATTTCCGTCAGCCGGGATAGACGCTGCAAACTTGTGGAAGGAGTTTCTGATGTCGTCGATATCTTTGAAGAAATCGAGATGGTCTGCATCCACATTGAGGATGATTCCGATCTTCTGGAAGAAAGAAAGGAAACTATTGGTGTATTCACATGCTTCTGTAACGAAGAAATGGTCTCCGCCTACACGGAAGTTTCCGTTGATAGAAGGAAGGATACCGCCTACAGAGATAGTAGGGTTCTTCTCTGCACGCAGAAGTGCTTCGGAAACCATTGAAGTTGTGGTAGTTTTTCCATGCGTTCCTGCAACAGATACAGGAAGGTCGTAGTTCTTCATGATCGCACCGAGCATTTCTGCGCGGGTTTCAGCCGGGATATTCTTTTCACGAACGGCTTTAAGCTCCGGATTATCCGGGTGGATAGCAGCGGTGTAAACGACAAGGTCGATATCGTCAGTGATATTTGCAGCAGCCTGAGGATATGAGATCTTTGCGCCGAGTCCTGCAAGCATACGAGTTGTATCGCTTTCTTTGCTGTCAGAGCCGCTTACGATGAAACCTTTAGAAAGTAAAAGTTCAGCGATTCCACTCATGCTGATTCCGCCGATTCCTATAAAATGAATATGTATCTTCTTATTAAAATCAAATTTTTCCATTGTTAAAGCCTTTCATATATGTAGACATAGTTACTTACATTATACTTTGCCTGAGTTAAAAATCAATCTCAGAGAAGCGTGCATTTTGTTTTTAAATTAATACAGAATAATGTATGCAAAATTTGTGCAATATGGAGAAAATTCTTAAAAAAATCTTAGAAATATAACGAGAAAAATCGCAGAATATATAAAAAGTTATGATATATTTTATTGTTTCTTGTAAAATTTGTTCACATATTCGTACGTAGGTGCTATAATTAACGAATAGCAGGGGTTATAACGGCTTAAATATTACTTTTATGAGGTGATGCGAAATGATCAAAAAAGAGATGATCGCTATGCTTCTTGCAGGAGGGCAAGGCAGCAGACTGGGCGTTCTGACGACACACATGGCAAAACCGGCCGTATCGTTTGGCGGAAAGTACAGAATCATTGATTTCCCGCTGAGCAACTGTATCAATTCGGGAGTTGATACAGTCGGCGTACTGACGCAGTATCAGCCGCTGAAGTTGAATTCTCATATCGGTATAGGTATTCCGTGGGATCTCGACCGGAATATCGGTGGTGTATCTGTTCTTCCGCCGTATGAGGGAAACAAGGGCAGCGAATGGTATTCTGGAACGGCTAATGCAATTTACCAGAATCTTGAGTACATGGAGCAGTACAACCCGGATTATGTACTCATCTTATCCGGAGACCACATCTACAAGATGGATTACGAGGTAATGCTTGACTTTCACAAGCAGAATGGAGCTGCAGTTACTATAGCAGCAATGCCTGTTCCTATTGAAGAGGCGAGTCGATTCGGTATTGTTATTACCGATGAGCAGCGAAGGATCACTGAATTTGAAGAGAAACCGGAGCATCCGAGAAGCAATCTTGCTTCAATGGGTATCTATATCTTCTCATGGAAGGTATTAAAGGAAGCTCTCATCGCAAATCAGGATCAGCCGGGGCTTGACTTTGGTAAGCATGTCATCCCGTATCTGCATGATAAAGGCGAAAAGATGTACGCCTTTGAGTTCAATGGATACTGGAAAGACGTAGGAACACTTAATTCTTATTGGGAAGCAAACATGGAGCTCGTGGACATCATTCCTGAGTTTAATCTCTATGAAGAATATTGGAGAATCTTTACAAAGAGTGAAGACCTTCCTCCACAGTATATCGGAGATGGAGCTTTCATTGAGAAGAGTATCATTGCAGAAGGCACTGAAGTTTTTGGAGAAGTACATAATTCTGTTATCGGCTATGGTGTAACCATAGAAAAGGGCGCAGTAGTACGTGATTCCATCATTATGAGTAATACTCATATCGGTGCAGGCTGTGAGATCAATAAGGCAATAATCGCAGAAGATGTAACAATTGGAAACAATGTTCGTCTTGGTGTAGGCGATGAAGTTGATAATGATACAAAACCGAACATTTACAATCATGGTCTTGTGACCATCGGTGAGAAATCTGAAATTCCGTCAGGACTCACTGTAGGCAAGAACTCTGTTCTTGTGGGATCATTTGAACTTGGAGAATTCGAAGGTTCAACTGTTCCATCCGGGAAAACTCTGATCAAGGCAGGTGAAAGACGATGAGGGCAATAGGAATTATACTTGCAGGCGGCAATAACCACAGAATGAAGGAGCTTTCCAAGAAGAGGGCAATTTCAGCAATGCCTATAGCCGGAAGCTATAGAAGTATTGACTTTGCATTGAGCAACATGACAAACTCTCATGTTCAGAAAGTTGCAGTATTCACTCAGTACAATGCAAAGAGCCTGAATCAGCATTTGAGTTCTTCAAAATGGTGGGACTTCGGACGTAAACAGGGCGGATTATTTGTATTTACACCGTCTATCACTCAGGACAATAATGCATGGTACCGTGGAACAGCAGATGCGATCTACCAGAACCTTTCATATTTGAAGGATAGTCATGAGCCATATGTTATCATCGCTTCAGGTGATGGCGTTTATAAGCTCGACTTTAATAAGGTTCTTGAGTATCATATCCAGAAAAAGGCAGATATCACTGTAGTCTGCAAGGATATGGGCGCAGGCGAAAATGTTGACAGATTCGGTGTTGTTCGTATGAATGAGGAAAACCGTATCATCGACTTCGAGGAGAAGCCTGTAGTAGCTAAGACAAGCACTGTTTCATGCGGAATCTATATTATCAGACGTCGTCAGCTTATCGAGCTGATCGAGAAATGTGCTGAAGAGGACAGACATGACTTTGTAAGCGATATCCTTATCCGTTACAGAAGTCAGAAGAGAATCTTCGGCTATAAGATGAATACTTATTGGAAGAATATCGCAACTATCGAAGATTACTTCAATGCGAATACAGATTTCCTTAAGCCTGAGGTAAGAAACTATTTCTTTAAGGAATATCCTAATGTTTATTCAAAGGTTGATGATCTTCCACCGGCTAAATACAATGTTGGTGCAAAGCTTTCAAACAGCTTGGTTTCATCAGGTTGTATCATTAATGGTGAAGTTAGTGATTCAGTTCTTTTCAAGAAGGTATTTGTTGGAAACAATTGTGTGATCAAGAATTCTATCATTCTTAACGACGTTTACATCGGCGACAATACACATATCGAGAATTGTATCGTCGAAAGCCATGGAACGATTCGCGCAAACTCTTATTATAAGGGTGAAGATGGAATCCAGATCGTAGTTGAAAAAAATGACAGGTATGTTCTGTAAATAACAGAGGGGAATGGGGATAAAAGAATTATGGAAATTACTGATGTAAGAGTGAGAAAACTTACCAACACCGGTAAAATGCGTGCACTGGTGTCTGTAACACTTGATGATGCTTTTGTAGTTCATGATATTAAGGTTATCGAAGGGGAGAAGGGTCTTTTCATTGCAATGCCGAGCCGTAAAGCTTCTGATGGCATTTTCCGTGACATTGCGCATCCCATTAATACAGAAACAAGAAATATTATGCAGAAATTGATACTTGACAGCTATATCAAGTCTCTTGATGAGCCTGATGATGTTGTGACATCTTCAAAGGAAGCTGAGAAGGTTGAAGTTCTCGTATAATTAAATCACTTTTAACTTTATGCCAAATCTGATATGATTAGCTAAAGTTGAATAAAATGATAAAGCCGTATCGGTGGTCTGTCCGCTGATGCGGCTTTACGAGGTTTAAATAACGAAGGGAATTTTTATGTACATAATTGCAGGTTTGGGTAATCCCGGTGCTAAGTATGCAGGAACAAGACATAACGTTGGCTTTGATACGATCGACATTCTTGCCGATAAATATGGTATAGCGCTTGATTTTGAAAAGCATAAGGCAGTATGCGGCAAAGGTGTGATAGAAGGTAATAAAGTGCTTTTGGTTAAGCCGCAGACCTTCATGAATTTAAGTGGTGAGTCAATTCAGCAGATTGTTTCCTACTATAAAGTAGACCCGAATGAGGAGCTTATAGTACTTTCGGACGATATCGACCTTGATGTGGGAAGGATAAGGGTGCGTCCTAAGGGAAGCGCAGGCGGCCACAACGGACTTAAAAATATAATTGCTCTTCTTGGAACAGACGGCTTTGCGCGAGTAAAGATCGGCGTAGGAGCGAAGCCGAAGGGCTGGGACCTTGCTGACTGGGTACTTGGTCACTTTGAGAAAGAAGATCAGGATACTATCCGTGATTCAAAGACAAGAGCAGCTGAGGCTGTTGTCTGCATAATGAATGACGGAACAGATCGGGCAATGAATCAATTTAACTAAGATGAAATATTTTCACCTGAAAACGACAGAAGAATAGGATTTAACTATGAAGTCATTTTTAGAGCCTTTGAATAATTCTGCTCATTATGAGCAGCTCGTCAATGCACTTAAAAATAAGGGGATAACAGAAGCAGAGGGTGTCGTAGATGCTGCGAAACCGCATATTTATGCTTCGCTCGGCAGAGATGCGCGTGTGAAGATAGTTGTGGTGGAAGATGATATAAAGGCAAGAGCCTTATATTCTGAGATAAGGACATTCGAGCCGGAAGTCGTATATTATCCGCCGAGAGATCTTATCTTTTACCAGTCAGACCTGAATGGTAATCAGCTGATAAGGGAGAGAGTCTCAGCGATAAAGGCGCTTAGTGAGAATGCTGCCACACTGATGATCACTACCATTGATGCGCTTATGGAGCATGAACCGGGGATTTCGCTTATCACGGAAAACAGAATACTTATCGATAAGAATGAGCCGGTTGACGAGAAGGCACTTACGACACAGCTTATAAAGATAGGCTATGAACGTACTGCAGAAGTTGAGGGTGAAGGGCAGTTCGCTGTAAGGGGCGGAATCATTGATATTTATCCGCTGACAGAGGATAACCCTGTGAGAATCGAGCTCTGGGGAGACGAGATAGAGTCCTTGCGCTATTTCGATGCAGGAAGTCAGCGCTCGATAGAAGAGCTTGAGCGGGTTGAGATATTTCCTGCAACCGATATGGTGCTTTCTGATAAGGAAAAGGCCGAGGGACTTGAACGTATAAAGGAAGAACTTGAGAAAAATTACAAGATCTTTAGAAAAGAGATGAAGACGGAGCAGGCTTATCGTCTAAAGCAGACAGTTTCAGAATTTATCGATGAAATGACTGACTTTGCGACTGCTGCGAATGCGATAAGCTATGCGGGATATTTCTTTGAAAAGATGTATTCGATTCTGGATTATTTCGATCCGGAAAACACGGTTATACTGCTGGACGAGCCAATTCATCTTATAAGCAGAGGTGATACTGTCGCACAGGAATTTGAAGAGAGCATGAAGTCGCGCCTTGAAAACGGCTATATTCTTCCTAAGCAGGCGGATGTGCTTTATAGCACGCAGGAAATATTTGCCCGTGTAGCAGGTTACAGAACAGCCGCGTTTTCGACGATAGTTCAGAAGCAGGATAAATATAAGGCATCTAAGCATGTGAGGATGCATGTGAGGTCTGTAAATTCTTATAATGGAAGTTTTAACTCTCTCTTGGATGATCTTGAAAAGTACCGGAGAGAAAAGTACTCAGTAATACTTCTTTCTGCGTCGACTACAAGGGCAAAGAGACTTGCAGAAGACATCAGGCAGAATGATATACCGGCATTTTTCTCAGAGAATTTTGAAAGGGTTCTTAAAGAAGGCGAGATAATGACTGCTAATGGGAACTTAAGCAAGGGCTTTGAGTACCCTGACTTAAGGTTTGCGGTCATTTCCGAGACGGATATATTTGGCGGAGTCAGAAGGAAGAAGAAAAAGAAGCACAGAAGCCTTGATGGTGAGCATATTTCAAGCTTCAATGACCTTACGGTCGGGGACTACGTGATACATGAAAACTACGGTATCGGCATATATCAGGGCATAGAGCATATAGAGATTGACGGAACTACCAGAGATTATGTGAAGATTTCGTATAAGGATGATTCGTCAGTATATGTGATAGCCTCTAACCTTGATGTGCTTCAGAAGTATGCTTCGAAAGATGCAGAGAAGAAGCCTAAGCTTAATAAGCTCGGAACTCAGGAGTGGAGCCGGACAAAGCAGAAGGTCAAGGGCTCTGTTGAAGGAGTGGCGAAAAAGCTTGTGGCGCTTTATGCGGAGCGGCAGCAAGCGAAGGGCTATGTTTACGGGAAGGATACCGTATGGCAGAAAGAGTTTGAAGAGCTTTTTCCATATGAAGAAACGGACGATCAGATTTTGGCGATAGATGCTGTAAAGCGCGATATGGAGAGCACTAAGATCATGGATCGGCTTATATGCGGTGATGTAGGTTTTGGAAAGACGGAAGTCGCTATAAGAGCTGCATTTAAGGCTGTGCAGGAAAATAAGCAGGCGGCATTCCTTGTGCCGACAACTATACTTGCAGAGCAGCATTATCATACGCTTGTACAGAGAATGAAGGATTATCCTGTAAATATAGCGCTTTTGAGCAGATTTAGAAGTTCGGCAGAAAATAAAAAGACGATACAGGATCTAAAGAAAGGTCTTATAGATATAGTAGTCGGAACACACAGACTTCTCTCTAAGGATGTGGCTTTCAAAGACCTGGGACTTCTGGTCATAGACGAGGAGCAGCGTTTCGGCGTCACTCACAAAGAGAGAATCAAGGAATTGCGTAAAAATGTAGATGTACTTGCGCTCAGTGCGACACCGATCCCAAGAACTCTGCATATGAGCCTTGTAGGAATCAGGGATATGAGCGTACTTGAAGAAGCGCCGCAGGAGAGGATGCCTATCCAGACGTTCATCATGGAGTATAGCGATGAAATGGTCAGGGAAGGTATCAGGAGAGAACTTGCAAGAGGCGGTCAGGTATATTATGTCTACAATCGTGTAAATGACATCGATGAAGTGGCAGACAGGATACAGAAGCTTGTGCCTGATGCCAATGTTGAGTATGCGCATGGTCAGATGAATGAGCGACAGCTTGAAGATATTATGAGCGATTTCATAAATGGTGAGATAGATGTACTTGTATCAACTACGATCATCGAAACAGGTATCGATATTTCAAATGTAAATACGATGATAATCGCTGATGCGGACAGGCTTGGACTTTCTCAGCTCTACCAGCTTCGAGGCAGGGTAGGGCGTTCAAACAGGACTGCTTATGCCTTCCTGCTGTATAAAAAAGACAGAATGCTTAAAGAAACAGCGGAAAAGCGACTGGCGGCTATAAGGGAATTTACAGAGCTTGGAAGCGGTTTCAGGATCGCGATGAAAGACTTAGAAATCCGAGGTGCCGGAAATGTGCTAGGTGCTGAGCAGCATGGACACATGGAAGCGGTAGGGTACGACCTTTACTGTAAGATGCTTGATATGGCGGTAAAGCATGAAAAGGGTGAGAAAGTACTTCCTGAATTTAATACTACTATCGATATCGATGAAGATGCATATCTTCCAAACAGCTACGTGGGAAATGAAGCGCAGAAGCTTGATCTTTACAGGCGTATCGCGGTCATTTCCAATGAAGAAGAGGCTGAGGACATGAGAGATGAGCTCAGAGACCGATTCGGAGACCTTCCGGGAGAGGTTGAAAATCTTATCAGGGTATCGCTTATCAGGGATATGGCGCACAAGGTATTTGTGGAGAGACTTGCCGCAAAGAATGATATAGTGAGCTTTGAAATTTTTGGAAAGGCAGAACTTAATCCGGTAAAGATCGAGCCGTTTTTAGATGAATTTGATGGGGCACTTACATTCCATGCAGCGGGCAAGCCATCATTTAGGTATAAGCGAGGAAAGAGTGAAACAACAGGGTTTATCGATATATCCGAGCAGGTGCTTGAAAAGATGAAGATACTTCTTACGGATGATGAAGATGTGTCTGGCTGACCGTAATAAAAAACAATAAATTATATAAATTTGCAGTACTGATGAGCCGATAACCATAATGGAGAAGTAGTGGGTTATTGCGCATTTTTACCAAATGCTTAAGTCGGGAGGTGCTGCCGTTGATAGAAAAGTATGAATTTACGGATGATCTGCTTATAGGTAATGAAGTGATCGATGATGAGCATAGATCCTTGTTCGAGCTTATAAATACGGTAGTCGAAGCTGATGAAAAGAATGAGATCCCTAAAACTGAACTGCTTGAAAGCATGTTAAAGCAACTTGATTATTATGCTACGAACCATTTCATACATGAAGAGCAGTATATGGAGCAGATCGATGACCCGGAGCTTTCTCTGCAAAAGAAAGAGCATATGGCGTTTGTAAATTATGTCGAGGAAGAGTCTGAGAAAGAGATTTCGGAAGAAAATGCCGCAGAAAGGATAAAGGAGATAATAGCCTTTGGGGCAAGCTGGCTCTATTATCACATTATGGGTTCTGATAATATGATAGGCGCATTTCGAAAGAGCGATATCGATCAAAGCGCTGATCCATTCGTATATAGAAATGAGTTTATAACAGGTATCACATTTATGGATGATGGAAATAAAGAACTTTTCGGAATTCTTTATGAGGTAAAAGAACTCATAAACAGTAAGGAAGAACAGGACTCTTTTGATGATGTAATGAAGCTTTTTACGAAACTTTTGGATGCGGCAACTACGCTTGTTTCTGCTAAAGAAAGTTATATGGAACGTATCGGCTACAGCGGGATAGATGTACAAAGAAGAGCGCATCAGCTTTTTCTGAAAAAGATATCACGTATCGATGTAGAGCATATAAAAGAGGACAGAAAAGAATATATGGAAGAATTTGTGCTTTATATATCGAATTTATTATCCGTACACATCGTAAATGAGGATAAGAAAATCCCCAAGACATAAAACCAAAGCTCCGGTGAAGTGAGATCACCGGAGCTTTGCTGGTATATTTGATTAGTTTATTTTAAATGTTGCACTTCCTTTGAAGTTGTGCTGACCTGTTACGGTTATCGTTTTATCACTGTTGATCACGTAAGTATAGTCGCCTTTATTTGAACTGTTATTTTTCTTGCATGGTTTAAGTTTTATCCATGTAGTTTTTTGCTCGCCATCCTTGGTGTACTTGAATTCAAGCGCAAGAACTTTGAACTTGGCTGTTGTAATGCCTTTCTTTTCAGTAAGTTTAAGACCTTTGTAATTTTCAGAAGTCATCGAAGAAATACTTAACGGTGTGATGTCAAAGTAGAACTTCGTTCCGGACTCGTTACTCTTCTTAAGTATCTTATTTACGTTCTTAAGAGCTTTTTTCTGCTCTTTACTTAGCTCACCGACAGCCTTTAATTGAAGTATAAAGTATGGCGCTTTCTTTGAGTCTGCAGCGGCAACGTCCTTGTTATTTTTGTAAATTATCTTTTTCACTGCGATACTGCCGGATTCTTTTCCAGTGTTGATATCAGTGATCTTGACGTTTATATCGATATCGTTAGCGGTATTTCCTTTTGCTTTTGAGAAAGAAGCTATATGCTTGCGACCATTGTATTTAACTGCTGAAGTGTATTCGATAGAAAGGTCTATGCCGAGAGTTTTGAGATCAGCACTGTCTTTGCTGTTAAAACTCATAGTTACTTTTTTATTTATAAGGTCGTCAAGGCTATCTGTGGTATCGGTTATCGGTGTATTGTAAATGATCTTAACATCATCAGGAATACCGGCATCTGAAAGATGGTCATAAAGAGTCGTTTCAGATTCGATATGCATATTTCTTAAATGACCATAGTCGAGATCATATTCAGCAAGCTTGATCTTTTGCCAGTCACTTTCACTTCCTTCATAGTAAATGGTTTTTAAGCTGCTCTTTGCTACATTATAGTCATAGTCGTGATCATGGTGCATAATGTCTACAGTATCTTCACTTTCCATGTCTGATGCCGTGTAGCTATCATAGTAGCTATTGTATATTGGGCCAAATGCGTTCTGACCGATTCGCTTAAGACTCTTCGGAAGTCTTATAGTATTAAGGCTCTGGCAGTCATAAAAGGCTTCGTGCTGGATCGACTCCACGGTGCTTGCAACTGTGAGCTCTTTTAGGGATTTATTGCCCATAAATGCCCAATATTGTACATCCTTTGTGCCGTAACGTATCGTATAGCTTCCGCCTGCCTTTTTTACGAGCCCTTCCGGAACGAACATAAGGCAAGGTGTGATATAGCAGTCGCCGCGTGTCTTTGAATATGGATCAAGAAACTCATATATCGCATTGTCGATCGCTTTCATATAAGAGTTTGTATCTGCAAGTTTAAGCGTTGAGAGATTTTCGCAGCCGATAAATGAGTCACCGCGTACATTGTGCATATCATCCGGGAATTCAAATTTTGTAAGCCCTGTACAGTTTCCAAAAGTCATGTATCCAAAATGCCATGTTCCAAGCCCAAGTGATACATCTGTAAGGGATGGGCAGTTCATAAAGGCCTTTTTATTGAATTCAATACCTTCTTTATCATAGTTTCCGACGGTTAACTTTTTAAGCTTTGGAGAATTTGCAAAAGCACTTGTTTCGATAGTGCAGTCTCCATTGTAAAGTGTGACAGGTGCTTCAAATTCAACCTCTTCGAGATTGGGGAAATAGCAGTCTGAAAGGTAGAAATCACGGGTTACGGATGTAGGACCTGACTTGAAGACGATCTCCTCAACTTTATCAGCGATAGAAGGAACATCGACAGAAGTGCCTTCACCCGGCATGTAGTAGAGCGTATCATCGTCAAGTTCCCAATGACCGTATACAGGAGTCCACATGGGATCGACTTCGCTGTCATCCATGCGATATGAAGAGTATTCTGAAAGATACCCTTCTTCGGAAGTGTCGCTAGGCTCAGCGGCCAGTGCATTTGCAGGGAAAAGCGATGTTGTTATGATAGCTGCTGCTGTCAGAACCGATAGCGGTTTTAAGTGATTGATTCTTTTGTTCATTGAAACCCCCTTTTTCATCCGCTTATTGCGAATAAATGATAACTTAAACTAATAAGTATATCGGTAAAAGGGGGCTTGTTGAAAAGGATTTTATTCGATGAGCAGCGGGATATCTCTGTGCTCAACTGCGGTAGAAAAGGCTATGAGTGTTTTAGTTCGTCCAAAGCGCTGAAGCTCGTTCACCAGGTGGTCGAGCTCTTCTGTATAACGGAAAATGACTTCGATGAGCATGGAATAGTCACCAGTGACGCAGCTGCATTCGATAACGTTAGGAATCTGCTTTATAAAAGGATAGAAGTCCTGTTTGTCTGCCGGAGATACTTCGAGATTGATAAAAGCTTTGATATTGTAGCCAAATTCGCTGTAGTTTATAACGGGCTGATACCCCTTGATTATTCCTTTTTCTTCGAGTTTCTTTATCCTTGAAGCTACGGCAGGGGATGAAAGAAATACTTCGGATGCGATATCTTTTACTGACATTCGGGCATCATTCATTAGCAATTTCAGGATTTTTTCATCAATAGCGTCAGGCTGTTCGTTTTTCATTTTTTCACCTCTTAAATAAAAAAAGAGACAATCTTCCCTTGGGGAGATGCCTCTTTGCATAGCTCGTTTATTCCTATAAAGTATATCAAGAAATAAAAAAACAGGCAATGTTGTTTTGCATAAAACAAAAAACTCACGATAGACATAGTTGACATTCGTTAAGGTGATTGAGTATAATATGAAAATGTCTAAGGTCAAACTTTAGACTTTATATTGCATTATTTTATATGGTTAAAGGCGATGACGGAATATCACTCCCGAGCTGTGACACTGAACAGCGTATCTGCGCTAATTAAGTTGATCCGTAATCATTTCACGTTACAGAAATGGCACATGATGGTGTGTATAGGTGGTACAACGGAAAATCAAGAGGCTCCGCCCTATAGACAATATAGGGAGAGGGGCCTCTTTTTTATACCTAAACCCTTACATCCCAAAATTATTTTTTTGAGAAAGGAACCACAAAAATGTACGAAAAAGTTAGTACAGACATGGACTTTGTCACCAGAGAAAAGGTGATCGAGAAGTTCTGGAAAGATCACGACGTATTCAAGAAGTCAATGGAATCAAGAGAAAAGGGTGAGACATATACCTTCTATGATGGACCGCCGACAGCAAACGGTAAGCCGCATATCGGACATGTTCTTACTCGTGTTATCAAGGATATGATTCCAAGATATCGTACAATGAAGGGCTACTATGTACCAAGAAAGGCAGGCTGGGACACACATGGTCTTCCTGTTGAGCTTGAAGTAGAGAAGAAGCTTGGACTTGACGGAAAAGATCAGATTGAAAAGTATGGTCTTGAGCCATTTATCAAGGAATGTAAGGAGTCAGTTTGGAAATATAAGGGCATGTGGGAGAAGTTCTCTGATCAGGTTGGTTTCTGGGCAGATATGGAGCACCCATATGTAACATATGAAGATAACTATATCGAGTCTGAGTGGTGGGCGCTCAAGAATATCTACGACAGAGGTCTTCTTTACAAGGGCTTCAAGATCGTACCTTACTGCCCTCGCTGCGGTACACCGCTTTCAAGCCATGAGGTTGCTCAGGGTTATAAGGCTGTTAAAGAGCGCTCAGCAATCGCACGTTTCAAGGTGGTTGACAAGGACGAATACATCCTTGCATGGACAACAACACCATGGACACTTCCTTCAAATACTGCACTTTGCGTAAATCCTGAGGAAACATACGTTAAGGTAAAGACTGCTGACGGCTATACATATATCATGGCTAAGGCTCTTACAGAGAAGGTCCTCGGCGGTGAGGAAAATCCTTGCGCACCTTATGAGATCGTTGAAGAGTTCAAGGGTACAGATCTTGAGCATACAGAGTACGTTCCGCTCTTTGAGTGCACTGCTAAGGAAGCTGAAAAGCAGCACAAGAAGGCACACTATGTTGTATGCGACAGCTATGTAACTATGGAAGATGGTACAGGTGTTGTTCATATCGCTCCTGCATTCGGTGAAGACGATGCACGTGTAGGCCGTAAATATGAGCTTCCGCTCGTTCAGTTCGTAGACGGCAAGGGTGAGATGACAGAGGAAACACCTTTCGCAGGTCTCTTCGTTAAGGATGCTGACCCTGAAGTTCTTAAGGACCTCAAGGAGAGGGGACTTCTCTTCAGCGCACCTAAGTTTGAGCATGATTATCCATTCTGTTGGAGATGTGATACACCGCTTATCTACTATGCAAGAGAGTCATGGTTCATCAAGGTTACTGAAGTTCAGGATGAACTTATCAAAAACAATGAAGAGATCAACTGGATTCCTGAGACTATCGGAACAGGACGTTTCGGTGAGTGGCTCAGAAATATTCAGGACTGGGCTGTTTCTCGTAACCGTTATTGGGGAACACCGCTTAATATCTGGGAGTGTCCGGACTGCGGAAAGAGAATGTCCATCGGTTCAAGAGAAGAGCTCTATAAGCTTTCAGGTAATGAAAAGGCTAAGACAGTTGAGTTCCACCGTCCATATATCGACGAGATCACTATCGACTGTCCTGAGTGCCACCACACAATGAAGAGAGTACCGGAAGTTATCGACTGCTGGTTCGACTCAGGAGCTATGCCTTACGCACAGCACCACTATCCATTTGAAAATGAGGAAGTATTTAAGAGACAGTTCCCTGCTTCATTCATTTCTGAGGCTGTTGACCAGACTCGTGGATGGTTCTACTCACTTCATGCAGAGTCAACACTTCTTTTCCATGCACCTGCATATAAGAATGTTATCGTTCTTGGTCTTGTGCTTGATGAAGATGGAAATAAGATGAGTAAGTCAAAGGGTAATGCTGTAGATCCGTTTGAAGCCCTTGATAAGTTTGGTGCAGACGCTATCCGCTGGTACTTCTACATCAACTCAGCACCATGGCTTCCTAACAGATTCCATGACAAGGCTGTACTCGAAGGCCAGAGAAAGTTCATGGGAACTCTTTGGAATACTTACGCATTCTATGTATTGTATGCAAATATCGACAATTTCGATGCTTCAGAGTATTCGCTTGATTATGACAAGCTTTCTGTAATGGATAAGTGGATTCTTTCAAGAATGGGAAGCACGATCACAGATGTCGATAAGTACCTTGAAAATTATAAGATCACAGAAGCTGCAAAGTCACTTCAGCAGTTTGTTGATGAGCTTTCTAACTGGTATGTTCGTCGCTGCAGAAAGAGATATTGGGCAAAGGGCATGGAGCAGGATAAGATCAATGCATACATGACTCTTTACACAACACTTGTTGAGATCTGTAAGGCTGCTGCTCCGATGATTCCGTTCATGACAGAGCAGATCTACCAGAACCTTGTCAGAACATCTGACAGCAGCGCACCGGAGTCAATCCACCTCTGCGACTTCCCTGTTGCTGATCCTAAGTACATCGACAAGCAGCTTGAAGATGACATGGAGAAAGTACTTGATATCGTAGTGCTCGGACGTGCAGCAAGAAATGCCTGCAACATTAAAAACCGTCAGCCTATGGCAAAAATGTTTGTAAAGGGTGCAGAACTTTCTGATTTTTACCGAAATATTATTGAGGATGAATTAAATGTCAAGAATGTAGATTTCACAGACGATGTCCGTGAGTTCACAACATACAACTTTAAGCCTCAGCTTAGAACAGTTGGTCCTAAGTATGGTAAGGTTCTCGGAAAGATCAAGGAAGCTCTTGCAGGTCTCGATGGAAATGCAGCTATGGATACACTTAAGTCTGAAGGTGCACTTAAGTTTGACTTTGACGGAACAGAAGTAGTTCTCTCAGAGGAAGACCTTCTTATCGAGATGAGCCAGAAGGAAGGCTATGTAGAGCAGAGTGATAATAAGATCACAGTTGTATTTGATACAAACCTTACACCGGAGCTTGTTGAGGAAGGTATGGTTCGTGAGCTTATTTCAAAGATCCAGACTATGCGTAAAGATGCCGGATTTGAAGTTATGGACAAGATCGCAATCTATCTTGAAGGAAATGATGTCCTTGCTAAATATCTTACAGATAATCAGGATTATGTAATGAAAGAAACTATGGCAGATACAGTATCTGTTGGCAGTGTTGCCGGATTTACAAAAGAATGGGATATTAATGGCGAGCATGTAACACTTGGAGTTGAGAAACATTGACTTAAACCCTTAGAGGGGGAAAGGAAGTAGCGATGGTCAGTACACACAAGTTTGACAAGGCAAAGTTTAAGAAGGATGTGGAGGACAATGTTAAAGTCCTCTTCAGAAAAAATGTTGACGAGGCAGATCAGCAGCAGTTATTTCAGGCTGTATGCGTTGCTGTCAAAGACGACATAATCGAGAACTGGATGGATACCCAGCAGGTTTACGAAGAGAAAGATCCTAAGACGGTTTATTACCTTTCGATGGAATTTCTCATGGGACGTGCATTGGGTAATAACCTGATCAATCTCTGTGAGTATAAGGAAGTAAAAGAGGCACTTGATGAAATGGGAATCGATCTTAATGTGATTGAAGATCAGGAGCCTGATGCGGCTCTTGGTAATGGAGGTCTCGGCAGACTTGCTGCCTGCTTCCTTGATTCCCTCGCTACGCTTGGATATAGTGCTTATGGCTGCGGAATCCGTTATAGATACGGAATGTTCAAGCAGATGATACGTGATGGATATCAGATTGAAGTCCCGGATGACTGGCTCAGAGATGGAAATCCATTTGAGCTCCGCCGTCGTGAGTACAAGAAAGAAGTCAAATTCGGCGGTTTTGTAAAGGTAGTTACAGATGAAAAAGGACATAATAAGTTCGTTCAGGAAGGCTACCAGTCAGTAATGGCTGTCCCTTACGACATGCCGATAGTTGGCTATGGCAACGGTATCGTTAATACACTTCGTGTATGGGATGCCGAGCCTGTAGAGGCTTTCCAGCTTAACTCTTTCGATAAGGGTGACTACCGTAAGGCAGTCGAGCAGGAAAACCTTGCAAGAAATATCGTTGAGGTACTTTATCCTAACGATAACCACTATGCAGGAAAGGAACTCAGACTTAAGCAGCAGTATTTCTTTATTTCTGCATCTGTACAGGAAGCTGTAGAAAAATATATGAGAAAGCATGATGACATCCGTCATTTTGCAGAGAAAAATATTTTCCAGCTGAATGATACACACCCGACAGTTGCTATTCCAGAGCTTATGAGAATCCTTATGGATGATTATGAGCTTTCATGGGAGGATGCATGGGAAGTTACTACACATACCTGTGCATATACTAACCATACGATCATGGCTGAAGCACTTGAGAAGTGGCCTATTGAGCTGTTCTCAAGACTTCTTCCTAGAATTTACCAGATCATAGAAGAGATCAACCGTCGTTTCTGTCTGCACATTCAGGAGAAATATCCAAATCAGCCTGATAAGATCAGAAACATGGCTATCATCTACGATGGACAGATCAGAATGGCTTACCTTGCAATCTGCGCAGGATTCTCTGTTAATGGTGTTGCAAAGCTTCATACAGAGATTTTGAAGAAGCGTGAGCTGCATGATTTCTATGAGATGATGCCGCAGAAGTTCAATAACAAGACTAATGGTATAACACAGAGACGTTTCCTGAAGCATGCAAATCCGCTGCTTGCTGACTGGATAACAGATCATGTGGGACCTGAGTGGGTTACTGATCTTCCTGTTATTGCCGGGCTTAAGGTCTATGCAGATGATAAAAAGGCTCAGAGCGAATTTATGAACATCAAGTTCAAGAATAAGGAGCGTCTGGCTAAGTATATCCATGAGCATAACGGCATTGATGTTGATCCGAGATCAATCTTTGATGTGCAGGTAAAGAGACTTCATGAGTATAAGAGACAGCTCTTGAATATTCTGCATGTTATGTATCTCTATAATAAGATCAAGGCTAATCCAAATGGTGACTATGTTCCGAGAACATTTATCTTCGGAGCTAAAGCTGCAGCGGGCTATCGTACAGCAAAGCTTACGATCAAGCTCATCAACTCTGTAGCAGAAGTCATTAATAACGATGAGTCGATACATGGTCTTATAAAGGTTGTATTTATCGAAGATTATAAGGTTTCAAACAATGAGATAATCATCGCGGCAGCTGATGTTTCAGAGCAGATCTCGACTGCATCAAAAGAGGCTTCAGGAACAGGAAACATGAAGTTCATGCTCAACGGTGCGCTTACCATCGGCACAATGGATGGTGCAAACGTAGAAATGGCAGAGGAAGTTGGCAAAGAGAATATGTTTATTTTCGGTATGTCAGCTGACGAAGTTATCGAGCATGAGAAGAATCGTGACTATAATCCTATGGACATTTTCAATGCAGATCAGGATATCCGTGATGTGCTCACGCAGCTTATCAATGGATATTATTCAAAGGATGATCCTGACAGATTCCGTGATCTTTATAATTCACTGCTTAATACACAGTGTACTGAAAAGGCAGATACATACTTCATTTTGAAGGATTTCCGCTCTTATGCAGATGCACAGGAAGAGGTTGAAAAGCAGTATAAGGATAAGGAGCTTTGGGCAAGAAAGGCAATATTAAATACAGCTTCTACCGGTAAGTTCTCATCAGACAGAACCATCAGGCAGTACGTTGATGAGATATGGCACCTTGATCATGTGGAGCTTCCAAAAAAGAAATAAATAACTGTTAATAAATGCCCATGGAGCAAAGCTCTGTGGGCATTTTGTGTATAAAAAGCTTTTTGATAAAGGACTTTATTTCTTTAACGTAATAGAGTAAAATAGTGGATAAAAGTAAAAGAGTCGTCAGAATTGGCACTCTTGCAGAAAAGTTTAGAAGATAAAAGGAGAGGTGTGAATGGTTGACGCAATAAAGGTTAATGGCGGCGGAGTTTTCTTAAAGAATGGTGTGGAAATCCTGCAGGCGTCTGAAAATGTCGGTGTTTCAAAGGAAGAGGCCAAAAAAGGCACGATTGCCTATGGAATATTGAAAGATCATAATACCTCGGAATCAATGGAAGAGCTCAAGATCAAGTTTGACTGTATAACTTCTCATGATATAACCTATGTCGGAATTATACAGACAGCAAGAGCATCGGGACTTGAAAAATTCCCGATTCCTTATGTTCTTACGAACTGTCACAACTCCCTTTGTGCAGTTGGAGGAACTATTAACGAGGATGACCATGTTTTCGGGCTTTCAGCAGCAAAGAAATACGGTGGAACTTACGTACCTCCTCATCAGGCTGTAATTCATCAGTATGCGCGTGAGATGCTCTCAGGCTGCGGAAAGATGATACTTGGCTCTGATTCTCACACAAGATATGGTGCGCTGGGAACAATGGCTATGGGCGAAGGTGGGCCGGAGCTTGTTAAGCAGCTTCTTTCTCAGACCTATGACATCAATTATCCGGATGTTGTTGCGATATACCTTGAAGGTGAGCCGGTCTATGGAGTAGGACCTCAGGACGTGGCACTTGCCCTTATTGGAAATCTGTTCAAGGACGGTATCGTAAAGAATAAAGTCATGGAGTTCGTTGGACCGGGAGTTTCGAAGCTTTCGGCTGATTTCCGTATAGGAATCGACGTAATGACCACAGAGACTACATGTCTTTCATCAATATGGAGAACTGATGAGAACATCCGCGAATTCTATGCGATCCACGGCAGAGAAAGTGAGTATAAAGAGCTGAATCCTGCTGATATCGCATATTATGATGAGCTTGTAAAGGTTGATCTTTCTGCGATACGTCCGATGATCGCTATGCCGTTCCATCCTTCAAATGCTTATACGATCGATGAGGTAAACGCGAATCTTTCAGACATCCTCATTGATGTTGAAAAGAGAGCTAAGGTATCATTCGGCGATAAAGTGAAGTTTGACCTTCACAGCAAGATCCGTAACGGTAAATTCCTTGTAGATCAGGGAGTTATCGCAGGCTGTGCCGGCGGTGGATTCGAAAATCTCTGTGCGGCAGCTGATATCCTCAATGGTGCAGACATTGGAAGTGATGCCTTCACGATGAGTGTATATCCTGCGTCAATGCCGATATATGCTGAGCTTGTAAAGAATGGTGCTGTAAGTAAATTTGTTGATGCCGGAGTAGTTGTTAAGACATGCTTCTGCGGACCTTGCTTTGGTGCGGGAGATACTCCTTCAAACAACGCATTCTCTATCCGTCATTCAACAAGAAACTTCCCTAACCGTGAAGGTTCTAAGGTTCAGAACGGTCAGATCTCTTCAGTTGCACTTATGGATGCACGTTCTATCGCAGCTACTGCAGCAAATAAGGGAATCCTTACATCTGCGGCTGATATGGATGTTGAAATCGGAAAATATAAGTATTTCTACGACAGCAAGATCTACGAAAGAAGAGTTTTTGACTCTAAAGGAAGTGCAAACGCAGATGAGCAGCTGATCCTCGGACCAAACATCAAGGATTGGCCTGAAATGGTACCGCTTACAGATAATCTCCTTCTTAAAGTGGTTTCAGAGATTCACGATCCGGTAACTACTACAGATGAGCTTATCCCTTCAGGCGAAACTTCTTCATATCGTTCGAATCCGCTCGGACTTGCAGAGTTCACACTTTCAAGGAAAGATCCTGAGTATGTAGGACGTGCGAAGGAAGTGCAGGCTTACGAAAAGGCAAGAGAAGAAGGCGTGACAGCGATGGAGAAGGCAGTAGAAGCCTCTGCTGAGATCCCTAAGGTTTTGGAGACTATCCGCTCTAAATTTGCAGATATGTCATGGGAAAATACAGGCGTAGGTTCTACGATCTTTGCAGTAAAACCGGGTGATGGCTCCGCGCGTGAGCAGGCTGCTTCTTGTCAGAAGGTACTTGGAGGCTGGGCAAATATTGCAAATGAGTACGCAACTAAGCGTTACCGAAGCAATCTCATCAACTGGGGAATGCTTCCATTCATCATCAAGGAGGGTGAACTTCCATTTAAGAATCTTGACTATATTTATGTTCCGGGAGTCCGCAAACTTGTTGAGGAAAAGGCTGAACTTATTAAAGCATATGCTGTAAAGGGCAGTGAGTTGGTAGGATTTGATCTTACGCTTGGAGCACTTACAGACGATGAAAGACAGATCATCCTTGACGGATGCCTGATAAATTATAATAAAATAGGCTAAAAAAATTCCGGCAGCTTTTCGGCTGCCGGAATTTTATATTTGAAGCTCGTATAAAAAATTATTCTTCGTTGAAATCGATGCTGTCAACAGCGCCGTTTGTGAGTGTGATGTCAAGGTAGAAGAGCTTGCCTTCGTTTGTGTAAACATCATATTCAACGTAATCAGAATCACTGTCATATGGAGATGAAAGATCATATGCAGTTATACCAAACTGATTGAAAAGCTTTCCGAGGTCATCAGCATAAACCTTGATAGCCTTCTTTACATCTTCGCTTGGTGCATCTGCTTCGTAATCTTCGAGATCATCCTTTGCAGCATCCTTATCGCCGTCGTTTTCCTCTGTAAGATACTTAAGTCTTGCATCCTTAAGAGCTGTAGAACCTGTATCGCCGATAGCTGATGCAGATGAAGAATCGTTATTTACGATTGAAGAACCTGTTGCTGTAACTGTAGCATCAACAGCGCCCTTTCCGAGAACAGCTGAGCAGTAGTAGTTTCCGTCAGCGTCTGTTGTACCTGCTGTGATATCTGTATTAGACTCATCATCGCTGACTTCAGCTTCATTAGAAGATACTTCGTCAGCTGAAACTTCGTCAGCTGAAACTTCCTCAGTAGAAGCTTCCTCGCTTGCTTCCTCGCTCTCAGCCTCTGTCTCTTCTTCTGTCTCAGTAGAAGCAGCCTCAGTAGAAGCAGCTTCGGTAGATGCAGCTTCAGTAGATGCAGCCTCAGTAGAAGCGGCTGTAGAAGCAGTAGGTGTTGTAGAACCACAAGCTGTAAGGCTCATAGCAAGAATGCTTGCGCTGATAACAGCGGCAACAGTCTTTGATACATTAATTTTTCTCATAATAGCCTCCATATAAATGTACAAATTATACGATTTTGTACTTCTGTGTAAACATAGCAAACAATAAAATAATAACATGATATTATCAAATTTTCTACTTGACAAAGTTATTGTTAATAAACTTTTTAAAAGTATGAGGCAAAAGAGCTTGATATTTAGCGAGTTTTATAAATAAATTACAAATTTAAACTTGTAATTTATGCTTAAAGACCTTATTATATCTTAGGAAATTTGTGTGTATTCTGTATTCTTAGGAGGAAAATCGGAATTATGAAAAAATTAATGGCTATGCTGCTTACAGGCGCAATGGTTACTGGAATGCTTACAGGTTGTGGATCAGGATCATCATCTGCGTCATCTTCTGCAGGATCAACTGAAGCTGCTAATGGAAATAAGGTAGTAGAAGACCTTAACATTGCATTCGTACCTTCACGTGAGCCTGACGAGATCGTTACAGCAACTGAGCCGCTTAAGGACATGCTCAAGTCTGAGATGAGTAAGCTTGGATATGATATCAACAATGTCAATATCACAGTTGGTACAAGCTTCGAAGCAGTAGGTGAAGCACTTACAGCAGGAACTACTGATATGGGATTTATTCCAGGTGGTACTTATGTTCTTTATGACGATGGAGCAGAAGTTCTTCTTACAGCTACAAGAGATGGACTTTCAATTGATTCCGATAGTGCTAAGGACTGGAATGATCAGAAGCCAACACAGGCAACTGATAAGCAGGTTACATACTACAGAGCACTTATGATAGCAGGACCTTCTGAAAAGGGTCAGGAGCTTGCTGCAAAGGTAAATGCAGGTGAAGAGCTTACATGGGAAGACATCGACAGCGCTAACTGGAGCGTTATGAACTCTTCTTCATCAGCAGGTTACATCTATCCTTCACTCTGGCTTAAGGATAAGTATGGAAAGAGCGTTTTAGATCTTTCTCATGCTGTACAGTCTGATTCTTACGGCAGCGCATTTGCAAGACTTGCTTCAGGTCAGATCGACGTACTTTGCTGTTATGCAGACGCTCGCCGCGACTATGAGGATAAGTGGACAGGCGACTACGCAATGTCAAACAGCATTTGGGATGATACTAATGTAATCGGTGTTACTGACGGAATTTACAACGACACTATCTCTGTCAGCAAGTCATCAGAAGTTATGCAGGATGCAGGCTTCAAGAGTGCTCTTCAGCAGGCATTGATCAACATTGGTAATACAGACGAAGGTAAGGAAGTTATCGCTATCTACAGCCACCAGGGCTATGTAGCAGCAAATGACAGCGACTACGATTCAGAGCGTGAGGCTCAGAAGTTCCTTCAGAGTCTTTCAGCTCAGTAATCTTTAAATAATTTAGAAGTGCCGTTTCAAAGAGGAGGCAAGGTTTCATCGCCTCCTCTTTTACTGCATAAAAATAAGTAATACGAAGCAGTGAGGAAAAAATGATTAAATTTGAGAATGTCACAAAGAAATATCCTAATGGATTTGTTGGATTGAAGAATATCAATCTCGAGATCGAGCAGGGCGAGTTCGTTGCGATCATCGGTCTTTCAGGTGCAGGTAAGTCAACACTTATCCGTACTATCAACCGTATGCATGATGTAACAGGCGGTAAGCTCACAGTTGATGACGTTGATGTAATGTCACTTCAGGGTAAAGCACTCCGTCAGTTCAGACGTAAGATAGGTATGATCTTCCAGTCATTCAACCTTATTACAAGAACTACAGTTATAAAGAACGTACTTACAGCATTCGTTCCTGAGATTCCATGGTATCGTGCAGCTTTTGGTATCTTCACAAAAGAAGAAAAGCTCAAAGCTATGGAATGTCTTGATAAAGTTGGAATCCTTGATAAGTCATTCGTAAGAACAGATCAGCTTTCAGGTGGTCAGCAGCAGAGAATAGCACTTGCAAGAACACTTGCACAGAACCCGCAGATAATCCTTGCAGATGAGCCTGTAGCTGCACTTGACCCTGTAACTGCAACTCAGGTAATGGACGACTTCAAGCGAATCAATAAGGATATGAATATTTCAGTTCTTATCAACATCCATCACGTTGACCTTGCTCTTAAATATGCAGATCGTGTGATCGGTATCCGCGCAGGTGAGATCGTATATGATGGTCCTTCAGCGAATGTTACTGATGAAGTTCTCGACAGAATCTACAAGGGCAAGAGTGAAGGAGTGAAAGCTTAATGAGTATTTATGATAAGATTTTTCGCCCGAAGACTTATACTCTTCCGAATGGAAAAAGTGTAGAGCAGAAGGCATCCAGAACACCGATCGTTGTAATTGTAGTTTTGGCTATGCTTATCCTTTCAATTAAAATTACAGGATTTGATATGGCAGTTCTCGTAAAGAGAATAAATCAGTTCTTTGTAATTTTAGGTGAAATGTTCCCGCCAAAAATTGAGTATCTTTCTCAGGTGTGGGGACCGCTTTTTGACACGATCAAGATGTCACTTCTTGGCTCTGTCATCGGTTCACTTGCAGCAGTTCCGTTTGCAATGCTTGCGTCTACAAACGTAATTCCTAATAAAGCGGTTGTTGCAGTAGTACGTCTTTTCCTTGGAATCGTTCGTACACTTCCGACACTTGTTTCTGCACTTATCGCTACATATATTTTTGGACTTGGAACACTTGCAGGTACAACAGCTATCGCGATTTTCTCGTTTGCGTATATCGGCAAGCTTACATATGAGGAAATCGAGACAGTAGATATGGGAGCTTTCGAAGCTATGGAAGCTATGGGTGCGACTAAGACAAGAGCATTCATCAGCGCGATCATACCTCAGGTTCTTCCTATGTACCTTTCAAACTGCCTCTTCAACTTTGAAGGAAACGTGCGTTATGCAGCTATCCTCGGTTATGTAGGCGCTGGTGGTATCGGACTTATCCTTAATGAAAAAATCGGCTGGAAAGAGTACTCATCTGTAGGAATGATACTTGTAGCGCTCTTTGTAACAGTATTTATCATTGAATCGATAAGCCGTGCGGCTCGAAAGAAGCTTGTATAAGGGAGAAGCAAAATGAACGAAAGAATTAAAAAAGCTTACGAAGCCCGTCCGAAAAATTGGGTATTTGAGCTTATATTGGCAGTTATAGTAGTTGGCCTTATGGTCTGGAGTGCAACAGCTGTGGAAACCAGCGGAACAAATCAGAATGGTGCCAAGATTGCATTGAATATCCTTTCAGGAATTTTCCATCCGGATACAAAGCTTCTGTGGAACTTTACAAAGAATGGTGTGCCATACCTTCTTCTGGAAACAATGTGTATTGCTTTCATGGGTACAGTAGTTGGTGCTATAATTTCTATACCGCTTGCTTTTATTACAGCATCAAACCTTTCACCTAAGCCGGTTGCATTTATAGGAAGAATGCTTATAATGGCAATCCGTACAGTTCCATCACTTGTTTATGGACTTATGTTCATCCGAGTTACAGGACCAGGCGCATTTGCGGGACTTCTTACAATGTCTCTTTGCTCAGTCGGAATGGTAACTAAGATGTATATCGAGGCAATTGAGGATCTTGATACAAGAATCCTTGAATCTCTCGACGCGGCAGGATGTACAACATGGCAGAAGATAAGATATGGAATCCTTCCGCAGCTTATGCCTAATTTTGCATCAACTGCAATTTATAGATTTGACATCAACCTTAGAGATGCTACAGTACTTGGTATCGTTGGAGCCGGTGGTATAGGTGCACCGCTTATCTTTGCGATGAATTCATATCGTTGGAATGAGACAGGTTCTATACTTGCCGGACTCATCGTGTTAGTATTGATCATCGAGTATATATCAACTAAGATCAGAGTAAAGCTCGCAAGAGGCTGAAAAATTTAGAAAGCGAAGCGGATAATACGCTTCGCTTTTGTAATTATAAAAATAGTGAGAAAATAATGAACAGAAAACTTAAAATAATATTTACATCAGATACACATGGTCATGTACTTCCGTTTAACTATCCGACAAATTCGCCTGAAAACTCAGGTCTTTTGAATATTGCAGGACAGATTGAGAAAGATGGAGAAACGTTGGTCATCGATGGCGGCGACAGCCTTCAGGGAACACCGCTTTCACAGTATTTTTTGAGCAATGAAGACAAGTATGATTTTCATCCTATCGCAGAGGGCTTCAATGAAATGAAGTGTGACTACTTCACACTTGGTAATCATGATTTCAACTTTGGATATGATGAAATAAAGAATTATCTGAATGCTATGAATGCACGCTGCCTCTGCGCAAATGTGGTCGATAAGCGTGGAGAATTAAAGATCGAAAAATCTACAGTACACACTCTTTCAAATGGACTTCGAGTAGGCATAACGGGTGTGGTAACTGATTATGTAAATCTTTGGGAAAGAGAAGAAAACCTTACAGAACTTGAAGTTACAGAGCCAATAGCAGCTGCCGGAGCTGAGCTTGCAAAGCTTAAGGAAGAGTCAGATATAACTGTCTGCATTTACCACGGTGGTTTTGAGAAAGATCTTGAAACAGGTAAGCCGCTTGCAGACACAAGAGAAAATGTAGCGTGTGAAATGTGCGAAAAGCTCGGGTTTGACATACTTCTCACAGGGCATCAGCATATGTCGATCCCTTCAGTGGAAATAAGCGGAACGCATGCGGCTCAGCCGGCAGATCAGGCGAAAGAGTATATCGAGCTTGAAGCTTTTGAAGAGGAAGATGGATTTGACATTGAATCTAAGCTTGTAAAGGTCGGAAGCGTTCATGGAGAGGGGCTTTTCGAAAGACTTCAGCCTATGCAGGCAGAAATCCAGAAGTGGCTTGACCAGACTATTGGCGAGCTTGCGGAGGAGATCAAGCCGGAAGATAAACTTGAGTGCGCTTTGAACGGCAGTAAAGTAGCTGATCTTTTTAATCAGGTTGAGCTTGAGTACAGCAAAGCGGATTTTGCCTGTGCGAGTCTCGGAAATGAAGCTCTTGGAATTCCTAAGTATATCAGCATCAGAGATGTGGCTCACATTTATCCTTTTGCGAATACGGTGACAATTAAGTTTGTTACAGGCCAGACTATCAAAGACTCGCTTGAGCGCTCTGCGGAGTACCTTGAGATCAGAGATGGCAAGCCGGCTATTTCAGACACATTTCTTAAGCCAAAGATCGAGCATTACAATTATGACTTCTGGGCAGGCCTTGACTATGAGTTTGACATCAGAAAGCCGGTAGGTGAAAGGGTTGTTAAACTTTTGACAATGAAAGGTGAACCTGTTATAATGGATAAGGTGTATACCCTTGCAGCTAACAATTACAGAGCGACCGGAACCGGAGGATACTATGCCATCGGAGAAAGCGAAACTAAGTTAAGCAGTACAGAAGAAATGCCGGATCTTATCATAGAATTTCTGAAAAGGCATGGAAAAATAGACGAGATTAAAAATAGACGTTTCAAGGTTACCTTTGAGTGATTATTAAACGTTTGTAAAACTTCATAGGTATAATAGAAATGTATAAATATTTGTGATAAACTTATTGTATACAATGCATGGAGGCTGTGGGATAGCCAAATAAAGGCGATGGGGATCGCCGAATATTTAAGAGGGACATATGGATTACACAGAAGCGACATATGATAGTGTTGACAGCTGGAAGACTATAATCTTGCTGTATAATTCAGCATTAAAGGAGATTAACACAAAGCTTGAGATTCTCAATGACGAATTTCAGCATGTTCATAGGTACAACCCGATAGAACATATCAAATCCAGGATCAAGACGCCTGAGAGTATTGTTAAAAAGCTCAGAAGACGTGGCTACGAATCGACGATCGAGAATATGGTCAAGTATGTAAATGATATAGCAGGAATCAGAGTTATCTGCTCATTTACTTCTGATATCTATGATATAGCAGAGATGCTTGCTAATCAGAACGATATCAAGGTTCTTTCAATCAAAGATTATATTAAAAATCCAAAAGAAAGCGGATACAAGAGCTATCATATGATAGTGACAGTTCCTATCTTTCTTTCTGATGGCTGCGTAGATACGAAGGTTGAGATCCAGATACGTACAGTAGCGATGGATTTTTGGGCAAGCCTTGAACATAAGATCAATTACAAATTTGAAGGCGAAGCGCCTGAACATATTAAGAGAGAACTTTTTGAATGTGCCGAGATGGTTTCAGACCTTGATGCGAAGATGATGTCGCTTAATGATGAGGTCAGAGATTTTGCAACGGCAAAGGAATCTGGGATGCAGGAGCAGATCGAGCAGCAAAAACTTGCTGCTGAAAGAACTCTTCTTAAAGAGAGAATGTATGGCGAAGCTGAATAATGACAGATTAAAAGAAGCTGCAAAGTTGAATTGCAGCTTCTTTTTTGTGTGTTTGTGTTTTGTGCGTATTTAAAAGAGGAGTGCCCCGGAACCTTACGATCCCGAGGCTTATTATGAAAAAATCATCTACATCGCTTAGTTGTTTGTCTTTCTTAAGACACTTATAATATAGCAATTATTTATGAACAAATTATGAACTGCATGTAACAATATATTAAACATGCACAATAAAAATTCAAAAAGACAAACATAATAGTTTAAAATGACGGAATTAACTTTTGAGAAATTTGATGAAAGTGTACAAATAGAACATTTTTGACAGTTTGAAATAGAATGATTGATAAGAATCAAAAATAATGTTAAAATATTTTGACTATGGTCATAAGTGCATGTTTTATAATACAGAATACATGCTCCTCACTAGGTAATTATTTATGAGGTAAAATTATGTCGAAAGCATTTTGGAAACCGGGCAACATGCTTTATCCGGTGCCGGCAGCGATGATATCCTGCCAGAGACCTGGAGAAAAGGCTAATATCTTTACTGTAGCATGGGTTGGTACGGTTTGTTCAGATCCTGTGATGGTTTCAATATCTGTGAGACCTTCCAGATTTTCGTATGATATTATTAAAGAAACAAAAGAGTTTGTGATAAATCTCACGACAGATAAGCTTACACGTTCAGCAGATTTCTGCGGGGTAAGAAGCGGTCGTGATACAGATAAATTTAAGAAATGTAACCTTACAGCACAGAAGTCGAAAACGGTTTCTGCGCCGGGAATTGCGGAAAGTCCTGTTAATATTGAATGTAAGGTTAAAAATATAATGCCGCTTGGCAGTCATGATATGTTTATTGCAGAGGTGACAGGCGTAAATGTTGATGAGTCTCTGCTTGATCCTAAAGGAAAACTTGATCTCATGAGAGCGGGGCTAATCGTTTACTCTCATGGCGAATATGTAACGCTTGGGAAAAAGATAGGTAAATTTGGTTATTCTGTTCAAAAAAGGAAGACACGCAGAAAATGAGTGTGGGTAATATAGTAGAAATGGACCGTTATATGGTCCGCGGAGGAAATCCGCTTAAGGGTGAAGTTGTAATCGGCGGTGCAAAGAATGCAGCTCTTGCTATTCTTGCAGCAGCTTTGATGAGTGATGAGACAGTAACTATTGAAAACCTTCCTGATGTACGTGATACAAACGTAATGCTCGATGCTATGAGCGAGATCGGCGTTATGATCGATAGAGTTTCACGTCACACAGTTAAGATCAATGGAGCTAATGTCCGTAATGTGAATATTGAGTATGAGCTTATTAAGAAGATAAGAGCTTCTTACTATCTTATCGGTGCTCTTCTCGGTAAATATAAGGAAGCTGAAGTTCCGCTTCCGGGTGGCTGTAATATCGGAAGTCGTCCTATCGACCAGCATCTTAAGGGCTTTAGAGCAATCGGAGCAGAGGCTACAGTAGAACGCGGCCAGATCACTACTCATGCTGATAAGCTTGTAGGTGCTCATATTTACATGGATGTCGTTACGGTAGGAGCTACTATAAACGTAATGATGGCAGCTTGTATGGCTGAGGGAAAGACAACTATTGAAAATGCGGCTAAGGAGCCTCATGTTGTAGACGTTGCCAACTTCCTTAATAGTATGGGTGCAGATATCAAGGGCGCAGGTACTGATATTATCAGGATTCATGGCGTTGAGAAGCTTCATGGAACAACATACTCTATCATTCCGGACCAGATTGAGGCAGGAACATTTATGTTTGCAGCTGCTGTCACAAATGGTGACATTACTGTAAAGAATGTTATTCCTAAGCATCTTGAGTCTATTTCGGCTAAGCTTATCGAGATGGGATGCACAGTAGAAGAGTTTGATGATACAGTTCGTGTAAGAGGAACAGAGCATCTTAAACCTACTAATATCAAGACTCTTCCATATCCGGGATTCCCGACAGATATGCAGCCGCAGGCAGGCGTGGCGCTTGCTCTTTCAGAGGGCACAAGCCTTGTCACAGAGAGCATATTTGAGAATCGTTTTAAGTATGTAGACGAGATCATCCGCATGGGCGCTGATGTTAAAGTTGAAGGAAATACTGCTATTATCACAGGTGTCAAGGGATACACAGGTGCAAGAGTTTCTTCTCCTGACCTTAGAGCCGGTGCAGCGCTTGTAATGGCAGCATTAGCAGCTGATGGAGTTTCAATAATCGACGATATTCATTTTATTGAGCGTGGTTATGAAGACTTTGAAGTAAAGATCCGTAAGCTTGGCGGAATTATCGAGAAATGTGGCTGCGACGTTGATATACAGAAATTCACACTGAAAACATCAGTGGTATAAAAATAACCTCTCACCGACTGCGGTGAGAGGTTTTGTAGTTTAAATTATCGCTTCTATGGAAATTCCCTTTTCGCGTGACAAGTCAATATAGTGATTTCCGCATCGTACCATAGGCTTAGCAAGGCTTAGCTTATTGATTAGGATAACATCGCCTTCCATGCCGTTTGTGAGGCGTACACGGTTGTTCATGTATGTATTGACTATGTATTCTAAGAATACAAGGATATATTCTGGATCATATTTTTGGAGACCTTCGCTTTCGAAAATCTCAATTACCTTGAATGGACACATAGGACCTCGGTAGACACGAGGACTTGTCATAGCGTCGTAGACGTCAGCTATGGCGATTATGCGCGCAAAGCGGTCTATCCTTTCAGTAGTGAGCCCAAAGGGGTAGCCTGAGCCGTCACAGCGCTCGTGATGCATCAGAGCTGCATTCCTTACGTGGTCATCAATGTCCACGGCTTTGAGGATATTAAAGCCCTCTACAGTATGAGTTTTAATGATGGAATATTCTTCATTTGAAAGCTTTGCGGGTTTACTGATTATGTTTTCCGGAATTTTCATCTTACCTATGTCGTGGAGCATTCCACAGAGCGTAAGCATATGAAGATCCTGTCTCGGCATGTCTAGCCATTTTCCGAAAACGTTGCAGATAAGCGCAACATTAAGACTGTGTGCATATGTGGGATCATCAAATTCCCTCATATTGTGCAGCATATCAAAGATATGAATGCCGGAAGGATTTCCCTTTAATAATGTATATGCATTAGAAAGCAGAGAGTCGGCGTCAATTGAATGTTTGACAACGACATCATTGATATTTGTACGGAAGGACTTCAATGATTCATTGAAATCCTTCCGGAACTTTTTATATTCAGGAGTAGCCTTGACCTTGGCTGAATAAGGCGCATCTTCACTAAGTCTGGAAATGATCTCCTCTTCGGAAAGCTCACTGCCGGAGTCGTCTTTGATGCGTATTGATAGAACAGAATAAAATTCTAATTTTGTAATTACCTTGTCTGTAAGCGGCGTGTCCTTGGATATGATCAGTTGATTGTTATAAGAATAAACATCTTCAGCTGTGACCATCCCCGGAACCAGATTCTGAGTGAGAATTCTGGACATATTAAATCCCCCTTATTGCGGCTTAACTTCCCCAAATTCAGCCGATCTATATATTATTTTAGAGGTATTTTTTAAGTACGTCAACCTTATCTAATGCTTCCCAAGGAAGATCAACATCTGTGCGGCCAAAGTGACCATAAGCAGCTGTCTGCTTGTAGATAGGACGACGGAGATCAAGCATCTTGATGATTCCTGCCGGACGAAGGTCAAAGTTCTCGCGGATGATATCTGTAAGCTTTTCGTTAGAAAGCTTGCCTGTGCCGAAAGTATCGATCATGATAGATGTAGGCTCAGCAACACCGATAGCGTATGAAAGCTGGATCTCAGCCTGGTCAGCAAGACCGGCAGCAACGATGTTCTTTGCGACATAACGAGCTGCATAAGCGCCTGAACGGTCAACCTTTGTGCAGTCCTTACCAGAGAAAGCTCCGCCGCCGTGACGAGCGTATCCGCCGTAGGTGTCTACGATGATCTTACGTCCTGTAAGACCTGCATCACCGTGAGGACCACCGATTACGAAACGGCCTGTAGGATTGATGTAGATCTTTGTCTTATCGTCGATCATTCCTGCAGGAACAACCGGATCAAATACATACTTCTTGATGTCGTTGTGGATCTGCTCCTGAGTTACATCAGGGTCATGCTGAGTAGAGATAACAACAGCTTCAAGTCTTGAAGGCTTGCCGTTTTCATCGTACTCTACAGAAACCTGAGATTTTCCATCAGGACGAAGGTAGCCAAGTGTACCGTCTTTTCTAACCTTTGTAAGCTGTCTTGTAAGCTTCTGAGCAAGGTTGATAGGGTAAGGCATATATTCAGGTGTTTCATTTGTAGCATAACCGAACATCATACCCTGATCTCCGGCACCTACAGCACCGATTTCAGCGTCAGACATGTTCTTTTCGAGAGCCTTAAGCTCAGCCTTTGTTTCAAGAGCGTTATCAACACCCATAGCGATGTCAGGAGACTGCTCGTCGATAGCTGTGAAAACAGCGCATGTCTCAGCGTCGAAACCGTAGTCAGACTTTGTGTAGCCGATCTCACGAACTGTCTCACGTACAGTCTTCTGGATATCAACATAAGCCTTTGTTGTGATCTCACCTGTAACTACTACGAAACCTGTGCATGCCATTGTCTCACATGCTACACGGCTCATAGGGTCCTGCTTGATGCACTCGTCAAGGATAGCGTCAGAAATCGCATCACAGACTTTGTCAGGATGTCCTTCTGTAACTGACTCTGAAGTAAATAATCTTTTTTCCATATAACTCCATTCTCCGATTTAAAAATCGGTAAAAAAATAGCCCGCTGTAAACAACAGTGGACTCGACAAACTGATAATCAAATCCTCTCATTGTTCGAATTTCTCGCTCAAGGTTGGCACCTTCCGCTAAACGGAGGTTGTCGTGGCTTCATAGATCCTTTGGGTCTCCACCACTCTTAATAAGAGAATAGCTAATATTTAATTAGTTTTGTTCTTTGACGATAACACTAAATCAACATTCCGTCAATAGAATGTTAAAATGTTTTGGATTTTGTGAAAAAATGGTATTGAGTATACATTAATGGGCGAAACCTTAAGTTTTGGTAAGGATATGATTTAATTTTCATTAATGAGATTGCGTTTTTTTAGATGCGGTGCTATATGTAAAATTAATAGAAAATGTTAGCGCCTGATAACACGAGGAGGAGCGAGATGTTTGAATTTATAGTAGCAAGAATACTGGCATTTTTGGCATGTTGTGCAGCATTATTGCGCTCACCGGATATAGTATTTTTCCTTATGAACTTTAATTATGATGGGTTCGATGAGGAAAGTTTTCTTTGCATGTATCATATGCTCGCCTTTCAGCTTTTTTTGCTTGCGGTGTTGATCATACTTGGAAATTCGCTGCTTAGTGATTTGAGGAAACATTTTATAGATAAATCCTAATCGCATGCGGTAGTTTTATATTTGCTTTTGGGGGACGGAGTTGATCCGTCCCTTTTGACTGTGAATTTTGCTGCATTTGTGGTAGAATTCGAACGAAAAGATGAGTTTGTGAAAGGTAAATATATGTCTTTTGTTCATTTACATACACATACAGAATATTCACTGCTGGATGGATCAAATAAAATAAAAGAATACGTTTCAAGGGTAAAAGAACTTGGAATGAATTCTGCGGCAATAACCGACCACGGTGTTATGTATGGTGTGATCGATTTTTATAAGGAATGTAATGCTTCCGGGATAAAGCCGATACTTGGCTGCGAAGTATACGTGGCGCCCGGCTCACGGCACGAAAAGTCAGGGAGTGGAGATGATGACAGATATTATCATCTGGTTCTTCTGGCGGAAAATAATCAGGGCTACGAGAACCTGATGAAAATTGTATCAATAGGTTTTACAGAGGGCTATTACTATAAGCCGAGAGTAGATAAAGAGGTTTTAAGGCAGTATCACGAAGGAATAATAGCGCTTTCGGCATGTCTTGCAGGAGAAATACCAAGAGATATAGTAAGAGGCTTCACAGCAGAGGCAGAGAAGGCAGCACTTGAGTACCTTGACATTTTTGGAAAAGGTAATTTCTTCCTTGAACTGCAGGATCACGGAATCTCTGAGCAAAGGCTGGTTGACCAGCAGCTTGTGGCTATGTCGAAAAAACTTGATATTCCACTCGTATGTACAAATGATATTCATTATACATATGCAGACGATGCGAAGCCGCATGACATCCTTCTCTGCCTGCAGACGGGTAAAAGACTTGCTGATGAAGACAGAATGCGCTATACAGGCGGACAGTACTTTGTAAAGAGCGAAGAGGAAATGCATGAGCTCTTTCCGTATGCGCCGGAGGCACTTGATAATACGCAGAAGATTGCCGATAGATGTCATGTAGAGATAGAGTTCCATAATACAAAGCTTCCGCATTTTGATGTGCCGGAAGGCTTTGATTCGTGGGGGTATTTAAATCATTTATGTGACGAAGGCTTTAAGGAAAGATATCCTGATGATGACGGAAGCCTGTATAAGCAGATGCAGTATGAGCTTGGCGTTATTCAAAAGATGGGATACGTGGATTACTTCCTTATAGTATGGGATTACATAAATTATGCTAAAGAGCATGATATCCCTGTGGGCCCGGGACGAGGCTCTGCCGCAGGTGCGATAGTTTCATATGCGCTTAAGATAACGGATATCGATCCGGTTAAATATGATCTTCTCTTTGAGCGTTTCCTTAACCCGGAACGAGTTTCCATGCCTGATATTGACGTGGACTTCGGCTTTGAGCGAAGGCAGGAAGTCATAGATTATGTAGTGCGTAAGTATGGGCGTGACAAGTGCGTGCAGATCGTGACCTTTGGTACACTGGCGGCAAAGGGCGTTATCAGAGATGTGGCACGTGTAATGGATCTGCCATATTCTTTTGGGGATAATCTTTCAAAGATGATCCCGAATGAACTTAATATCACGCTCGAAAAGGCACTTAAGGAAAATAATGACTTAAGAAAGCTCTATGAGACAGATGATATGGTGCGCACAGTCATTGATATGAGTATGCGACTTGAAGGCCTGCCAAGACATACCTCTATGCATGCTGCCGGAATCCTCATCACACCGGAAAGTGCTGATAACTATGTGCCGCTTTCGCGAGGCTCAAATGGTGAGATCACGACACAGTTCACTATGACAACCCTGGAAGAACTTGGACTTTTGAAGATGGACTTCCTCGGACTCAGGACTCTTACCGTTATCCAGAATGCCGTTAATTTTGTCAATGAAAGACATCCGGGAGTGAACCTTGACATCAATGATATAGATTATGATGATAAAAAGGTTCTTGAATATATCGGAACAGGTGAAACGGACGGTGTATTCCAGCTCGAATCAGGCGGAATGCAGAGTTTCATGAAGAATCTTAAGCCGGAGTCGCTTGAAGATATCATTGCCGGAATTGCACTTTACAGACCGGGACCGATGGATTTCATTCCAAAGTACATCGCGGGTAAGAAGAACGCTGCGAATGTCATATATGACTGCCCTGAGCTTGAGCCTATACTTAAGCCTACTTATGGCTGTATCGTATATCAGGAGCAGGTAATGCAGATAGTACAGCAGCTCGGCGGATATACGTTGGGACGAGCTGACCTTGTACGACGTGCCATGAGTAAGAAGAAGCAGCATGTCATGGAAGAAGAGAGAAATAACTTCGTCTATGGTAATAAGGAGCAGGGAGTTCCGGGATGTATCGCGAAAGGAATCAATGAGGACGTCGCAAGAAAGATATACGGCGACATGATGGACTTCGCAAAGTATGCATTTAATAAGTCTCATGCGGCATGTTACGCATATGTGACAATGCAGACAGCGTGGCTTAAATACTATTATCCGGTGGAATTTATGGCATCATTGCTTACAAGTGTTATAGATAATCCGGGAAAGATGTCAGGTTATCTGCTTTCATGCAGGAGTATGGGGCTTGAAATCCTTCCGCCTGATATTAACGAGGCATTTAAGGGTTTCGCACCGTCAGGAGAGAAGTCGATACGTTATGGACTTTCTGCTATAAAATCTGTAGGTATATCTGTTATTGAATCTGTCGAGAGAGAGCGTGAGGCAAACGGACCGTTCGTAAGTCTTAAGGATTTTGTAGACAGGATGACGGGAACTGAGGTTAATAAAAGGACAGTCGAGGCACTGATAAAAGCCGGCGCTATGGATTCTCTTGGCGGAACGCGTAAGCAATATATGTCAGTCTTTAATGTATTGATGGACACTGCGGCGGATGACAGGAAAAATAACATTGCCGGACAGATGTCGATATTTGATATGATGGGCAGCAAGGCGGCTCAGGAGTCAAAGATCGAGAAACTTCCTAATGTTGGAGAATTCCCTGACGATGTTAAGCTTGCATTTGAGAAAGAAATGCTTGGTGTATATGTCACTGGGCATCCACTTAGAGAGTATGAAAAGCTTTGGCGAAAATATATCACTGCAGATGCAGGTCAGTTTGCACTTGATCCTGAAACGAATGTGATCGGACTTAAAGAAAGATCAAGCCAGACTATCGGCGGTCTTATAAGCGACATCAATATCAGACACACCAAAAAAGGCGATACTATGGCGATATTGATGCTTGAGGATCTCATAGGAACGGTAGAAGTTGTGGTATGGCCTGATAAATATGCGGCTTATGCGCCATATCTTACACCGGACAGGAAGGTTTTCATCACAGGAACGGTCAAGGCTGATGATGAGAAGGATGGACAGCTCATCGCAAACAAAGTGATGACATTTGAAGAAATGCCGAGGAAGCTTTACATACAGTTTGCTTCGAGAGCAGAGTACGATGAAAAAGAGCAGAGGCTCATGGACATTTTAAGACCTTCAGAGGGAAATGATACGGTTATCATATATCTCAGGGAAGAAAAGCAGCAGAAAGTGCTGCCAAGATCACAAAATGTTAAATGTGATCAAACTTTGATGGATTTATTATTGAATGAATTCGGAGACAAAAATGTTAAATTGTTATAAATGTAACGATGGTTGTTGAAAAGTGAGAAAAAGTTTATTATAATGATTTGACGAAATCTTATAAAGTTTATCCTAATTGTTATGTTATAGAAGTGAGGTACCTATTATGGCTGAAAAAGAAATTAAAACAATCGCAGTACTTACAAGCGGTGGCGATGCACCGGGAATGAATGCTGCAATTCGTGCCGTTGTCAGAAAAGCTCTTTCAAACGGAATGAAAGTTTATGGTATTGAAAAAGGATACCAGGGACTTCTTAATGGAGAAATCCACGAGATGACATCTAAGGATGTTTCCGATTCTATTCAGAAGGGTGGTACAATCCTCAGAACAGCTCGAAGCGAAGAGTTTGGAACAGACGAAGGTAAGGCAAAGGGTGCTAAGATCCTTAAAGATCTTGGTATCGATGCAGTAGTTGTTATCGGTGGTGATGGTTCTTATAAGGGAGCACTTGGACTTTCAAAGCACGGAATCGCTGTAGTAGGTCTTCCTGGAACAATCGACCTTGATATCGCTTGTACAGATTATACTATCGGTTTTGATACAGCTGTTAATACAGCAATGGAAGCTATCGACAAGGTTCGTGATACATCAAGCTCACATGAGAGATGTTCTATTATCGAAGTTATGGGACGTGGCGCTGGTTACATCGCTCTTTGGTGTGGTGTTGCTTCAGGTGCTGAAGAAATCCTTCTTCCTGAGAACTATGATTTCGATGAGCAGAGAATCATCAACCACATCATCCAGGCTAGAAAGATCGGTAAGACACACTTCCTTATCGTTAATGCTGAGGGTATTGGCCACTCAACATCAATGGCAAGAAGAATCGAAGCTGCTACAGGTATGGAGACAAGAGCTACAATTCTTGGTTACATGCAGCGTGGTGGTTCACCAACATGTAAGGATCGTTTCTATGCTACAATCATGGGCGCTTACGCAGCTGACCTTCTTAAGCAGGGTAAGACAAACAGAGTTGTATGCCATATGAACGGTGACTTCTGTGATTACGATATCGATGAGGCACTTGCAATGAAGAAGACAGTACCTGAGTACTGGGTAGAGATTGCAAGAGCAATGTCAAGATGATAACGTCAATTTCGAACGCACGGCTTAGAGCCGTGCGCTCTCTTTTAGATAGGTCAAGGGCAAGACGTGAAGAGAAGGCGTTTGTCGTTGAGGGAATCCGTATGTTCCGTGAGATCCCCAGGGACCGTCTTGTTGAAACTTATTTATCCGAGAGTTTTCATCAAAAAAATCCTGATATACAGGGTGAGATAGTTAAAGACGAAGTTTTTAAGAAGTTAAGTGATACGACGAATCCACAGGGCGTACTCGCAGTTGTGCGTCAGAAGCAGTATAGTGTTTCTGATCTGGCAGACTCAGGGCACGGTCTTTTTTTAATATTAGAGGGAATTCAGGACCCGGGGAACCTTGGCACTATGGTCAGGACAGGTGAGGCAGCGGGGCTTTCCGGAATAATTATGGATCGCAAAACTGTTGACATCTATTCCCCAAAGGTTGTACGCTCTACAATGGGCGCAATTTTTAGAGTTCCATTCGTATATACAGAAAATCTTTCAGAAACAATCCACGAGATGAAAAACGCAGGTGTACGTTTTTATGCAGCTCATCTTGATGGAAAAAAGAGCTATAGTGAAATCGATTATGCGCCGAAGACTGCATTTATGATAGGCAATGAGGGAAATGGGCTCAGCGCCGAGATAACAGAACTTGCAGACGAAAAGCTGATCATTCCTATGAAGGGTCAGGTCGAGTCGTTAAATGCGGCAGTTTCGGCTTCAATCTTGATGTATAAGTACGCTGAAATACATTTTTAAAATACAGGTACAAGTTAAGAAAAAGGAGATACAACGATGGGTTCATTAAAAGGCAGACATTTTCTGACACTGAGAGACTTTACACCGGAAGAGATCACATATCTTATAGATCTTGCAGCAAAATTCAAAGATATGAAGCGAAGAGGGATACCTCACGACGTTTTTAAGACAAAGAACGTTGCGCTTATTTTTGAAAAGACTAGCACAAGAACACGCTGTGCATTCGAGGTTGCAGCGCATGATCTCGGAATGGGCTCAACTTATCTTGATCCGTCAGGTTCACAGATAGGTAAGAAGGAATCCATCGCTGATACGGCTCAGGTTTTGGGACGCATGTTTGACGGTATAGAGTACCGCGGATTTGCACAGAAGAGAGTCGAAACTCTTGCTAATTATGCAGGAGTTCCTGTGTGGAATGGACTCACGAATGAGTATCATCCGACACAGATCCTTGCAGATATGCTTACTATCCGTGAGCATTTTGGAAATCTTAAAGGAAGAAAGTTTGTTTATATAGGTGATGCCCGCTATAATATGGGCAATTCGCTCATGATAGGCTGCTCAAAACTCGGACTTCATTTCACTGCATGCGCACCGGAAAAGTACTTCCCGAATGCTGAACTTGTAGAGGAATGTAAGGAATGGGCTGAAACCTCTGGAGGAAGTGTAACTCTTGAGACAGACCCGGAAAAGGCTGTAGAAGGTGCTGATGTTATCTATACGGATGTATGGGTTTCAATGGGTGAGCCTGATGAGATATGGGCAGAGAGAATCAAGGAACTTACACCATATAAGGTTACTAAGGAGCTTATGGCTAAGGCTTCTGACGAGGCAATATTTATGCACTGTCTCCCTGCTTTCCATGACCTTGAAACAAAGATCGGGGCAGAAATGGGTGAGCGCTTCGGCATTAAAGATATGGAAGTTACTGATGAAGTATTCCAGCAGAATGCCGAGATAATATTTAATGAAGCTGAAAATCGTATGCATACAATAAAGGCAGTTATGGCTGCTACACTTGGGTATGAAGAAAAGTGAAAGACGAATAACAAATGAAGAACGTGACACTTATATATTTATCGACACGATAAATATGCTGGTGTGTATAACAGTCATAATAGCTGCATGCATATCATTGAGTGAGTACGGTCCTAATGAAGTTTCGGATACGATAACATACGTTGGATGTGCAGCGATGTGCTTTCTGAATATATTTAGATTTGTACGTGAAAGAAAAGTCCTTTCGGTTTTCTTTCTATTTACATTTGCTGCTTTGGCGGTGTTGATCGTGCATCATTATACTGGAATCATATAAAATGGCAAATAATCTTATCAAATTTTTAACAGAGGCGGACGGCTTTGTTTCCGGCCAGGAAATCGCAGATAAGCTTGGGATTTCAAGGAATTCAGTCTGGAAGGCTGTGAATAAGGCGCGAAAGTCTGGCTTTGAAATCGAGGCGGTACCGAACAGAGGCTATAGAGTTGTCAGCCGTGAAGATGTTTTTTGTGAAGAAGAGCTTCGCGATGTGATGAAGACGAAATGGCTCGGTGCCGGAGACAATCTTGTGTTCATGAAAACTGTCGATTCGACGAATACGGAATGCAAGCGACGTTCAGAAAATGGTGCAGGCAACGGTCTTTTGGTAATTACGGACTCTCAGACTTCCGGTAAAGGCCGTCGTGGAAGAGAATGGAAGACTCCGGAAGGTACGAACGTTGCGATGAGCTATCTTCTGAAGCCTGATTTCATACCGGATATTGCGCCGATGCTCACACTTGTGATGGCTATGGCGGCAGCGAAGGGTATAGCTGAGGTCACAGGTCTTGACGTTAAGATAAAGTGGCCGAATGATATAGTCATAAATGGAAAAAAAGTAGTTGGTATCCTCACAGAGATGGCTCTGGAAGAGGATACGATAAGCTACGTTATCATAGGCACTGGCATAAACGTGAATACTACGGAATTTCCGGAGGAAATCAGTAAGACAGCCACATCGCTTTATATTGAAGCTGGAAATAAAAAGATCTCAAGAGCGAAGATCGCAGCAGCTTCGGCGCTGGCGTTTGAAGAGTATTATGCGAAATTTCAGGAAACCGAGGATCTCTCAGCGCTTGAAGATGAGTATAATGCGATATGCGTAAATGTCGGAAGACGCGTCAGAGTGCTTGACCCTAAGGGGGAATATGAAGCTGATTCAAAGGGCATCAATTCCAAGGGTGAGCTTATGGTAACAAAAGATGACGGCACATCTGTAAATGTTTATGCCGGAGAAGTATCAGTAAGAGGTGTTTATGGATACACGTGATAATAAAGATTTAGTAGTTCTTTGCGCAGCTAGTCAGTATGACAGGAAGTATTATCTTAACCCTGCATTTGGCAAGCTTCCTCAGGCAGTAAAGGATCAGCTGCAGATAGCCTGTGTAGTATTCACAGAGCAGGCAGGCGGTACTATAGAGATACTTTTTGATGAGGACGGTGAAATGCTGATCCAGACAAATGGCGAAGCGATGGATATCAACTATGATGAGATCGGCGCCGGACTTCTGGTTAAAGAGCTTCGTAAAGAGAAAGCAGAGCTCTTTGAAGAGCTTACGCTCTTCTATAGAATAGTATTTTTAGGAGAGAAACTGGATCTCGATTAACTTAAATAGAAAGTAGTTCTGATTTGAAGATAGGAAATGTAACACTTAAGAATAATTTTATACTTGCGCCAATGGCAGGGGTTTCTGACCTGCCATTTCGTTTACTTTGTGCAGAATATGGCGCAGGTCTTGTATGTACTGAGATGGTGAGTGCAAAGGCTCTCCATTATAAGAATAAAAATACGCATGATCTGATGCTGACTGTACCTGAAGAAAGACCTGTAGCTCTTCAGATTTTCGGCTCAGAACCCGATATTATGGCAGAACAGGCTGCAGCATGTGCAGAGCTTCCTTTTGACATACTTGATATAAATATGGGCTGCCCGATGCCGAAGATCTTTAATAATGGAGATGGTTCGGCACTTATGAAAGATCCCAAGCTTATCGGGGAGATAGTAAAGGCTGTAGTGAAGACAGCGGGAAAGCCGGTAACGATCAAGTTTCGTAAGGGCGTGGACGCTGACCATGTAAATGCTGTAGAGGTCGCAAAGATCGCAGAGGCTAATGGTGCAGCAGCGGTACATGTGCATGGAAGGACAAGAACCCAGTACTATGAAGGAAAAGCAGACTGGAGCATAATCAAAGCTGTAAAGGATGCTGTGAAGATTCCGGTAATAGGAAATGGCGACGTTACTTCATATGAAGATGCAAAGAGAATGTTTGAAGAGACAGGATGTGATGCTGTTTCGGTAGCGCGAGGTGCTAAAGGCGCACCGTGGCTCTTCAAAGAGCTTGCCGAGGGCAGGAAATATGTTCCTACAATGGAGGAGCGAAAGAGTGTAATTCGCAGGCATATAGATCTGGAGCTTAAAACAAAGGGTGAATTCACAGCAGTAAGAGAGATGAGAAAGCATATATGCTGGTATACGACAGGGCTTCCAAACTCAGCAAAATTACGAACTTCTCTTTCTACTATAGAAAGCGTGGAAAGACTGTATGAAATTCTCGATGAAATACTGATTTGAGCTTGACAGATGCGATTTTTATCACTATAATACAACGCGTCCGCGGTGTACGCTGCGGATTAAATTAGCTTTAAACCAATATTTGGAAACAGATATATTTATTTATGAAAGGACGCAAACTATGGAAGGACATCAGCCAATTAAAAAGAACATTCTTACTTATTCAGGACTGAAGAAGCTTGAGGCAGAGCTTGAGGAGCTTAAGACAGTCAAACGAAAGGAAGTCGCTAAGAAGATTTCTGAGGCTCGTGAGCAGGGTGACCTTTCCGAGAATGCTGAATATGATGCAGCTAAGGATGAGCAGAGTCAGTACGAAGGACGTATCGAGGAGATCGAGGCTATCCTTAAGCATGCTGAGGTTGTTACAGATGACGACGTTACAGATAATAGCGTAAGAATCGGCTGCAGAGTTAAGATCCTTGATATGGAATTTAACGAAGAGATGGATTACCGTATCGTTGGTTCTACAGAAGCAAACAGCCTTAAAGGTAAGATTTCTAACGAGTCTCCGGTAGGTAAGGCTCTTCTCGGACACCATGAAGGTGATGTTGTAAAGGTTGAGACTAAGGCCGGAGAAATCAAGTACAAGGTTCTTGAGATTGCAAGAGTCGAAGACTAATAGAATAGGAGATCAGAAAAATGCCTGAGCAGGATATACTGCAGATTAAGAGAGATAAGCTCCAGCAGCTTACAGAAGCAGGAAAGAACCCTTTCCTTATAACAAAGTTTGATGTAACACATCACACACAGGATATTAAAGATAACTTTGAAGCACTTGAGAATAAAGATGTTACGCTTGCAGGACGTATGATGTTTAAGCGTAAGATGGGTAAGGCTTCATTCTGCAACGTAATGGATAAGACAGGCCGTCTTCAGGTTTATGTTGCACGTGATGAGATCGGTGAAGAAGCTTACGAAGAGTTCAAGAAGCTCATGGACGTAGGTGATATCTTCGGTGTTGAAGGTACTGTTTTCAAGACTAAGACAGGCGAAGTATCAGTTCATGCAAAGAAGCTCACACTTCTTTCAAAGGCACTTCTTCCGCTTCCGGAGAAGTTCCACGGTCTTACAGATACAGATACTCGTTACAGACAGAGATATCTTGATCTTATCATGAATGAGGACGTTAAGGATACAATGATCAAGCGTTCAAAGATCATCAAGCTTATCCGTAACTTCCTTGACAATAAGGATTTCATGGAAGTTGAGACACCTATGCTCGTTGAGAACGCAGGTGGTGCTTCAGCTCGTCCATTCACAACATATTACAATGCTCTTGATGAAGAGAGAAAGCTTCGTATCTCACTTGAGCTTTACCTCAAGAGACTTATCATCGGCGGACTTGAGAGAGTATATGAGATCGGTCGTGTATTCCGTAACGAGGGAACAGATACAAAGCACAATCCTGAGTTCACTCTTATGGAGCTTTATCAGGCATACACAGACTACAACGGAATGATGGATCTTACAGAGGAAATGTTCCGTTATCTTGCTGAAAATGTATGCGGAAGCGCTGTTATCACATATGGTGATAAGGAGATCGACCTTTCTAAGCCATTCCGTCGTCTTACAATGGTAGATGCTATCAAGGAGCAGACAGGTATCGACTTCGACACAGTTACATCTGATGAAGAAGCTAAGAAAATTGCGGATGAGAAGAATATCGCATATGAAGCTCACCACAAGAAGGGTGATATCGTTAACCTCTTCTTTGATGAGTTCTGTGAGGACAAGATGATCCAGCCTACATTCATCATGGATCACCCGATCGAGATCAGCCCACTTACAAAGAAGAAGCCGGAAGACCCTTCAAAGGTTGAGCGTTTCGAGCTTTATATCAATGGTTGGGAAATGTGTAATGCTTACTCTGAGCTTAACGATCCTATCGACCAGAGAGAGCGTTTCGCAGCACAGGATGCACTTGCTGCAGCTGGTGATGAAGAAGCTAACCACACAGATGAGGACTTCCTTCATGCTATGGAATTCGGTATGCCTCCAACGGGTGGTATCGGATATGGTATCGACAGACTTTGCATGCTTTTGACAAACAGTGCTGCTATCAGAGATGTAATTGCATTCCCGACTCTCAAGAGCCTTAACCCTGAGAAGTCAAGTGTTTCTGCAGCATCAGATGATAACGGATTTTTTACTCCAAACAGCAAGATCAACTTCAGCAATGTAAAGATCGAGCCTCTGTTTGAGGAAGATGTTGATTTCGAGACATTCTCTAAGTCAGACTTCCGTGCAGTTAAGGTAAAGGCATGTGAGGCAGTTCCGAAGAGCAAGAAGCTCCTTCAGTTCACACTTGATGACGGAACAGGCACAGACAGAACTATCCTTTCAGGTATCCACGCTTTCTATGAGCCGGAAGAACTTGTTGGAAAGACATTGATCGCAATCACAAACCTGCCGCCTAGAAAGATGATGGGTATCGAGTCTTGCGGTATGCTGCTTTCTGCAGTAAATAACCTCAAGGATTCAGAGGATGAGGAACTTCACCTTCTTATGGTTGATAACCACATCCCGGCTGGTGCTAAGCTTTACTAATTTGTGTGTATTCTGTAGCAAATTGCAGGCATAGATAAAGTCTCGGACAAAAATTACAACAAATATGTAACGAATTCGCATTTTCAGATAAGAGCGGATAAGAAGAGACGGGCTACAAAGTAAATAATAACTAGATTGCCAAGAGGCATCCGTTTAGAATATTTTTTCTAAAAGGGTGCCTTTTTTCATTTTATCTGGATCCTAACGAGGTCAAGGAAGTATCTGATGTTTTGTGGACAGATGTCGGGCTCATAGATGATTATTTGAATGTGGTCAAGGATATATCGGATAGTGATAGGAAATTGCTCATGAGCTGGAAATGATGTGTTAGTGGCTTCGTTGCTTGAGGGTTAATTTTTAAAGAAAGTTAATATATAGATCAACCAAATAAAGATGACTTTGTTCGGAAATATATTCGGAATGATATCAAATACAAATTGACATCTTTCCGAATAATGTTTAAACTGTAGGAGATGATAGATGAAAAGGGGGTATGTCCATATGAAATCCTGCAAGCAAATGGCTGTGGTATGGGGAATATCGGAGCGTAGAGTAACGGAATTCTGCAAGGAAGGTATGATTCCCGGAGCTGTTAAGGTAGGTAAGAGATGGCAGATACCGGATGATGCAAAGCGTCCGGCTGATAAGCGTATCGTTACAGGACGATATATCAAGTCGGGAGTAGAGAATAAAAAAAGACCACTTCCGGTAGGAATATCGGATTATATCCGTACACAGTCAGAATACTATTATGTGGACAAAACTCTTCTGATCAAAGAGTTTCTTGATCGTAAAGCTTTTGTCTCATTATTTACAAGACCAAGACGTTTCGGAAAGACCCTGAATATGGATATGCTTCGGGTTTTCTTTGAAATATCCGATGAAGATACAAGCAGGTATTTTACGGACAAAGCAATCTGGAAGTGCGGGGATGAATACAGAAAGCATCAGGGGAAGTATCCTGTGATATTTCTGACATTTAAAGATGTAAAATATGATTCCTGGGAAGCAACCTTTGCAAAGATCTCCGGGTTGCTACAGGAAGAATTCGGAAGACATTCTGAACTACAAAACAGTGATAAACTCGAAAAGTATGAGAAAGACTATTTTGAGAAAGTATTAAACGGACAGGCGAATGAAGTAGAGCTTTCGGCTTCTCTTCAAAAGCTTTCCAAAATGCTTGCAGCTCATTACAAAAAAGCTCCGATCATCATCATTGATGAGTACGATACTCCGATCCAGGAAGGGTATTCGAAGGAGTTCTATGATGAGATCATCGGATTCATGAGGAACTTTTTTTCCGGGGCGTTCAAGGATAACAGCAACCTGTCATATGGATTCCTGACTGGAATACTTCGGATAGCGCAGGAGAGCATTTTCAGCGGTTTAAATAATCTTACTGTTAATTCAGTGATGGACGAGGAGTACGATGGTTTCTTTGGCTTCACTGAATCCGAAGTGGGTGAAATGCTTGCTTATTACGGAGCATCCGACAAGGAGAAGGAACTTCGGAGCTGGTATGATGGATATTTCTTCGGGAACAAGGAAATTTATAACCCGTGGTCAGTGATCAATTACTTGTCAAGAGGATGCTTGCCGCAGGCATACTGGGTGAACACCGGAAAAAACAAGGTACTGGAAGATGTACTGAAGACAGCAACGGATGATATCACTGAGAAACTGTATTCTCTTCTTCAAGGAGATCGTGTCATTGCGAGGATCGATCAGAACGTGGTGTACAGATCACTTGCGGAAGATCCTGCAAATATCTACAGTTTGCTTCTGGTGGCCGGATATCTGAAAACTCCGAAGAAAGAATTGCAAGGTGATGGAGCGTGGCTCTGCGAGGTTTCGATACCGAACCGTGAGATAGCGGCAGTATATAAGAGTGAGATCCTATCGCATCTGATGCAGATCGGTGCAATGGGAAGAACTACAGCCAATAAGATCGCTGAGAGTCTTTTTTCACAAGATACAAAGAAACTGCAGGACGGAATAGGAGAATACTTAAAGAAGAGTATCAGCTTCTATGATGCCGGAGCAGAAGGGTTTTATCATGGGCTGGTTCTTGGGCTTATTGCTTTGATGGATAATCAGTATCAGATCAGGTCAAACAGAGAGTCCGGCGACGGACGATATGATATCAGCCTGTTCCCCAGGGAAAATAAATATCCGGGAATGATCATGGAATTAAAATGGGATAAAGATCTGAACGATGAGGAACTGGATGCCTTATCTGCAGAAGCTCTTGATCAGATCAATAAAAAAGGGTATGACACAGAAATGCGTGAGGAGGGTGTAGCGGATATCATTAAATTTGGGATAGCATTCTCAGGAAAAAAAGTAAAGATAAGAACTGAATAAAAACATATGTTTTAAGGATCTTTTCGGAGGTCCTTTTTTAATACAAAGATATCTGGTAAAGAGACATTGGATAGATTATGTGAGTTTATTATAGTATCTTTTGACTTTATACATGAACATCTCTATGAATTCTGCATGGATAACAGAATGTATAGTGAAGATAGTTATCAGTATGATCCAGAAGATGATGCTCCATCAACTGATATAGCTATAGATAGGATAGGACTTGTTAAAGGCCAGAATTTTTCATTACATTATGATTATGGTGATGGCTGGATGTTCACCATACATGTACAAAAAGTTGAGGATGAACTTAGCAAATCGGCACCAGAGTTGATTAAATCTGTCGGTGTGTTAGAACAGTATCCGGATTATGATGAATGGGACGAGGATGACGAAGATTTTTTAGGCGACGAGTGTTAATTTCTTAGGAAGTTAAGAATTATTGTAAAAGCTTATGCACTACTGGAGTATTCCAATAGGTTTAATGTGACAACAGACTGGATTCTTAGAGGTGTTTTAGCACCAGCGTTTGTAGAGTCGAGAGAGTTGTATAAAGCGTTTGGATATGAAGATGTGATTGAGGTGTATTCACGGATTAAGGATTCCCAGATGCAACAGGTGGCCTTGGCGCAGCTAAGAGTTTTAGCTGAATTTTAAAGGTGTGTAAGTGGAGTAAATATACACACTAGAGGTGTATTGTGTGTATGTTTACTCAAATTTATGTTGCGATTGAGCGGAAGATATCCTATAATTAAAGTAAACATACACACAAGGGCGATATAGTGTGTATATTTACTTTAAAGGAGGGTAGATATGCTTCTTACATATAATGAATGTATAGATAAATATGGAAGCGACTATAGACTCAAAAAAGAGATCCTTAGTGGAAATATCTTCATGAAAGAAAAGGGAATATATTCTACTAGACGCAATATATCAGATATTGAAGTAATAATGAGTAAATATCCTAAAACTGTATTTACTGATAAGAGTGCATATTATTATCACTCTCTTACAGATGTCATTCCCGATTATTTTCATCTTGCTACAAAGAGGGAAGATAGTCGGATTAAAGATAGTCGCGTAAAACAATCTTTTTTAAAAGATGAATTTTTTGAGGCTGGCATTGAAGAGATGCAATACAATAATATATCCATCAGGATATATAATAGGGAACGCATGCTGGTAGAATTGATGAGATTTAGGTCCAAAATACCTTTTGACTATTATAAAGAAATCATTCAAAATTATCGACGTATCACCGAAGAAATGGATTTTGGTCTTGTAGAAGATTATGCCTACATGTTCCATAAAGGCGAAATTATTATGAATCAGATACAGATGGAGGTTCTTTGATATAAATGAATTTACATGATGAAGTAGAAAAGATTAAAGGTGAAGGGTATAGTGAAGCAAATGCTGAAGCTAAGCTATGCCAGGATATAGTGCTTAAAGCAATTGCAGAGAGTGGAATGGGGAGAAATGCCACGATTAAGGGCGGTGTTGTAATGCGCAGTATTTCTAAGAATGCCAGACGTGCTACGCAGGATCTTGACCTTGATTTTATAAGATATTCAATTTCGGATGATTCTATTAAAAGATTTATAGGAAAGCTGAACTGTCTTGATGGCTTAAAGATTGGTATTGCAGGCAACATCACAGAGCTTAATCATCAGGACTACAAGGGGAAAAGGATTACACTAACCGTTGAAGATACAGAAGGAACAATGCTTTCCCTTAAGATGGATATAGGTGTTCATGCTGATCTTACCCTTGAACAGGAAGAATATGCTTTTGATGTAGGCTTTCAGGATGATGCAGTCAGCCTTTTGATTAATTCCAGACATCAGATGATTACTGAGAAATTGAAATCACTTGTAAGATTCGGAAGCCGTTCTACAAGATATAAAGATGTGTTTGATATTTATTATCTGAAGGAAGAGGTTGATGTTGATAAACTTAGGGGATGTATTGAAAAATACATTTTCGCCGATAATACTCTGCGAAATGTCACCTCGATGGATGAAGTGGTAAAGAGGGTTGAGCGAGTATTTGCTAATAAGAAATATATAAGTGATCTTGAAAAGTCTGGTAAAAATTGGCTTGGAGTGTCGACAGATACGGTGCTAAAAGAAGATGTGGATTTTCTAAAAAGTATTTAGGTAAAGAATGGAATAATTGGTCTGACAGCGTCTGACTAATTGGATAAGAGGAGTGGCTTGATTGATATGATCCCCCTTAAGTAGATTTGGTTATTTACCTTGTCTACTTAAGGGGGATCATATCATTATTGTGCGTCCTTTTTTTGTTCCTTTTTCTGGTTTCAGCCCGGAAAGAGGGAGAAGATGAAGAACATAATCAATGAAGAAACACTGGGACAGAGAATCAAAGCAGTAAGGATCAGAAAAGGTTATACCCAGGAGGAACTTGCAGAAGTGATGCACATTCCGAAGTCAACGGTATCTGCATATGAGAATGACAAGGTGGATATAAAGGGGAGCGTGCTTGTGGAATTGGCAGAGCATCTTGATACTACGCCGAATTATTTGCTTGGATGTGAAAATAGCAAAAATGATTTTGTTACTGAAGCAGAAATAATACTGTCGCAGATTAAAGATAAGAAGATACAGGAGGTTCTTTTGACACAGATTAGAGCACTTATAGATGTGTAATGCTTCAAAAAAATAAGTTGTTCCAAAAGTGTTCCAAAAGGCTTGACAGAATAACGAGAATAGATTATAAATAATATAAGAGAAATTTGGAACAACTCTGGAACAACAAGGAGGAGTGAAAATGGCTGTAAAGATAACATCAGTGCCACCAAAAGGTAAGAGCGGATACACAATCAATTATAGGCATCCTGTTGTAAAGGATAGGGATGGTAAGTATGGTTTGAAGATTCATCGTGGATTAGGAACAACAGATCCAGAAAGAGCAACTTATCTTGTGAAACAGCTTCAGGAGCTGGTTGATGATGAAAGATGGTGGGATTATTCAAAAAAAGAAGAGGCGTATGCTCAATTTGAAAGTGTAATTGTTGATGCGTTTTACGATGCTATGGAAACCAAAATTGAAGATAAAGGTAAATACCTGGATGTGATTCCATTGCCATCTAAGCAGCAAGGTGGAGAATATTTATCACTAATCGGGCCGAGTGGTGCTGGAAAAACATCAATACTAAGAACACTGTTAGGTACTAAAAAAGAAAGATTTCCATCAGCAGCATCTGGACGGACTACTACTTGTAATATGGAGATAATAACTTCATCGAGTGGGGAATATGAAGCAGTAATTACCTTCATGTCCAGACATATTGTTGAAATGTATGTGCAGGAATGCATAGAAGAGGCATTACTGTATGGATACGAGGTTAGTGATCCGGAATCTGAAAGAGACCGAATAGAAGAAAAGCTTCTTACACATAAGGATCTTGTTTTAAGACTTGCATATATCCTGGGTGATTCATCATTATTACAGCAAAAGGAAATAGATGAAGATGAAGACGATGAAGATATAGAGAAAGAAGAAGCGTCATACGAATATGAACAGGATTTGGAAGGACTTAAAGCATGTGTTTCTGGATTTGTGGATAGGATAATAGAACTTGTGAAAAGTTATAAAGAAAATGACGTTGATATAACTGTTGACGAGTTCAACTTTGAAGAAGATGATTCTGTATTGGCTCTAAGAAGAGATATTGTTGATGAAATAAGGAATCGTTTTCAACTTTTGCAGGGAGGAAAAAAGCTTAACCAGCAGGGTGCATGGATAAATGCATGGTATTTTAAGTCTGATAGTAAGACGGATTTCTTAAAGAAAATCAAGATGTTTACTAGCAATTCCAAAACTTATTGGGGAGGATTGCTGACACCTATTGTTGATTCAGTCAGAATAAAGGGCAACTTCAAGTCGGAAGGGATAGAGCCTAGAGATAACCTTGTAATATATGATGGCGAGGGATTAGGGCATAAGACGACTTTGACATCTATGCCGACGGATATGGTTAATAGATTAGCAATGTCAGATGCAATAATAGCTGTTGATAATGCATTGCAGCCGGTAATGGAAAATACAAAAATGGCACTGAAAACATTTGTGGAAATGGGGTTAGCTCAAAAAGTATTAATTGCATTTACGCATGTTGACCTGATGAATGGTGATAATTTAGTAAGTATTGCTGATAAGAAAAATCATGTAAGAATAGCACTTGAAACTTTTTTGCGTGACATGAAAAATAGTAATACGGATAAAGTAGGTAAAAATGAGATAGCATCCATGTTGGAAAATTGCTTCTTCTTCTCTGATCTTGATGAAAAAAAAGAAATGAGTAAGTTGACTAATAATAATTTAAACAGGATGCTCAAAAGAGTATATGAAATTTTTGAAACTAACCTGTCGGTTGAAGATGTTGTACTGCATTATGATGAGGTAACATTATACAACCACATAAAGAATGCAATTGCCAAGTACCGTGATAATTGGTTAGAGAAGATTGGACTTCCTGTAAAGACAAGCAAAACTGAGTTTTGGTCAAGAATTAAGGCTCTGACTAGAAGATTGGGCTATTTTGGGATGGATCATTACAATTATGAACTGATGCCATTGGCAGATCTTAGTGATCAAATTAGATCTGAATTAAATGTTTTTTTGAACAGACCTTTAAATGTGGAACCAAATGTTACAACAGAAGAGGTTAAGAAAGAACTGATTAATAATATAAAGCTGAAGATAAACACAGAGTTAGCAGACTTTATCAAAAATACAATGTGGCAAGACAGTCAGCAGTTAAAAAGGTGGCAGGATGCTTACGATTATAGAGGAAGATATTCTTCGTATGATAGGTCAATTAAAATTAAAGAAATCTTTGAATACTCAGCCCCGGAAATAGGTGATTATTCATATGACATGAATGAGTACCAGCGGCAGTACATTCAAAATGTAATAGGCATAGTAAGACGGGGGATTGAAGAAAATGGCTCAAGGCTTGAAGGGGTAAAGGAATGGTAATTGAGGATGAAGTGTTACGAAGAGAAATAATCAGAAGTGAAGATGCTGAGAAGACCAGGATATGTGATCTGGAGCTCAGGACGGATGGACGTATTTATCTTGTCGATGTGGAGCAAACTCGTAAGGAAAAGCGGAAGTATGCGGTATGCATTGACAGTCATCTTAAGAAATTAAGAAAATAACACTACTGCGAACTGGAGTATAGCTACCTAAGTGTAGAGAGATAACTTATGTTGTTTCTCTGCACTTTTTGTTTGTAAAGGGGAGAGTTGTGGCTTGGAAGAAAGTGGGGGAACTACAGAAAAAATAGGTGAAAGAATATACAAGCAGCGAAAACGGAAGCGATTAACTCAACAAGAACTGGCAGACAAAATGTATATTCCAAAATCTACAATATCGGCTTATGAAAATAACAAAGTGGATATAAAAGGAAGCGTTATAACTGAGCTTTCTAGGCATTTAGAAACTACACCAAATTATCTGCTCGGTTATGAGACATCGAATAATAGTTTCGTCAATGAGGCACTTGAGCTACTGCAATCTATCAAAGACGAAAAAGTGCAAGAAATTCTGATTGTTCAGATAAAAACTATCACAAATAAATTAGAAGATACCGAAGAAAGAAGACGACTACATGGATAAAAATATATCGTCTTTTTTGTCTCAAAAGTACAACGTCATTGTACTTTTCTCTCTATAAGTACAAGCTTTGGCAAACGAATAATAAAGCATGACAACCTATAATAAGTCTTGTCAACGAGATACAAGAAGCTAACCGGTTATGCTTCAGAAATTCTATAGGAGGTACACATGGAATCTGAGGCAATTAGCATTGACGAATATTTAGACAGTGATGTGGAGCAGAGATTCGATTTTCTATATGAAAATTATGCAGTCTTAAAAGCTATCATCAAAGATTACAGATAAGACATCATTACTGATGTGATCGAAATGAAAAGCTTAAATAGGAGAGCTGCCAACGGAGAACTTGGAGTCAGGGTTCAGGTATCTATGTGCATCCCTAAATCTACGAGTTCTGCTTATGAGAATGATAAGGTGGATATTAAGGAAAGTGTGCTTGTGGAGTTGTCAGAGCATCTTGATATTACACCGAATTATCTGCTTGGGGTTGAGGAGAAGGAAGAGGATGCTTTTGATATGGAAATGAAGAATTTACTGAGGCGGATAACAGATGATAGGGCAAAGGCAATATTGGTGGCACAGATAAAGGCAGTAGCAAATATTTAAAATATGACTCGCTTGTAAAAAAAATTTGTGCCAGATACACCGCATAGTCACACAAAAGTATCATCGGTGATACTATGTTTCAAAAAACTGCGTACTTGTGCAGCTTTGTATATTTCCTATATCATATGCATTGTAACGAAGAGATATGTGTGAAATATAGGAGATACTAATAGATGAATACAATAATTGAAAAATTCATGGCACAGGTAAATGAGAATAAAGATGCTTTAGCAGTTTTTGATAATGAAAGAAATCTTAGCAGAAAGGGACTGCTTTTACTGGCAGATACAATAGCTGCAAGAATTCCCAAAGGATGCAAAAGGGTAGGTATAATGATGAATCATTCAGTTGAAATGATAGCATCCATATTTGCAGCATTGCGGGCTGGGGCAGCATATATACCTGTTGAACCATTTTTTCCAAAGGAAAGAATCAGATACATGATGGAAGAGGCTGAGGTGAGCGTGCTTATCACGAACAGAGAGTATGCAGAAAGATTTCCCAAATTAACAAATATAATTGTAGACAAAGGATTAGCTATAGAGGAAACAGCTGTAGGTGATGCTGAATATGACGAAAGGGATTTGGCTTATATCCTTTATACATCAGGAACTACAGGGAGACCTAAGGGTGTTTCTGTAACGAATGCAAATGTATGTCATTATGTGAGAGCATTTTGCAATGAGTTTCACCCGGACTGTGGCGATATAATGCTTCAGCATTCTGTATGTTCCTTTGATATATTTGTTGAAGAGGTATTTACAACTCTTTTATCAGGAGCGGCCTTGGCGATTCCATCGGATGAAGAAAGAGCAGATATTAAGAAGCTTATCGGATTTATCAAAAGAAATAATGTGACTATGCTTAGCGGCTTCCCATATCTTTTACAGGAAATCAATGACCTTCCGGAAATACCTAAGAGCCTGAGACTCCTCATAAGCGGAGGAGATGTTATAAGAGCTTCCTATATTACAAATCTTCTTGGAGAGGTGGAAGTTTACAATACCTATGGTCCTTCCGAGACCACAGTGTGCGCTTCTTATTGCAGATGCACAAAGGATAATGTCCTTGAAGATGGCACATTCCCTGTCGGAAAGTCTGTGCTTGGAACAGAGATCAAAGTCATGGATGAGGAAGGGAAAGAACTTCCGGATGGAGAAGTCGGAGAACTCTGCATCTTCGGAGGCGGCGTTTCTAACGGGTATATAGGAAACCGTTTTGAGGAGAATAAAGCATTTGTAAATACTGCAAACGGAAGAATGTATAAAAGCGGTGATCTTGGTTACTATCTGCCAGATGGCAACATTGCTTTTCTTCACAGAAAAGATACCCAGATAATGATTAAGGGAAAAAGAGTTGAGGTAAGTGAAGTTGAAAATATCCTTACCAAGTCAGAGATTATCAAACAGGCATATGTAGCACCAAAAGTTGATGACAATAATCTATCCTACATGGTTGCCTATGTGGTGCCGGAAAAAGAGAACGTCAAACTTGCGGATATTACAGATTACATGAAGGATTATCTGACAGATTTCATGATTCCGGAGTATTTTGTTGAGCTTAAGAGCCTTCCCCTTAATGTAAACGGTAAGGTTGATAAAACAGCACTCCCAAACGTTTTAAGGAAGGTGGCAGCGTGACAGATAATAATATAGCGATAAAAGAGCTTAAGGCAGATGATATGGAACTTTTGCTTTCACTTAGAATGGAGGTTTTGTCAAATGTCTTTTTTCAGGAAAAAGAAAAGCTCTCGGATGCTGAGTGGAATGATATCAGAAAAGAAAATGAAGAATATTATCAGGAAGAGCTTAAAAAGGGCGGTCATGTGGCTTGTGCAATATATGTGTCAGGAGAACTGGCGGGATGTGGCGGAGTTTGCCTGTATAGAGAGATGCCATCTCCGGACAATAGCAGCGGCAAATGTGCCTATCTTATGAATATATATATCAGGCAGGAGTACAGAAGGCAGGGACTGGCAAAGGAGATATGCAGATATCTTATAGAGAAGGCGGCAGAGAAAGGTGCTGAAAAGATCTATCTTGAGAGCTCCGATATGGCCGTTGAATTATACAGATCCCTTGGATTTGAAGACATGAATGGCTACATGAAATTAAATACGATAAAATGATGTCAGGGTCAAAAGGTCAAAATCCGATTGTGCTTGCACAAAGAGGATTGAGACCTTGGGACCCTGACATCATAAAATAGATTTATGTAATATCGTAAATCTTGTTTGGAACGGAGGTATTATATGTCACAGAAAAACGAAGACTATATGTCATATGATGAATATCTGGTAAGGGTTAAGGAAGGAATACTAACAAAGGATGGGCATTGCCCCGTTACACCTCTTCTTGAGATGCTCTCGGGGAGATGGAAATCACAGCTTATGTATGAACTTTGCATCTATGACAGTGTGAGATTCGGACAGCTAAAGAAAGACCTGCCGGGAATCACAAATACCATGCTTACTAAGAGCCTTAGAGAGCTTGAGGATGACGGTCTTGTTACAAGGGTCCAGTTTAATGAAGTCCCTCCTCATGTGGAGTACTCACTTTCTGATATGGGGAAAGATCTTTTTCCTGTGTTTTACTCAATCATGAACTGGGGCTTTAAACATGAAAAAGAGATATATGAAACAAAAGAGGATAAATGAAGGAAATGATAGCTGAGGGAAAGCATGTTTATTTATATGGTGACAGAGATGAGGCTGCTCCGCTTGTGATTATTAACACATTTCAGGGAAACGGTAGCAGCATTTACAGTGCGCTTTGCTCAATGACAGATAAGAAAGCGAATCTTGCTGTCATCAGTGACATTAATTGGGATGATGAGATGTCACCGTGGGAATGTCCGCCTTTAAGTAAAAATGACATCCCATGTACAGGGGGTGCAGATGAGTATCTTGTAAATCTGACAGGCACCATTATCCCGGCAATAAAGAAGGAACTTGCTGTTGAACCTGAATATATAGCTATAGCTGGTTATTCTCTGGCAGGGTTGTTTGCTATCTATAGCCTGTATAAGACGGATATATTTTCAAGAGTCGTAAGTGCATCGGGGTCCATGTGGTTTCCTGATTTTGTGGAATATGCCAGCAAAAATGATTTTGTGAGAAAGCCTGACAGGGTATATTTCTCTCTTGGAGATAAAGAGGCACGAACAAGAAATAACTTGCTGAGCACGGTTGAAGATAAAACTAAAGAGACTTATGAGCATTACAAAGACAGCGGTATAGATACGGTTTTTGAGTTGAATCCGGGAAATCACTTTAAGGATGCTGATATTCGGCTTGCTAAGGGAATCGCCTGGATTTTGTGACAGATCCTTACCAGCCTTGTGAAAGGAAATATGCAGAAAAGAATCATATGCCTTACGTCAGGGATGATGACTCTAAAATGTTATAGCAGGGGCGTATAGACCATATGGTTTATGCGTCTTTTTCTTTTGCTCAAAAATACAACGTCGAAGGTAAAACGCTTCGTAACTAGTTGACTAAATGTCAAAGAAACTCCGAAAACAATTATACTAGGTATTAACAAAAGTACACATTTAACGCACAAATATATGATAAAAGGGGGACGGAACATTTTTTGCACTTTAATTGACTCAATGTCAATAGGATGATATGATAAATCATATCCAAGCGCAGAATTTAAGGAGAAATAATATGGCAGTAGAGCTTAAAGAGACAATTGACAGAAGAAGAGAGGAAATTATGGATGCTTGTGAAAAGCTATATGAAAACATGGGTTTTCATAGTATCACTATAAAAAACATAAGCATGGAGACCAGCTTTTCAAGACCTTCTATCTATAATTATTTCCAGACAAAGGAAGAGATCTTTTTAGGTCTGCTGACACGTGAATATATGAAATGGAATGATGCCCTTCGTTCAATAATTAAGAGAAATACAGATATGGATAAGGATACTTTGGCAAGAGCAATTGCAAAATCGATGGAAGAAAGAAAAACACTTCTTAAAATATCTGCTATGAACCTCTATGAGATAGAAGAGAATAGCAGGGATGAGCTGCTGGTTGAGTATAAGAATGCATTTAAGGAAACGGTTGAGCTTTTTGGTGAATGCTTAAAAAAGCACCTTAAGATTACCGAGAAGGTGAGTGAGCAGATAAGATATGCATTTTTCCCATATATGTACGGAATATATCCTTATGCATATCCGACAGAAAAGCAGATATCGGCGATGGATGAGGTAAAGCTTTCTCATGTAGATGTAACTATTTATGAAATGACGTATCAGTTTTTGAAGCTGATTTTACCTCAGTCGGAGAAGGATATTTCCTCTAATTGAAACGTAGGTGCGTGATTTGAAGCATAAATAAGGAGAAAAAGATGAAAAAAATTACAGTTAATTTGCGCTATAAAGGAGTAAACGGAGCTGCAAAAAGATTTGCTGAGGAGATGATAAGCAGCGGAACTGTGGATAAGATCCGAAATGAAGCAGGGAATCTCAGATATGAATATTTTCAGTCACTCGACGACCCTGAGACTATTCTTTTGATAGACAGCTGGGAAGATCAGGAATCCATTGATGTTCATCATGCTTCACCTATGATGAATACGATCATGGAGCTCCGTGAAAAGTATGATCTTCACATGACAGTGGAAAGGTATATATCTGAGGATGGTATGCCGGAGAAGGATGCCGGTTTTATAAGAAAATAAGCGTATAATGACGAAATACTAGTGTTTCTATACTTTATGGGTGGGAAGAATTTCATCATGAAATTAAATAGAACTTTTATTTCGTCAAAATATTATAGATTTTTACCGGGAGTGGTATCTGTAATCTACTACACGTCTAAAAAAATAATTGCAACAAAAATTAAATATAAAATAGTTCCTGCTGCAGCAAGTATTCTTGATATCCATAGAAAAATCTTAAATCTGGATGAGTTCCATACCAACCAGCAGAGACCTGCTGCTAAGAGCACTAAACCATAGATTTGGGTGAAAAACCATAAAACTGTCATAGTGACCCATGTGATATTATGAAACATACCTTTAAGTCCTTTGCGTAAAATTCTAGTATTACTATAATTCTTATAAAAATAAACATATCAAAGAGAAGGAAATTATGCAAGATTTACTTTTGCACAGAGTATACAAGAAAAAATCCTGATGCAGAGCAAAAGTATGAATTCTTGTACGTAAATTACAGGAACACGCATTTACTGCGGGTTCCGTCTGAAAGCCAAAAACAAGCGGCAAACAAGCCCGCAGCGCAGCTGCATTTAAATGGCTTGTTTGCGGGATTTTTGAAGCTTTGCTGCAAAAATCTATAGATTCGATCTTCAGGAAATTTCAAGCAAAAAAGCATTACTGCCTTAAATTAAACCAGCTCGCGGAACTTAGTGTCTGCGAGCTGGTTTATCTATTTCTCTGATAAGCATATACTGCACTAGTGTTTTGACACATTCATAATTAAACTTATGTCATAGCTCGAATGAGCCTTATGTTGGCGATTTCAAGATAGGGCATTAGTTTAATTTAGAACGTGTCAATACACAGTGTTTTGACACATTCATAATTAAACTTATGTCATAGCTCGAATGAGCCTTATGTTGGCGATTTCGAGATATGACATTAGTTTGATTTAGAACGTGTCAATACACTAGCAGTATATTGTTTTCTATTGTAGAACATATCGAAATAAGTTGTTCACTTTTATCCTTGATTGTCGCTGCAGACAATTCATTTGTGGTAAATTTCCAATACAATATCGAAAAAAATTAATAAAAATTTCACCACAGTTCACAAAAAAATAATAAATCTAAAAAAATAATAAAAGAACTCTGTACTTTGTATTCAGATGGGAGGTATAATGTATACCGTTTCAAAAGTGAATTTTTGGTGAAAAAACTATGAAAATTAAAGAAAAAATCAGGCTGTTTCTGGCTTTACTGCTTCCTTTACAGATTTGCTGCGGATGTGTTAAAGAGTCAGAAAATAAAACTAGGATCGTTAAAATCAAAGATTTATCAGCAGGGGCATCATCATCATCGTGTCTTATGAAGAGTGGAATAGATATATTTGACATGGATACACTGAATGATTTTCATCAGAAACTTGATGCAGATGACAGCACAAATATGGAAAAGGCTGACTGGTTTAATGGAGGCTTCTTCGGCTGTGATTTTATTAAAGATAACGTCAGGTTTGCTGATGAACATATGGAATTATGGCTTACGGAGGCAGATGTAGATTCGCGGCATGACTGTAAATATTCGGGAGCAGAGTACAGAACTAGGGATACTTACGGATACGGAATGTATGCAGTAGAGATGAAGCCTATCAAAAATAAAGGTGTGGTTTCTTCTTTTTTCACATATACAAGGAATGAAGACGGAAGCAACTGGGATGAAATAGACATAGAGTTTCTTGGAAAAGACACGACAAAGGTACAGTTTAACTTTTATGTCGATGGTGTAGGAAAGCATGAATATCTATATGATCTGGGCTTTGATGCGTCAGACGCTTTTCATGAATATGGCTTCTTATGGCTGGAAGACAGGATAATGTGGTTTGTCGATCATATCCCTGTCTGCATGTTTACTTCAATGCAGGGAAATCTGCCGGATACGCCGGGAAAGATAATGATGAATGTATGGAATGGCGACAATTCCAAAAGTACAACACATTGGCTCGGTAGGTACGATGGAGTTACTGAACTTCATGCTGATTATAAATCATTCGTATACACACCCGTTATATCACATAAGTGATGGGAGTATAAATAATTATTCAAAAGGTAAAAGGAGGATCTAATGCTAGACGTATTAAGAGAGGAAAAGAAGTATAACATTTCTCTTGAACGTGCAAATTATTTATTTGGCAAGATGCGTCAGGTAATGGACGGCGACCCATATAATGGACTGAATAAGTACATGGTGCGTTCATTATACTTTGATTCTATCAATGATGATGACTTTTTTGAGAAAGAGTCAGGAAATGAGTATAGGAAAAAAATCCGACTCAGAGTTTATGATGCCAAAGCTAATAAAGCAAAGCTTGAAATGAAAGAAAAGTGCGGTGTCAATCAGAGAAAAAGATCATTGGTGATTTCTAAAGAAGATGCATTAAAGCTGATTGATTGTGATTACAGTGTTTTACTTGGATATAAAGAAGAGCTGGCGAAGGAACTGTACTATATCATGGTCACGGAAGTTTACAGACCAAAATGCGTTGTTCAGTACATGAGACAGGCATTTGCGGCAGCAGAGAACAACATTCGCATTACTTATGACAGCGAACTGGTTTCGAATGAAGGCTACTTCAATATTTTCGATGAGAATCTTTGCGTTTATCCTATCGCAGAAAAGGATGAGGTTATATTAGAGGTCAAATATAACAACTTCTTATTAAGTTACATTAAAGATCTTTTGGAATGTGTAGATAAGACAGAAACGTCAAACAGTAAATATTGCAGAGCCAGAAAGTATGGAATGTTGGAGGAAGGATAATGAAAAAAGAATTATTTAACTATTTAGTGAGCAACTCAGGTGTACTCGAACCTAAGCAGGTATTGCTTAATTTTGCAGCAGTATTGATCCTTAGTTTTTGTATCTATGTTTCGTATAAATATTCGTATTCAAAGTTGGTATATAGTGCCAGATTCAATGCGTCATTAGTCATCCTTGCACTTATCACTACACTCGTGATGAGCTGTATCGGAAATAATGTTGCACTTTCACTTGGTATGGTCGGTGCGCTTTCTATCGTCCGCTTTCGTACAAGCGTAAAGGACGCACGTGATACTGCTTATATATTCTGGGCAATAGCAGTAGGTATCTGCTGTGGTATTTCAGATTATCAGATCGCCATCATAGGCACAGTATTTATTTTTGTGATAATCCTGCTTTTCGGAAATGTACAGAATAATACTCGTTACCTGCTTGTAGTACGTTCTTCAAGAGAGGCATCAAGTCAGGTAAAAGAAGCTATCGAGAAATACTATGACAAGAAGGCGATTTTCAGAACAGATAATTCAAACAGAAATGAAAATGAACTTATTTACCTTGTTTCTGAAGGTGTTATGAAAAAGGCTGAGAAGAAAAAAGGATCATTAAATGATGTGCTTCAGAAGATTCAGGGAGTTATAGATGTGAACATGGTTTCACAGAATAACGAAATGAATAGCTAAACGAGAGAATAAGATGAATAAAAGAAAAAGCATATTAATAATAACTATACTTGTGCTGTTTTCTGTCTTACAACCTTTGTTTCGTTATTACTTTGAAGTGAACAATGAAGATGAAAAAAGAGATGACATTGCAGTGGATGCGGGGATTGACGAAATACCTGAGGACAATATGGTCGACAGCAGTTTTGAGTCGCATCTTCCGCTGGTAGTTATAGATATCGGCGATGAGGATATTCCGCAAGCTTACAGATATGATGAAGATAAGGAAGTGGTCGTTCCGATCGAAGGAGTAGATCCTTTTGTGAACGGGAGCGTATATCTCTGTGATGGGAAGGCTGTGAATAAGGTTTCAGATGAACCGACAGCATTCTCAAAAATGCATATCAAGTATAGAGGCAATTCGTCGCTTTTTTATGACAAGAAGCAATACAAGATAGAATTGCTGAATGATGATGGCTCTAAAAAAGACCTTGATTTCCTCGGAATGGGTGCAGATAGTGACTGGATATTAAATATCTCAATGGCAGATAAATCATTGCTCAGGAACTATATAGCATATAAAGTTGCGGGAGAGATTGATGATTATACACCGGATGCGGAGTATTGCGAAGTACTGATAAAAAAGGGGGATAAGTACGAATACGAAGGTCTTTATCTTCTTTGCGAGAGCATTAAAGCTGCAAAAAACAGAGTAGAATTATCAGATTATAACAAAGATGGTATTTCACCATTCCTCGTAAAGAGAGATCGCTATGATGAAGAGGCAGTTACTTTAGATACATGGGCTACTGAAAAGGGGCTTACATATGGTTATCTGTCACTGCTCTATCCTAAGGAAAAGGATTGGGACAAGGATACTGTCGCAAATATAGAAAAGAGCATCAGTAATGCTGAAAAAGCAATATATTCTTCGGATGGGAAATATGGTCAGGTAATAGATACAGCATCATTTGTAGACTATTTCCTTATAAATGAATATTTCGGAAACTATGATGCAGGCAATAATTCGACATATATGTACTCTAATCTTGATGGGAAGCTTCACATAGGTCCGGTGTGGGATTTTGACGGAGGAATGGATAACGAATTAGACAAGCTTGCCAATGTCGAAAAAATTGCTTTTCAGGACAGAACATTGTTCGATGGTCTCACAAAAAATCATTCGTTTGATGAAGCTCTCAGCAAAAGATATCGTGAGCTAAGAAATAATGTGTTAAATGAAGAGCATATTTACAAGCTGATCGACGATACTGTGAAGTATATCGGGAAAGCACAGCAGCGGGATTGGAGCAGATGGTCTGAGGCATATGAATCTTACGAGCTTAAAGATGCAAAAGATGAGTATGGCATTCTTATCAGCAGGAATGGATATACATATGAGGAGGAAGTCCAAAAGGTAAAGGATTTTATATCGGAGCATTCATTTGCGATGAAAAAGGAACTGGATAAGTTATGTACTGATAACGATAAGGGATTCCAATATGGCAGAAATGGAATATGGGCTATTCTTTTTCTGGTTTCTTTCCTCAGCAGCATAGTGATTGTCAGAAGAAAATAGGAGTATGAAATGCCAAAGCAGACAAAATATAAAATAGTTTTGATAATTTCTACAATACTCATGGCTATATATTTTGGATGGAGATTATTTTTTACTTTTCCGTTCAAATATGGAATCGTTGCCATGGTATGTGCAGTAATCTTATTTGCGTGCGAATTGGTTTCGGCGATAGAGGCGTTTATCCATCTTTTATCATCTATGAATCCGGTAGTGCCGGAAAAGCCGGACATACCGCTTGAGTGGTATCCGGATGTAGATGTATTTATTGCAACACATAATGAATCGACAGATGTTTTATATAAGACGATAAACGGCTGTAAATACATGAAATATCCTGATAAGAGCAAGGTTCATATCTGGATATGTGATGACGGATATCGTCAGGAAGTAAAAGAGCTTGCGGAGAGAATGGGCGTAGGCTGGCAGGGACTTCAAAATAATAAACTTGCAAAGGCAGGAAATCTTAATAATGCGCTTGCGCACACATCAGCGCCGTTGGTGGTAACTTTCGACGCGGATATGATACCTACGAGAGATTTCCTTATAGAGACAGTTCCGTACTTCTTCCTGCCTAAGATGAAGAAGCTTAAAGATGGTTCATGGGTAGAGCGAAGTGAGAAGGAAATAGATCCTGATTATAAGATCGGTTTCATACAGACTCCACAGAATTTCTACAACCCGGATCTCTTCCAATATAACCTCTATGCGGAAGGAAAAGTTCCGAATGAGCAGGATTACTTTTTCAGGGAGATCAACGTTTCCAGAAATAAGTCAAATTCGCCGATCTATGCAGGTTCAAATACTGTGATAAGCAGACAGGCGCTTGAAGAAGTTGGCGGTATTGCAACAGGTACGATAACAGAGGACTTTGAGACAGGAATTCACATACAGGGACGCGGATATTCATGCTATGCGATAAATAAGGTAGTTGCACATGGACTTGCACCTGATTCTATCGATTCACTCATTAAGCAGAGAGAAAGATGGGGAAGAGGATGCGTATATTCTCTTAGAAAGATGCATATCTGGACAAATGATGAGATGCCTTTGGCGTCAAAGATAAGCTATTATTCATGCCAGATATATTGGTGGACATTCTTAAGAAGATTTGTATTTATACTTTGCCCTATCATTTTTGCAGTATTTTCGATACCGGTTATGGAATGTAAGCCGTGGGAGCTTTTACTCTTCTGGCTGCCGTCATATTTCATGTTCAACATGGCTCAGCAGATGGAGTCAGGTGGAATACGTACAAACAGATGGAGCAATATTATCGATACGATAATGTTCCCGTACCTTATAATTCCAATCATGCTTGAAGCACTTGGCTTTGCACAGCATAAGTTTGTGGTAACGAGAAAAGACAGAGTTATAGAAGAAAACAATGATGTACGCCTTGCTGTTCCGCATGGTATCCTCCTTGCTTTTTCGATCATATCACTTGTACTGTCTATAAGTGACTTGATCAAGTATAAGGCTTTTGGAAGTATCATTATAATTTACTGGCTTGCTGTGAACGCATTTGCGCTTACTATGGCAATATTCTTTATGCTTGGAAGAAGAAATATGCGTATGACAGAACGTTATAAAGTTGATCTTCCGGCAAAGGTTATTTTCCTTGATAAGACTTACTACGGTGAAGCTATCGATGTGTCAGAGGAAGGTCTTGCGATAAGCCTCGATGAACCGGCTCTGGTTCCGGAGGGAATCGTGAGGATTCACGTGAAGACACATCATTATAATGCGCATTTCAATGCTAAGTTGGTTTACGCGACTGACTACGCTGAAAGTGGATCAGACGAGAGGAAGTACAGATATAGCTTTATAATAACTGATCTGGATGAAGCTAATAAATCACAGTATTATCAGCTGATCTATGACAGAGAGCCATCACTTCCGAGTTTCACAGACAAAAACGACAGCCTTTTTGCAAATCTTGCGGATAATTTTGCAGGACGAGTTGAAGGTGTTAATGAGCAGAAGCGTCGTCTCTACAGACTTGACATCAATCGTGAATTGCCTGAAAAAGACGGTAAAAAGGCTTATATCTATGACTATAATTACCGCTATGCAGCGCTTAATTGGAGCAGAGATATTGGCAGCAGGGACAGAGAGGTTATCATTGACAAAGACATGGTCATGAAGTGTAAATTTGTCAGAAATTTCGATGATAACAGAGCCTTGTATAAGATAAAGAATAATCAGGATCTTGTCTTTAATGAAAAATTTGATGAGATTTTAGCTCGTTGGGATTTAGTAGGATAAAGAAAGGGAGTTTGGTTTGGTTTTTTCAAGTATATCCTTCCTATTATATTTTTTGCCGATAGTTTTGCTCGTTTACTATATCTTTTCGTTTTGCAGACCAATTCAGAATATATGGCTGTTTTTAGCCAGTATCGTTTTCTATGCCTGGGGAGAGCCGGTATATGTTGTTCTCCTCCTTGCATCGATAGTTATAAATTATATTTTGGGTTTGCTGGAGCAAAAGTGGCGAGATAAAAACATTAAGCTGGCAAAAATGGGAATTGTGATCGCATGCGTTATAAACTTGGGAATTTTATTTGTTTTCAAGTATTTGACGTTTATTCTCACAACAGTAAATGATCTTGCAGGTGCAGAGTTGGTAAAAGTTCCGGAAATCACACTTCCGATCGGTATTTCGTTTTTTACGTTTCAGGCTTTGTCATATGTAATAGACATATATAGGAAAGACACTGATGCACAGAAGAATCCTCTGTATGTAGGACTTTACGTGGCTTTCTTCCCGCAGCTTATTGCAGGTCCTATAGTCAGATATAAGACTATAGCTGAGCAGATCAATAAGAGAAGGTCTACTGCAGAGCTTTTCACGACAGGAACAGCAAGATTTGCTGTAGGAATATCAAAGAAGGTTCTGCTGGCGAATAATCTTGCGATAATTGCAGACACGATTTTCCGTCTGACTCAGACAACAAAGGAATACTATTCTGTGCCGGTAACAATGGCGTGGTTAGGCGCGATCTGCTATATGCTTCAGATATATATGGATTTCTCGGCATATTCTGATATGGCGATAGGGCTTGGTCAGATGTTTGGTTTCCAGTTTGAGGAAAACTTTAACTATCCATATATAACAAAATCCATCGGAGAATTTTGGAGAAGATGGCATATTTCACTTGGAACATGGTTTAAGGAATATGTTTATTTTCCGCTTGGAGGCTCGCGAACAAAGAATAAAGATAAGATGATCAGAAATCTGCTTGTCGTATGGATATTGACCGGTGTATGGCATGGTGCATATTGGACATTCATATTCTGGGGCATATATAACCTGATCTTCATTATCATCGAGAGAGTAGTGGGATTTGAGAAGATAGAAGGACATGACTTTTTTAAGCATGTATATTCGCTCATTGTAATAATGTTTGGCTGGGTAATGTTCAGGGCAGACACACTGTATGAGTTAAATGAATACTTTGCAAATATGTTCGGACTTACTAACAACGCATTTTATAATGCCAGAGTAGGAATGTTCATTAAGGAGTATGCACTCGTATTATTCTTTGCAATTCTCTTCTCTATGCCGGTGGCTAAGGTATGCAGAGAAAAGGTAGATAAGATGGAAAACGCAGTATTGCGAACAGTGTTGAAAAGCTTATATGTTATCGGGCTTTTATCAGCAGTCGCACTTTCTGTGACATGCATGGTCAAGGGTGGATATAACCCATTTATTTATTTCAATTTCTGATGGGAGGAGACACATGAAAAACTTAGAAAAGAATATTTTTACCGTCTTCTTCATTGCCGGATTGGGAGTGTACTCAGTATTTTCAATATTAAATACGAAAGATAAGATAAAAAATCTGGCAGAAAATCTTAGTATCAATAGTGTAGACGATGTAAAAGAAGCTGTTTCAGAGCTGAATACTACTATCACAGAAAATGTTGCGGCAAGATTTGACATGGTCGAAGCATATGGACTTGTAAGTAAGCTTCTTGGCAAGAATGAAGTAAATGGCTTTGAATATGTAAGAGATAAAAACGGCTATTTAAGCCTTGGAAACTTCTGGAATGAAGTGTACGACATTGATGAAAAGGCACTTGCAGTTGATGTTGAACATTTTTATGAAAAACTTAAAAAGAATGATACTAAGATGCTTTTTGTATCATTTCCTCAGAAAGTTTCCAAAAAGTGGACGGACGGCTACAGCGGTATTCCATATGATGATTATTCATACAGGACTAATCAGTTCATGATTCAGGCGAGAAAATACCGTATTCCGAATGTGGATCTCTACAAGACATTACTGGAATCAGATAAAACTTATGAAGAACTGTTTTTTAAAACAGATCATCATTGGACAAGCGAAGGTGCTTTTATAGGATTCAAAACTATAGTGGATAAGATTGAAGAGATGGGAATAGATATCGATCCTGACGGATATTATCGAAATTTTGATAATTATACAAAAATCCATTATGAAGACATGATGCTTGGCTCATCAGGCAGATCTGTCGGACTTGCATATGCGGGCGGCGCAGAGGATTTTGATCTTTTCTATATCGATGGAAATAATGAGTATAAATATGTGCTCGATAATAAAGAGACGCTTAGAGGAAATATGACGGAAACGTTATTAGACTTCAACATTCCTGAGGCTATAGAAAGAGACAAAAACAATCTTTACACCAAAAGTCTCTACGACATGTATATGAGAGGCATACGAGGAGAGATGGATATTGAAGTCGATAATAATCAAAATGGACCAAGAGTGTTGATGGTCACAGATTCTTATGCGTCACCTATAGCAGCATGGATGGCACCGATGTGCAGCGAGCTCGACTTTATGTGGGCAAATAAGCATTCACAGGAAAGCATAGAGAAAAAAGCAGAGTCTGGTGATTATGATCTGGTCATAGTTGGATTATATCCGAATGACATGAACAAGGAATTTATTCATTTTACAAAAGAAAAGTAATATATGAAATAAAGGGAGGAACTAATGAAGTCAACAATATTTAATTATTTATCAACGTCAAACAGTACTTTGAGCCTTGAAAATGTTGTTATGAATTTTGCAGCAGCTGCGATCATTGGTATAGTGATCTTTTTATGCTATAAGATCACACATTCCAGAGCAGTTTATAGTGCAAAGTTCAATGTTTCATTATTAATGATGACGGTTATTACAACACTTGTAATGAGTGTTATCGGAAATAATATTGCACTTTCACTCGGTATGGTAGGTGCTCTTTCTATCGTAAGATTCCGTACAGCAATCAAGGATGTACGTGATACAGCTTATATTTTCTGGTGTATAGCAGTAGGTATCTGCTGTGGTGTTTCGGAGTATTTCCTCGTAGGTGTAGGAAGTCTGTTGATATTTGCAGTTCTTCTTCTGCTTGGCGCTGTTCACTCTGATGAAGTTTATCTTGTAAGTGTTAAGGCCGGAAGAAAGGCAGAGAAAGAGATCGTAATGCTTATGAGCAATGCTTTTAAGGGTAAAGCAGGCATGAAGGTTAACAATTCCTCAGGCGATTCATGTGAGCTCATATATCAGATAACATCAAGCATGCTTAAAAAGGCTAAAGGTGTAGATATTAAGGAAGCGCTTTACAATATAGAAACAGTTTCAATGGTAAACATTATCTGCCAGAGTGAAGAACTTAGCAGATAAGAGGATGTCTCAAAATGAGAAAAAATAAGATAATAGGCATTATTGTAGTTCTTTCTCTGGTCGTAGGTTTGGGATTTTTCTATGGTTATCAGAAGGTTACAGAGGTTGAAGTAAAAGGTAACTACGAGCACATCGAAAGACTTGCCGAAGGTGCAGACCCTAGTCTTGGCGTAGATGGATTTAAGGATGGAGATTACGTGGTTGATGACAAGTTTGTCAGTCATCTTCCGCTTGTGGTCATCGACTTAAAGGATAAGGAAATACCTGAAGCTTATACTTTTGATAAGAAAGAAGAACGTTTCGTACTTAAAGACGGAGTGGAGCCATACGTTGATGCATCGATAAGTGTAATAGATAATGAAAACGACGTAAATTATCTTGGAGATGACCCGCAGCTTGAATCTTCGATAAAGATTAAATACAGAGGAAATTCTTCGATAGTATTTGATAAGCATCAGTTTAGATTTAAGCTTTTAGATGAGCAGGGAAATCCGCAAAAGCTGGATGTTCTCGGCATGGGTGAGGATTCTGACTGGATCTTAAATCTCTCTATGATCGACAGCTCATTACTTAGAAACTATATGAGTTATGCGATTGCAGGACAATTTATGCCATATACACCGGATGTACGCTTCTGTGAAGTCATCATGGAAAAAAATGGTGTATATGAATATCAGGGATTATATCTGATGATGGAGCCTGTTCAGCATGGGAAAAACAGAGTGGATATCCATGACTATAATCCTAAGAATGACTATACAAGCTACATCGTAAGGCGAGACAGGTATGATGAAGAAGGCGTGATGCTTGATACCTATGCTACAAAAAATGAGCTTTGCTATGGTTATCTTGACTTAAAATATCCGACCGGTGAAGATTTGTCGGATAAAGTGATTGATTATGTCACAAATGATATAAGTGATGTAGAAAAGATTTTGTTTTCAAAGGATGAGAATACGTTCCTAAAATATCCGCAGTATATCGATGAAGATTCGTTTGTAGATTATTTTGTATTTAACGAGTTTTTCACTAACTATGATGCAGGAAACAATTCTACTTATATGTATAAGAATGACAGAGGTAAGCTTTGCATAGGACCAGTGTGGGACTATGATAATGTTGCTGATAATATCTCTGAATACCTGCTTGACCCGGAAGTGATAAGCTTTGAGGGGCAGACATGGTTTGAGCAGCTTTTGCAATCAGAAACATTTTGCAAAAAGCTTGAAAAGAGATATGCTGAGCTTAGGAAGGCATATTTTTCAGATGAATATATTGATACATTTATCGACGATACTATAGTCTATCTTGGAAACGCTCGGAAACGTGACTGGTCAAGATGGAAAGACAAATATACAGAGAAGCGTTTTGCAATCGTAAAAGACAGATATGGTGTCAAGGTAGATAGGAATTTTGAAAATTATGAGGATATCGTACAGCGCTTGAAGGACACGTTTAATGATCATGCGTTGTTCATTTTGCCGGAACTTCATAAGCTGACAGTATCGTGTAAGTATAAAGATGCGTACCGCATACACTATGAATACGCAGCATTGTTCCTTGTGATCTTCCTGATTTCCGTAACTATCGGAAGACGAAAAGTTTAACTTGAAAATAACTCTGGCTTGCAGTGATACTGCGAGTCGGAGTCTTTTTTATTTTTATAATCCCAGGCAAATTGCTATAATATATCTGAAGTAATGAAAATTGTATTGGGGAAAGGTTTTATGAAAAAGATAGAAGAAATCCGTACAGGATTTGAAACGGCATATATAGACGGAACTGTAGTTTCTCCGCTTGCATATAGACCACAGTTTGTTTCGAATGATCATAATCAAGGAAAAAAGGTCTTATCGTCAATAGAAGATGAACTTCTAAGATGCGATAAGTTTCAGATAAGTGTTGCATTTATTACAATGAGCGGAATCACTCCGTTATTGCAAACCTTAAAGGAATTAGAGAAGAAAAATATTCCAGGAGAGATACTCACAACAAATTATCTGAATTTTAGTGAGCCTAGAGCTTTAGAAAAGCTGAATGAATTAAAGAATGTCACTCTCAAAATGTACGATGTGGAAGAGGCTGAAGAAGGCTTTCACACGAAAGGATACATATTCAAAAAGGATGAAGTATATCGCATAATAATCGGTAGTTCAAACATTACGAGTGCTGCGTTGACAAGCAATAGAGAGTGGAATACGAAACTTGTTTCGACAGAAAATGGAGAAATTGCGAAAGAAATCGTGGCTGAGTTCAGTGATCTATGGAATTCGCAATATTCACTAGCGTTTGAAGATTTTTATGAAAGCTATAAAGAGCGCTATAAGATAATCCGGCGTCAGCGAGAACTTGCAAAGCAGGAAGAAATAGTATCTATAGATAAGTATAAGCTCAAGCCAAATAGTATGCAGGTTGGTTTTATAACCAATTTGAAAAAAATAATTGCTGAAGGTGAAGACAGGGCATTGCTGATATCTGCTACCGGAACGGGTAAAACTTTTGCATCAGCTTTTGCAATGCGAGAGCTTGGATTTAAGAGAGTTTTGTTTCTGGTTCATAGAGGACAGCTTGCAAGGCAAAGCAGGAAATCATATGAAAAAGTATTTGCAAAGTCAGTGTCAATGGGACTTGTCGGCGCAGGATATCATGAATATGATGCAGACTATGTTTTTGCAACGGTTCAGACATTGAACCGTGATGAACATCTGCTTAAATATGAAAAAGATGCGTTTGATTGCATAATTTTGGATGAGGCACATCATGTACCTGCAGGGACGTACCAGAAAGTGATGAATCATTTTACACCAAAATTATGGCTTGGAATGACGGCTACACCTGATAAGCGTGATGATAATATTGAAGGTAAAAATGTTTATGAGCTTTTCAATCATCAGATTGCATATGAAATCAGGCTGCAGCAGGCGATGGAGGAAAATTTGCTGTGTCCGTTCCATTATTTTGGAATAAGTGATCTATCGGTGATAGGGGATGACAAGGCTGCAGGATATGACTTTGCTGATCTTGTAAGTGAGGAGAGGGTAAAGCATGTTATTGAGCAGTCAGTATATTATGGATACAGCGGAGATAAGGTCAAAGGGCTTATTTTTTGCAGCAGTATAAAGGAAACCGTGGAATTATCTGCTTTATTTAATGAAGAGATAAATCCGGATACAGGAAAGAAATTCAGAACCATTGCACTAAACGGCAGTGCATCAGAGGAAGAGCGGCAGAATGCGTTTGAACGCTTGGCGATGGATGAAGAAGATGCGTCTGAAGAAATGCAGCCACTGGACTATATCCTTTCGGTAGATATTCTAAATGAAGGAGTTGATATTGTTGAGGTAAATCAGGTGATAATGCTTCGACCTACGCAATCGCCAATTGTCTTTATTCAGCAGCTTGGGCGAGGGTTAAGGAAGGCGCAGGGTAAAGAGTATGTTGTTATCCTTGACTTTATCGGAAATTATAATAATAATTTTATGATTCCAATTGCATTGTCAGGAGACAGAACCTACAATAAAGACAATATAAGAAGATACCTGATGGAAGGCGGCAGGGTTATACCGGGTGCATCGACAGTACATTTTGATGAAATATCAAAGAAGAAGATATTTGAATCGATAGATCGGATGGCTACACCGCTGAAATTACTTAGAGAAAAATATTTCGCACTGAAAGATAGGTTGGGACGGATACCGACTATTTTAGATTTTTATAATTATGGCGAAATAGATCCGATAAAATTTATCGAGTATACGAAAGAGTCATATCATAGCTTTCTTGTTAAAAATGACAAAGACTATAAGATTAGATTTACAGAGAAGCAGGAGCAGTTATTATCATTTGTTTCACAGATCCTTGCGAATGGAAAGCGACCGCATGAGCTGTTGATCTTAAAGTCTTTGATGAATACAGGTGAGGCTGATCTAGAATATGTTAAAAGCGAATTGGCAAAATATGGACGTGCTTTCTCGGAAGATGATTATAGTTCGTCTATAAATATGCTGAGCATGAATTGGATAAATTCACCTGCAGACAAAAAGAAGTTTGATGAGGTCGAAATTTTAGATGAGAATGCTAATAAGAGTGGTATATTGAAGAGAACAGGCAGTTATGCAGCATGGATGAATGATAATCAATTCAAGTCAGAATTAAATGATCTTATAAGCTATGGTCTTGCCAGATATGAAGACCTTTATAAAGATGCAGATAAATTTGGATTGGTCCTCTATCAGAAGTATTCTAGAAAAGATGTGTGCAGAATACTTAACTGGGAGAAGGATGACAGCTCAACTATGTATGGCTACCGTTATAAATATGGAACTTGCCCGATATTTGTAACTTATGAAAAGAAAGAAGATATATCTGCAACAACACGATACGAGGATCAGTTTATTAATGAACAGTTATTCAGCTGGATGACGAGAAGTCGTGTGTCGCTTGACAGTCCTGAAAGTCAGAGTATAATTCATTCGCAGGAAAATCATGAGCATATCTTTTTGTTTGTTAAAAAGAGTGACGGCGAAGGAACTGATTTTTACTATATGGGTGAAGTTCGGCCTGTAGACAGCATGGAAACAACGATAACTGATGCTAACGGAGCTAAACTTCCTATCATGAATTTCAGATTAAAATTAGACATGCCGGTGCGTCAGGATATATATGATTATTTGACTGGTATTGCTGTTTTTAATTAACTCGACTTATTCTAATGATGTAAATCCTCTAATGGTGAGGGTTTGCATCATTAGAATTTAGTCGAGATTATAAAAAACAGTTATATCAGTGTATTGGAGAATGAAATGAAAACGGTAAAAGTAGTTGCAGCAGTTATCAGAGCAGTAGGTGAAGGAGGAGTATCACGTATCTTTGCGACGCAGCGAGGTTATGGAGATCTCAAAGGAGGCTGGGAATTTCCGGGTGGAAAGATAGAGGCAGGAGAAACACCGCAGGAAGCCTTAAAAAGAGAGATAATGGAAGAATTGGATACGGAGATCAGAGTTGGAGACTTTATAAAAACTATTGAGTATGACTATCCGACATTTCACCTTTCAATGGACTGCTTCTGGTGTGAAGTTGTAAAAGGTGATCTCATATTAAAAGAACATGAAGCAGCAAAATGGCTGACAAAAGAGCAATTGCTTGATGTAGAGTGGCTTCCGGCAGATATTTCGCTTATAGAAGATATAAAAGTAAGGGTTTAAGCGTTACTTTGCGGATTGCAAAAAGAAAGGACATTTATGGAATTTAGAGGAAAGAAGTTAGAAGATATCATAGTAAAGCTTCCGTTTGCTGATGGCACAACAGCTGACTATGGAGTGGATAAGTATTTCAAGGTTGGAGGAAAAGAGTACTTCGCAATGCTTCCGCTCATAGGAAAGAAGCAGCTTGACCATACTAAGAAGTGCGCATTGTATGAAGTTCAGGAAGATGCGGACAATAATCCGATCGTTCTTTACATTGAAGATGATGCGGAATTTGAGAGAGCAGCAGATTATTATTCTAAGATTAAATAAAAAGTATCTACAATTTAGTTAATTTTAATCAAATTGAGTGCGGATATTAGTGTTATAAGATTGCCAAAATGGCAAAAACTTGATAAAATATAACAGCATTGTGTAAAAAAGATCAATAGACTAAATCGGCATTTTTACAAGGCTGACACTTAGTTTTCTTGATTGATTTTACATCAAGGTTGGTGCAAAGTTTTACTAATTATATAAATTAGAATTTCTATGGAGCCCTTGCAATGCAGGGGCTCTATTTTTGTCTTTTGCACTTCCAAAAAAATGAAAGGAGAAGAGGGTGTATTCTGAGGCGAGTACATCAGAAAACAAAATGAAAGAAAAGAAACTTGGACTTATGTCCCTCATTCTGATGATTTTTACATCAGTTTATGGCTTCAACAACATTCCAAGGTCCTACTACTTGATGGGTTATGCGGCTATTCCGTGGTTTGTTATCGCAGGTATACTGTTTTTTATCCCATTTGCGTTCATGGTTGCAGAATTCGGTTCTGCTTTCCGTCATGAAACAGGAGGCATGTATTCATGGCTGAGTAATTCTGTAGGTCCTAAGTACGCATTTGTCGGAACATTCATGTGGTATACTTCATACGTATTATGGATGGTAAATGTATCTTCCGGTATCTGGGTTCCGGTATCAAATCTTATCTTTGGTGAAGATAATACTTCAAAGTGGTCACTGTTTGGCTCTGAACTCTTATCAGGTTCAAGACTTCTCGGTATCATGGCAGTTATTTTCTTCATCTTCATCACATACTTCGATGCGAAAGGTATTGATAAGATCAGTAAAGTGACATCTATCGGAGGTACAGCAGTTCTTGTCATCAATATCATGGTATTCATCGGCTCTATCGTTATGATAATCGCGCGCCATGGTCAGCTTGAGCAGCCATTCCTCGGCATGGAATCTCTTAAAACTCCGCTTAATGCAGCATATCAGGGAAGCCCGATAATGATACTTTCATTCATCGTATATGCGCTCTTTGCATACGGTGGAATCGAGGCAGTAGGCGGTCTTGTAGATAAGACTGAAAATCCTAAGAAGAATTTCCCTAAGGGAATCGTTTCAGCAGCAATCGTTATCGTTATAGGTTATGCACTTCTCATCATGCTTGTAGGTTCATTTACAAACTATAATGAGATCCTTGGCACAGACAGCATCACACTTGGAAATGTTTCATACGTTATCATGTCTAACTTTGCTTCTGCGTTCGGAAAAGCTTTCGGAGCTTCAGAAGCAGCACAGGTTGCACTTGCGCATGGATTTGCTCGTGTATATGCTCTGATAATGCTTCTTGCGCTTATGGGAGCAATGTTTACACTTGTTTACTCTCCGCTTAAGCAGCTTATCGACGGTACACCAAAGGAACTCTGGCCTGGTAAGATGGGCGAGATCGCAGAAGACGGTATGCCGAAGAATGCTATGTGGATTCAGTGTGCGATCGTTAGCGTGATGGTACTTCTCGTTTCATTCGGCGGAGATACTATGCAGCAGTTCTTCCTGATCTTAACAGCGATGGTAAATGTCGGTATGACAGTACCTTACATGTTTATCTCATTTGCTTTCCCTAAGTTCAAGAAGATGAAGAATGTTGACCGCAGCTTCGTAGTTTATAAGACACAGACTTCAGCAAATATTTGGGGTTACATCGTTACACTTACTCTTTTATTTGCAAATGCGTTTGCAATCATTCAGCCGGCACTTGATGGAGATATCAAGACAACATTCTGGTCACTCAGCGGACCGGTAATATTCGGCGTAGTTGCATGGATCATCTACACACGTTATGAAAAGCGTGTATCATCAGGTGATAGCGCAGACAGAAAAGAAGATGCAGCTTGAGATTAATAAATAAGATCATAAGAACCGTAGTTGTCTATATGGCAGCTGCGGTTTTTTCTTATGATATAGGAAATTTCTCCGAAATTCCTATATCATAAAAAGCGCTCCGCTATGGATGCGCACTCGCGCGATAGGAATATGTTGCCTTCAGCAACCGCGCTCGGCGCGAGCATGTTGCAAGCAACATGCTTTCTTATAGAGAATTTTTGGAAACAAAAAATGGCTTTGAAAAGAAAATCTTTTCAAAACCATTCATACGAAATATTTAATCGGGGTGACAGGATTCGAACCTGCGACCCCCTGGTCCCAAACCAGGTGCTCTAGCCAAGCTGAGCCACACCCCGTGAATAAGTATCGCTTACAAATCAGCGACGCTTATTAGGATACCACATTTACAGATAAAGTCAATATGTAAAATGAAACTAATCGCAAAATAAGTCAGCTCTCTTTTATTTTACCTGTGGAATTGGTAGAATCGAAATATGAGAATGCATAATTTTAAAAACAAAAGTATTAAAAAATCCAACAAATTGACGATGATATTCTTCGCAATTTTGGCAGCTACTATAATCAGCTATATATTTTTTAAGATTCATGTGGCAAATTATGACAAAAATCCTGAAAGTAATGTTTATGATAAATATTATGTGATGATCACAGATAATTATAAGAGTGATTTCTGGCAGGCGGTATATAAAAGTGCTTTTGAGGAGGCAAAGGCAGAAAATATATATCTTGATCTGATGGGAGAAAAGCTTACGAATGCGCATACGGTCGAGGAACTTATGCGTATGGCTATCGCGTCGCATGTTGATGGAATCATCGTTTATGCAAATGAGCAGACAGGGATGACGAGACTTATAAACGAAGCGGAAGAAAAGGGAATTCCGGTCGTTACACTTTATGGAGACAATACACACTCTAAACGCATCAGCTTTGTCGGAGTAGGAAGCTTTGATATCGGGAGAAAATACGGCAGGCAGGTAATAGATATAATCAACGAAAAAAAGCAAAAAACAGATGGAAAAGGCAAAGTACAGATATCTGTTCTTGTAAATACTGAGATGCAGGACCCTGCCCAAAATATAATTGTGCTTGCAATTAAAGAAACGGTTAAACAGCTTAATGCCGAAAACACAGATTTTATAATAAATACTGTCCCTGTAGAGAATCAGAATCCGTATTCTGCAGAGGAAACCATACGGGATCTCTTCTTGCAGGATGAAATCCCTGATGTGATGATATGCCTGAATGAGCTTGATACTGTGTGCGCGTATCAGGCAGTTGTGGACTATAACAGAGTGGGTGATGTAGACATACTTGGTTATTCTGACTCAGATAAGATAATCAGTGCGATAGACAGAGGGGTTATTTATTCTACGATTTCGATTGATACGACGCAGATGGGGGAATATTGTGTCGATGCTCTTAATGATTTTTACAACTTTGGAGAGACAAGTGAATATTATATAAGCGATATAGAGCTGATAAACAGAGAGAATGCTGCAGAGTATTCAGCAAAGGAGAGTGCGGATGAATAAGTTCAGAAAGCTTCCTTTGCAGGCAAGGATAATTGCAGTATATATAGTTACCAATTTACTGATATTTGTAATGAACATTTGCCTGCTCGCAGGTATCAATAAGATGACGCTCGACTTAGGAATGGTATATCAGGACAACCGCCGGCTTGATGAGATTTCGGAGGTGCTTACTGATGTGCAGGACAGCATAGCGGGGTATCTAAGCTCTAAGGCGACGGATTCGCTTGAAAACTATTATCGAAATTCGCAAAAGCTCTCGGATATGACAGAAGATCTTAAAGATGAAGTGACAGATGACCTTTTTGACAGGATGGAAAGAAATATACGAAATATGTCACGGGAATACCTATCCGAAGCGGAGCAGACCATAGAAGCAAAGCGAGGCAGAAATGTTGAAAAGTACAGGATTCACTATGAAAGGGCGGAGGAACTTTATGGAGATATAAAGGACTATATCATTAGCCTAAATAGTGTGAGATTCGCCAGTAATTCCGGTGAATACAGCGGGCTGATGAGGGCATTTAAGGCCTTTGAGATCGTAAGTATCACACTTATAGTGCTTGTACTTCTGGGAAATATTTTAATAATCATCCGGTATGTAAAGAAACTGTTTGCGCCGCTTAAAAAGCTTGCAAAGTGCGCAGATGAAGTGGCTGATGGAAACTTTGATACAGAAATCCCCGAAGCTGGGACTGATGATGAGATAGGGGTAGTTATCAAAGCTTTTGGAAAAATGCTTGTGAGCATACGACAGTATATAAAGCAGATACGCGAAAGCATGGAAAAAGAACGGCACCTTCAGGAGCAGGAACTTATGATGGAGGCACACCTTAAAGATGCGCAGCTTAAATATCTTCAGGCGCAGATAAATCCACACTTTCTTTTTAACACTCTGAATGCCGGAGCGCAGCTCGCGATGATGGAGGGAGCGGACAGGACGTATGAATACGTGCAGACCGTAGCTGATTTTTTTAGATATAACGTTAAGAAGCAGGAAAGTGAAGTGGAACTTCGTGAAGAAGTAGAGCTTGTGGATAATTATATAAAAATACTGAATGTGAGATTTTCGGGAGATATTCACTATGAGAGACAGGTGGATGAAAGCTGCCTCGATGTACTGATGCCAAACATGATACTTCAGCCAATAGTGGAAAATGCAGTTAATCATGGGATAAGAGACATGCTCGGTGAAGGAAGGATAGTCCTTAAAGTGCAGGATGAAGGAGAGTGTGTTGCGGTAAGCATCTCGGATAATGGCAAAGGTATAGAGCCTGAGGACATTGAGAAGATACTTAGCGGAAATTGGAAAAAGAGCCAGGATCAGTATGATAATAATGGAATCGGTATGGACAATGTGATAACACGACTGAGGTTGTTTACCGAAAAAGAAGATGCTATAGAGATTAAGAGCGAAGGGAAAAATAAGGGGTGTGAGGTCATTATGAGACTGCCTCGCGCAGGAAGACGTGATGGAGGGCTTAAATGTACAGGATAATGCTTGCAGATGATGAGGGTATAGTCATTGACTCTATGAAATTCATCATAGAGAAGGAATTTGGCGATAAGTGCCACATAGAGTTTGCGAAGAGCGGAAGAAGTGTGATAGAGCTTGCGGAGTGGTTCAGACCTGATATAACTTTCATGGATATCCATATGCCGGGAATCAACGGGCTTCAGGCGATAGAGGAGATACGGCAGTTTTCTGCTGATTCCATTTTTATAATCATGTCAGCTTATGATAAATTTGACTATGCGAAAGAGGCTATAAAGCTCGGAGTAATGGAGTACCTCAATAAACCCGTGGACAGAAAAAAGATCGTCGAGACCTTGAAAACTGCGATGAACCGCATAGACAGTGCGCGCAAGAAGCGCAGCAGTGACCTTGAGATCAAGGAAAAGCTTGAGATAGTTGAGCCTATCATTGAAAATGGGCTGATCTATGATATCCTGCTGCAGGAACAATATGATGAAGACATAGAAAACTACTGCACGATGCTCAGCATAACTCAGGAATATGGATACATGATGTCTATAGTCTGCGGTGATGCGCAGGAGGGAAGTCATATGACTAATGCAGTAGGAAGCTCGGTGCGTATCGCAGGTAAATACAGGGAGATACGTGAAGTGGTCAAGGACTATTTTGACTGCGATATGGGGAATGTCATGGCAAATAAGATAGCTGTGCTGGTACCGTATGGGAAGAAGGCAATGGACTATGCGGAGCGGACGGAGCTTATAGATAGGGCAAGAGAGCTTGCCCGAGCGTTAAAAAAGAAGACGGATATACGCTTCCGCATAGGCATAGGCGGAGTGAAGCCGCTTAAAGAGCTGAATGAATCGCATCACGAAGCACTCAGGGCATTGCTTGCGAGCACCGGAAGCGTGGCGCACGTGGATGACCTTCCTATAAGCTGTGAACATGATGAAGATTACCCTATAGAGATGGAAAAGCCTATGTTTGAGGCTGTTTCAAAGGGGGATCTCAGTGGAGTAAAGCTGATTGCAGGGCGGTATGCAGACTGGATGTGCAGAAATGTGGCGAAGAGCGGGCTGATGGCTATGAGGTTAAAAGTATTGGAATTTACGCTCTACGCGGAGCATCTGGCATATCTTCATGGCGGGCAGACTTATCACTACGACGGCAGAAATAATTATCTTAAAGAGATAATGGATATGGAAGGGCAGGATGAGCTGAAAGAGTGGTTTTTGGAAAAGATGACCACGGCTTGCAATAATGTAAGAAATATGCGCGAGAAGCATTCGACGGATATCATTAAGAGCGCGAAGCAATATATCGACAGCCACTTTGACAAAGATCTCTCGCTTGATGAGGTGTCGAGAACTGTGAATATCTCGCCATACTACTTCAGTAAGATATTTAAGGAAGAGAGTGGGATGAACTTCATAGAATATCTGACCAATGTGAGAATCGAGAAAGCTAAAGAACTCCTGCGGTGCTCGGACAGGTCGATGAAAGAGATATGCGTGAATTGCGGATATACTGATCCGAATTATTTCAGTCGGAGCTTCAAAAAGAAAGTCGGTGTGACGCCGACAGAGTATAAGGACATGACATTTGCTTAGGGGAGTGAAGATGAAGGGCATAAAATGCGTATTTTGGGCAATATTGCTGGCTGTAGTGATGTGTGTTTGCGGATGTGCCGGCTCGGATGAGAGTGGGCGCGAAAAGAAGAGCAGAGAGAAAGATAAGATTCAGATAGGGCTGTGCTTTGACTCTTTTGTGATAGAGCGCTGGCAGCGGGACAGAGATGTCTTCGTCTCTATGGCGAAGGAGATGGGTGCAGAGGTAAATGTGCAGAATGCTAATGGTGATGCTGCGGAGCAGAAAAGGCAGATAGATTATTTTATAAAGAAAAAGATGGATGTCATCGTAATAGTATGTACGGACTCGAATGTGATAAGACCGTCTGTGGCAAAGGCAAAAGAAGAAGGTATAAAGGTTATCGCATATGACAGGCAGATAACAGATACGGATGTAGACCTTTATATTTCATTCGACAATGAGCGTGTAGGAGAGCTGATGGCGAAGGGTTTTGTGGATGCAGGGCTTGAGAATGGAAACGTTCTTATGATATGCGGCTCACCGCTCGACAGCAATGTGCCGATGGTTGAAGCCGGTTTTATGAGAGTTATGAAAGAGCATGGCAATACGATATTGGATAAATTTTATGCTGAAGGATGGAAAGCTGAGGAAGCGAGTGACTATATGTACACGCATAAAAGGCTTGTTGAGAAAGCTGATGCCATCATGTGCGGAAATGATGACCTTGCAAGCCGGGTAGTAAATGCGCTTGCGGAACGTAAGCAGGCAGGGAAAAAGCTTGTTGTCGGGCAGGATGCAGACCTGGAAGCGTGCCAGAGGATAGTCGAAGGTACACAGCTTATGACAGTATATAAGCCGATCGAAAAGCTTGCGCAGAGCGCGGCAGAGTGTGCTGTGAAGCTTGCAAAGGGCGAGGAACTTCCCGGCAATGAGCTAGCGCAGATAAGCAATGGACGGTGTAAAGTTCCCTACTTGAAGATCGAACCGCTCAGCGTGACAGCAGCAAATATGGATGAAGTTATAGTTAAGAGCGGATTTCACCTGAAAGAAGACGTCTACCTGAATGTGAGTGCGGAATCATGTAAATAGCACAAATTTGAAAGATAAGAACCATGAGAGCAAAAAAATGCTATCATGGTTCTTTTTTTGCGTTTACGAGAATGAAAATATGAAGATGTTCGTAAATCAGTACTATGCTTTATGTGCTAAATTTAGGACAGAACAAACAACGCAGCTGTCTTTTTTAGAGAAGTACAGCAAAAATCATGTTTTTGGGAGGGTATAAAATGAAGAAAAGAATACTGAAAACTCTTATCTCTGCTGCAGTAGCAGCTTCAATGCTTGCAGGATGCGGTCAGGGCGCAGCTACACCGGCATCATCATCAGATGCAGCAGGTTCTGCACCGGCAGCGACAGAAGAAGCACCTTCAGAAAGTGCGGCAGCATCAACAGAGAGTAAGGGTGGAAAGATCGGCGTTGCGATGCCTACAAAGGATCTGCAGAGATGGAATCAGGACGGCGCAAACATGGAGCAGCAGCTCAAAGATGCCGGCTATGATGTAGATCTTCAGTACGCATCTAATGATATTGCAACTCAGGTTTCACAGATCGAGAATATGATAAGCTCTGGCGATCAGGTACTCGTTATAGCTTCTATCGATGGTGATTCACTTGGAACAGTTCTTGCACAGGCAAAAGAAGCAAATATCCCGGTAATCGCTTATGACCGTCTTATCATGAATTCAGATGCGGTTTCATACTATGCAACATTTGATAACTACATGGTAGGTACAAAGCAGGGTGAGTATATCAGAGACCAGCTTGATCTTGAAAATGCTGCAGGCCCATTTAACCTTGAGATCTTCACAGGTGACCCGGGTGATAATAATGCCAGATTTTTCTACGGCGGCGCTATGGATGTGCTCAAGCCATATATTGACTCTGGCAAGCTTGTAGTTAAGTCAGGTCAGGTAGACTTCGACAACGTAGCAACAGCTAACTGGGCAACAGAGACAGCTCAGTCAAGAATGGATGCTATCATTTCTTCAAGCTATGCTGATGGAACAAAGATCGATGCAGTGCTCTGCTCAAATGACTCTACAGCACTTGGTGTAACAAACTCTCTTGAAGCTAACTACACAGGTGAGTGGCCTATCATCACAGGTCAGGACTGCGATATCGCAAACGTTAAGAACATGATCGCCGGCAAGCAGTCAATGTCTATCTTCAAGGATACACGTGATCTTGCAACTCAGACTGTAAAGATGGTTGACGCTATCATGCAGGGCACAGAAGCTCCTGTAAATGATAAGGAAACTTATGACAATGGTACAGGCGTTATCCCTTCATACCTTTGCGAGCCTGTATTCGCAGATGCAAATAATTACAAAGAGCTCCTTGTTGATTCTGGTTACTACACAGAAGATCAGCTTAAGTAATGATAATCGATCCTTTTACCAAAAAAGAACGAGGTGGGCGATGAGTCCACCTCTGTTAACAGGAGGAGAAGACACTTGGCGAAGATTTTACTTGAAATGAAAAATATCACCAAAACTTTCCCCGGTGTAAAAGCTCTCGATAATGTAAATCTTCAGGTCGAAGAGGGCGAAATACATGCACTTGTAGGGGAAAACGGGGCAGGAAAATCCACGTTGATGAATGTACTGAGCGGTATCTATCCATATGGAAGCTATGAAGGCGATATCGTATATGACGGAAATATCTGCAAATTTAATGATATTAAAGACAGTGAATCAAGGGGAATAGTCATCATCCATCAGGAACTTGCGCTCATCCCATATATGACGATAGCGGAAAACATGTTCCTTGGAAATGAGCGAGGCACAAAACTAAAAATAAATTGGAATGAAACAAGTGATTTGGCTCGTAAATATCTTGACATCGTAGGACTCAATGAGAGCACGCAAACACTGATAAAAGATATAGGAGTAGGTAAACAGCAGCTTGTAGAGATCGCAAAGGCACTTTCGAAGAATGCAAGACTTTTGATACTTGATGAGCCGACTTCATCATTGAATGAAAAAGACTCTGATGCATTGCTCGAACTTCTTTTGAAGCTTAAAAAAGAGCAGAATCTGACCTCTATCATCATCTCTCACAAGCTGAATGAGATCTCATATGTGGCAGACAAGATCACAGTCATCCGCGATGGCTCAACTATCGAGACTTTGACAAAGGGAGTTGATGATTTCTCAGAGAGCAGGATCATCAAGGGAATGGTCGGCCGTGAACTCTCAGACAGATTCCCTAAGCGCGAGCCTCACATCGGCGAGATAATGATGGAGGTAAAGAATTGGAATGTTTACCATCCGCTTTATAGGGAGAGAAAGATCGTCAACAATGTAAATATCAATGTAAGAAAGGGCGAAGTGCTCGGTATCTCAGGACTTATGGGGGCTGGACGTACTGAGCTTGCCATGAGTATCTTTGGCAAGAGCTATGGGGAGAATATTTCAGGTCAGCTGATAATTAATGGCAAAGAAGTTCATCTGAACTCAGTGCAGGATGCGATCAAGCATAAGCTTGCTTATGTAACGGAGGACCGTAAGGGGAACGGGCTTATCCTTTCTAATCCTATCAAGATAAACACGACTATGGCGAATCTCGATGCAGTCAGCAATAGGTCAGTTATAGATAAGGATAAGGAATACTCCGTAGCTGTCGACTATAAAAATAAGCTTAAGACAAAAGCGCCGACTGTTGAGCAGAATGTAGGAAATCTAAGCGGTGGAAACCAGCAGAAAGTGCTTCTTGCAAAGTGGATGTTTGCAGACCCTGATATATTGATACTCGATGAGCCGACACGAGGAATCGACGTAGGCGCAAAATACGAGATCTACTGCATTATAAATCAGCTTGTGGCAGAGGGAAAATCCGTGATAATGATATCGTCAGAACTCCCGGAAATCCTTGGAATGTGTGACAGGATCTACATCATGAATGAAGGTCGGATCGTCGGTGAGCTGGATGGCAAAGAGGCGACTCAGGAAAAGATCATGACGAATATATTGCAGTCATCTGGAAAATCATAAGGGGCTTAGGAGGAAAACAATGGAAAAGGGACAGTTTTTTGGCTTTCTCAAAAAAAATACGATGCTGATCGTACTTGTGATAGTAGTTGCATTCTTTGCATGGAGGACAGGCGGGGCGATACTTCTCCCGATGAACGTCAGTAACCTTATCTCGCAGAATGCGTATGTATTCATCCTTGCGACAGGTATGCTTCTGTGCATCCTTACCGGAGGAAATATCGACCTTTCAGTAGGCTCGGTTGTCTGCTTTGTAGGAGCGATAGGCGCAACACTTATGATGAATAAAGGTGTTTCTACTCCGCTTGCCATATTGGTAATGATCCTTGTAGGAACAGTGATAGGAGCATTTCAGGGCTTCTGGATCGCTTTCGTGCGGATACCTCCATTCATCGTTACTCTGGCAGGAATGCTTGTCTTCAGAGGACTTTCAAATGTAGTACTGAATGGTCTTACAGTTTCAATTAAAGATAAGACAGCTTTTGTAAATCTTTTCGGAGGCGGCGCAGACTGCTATATCCATGATATATTCGGTAATGGAAAGATCAATATGACCTGCCTTTTAGGCGGTGTCATCGCGACAGCTATCTTCCTCATGATGCAGCTTAGCAATCGTGCAAGAAGAAGCAGGAAAAACTACGAAGTAGAAAATTTCGCAGCTTTTGCAGTGAAGCTTGTAGTTGTATCTGCAGTTATAATGGCATTTGCATATAAGCTTTCTCAGCATAAGGGTATCCCGACAGTACTCATCTGGGTAATGGTAGTAGTACTTGTGTATGGCTACATCACAAACAATACTACTGTCGGCCGTTACTTCTACGCAGTAGGCGGTAATGAAAAGGCAACCAAGCTTTCAGGTATCAATACGAATAATGTTTACTTCCTCGCATATACAAATATGGGATTCCTCGCAGCTTTGGCAGGAATGGTAACGATAGCAAGATTGACATCTGCACAGCCAACTTATGGTCAGAACTATGAGATGGATGCCATTGGCTCATGCTTCATCGGCGGCGCGTCTGCATATGGCGGCACAGGTACAGTTACAGGTGTTATCGTAGGTGCGGTGCTCATGGGTGTCATCAACCTTGGTATGTCGCTCATGGGAGTAGATGCAAATATGCAGAAAGTTGTAAAGGGCATAGTTCTTCTGGCAGCGGTTATTTTTGATGTAGTTTCAAAGCGCGGCGGAAAGCTTATCGCTAAGAATTAAAAGAAAGAATCGGGAAATCATACGAAAAGACGTCAGGATATGTGAATCTTCTGACGTCTTTTTGTGTTGTATGCTATGATATTAGCAGCGTAAAAAAATCACCGGGGAGTATTTGACTTGCATGAATGTTTTAAGGTTATTAGAAAATCTTTTTGTGGATTCAGATATATATGAGGCGGAGGAAGAGTTCAATATATCTTCTGACTGCCTTGAAATTTTGTGCCCGATAAAGGGCGAGCTGATCGATAGCGAAGGTGCGGCTTCAAGTGCTTTAGTATGGATCTTACCGCCCGGAAAGACTTATGAGTTTAAGACTGGAGAGGGTACTTTGCTCTTTCGCATGGCACTCAGTATGAGAGCTTTAGCAGAGAATTTTTCGTATGAAGTACTTATGGAAATGGCGGCAGATATAAGGATGGTTGACTCTTTTGAGCTTATAAGAATCATCAGACAATATATAAGCCGTAAAGAGATCAGCGGTACTGAAAATGCAGCTCTGGCAGCTTCGATGATATCTGAGCTGGAAAAAATATACAGACCGGAGGAGAAGCTTGGTCTTACAGAGCAGCAGGCGAGGCTTTTTAATGAGATTATAGCTCTGGCAGATGAAACCGATGAAAATCTGCGGCTTGATGGCATGGCTGAAAAGCTTGGCATCACTCCGCAATATCTCACGAGCTTCTGGAAAAAGCTCACAGGGCGTCCGCTTCTTAAATATATTAAAGAGACAGAAGAGAAGAGACGTGAACTGTGCGAAAGCTATAAAAATAAGAAAAGGCTCTTAAGAATAAAGGGGATGAAACGCTCGCATTCACAGAAAAGCATTGAAGAATGCAGAGAGTATGCCATGAAGCCGATGTTTAAGTACATGGATGATAAGAGCAAAGATAAGATAAAAAACATAGTTGCTTCGCCTGAGGGACGACAGCCTGTGAAGCCGGTATGGCTCAGGCTTATAAATCTTGGCTATGCTAAGGAGCTTTACAGAGGAAGAGCGTTCCATATCCTGGAGAGGATGCAGTCCGATATAGGGTTTCAATATGGGCGGATATGTATGCTCTTTGACCTGATAGAAATGTATAGCCTTGGCGGAAAGATATATTATAGCTACAGCAAGATATTTTCGCTTATAGATACAATGCTTGAAAATAATATGAGACCTTTCGTGGAGCTTGGAAATAAGCAGTTCAGGATACAGTTTTCCATAAATGAGCACTTTTCGCCGGAAGACGCTTATGATCCAAATGAATACTTTGAAAAAGTGATAGAGCTTTTTCAGGGCTTTTTAAGAGAGTGCATAAACCGCTACGGCTACAGCGAAGTCGAGCTATGGCGCTTTGAGATAGGCTACCCGCCGTTCCTCGATGCGGACCCCGGCAAAAAGAAGGAATTTCCTTTCGCTAAATACAGTTATTACTTCAAGCGCATAAAAAATATCGTTAAGAGTATGCTGCCGGACTGCATGATAGGCGGACCCGGCTTTAATTCATGGGGGAATATTCAGGAACTTCCGGAGATAATCGAGGTGATGGAAAAACTCGATGCAGGCCCGGATTTTTTAACGGCGTATATTTACCCGCTTACTGATAATACGCTCGGTGCTGTAGTTTCTGAAAATCCAAATGTGTTTGAAGAGAGGATGAGATACCTGACCGATTTTGTAAAAAATAGCGGTATGAAGAGAGAGATATGGATAACTGAGTTTAACTCAAATCTTTCGTCGAGAACACTTATAAATGACTCATCTTATCAGGCGGCATTTCTGACAAATGTTGTGAAGTCAGCACTTAAATTGGGAATTGCAGCACTTGGATATTACCTGATGTCGGATGTGGATCTTAGATTTGCTGATAATAATGATCTGCTCTTCGGAGGATGGGGGCTCTTTACTGATACGAATATTCCGAAGCCGATATTTCACGCGTATTCACTGCTTTCAAAGCTTGGGTACTATCTTTTAAGCATCGGTGATAATTACATAGTGACTAGTAACTCTGCGGCACAGATACAGTGCATAGTCTTTTCGTATCAGCATCTGGGCGAGAAGTTTCGCAGCCAAAATATGACGATAGAAGATGTTAATGCTGAATATTCCAATGAAACGGTGTGTGAAAGAGAGAAGATACAGGTAGATTTTCCATATCTTACGGCAGGAAAGTATGAGATAGAAACTTATACTATAGGAAAGAAAAGTGGCAATCTTCTTTATGAGTGGTACAGAGTCGGATTTGAAACTCCTTTGCAGACAGATGATAATTCAGTGCTGGCAAAGCGCTCTGAGATGATACCGGAGCTCAGGATAGTCACGCTTAAGGAAGAGGGTACCCTGAGCATCGATGCTGACGTGGAAAAGGGAGAAGTAAAGCTTTTTAATATAAGGCTTCAGAAGGAAGTACAGAAATTATGAATGAAGAATTGCCAATTAAATATGTAAGATACGAATCATCTGTTGAGAAGTCCGCACTTAACGGTGAATGTACGCATATACTTTACCTCATCGTGGGGCGCTTCACGTTGGAAAGTGAGATGACCAGCACTTCATATGAGGCCGGGGATATCTGTTACCTTGCGGAAAATTCTGAATTTATGCTGGAGCCGGATGGAGGATGTGAATTTATACATATCGCGATGGACTATGATTTCGTGCGAAGCTGCATTGGGGATTATAGATTTATCATATGCGATTCAGTGAGAGAGCCAAATAATGACTATAGCCAGGTGCGCTCTCTTACCGCTGAGATAGCCTCTATGTATGCCGAAAATAAGGATAAATATAAGCTCAGGATACTTTCGCTCCTCTACAGGATCATGGATATTTTGAAAGAAGATTTCAGCGCCGAAGGGATAGAAGAGTATGATTTTTCGGAAAAATATCTTCAGAGAGTTAGAGAGATCACAAACTACATCGAAAACAATTACTCCGCGGCGGTCACTTTGGAAACGCTTGCGGATAAGCTCTACCTTACACCGCAGTATCTTTCTTCTTTCTTTAAGAAGTATCTGCATTGCAGCTTTAGGGATTACCTGCGGGAAAAGCGCTTATTTCATGCGTGTCGAGATCTGCGCTACACAGATGATGCGATAGGCGTGATAGCGCATAAAAACGGATTCAGCAGTGCGAGCGTATTTGGAAGGACTTTTTCGGAGGAGTATGGCATAACTCCTGTGCAATACCGCAATGACAGCAGGACGAAGAAGAAAAAATATCCTGAGAGCAGTAAGCGCATCAGAAATGTGTCAGCAGTTAATGGTGTTGATATTTTGATCGATGATATGGAGAAAAGAAAACTCAACATTAATGCGGAAATACTGAATGCAAGTGCTGTACAAAACCTGACCAAAGCAGAATTTTTGCAGAGTATCAGCAGATGCAAGAGTAAGCTTAATATCCGCTATGTGAGGATGCAGGGTGTACTTAGCAGTGCTTTTATCCCGAAGGTGATTCCGGAGTACACCTATTATTTTTCGCCTTTGGACAGAGTGCTTGAAGCGCTTTATAAGATGGATGTGATACCGTGGATAGAACTTTCAAACATGATTTCCATTTCGCCTGAAAATATATTTGCAAAGGGCGGTGAAAGCCTCGATACATACAGGTTTTACGGGGACAGATTTTTTGAGATGCTTGAAGCTGTGATGGCGCATATTACAAGGATATATCCTAGAAAATGGCTTGCAAATTGGGTTTTTGAAGTGTGGAAATCTCAGCGCCAGAGCTCTGAGCAGTATGTCAAAAATATCAAAAGGATAAGGAAGATAATAAAAAGCTATATCCCTGAGGCGACGATCGGCGGTATAGGTTTTCCGATAAATCGTGATATAGAAGAGTTCAGAGATATCCTTAAAGATATAAGAAGATCTGATGTAAGGCTTGACTACGCTTCGATATATGGAAATCTCATGATAACTAATGGCAGCGGTCCTGCGATACCTACAGCTGATGCAGGAAGGATGACAGAAAGAGTCAGGGCTATCCGGGAAGTGCTTAAAGAGGAATACGACGATATACCGCTGTATATGACGGAGTGGAACTCGTTTGACGTGGAAAATATGCCTATACAGCAATCCTGCTATCAATCTGCTTTTGTCTGCAAGACGGTGCTTGAACTTTCAGAGATTGTAGACATGTCCGGGTATCTGTATTTTAAGGAAGATGCATCGGATACCATGTCGCTTATGAAGAGCAGTACTATAAATAATTTCTGGGGTTGCGGACTTATAGATAAGAACGGCATAGAAGCGCCTGCATACTACAGCTTTATCTTCCTTAATCAGCTTGGCGAGTTGCTGCTTGAAAGAGGCGAAAACTATTGTGTTACGCGTGGTGATGACGATTCGTATAGAATACTTCTGTATGGCTATGCACATGTAGAGCCTTCGAAACTGCTGGGACTATGTGAAAACAGTTCATTTGCAGAGGTTTATGATCTGTTTGAAGAGTACAAAGCTAAGAGAGTAAGATTGAAAATTGCTGTAGGTGAAAGTGGAAAATACAGGATAGAAAGGTACAGGATTAATAGAAATAATGGAAGTGTACTCGATATTTGGATCGGCGGAATGAAGTCAAGCAATATCTCGGAGAGAGAATATTTATCAAGGATACAGCCGCCGCTGCTTCATCAGTTGGAGTACTTCCGAAAGATATGTAAGCCTGAATATAATGTGATATATAAGGAAGTGGAAGAGACTCTGACAGTAGAGCATGAGCTTGAAGCGCATGAAGTCTGCTTTTATAAGATCACAAAATTGTATTGATGAGATTTGCCGGTCCTATGTCCCTATTGGATCGGCAAGATCAAGAAAAGAAGCGGTAATACACTTCATATTAAAAATCTTTTAGAAAATTAATCTAAAATTCAAATCTTATACACGTCTTATAGAACAATCAAAAATAAACACCAAAAAATGTTTCTGCAAATTAATTCAAGCAAATAGCGTGAAAAATACATATGTTATTATTTGATAAAGCAAACAGACATGTTTAGCTAAGTTGGAGAAGGCTTACAGACATGGCTGAAAGCATGCTAAAGAATAAGCGCGCCGGCAATAGTAATTAAATATTGGGGTAAAGGAGAAACTATGGGTACAAAAGAGTATAAGATTGGAGCGCAAAAGTATTTTGCCTATGGACTTGGCAATTTTGCTTCGCAGCTTTCGTGGACGATGGTAAGCACTTATTTGGCAGTATTTTACACAGATGTATTCGGGTTGACGACAGGGGCGGTTGCGATACTTTTTCTGGTTGCGAAGATCTGGGATGGTATCAATGATCCTATGATGGGCGAAATAATGGAGCATACGCATTCTAAATGGGGTAGATTTAGACCGTATATCGTTATAGGAGCGCCGTTATTAGTGATCTTTACGATACTTACATTTACAGTTCCAAATTTTGACAGCCCTTATAAGCTGATATATGCGTATGTTACATATATCGGACTTGGCATGATCTACACAATGACAAACGTTCCTTATCAGGGACTTCCGGCAGTAATGACGACCGATGGCGGAAAGATCAACAGACTTATGACATCTCAGATGATGGGAATGGTTCTTGGAATGATCATCCTTAATCTTGGAACACTTCCGCTCGTAAATCTGCTTGGCGGCGGAGATCAGAAAATCGGATATCAGTATACAGCAGCATTATTTGCAGTGCTTGCGCTTCCGATGTTCTGGTACTGTGCAGCGCAGTGCAAAGAAACTGTGGTAGTGCATAAAGAGCATCAGGTTCCGGTAAAGGAATCAATGAAGCTTATCCTTGGAAACAGAAATCTTATGATGGTAGTTCTTTATACAATAGCTAATATGACAGCGATGATGGGTAGGATCGGAGTTGCCGTATACTTCTATATGTATGTTGTAAAAGATTTCAGATTTATCACATTGTTCATGATGATGCAGATGCTCGTTGGTGCGGTAGTTATGCCGTTTTCACCGAGAGTTATAGAAAGACATGGAAAGAAAGCTGTTGTTTATTTCTCACTCATCGTTCAGGCAGCAGCACTTTTGATCATGGCATTTGGACCAAAGACAAATATTCCATTCCTTATCGTTTGCCATATTTTATATGGCAGCGGATACATAGCTGGTCCTTGCGGCTCTATAATGCTTTGTGAATCTCTGGATGAGATGGACTTAAAGACAGGAGTTCGTACAGATGGAACAGCATTTTCACTGAATGGTCTCGGCTCAAAGATCGGCTCAGCTGTAGGCTCTGCACTTGGTGTAGCTGTTATCGGCTGGTTCGGCTATAAGGCAGGCGGAGAGATAACTCCAACAGTATCACTTGGAATCAACGTGGCAGTAAATATTGTCCCGGCATGCATATTCCTGCTTGGAATCATCCCTGTGGCAATTTATTCACTCGATGAAAAGAAAGTTCCTGAGATCAGAAAACAGCTCAAGATAAGAAATGAAAAGAGAGAAGAAGAACTTGTGACAGGTCTTGAGACGGTTGAAATTTAATAAAAAAAGAAAGGAATGTAGCAAATGATATGATCCCCCTTAAGTAGACAAGGTAAATAACCAAATCTACTTAAGGGGGATTTTTTATTTACAAAGAAGCTCAGACCATTTCTGATCTGAGCCTGTGTTTTTCTAGCACCAAATATCTATGAATTTGTCGAATCTTGGAAGTTTTGGTTCAAGATAACCTCTTTTATTTGCTGAAAAGAAATGCTTATCTATAAGACGATCTCGATATACATTATAAGTGTTCGGATTAGACATATATTTTTTTGTATCCTTTGCTTTTCCGGTCTTGCCTTTATAGAAGCTTCTGATAAAATCCTGTTCCTTATCGGTTAGTTCTGGCCAATCAAGATTATAAGATTTGAAAAGAATTCTTTCGTAGTCTGAGACAAGATTCTCTAAAGTTTCTGATTTTTCCTTGTTAAAATATAGTGAACCAAGTACCTGATAAGCATATGCATAGCCGAGTGTCATATCATATAATTTCTTTGCCTCCATAGTATCCACACCAAGATATTTCTCGTAGTTACTTACAATGCTGAATTTATCCAGAGGCTTTATTTCTCTCGTATCTCCTCTTCGGAAAAATGACAGACTTTTGGAAACAGATTCGTTGTCTTTTCTAACAGTAAAAAATTCCTCTATATTTTTTGAAAGACCACTTACAACCAAATAAACCCGCCTTCCTCGATTAAACATTGTTCCTAATATTGAAAGAAGTTCTACAGTACTCTCTGTTCTTGAAATATCATCTATCATGATAAGGACATTACGTTTTTTTTCATTTGCTTTGGCTATCATTTTCGCCAGGATAGCTTTTTTATCATAATAACTGGTATTTTCAGCAAAAGTTTTTGTTACTTCCACACTTCCTTTCCCGGAAATAATCGGCAGTTTACCTTCAGTAGTTGCATTCGTTTTTATAGAAATTTCTGATGTTTTGCCATCAATAAAGTCTTCTTGACTCAGATATGATATAAGTGCTGAAATGCCACTTCCTTCTGCAGCAAGCGGATATACAAGCCAGTCTTTTTCTTTCTCAAGTGTCTGCAATACCTTACTGTATTCTACAGATTTGCCAGAGCCTCTGAGCCCTGTGATTTTATATACATATTTAGACGATTCATCACTTTTGAAATTTGCAATAATTTCATCTGCTACACCACAGTCTATATAAGGTTTTCCGGCAACTCCCGGAGTTAAGGTGAAAGGATCAATTCTAATTGCCATAAAAGCCTCCTGATTTACTAATTCTTATGTTTTTTTACGCATTTTTTTTATTTTTACTATTTTTTACTATTTTAGTCTTTTTTTTACGGTTAGTCTATTATTTTTACGATATTTTGCCAGAGAGCCCCTGGCTTTAGCCATAAGTTTGTATGATTTCTTCAGCTCTGAAGCAGATAGAAGAGAAGCACTATGAAGAAGAACTTCTTACTGCCGGAAAACAGCTGACATTCGACATCACAGGATGTTCTACATATGCGCTTTACTATGTTGATCCTCAGGAGGCTTCAGATGAAAGCAATGCCGCATCAAATGCAGGATATGTTGCAAAGCAGAGGGTAGATGCGAAAAAGCTCATGAATCTTCCGGCAGGCGTAAAGATCAAATATGTTACATCAAATAAAAAACTTGCAAAGGTTACTCGTAAGGGTGTAATAAAGATAAAGAAAAACGCCGGGACTGTTACGATAACTGCAAAGAATAAAAAGACGGGAGCTACGATAGACAGCTGCACATTGGTTATAGAGAAGCCTATAATTAAGCAGAAGAAACTTATAGTGCATGGTGTGATAGCTTCAGATATAGCAACCTGGCAGAAACGAAGTGCGGATGAATTCTTGTGCAATACAACAGTAAAACCGCAGTGGTACTCTTCAAAACCTTCAGTAGCAGAGGTGAATAAAGAGACTGGAGAAGTTACGATCAAAGGAAAAGGAAGAGCAAAGATTTACGCAGTATTTGGCTCTGATGCACTTAAGAGTAAGTTTGGTACAAGGAAAGTATATAAGTATAAAATTGTTTCTAAGAAGTAATACTTTTACAGAAAATTCAAATTTAGGGCAGCCGCAAATAAACGGCTGCTCTAAAAATATTATGAAAGATTCTGTTAATGATTACAAAGGCAAATTTATCGAGCTCTTATCTTTATAGCGAGTTATTCACTCAATGCTTTTTACTTGTGATTTCTTGAAGTTCAAATCTGTACTTTTGCTTTACATTAGGATACTTTTTATGGTCCACTTCGGATAAAAACATTTTTTTAGGTCTAACCCAAAGTGATCCGTCCTCATATAATTTGCGATAAACAACCATCTCTTCTTGAGTTTCTGAATCTCTCGCAATATCTTCCACCAGATAATAATCACCTTTAAAGTGCTTATAAACTCTATGTAATAATAATTCTTGCATATCTTCCTCCGTAAATTGCGATTTTATTTCTCTACCCTGGGTAAAACGTTCAATAATCTAGGCTATCGTCATTCAGTAAGAAATCAAATAGTCCAATAATTGTTATACCTTGATCATTTCTCCACACCGGGAAGTTTCCACTCGTAATAATTATCTTCTTAAATGAATCAGGTATTTTTATAAGTGATGCTTGTTCTTGCTCTACTTTTTCCTGATTTGGCAACGCGTATGCAGACTGGATATAATATCGCTTACTGCCTTGATTAACAACAAAATCAACTTCTAGCTGTTTACGTGCTTTTTTCCCATTTTCATCAACTCGAATTTCAACCACACCAACATCTACTTTGTAACCTCTATATATTAGCTCATTATAAATAGCATTTTCCATCAAGTGTGTCTCTTCAAATTGGCGAAAATTTAAAAGAGCATTTCGCAGTCCCAAATCTGTATAATAGTATTTTGAAGGTGTTCCTATGTATTTACGACCTTTAATATCATATCTTTCGCTTTTTTGTATCACAAAACTTTCGGTGAGATATTTTAAATAATTGGATATTGTTGGCATTGAAATTGACTTATCGCCACTACTATTAAATGTATCAGATATTTTCTGAGCATTTGACAACGAACCAATGGCCGATGCAATTACTTTCATTAAGGTTTCCATACCAGCAGCATCACGAATATCGTACCTTTCAACTATATCTCTAATATATATTTCAGAATTTAATCGCTCAAGATATGCTTCTTTCGATTCATTATCTGGTTCTGCTAAAATATGTGGCAATCCGCCATAAAACAAATACGCCTGCCATGCTTCATATTTATCCTTTCCAGATGCAGGATAATACTCCGAAAACGCCAACGGTGCAATATGAATTTCATCGCCACGACCCCTGAACTCTGTCAAAATATCAGAAGATAAAAATTTAGAATTACTTCCTGTAACATATACATCGACATTCTTTTTTCTAAGCAATCCATTTAAAACACCATAAAGTCTAATAGGTACATCTGGATTTTTCATTTCTTCCTTTGTAATTGCATATTGCGCTTCGTCTATAAAAACGTAATACTGCTTGTTTGAATCAGTTATTTTACTTTTTATGTACTCTGATAATTTTTGAGGATCACAATACTCTATATAATCATCATCATCTAATGGAACAGATATAATACATTCCTCAGCCACTCCATCTTTGATAAGATAATCATAATAAAGATTAAAAAGCAGATACGATTTGCCGCATCTTCTGATTCCTGTGATCACCTTAATCAACCCATTATTTCTTTTACTTATGAGCTTTTTTAAATATTTATCTCTTTTAATCTCCATAGAAAACTCCAATTTTAGATTTTTGGTCTTGTTACCACTTTTCTAAAGTATACTTGAATTTGCAATTCATAGCAATCACTATTTTAGAAAATTGGTACTAATACCTTTTTTCTAAATAATCAAATATAAATTGCGATTTTGTCGATTTTGTATGCAAATAATTGTACTACAATCGCAAACTGAATTATGTATTTAACACGCCAAGATGTTGCTATTTCAATTGATATGAATAATAATTAACAGAGCGATCGCTTGCTATGTGTGGGATAAAATTCGTTGTGGGAGGCTTTTTTATGGTTGGAATTTATTTAAGCGGAACGGGTAATACTGAACATTGCGTGAAGATGTTTGTGAATAATGTTTGTGATGATCCAAAGGTGATTCCGGTAGAGCATGCTGAATCAGTTGAGTATTTACGGAATGAAAAAGAAATAGTGCTCGGATATCCGACTCAGTTTTCTAATGCGCCTAAAATGATCAGAGATTTTGTGGAAGATAATCGTGATCTATGGAAAGGTAAAGAGGTCTTTATAATAGTAACAATGGGGGCATTTAGCGGTGACGGCTCCGGCTGTACGGCTAGAAAGATCAGAAAATATGGTGGAATAATAAAAGGAGCTTTGCAGATAAAAATGCCTGATTCTGTGTGCGACAGTAAATTATTAAAAAAGTCATATAAGCAAAATGCTGAAATAGAGAAAAGAGCTGATCAGAAACTTCAAGGGGCGATTGCAAGTATACGAAGCGGAATATATCCTAAAGAAGGGCTGTCTGGCCTGAGTCATATCATTGGACTTTTTGGTCAACGTCTATGGTATCTGAATAAATATAAAAATTATAGTAATGAACTAAAGATAAGTGATACCTGCAAAGCTTGTGGTTTATGCGTGAAAGAGTGTCCGATGCATAATCTTATATTAAAGGAAGGTCATCTTAAGCCGGAACAGCTTGGGAGATGTACGATGTGCTACAGATGCATTAGTTCCTGCCCGCAGAAGGCGATAACACTTTTAGGCAAGGAAGTGATTGAGCAGACAAGATATGAAAAATTCTGCGGATGATTACAAAGGAAAATCTCAAATTTACATTAAAGGACTATCGTTTAAGGCGGTAGTCCTGTTCTTATGTCTTGATTAAATAAAGTTATTTATTTTTCCACTAAAGGTGTAGTGGTTTAGCATACATCGACCTTTAAGAATTTCTTTCTGGAATATAGCGTCAGAGATAAAATAATAGCGATATACAGACATCCATATATAAATATTTGATACCCTGAGATTTGTGAATTATTGAATTGGTCTAATATTTCTTCGGGATCAATATATTTAATGACAGGGATACTGCTGATTATCAGTGGTGATAATGAAGCTAAAATACCAATAAAAATGCTTGAAGATGATGAAAACATACGGCATGCTAATAGTTCAATACCACATATCAATAGTAACTGTTCAGTTACGATAAAATCGCTTATAATGCATGAACTTAAATCGTTAAAACTGTTAATGATTGTAATTTTGTTGAGATTATTAGCTATACAAGTGTAATATATGATGATCGCCATAATATACAGTAATAGATAAGAAATAATAATTTGTATAGCTATGCTTATACATTTTGCATCAAATATTTCTGAAATATTATTACATCGTAGTTTAAATAATCGTAATTGTCCATCGCGCAGTTCCACAGAAAATGAATTGGCTATAAGAATTACAAATATAATATTAGTTATTCCTGTATATCCTAGTAATAACCAGCACATTGAGGCAAAATTTACAGCTGAAATATCACCTTCAATAACAACACTGCTCCAGTTTAGAATTTTCCCCAAACCGTAAAAAATGGGAAGCAGTGGGAAAAAAAGGAGAAAGAGACAACTTTTCCTGTGGAAAAACTTATACAATTCCATTTTTAATAAACTTATGATCATTCATTGCCTCCAACATATTAAGAATAATCCTTTTTGCGAGTAATTATGTTCAGAACGAAGTACATTATAATTAAACTGGCTATATAAATGGCAAAACTTTTACAATATACAGCTATCAGATCAGGCTTGAATTTATCGGCGATAAATTCAGGTGATATCCTGTCCATAGGGAAAACAGCGTTTACATAATGTGTTAAAAACCAAACCATATATGTCAATATAACAGTTATGCTCTTCTTAAAATGACATCCACATAAAAAGCCCAAAAAGATCAAAGCGCAGGATGTTAAATAATATCCTGTAAAAGAAAATAACGTATGAAAAGTTATGTATTGACAGAACATAGATTTAACAGGTGCTTTATACTCGATCATCCAAAAAAATCCATTAACAATCCAAAATAGGATTTGTGTCAAAAAAATTAATGCAAAAAATGCAATTAATTTGTCTATTATGAGTTTTTTTATTCCTTTTCTTAAGATACTCAGTTTTATTTGTCCATGTTCGATTTCTCCTGAAAATAAATCCGAGCTTAAGTATGCAGTGATAAAAAAATAAAGATATTTAACGGTTTGCTGTAAATCGCTGCAGTATTCAGGCAAGCTCTGGTAATTAGTTTCAGCTTTTATAACAAAGCTATTTTGAGCAAATCCTGATGCAAAAAGGCATAGAGGAATGATAATGACTGATGCAAGTATTAAAAAATAATGACGTTTATACATCTTATAAAGTTCTTCCGTCATCAGCCATTTTCCTCCAGAATTTTTAGCAGAGCATTTTCTGTTACTTCGATCTTTTCAATAGCTGAAGATAAACAAGTATTTTTTAAGATCGTTTGAAGGTCAGTTGTATTGTAAGCTATTTCGATAGGTAGTGTCTGACCCTTATAATATATGCGATATTTCATATCTTGATTTAGAAGCTTATTCATAGTGCCTTCGTATTTTATACAACCGTGTTCGATAACGACTATGCATTCAGCTAAGTCTTCAACTTCATTTAGTTGGTGGCTTGAAAATAAAATTGTTTTTCCTTTTTTTACAAGCTCATTTAGTATTTTTTTCATTTCTTCAATCCCGATAGGATCTAGTCCAACGAAAGGCTCGTCTAATATGAGCAAATCGGAATCTGATAAGAATACTTGTGCCAATGCGAGTCTCTGCTTCATTCCAAATGAAAACGAACTGACTTTTTTATTGGAATTATTAGCTAAACCAACTTTATTAAGAGCCTCGAAAATCAATCTATTTCTTTCTTTTCGAATTAGTTTTTGAGATAATAGTAAGAAATTAAGATTTTCGTAGGCAGTCATGTCTTCGTAGAACCTAACATCAACAAGTGAACTTATATAATTTACAATTCCACCATTGTATTCATTAATATTTCTACCGTTTAACTCGATGATACCGTCGTATTGTGTGATAAGCCCTAAAATGCATTTCATCAAAGTTGACTTACCGGCTCCATTTCGCCCCAAAAGCCCTGTGATTTTTCCTTTTTCTACAGTAATATTCACATTGTCTAAAACTTTATGGCTACCATAGTATTTTCTAAGGTTCGTTATTTTTAATTCGATGTTTTCGTTATTCATTATTGATATCCTTATAAAATAATCTGGATGATACTAGTGTTGTTGTATTTTCTGATTGGTATTATGAATTTGTTTTTGGCAAAATAAAATAGGACTTTCGGGTATAAATAATACCCAAAAGTCCTATTGACATGATAATTACAGCGTTGGGTTGATCAATCCAAGATCAATTCCTTTTACAACTGCGCCTACACTTGAACGAACTTTTAATTTGTCAAATATAGATGAAATGTGATTTGATACAGTTTTTTCTGATATATACAGGGTATTTGCAATCTCCTTCCTGGTTTTGTCTTCACTAATCAGACGTAATATGTTAATCTCGCTGGAAGTTAATGTATTTTCTATAGTACTATGAGGAAAAATGTATACGTTGTCGCGAAATACAGTTTTAATCGTATTAGATAGTGATTCGATGCTTTCCTCTTTAGAGACAAAGGCATCTATTCCTGCAATTTTAGGAATGCTTCCAACATTATAACCAGACATGAGGATTATTCTTGTATCTATATTAGAGTTACTTAATTCTTTTGCAAGTTCTATTCCATTATATTTTCCAAGTCGTATATCCATTAATATAACATCGGGTACATTATTGAGGATTTTCTGTTTTAAGTCTGTCGCATCGGTTATAACGTTTATAACATTTAATCCTTCTATAGCGTTGAGTTGGTTACCAAGTGCATTTGCTATCATTTTATGATCATCTATGATTATTATGGATATATCGTCTGCAAGCATTTTATGTACCACCTTTATAAAATAATGTTAAAACAACTTCCTTCATTTCCAGAAACAAATTTTATTATACCACCAGCTTTTTGGACTTGATTACTTAGACTTTTTAATCCTATGTGAGATTTTTTTATTTTGGATGAAAGTTCTTCTAACGAAAAGCCATGCCCGTTATCTTTAACGGTTAATAAAACGTGATTTTTTTTATTTCTGATTCTTATTTCGATCGTATTACAATTTGCATGTTTGCATGCATTTAAGGTTAACTCTCGCACTGCTCTGTAAAGCAAAAAATCTATCTGATGTTTATTAAGGGAAGGATCTATATCATATTCATACAAAATTTTTATATTTCCATATTGCTGTTTTATATCTTCGATAGCTTCTTTAATTGCTATTTCTAAACCAAGATCTTCTACGATAGTAGGATATATGTCGCTGCCTATTTTACGAATCTCTTTTACTATCTTTTTTATATTATTTACTATATTTATATCACCTACATTATAAGATAAAGCAATCAAATCCTGAATTATACTATCATGGATATATACAGCAATTGCTTTCCTTTCTTCTTGTATTTTCTCGGAAATGCTGTCGTGCTTTATATATTGACATTTAACTTTTTTATAAATATAGCATGCAGGTATAATAATCATGCAATTAATAATTAGAAAGCTATAAAAGTCTGCTGATAGTAAAGTTTTTAATATAATGTCTAGGCACATTATCCAAACTCCACAGAAGGAACTTATTATATTTTCTTTTTTGTTTCCCCATAGAAGCAACTCTCGTCGCTCCATTATAAAAATAATTGCAGCAATGATACCGGTACATACGAGCCATGGGGTTCTGAGATTGTCAGCCTGTTGTTTGTAGATATTCATTTCATAGTAATTAAATAACGTTTGAGTAGAATTTTGTTCGCTGAATGACTGAATAATTCCTATTGTGGGCATGATACTTACGACTATAAATATGCAAAATCCGATAAGCATCCCTTTGATTAAAAAGTTGATTTGTTTCTTTACATAGTATTCGAAACTGGACCAGCATATTATCGTTTTTACCAATAGTACTGTTAAAGTTAGTATATAGCTAATGATGATAAGAGTTATTTTGTAGGAACCTGATACTATTAAATAAAAACAAGCAGAAAGAATCAGACTGGCATAGTAAAAGTTTTTTACAATATGTGCTTTGGGGAAATCGGATGAGAGAACTAATGCTTCAATAGTTCTGTATAAAAAGTAATTGCTGCATAAGGTGATCATACCGGATAAATTTTGAATACAGCTAATCTGTACGTCGGCGAGTAATAAAATACATACAGCCAGCAAGGACATAAGGTAGTAAGAGAAAAATTTTCCGGCGGCATATAAAAAGGATGTTTCAATAAGTGAGCTGATAATTTTCACGATAATAAGTCCTAAAATGCAGTAAACAAAGCGACTGAAAGTTAATATAGTAAAAGAGTTGTTTGCATTTTCGATAATTCCTGTAGCAAGTTTACCAAAAAAGAATAACTGTAATACAACTATATACATAATGCCTTCAGTAAAGTATAAAATTTTGTCTCTTGCTTTCATTGCGCTATCTCCTGATGGATTAAATGAGTCAAAAAGTAATATGAGTTTACGATAAGAAATTTTAACATTCGAGCTGAGGGATGAAAAGAGAGAAGAACTTGTAACTGTGGGAAATTCTGCAGATGATTACAAAGGAAAATCTCAAATTTACATTAAAGGACTATCGTTTATGACGGTAGTCCTATTTTAATTCAGTCGGAGAAATCTCCTGTCTTTAATCGTTAGCGTGGGTGAGGGATATAAATATATTAAAAAATAGCTCAAATATTAATATTCAATACAAAAATCTGCCACATCATTTTATTTTCACAAATTATTTAGCTGAATACGATATCAAAAGATTAAGTAGTGCAAAGTGATAAAACTTGTACTATGTTATCATTTCTTCAGAAACAGAGAAGAACAACTTTAGAAAATAAAGTAATAAAGGAGATAAAAGAAAATGGCAAAGGTTAGAGTAGGTATCGTAGGCTGCGGCGGAATCGCAAATCAGAAGCATCTTCCATCACTTAGAGCAAATGCAGAACTTAATGAAGTCGTAGCATTCTGTGATATACAGAGAGATAGAGCAGAGAAAGCTGCTAAAGAATATGGCACAGCAGATGCAAAAGTTTACACAGATTATCATGATCTTGTAAATGATCCAAACGTTGATGTAGTTCATGTATGTACACCAAACGTTGCACATTGCCCGGTAACAGTTGCAGCATTTGAAGCCGGAAAGCACGTTATGTGTGAGAAGCCTATGGCTCATTGCACTGCTGATGCAAAGAAGATGATCGATGCATGGAAGAAGTCAGGAAAGAAATTCACTATCGGATATCAGAACAGACTTCGTGATGATACACAGACATTACATGCTTCATGCGAAGCAGGCGAGCTTGGTGATATCTACTTTGCCAAGGCACATGCACTTAGAAGAAGAGCAGTTCCTACATGGGGAGTTTTCCCTAATAAAGAACTTCAGGGCGGCGGACCACTTATTGACATCGGAACACACGCACTTGATATCACACTCTGGATGATGAATAACTATGAACCTGTTTCTGTTTCAGGTCAGGTATTCTACAAGCTTGGAAGAGATGAGCATGGCCCGGAAGGAAATGTATTTGGACCTTGGGACCCAAAGACATTCCAGGTTGAGGACTCAGCATTCGGACTTGTAAAGATGAAGAATGGAGCAACTATCTACCTCGAAGCTTCATGGGCACTGAACATCCTTAAGTCAATGGAAGCTTCTACTACACTTTGCGGTACTAAGGCAGGAGCAGAGATTCATCACGGCGGAAGCTACCCGAAGGATGAGCTTATCTACAACACAGTCGAGCACAATCAGCTTATGGAGAAGACTATCTCACCTGCAGGTGTGGTTGATTTCTTTGAAGGCGGCGCTTCAGCTGAGGGCGTAAGAGAGCAGAAGCAGTGGCTTGAAGCTATCATCAATGATACTGAGCCTCTTGTAAAGCCGGAGCAGGCATATGTTGTAACTCAGATTCTTGAAGGAATTTATAAGTCTGCTGAAACAGGCAAGGAAGTATTTTTTGACTGAGTAAAACAGGAGGGTGCAGATAATGGCAGGACGAGTAGTTTTTAATCCCCAAGCCTTTGCAAATGTTGAAAAAGATGGAAAAACAGTGGGATTTTCTTTTGAGACAAAGGCACAGTATTACAGGGGTATAACACTTTCCATCGTGCGCGATATAAAGATCAATATCGATGGTGAGGACGTAAAACGTGAAGATATAAGATTCAGTGTGAATGGTGAAACATTCACACTTGAAGAGATGAGAACGGTGATCGACAGTGATTACCGCTGGGAATTCGGTGAGTATGCTGTTGTGACTGTATTGAAAGAGGGCGGACTTTCTAAAGGAAAGCACCATATCAAAGCACTTCAGGTGATCGCACCTTCTTACATGCCATTCCAGATCGAAAGCATGAATGAAGCAGATTTTGAGATTTAAGGGAGGTGTGATCAGATGAGCGAAATTAAAAGAAGTGTTTCACTTTACAGTTATCAGGATGAATATTATGACGGAAAGCTTGATCTGGAGGGCGCTTTAAGAGAGACAGCTGCGACCGGTGCAACAGGCGTAGAGCTCTTGGCTGAGCAGATGATAAAGCGCTTTCCGAAGCCTATCGAGACAGAGGAATTCAGAGAGAAGTGGTTTGGCTGGCTTAAAAAATATAATCTTGAGCCTTCCTGCTATGATGCATTTCTGGAAAACAGGATTTTCGATAACCGTACATTGTCACTCGGTGAGCAGATAAACATGATGAAGCGCGATATAAGACTTGCTTCATTGCTGGGATTTCCTAATCTCAGAACCCTCGTTTCCACACCGATGGATGTCATCGAGGGAAGCCTTGAATATGCGGAAAAGATGGGAGTAAAGATCGGTCTTGAAGTTCATGCACCGTTCTCACTTAATTCCGGATGGGCTGATGGCTATATGGAAATGATCAATAGGACAGGAACTAAGTTCTTTGGCTTCATCCCTGATATGGGTATCTTTTGCAGAAACATACCTGATGTGGTTCGCGATAAGGCGAGAAGAAAGGGTGCGAAGGAAGAGTGCATAAAGATTGTTGATGATGCTTATGCAAAGAGGATTGCTAAGGGATTTGTGAAGATCAAGTATGATCTGAATCTTGGCAAAGCAAATATGGAGTACCGCATGGCAAACGGCATGCAGGAAATGATGGATGCGGTGAAGAATGCGGGCGGCGGCCCTGCTGATATGGAGTATGCAGGTTCATCCTTCACATATTCATGGTCAGAGCCACAGGACATCATTGATAATATCGACTATATCTTCCACACACATGCAAAGTTCTATAACATGCATGAAGATTATACGGAGACAGCAGTTGCAATTCCGGAGGTTGTGGATGCGTTCAAAAAGGCAGGTTACAAAGGCTTCTTGAGCTCAGAGTATGAAGGCGGAGAGCATTTGAGAGCTGATATGGAAGTTGACAGCATCGAGCAGGTACGTCGTCATCAGGAAGCTTTGAGAAGAGCAATCGAGGAATAAATTTTATAAGGATAAGGTAGATTGTCATGAGAGAATATGATGCAGATTTGGGAATAATCGCGGCAGGACCGGCAGGTCTTGCTGCAGCAGTTGAAGCTTCTGAAGCGGGGCTCAAAGTAGTGGTGGTTGAAAAGTCACAGACTGTTGGAGGTGCTGCGAATGCAGGAATGGGACCGCTTGGTATAGGGACCAGATATCAGCGTTCACAGATGGAAAGTATTACAGTTGAAAAAGCCTTCAACATGTTTATGGAGTACACTCACTACAATGTTGATGCGAGACTTATCAAGCGTTATTTCAATCAGTCAGGGGAAACTATTGAATGGCTTGAAAAGCATGGAGTTGAGTTTGAGGGAGCTTTCAGATATTTCCCGGAGTCAGAGTGTACGTGGCACATAGTCAAGACAGGGAAGAAAATTGGACCTGCAGCAGCTTCTCTCATGAATAAAAAACTGCAGGAAGCCGCTGAAAAACGGGGAGTGACATTCCTTTTTAAGCATAGAGCGACGAAGCTTCTTAAAGAGGAAGGTCACATCAGCGGCATAATTGCAGAAACAGCTGACGGTGAAGAGGTAAAGATCAACTGCAAAGCGGCTCTTGTCGCAACCGGAGGTGCCGGCGGTAATAAAGAGATGATAAAGGAGCTCACAGGTTTTGAGCATGGTAAGGATCTTTTCAGCTTTGCTATCCCAAATGTGAGCGGTGATGGCTTAAGAATGGCGTGGGAAGCTGGTGCTGATCGACTTCCTGTAAGGATAGAGATGGCAGCGGACATCGGTGGTTTAGAGAGAGCAAATGGCTCTGTTACAAATGTTGTACGTCAGCCAAACCTCGTAGTTAATAAGCATGGTAAGCGCATCATGAATGAAGAAAAGATGCAGAATACCACATATTTGAGTAATGTTGCTGACCATCAGAAGGACAAGACATGTTTCGTTATATTTGATGAAGAAACAGCTAAGTATTATGAAAAGAACGGTGTAGATGTCGTAAGTTTTGTGACGCCTGACCCTGATGTTTCAGATTTTCATAAGGGCTTTGAGGAAATACTTGAGAGAGGATCGAATAATTATTTTAAGGCAGACTCGATCGAAGAACTTGCGGATAAATGCGGAATCGAAATAGATTCACTGCTTAAAACAGTTGAGGAATATAACGGTTACTGTGAGCATTATGACAGTGAATTTTATAAAAATCCGAAGTACCTTAAGCCTGTAAAGACCGGACCGTTTTTTGCGGCAGCTATACATCCGGGCGGATATGGTACAGTCGGTGGAATAAGGATAAATGAAAACTGTGAAGCTTGTGATAAAAACTTTGAACCGGTAGAGGGACTTTATGCAGCAGGAGCTGATGCCTGCAATATCTATGATGACAGTTACATGTTCCTGCTTCCTGGAAATTCAATGGGCTTCGCATTAAACACAGGAAGAATTGCTGCCAAGAGTGCAGTTTCATATATAAAAAACGGAGGTAAAAACAAATGGAGCTTGGATTTGTTAGTGCAATTTTAGACCAGAGTAATTACGAGGAAATGATGGACATTGCATCTGAGCTTGGCTTCAAGTGCGTAGAGGCTGCATGCTGGCCGGCAGGTAAAGCAGAGCGCAGATATGCAGGAGTTTCACATATAGATGCAGAGAAGGTTTTAGCTGATGACGCTTATGCAAAGCACATCTTAGATTATGCGGAAGAGAAAAAAGTGAAGATTTCTTCTCTTGCTTACTATCCAAACACGATGGATGCTGATCTTGAAAAGAGAAGCGCTGCTGTTGAGCATTTGAAGAATCTTATCAAAGCTTCACATAAGCTTGGTATAGGCATGGTCACAACCTTCATCGGCAGGGATCAGAGCAAGACAGTAGAGGAAAACTTAGAGCTTGTAAAAGAGATCTGGCCTTCGATAGTTGAACTTGCCGAGGCAGAAAATGTAAAGATCGGAATCGAAAACTGTCCGATGCTCTTCGGAGCAGACCAGTGGCCGGGAGGACAGAACCTCATGACAACACCGGCTATCTGGAGAAAGGTATTTGAGATCCTTCCGAGCAAGAATCTTGGCATCAACTATGATCCTTCACACTTTGTATGGCAGATGATCGATTACATAAAGCCTATATATGAGTTTAAAGATAAGATCTTCCACGTTCACTATAAGGATATCAAAGTTTATCGCGACAAGCTCAATGACTGTGGAATCATGGCATATCCGCTTGATTTCATGTCACCAAAGCTTCCGGGACTTGGCGACGTTGACTGGGGTAAATATGTAAGTGCCCTTACTGATATAGGTTACGACGGATATACATGTATCGAGATTGAGGACAAAGCTTTTGAGGGAAGCAAGGAGAAGGTTATAGACAGTCTGAAGCTCAGCAAGAAATATATGGAGAATTTTGTTATCTGAATGGAGGCAAGTTATGAAGACAATAAAGTTGGGAATAGTCGGATTTGGTTTCATGGGACACTGTGATGCAGAATCTCTTGCAACTTTTTCTGATGATGAAATAAAACTTGTGGCAGTTGCAGACACAAATCCGGAGCAGTTAAAAGATGCTCCGGAGGGAGTAGAGACATATGGAAGTATTGAAGAAATGCTTGAAAAAGCTGATATTAACACAGTTATGATCTCTACACCGAACCCAAGCCACCTTGAAATGGTTGAGAAGAGCGCAAACGTAGGCAAGCACATCATCTGCGAAAAGCCGGCAGCGATGAGCGTCGAGCAGTTCGACAGAATGGTTGAAGTTACTAAGAAAAACAATGTTCTTTTCACAGTTCACCAGCAGCGCAGATGGGACAAGGACTACCGCATCATGAAGGAAGTCTATGACAGGAAGATGGTCGGTGATATGTATGTCATTAAGTCACAGCTCTATGGCTTTAACGGAAATATGCATGACTGGCACGTATTCCCTGAAATGGGCGGCGGAATGCTCTATGACTGGGGAGTTCACCTTATCGATCAGATATTGAATATGGTTGATTCAAAGATTGACAGCATATTTGCAGATATGAGAAATGTCATTAATGAAAAGGTCGATGATTACTTCAATATCCTTATCAAATTTAAGAATGGCATTACTGCTGAGATCGAGCTTGGAACTTACTACCTCACACCTAAGAGAGCGTGGTTCATAGGTGGTAATAAGGGAAGTGCTCTTATAGACGGCTTCGACGGCGAAGGAAAGATAGTAAGAACTGCACATCTCCTTGAAAATGTGCCGGGAAAGATCACTATGACAGCAGCAGGTCCTACAAGAAGCTTTGGCCCTGCAGCACCGGGACTTCTGATCGATGAGCCTCTTCCGGAAGTAAATGTGGCACAGAGAGACTATTTTGTTCACTTCATCAAGGCATTTAACGGTGAAGAGGAGATCATAGTTAAGCCTGAGCAGGTGAGAAGAGTGCTTTCTGTCATGGATGCAGTAAGAAAATCTGCAGCAAGTGGGGAGGCTGTTAAATTTGAATAAGAACGCATTAAAGGTTGCGATATCAGTTTTTCTGATAGCCTTCGCGTTTGGGCTGAATATAACAGGAATTGCCCCTATACTTGGAATTTTGGGAGACAAATATTCAGCCCATGGTACAAGTGCTGTACAGCTTTTACAGACATTACCGTACATTCTTTTGATGGGTGGCTCGCTGATGATAGGACGCCTTGCGGAGCTTTTCTCAAAAAGAAAGCTGGCGATAGTCGGGCTTTTCTTGATAGGATTTTTCGGAATCCTCCCGATAATTTATGAAAGCTACTGGCTTTTGCTTGTCGCAAGAGTCTTTATAGGTTTGGGATTTGGCTTGACATCTCCGCTTAATACAGCCATAATTGCAGAGTTTTTCCCTCCTGAAAAAAGGGCGGGATTTCTGGGACTTCACGTAGTAGGTATGGGAGTTGGCTGTATGGCAGGAAATGTTGCCGGAGGAATCCTGGCAGGAGTTTCTTATCAGCTTTTTTACCTCGTATATGCGATAGCATTTATCAGCATGATCGGAGTTGCACTGCTTTTGCCGGATAAAAAGCCGGAGAAGAAGGCAAGTGCTGATAAAACGGCTAAGCTGAACTCTACAGTATATGCGCTGTCGCTGGCATCGTTTATACATACACTTTTTATAACAGCATACAGCACAAATATAAGTATGTATATCATGGGTGATCTGAATGGAACGACATCGATGACAGGTCTTGCAACTACTGTAAATGCAGCATTTGCGCTGATCGTTGGAGCATCTTTTGCTAAGATCTCAGGAGCATTAAAGGAGGCGACACTTTTCACTTCCATAATAATAGCTGCGATAGGCTATGGTGCGATGGTTCTGGCAGGAGGTATGATCGGAGTATTTATATGCAGCGCAGCAGTCGGAGCATCATTAAGTTGCTTCATGGCTCAGTGTTCATATCTGATCTCGGTATCAGTTGAAAAAGATGCAGTAGCGGCTGCAAGCGGAGTGTTCAGTGTGATAGGCGGTATAGGCGGACTGCTTTCACCGGTTATTTTAGGCTGGCTCACAAATGCCATGCCAAAGGGAAATACTCCACTTGATCAGTTTTTGGTAAGTGCCGCAGGAATGCTGGTGCTTAGTATGATAGTGATTGTTTCAAGATTAAAAATGGTTAAAACTACAGTTGTTAATGAATAGGAGAGAGTAATGAAAATTTTAGGAATTTCTTTTGGAAGAAAAAATCAGAGATGTGACATCATGGTTAAAGAAGCGCTCAAAGAGGCTGAGAAGGCTGGCGCTGAAGTTGAATTTTTCAATACAATGACAATGAACATCACACATTGCCATGCATGCGACTACTGCAGCCGTATGAGAGATAAGGGTGAAGTGGAGATCAGATGCGCGTTTAAGGACGATTACCAGAAGCTTGAAGAAGCTTATTATGACTGCGATGGCGTTATTATTGCAGCACCTGTATATGCAGTTGGTATCGTTGGACAGTTTAAGAACTTCCTTGACAGACTTTGCCCTTCACATGACAGAGCAGCGCTCATCGAGGAGAATAAAAAACGTGAGAAGGAAGGCAGACCGCTTCTTGACGAAAGATATTTCAAGGATCGTTACAGCGCATACATTTCTGTAGGCGGAGCTCAGACTCATAACTGGGTTGCACTTGGTCTTCCTATGCTTCATCTCTTTGACTTCTCACTTTGCATGAAGTGTGTAGGACACGTAGATGCATTTGATCAGGGAAGAACAGGAAGCCCGCTTTTGGATCAGTCACTTATGCAGAAGTGCGGAGACCTCGGAAGAGCTGTAGCTGAGTCGATCGGTAAGCCGTATGATCTCGTAGATACATGGGTTGGTGACGATGACGGAGTTTGCCCTGTATGTCATAATAAGCTTTTAAGCTTCAACGGAACTACAAGAGTTGAATGCCCTGTATGCGGAATCTGGGGCGACATGAGTATCGAGGGCGATAAGGTAAAGGTAAAGTGGTCAATGGCTGAGAGATCAAGAGCAAGAAATACCATTAAGGGAATCTACGAGCACTATAATGAGATCCAGAACATGATCACAGTATGTGTGCCTAAGCTTACAGCGAATAAAGGAATGCTTGATGAGCGCATTAAGGAATACAAGGACTACAATCCTAAGTGGGAGACAGAGGAAGCATTAGTTTATTGAAAATTAAATTTCAACAAAATAAATGATATATAAATGATATGTCAGCTTGTTATAATAACAGGCTGGCATATTTGTTTTTTGTGCTGAAAATGATGCAAAACCAGGCAAATGTCTTGAAAATGTTATGCAATATGTATATCATTATATCATAAAGCCGGCGGTCAATAGTCAAAATGATATATCTAATGGTATATCAATCCAAATGGGGCAGGAGGATATTTATGATTAAGAAAGCATTATCAATTGCAATGGCATTAACTATGGCAGCATCTTTGGCAGGATGCGGCAGTTCATCAACAACAGCAACAGATGGAGCGGCTTCTAAATCTGCAGAGAGCGCTGGAACTGCAAGCAGTACTGCTGATGGCAAGACAAAACTTACGATGACATGGCGTGATGAAGGTAATGGAGAACAGAATCCACTTTATCAGTGGTTTACACAGGCATACGAAACATATCCTGATAAAGATAAGATCGAATTGGATTTTCAATATATAACAGCTTCTGAGGGTGACTATTTTGCGAAGGTTGCACTTGCGCTCCAGTCAGAAGATACAGCACCGGATATCGTGTGTGAAGATACATTCTATCTTCCTTCAGATGTGGCAGCAGGTAATCTTACAAATCTTGATGATTACGTTAATTCATGGGAAGACTGGACTGGCGGCAAGTTCTATGAAAATGTTAAAAGCGGTGTAACAGCTGACGGAAGCGTTTATGCAGTACCGTATACAGCTGATTCGCGTGGAATCTGGTTTAATAAGGAAGTATTTGCAAAGGCAGGACTTCCTGAGGATTGGGCACCTAAGACATGGCAGGATATTCTTGATGCGTGCAAGACTATTAAAGAGAAATGCCCTGATGTTATCCCATTCTGGTGTAATGCAGGAACTATCAGCGGTGAAGCAACTTCAATGCAGACCTATGAAGAGCTTCTGTACGGCACAGGAGAAGAAGTTTATGAAGATGGCAAGTGGGTTACATCTTCGGACAATATTCTTAAGTCTTTGAATTTTATAAACGATCTTTTCTCAAACGAATATGCTACAGCAGACCTTATCTATGATGCTGAGTCAAGCGATAACGTTGTTAATAATTACCTTCCTGAAGGTAAGGTTGCTATGATGCTTAACGGCTACTGGATCACAGGCAACTATAAGGAGACAGGTTCTGCTCCGTGGGCTGACTATGCTGAAAAGCTTGGTTATGCTGAGATGCCTACATCAGAAGGTCAGGCACCGGGAAATATCACAATGTCAGGCGGCTGGACACTTGCAATCCCTTCACTTTCAGATGAAAAGGATGCAGCATGGGATTTCATCAAGTGGTGCATGAACTATGACAACTATCTTAATGCAGTACAGCTTCAGGGAGTGCTTTCAACAAGAAGTGACGTAGCAGCAGATGAAGTATATTCAGCACAGCCGTTTGTTCAGCAGGCAACAGATTTCCTTGAATATGCATACTATAGACCACAGAACGATCAGTATACAAAGGTAACAACATATATTCAGACAATGGTTGAAAATGTTGCTTCAGGCTCATTAACACCAGAGGATGCAATGGCACAGTACAAGAGTGATGTAGAAAATGCAGTAGGTGCTGAAAACTGCGTGGATAAATAAAAGTTGACTTCCGGAGCGTCCGTTGAAAAAGGCGGACGCTCGTTTTGACTAATGGAGGGTGAATGTAATGAAACAAAAGAATCACATGCTGACAGAAATTCGCCGAACAATACTTTTACTTCCGGCAATTATTCTTCTTGTAGCTTTTTTCATAATTCCTATATTAATGACTTTCGGATATTCATTTTCAAATTTGGCGCTTTCTGGTTCTAATGCGAGAAATTTTCAATTCACCGGTGTGGAAAATTACCTGAAGATGTGGAAGGACAGAACAGTATTTATAAGCATTAAAAATACGCTTATCTTCCTCGTGGGCTCACTTTTGGGGCAGCAGATACTCGGATTTGTCATTGCATTGATGATGAAGAGCGGAAACTCTACATTTAGAAGAATCGTAGGACCATTTTTCCTTGCGGGCTGGGTAATCCCTGAAGTGGTCGTAGCGATATGCTGTTCTACATTTTTTGCAAACGAAGGAACATTAAATCATGTTTTAGGCTTTATCGGTATTCCGATGATCAAATGGCTGCAGACTATGCCGATGCTTACAGTTGTTTTGGCAAATATCTGGCATGGCACAGCATTTTCAATGTTAAATTTCCAATCCGCACTTGACGGTGTTTCAAGTGAGATAGAAGAAGCTGCCAAGGTGGATGGCGCAACTTATTTAGAAAGAATAGTTAAGATAGTTATCCCATGTATCCGTGGAACGATTGCTACAAACACAATGTTGAATACACTGTCCACACTTGGAGTGTTCGGACTTATATATATGATGACTGGCGGCGGACCAGGCAGCAAGACAACGACTATTCCTATCTACATGTACAAGCAGGCATTCGTCAGTCAGCAGCTGGGATATGGAACTGCAATAGCAATGCTTCTGCTTGTGATAGGAATCATACTTAGCGTCTTATATACAAGGATTGACAGAGATTGAGGAGGTAGATACATATGAGACATGCAAAATTAAAAAAGGCACTTCCTTACATAGTGCTTTCGATACTCGCAATTGTATTTGCACTTCCGCTTGTGTGGGTCGTATTGGCATCACTTGATCTGAATGCTTCATCAGGTGTCAAGATACCATCCAGCTTTACGATTCAGAACTATATAGACGTTATTAAAAGCCAGACTAATCAGAGAGCACTGAAAAATGGCCTTTATATCTCGCTTGTGCAGTCATTGATAGTTGTATTTGTTTCTATCCTCGCGGCTTATCCGCTTTCAAGATTTGAGCTTAAATGCAAAAAGATCTTTATGCTGACAATACTTTTCATGACAGCACTTCCGATGACAGCGGTAATGGTTCCTGTATATAAGATGTTTCTTACGATCAAGCTTTATAATTCGATACCGGGAGTTATTTTATTTATGACTGCGACATCACTTCCGTATGGTATCTGGCTTATGAAGAATTCGATGGATGGAGTACCGATGGAGCTTGAAGAGGCGGCGAAAGTAGACGGAGCCACGACTTTAACAAGTATTTTCAAGGTAATAGTTCCGCTTATGTTTCCGGGAATCTGTGTAGTGTTTATCTATACTTTTTCAGGAAGCTGGGGCAACTTCTTTGTACCATACATCCTTCTTTCTACAGCTGAGAAAATGCCTGCATCAGTGCAGCTTTATCAGTTCTTTGGGCAGAATGGAATGGTTGTATATGGTCAGCTTGCAGCATATTCAGCACTTTATGCGCTTCCATCAATAATTCTCTATGTTCTGTCACAGAGTTACATGTCAAAGGGCTTTAATCTTTCAGGAGCAGCTAAAGGCTAAAAGAATCGGGGGGTATCATCATGGAGAATTTATACGATAGAAGATCGCTTGATGAGCTTATAAATAATGTAGAAGCAAAACTTAAGAGCAGCGGTATAGATGATAAAGGAATATTCAAAAACTGCATAAAAAACACATTGAAAACGACAATACAGAGAAAGGAAGATGGCTCAACATTTGTTATAACGGGAGACATTCCGGCGATGTGGCTCAGAGACTCTGCATGTCAGGTGAGACCTTACCTTATACTTGCAAAAACAGATCCGGAATTTGCAGATATGATCGAAGGGGTTATAAGACGTCAGTGCAGATGCATCCTGATAGATCCTTATGCAAATGCATTTAATGAAGAAGCTAATGGAAAATGCTGGCGTCATGATAAGACGGAAATGAAGGATGAGCTGTGGGAAAGAAAATATGAGATAGATTCGCTGTGCTTCCCGATACAGCTTGCGTATCTTTTATGGAAAAACAGCGGAAGAACTTCACAGTTTGATGAGCTGTTTAATAAAGCAGCAAGAAGGGTAGTCGAAGTTTTCAGGATTGAGCAGCATCATGAAAGTGAATCAAAGTATAGTTTTGAGAGAGAAAACTGTGTTTATACAGACACTCTTTCTAGAGGCGGAAAAGGCGCATTGGTAAATGAAGAGTGCGGGCTCATATGGTCAGGCTTCAGACCGAGTGATGACGCATGTCAGTATGGATTTCTTATTCCGTCAAACATGTTCGCTGTGGTTGTGCTTGGATATTTAAGTGAAATTTTTGAAAAAGTATATGGACAGGATGACTTTGCAGCGGAAACAAAGCACTTTTCAGAAGAACTTAGAGCTGCTGTAGAAAAGTATTCACATGTGCCTGTAAATGAGGGCGAAAGTACATTTTATGCTTATGAAGTAGATGGCTTTGGGCAGTACAACGTTATGGATGATGCAAATCTGCCAAGCCTTTTGTCTATCCCATGGATGGGATACTGCGATATGGATGATGAGATATATCAAAATACGAAAAAGGTTATTTATAGTGATATTAATCCGTATTACTATGAAGGTAAAGAAATCAGCGGAATAGGCAGTCCGCATACTCCTGCGAGATATGTGTGGCATATATCAATGGGGATGAAGGGACTTACAGCGAAAGATAAGTCAGAAAAGGCTAAGATAATTCGCGAGATGGTTGCTACAGATGGAGGGACATCATGCATGCATGAAGGAGTTTGTGCAGATGATGCAGGCAAGTATACCAGACCGTGGTTCTCGTGGGCTAATTCAGTTTTTTGTGAGTTGGTAATGGACTATTGCGGATATAGGATAAAGGGCTGATAAAATGGAGAACTAAGTATGGAAAAGCAGATAATGTATGAAAAAATTTTCAAAGATTTCAAGGATAGGATTTCGGCTCATGAGTATAAAGCTGGCGATAAGCTGCCTTCGGAAAAAGAGATCGGCGAGATGTATGGAGTGAGCAGGATAACGGCGAAAAAAGCGATGGAGATCCTTGCGGAAAAAAGCTATATCGTACGCCAGCCCGGGCGAGGCTCATTTGTTAATGAAAGAATAGATGATGTATTGGAAGCACCGAATCAAAAAATCGCAGCAAGGACGGGCGTGATCAAGAGAAGAAAAAGAATAGGCGTTATTTTTGATACCTTTGGAAATGATTTCGGAACAGATCTGCTTAGGAGTATAGAACAAGAGTGTACAAAGAGGCATTTTGACATGCTTTTCAGATGTACCTATGGAAGTGTTGATGATGAGGTGATGGCAGTTCAGGAAGCACTCGATGCTGATGTGGACGGGCTTGTTGTCATGTGTGCTCAGGGCGAGATATATAATTCAGCGATACTGCAGTTATCGCTTAATAGATTCCCAATAGTAACGGTGGACAGGCAGATCAAAGGCATCCCGATACCATGCGTAAAGACAGATAATTATGAAGCGGCGAGAGTGCTTACCAATGAATTGATAAAACATGGCAATAAAAAGATCTGTTTTCTGACACATGCTTCTATAGAAACTTCATCTATAGGTGAGAGATATGGAGGATTCAGCGCAAGTATCGTGGATAATAGTGATGTCACGGGTGTTTTTGCCAAGGTGGAGAGCTATAATCCGGCACCGCTTGATACCGAGCAGGAGTATGAAAGATACGACCTTACGGAATATAAAAAGATCATTCAGGAGTTCGAAGACTGCAGTGCATTTTTGACCGCAGAGTATAAGATCGCGATACTTTTGAAACGTGCATTGGAAGAGCTTAAGCTTAAAAGAGAGATCGCTACATTTGACAGTATTGAAACAGTTTATCGCTCAGGAAGAGAATTTACACTTATTAAACAGGACGAATACTCTATGGGGCGAAAAGCCGTAGAAGTACTTGCAGAGATAATGGACGGCAAGAAGCCGGAAAAATCCATATACATTCCATTTACACTGCGTGAAAGGAAGGAAAGGTAAGCATGCTTCAGACAAAAGAGAGGATAGGAAAGCTCATAGAGCAGATAGGTGAGCTTAGATATTCAAATACATGTAAGGTTTCTGAATACGCTATCAAAAGGGGAAAAATAGAAGAAGATACCGGCTGGGACAAAATGGATAAAAGTGGTATCTGGGGTGGAAACAGAGAACACTTTTGCTTTAAGACCTCGGTCGTGATACCGGAGGAATTCAAGGGAAAGACCGTCATATATGAGCTGAGGACAGGAAAAGAGGGGGAATGGGATGCCATTAACCCTCAATTTCTTGTATATGTGAATGGAAAGGTGAGATGCGGTCTTGATGTGAATCATAGGACAGTGGTTTTATCTGAAAATGCTGTAGCAGGTGAGCGCTATGAAATACTTTTGCACTCATACACAGGTGATAATAATTACACTTTGTTCATGGATTCTGAGATAAAGGTCTTAGATAGGAAGATAGAGAAGTTTTACTATGACATAAAAGTTCCCTACGATGTTATGAGAATGCTTTCTCCTGATGATGAGAATGGCATATTTATCCGCAAGTCATTGAATGAATCCCTGAATCTTTTGGATATGAGAGTTTCATATTCTAAGGAATTCTATGAAAGCCTTGAGCTTGCTCAAAAATATCTCTATGAGAACTTTTACTCAGAGATGGGTAAGGATTCTCCTGTAGTTTATTGCGTGGGGCATACCCATATAGATATAGCGTGGCTTTGGACATTGGCGACTACGGAAGATAAGGCTGTGAGAAGCTTTTCGACAGTGCTTGATCTGATGGACAGATATCCTGAGTACATTTTTATGTCGAGCCAGCCGCAGCTATATAAATATGTGAAAAAGAATGCGCCTGAGGTCTATGAAAAGATAAAGCAGCGGGTTGCAGAAGGCAGATGGGAATGCGAAGGCGGTATGTTTGTAGAGGCGGACTGTAACCTTGCATCAGGTGAATCGCTTGTGAGGCAGTTCCTTTATGGCAAAGATTTTTTTAAGAAAGAATTTGGTTCTGATAATGAGATACTGTGGCTTCCTGATGTTTTCGGATACTCGGCAGCGCTTCCGCAGATAATGAAAAAATGCGGTATTAAGTATTTCATGACCACCAAGATAAGCTGGAATGAATTCAATAAAATGCCGCACGATACATTTATGTGGAAAGGAATAGACGGAACTGAGATCCTTACACATTTCATTCCAACGAGAGATTTTAATAAAGCTGCGCAGGAAGGCGGAACTGAAACAGAGCATTTCACAACCTATAATGGCATGCTCACTCCTTCCATGGTAAAGGGTGCATGGCAGAGATATTCAGATAAAGAGCTGAATAATGAAGTGCTGATGTCATACGGCTATGGTGATGGAGGCGGCGGTGTCACCTCTGAAATGCTCGAAGTTCAAAGGCGTATGAATAAGGGAATATGCGGTGCGCCGATCACAAAACCTTCTACTGCACTTCAGTTTTTCAAAAAGCTTGAAAGAGATGCAGCAGGAAATAAAAATCTTCCTAAGTGGGTGGGAGAGCTCTATCTGGAGTATCATAGGGGAACTTATACTTCTATGGCACGAAATAAGAAATTTAACAGAAAGGCTGAGTTTTTACTTGGAAATATTGAGCTTTTCAGCACTATGGCGGATGCATTTTTAGGAACGGAGTACCCGAAGGAAGAACTTAATGAAGAGTGGGAAGTAGTTCTTAGAAATCAATTTCATGATATCCTGCCGGGGTCTGCCATAAAAGATGTATATGAAGATTCGCTTAAAGAGTACACAGGCCTCTTTGATCGAGAACTTAAGCGTCAGCAGAATTTGTATTTTTCGCTTGCAGAAAATATAGATGCGGGGAAAAACAGCGTTGTTATATTTAATCCAAATTCAGATGCGATAAGTGCTCCGGTGGAAATAAAAGGTCTTGATATAAATAAAAAGCCTTTCGCATTATTTGATGGTGAAAAATATTATCCGATTCAGGAAAGTAACAATAAATGCATAGCAGTTGTGGATGGCATAAATGCTAAGGGCTATAAAACTTTTGATGTAGCTGGATATGATGCGGATAGTGAAATTTATGTTTCAAAAGACAGGGTTGAAACGCCGTTTTTCAGCATAAAATTCAATGCTAAGATGCAGTTTGAAAGCATTTATGACAAAAAAGCAGGGAGAGAGATCATTCCTGAGGGTAAGGTCGCTAATGAGATAATCAGCTACGAAAATAAGCCTCATAATTTCGATGCCTGGGATATCAATATTTATTATACTGAAAAGTCCTGGCCTGTGGATGATGTGAGCGAGTGTGAGATCGTAGAGAGTGGGCCTGTAAGGGCTTGTATCAAGGTTGAGAGGAAGTATCTAAGCTCTGTAGTGACACAGTATTTGTACTTTTATAATGATCTTTACCGGATCGATATACGAAATGAGATCGACTGGAATGAGGATCAGATTTTGCTCAGGGACTATTTCCCTGTAGATGTGAACTGCAGGGAGGCGACTTTTGACATACAGTATGGAAATGTGAAAAGACCGACTCATGCAAATACAAGTTGGGATGAAGCTAAATTTGAAGTTTGTGCTCATAAATGGTTTGATGTAGCTGAGGATGGCTATGGTGTGGCTTTTCTTAATGACTGCAAGTATGGGTGCAGCGTTAAAGAAAACGTAGCCGGCATGACAATGCTGAAAACTGCGAGATATCCAAATCCGGACGGAGACAAAGAACATCATACTTTCTGGTACTCTATCTGCCCTCATTTGGGAGATTTCAGAGAAGGCCAGATAATAGAGAAAGCCTATAATTTTAATAATCCATATGTCGGCATTGTTAAATCTAATGATGGCGGAGAAATGCCGAAGGATTACAGCTTTATATCAGTAGATGCTCCGAATGTAAAGATTGAAGTTGTAAAGAAGGCGCTTAATTCAGAGGAGATCATCATAAGGATTTATGAGTGCTATAACCGAAGGACTAAAGCAACGCTGAAATTTGGATGTGAAGTAAGCCGGGCATTTATATGTGATATGCTTGAAAATCACGAGGCAGAACTTGAGGTTGATGAAAGTTGCGTAAGCTTAGAGCTGAAGCCTTTTGAGATTATTACATTGTCGGTCGTACCTGAAAAATAGTATGATGTCAGGGTCAAAAGGTCAAAATCCGATTGTGCTTGCACAAAGAGGATTGAGACCTTGGGACCCACAAAACACGAGCAAGTAGCGTTATTACGCGGAATGCGAGTGTTTTAGGATTGCGGGAATTGCGTAGCAATGAAGCAATCCGTGACATCATAGTATTAGAGAAGTGATACAGAAAAGAGTAGTGAAAGCTTTGGATTTTCACTACTCTTTTTGTAATCATTTTTTAAGTTGAGCTTTGATTTTACAGATACCCTGCGTCATTGTACCCATAGGGCAGAAGGTACACCAGGTTCTTGGACGGTAGAGTGCCATTACGACAAGACCGATGATGGTCGAAGTAAGCATCATGCTGTAAAAACCGTAGCTGAACTGAGTTACCCACTCTGGAACAGTTGTAACAGTATATGCCCATGACCACGGTACCTTAAATGTCCAGAGAAGTCATTTATTTAAGAATTCTGAACCATGATTTTATTTACAGAGCTTCATAATAAGACCTTATTGTGTGAGATATGCAGTAAATATAGGTATTACAGCTTCATGCAGATTTGTTATGACGTTGTCAAATATTGTAATCGATAAAATGAGTCAATATTATTGATAGCGCGAAACATATATGATATATATAAAACCGAACAAAGGAGTTCACCGATTTTTGGTGGACTCCTTTAAATAATTAATGAGAGGAAATGGGCAAATGAACAGAGATTTTCAATACTATCTTCCTGTAAATCTTATCACATCCGAAGGTTTTTTCTGAAGAAGAGATTCGTGATTTGTACTATAAGGCGCTATAAACTCAGACTAATACTATTTTCATGAAGAATATGGTTGAAAAAAGATATGAATATATTTGATATAGTTGGCCCCATTATGGTTGGCCCTTCCAGTTCTCATACGGCAGGAGCAGTAAAAATAGGAAATGCATGCCATAAGCTTATTGGTGAAAGAATAGTAAAGGCTGCCATTATGCTTCATGGATCATTTCTGCAAACAGGAGAAGGACATGGAACAGATAAAGCTTTGGTTGCCGGATTAATGGGGTTTGATGTGGATGATATGAGAGTGCCGGAGAGCTTTTCTATAGCAAAAGACAGCGGACTTGATTTTTACTTTGGGTCTACAGATTTGGGAGATGTTCATCCAAACTCAGTCAAATTGCAGATAGAAGGAGAAAGCGGCAGGAAGCTTGAAATTATTGCATCCTCGATTGGAGCGGGCAGAATCCGGATATGTGAGATAGATGGGATTACGGTTAATTTTTCAGGCGAACATCCAACCCTTATTGTTCATAATATAGATCAGCCCGGCCATGTGGCAGAAGTTACAAGTATGCTGGCCCATAAGTCAGTAAATATTGCTACGATGCAACTTTACAGAAAAAGCAGGGGTGGTGAGGCAGTTATGGTTTTGGAGTGCGACCAGGAGGTGCCCATGGAGTCCATCAAATGGTTGGAGAATCTTGAAGGCATTATAAAAGTAACCTACATGAGCCAGGAATAGCTTGCCTGGCAAAAAAATAGACTGGTGGGAATGTTAAATGTACGAGTCATTGGAAGAAATAATTAAACAGGAAAATGTCAAAGGAATAGCATTTTGGAGACTTATACAGCTTGACGACTGTAAAGAACGCGGTGTGACTGAGGAACAATCCTTTGAAAATATGAAAAGCATGTATTTAGCCATGAAGGATTCAGTACGGGATTATGATCCTGATATCAGAAGTCATAGTGGATTGATTGGAGGAGAAGCGGCTAAACTCAGAAAATATATAAATGAGAAAAAGCTTTTGTCCGGTGACTTTATTGGAGAAGTGATGGAGAAGGCTCTGATGGTGGCAGAATCCAATGCATGCATGAAAAGGATAGTGGCATCGCCCACTGCCGGTTCCTGTGGAGTTGTTCCTGCTGTACTATTGACTGTGCAGGATAGATTCAGATTATCTGATGAAAAAATGACTGAAGCTTTGTATGTAGTAGCAGGAGTAGGCGGAGTGATAGCTATAAGAGCCTCGCTTTCCGGAGCAGAAGGGGGATGCCAGGCGGAAATCGGTTCTGCCTCTGCTATGGCTGCGGCCGGAATGTGTTATCTTCTGGGGGGAAGTGGCGAAGAAATCGCAAATGCGGCGGCCCTGGGACTCAAAAATTTTTTGGGGCTTGCCTGTGACCCGGTAGCCGGGCTCGTAGAGATTCCCTGCGTTAAAAGAAATGTATGTAGTGCGGTAAATGCTGTGACATGTGCAGAAATGACCATGGCGGGAATCAAATCACGTATTCCTGCAGATGAGGTATTTGATGCAATGCGAAGTATAAGCAGGAACATGAGTGATTCGATAAAAGAGACTGCCACAGGAGGTCTTGCTGTTACTCCTACGGGAAGAAAGCTCACAGAAAAGCTTAAGCTATCTCATTAGCCTAAGCTTGGGAGCATTTCCTTGGTCAAACCTATGAATTTTGAAGTAGCAGGCGACATGGCAGCCTTGGATTTGAGTGCAATGCCAAGATGTCTGGACATTTGAGGCAATAGGGGAAGAATCTTTACTTGAGATTCAAAGCCTTTTACTATAAGCTCAGGAAGAATAGTGTATCCTAAGTGATTTGCAACCATGGAAATAATCGCGTGATCATCCTTTGAGGTGAACCGAACGTCCGGAACAACGCTTGATTCTGAAAGAGCGGAATGCACGTCATAATCGGTACCCATTGCAGTCATTATAAAGGAAACTCCCTGAAATTCTTCTATAGATATATAACTGCTGTGTTTTGGCACATAATCATAGGGAACTATAGCCATTAGAGGATCCTCCCGTAAAGGAATCCAGTCAAGAGATTGAAGATTATGCTTTGACAGGAAGCCAAAATCAGCTATTCCATTTTCTACCCAGTTTACTATGTCATCGGTTCCGCCCTCCATGAGACGGATATTGATGCCCGGATATGTACTTTGAAAGCAATGAATAATGGAAGGAAGCCAGTTTATTGAGATGCTCTGATAAGTTGCAATGGTCAGTGAACCGGTTTCAATTCCGTTTATTTCATTTATGTTTTGCTCAAGTGTTTCATACATCGCCAGCAGAGATCTGACCATAGGTAAAAGCTGTAAGGCATTTTTAGTAAGAGATACTCCTTGCTTTGACCTTATAAAAAGTGGAAATCCAACTTCATTTTCTAAAGATTTTAATATGTGACTTACACCTGACTGTGTATATCCCTGGCGCTCGCCACTTTTTGTGAAATTCCCAGTTTCGGCAACATCGGCAAATAATTTGAATTTCTTTATATCCATATAATTTTGCCTCCTCCCGTTTTTTAATATAAACAAAAAGGCGCTAAAGCAATCGCTTTAACGCCTTTGTTATTGTTGAAGTATAGAACATGACAGAAGGCAGTGTCAATGAAATGAGTCATGACAATTTCTCATGACAAATATAATTTCAAGGCATGATAAAGAGAAATGTATTTCGAATAATAGATGACAGTTTGTCATGGCGACTTGTTCAAAGCTTCATTTTACATGTGGTCTGCCCGTTGCTATAATTTGCTCAATTCAAAGAACCAGACAAAGAAAGCAAAGGAGAGAAAAGAATGGGTGAACTGTTTTGTTTCCCTCTGAAGCAGAATATCGGAGCACAGGCTGCCCCAGCAATTGTCAAAGGAGACACAATTGTTCGAGGGCAGCTTGTTGCGTATAAGGGCAAAAATGACTTAGGCGCAAATGTTTATTCAAGTGTCTCCGGTACTGTAACAGAGGTGACAGATGAAGCAATTTTTATTCTGGCAGATGATGATCAGAAGCCGGAATACAAAAAACTGAAATCTGACACACCACTTGCATTAATAGAAGAATCAGGATTGGTTGGCCTTGGAGGTGCCGGATTTCCCACATATGCAAAACTGAATAAACCTTTTGAAAAGGATGGTGTTGTCATTGTAAACGCTGCAGAGTGTGAACCTATATTGGAACACAATATAAGAGCGATTGAGCAAAAGCCGGAACAATTGATAAGAGGGCTTGAAATAGCCATGGAAGTGGTTAAGGCTAAGCGTGGAATCATCGCAATAAAGGGTATTCATGAAAAAGCAGTTGATGCGATAAACAGTGAACTTGTTGCAAAAAAGAATAGTAGAATAACAGTTCATCTGCTGAAGAACCTGTATCCAATGGGAGAGGAAAGAGCAGTTATAAGAGAATGTCTCGGAACGCTGCTGGGAGTTGAAAGTCTTCCTTCTGAAGCAGGAGCCATAGTAATCAATGCTGAAACAATTTGCAGGATTCAGGAAGCAGTTGATTTAAAAAAGCCACTGATTGATAAAAACATGACCATTGCCGGAAAGCTTAAGGATGATAGAAAACTGATACAGGTTTTCTATGATGTACCACTTGGAATATCAGTAGGAAGCATGTTGAAAAGAGCCGGAGGATTGGCTGATGACTTTGGAGAAATAATAATGGGTGGCCCTTTTACAGGTAAGAGGACAAATCTGGATGCGCCGGTAGTTAAGACGACCGGGGGAATAATAGCAGCTGAGTGCTTCCCCAAGGGTCCTGAAAAGATAGGTCTTTTGGTTTGTGCATGCGGTGCTAATAAAGAGAGACTTGAAGAAATAGCAGAAAGCCTTGGCTCAGAGGTTGTGGGCTGTGAATACTGCAAGCAGGCACATAAGGTGAAAGCTTCACTTAAATGTGAAAATCCCGGGAAATGTCCGGGACAGGTTCAAAAGGTTATGGCTTTAAAGAAAGCAGGAGCAGAAGCAGTTTTAATCAGTAACTGCACGGATTGCTCCAATACAGTAATGAGCTGTGCACCACAGCTTGGACTACCGGTTTATCACTGCACGGATGGTGCACTAAGAGCAGTTAACCAAAGAATAATCAGGAAAATCAGTTAGGGATATAAAGGAGGAGAAAAATATGTCTATCACACAGGAAACACTAAAAATGCACTTAAAAGATCCGGCTATCTTCTGCTGCAGAAGAGAAAAAGGACTGGTGATCAGTGCAGCAGATCTGGAGGACCCGTCTTTATTTGATGATATGGTCGATGCCGGACTTCTTACACTTAGCGATGAGGGGCTGACAATCGAGCAGGTACTCGGAGCGACTTTATTATGTGACGTTGAGGCTTTAACCCCAATAACAAGAAGCGTTTTGGACAAAGTAAATGAGATAGAAAAGGAGAGCCCCAAAAAGGAAAGTGCTGTAACAGCCCCGACAGAAAAAGCGATAAAAACAGTAACAGGAGGTAATGGAATGCTTCATATCGAGATTGGACACGCAGAGAAATTAGAAGGATTAAGTATAGATGTTCCTCTTTTTTCCGGAACACCTGCTTTAGATGCGGCCCCTGCAGTAGAGGATGAAAAGAAGACTACAGGTGATAAGAAGGTAATAAGAACACTTAAAAAGCAGCATATCAAAATAAAGGACGTGGAAATCGGAACAGAAACATCTATTAAGGATGGGAAGATTACTATTGACGGAAGCATAGTGGAAAAAGCGATTCTGGAAGATGAATTGTGTAAGAGTATGAAGCTTGATGTCATTCATCCGAACGAAAGACACCAGTATACGGAAACAATTATGGATGTGTGTCCTATAGCTACAAAGGTTGAAGGTGAGCTTGGAAGCGGAATAACAAAAGTAGCTGATGGCGTTGTATTCATGCTGACAGGTGTAGATGAGGATGGAGTTCAGGTCCATGAATTCGGTTCATCTGAAGGTTACCTTGATGAAAAGATGTACTTCGGACATCCCGGCTGTGCTGATGAAAATGACATCATAATAAGATGCCATGTGGTTATTCAGAGACTTTCCGGAATGACAAGACCCGGCCCGTTTTCAGCACACAAATGCCAGGATTATGTAATTCAGGCAGTTAGAAACGAATTGAAAAAATATGACGGAGAAATCGTAAGAGAAGAAATCTGTGAGGATGTAAGACGTCCCGGAAATCCGAGAGTTGTTCTGGTTAAGGAAATCATGGGTCAGGGAGCTATGCATGATAACGTTATCTGCCCTACAGAGCCCTGCGGTATTTTAGGCGGACAGAAAAACGTAGATTGTGGAAATGTTCCGATTATTCTGACACCAAATCAGGTAAGGGATGGTTCTATACACGCTCTCACCTGCATCGGACCCGCAACAAAGGAAATGACCCGTCATTATATCCGCGAGCCACTTGTTGAAGGCCTTGCAGCTGATTCTGAGATGGATCTGGTTGGAGTAGTATTTGTGGGATCTCCTCAGGTAAACGATGAAAAGCTATGGGTATCCGAACGGCTGGGTTCACTTCTGGAATCCCTTGATATTGATGGTTGCATTATCACAACTGAAGGCTTTGGTAATAACCATATCGATTTCATCCAGCACATCGGACAGGCAGGTAAGAGAGGAATTCCGGTAGTAGGAGTTTCATTCTGTGCATATCAGGGACAGCTTGTAGTGGGAAATGAATATGCAACTGCCATGGTAGAAGAAAACATGGATAAGGGCGGCTTTGAGAATAACGTAGCAGGTTGCTCCTGTGTAACAAAGGAAGTTGCTGCGAGAGCAATTCAGATGCTTAAGAATAAGATGGCAGGAGTGGAAATTGCACCGGCACCAAAGAAGTGGAACAACGATGTGATTAACGCAAACAATAAATTATTATGCTTGCCGGAAACAGTTTTATTAGACAACGGAACATTGCACTAAAAATAAAAAATATGTGTAGGTAATTATTATGAAAATTGATTATACAATCAATCCCATTTTAATGGGTGGACTAATTAAAGAAGTAAATGAAAGCACTGTCAAGGTACATCTTCATGGGAGACTTGGGGTAATAGAAGTACCAACCTGCTACATTCTGAATGAAGATATAACGCCGGAGGTGGGGCATGATATGCAGTTTTATTTCAGCTATATCCAGGTTAATGAAGAGCCTTATGACTACGATAGTTCTTCGCTTAAAAGAGAAAAAGATTTTTCACCCTGTTTTATCGGAGGAACAATAACGGAGGTTAATGATACTGCAATAAAGGCTGAGATGATGGATGATATTGGCACTGTAGCAGTACCGAGAAGATGGGCATTTACAGATTCACCGTTAACGAAAGGGCAGAATGTGGAGTTTTATTTTAGTCCCATGCGTATAGTCGGAAAAAAAGAGATACCTGCAGAATGCATATAAAGGAGGAAGAGATAATGAGATTAACAACATTAGAGGGTATGCAGTCAGAAATATTTGTCCCTGTTACACCGCCACCGGTTTTTACAGAACTTAAAAAGCCGCTTAGTGAGTGCAAGGTTGCATTTATCACAGCGGGAGGTATTCATAAAAAGAGCCAGACACCTTTTAATACATCCGGAGATTTTTCATACAGAACTATCGAATTTGATACACCGTCTTCAGAACTTATGGTTACACATGGTGGTTTTGATAACTCGGATATCAATAAAGATGTCAACGCGATGTTCCCTATCGACAGACTGCATGAATTAGTGGAGGAGGGCTTTATCGGTTCTCTCTCAAATGAGACATATACATTCATGGGTGGCGGTGGAAACGTTGAGAAATTCAAAAATGAAACAGGCCCTGAAATTGCGAGAAAGCTTAAGGAGCAGGGAGTTGATATTGTCCTTTGTACCGGCGGCTGCGGAACCTGTCACAGATCCGCAACAATCGTCACAAGATGTTGTGAAGCTGAAGGAATGAGCTGTGTTGTAATAGCTGCGCTTCCTCCGATTGCAAGGCGGCAGGGTGCACCAAGAATTACCGCACCCCATGTTCCGATTGGTTCAAATGCAGGTGAGCCCAATAATAAACCGATGCAGACAGCGATCATTAAGGAGTCTCTGGAGTGGGTAAGAGATTGCCCAAGCTACAACCAGATGAAGGTTCTTCCTTACGAATACAGACATAACGTTTAATGAATGAGGAAATACTATGAAACTTCCTAAGTTAAAAAAATATAGCTATCATCTGAAAACAATTGATTCTCATACTGAAGGCGAAGCTACCAGAATAATATATGATGGTTTTCCTGCTCTGCAGGGTAAGACCATGATGGAAAAAAAGAACTATCTCATGGAAAATTACGATTTTCTTCGCACAGCCATGATGCTGGAACCCAGAGGTCATAGAGATATGTTTGGGGCACTTCTTACAGAGCCTGTACATGAGGAAGCAGATTGTGGAGTTATATTTATGGATTCCGGAAGTTACCTCAATATGTGCGGTCATGGAAGTATAGGTACGGCGACTATGCTTGTTGAAACAGGAATGGTTGCCGTAAAGGAACCGTATACAGATGTTGTACTTGATGCTCCCAGCGGAATTATTCGTACCAGAGTCCACGTTGTTGATGGTAAAGCAGTGGAAGTCAGTATCTTAAATGTTCCTTCTTTTCTGTACAGAGAGAACCTGAAGGTGGACATCGATGGGTGGGGAGAAATTTCTTTTGATATCTCTTTTGGAGGCTCATTCTTTGCTCTTGTAAATGCCGAAAGCATAGGCTTACCCCTTGAGCTTCAAAAGATTGAGACCATAACAGATTTGGGCATGAAACTTCGCAAAGAGATAAACAGAAAGTATGAAATAAAACATCCCTATCTGGATATTAACACCGTCGACCTGGTTGAATTTTACGCTCATACATCCACTAAAACGGCTGATATGAAGAACTGCGTTATTTTCGGAGATGCTCAGGCTGACCGTTCTCCCTGTGGAACAGGTACAAGTGCGAAACTGGCAGCTCTTTATCATAAAGGCGAGATGGGAGTAAAGGATACTTTTGTTTATGAAAGTATTACCGGTTCGACCTTCAGGGGAGAAATTGACAAGCTGGTTGAAATAAACGGAGGTACCGGAATCATTCCTAGAATTACGGGAAGTGCATGGATTACAGGCCTTAATGAATGGATCATAGATGAAACAGACCCTTTGGGTAACGGCTTCCTGCTGGGTAACATGAGTGCTAAGAAGGAAAATATCAGAGCGAGAATTGTAAACGCTGCCTGGGAATTATTCGATGAAAAATCATATGAGGCAACAACAGTGGATGATATTTTGCTGAGGGCAGAGGTTTCATTGGAAGAATTTAATGCATATTTCCGGTCTAAGGAAGAATTGGAACATACCCTGGGTGATCTGTTTGATGAGAAGTATGCACAGCTTATGGTTAATATGAATCCACGATTTACAAATTTCGACAAGCTGGTTTTTCTTAATCATGAGCTGTTTTCTCTTATCGAGAAGCATGTTCCGCTGGATCTGACAAGCCATATTTATGTAACGGTACCGGAAGAGCGTCAGGAAATGCTTAACAAAAAGCGATTCTATTATGCGATAATTCCTCAGATTATTTCGGAAGGACAGCACTCAGGGGAGTTCACCAGGGAAGAAAGCACTGATGATATAGCAGAGACCTATGCCTCAATAGAAAGAGGAGTTATATATGACTGGTGTGTTAAACGTGGAGAAGGAAGCCTGGTTGAGACAGGACAGAAGCTTCTGATTCCATATTTAAAGAGCATAGTATCACAATAATAAGAATGATTTACGGGAGGAAAGATTATGAAATTAAAGGACTTGGGATTATCTTCTTCGGATATTAAGGAAAAAGTAAGTAAATACATGATAGAGACCTACGAAAGAATGGACTTTGTCTGCGAGACGGCAAAGGACCAGTATCTATATGACGAAAGTGGAGAAAAGTATCTGGATTTTTATGCGGGCATTGCAGTTAATTCAGCCGGAAGCTGTAACGATAAGGTTGTTGAGGCAGTAATTGATCAGGTTAAGGATGTTATGCACACCTTCAATTATCCTTACACTATTCCTCAGGCTCTTTTGGCCGAGAAGGTTTGTACCGCAATCGGTATGGACAAGATTTTTTTTCAGAATTCCGGTACGGAAGCAAATGAAGCCATGATCAAGATGGCTCGAAAATATGGAATAGAAAAGTATGGACCAAATAAATATCACATTGTGACAGCCAAAAATGGTTTCCATGGACGTACTTTCGGTGCCATGTCAGCAACAGGTCAGCCGGGAAACGGATGCCAGGTAGGATTCGGCCCTATGACCTATGGATTTTCCTATGCTCCTTATAATGACCTTAAGGCCTTTAAGGATGCCTGCACAGAAAATACGATAGGAATCATGATTGAACCTGTTCAGGGTGAGGGAGGTGTTCATCCTGCTACACAGGAATTCATGACCGGACTTAGAGAATTCTGCGATGAAAAGGGTATTCTTCTCCTGATTGACGAAGTTCAGACAGGCTGGTGCAGAACCGGTAAAATCATGAGTTATATGCACTATGGAATCAAGCCTGATATTGTATCCATGGCAAAGGCGCTGGGCGGAGGAATGCCAATAGGTGCTATTTGTGCGACTGAAGAAGTGGCAAAGGCATTTAGTGCAGGCTCCCATGGAACTACTTTTGGCGGACATCCTGTTTCATGTGCGGCAGCGCTTGCTGAAGTAGATGAACTACTTGGCAGAAATCTTGCTGATAATGCTGCAAAGATGGGAGATTACTTTAAGGATAAGCTGTCGAAACTACCCCATGTAAAAGAGGTCAGAGGACAGGGACTTCTTGTGGGTGTTGAATTTGATGACAATGTTGCAGGTGTGGAGGTCAAGCATGAATGCATTAACAGACATCTGCTTATTACCGCTATCGGAGCACATACAATCCGAATGGTACCACCGCTTATTATTTCTAAAGAGGATTGTGATGAGGCCTTTGAAATAATCAAGGCATCAGTAGAAGCGGTTGCTTAATAGTATAAATATCGCAATTTAATCAGGATGACTCCAATATTTTATTCAATTAAAATATTGGAGCTTTCTGCTATAAATCGCATGAGACTGCTGATTGTAGTGCAGGTAAAAAAATGATAACTGATATTCAGAAATTTTCTATTCACGATGGTAAAGGAACCAGAACGACAGTGTTCTTTAAGGGGTGTCCTCTCCGTTGTAAGTGGTGCCACAATCCTGAGACACAGAACTATAAAAGACAGCTTTACTTTTACAAAGATAGATGTAGGGGATGCAATTCCTGTCAGGAAGTATGTAAGCATCAGGCAGCTTTTTTTACACAAAAATGCGTTGCATGCGGAGAGTGTGTTACGGCATGTAATTACAGTGCCAGGAAAATATGCGGACGAGATATTGGCATTGATGAACTTGTGTCTGAAATCATGAAGGATGAGCCGTTTTATGAAGCCAGCGGAGGAGGCGTGACTTTATCTGGCGGAGAAGTGCTATCCACAGATATGGATTATTTGCTAAAACTTATGCAGGAACTATATAAAAATGGCATATCAGTAAATATAGATACTTGTGGCTATGTGCCCTTTGACAGAATTGAAAAAGTGATTCCATATACGGACACCTTTTTGTATGACATAAAACTGACTGATTCTGAGGAGCATATAAGGTATACAGGTACTGATAACAAACTGATTATCGAGAATCTGATCAAATTAAGTAAGCTTAATGCAAATATCTGGATTAGACTGCCAATTATCGGAGGCGCTAATGACAATGAAGGCCACGTGAATTCTGTAGCAGAGCTACTTAAGGGTAATGAGATTTCATACAGCAGAATATCACTGCTTCCATATCACAATACAGGAAGCAGTAAATATGAGCTTATAGGTTATAAATATCCGGGAAATGATTTTTATACTCCAAAGGAAGAAGATATGGAATTGCTAAAAGATAGGATGACTGAGTTGGGACTTGTTAATGTGTATATAGGTTAGAAAAAAGGAGGAGTAATTATCATGGGCGAAAGAGGTATGAATGAAAGAGTCAGAAAATTGCGTAAGCAAAGCGTTGAGGCCGGCGCCATCATTGATATGGAAAGGGCAAAACTCATCACGGAAACATATAAAAAAATGTATGGGAAGGTATCTACTCCTGAGCTTAGAGCACTATGTCTGAAAAACTATTTTTCCGGGAAAACTTTATATATAGGAGAAGGGGAATTAATAGTCGGTGAGAAAGGTTCACAACCCCTTGCAGCCCCCACGTTCCCAGAGCTGTGTTGTCATTCCATAGCAGATCTGAATTTACTTAATGAGAGAGAGCTGATTAATTTTTGCGTCAAAGAAAAGGATTTTGAATTTCAGGAAAATGAGATTATTCCATATTGGGGAAAACGATGCATAAGGAATAAAATCCTGTCCCACATGACTAAAGAATGGAAGGAATGCTACGAAGCAGGGATTTTTACGGAGTTTATGGAACAGCGAGGCCCGGGACATACAGTAGGCTCAGGGAATCTTTATAAAAAAGGATTCCTGGATTACAAAGAAGAGATAAAGCATGAACTGGAAAAGCTGGATTATATAAATGATAAAGATGCACTTGATAAAGAAGCAGAGCTAAAGGCAATGGATATCGCCTGTGATGCCATCATGATTCTGGCTAAGCGTTATTCAGAATATGCCAGAGAGCTTGCTTTGAAAGAAACTAATCCGGAGAGAAAAGAGGAATTATTATGTATTGCAAATAACTGTGAGGAGGTTCCGGCAAGGCCGCCGAAAACATACTGGCAGGCTATTCAGATGTACTGGTTTATCCATCTTGGTGTAACTAGTGAGATTAATCCGTGGGATGCTTTTTCTCCCGGAAGACTTGACCAACACCTTATCGGTTTTTACAGACATGACATAAAAGAAGGGATACTTGACGAAAATAAAGCAAAGGAATTGCTTGAGTGTTTTTGGATTAAGTTTAACAATCAGCCCTCGCCTCCAAAGGTTGGAACAACCTTAAAGGAAAGCAGTACCTACACTGATTTTGTAAACATAAACACCGGAGGAATAACTCCTGACGGCAAAGACGGGGTTAATGAAGTGAGTTATCTGATACTTGATGTAATGGATGAAATGAAACTACTTCAGCCATCTTCAAATGTTCAGATAAGTAAGAAGACCCCGCTAAGATTTTTGAAAAGAGCATGTGAAATATCAAGAAAGGGATGGGGGCAACCTGCTTTTTACAATACAGAAGCCATTATCCAGGAGCTTCTTAATGCAGGAAAATCAATTAATGATGCAAGACTTGGAGGAACCAGCGGATGTGTGGAAACCGGAGCTTTTGGCAATGAATCGTACATTTTGACGGGCTATTTTAATATCCCTAAGATATTGGAAATTACACTATTCAACGGATATGATCACTACACGGGAAAGCAGATAGGATTATCTCTTGGATACGGGTATGACTTTGATACATATGAAGAATTGTTTGATGCATTCTGCAAACAGATAGACTATTTCCTTGATATCAAAATCAGAGGAAATCAGGTTATCGAAAAAATATATTCCGAGGATATGCCGGTTCCGTTTTTATCGGTAATTACCAATGACTGCATAAAAAAAGGAAAAGACTATAATGCAGGAGGTGCCAGATATAACACTAGCTATATTCAGGGTGTTGGAATAGGGACCATAACGGATTGTCTGGCCGCAATAAAATGCAATGTATACGACAATAGGAAATTCAGCATGAAAGAGCTCATGAATGCTTTGGAACAGGATTATGAAGGCTGTGATTATATCCATAATCTTGTATGCAATCATTCACCTAAATACGGAAATGACGATGACAGGGCTGACGACATTATGAGAGCTGTGTTTGAGCATTACATGAATGCTGTGAACGGAAGGAAAAACATAAAGGGTGGAACATACAGAATAAATATGCTGCCCACAACCTGTCACGTATATTTTGGTGAAGTTATGATAGCAAGTGCTAATGGAAGACATGCACATAAGCCTGTTTCTGAAGGAATATCTCCTGATAAGGGAGCTGATACGAACGGACCGACAGCTGTGGTTAAATCATGTTCCAAGATGGATCACCTTTCAACCGGTGGAACCTTACTTAACCAGAAGTTCACTCCGGGTGTTGTAGCGGGAGAAGAAGGACTTATGGGAATGGCGAATTTGATAAGGACATACTTCAACATGGATGGTCATCACATTCAGTTTAATGTTATTGACAGAAAAACTCTTATTGATGCCCAGAATCATCCGGAAGAATATAAGGATCTTATAGTCAGAGTAGCAGGTTATTCCGACCATTTTAGAAATCTGAGTAAAAGCTTACAGGATGAGATTATTGAAAGGACAGAGCAGACTTTATGAGAAAGCTGACTGATATGAAGGGAGAATTGCTATGAAACTTGGTTTTATTGGAATATAAACTGATTTCTCAGATGATTTTAGGAGCAGCAAAGTTGCAGCTGGAGAGTGGTACTCATCCCGGTGTTCTAAAGGACAATGTATGTTCTCCTGCAGGAACACCATTCGCGGTGTTCTGGCTCTGGAAAAAGCCGGATTCAGGGCTTCCTGTGCGGAATGCATAGATGCAATAATGGAATAAGGTCATTAAAATAAATATCCCTCTTCCAATCGATATGAAGTACATTTCGATTGGAAGGGGGTATTTTATTATTTAGGAATTAAATACCTAAATAACGGAGGCTTAATAAAATTTCTTTTTTACGATATCTACGAGATATTCCGCTGTGCCATTTATTCCGAATAGGGCACTGTCTATCATGATATCTTTATATCTAATGTCGCTTGGAAGCGTGTTGTTCGCAAATCTTCTGTGATAATTATCTCTGGCTTTATCGACTTCATCTATCATCTTTGTTGCTTCATCTTCACCCATTCCCAGCTGCTCGATACAATTCTTTAATCTGTTTTCGTAGGAGGAATAGATAAATATGTTCAGATGTCTTGGTCTGTCATACATAAGGTAATCAGAGCAGCGACCAACAATTATGCAGCTCTCCTTATCAGCCATATCATTAATAATCTTTGCCTGTACCTCAAAAATCCGATGCTGTTTCTGGGCAGTGGCGAATCCTAATGGAAATACCATGTTAAACAGGGAAGGCTCCGAATATCGTTCTTCAAGTTTACTAATGGTGGATACAGGAAGATTCATCTTCTGTGAAATCATATCAACAATATCTCTGTCATAGTATTCAATGCCGAGCTTCTCTGCCATCTCCCGGGCAATCGGACGTCCCATACTTCCAAACTGACGAGTAATTGTAACAACGAATTTTTTTTGCATAATCATAATCCTCCGAATTAGTTTTTTAATACCCTGGAAAGGAAAGCCTTGGTTCTTTCTTCCTTTGGATTGGTAAATACATCTTTGGGGTCACCTTCTTCAACAATATAGCCATCTGCCATGAAGATGACTCTGTCGCAGACATCTCTTGCAAATCCCATTTCATGAGTAACAACAACCATAGTCATGCCATTTTTAGCCAGGTCACGCATTACTTCAAGTACATCGCCAACAAGTTCAGGATCCAGAGCACTGGTTGGTTCATCGAACAAAAGAGCACGGGGTTCCATAGCAAGAGCTCTGGCTATTGCTACACGCTGTTGCTGGCCACCGGATAAGGTTTTGGGATATACGTTTGCTTTGCTGGATAGTCCAACCTTATCAAGCAGTTCCATTCCGATTTTCTTTGCTTCCTGCTTATCCTTCTTTTTGGTAAGAACAGGAGCAAGCATTACATTTTCAAGTACTGTTTTCATGGGAAACAGATTAAAACGCTGGAATACCATTCCGACTTCTTCGCGCATGTCCCTCAGCGCTATTTCGCCTGAGGTCACATTTTTGTTGTCGTATATTATTTCGCCTCCGCTTGGTGTTTCAAGCTGATTTATGCAGCGAAGCATAGTGCTTTTGCCACTTCCTGAAGGGCCAATCACACATATAACTTCGCCTTCCTTAATATCGATGTTTATATCTTTAAGAACCTCCAGATCACCAAATCGTTTTGATAAATGTTTTAATTTTATAAGTGTATTCATAACTGTCACCTCCCTGTTGTTTGATTAAGCCATTACTTTTCTCTCAACCTGTTTTTGGATAATAATAAGAACGGAAATCAAAAACAGATAAAATATGGCGCCTGTCGTGTAGGCTTCAATTGTTTTAAAAGAAAGCGCTGCATAGTTTTGAATTTGCTTTGTGATCTCGTTTACTACTATTACAGACAGGAGTGCCGTATCCTTTACAGAGATGATGAACTGATTAAACAAAGCAGGAAGCATAGATCTAAATGCAGGTGGAACAATTATATGTATCATTGTCTGCGTTGCGGTAAGACCAAGGGATAAGCCGGCTTCTTTTTGCCCGGGATCTATTTCATCAAGAGCACCTCTTACTATTTCTGCAATGAAAGCTCCGGAGTTTAAGGAGATTACTATTACACCTGCTACTATGGAAGATAAATCAATTCCGGTTATTTTAGGGATAACAAAATATACATACAGTGCCTGCACTATAAGTGGAGTGCCCCTGATTATCCATATATAGATGTTAGCTAAAAACTTTAGTATCTTCTTATTACATTCGAGACTAAAACCTGCTATGGCACCGAGTATAAATCCAAACAGAATACCTAATACCGCTACCAGAAGTGTTACTCTAAGTCCTTTAAACAGCATTGGAAGAAGAACTCCCAAAAAACTTAAATCCATAAATCAATCCTCCTTTACTATATGTAACAACATGAAAAAAGGTGCCTATTTCTGAGAAATAGACACCTTTGTCACTGGCATTACATATTATAATTGAACAGTATATTTTAATCGTGGAATAAAGTAAAATTACAAAATGTGATGTTAAACATGAGTAATACTAATTTTACATGAGAGAAAATTTATATTATATTCTCTTCAAAGAAAAACGAGAGAAAATTCTTACAAAGGCGTAATCAGAAATTCTGGTTGCGCTTTTTTGCTTTTCTTTGAAGCATTTACTTTTTAGATAGGAGGAGACATTATGAAGAAACGAATCGTAGCAACTTTCATGGTAGGTACATTATTTACCATGTCACTGATGGGGTGCGGATCATCTGCTAAAACTGAAACTACAGTGACAGAATCCGAGGAAACAGTGGAGGTTACAGATGAAGCAACTGCGGCAGCTACGGAAGCTGCAGAATCCGAGAGTATATCAGAAGGTTATACCAAAGATAATGTAGAGGGTGCTCTTAGTGGAGTGACAATTTCCTTTGGTACCTCAGGCCTGTTCGCTCCATTTTCATATTATGATGAAGATGGAACTACTCTTATAGGATATGATATTGAAATCGAAAAGGCTCTTCAGGATCTGCTGGGATTTACAATTGATGGTGAGACACAGGTAATGGACTATAGCGCTCTTACCACATCTCTTGCTGAGGGTAAGCTTGATTTTGGAATGGCAGCACTTTGCGCAACAGATGAAAGAAAAGCAGTTATGGATTTCACAAAGACCTACTGTGATTCCGGACAGGTTGTAATGATTAATACAGAAACTTCACCTGCTGAAATAACAGGTGTTGATGCCTTAGCCGGTGGCGATTACAAGGTTGCCGTGGAGAAGGGAACTGCCTCACACTTGTATGTTCAGAATGAAGGATTCCCGGAAAGCTGTATCGAAGTACATGATACGATTACAACAGCTTACGAATCCCTTGAGCAGGGCAAGGTTGATGCTGTTATTCAGGATGGCCCCGGTGCTCAGTACTACGTTGCAAAAACCGAAGGAACAAAGCTTGCGGTAGTAGGTGATGAGTTTAATCAGGGACAGGCACCTTATGCTATTGCATTTTCAAAGAAATGTGTTGAAGCTAATCCTGATATTGTTGCAATTTTCGAAGCAGCAATTGACAAGCTGACTGAAGATGGAACTCTTGATAAGCTCCTCAAAGGCGAAAAATACGAATAATAGTGGCTTAATACTAACTCCATACTGACTTATGCTATAATACCGGTAATTTTGAATTGTTATCAATCAGATTACCGGGTGATGAATCTTGTCAGCAAGTACTACAGATATAAGCTGAGTGATTCCTGCAAGTATCAGATCAGCATGCAGAGTCTTCTCATTTTGAGTGCGGCGTCCAGCCAAACAAAGATTATCCTCCATATGGTTGATATCGCGCTCCACGGTAGTTCAGATCTTGTAGGTATTATCCCATTCTTCAGTTCCAACATTCAAGGATGTATGAGAGTTTGATGCGCATAATAAAGAAGTAATAAATAAAAGAGTAGTGAAAGCCTTGGATTTTCACTACTCTTTTTGTAATCATTTTTTAAGTTGAGCTTTGACTTTACAGATACTCTGCGTCATCGTACCCATAGGGCAGAAGGTACACCAGGTCCTTGGACGGTAGAGTGCCATTACGACAAGGCCGATGATGGTCGAAGTAAGCATCATGCTGTAAAAACCGTAGCTGAACTGAGTTATCCACTCTGGAACAGTTGTAACAGTATATGACCATGACCACGGTACCTTAAATGTCCAGAGAAGCTTTACGGCTGTTTTCAATGGCGCTCCGGCGAATACCATGTAAGTCTGATAGAGCATATTCGCAAACATTGTTAAAAAGAATGCTAAAAAGCCATATCTAAAATATTTTGAATACATCCACTTGGGCGCAACTCGCTGATTTTTCATCTTGAATACACTTGGGATAAGTGCCAGCAGCTTGCCTCTTCCGCAATATCTGTTGCAGAAAGCTTTATTGCCTTTGACTATAGCGATGATTATAGGCACGATAAAGTCTATCATTCCGAGCCATGCAAACAGTATATTAAAAAAGCCTAATGAAAAGTAGATCAGAGTCCATATCCATAAATAATCGTTCCAATGCTTTTTCTTATTCATCATCATGCTCCTATCCTGTCTTTAATACTTATGCATCCGGTTGGGCATATCATGCTGCATCTTCCGCATCCTACACATTTATCTGTATCGACTACGGCATAGCAGCCGTTTGGAGTCGTGATAGCACCGAGCATACATTCGCCGGTGCACGCTCCGCAGGATACACATATATCTTTATTTACACTTGCAAATTTTTTTGATTTCATTTTCCTATTCCTTAAAAGGCTTGTTTTTCGCTCCTTGTAATGTTAGTATACCCAGTATAAAAAATATATCAAGTACGCAGTTTGCATTAACCTGGTAAGGAAAAACTGAGTAAAGTGAAAGGATAAGGATTATGGCGTCAAAAAAAGAAAAAGAAGCACTTTGTGATGATCTCGCAGGAGAAAGCTGCGGACTCAAAAAGGTACTTAATATAGTTGGCGGAAAGTGGAAAATCATGATCTTGTGTGTCATAGATAAAGAAGGAACTGTGCGCTATGGAGATATCAGACGTGCAGTTTACGGGATAACCAATACCATGCTTGCAAATTCGCTTAAAGAAATGGAAAGAGATGGGATGGTAGAACGTAAGCAATATATGGAGATGCCTGTCAGAGTTGAATATAGCCTTACGGACAAAGCAAAAAGTATAGTGCCGATATTGCTGGAATTAAAACGCTGGGGAGAGGCTAACCTGTAGAATATACCTGCTCAGTTTTTTCGTACCAGATCAAGATATATTGCGTACTTGAATTGTATAGATCTAAAAGTATAATTACAAACATAGGCTCATGCATTGGTTTTGAAAGGAAATAAAATGGATAGGAAAGAATTAGCTGTAGAATTTAAGCACAATGGGCACAACTGCTGTCAGTCAGTTTTATGTGCGTTTGCTGATGAATTAAAGATTTCAACGGAAGAACTTGATAAGATGGGCGCAGGCTTCGGTGTTGGAATGGGCTGCATGGAAGCGACATGCGGAGCTTTGATCGGCGCACAGATGGTCAATGGCATCAGGACTTTTCAGGGAAAACCTATTTTGAAGGATGCGGCAGAGCTGTATAAAAAATTCAACGAAAAGTGTGGGGCGACTCTTTGCAAAGACTTAAAGGGACGCGACACAGGCAAGGTCCTTTGTGAATGTGACGACTGTGTCAGAAATGCAGTAGAAATGTGCGAAAAAAGTTGAGAATTCATGTGGTATAATCAATAATCATATATAGAAAGGTTATACCATGAATACAAAAACACAAAAATTGACATTTGGCGCCATGATAGTTGCGATATTTGGCGTACTTTTATTGATCAACAGACAGAGCGGAGGGATTTTTGAAGATTTTTTATTCTTCATTTTTCCTATTCCGCTCGTTGCATTTTCTGCGAAATATGGCTTGAAGAGCAGTATTTCAGTATTTATCTGTACGGTACTTCTTACATTCTTTTGCGGCTCGTATACTGCGGTTTTTTATGCAATAAGCCAGTCATTTATAGGAATGGTCTTTGGCGTGTGCCTGTATCACAAGAAAGATCCGGGGAAGATAGTAGTGCTTATAATGACTTTATGCGCGATATCAAGTATCGTGAGTTATTGGCTGCTGCTTTCAATCTCAGGAATAAGCGTAGGTCAGGACTTGTCGCAGGTTCAGACGATGATGAATGGAATGATCGATGAATTTGGTACAAAGGCCGGATATAATGAGCAGATACTTCAATCTATGAAAACCATGCTTACGGCAGATAATCTGAGAAGAATAATGTTTGTCGGTCTTGCGTTTACAGGCGTGATACAGGGAATAGTCATATACTGGCTGAGCCTTCTGATACTTCGCAGGCTCAGGTTCAAGGTTCAGAGACCTAAGCCACTTGCAGACTTTTATCCGCCGAAATGGTCGGGGGTAGTAAGCCTGATCGCATTTGCGGCATACATGTTTACATATGTTAGACCGCTTCAGAATGATATAGCACAGAATGTAGTTCAGACACTCGGTATATGCGGAATGATGTATCTTTTATGCTTTGGAATGTTTAGTGCGTATCTCATGCTGCGTGTTAGATTCAATTTCCCTAAGATATTCGCGATAATACTTCCGCTTATCTTTATGGGAAGTTTTTCGTACCTTTATATTATCTTGGGATTCATCTATATCAGATCAGAGTTTCACGATTGGGTATTAAATAGGATAGCGTAAACAAAGATAAATGTGTTAAGCTTTACTATAAATTTTTGTTAGTGAGGATCATCAATGAATATCGTAGTTTATTTAGGTTCAAGTGAAGGAAAGAAGCCGATATATAAAGAGGCAGTCATCGCCCTTGGGAAGCGCATTGGAAAGAGTGGGAATACTCTTGTTTATGGTGGAAGCAAGGCAGGACTTATGGGATATCTCGCAGAGGCTGTAATGTCAGAAAAGGGTGAAGTCATTGGAGTTGAGCCTGAGTTTTTCATTAAAGACGGAGTACAGCAGCTTAATCTTACCGAGCTTATAGTTACTGATACCATGTCTGAGCGAAAGCAGAAGATGATGGATCTCGGTGATGCATTCATTGCTTTTCCGGGTGGAATTGGAACTCTTGAGGAGATAACAGAAGTTACAACACTTCTTTTCCTTGGGAAACTTTCTAAGCCTGTTATCGTGTATAATCTGGAGGGCTTTTATGATATTTTCAAAGAACAGTTTGAACATATGGCAGAAGAAGGGTTTGTTCAGAGGAAGGATATTGAGAAGCTTCACTTTGTGGAAAGTCTTGATGAGATTGCAGAAATCTTAAATATATGATCGATTTATGCGGCCTGTTATATTTTTTGAGTTGTAAATGTAACAGGTCGTTTTTTACATTTAAACGAAAAAAGCTCAGGAACTAAGTCCTGAGCTTAATGATAACTGGGCTAGAAGGATTCGAACCTTCGAAGTGACGGAGTCAGAGTCCGTTGCCTTACCGCTTGGCGATAGCCCAACAACGAATATGAATTATACACTCCTTTTTGGGGTTTTGCAATAGTTTTTTGAAAAAAAATTTTAAAATTTAATTTAGGATGTTTTTTGGAAAAATGTATAAAATTTAATAATTTCAATATTCATTACTTCTAGCACTAGTAATATCCGAAAAAATATTTTAGTATTGTTTGTGAAGGGTAACCAAAAAATAAAGGGGGAAGAATATGGAAAATATTTTACTTAACTCAAATCCACGAGAAATTCGCATGGCAGCAAATCGTATAGGCTCAACAGTCTCAGTTCCTCAGATTGGCATGGCTTATCCTGAGGATATTGGACTCACCAACATTGTTATCACGGGAATTGCATCCGTAAACAGTAAAGGTGAGGTTCTGTTTAACGGATGTGCAGAGAACAGAGAGCACAGAGTTCTTGACGATGTGGAGATCAAGCCGTTTACCTATGATGAACTTATACATAGAAAAATAAAGTTTGATATAATCTGATGTCTGTCTTGAAATCGCCATTACATGATGGATTCGAGCTGAGGCAATGGTTAATTAACAGCATAGAAAAATCTATGCTGTTTTTAAATTTTTTGGAAAAATCCCCTTATTAAATTTATAAAAATGACCGATAAACAGAAAGAGACTATTGTCTGATTCGATAGAGGAGAAAATATGAAAAGCAGGATCATTTCAGTTATTACAGCTGTTGTGATTTTAACTGGCGTATTCCATGGAGGGGAATGTTTAGCAGTTGCAGAGGATGTGCAGCCACGTATTACGACAGGTGCTGTTAGTGTGTCGATAGATAAAGAGTTTGGAGATCTGTATCTTGACATGTCCGGTGAAGACTTTATGAAATTAGGGTTTGAGCTTGGAGATGGTGTAGACCTCAGTCTTAGCAATGGCTATAGAACAGATAATATTCCTGTATATAATGGCTATTATGCAAAGTATGGAAGACCTGAAATAGTTGTCAAGCCGGATGGAAGTGTCGTTATCGCCGCATCGAGGGCATCATTTGAAAAAATGTCGGATGTAGAGCCGGGGGACAAGGCACTTATAACTCTCCGTGAAAAAGGCGCATATGAGGAAATTCAAGAAACATTGAACCTTGTCTACTCGGATAAAAGATCAGACTTTGATTCTGCAGAGCAATTTGCAAATTTTTATGAGATAAAAGGCGGAAAGCTGAAAAAAGGTCTTTTCTACAGGTCGTCTTCTCCTGTAAATAATAAAAGAAGCAGAGCACCGTTTGCGGAAAAGCTTTTAGAAGCAAAAGAAATAAAGCATATAATCAACATTTCTGATACTGTTTCAGAGGCTGATAATGCGCAATATCAATATAATTACTTTCCGCGTTACTATAATAATATGAGATCTGCCGGAAATGTTGCATTTCTAAATCTGAATTCAGATTACAGGTCGAAAGAATTTGCTTCTGCTGTTTCCAATGCGCTGCTTAAGATATGTGATAAGCGTGGACCATATCTTATTCATTGCGGAGAAGGGAAAGACAGAACCGGCTTTGTCAGCGCACTCATACTTGCTCTTTCAGGGGCGGATTATGAGGAGATCAGAGATGATTACATGAAGTCCTATGAAAATTATTACGGCATCACAGAGAGTGCTGAGCCGGAGAAATATCATAGGATTGTTGAACTGAAGGCTGATGAGATACTGTATTATCTGGCGTGTGCTTCAGATGACAGCGGTATAAATCTGGAAAAGACTGATTTCAAGATAGGAGCTGTCAACTATCTGAGATACGGCGGACTGACAAATTCGCAGATATTGTATATAAAATGTCTCATAACAGATCAGTAACACAAGTGTATAAAATAAGTACAGTAAAGCACCGGAAATGTAGTAAAAATCATTGCCGGTGCTCTTTCTTTAAATTCAACAAAAGACTATAATTGAGTTATAAATTTGAGGATACGGAGATTATTATGAAAAAATTCTGGGCAGCGGTAGTTTCTGCGGCGGTACTTATGACAGGCTGTGGAAGTACAGCGAAGGCAGTTGAGGAAACAGCAGATGAGAGGGTTATTTCAGCAAATGAGGCTGTTTCTTTTGAAAATAATGAAATAATTGGAGCGTTTTATAATATAAAGATCACTAAGAGCCAGATCATTCAGCCGGGGAAAGAGGGAAATGAAAACGGCAGTGAGCCGGTGATAGCCTTTTGGTATGATGTGACAAATACTTCCGGGATAGAAACAAGCCCGCAGGAAGCATGGGAAGCGGCAGTAACAGTGACACAGGGTGAAAAGCTTACTGCAGCTGCTATTCCGGATGAGAAGCTTGTAGGGACGGAATTTGAGCCTGTAAAGATTGGAGAGACAGCGTCCAGCGCGATCGCTTATCAGCTTAAGGGCACAGGCAAGGTCACTCTAACGGCACAGAGCATTATGGATACGTCTACTACACCACAGATCGAGAATTTAGGAACAGAGGAGTTCACAATGGAGTAGTATCTTTTTAGGTGGGGAGAGATATGAGGAGAAGTGTAGGGCTAAAAGTTATCGCTTTGATACTTGTAACAGCGGCCGCAGGGGTGCATGTCGTCGAGATGGACAAAAAGAATTACATTGCTGATGTATCGGCGACGCAGGAAGAGGAAAAGACGACGGAAAGCTCAGTATTGCAGGAAGTGGAAAGTGCTGAGGCGAAACCGACGATAACAGAAGATGGTGTACTGGGTGAGGTATTTGAACCGGAGGAAGAACCTGCGGATGATCCTGTGGAGATCGTAATGATCGGAGATGTGCTTATGCATGACAGAGTCATTGACAGCGGTCTGCAGGAAAATGGCTCATATGACTATAGTGCGCTTTTTGCCCATGTAAAAGATAAAGTTCTTGGTGCAGATCTTGCAATGGTCGATCAGGAGACTATACTTGGCGGAACAGAGCTTGGTGTATCAGGCTACCCGGTCTTTAATGCTCCGCAGGAAGTTGGTATTGCAGAGGCTGAAGCCGGCTTTGATGTAGTGCTTCATGCGAATAATCATGCCTTGGATAAGGGGCTTGAGGGGATTGCAAATACCATTAATTTCTGGGAGAGTAAGTATCCATGGGTGGGATATGTCGGTATTAATAAAAATGCAGAGCATCAAAATGCACTTCTTTATATTGAAAAAAATGGGATAAAGTTTGCGGTGCTTAACTACACCTATGGCACAAACAGGAATGAAGATATTGAAGGAAGCCACTATTTCGTGAATTTTATGGATAAAGAGCTGGTTGAGAGACAGCTTGATGAGGCAGAGCAAAATGCGGACTTTACGATAGTGTGCCCTCATTGGGGAAGTGAATATAATCTCTCAATTGATGCGGAGCAGGAAAAGTGGACCGGGATATTTTTTAAGCATGGCGCAGACCTTGTGATCGGTGCACATCCGCATGTTATCGAGCCTGTGAAAATGGTATCTGACGGAGAGAAAAAGATGCTCGTATATTATTCACTTGGCAACTTTGTGAGTGCGACTTCCGAATCAGGTGATACTATAACGAACAGGATGGTCGGAGGTATGGCAGATGTTACTGTAGGCAGGGATGAAGCGGGAAATGCAGTCATTCAAAATTATGATGTACTTCCGTTGGTGTGCCATCTTGGAGAAAAAGAGGTCACAGCATATTTTCTTTCGGATTATACAGAAGAGCTTGCTGCTTCGAATAAAATATTGAGTCAGGATCCGGGTTTTTCGCTCGAAAAATGCCAGAATCTTGTAAAAAAGATATGGGAAAAGTGAATAATAAGGATAAAATCCACATAGTTAAAGAATTAACTTTATTTTTTTTACATTAGGTCTTATAATAAATTAGAACTGTGAAAAGAATTTTATAAAAAATTTCTTTTCATATAACATTTAACATTGTTTAAGTATAGGAGTGTAAGAATATGTTAGTATCTGCAACAGAAATGCTTAAGAAAGCAAAGGAAGGTCACTACGCAGTAGGTCACTTCAACATCAACAACCTTGAGTGGACTAAGGCTATTCTTCAGACAGCACAGGAGCTCAACTCTCCAGTAATCCTTGGTGTATCTGAGGGTGCAGGAAAGTACATGACAGGCTTCGCTACAGTAGCTGCTATGGTTAAGGCTATGGATAAGAGCCTTGGAATCACTGTTCCAGTAGCTCTTCACCTTGATCACGGCTCATTCGAAGGCTGCTACAAGTGCATCGAAGCTGGTTTCACATCAGTTATGTTCGATGGTTCACACTATGACATCGAAGAGAACGTTGCTAAGACAAAAGAGCTCGTAAGCGTTGCTCATCACCTTGGACTTTCTATCGAAGCTGAAGTAGGCGGCATCGGTGGTGAAGAAGACGGTGTTGTAAGCACAGGTGAGTGTGCTGATCCTGAAGAGTGTAAGAGAGTAGCTGACCTTGGCGTAGATATGCTCGCTGCAGGTATCGGTAATATTCATGGTAAATACCCTGCAAACTGGGAAGGACTTCGTTTCGACGTTCTTGATAACATCCAGGCTAAGACAGGTGCTATGCCACTCGTTCTTCACGGTGGTACAGGTATCCCTGATGATATGATCGCTAAGGCTATCAGCCTCGGTGTATCTAAGATCAACGTAAACACAGAGTGTCAGCTTGTATTCGCTGATGCAACACGTGGTTACATCGAAGCTGGTAAGGATCAGGAAGGTAAGGGATTTGATCCTCGTAAGCTTCTTGCTCCTGGTTTCGAAGCTATCAAGGCTAAGACAAAGGAAAAGATGGAACTCTTCGGTTCTGTTGGAAAGGCTTGAATTTAAGCTTTACGGAAAAAATATACTCCCGGCTGATATCAGTCGGGAGTTATTTCTTTTAAAGAGCAAAAGGCTTGGCGTCCTTTTCTATAGGGCAGACATAGCCTGACTTGGTCTTTTCCCTAAATTCTTTTTGAGCTTCCTTGAGAAGTTCAGGATCTTCATAGAGATCTATTGCGGTACATGCGATGACCTTGCCGGCATGGAGAAGAGCTTTGTGACCGATAGTGGTTCCACCGCAGGACACGTTTTGCCAGCTGTGACCGGGAGCACCGCTTACAAATCCGGCAACATGTATCTGAGCTGTTGGGGTTTCCCATGATACATCACCTACGTCAGTAGAGCCGGCCTGAAAAGCGTTGCTGTGATAAAGAGGAACGAGGAAGTCGTTCATTGCTTTTGTACCATTCTTACTTGCTTTTGCTGTAAATTCACGGATTTCATCACTAAGAGTAGAGGCAAAGCCCGGAGCTTCGTTTACAGGGCAAGTGTCGCGGAGTTTTTGCGCAAAGTCAAGTTCTTTTTCTGTATAAGCGGGAACGCCCAGTTCCTTGAAATTTTCGTAGAAAACATTTTCCAATGTAAAATTCGGCACGAGGTCTGCAGTACCATCTATAAAAGTACGGTCATAGCTAGTCTCTGTCATGAGCGCAGCGCCTTGCGCGATCTTATCTACACGTTTGAGCAGATCCACACAGGCACGTACTTTGCCGGCGCGAACCATATAAAGTACTGAGGCATGGTCCTGAACCACGTTTGGTGAAACTCCGCCCGCATCAGTGATAGCATAGTGGATGCGGCAGTCAGAGGTCATATGTTCACGAAGATACTGAACGCCGGTATTCATAAGCTCTACAGCATCTAAGGCAGAACGTCCGTCTTCGGGATCTCCGGCAGCGTGAGCTGATATACCATGAAAATCATAAAGAATCTGAATCGTTGAGTTATTTGTGCCGGTCTTGACTTCGTTAACGTCTTCAGGGTGCCAGGTAAGTGCAGCATCGAGCGAGTACCAGATATTATCGCGAGCCATGAAAGCTTTGGCAGCGCCGCCTTCTTCTCCGGGGCATCCGTAGAATATCACAGTTCCTTCGCGGCCGGAGGTCTCAAGGTAGTCCTTTATGGCAAAGGCAGCAGCAAGTGCACCTGCGCCAAGCATGTTGTGACCGCATCCATGTCCCGGAGCACCTGGAACTAGAGGTTTATGTTTCACCTGTCCTTTTTTCTGGCTTAGCCCGGATAAAGCATCGAATTCACCAAGGATTCCGATTACAGGTTTACCGTGTCCGAAAGTTCCTGTGAAGGCTGTTTCGATGCCGTCAATTTCCTTTTCTACGGTGAAACCGTTCTCTTCAAGCACTTTTTCGTATAAAGCGGCAGACCTGTACTCCTTTAGGCTTAATTCCGGTGTTGCCCATATCTGGTCAGAAACTTCTGTGAAAATATTCGAATGTTTATCAATGTAGTCTACAGCTTCCTTTTTAAACGAATTCATGTTGTCGATCCTTTCGTATTGTATAGTTAAAGCTCCCATGAAAGATCATAGGAGCTTTGTGTTATACTACCGTAAGCGGTAGTTTTATCTGACGTTTACTATAGAACTTTTCCGAGGAAATCTTTAAGTCTTGGACTTTGAGGATGATCAAAGATCTGGTCAGGCGTTCCCTGCTCGATGAGCTTTCCATCGGCCATGAACACTACTCTGTTTCCTACTTCACGAGCGAAGCCCATTTCATGAGTTACACATACCATTGTCATTCCATTATGGGCAAGCTCTTTCATAACTTCGAGAACTTCGCCGACCATTTCAGGGTCAAGAGCGGAAGTTGGCTCGTCGAAGAGCATTACTTCAGGCTCCATACAAAGAGCCCGTACTATAGCTACACGCTGTTTCTGACCGCCTGAAAGCTGCACAGGGTATGCGTTTGCTCTGTCAGCAAGTCCTACACGGTCAAGAAGTTCGAGAGCTTTTTTCTCAATTTCAGCTTTGTTTGCTTTTTTTACAACTTGCGGAGCAAGAGTGAGGTTTTCGAGAACTGTCTTATGCGGGAAAAGGTTAAAATGCTGAAAGACCATTCCCATTTTCTGACGGAATTTATCCATGTCGATCTTGTCGTTTACGATATCTTTACCCTGAAAGAATATGCTTCCTTCAGTTGGTTCTTCAAGAAGGTTTAAGCTGCGCAGAAAGGTTGATTTACCGGAACCTGACGGACCGATGACAACCATTACATCGCCTTTATTTATATCGATATCAACACCGTCAAGCGCTTTTACAACACCGTAATTATAGTGTTTTTTTAAGCCTTTGACGCTTATCATTACATTATCTGTTGTCACTTTGACGCATCCTCCTTTCTACGTGCTCGATGATCTTTGATGTCGGGAAGCACAGGCAGAAGTAAAGGAGCGTTGCCATGATGAGCGGCTCGGCTACGATGAAAGTTGCTGACTGTACACTTTTTACATTAAACATAATATCCTGCACACCGATCGTGTAGCATATAGAAGATTCTTTGATGATAGTTACGAATTCATTGGCAACTGCCGGCAGGATGTTTTTTACTGCCTGTGGGAAAATGATGTGATACATCGTCTCACCTTTTGACATACCGAGAGATCTTGCGGCCTCGGTCTGTCCTTTATCTACGCCTTCGATTCCACCTCGGATGACAGCACTCATGTAACCGCCTGAATTCAAGGCCAGAGCGAATGCTGCCGGAAAGAAACGCTCAAACTGTATGAAGCCAAAGATCGTGAATTTTGGAAGCGCAACAAATCCAAATACTACGTAATATACCAAAAATACCTGAACCAGCATTGGTGTGCATCTTACAAACTGTACATAAGCACTTGCGATGAGCTTTACAGGGTTGAAACGGGCTATAAAGTCGTTTCTTTTTTTGACGTTGATATTGTCAGTCTTTATTTTCTCTAAATGTCTAAATGGTCTTACATCTGAAAGAAGCATCAGTGCAAGAGCGAATGCGAGGAAAAATCCAAAGAATACTGTACATGCAGCAAGGAGTACTGTAACGATGAGTCCCTGACCAAACATGTTGCCATATGTAAGGATCTTTCCCATATTAGCCATGCTAATAGTCATCAGTTGATTCCACCTTTCAAGTTTTAGGATTTTTTAGTAATCAAAATAATTCAATTACAAAGCAGGATACAGGACAATAGTGTTCCTTTATCCTGCTTCGTAACCGAATGCTCTCCGGGAGAGCCCCGGAGATTATGCGGTTACTGTAAGTTATTCAGCAGCTTCGCTGGATGCGTTTTCTGTTGAAGCAGCTTCTGTAGATGCGCTCTCTGTAGAAGCAGATTCTGTTGAAATGCTGCCGTCTTCTGTGAGCTGACCTTCATATACACTTGATTCGTCTGAAGCAAGTTCCTGAGCTTCTGTGATGTACTTATCCATAGAACCATCAGAAAGTACTTCTTTTACTACAGCGTTTACTGAAGGAAGGAGGTCGCTGCCCTTCTTAAGAGCGATAGCAGAGCCCTCTGCATCGTACTCGACATCCCATGCAATCTGGAGTTCAGGATAGTTCTTGATATACTGCTCTGCAACGGCTGTTTCTATAAATGCGCCTTCGAGCTTTCCTGTAGTAAGCTCTGAAATGATATCAGTTACTTTTGCAAGACCGATGATATTTGCATTTGGAGTATTTTTATTAGCGAGATCCATCTGGATAGAACCGTTCTGAGCACCTACAGGCTGTCCGTCGAAATCTTCATATCCCTTATATTTTTCTGCATCGTCCTTACGAATGACGAATGCCTGACCACCCTGATAGTAAAGGTCTGAGAAGTCGAATGCCTGTGCACGCTCAGGACTTGGTGAGAAACCTGAGATACCGAGGTCTACATTTCCATTCTGGAGCTCCATGAGGATTCCGTCGAAATCCATCGGAACTACCTGAAGTTCAAGACCAAGTTCATCGGCAATTCTCTGAGCAAGAGCGATATCAAAACCGGCAAGCTCAGGAGTACCGCTTTTAACATTATAAAATTCATAAGGAGCGAAATCAGGAGATGTTGCAACTGTAAGCTTTCCAGGTGTAACAGTAGTTACATCTTTTGAGATCTCAGCAGAGCCTTCAGATGAAGCTGCCTCAGAGCTTGCAGCCGGTGCAGCTTCAGATGATGCAGCAGGGGCAGAGCTTGAAGATGAGCCACAGGCTGTGAGCGATACTGCGGCAAGAATTGCAGCGATCATGATAGATAAATTCTTTTTCATAAAAATTCCTCCCTGGATTTTCAAATTTCCTCCCGCGAGATTTGCATCAGCACAGCTGACATATCTCATATGCAAATCTTTGCACATCCTCGCGGAACGTTTATTCAGTCAGTGATCGTATCCCTGACCGAGATAAATGTATGTTTCTGATAAATGTTCTCTTGATGAAAATTATAACTGATTAAAATTTAAAATCAAGTATTTTTATTCAAAAAATTGATTATTTTTTGAATAAAATGCAGAAATTGATGTATATTTTGATTTAATACATGAATTTTATGCATAATGTATTATGGATGCATCATATGATGACAGGGTAAAAAGTCATCATCCATGACATCACTTTTGACTACTAATGTAGATACGAATTAACTGTCAGCTGTGCTCATAATCAGAAACATTGTAAAAAGCTGTTAACTAAATCAATATGCTTGTCGATAATAAAACAAATGAAAATATTTATTCGACTGATCCTATGGATAATGCGAAATAATTTTTTTTCTTGAAAATAGTTTACTGCTAATATATAATAGCTTTTCGTGTGTAAAGTGAGAAAGCGTTATTCATATTAGAAGGAGTAAATATGAGACAGTTCGATTTCAATATTACAAGTGAGATTGGAATGCATGCCAGACCGGCTGCGGGCGTAGCTCGTGAAGCTGAACGTTATAAGAGTAAAATATCCATAACACATGATGACATTACTTTGAATGGTAAGTCGATCATTGGACTGGTTGCATTAAAGGCGAGATTTGGAGATGATCTTACGATCACTATCGACGGTCCGGATGAAGATGAAGCAGAGAAAGGTATGAGAAAGGCTTTGAAAGAAAACCTTGGATAACCTTTAAGCATTAATAGAATATAAATTGATAAAGAGCGCTTTTCGTGTGCCTTTGAGCCGCGGGGGGCGTTTTTTTTCGTTTTTTTGTGTTTACTAAAAATTAAGTCTCGCCCCGCAAGGTTTGGCGCGGGACGAGACTTGAGAAGGATATTTATTCAAGTTTAAATTTAGCAACTTCACTTTGAAGTTCACTGGAAAGATTGCGGCTTGCAGCAGCATCGTTATCAATCTTTGACATATTTTCAGTCATTTCTACTGATCTTTCGGTAGTATGTAAAATGCCATTCGTTGTGTCTTCTACAGCAGAGTTGATAGCTTCTGTGGATTCTTGTATTAGGTCGACATTCTTTTGAATGTTTTCTGTTGATGAAGCAAAGTGCTCCATCAGCTCGTCTATACGTTCAGCAGAATTCAGGTAATCATCGCTTATTTTTACAAGTTTATCGAAACCTGACAAAGTGGTGTCTTTGACAAAGTCGAGCAGATTCTGTGCTTCAGTCGAAAGCTCATTAACAGCAGATATAACTTCTGCAGAAACGTTTTGGATCTCGCTGGCTGCTGCCTGTGAATTTGTTGCAAGTTCTCCTATCTCAGTAGCTACAACAGCGAAGCCTCTTCCTGCTTCTCCGGCACGTGCGGCCTCTATAGAAGCGTTCAGCGCAAGAAGATTAGTCTGATTCGCTATTGCTATGATGTTGCTGGTGAGATCTTCGATCTTATCAACACCTTTAGAACGCTCGATCTTATCAGAAACTGACTCTGCTATGCTTGAAACTTCTTTTTCAGTATTATTTCTTTCATTCTCGGCATTCTTTCCGGTTTCTGAGGCGGATACTCTAACTTCCTTAGAGAATTCACGTCCGGAATCGATTTCCTTAACGATGTCCTTAAATGAATCGGTCATATCAGATATAACACTTGTCATTTCATTTAAGGAAGATGAAGTGTTTTCCATCGTAGAGCTCATATCTGTCATTGTTTCAGAAATTGACTGAGCACTTTGGCTGGCGTTGGTAACATTGCCGGCTATGTTTACTGAAGCATCGTTAAGCCGCTGAGAATCGTCTTTGATAGAAAGCATTATTTCACGTATGAAGCTTATAAGTTTATTGATATTTGAGCCAATAACTTCAAATTCATCGCCTGAGTTTATCTCTATAGTTCGAGTCAGGTCACCCTCACCCATGGTAAGTTCGACGATTTTATCGTTTAATAATCTAAATTTGCGGCTAAGAGCCTGTCCTATGATTATAAGCATGATCGCTGATATGAGGAGAACTATGCCGCAGATAATTACAATGACACTTATAAGTGCAAAAGTTTGCTGATCTACCCACTCCATGCTTACATCGACACCTACTGCGCCCACTATTTTTTTATCAAGGTATATTGGGCTGAAGGATGAGATATGTTTTCCCCATTCATCGGTATATGGTTCAGCACTTGAAATCAGAGAGCCGTCTAATGCTGCTTTTACATCTTCGTTATGTACTTCGTCTCCAATCATAGCAGGGTCATCTATTTGTGCATCTATAGCGTATTCAGGAATTCCTTTTTCAGAATATCGTCCAATATAAACAAACTCTACTCCGGCTTCTTCCTGTATTTTAGTTATCAGCGTACTTACTTTCAAATAATCTTCGGTAGTTTCGTCACCGGGTTTGACAGAAGCAACGATATTACCGTCTACCAGCGCAGCGGTAACTTTTGCTATACTTTCAGAATTGCTCTTGATCTGTGAAAGCAACATATTACTGGCTTTATTGTATATGAATATACCTAAGATTATATCTGAAACCAAAAAAAGGGTTATTATTAAAAATATTAACTGCTGGCTTATTCCTATTTTACGAACTTTCATAACCTTTTCCTTTCTGATTGAAAACGGCATTGCGCAGTATCATCAATATATTTATCGACAGGATGATTTATAGTGATAAGCCATAGAGTAAATGTTTATTAATCTGGCCAAAACGCCAAAAAGGCATTGAGTGCAGGGCTTTTCCAACGTGAATTGTCATAAATGATCTGCAGGTCCATCTGAAGATGATAGTCAGAGAGTTCGAGCTGCTTTACGAGGCCTGCCTGAAGTGCTTCTGCGACAGTAAATTTTGGCAGTATGGAGATTCCAACACCCTTTGATACAGCATCAACTATAACCCAGCTGTGACCGATCTCAAGCCGGCATTTTATACTGTGACCGAGCTGCTGCATAGCTTGTTCAAAGGCCTCCCTGTAATTGCATTTTTCTTCCACCATCAGGAAATTTTCATAAATAATATCGTTAACACTGACATATTTCTTTTTCAGCAAAGGATGTTCTGGAGAGCATATGAATACAATGTCTTCGTGTTTAAGATACGAAGTTTCCCAGCCAGGGCGTACGATGCGGTGGTCAAGGGTTATTATCACGTCCAGCTCACCTTTTTGGAGAAACTCTATAGCCTCAAAAGTAGTACATACTATAATCTTCATATCGACGTGCGGATATTTGAGCATAAAGTCCGTAAGGTGGGAATCATAAACGGAGGAGCAGACTGATTCCATTATGCCTACGCGAAGCGTACCCTCAGGTTCTTTTTCAGAGAGAAAGCATGAAGCAGCTTCTTCTTCAATCTGCCGTATCCGGTAGCTGTATTCCAGAAATTTTTTGCCGGCAGCAGAAAGTTTGACTTTCTTTCCATTTCGATCAAAAAGCTTTGTTTTTAACTGTTCCTCTAGCTGCTGTATCTGTGCAGTCACAGAAGACTGTGAGTAGCCGAGTTCTTCTGCGGCTTTCGAAAAGTTTTCGAGTTCGGCAACACGGATAAATGTATCAAGATTTCTAAATTCCATAAAATGCTCACCACTTCTTTTATCGAAAAAACCGATAAGATATAATTTTAATTTCGATTTAACAAATATATAACCTCATGATACCATAATCTTATAGTAAGAATCGTTGAATTGCTTAAGAGGAGAAAAAATATGGCTTACACACTTACTGCGAATGATTATATAGATATCCTTAGAGATGAATTAAAGCTGGCACTCGGATGTACAGAGCCTATAGCTATAGCTTATTGCGCGGCTGAAGCTAAAAGAGTTTTGGGGAAGGCAGCAGAAAGATGTGAGATAGAGGTTAGCGGAAATATCATTAAAAATGCGAAGAGTGTGATAGTTCCGGGGACAGACGGGATGAAAGGCATTGCAGCGGCAGCGGCGGCAGGAATCGTTGCAGGTGATCCTGCAAAGAAACTTGAGGTCATCACAGGTCTTACGGCGACAGACAGAGCTGAGATAAAGAAATTTCTTAAAAGTGTCCCGATGAAGGTGATACCTTCTGAAACCAAGGAAAAGCTGTATATAAAGATATCTCTCTTTGCAGATGAAGAAAGCTCAGAGGTGTGTATAGCTCATACTCATACAAATATCATTTGGGAAAAGAAAAATTCAGAGGTGCTTATAGACAACACTGATGTTTTTAACGAGGATCAGGATAAACTTGAAAATGATCCAATAATTGCCAAAAAAGCACTTCTTACAGTTAAAGGTATCATAGATTTCGCGGATAACGTGGATATCGAGCTGATACGTGATATCATACAACGTCAGATAACGTGCAATACTGCAATCGCCAGAGAAGGAATCGTAAATAATTGGGGCGCAAATATAGGAAGTACGATTCTTGCATCAAGTGATATGAATATACGAAATCGTGCTAAAGCATACGCGGCAGCAGGCTCTGATGCAAGAATGAGCGGATGTGAGCTTCCGGTGGTCATCAATTCCGGAAGTGGCAATCAGGGTATTACGGTGACGCTTCCTGTAGTAATATATGCAGAGAGTCTTAATGCATCAGAAGAGAAGCTTTATAGAGCATTGCTCATATCTAATCTGATATCTATACATATTAAGTATGGCATCGGTGCGCTTTCAGCATTTTGCGGCGCGGTAAGTGCAGGATGTGCTGCAGGCTGCGGAATCGCCTATCTTCACGGCTGCGGGTATGATGCTATTTCTCAGGTGCTTTCAAATTCTCTTGCAACTGCATCCGGCATAATATGTGATGGAGCTAAGCCTTCATGTGCGGCAAAGATAGCGCTTGCAGTAGATGCAGGTATTATGGGCTTTGAAATGTATAGATACGGTCAGCGCTTTAATGGCGGTGATGGTATCGTTGGGAAAAATGTTGAATGCACGATTGATAACATTGCAGATATAGGTTCTGAAGGGATGCGTTCTACAGATTGGGAAATTCTTAAAATCATGACAGGCTGATATATATGATTGTTTAAAATGAGAATCGATAAGTGCTATCGGTTCTCAATTTTTGTTTAAAATTTTGTGTTGAAAAAGAGACAAAGAACCTCTATACTAGGACAGATAAAATTTTTTGGGATTTTTTATGGAGGTTTTTATGGACACGAAAACTGGCGTTATTAAAGACGCGGCAAGCTTAGGTATGCCGAAGATGCTTCTATTAGGATTACAGCATATGTTCGCGATGTTTGGAGCGACGATATTAGTTCCGATTCTGGTAGATGGTTATTTTGAAGGCGAAGGGCTTTCGATTCAGGTTACGTTATTTGCGGCCGGTCTTGGAACGTTACTTTTTCATTTGATCACCAAGGGCAAAGTTCCTGCATTTCTTGGTTCTTCTTTCGCATTTCTTGGAGGATTTGCTGCTATTGCTAATCTTCAATCCGGAATTTATGAAAACATGTCGATGGCTGAAAAGCTTCCATATGCTTGCGGCGGCGTCGTTGTTGCCGGTCTTCTTTATTTCATTCTTGCACTTGTTATTAAACTTGTTGGTGTCTCACGCGTTATGCGTTTCCTTCCACCTGTAGTTACAGGTCCTATCATTATTTGTATCGGACTTTCTCTTGCACCCTCAGCAGTTACTAATGCTTCTCAAAACTGGCTTCTCGCATTTATCGCTTTTGCTATTATTGTATTTTTCAATATCTGGGGAAAGGGTATGTTTAAGATAATTCCTATCCTTCTCGGAGTTGTGATCTCATATATCTGTGCATTAGGGCTTCAGGCGATCGGGCTTACCAATTCAGATGGCTCTGCAATCTTTGACTTTACAAATGTTGCGGCTGCAAATGTAGTACATATTCAGCCTTTTGTACTTGCTAAGTTTGACATTACTGCAATACTTGTTATGGCGCCTATCGCTATCGCAACTATGATGGAGCATGTTGGTGATATTTCTGCAATTTCTGCAACAGTAGAAGAAAATTATATTAAAGATCCGGGACTTCACAGAACACTCATAGGTGATGGTCTTGCAACAGCATTTGCAGGTATGATTGGAGGACCGGCAAATACAACATATGGCGAAAATACGGGCGTTCTTGAACTTTCAAAGGTGCATGACCCTAAAGTTATCCGTCTTGCAGCAGTTTATGCGATAGTTCTTTCTTTCTCTCCTAAGTTTGCAGAGCTTATCGGTTCACTTCCTACAGCGATCATCGGTGGTGTAAGCTTCATTCTTTATGGAATGATCTCAGCCATAGGTGTGAGAAATGTTGTCGAGAATAAAGTTGATTTTACAAAATCAAGAAATCTTATAATAGCTGCAGTTATCCTTGTTACAGGGCTTGGCTTCACAGATGGTCTTACTTTCCAGATCGGCGGAGCGTCTATCACACTTACATCACTTGCCCTTGCAGCTGTTTTCGGAATAGTTCTCAACGCAGTCCTTCCGGGAAATGATTACGAATTTGGCGATGAAACTTCTAATGAAAAGGAAGAGTCAGAGCTTTCTGAGATCAGTATGTAATGTATCTTAAGCATCCTGCGGGATGCTTTTTTTCTTATTAAAAACTTTCAATTAACTTGTTTTATTATGTGGACTCCCATGAGGTTTTGCTTTATAATTTGTACTCGATAGATAAATAGATATTTTGGGGCATATAATTAGGAGAAGTTATGAAAAGTTATTTTGAAAAATATAAAAAGACCGTTCATGGCATTATATTTGTGGGCGGTCTTTTTGCTTTGCTGATAATACTATCGTTAGTAATAAAGCCCAAGAGTGGAGAGGTTTATGACATCAATACTGTGCAGATGAAATGTGAAGCTACTGCAAAGGAACGCGCGGAAAGTATTGATGTGGCATTTGCAGGAAACAGTGAATCTTACAGAGCATTTTCACCGCTGCAATTGTACGCGCAAAAAGGAGTTACTTCCTATAATTTAGGAGCCAGTGCTCTTAGGGTATGTGATTGCAGAGAGATACTCGGAAACTTTTTTAAGCAGCAAAGCCCAAAAGTTATTGTGCTTGAAACGGATACACTTTTTGAAGAGGGAAGCCCTTATCGTGATCCGGATGCACACCTTACTAATAAGGTAGAAAAGAAACTTCCGCTTTTTCATTACCATACATTTTATAAGCGTTGGATACCTGAAAGCGTCAAAGAGAAGGATATGTATTGGAAAGATGCTTCAGTTTTTAAGGGATTTTTGGCTGAAACTGCAGTAAGACCGTATGAAGGCGGAGATTACATGAGTGTGGAGGCGCCAAAGACAAAGATACGTGAAACTAATAGAAATGTGCTTAAAGATATAATCAAATTATGTGAAAAAAATTCAGCGTCGTTAGTGCTGGTTTCTGCACCTAGTGCAACCAATTGGAACAGTGCAAAGCACGCTGCTGTTGTAAAGTGGCTTGATGAAAATGCACCGCAGGTTGCTTATCTTGATATCAATGAAAAATTAGACGAGATCGGCATTGATTGGGCAAATGATACGATGGATGGCGGTAATCACATGAATTTATATGGATCAAAAAAGGTCATGGACTATATAGGTGATTATCTTACAGAAAATTATGCGCTCGCTGATCACAGAAATGATTCAAATTACAAGGACTGGGAAGATAATGTGAGAAAGGCAGGTCTGTATTAATGCTTGAAAATTTTATAACCTTTCTTAAGAGCGGAATCGGAGTTTCATATGCGATGTGGCAGTATCCGGTGCTGTTCCTGCCGGTAACTTTGCTTTTGTATCAGCTTTTCCCGCAAAGATTCAGAAGATATGTTCTTTTGGCTGCCAGTCTTTTGTTTTTTGCTTTCTTTAGTGGGATTTTGATAGTATTTCCTATAGCTGCATCGCTCATAAGCTATGCAGCCGGAAGGATAATGGAGAATATCGCCGGAAACAAAGAGATAAAACGTAAAGAAAGGACGCGTAGGAGAAAGAGAGTACTTGCTGCCGGGATCATCATTCTTTTAGCAACCCTCGCAGTTATCAAGTATTCTGATTTTGCAGGACTTACGCTTGTCAGGATAAGCCATATTTTCCATGGGAATTTCCAGTGGAATCTGCTTGATTGGGCTGTTCCGGTCGGAATTTCGTACTTTACGCTCGAAGCAATCGCGTATATGACAGATGTTTTTCGTGATGATATAAAAGCTGAGCATGATTTTATAAAACTGCTGCTTTTCATTGTATTTTTTCCAAAACTTATGGAAGGACCTATTTCACGTTATAATGAGATAGCGGATGACCTTTCATCAGGCAGAGCGACTACGGCAGATAATGTTGCGAACGGTTATCAGAGGATATTGTGGGGCTTATTTAAGAAACTTGTGATCGCAGATCATCTTGCTCCGGCAGTAGATATACTGTTTCAAAACAATATAATGGATGGCTCTTTATCGGTTGCTGCTGCGATACTGTTTACAATTCAGGAGTACATGGATTTCTCAGGAACGATTGACATTGTAATAGGAAGTGGTATTACTTTTGGTGTACATCTTACAGAAAACTTCAGGCAGCCGTTTTTTGCAAAGAATGCGTCAGACTTCTGGCATAGATGGCATATTACTCTTGGAACGTTTTTTAGAGACTATATATTTTATCCTGTAACTTTGGCGAAGCCTGTAATGAAATTTACCAAAAAAGTAAGAGATAAATTTGGAAAATTTGCAGGCACTATAGCAGCTCCTATGCTTGCTTTATTCTTAGTATGGCTTTCAAATGGACTCTGGCATGGACCGCGCTGGACATATATTTTCTATGGTATGTATTATTTTGTTCTGATAGAGCTTGAAAATATTTTTGAAGAGCCATTTCTGGGCGTGCTTAAGAAGCTTAAACTTACAGAGGAGTCGATAACGGTAAGAGTATTTAGGTTTATAAAATTATTTATCATTGTTATTATTGGCGAGATGTTTTTCAGAGCTGATAATATTGCTATTGGTGTTAAAATGTTTATGCAGATATTCACCAATTTTCATTTGAATGTTCTTGCAGAAAATGCCGGATTTCTTGGTTTGGATTTCTGGGATTATTGGACAGTGGCAGCGGGTATGCTTCTTGTGATCGCTGTCAGCGTGTTAAAGGAAAGGGGATATCCGATTAGAACAAAACTTATGGCATATCCAATTGCTGCCCGATTTGCTTTTTGGTATGTATGCATTTTGGCAGTTGTGATATTCGGCGCATATGGAAATGGATATGATGCAGCCGGAATGATTTATGCAAAGTTTTAATAGGTAAAAGTGGTGATCATGGAAAAAAATGTACTTGAATGGTTAGAGAAAATAAGTCGTATACATCCGGATAAGATCGTATATGAAGATAGTTCAGATAAAGTTACATTTTATCAAGCGATAAGTGAAGCGCGAAGGATTGGAAGCCGACTTATCGAGAACGTAAAAGATAAAGCACCGATCGCTGTTATGCTGGGAAGAAATGTACATACGATCACATCATATCTCGGCGTGATTTACAGCGGACATGTGTATGCGCCTATCGATGCAGCGCTGCCTGAGGATAGAGTAAATAAGATACTTGATGCACTTAAGCCTGCAGCTATACTTACAGATGAAGAAAGCTATGAGACAGCTTCAGTATATGGAAAAGCAATAGGCTGCGATGTGTTCAAGAGAGAAGAATTGAATCAGGGTATAACATTATGGCCTGCGATCAATAGCATAAGAAAAAATATGGTGGATACAGATCCGCTTTATATCATATTTACATCTGGCTCAAGCGGACGTCCGAAGGGTGTTATCACAAGCCACCATTCATTGATGTGTTACATAAGCGCATATACAGGCGTTATGAATATTGGCATACATGATAAGCTCGGCTGTCAGTCTCCATTGGACTATATTGCAGCGATCAGAGATATTTATGTTCCACTGAAAACAGGTGCAAGCACGTACTTGCTTCCTAAGGAGTATTTTATGCAGCCGGATGAGCTTTTTGATCTTATGAATAAGCAGGAGATCACGGCTATAGGATGGAGCACATCTGCACTTACGGTATTAACTCAGTTGGGAGCGTTTTCAGATACTAGACTTAATACGTTAAATAAGATATGCTTTTCTGGGTCTGTAATGCCTGGAAAGGTATTAAGGAAATGGCAGGAGAATCTCACAGATGCAATGTTTGTGAACCAATATGGACCGACTGAGGCGACTGCTTCATGTACATATTACAGAGTAGATCATGTGGTTGAAGAAAATGAAGTTATCCCGATAGGAATACCATATGATAATTATAAAGTTTTTCTGCTTAAGGAAGATAATACAGAGGCAGCTGACGGTGAAGAAGGCGAGATCTGTGTTGCAGGTCCGTGTCTTGCATTAGGATACTATCGCGATGTGGAACGCACAGAGGCTTCCTTTGTAAGAAATCCACTTGTAGATACTTACTATGAACGAATGTACAGGACAGGTGACATAGGAAGGTATAATAAAGACGGCCTGCTTGAATTCCACGGAAGACGTGATCGACAGGTCAAGCATATGGGACACCGTGTAGAGCTTGATGAAATAGAGCTCGCGGCAGGGCTGGCAGAAGGCGCTGGAGAGTGTGCAGCATTGTATAATGCCGAAAAGGAAGCACTTTGGCTATTCTATGATGGAGACATCGAGAAAAAAGATCTCGTAATGACGCTTAGAAAAGAGCTTCCGGGATTTATGGTGCCGAGGAAGATAAAGAAGCTCGAAAAACTGCCAAAGCTTCCAAATGGAAAAATTGATATGAGTTCCCTTAAGGAACTGGCTGGAGTAAAATAACTTCAGCAGGTTTATTATTTATATATATGTTATAGGAGATTTTTGTAATGAGAGAAAGAATACTTGAGATCCTTCAGGATCAGAGACCAGATGTTGACTTTGAGAATGAGACAGAACTTGTTTCAGGAAAGATCCTTGAGTCGTTTGACATCGTTTCTATTGTATCTGAGCTTGATGATGAGTTTGATATCGAGATCACACCTAAGGATTTGAAGGCAGAGAATTTTGATTCACTTGAAGCTCTTGAAAATCTTATCGAGAGACTTTCAGAGGAATAATTTATAAAACATGTGAGGATGATAATGCAGCAGAAGCCTGAGACACCATATTATGTTTTTAATACAGAAGATTTTAGAAAAAGAGTCGAATATATTAAGGCGGCATTGCCTGAAATTCCGCTTGTATTTTCAATAAAAGCAAATCCATTTCTTTTAACGCAAAGATTACCTGAGGCGATAACGAAAGTTGAAGTATGCAGTCCGGGAGAACTTTCTATATGCGAAAGGCTTAGTGTACCGTCAGAGAATATCATTTATTCTGGTGTGATGAAGGAAATAACCGACATTAGAGAAGCGATAAGATATGGTGCGGGAATTTTGACAGCGGAGAGTATCCGTCATGCAGAGCTTTTGGAAAAGGGTGCAGAGTGTGAAAATATTTCAGGTAAGCTTAAGGTGATACTCAGACTATCTGCCGGAAGTCAGTTTGGCATGAGCGAAGAAGATATGCTTTCACTCTTTGAGAGAAAAGCTGATTTCAAGCATCTTGATTTTGTCGGAGTTCATTATTATTCCGGAACAGGCAAATCAAAGGTTAAGAAAATCGAAAAAGATCTAAAGCAGATACGAGGAACATTGTTAAAGCTTAAAGATCAATATGATTTTGAACCTGAAATTTTGGAGTATGGACCTGGATTTGCAGTTGAATTCTTTAATCCGCCTATGCAGGAAGAAGATGAGAGAGTTCTAAGGGAAGCCGCTCCGCTATTGAATGAATTCGCCAAAGAAGTGCCTTTGAGCTTTGAAATGGGAAGATATATGGCGGCGACATGCGGTGAATATCATACTCGTGTATGTGATATAAAGTCGACAGAGGGTGTCACATATGTGCTTCTTGATGGAGGAATGCATCAGGTAAACTATTTTGGCCAAATGATGGCAATGAAGATGCCACCGATAAGACAGGCAATTGTGCGTTCAGAGGCGAGAAAAGCGTATACACTGTGCGGAAGTCTTTGTACTACCGCGGATGTCCTTGCGAGAGATGCAATGCTTGCTCCTCTTGAAATCGGTGATGAGCTGGTATTTGAGAGGGTTGGTGCATATTCAGCAATGGAAGCACCGGCGCTTTTCCTTTCTAGAAGGCTGCCGGAAATTTGGATAGAAGGCGATTTTGGGATAAAGAAGATAAGGGGTTCAGAGCCTACTGACCTTATAAATGTTCCTGATATGTAAGTTACCACTCGGGTACCTTGTTTTTTTACTTGGTACCCGAGTGGTATTTTTTTGAGACAATGTACTAACTATGAATCGTTTAATAAATTGTAGGGTATTATTCTAAAGAATATCCCCCTTTTTTGTGCCCACTATGGATATAAAATGTTTTTTAGGTGGTACAAAAAAAGGAGGTATTTTAATGGTAAAAAAGGGATTTTACATGTTGTTTTCTGCTATATCTATATCGGCAATGGTATCAAGTATGACATGTCCTGTCCAGACTTATGCAGATGAGATAAGCGAAGAAGCAACTGAACAAGCTAAGGAAGAAGTGGCTGCAACAGTGGAAGAGGCTGAAGAAGACACAACTGTATTCGGGGAAGAAAAAGCAAAAAAAGAAATTGAAAGAGATATCCCAGATCTCAGAGATCATATCTCATCTGAGGAAGGCATTGGCTCAGATGGTTATACCGGAACAGCTATTATGGTATCTGAAATAACTGATCAGACATTGATGGATCTGGTTGAGAAACACTTCAATGCAGTGACTTTTGGAAATGAATTAAAGCCAGATGCACTTTTTAATTACAATAATGATAAGCCTGCTGATGGTATGATAGTCAAGGAAACCTGGACAGATGCCAGAGGTGTTGAGCATAAGGATATGGAAGTACCGACCCTTGATTTCTCAAGAGCTGAGAGAATGCTTAAGGTTATCAAAGAGTGGAATGATAAGCATCCGGATAAGGAAATTAAGGTTAGAGGACATGTTCTTACCTGGCATTCACAGACACCTTCATGGTTCTTTAAGGAAAATTATGATCCAAATGGTAAGTTCGTTTCTGCAGAGGAGATGACACTTAGACATGAGTGGTTCATCAAGAGTGTATATGAGCATATTTTTAGCTCTGAGTATAAAGATATGTTCTATGGCTGGGATGTGGTAAATGAAGCATGCTCAGATTCTACAGGAACTTACAGAAACGCAAACGAAAAATCTAACTGGGGAAGAATCTATGGCACAGGCAGTAAGGACGATGCCCCTGAGTATATATTGAACGCATTCAGATTTGCAAATTATTATGCTCATGAAATGGGACAGGATGATCTCGAGCTTTATTACAACGACTATAACGAATGTTCAGGAAACAAGCCTGATGCAATAGCAGGATTGCTTAGCAGCGTCAAGAAGCACGAAAACGACGCTGAACTTCCAACAAGAATAAGCGGCGTTGGAATGCAGGGACATTATTCTATAGACTCGCCTACAAAGCAGCAGATCATAGACTGTGGTATCAGATATGGCAAGATCGTTGGTAAGGTACAGGTAACAGAGCTTGATATCAAGGCAAGTGCTGCATACGATGGAACCAAGGAAACTGAAGCAGATGAGTATACAAGAGAGGCATATAGATTTAAGGACATTTATGATGCACTTAAGGAAATAGATAAAGAGCCTGGTATCGATGTAAATAATATAACTGTTTGGGGTGTTATCGATCCTAATTCATGGCTGCAGTCCAGAAGTGATGTAGGTGGTGCCTCAGATGGTAAGAAAAAGCAGGTTCCACTTCTGTTTGATGGTGATTACAAGGCAAAGCCGGCATATTGGGCATTTGTTGACACAAAGAAACTTGAACCCAAAATAAAAAACATAACTATTAGTGAAAAGAATTCCGGAGAGGATATTTTTGCTTGTGCAAAGTCATATTCGATAGATGATACAGACTATACTTTCATGCCGATATGGGATGATGGCAAGATTTCAGTAAAGATAAACGCTCCAAAGGCTAAGTCTGCAAAGGTTTATATTGATTGGAATCAGTCAATGAAGGATGGCGCAGATTTTGATTGCAAGACGGGTAAATTTGATGCTGATGGAAACTGTATCATTGAAATTGATGCAAAAGATAAGCTGGCTGTATCATCTGCTATAGCAATTGATGTTGTTGTTTCAGACAATTCAGGAGATCATGCTTTTAACAATTTACAGATGTCACAGGAGAGTGGAAGCAAGTACTATGCCAAGGCTATCTGCAAGCCATATATGTCTATAACAAAGGGAACTCCTGTGATAGATGGCGAGGTTGACGATGCATGGAACGATGTAGAAGAAATCGAGCTGTCAGTGAAGAATGGAAATCCTAAGGCAAGCGCAAAGGCAAAGCTGCTTTGGGATGATAAAAACCTTTATGTTCTGGTGAATGTAAAGGATGAGAATCTTGATGCTACATCTGATGCTGCGCATGAAAAGGATTCTGTTGAAGTGTTTATTGATGAAAATAATCACAAGTCAGATTCGTATGAAGAAGATGATAAGCAGTATCGTGTGAACTATCTGAATGAAGCAACATTTAATGGTTCAAAATGTAAGGAAGATAATATCAAACATGCAGCTAAGGAGACTGAGGATGGCTATCTGGTAGAGGCTGCATATGCCTGGACGGACATTACTCCTGAAGTTGGCACAAATATTGGACTTGATCTGCAGATAAATGATGCAGCGGGCGGTTCTAGAATTGGTACTGCTTCATGGTTTGATGAGACAGGAAATGGTTGGTCATCTCCTAACGTGTTTGGTGAAGCAACTCTTGCAGACAAGAAAGTTGAAAAAGAAAAGGCTGATATTTTATTTGCACATGTTAGCTGGCATTCAACTAAATGCGGGGACTATGTTCCGAAGGTAACTTACAGAGTTAGAACTAAGGCAGCAGCAAAGGCTCTTGGAGTAAAAAAAGGAACTAAGCTCTATCTTACTAAAGGAAAAGACTATACTTTTGAGACTGTAAGGAAGGGAAGAATGGGCATAGCAGGCATATACAGAATTACAGGTATAGGTGCTTTTAAGGGAGCAAAAAACGTACTTAGATTTAGCAGATAATTAAACTAAAAGGTGATTTTTATTGACAGAGTTAATGGAACATTTTCAAAATTTGAAGATGTTCGTTAACTCTGTTTTTATTGTTAGCAGACTGGCTTGAAAAAGTAAATTCCACAAGGGGTTAGAGAGTGGAATTTACTTTTTTAATTTTTTTAAATGTACAATTTTTTGTACAAAATTAATTTGATTTGATTTATTTATGCTATAATTAATTGCGAATTTATTAACATTAGCTTGAAAAGGGAGACAGAGAGATGCGAACATTGAAAATTGGAGTAAGACTGGCAGCTTTAGTGATGACATTTGCCTTGACTTTTGGTATGGCATGTAATGCGATGGCATCTGAGAAAAAAACTAAGGTTAAGAAAAAGATAGAGCTTGAGTCTTTTGGTCAGCTTACAGTGAAGGCGAACAGGTTTGATGTGATCGTTAAGCATTCGGATAATGGCAAATACTATTTGTCCTACAACAAAGTTCTTGGGGATGATGAAGTAAAAGTATCATATTCTATTGCTGATAATGCACTTATCATTAAGCAGACAGGCGGAAATGATAAGGTTGAACTTTCAAAGGCAAAGACAAAGAGTATGTATGATGAGATAAAGAATCTTCAGAATACCATAATAGTTTATATCCCTGAAGGAAAAAGAATCTGCAATGGTGAGATTTCAATGGAAAATGGCGATTTTGAGAGTAAGTCAGTTGTATTTAAGAATACTCAGATAAACTTAAGCAATGGCGATATCCATATTGATAAGGGTGCTCTTAATAACACAAGTCTGCTTTCTTATGAAGGAGATATCGACGTCAAGAAGTCAAGTATGAGCAATGACATTACCGTCACAACAAAGAATGGTGATGTAACTATGGACCTTAAAGACAAGACATTGAAAACTCTTGATTGCAAGATACAGTACAAAGATGGAGACGTAGAGCTTCCTGATGGCTGGAAAAAGAAAGTAAAGAAAAAGGACGGATGGAAGGTCATCAAGCGCAGCGCAGATGACAGCGACTCTAACCTGACTGTACAGAACCGTCATGGAGATATTACATTTTAACCTAGGTTTTGACACATTCATTTGAGATATATTTACCCCTTTTGCTGGAAAACCAGTGAAAGGGGAATTTTTATGCCTTTTGTTTCGTCGCTTAAAATTTCAATTAGCGAGAATGATTCATTTGTGTTATCATATAGCACTGTGTAAAAAATGAGGTAAAGCTGTGTTGTTTTTTACATAATATTTAGAAATTAGTTTCACAGAGGGAAAAAGATGAGTAAGGATATTATCTTAAATGTTGCAATAATTATCATGGAAGTAATTGGTCTTACAATGGAATTTATTACGGGAAATCAATTCTTCGTATATTATACAGTGGACAGTAATATTATCGCGCTTCTATCGGCAGTAGTTTACCTTATTTGCAGAAATCAAAATTCAAGATTTGCTGTAATATTGCGATATGTAGCTACATGTGCGTTGTCACTTACAATGCTGATAGTATTTTTGGTCTTGATGCCTACACATATCAAAAGCGGAACTGCGCTCTCATATATAGTAGGTTGGGACAGTACTTTTGTGCATGTATTATGTCCGGTTGCTTCTTTTATATCATTTATGTTTTATGAGAAAAATGATCTGCTTAAGTCAGAAGATGTGAGATTTCCGGTAGGATATACGATCATCTATGGTGTGATCATAGTGATGCTTAATATTGTAGGTAAAGTATATGGACCATATAATTTCCTGAGAATTTACGATCAGCCTGTATGGATGTCGATCTTTTGGACAGTTTTCATATTTGGTATTGCAATTTTTATCGCTCGCATGATTCAGAGCAAAGCAGCAAAATAATATTTTAGCCCAGTCGGAGTTTAAGCTCCGATTGGGCATATATTCAGGCGAGCTGCTTTATGAGCTCAGGTATAACTGGCTCAAAATCAACGCCGTATGTTTTATCTTTATCGTTCTTAACAGTCTCCTTAATAGAATCTACTGTGAATTTAGCAGCAATTTTTAGAGATTTTTCTAATGAATTTCCATTTTCGAGCGCACCAAGCGTAACACTTGCGAAAATATCACCGGTTCCGTGGTAGGAACTGCTTTCCTTTTTATGTGAAAAATTGAAAAATTCCCCGGTTTGGACATTATAGCCATAGACTCCGGTTTTGCCGGCTTCAGCAGTCACACCTGTTATGACCACAGCTTTGCGTGTTCCGAGAGCTGCAAGCTTTAGCAAAAGTTCTCTGATGAAGGCTTCGTCGTAGCTATCAGGATACTCTGTATCGGTCATGAGGCAGGCTTCAGTAAGATTAGGAACTATGATGTCAGCGATACCGCAAAGTTCAGCCATTGATTTAGGAAAACTGTCGTCAAAGCCGGCATAAAGTTTTCCGTTATCAGCCATTGCAGGGTCCACAAAGCGGAGAGTTTCGTCTTTTCCAAAAGTTTGAAAGAATTTTTTTACAAGCTCGATCTGAGAAACAGAGGCAAGATAGCCGGTATATATAGCATCGAAATCAGCGTTGATCGATTTCCAATGTTTTGATATAGGCTCGATCTGATTCTCAAGATCTGCACAGGTGAAGCCTGAGAATTGTGTATGTGTTGAAAGTACTGCTGTCGGGAGGATAACAGTTTCAATGCCCATAGCAGAAATGATCGGTAGTGCAACTGTAATCGAGCACTTACCAAGGCATGAAATATCCTGAATAGTAACGATACGCTTCATTGGTTGATTCACTCCTATCATTGAAAGTATATCCACAATTATAAGATTAACTGACTATATTAAAATGTTCAGTTTTTGAAAAAATAATAAGACCAAATCGTTCGGCAGGTACTCATTTATTAGAGCTGTATACTTCACGATAGCTTTTGGGAGACATATGGTAGCGCGCCTGAAATACTCTATTAAATGTTGCTTGACTTTGGAAGCCGGCATCGAGATAAAGTTCTGTGATAGGCTTGGAAGTTCCGACCAGCTTTTGAGAAATATACTGCAGTCTCACTTCATTCAGGTACCTGTTAAAATTTTGATGGAAGATCCCTGAAAAAACTCTTGAGAGAGAGAACTGACTTATTCCTAGGTCTTTTGCCATTTTTGTAAGTGTAAGATTTTCCTTAAAGTGGACAGCAATATACGAAACGGTCTGATATACGATATCATGTGTACGTATATCTTCTCGTTCCCTAAGCTTAAGCATAGGCAAAGCCCGAGCAAGGATTATCTGTAAAAATGAGTGCTGCAAGACTGAATTATTTTCATTATCAGAAAGTTCAGCAAGATTTTTTATGGAATAAAGTATATTGTCGTGAAGCTTATCTCCGGGTACTACAGGTACTTCGGGACGTTTTTGAAGAAGAAGATCATTGAATGTTTCGAAGTACGTAGGAGCAGCTAAAATGTGTATCGCGCGGTTTTTGTCGGTGCTGAAAACCTGTGAATGATGTATAAGATTAGGAAAAATAATAGCCAGATCACCTTTTTCAACGGGGAAAAGATCAACCCCTGTTCCGATGACCATGCTTCCGGATAGCATATATATTAACTCGATCGATTCATGAAGATGAGGAGTGAAATGATTTACGTCGATCTCCTCGATCTGGATCAGATCCTGATTTTCGCTGTATGATGGAATCATAAATTAACCTCTTTGCAAGATTTGATTGGTTTTTCTTTGAATTTAATATGTATTATATTTTTTAAGAAGCTATAATGCAATAGTAACAAAGCGATTACCTATAGATGGTTTTGCGCAAAATATGATTAGCGCAGGACAAATCAATTTATTTATCCCTTACACAATAAACATATATCATCAGACTGCAGCATATATCTCCTATGTGCTGCATTTTTTTTACTTAATTTTAAGAAAATAAAGAAAATATATGATGCTGGGGGCAAAAGTGATAACCTTTGCCCTGGCACCATTATATTAAGCTTTTTTTAAGATACCGTTAATGCGAATTCTATATAAAGGACTTATTATCACATATGAAAATTTTTGTTTAGGATGGAATCGGTTATGAGTTTTAAAAAAAGTTTGATCATGATCTCGGCTCTTGTGGGAGCTGTGGTATGCTTAACAGCGTGTGGCAATAATGCAGTAGGGAAGCCTAGTACGGCATCAATTAATTTTATAAAGTTTTCTCATGGAAGTGCTGAAACTCCGGAAGGAAATAATCTTATAGTCACACTTTTCGCCAGTGATCCTGAGTATTCATGGGATATGAGCAGAAGCGAGGATCTTCAAAGAGTTGAAAACGTAAAAAAATATATGGGTATTGCCACAGAATATATAGAAGATCAAGCTGCAAAATATGGAAAAAAATGTAATTTTATATATGATTTTGAGGAAAACACAGATCTCAAATACCAAAATAATTTTGATATAAAGCTTGAATCCGAAGATTACGAAAAAATAGATGATGTACTTACAGATTATATAGAAAATAATATACCGGTCGATGATCTTTTGGAGAAATATGATTCTCAGAATATGGTATTCATGATAGTCATGAACACAGATGAGCGCAATAAGACTATTACCTGCACGAATACATGGTATCAGGGAACGATATATCCATATGAAACGGTACTTATGTATTACATGGATGAAGGCGATGTGAATCCGCCGGCAGTATATGCCCATGAGCTGCTTCATGCTTATGGAGCACCTGACCTTTATACAGAGGACGAAGAATATAAAATAGATAAAAAGTTTTTGATGTATGTGGAAAAAAATATGGAAAATGACATTATGTATGTCTGCTCTGATATTGATACGTCGGAATATCTGTATGATAGGATAACAAATGATTTCAGTGAATTGGATGCCTATTATGTAGGTCTTACGGATCATAGTAAAGTAGCAAGTGAAAATGGTTTACAGAAAAGTCAGCATTAATTAGTTAATTGTAAATACAATTTATCCCTGATTTATGAATCATACATTAATTGTTCACAGGTATATGATAAACTTCCACCGTTCGTGATACAAATAAATGTGACATTTTTTGAGCCGAAGAAAATGGGATGCTTTAATGAGATATGTAAGATCTGATAAATTAGTTCCTGGGCAAATACTTGCAAGACCAGCGTACGATGAGTATGGCGCGGTATTGCTTGCAGCAAACTATAAGCTGACGATAAAAACGATAGACAAACTTCAGAGCAGAAATATGGGGCTGTATGTATTCGATGAATTTTCAGACTATGAAGAATTGAATGAAATCATTTCTGAAACTGTGCGAATGGATGCAGTAAAAGCTCTTAAGACTTTTGATATTGATAAGGTTTTATACTTTACAAATGAGATAGTAAATTCGATGCTTATGCAGGAAGATATTATTCTTGATGCAGGCGCATTGCGTGAGTATGATGAGGATACTTATCAGCATTCTGTCAATGTAGCAATGCTTTCTACGGCGTGCGCTATAGGAATGGGACTTTCGAATGAAAAGATAAAACATACAGCACAGGCTGCGCTTTTGCATGATATAGGCAAGCAGCTCATACCGTTGGATATTCTGAATAAGCCCGGAAAACTTACAGTCGTAGAAAAAGATATAATGAATCAGCATCCAAGGCTGGCTTATGATATGCTTTTTGCAAATGAGCGAATACATCCTGAAGTGAGAAGTGCGATATTGTGTCATCATGAAAATTATGATGGGTCAGGTTATCCATGTGGTCTGGTTGGAAAAAATATTCCGCTTATAGCAAGGATACTGAGAATTGCAGATACCTACGATGCAATGTGTCATAAACGAAGCTATAAAAATTCTCTTCCCGTGAGCAGTGTCGTAGAGTATCTGATGGCGAATAATGGAACATTGTTTGATCTTGAGATAATGGAAACATTTCTTAAGTATATCGTGCTTTATCCTGTTGGAACGACAGTATATCTGTCGACAGGCGAAAAAGCCAGGGTTATAAAGAATCGTGCAATGTATGTCGGCCGACCGGTGGTGATGACAGTTGAGGATAAAAGGCTTCTTGATCTGGCGTTAGATAGAAAGTGTTATTGTATCACAATACTGGAATTGAAAAATGAAAACGAAGAGGAAGAGATAAAACGAGAAAAAGATAGAGAGGAGTACTCTATCGCAGACAGATTCGTAGGATAGAAAAAGCAGCAAGTCATTGCTGCTTTTTAATCGTTGTGGATAAGTTTTATGCCGGCTCTCCATCAATGTCAACTGCGACTTTTTTGTAGCCGAAAAGCCTGTCTCTGTATGAACCAAAGCGTGTATTGAGGATTCCAAATTCAGTTCCGACAAGCAATGCGGCAATTACTGTTCCGATGCCTACTGAGCCGAGTTTATGAAGAACAGAAAGGCATGAAATGAGTGATATGATTACCATTGTAGAATCAAAGCCAACTTTAACCTTGCTGAATTTTATTCCGGTTATATCTGAAACTGCCTGCATTGCACCTTCGCCGGCAAGTGGAACAATGTCGGATGGGAGATAAAAGAATATTCCGATAGCAACGAGTACAGTACTAATGAGTACCATTAAAATTCTTATGATTAAATTCTCAGGAGTAGGAAGCGGAGCAAAAAGTGAGTTGCAGAAGGTCGTAAAGTATCCAAATACGACACCAACGGCAATTTGCAATACACTCTTTAATTTAAAATTTTTCCTAAGAAGTACTATCTGAAGAAGTACTAGAAATATGTGGAATAAAATCGTAGCCTTGCCCATCTCAATGCCAAAAATGCAGGTTATGGTATAGGGAATCGAACTTACCGGAGAAACGCCAAGGTTTGATTTGACAGACATTGCAACACCTAATGTCATAATAAAAAGACCTATCAAGTAAAATACAAATCTTGTTTTGAAATTATTTTTCATGATTATTCTCCTTTAAATTAAAATATAGTTTATCTAAAAGTCTGAAAAGTTCAGCTTTTTCCGAATTTGTAAAATCTTTTAAGGCAAAACTGTCAACTTTTTCAAAGATTTTTTCTACACTTAAAAAAGATTTTTGACCGATGTCTGTCATTGAGACAAATAAAGAACGTCGATTTCCAGGATGGGTTTCGCGTTTTATGAGTCCGCGTTCTTCCATGCGTCCAAGAATACCGGTGACAGATGCTGGGTCAAGATCACATCCGAGTGCGATGGCTTTTTGCTCACAGGGTTCATTTTCAGCGAGAAATTCAAGAATTTTTGGCTCGCCTGAGCGTAATTCTGTGATCTGCTGAAGTTCCTGAATGATAGTTTTGTTGCATATTGTGTGACTTGCTCTAAGCTTATAATGCAGTGAATTTTTCATAAAAGTAACCTCGTCAATATAGTTAGCATACAAACTATTAGTACGCTAATAGTATTCTAATTATCAGGAGAAAAAATGTCAAATACTGTGATAGATAAATAAAAATAAATCATTGACAGACTTTTTGAAACTAAAGTATGATGAATTAAGAGCAACCGTTTGCGCATGCAAAAATACGAGAATATTAACGAAGGGTGAAGATGAAAATGTCAACGCGTATGACCATTGATGATATCGCTGAGGCATTAGGGGTATCAAAAACAACTGTTTCAAGGGCGATTTCCGGTAAGGGAAGAATAAGCGAGAAAACTACAGAACGTGTAAAAACATATATAAAAGAACATAATTATAAGCCAAATGCAGTTGCGCAAAGTCTTGTAAGTAAGAAAACATATAACATTGGCCTTGTTTTGCCGAATGAAAATGAAGCATTTGAACTGCCCTTTTTTCAAAATTGTATGAAAGGGATCAGTATTGTTGCGTCGGCAGCGGGATATGATATTATGATCTCTATACTTGAAGGCAGGCGTATAGATAATATTAAAAGACTTGTAGAAAATCATAAAGTTGATGGTGTCATTTTGACAAGGGCGCTTGTCAAAGACGAGTCAATAAAATATTTAAAGCAGTCAGGAGTGCCATTCATTGTGATAGGCAGTTATGACGAAAAGAATCTTTTGCAGATTGATAATGATAATTACATGGCATGTAAGGAACTCACTACAGTCTTGATAGCGAAAGGCTTGAAACGCTTGGCGTTATTTGGAGGTGATAGTGATTTCTATATTTCAAGAACACGGAGAAAAGGCTTTGAAGCGGCATATAAGAAAATGGGAATACCTGTCGATCAGTCATTGATATATATGGATTGCCTGAAAGATTCGGATTTTTCAGTTCTTATAGAAAATGTCATGAGGAAAGATATAGACGGGATACTCTGCATGGACGATAAAATTGCAGCAGAAGTTATAGCGAAGTGTAATATACTTGGTATTAATATACCGAAGGATCTCCGTATAGCATCTTTTTACAATAGTTCTTTGCTTGATAATTCTATTCCGGCGATTACCTCGATTTCTTTCGATGATGGACGGTTGGGTCAAATTGTTGCCAAGACTTTGATCAATAAACTAGAAGGAGCAGAAGTACAGAGTCAGGTCATAAAGAATTACAGTATCATACTTAAGGAAAGTACATCTTGATTTGAGACGCGCAAGTTATAAGTTATTGAGTTTTAAGACTTATTTTGCTATAATTTCTATATTGCGTTTCAAATAAGTATAAAAGCATTATTGTAAGCGCCGGTGTCGGAATTGGCAGACGAGCAGGATTTAGGTTCCTGTGTCCTGGTGGCGTGTGGGTTCAAGTCCCATCCGGCGCACTGCATTTATGCAGCAATGTGTGTCTAAGGAAGATTCAAATGATATCTATTAGAGATGTAGCGAGAAAAGCTGGAGTTTCGATCTCTACAGTTTCAAAAGTTCTGCATGGCTATTCGAATATTTCAGAAGAAACAAAAGAAAAAGTAAATAATGCAGTTAGAGAGTTGAATTACATACCTAATTCGATTGCCTCGGCGCTTTCTTCTAAAAATTCCGGAAGAATTGCTCTGATCATGGAGCCGAAGCGGCAAACACAGGCGATAGACCAGATATTTATGCAATATCTGCTTGGAGCCATTGACTGTGCAAAAGAGCAAAATCTGGATGCAGTTACACTATTTTTTTCAATGATAGAAGATATGGATGTAGATCAGCTTACCAGATATCTTTTGGCTCAAAATGTGACCGGGCTTGTAATATTCGGGATGTCAAAAGACGATAATGTTTTGATGCAGCTTGTCGAAACAGGCTCGTTTTCCTGTGTTTTGATTGACGTGCCATATGCTAATGAAAAAACAAGCTCAGTAAGTATAGACCATGAACTTGCTCAATATGACGTTGCCAAAAAAACGATAGTTGATAATTATGAATGGCTTGAAGTGGATCATGGTCCACAGAGTGTTTTATATATTTCCGGCAAAGAGAGCAGCTATGTATCACAGTACAGGATAAATGGCATGAAGAGACTTACTGATGAGCTGTCTTTGAAAACGACATTCAAGTGTGGAAACTTCTCGGAAAAAGAGGCACGCGCCATCACTTTTAAGTACGGAAAAGACGCAGATGTTGTAGTATGCGGTTCTGATCTTATGGCAATAGGTGCAATGAACGCACTTATAGATATGGATATATTTCATCCCGTATGTGGTTTTGATGGCATCACACTTATGGGCTATGTCGGGAAACAGATGAATACTGCCAAACAGGATTTTTACCAGATAGCACATACAGCTGTAGAAGAACTTTCAAATATAATGAAGGGGGCAAAAGGGCGAAAGATCACAATGCCACATTTATTGGTAAGGATGTACTACAAAGATATAATATGTTAATGAAAGAAGATAGAGACCATTGCATCAGTGCGATGGTCTTTTTTTAATGTATACCATAAAACTACTTGCGGAAAACGTTTTCCTATGCTAAAGTCAAAACTGTGATGAAGATATTAAATTTCTGATCAGGAATACGTGGGCGTTATTCTTTAAAACGGCTTAAAGAATGCCGATAAAGAAAATGGGTATTTGGTCGTTAAAAGAAATATTGTGTATAAAGGATGGAGAATGAAATGGAAGTTAAAACACATTTTGACAAATTAGCAAGAAAACTTTACGGAAGACCAATCAATCAGTGTACAACACAGGAGCTTTATCATGTGGTTCTTCAATTGACCAAAGATGCGATGACAGAAAAGAAATATAATGAAGGGGAGAAAAAAATTTATTATATTTCTGCGGAGTTTCTTATAGGTAAACTTTTGAGCAATAATCTGATCAACCTTGGATTATATGATGAAGTAGAAAATATTCTGAAGGAAAATGGTAAGTCTTTGACTGAGATTGAGAATGAAGAGCCTGAGCCATCACTTGGAAATGGAGGACTTGGAAGACTTGCGGCATGCTTTATGGATTCCATAGCAACTCTGGGACTTCCAGGCTGTGGTATTGGCTTAAATTATCATTATGGTCTTTTCCATCAGGTTTTCAAAGATTATTTACAGAATGCAGAAAAAGACAAATGGATTGAAAAAGATTCATGGCTCAAGAAGACTGATGTTACATTTGACGTAAAATTTGGAGACAGAACTCTTAAGTCTGTAATGTATGATATAGATGTCACAGGTTATGACAGCGGAATGAACAAGCTGCACTTGTTTGATGTGGAAACTCTTGATGAGTCGCTGGTTAAAGAAGGGATCACCTTTGATAAAACTGCGATAGATAAGAACCTTACACTGTTCCTTTACCCTGATGATTCAGATGAAAATGGAAATCTTCTTCGTATTTATCAGGAATACTTTATGGTTTCAAACGGTGCACAGCTTATCATAAAGGATATGAAGGAACAGGGCTATGATCTTCATGAAATGCATAAGCATGTAGCTATCCAGATAAATGATACACATCCTACCATGGTAATACCTGAGCTTATCCGAATTCTTACGCAGGAAGAAGAGTTCACAATGGATGATGCAATTGAAGTAGTATCAAAGACTTGTGCATACACAAATCACACAATTCTTGCAGAAGCGCTTGAAACATGGCCTTTGGCATACCTTGAAAAAGTTGTTCCGGTACTTGTACCTATCATTAAGGAACTTGCGAATAGAATCAAGAAGGCTCATAAAGATAACGAAAAAGTCTGGATCATTGATGATGATAAGAGAGTACATATGGCATTTATTGATATCCATTATGGATATTCAGTCAATGGCGTAGCGGCTATACATACAGAGATACTTAAAAATACAGAACTCCATGACTTTTATGTGCTTTATCCGGAAAAATTCAACAATAAGACAAATGGAATCACATTCCGTCGCTGGTTGTTGGAATGCAACAGACCACTTGCAAAGCTGCTTGATGAAACTATCGGAACATCATATAGAAAGAACGCAGACGATCTTGAAAAGCTTCTCGAATATGTGAATGATGAAGAAGTGCTTGGAAAGATCCGCGCTATCAAAGACCAGAAGAAGGTTGAACTTGTGAAAGTAATAAAAGATAGAGAAGGCATAGAACTTGATCCTAATTCGATCTTTGATGTTCAGGTAAAGAGACTTCACGAGTATAAGCGTCAGCAGATGAATGCGCTTTATATAATTCATAAATACCTTGAAATAAAGGCTGGTAAAAAGCCGAAGCGTCCAATAACATGTATTTTTGGAGCTAAAGCTGCACCGGCGTATGTAATAGCAAGAGATATAATACACTTGCTTCTTGTGCTGCAGCATATTGTTAACAATGATCCGGAGGTTAGTCCATACCTCAAAGTTGTGATGGTGACAAACTACAATGTCGATTATGCAGAAAAGCTCATCCCGGCATGCGACGTTTCTGAGCAGATATCACTTGCTTCAAAAGAAGCTTCTGGAACATCAAATATGAAGTTTATGCTTAATGGTGCGGTGACACTTGGAACAGATGATGGAGCAAATGTTGAAATTCATGAGCTTGTAGGTGATGATAATATCTATATCTTCGGCGTTGATTCTGATACGGTTATTAATCATTATAAGAAAGCAGACTATGTTTCAAAGGATTACTACAAGAAGTCTGCTGTAATTAAAGAAGCGGTCGATTTTATAGTAAGTAAAGAGGCGCTTGCAGTAGGTCATAAGGAAAATTTGGAACGCTTGTATAAAGAGCTTCTTAATAAAGACTGGTTTATGACACTTCTTGATCTTGAGGATTATATCGAGAAGAAGGATAAGATATTTGAAGATTTTGAAAATCAGGATAAATGGAAAAAGATGATGCTTGTTAATATAGCTAAAGCCGGATTCTTCTCATCAGATCGTACAATTGCTGATTACAATAAAGACATATGGAAATTAAAATAACCCGATGGTGCTGATTCATAAAATGGATGATCGAAATCATGAGTTAATATAAGTGGACTCTTCCTGATAATGCTTAGAAAGCTGTCAGGAAGAGTTTTTCTTTATTAAATTATTCTGAAAAACATGGATAAAAAATAAAAAAGATGAATTTTTGAAAAAAGTTGTTGACACAGATAAAGCAAAGTGTTAATATAACACATGTCGCCGCGAGAGAGCGACGCTGAGAAACCTGATAAACACAAGGTTTTGACGGAAGAACATTGACAAATAAACAGCAATGCAACCCTGAAAATTCGAAAACGTCAAAAGACGTTAAAGAGTTATTCAGAAATGAATGAAACCAAACAGTAAAAATGGTAAAGAAGCGCAAAGCAAAAAGCTAGTGTAACTAAGCCAGAGGAAAGAAACTATAATCGAGAGTTCGATCCTGGCTCAGGATGAACGCTGGCGGCGTGCCTAACACATGCAAGTCGAACGAGACTGAGATGACTGAGTCTTCGGACAAAGGAATTGA
>FOSY01000011.1 GCA_900114405.1 Lachnospiraceae bacterium KH1T2 | reverse complement strand
GGCTTAGTTACACTAGCTTTTTGCTTTGCGCTTCTTTACCATTTTTACTGTTTGGTTTCATTCATTTCTGAATAACTCTTTAACGTCTTTTGACGTTTTCGAATTTTCAGGGTTGCATTGCTGTTTATTTGTCAATGTTCTATCCGCCTCGATTAAGACGAAACGGAGAAGGAGGGATTTGAACCCTCGCGCCGCTATTAACGACCTGCACCCTTTCCAGGGGTGTCCCTTCAGCCTCTTGGGTACTTCTCCAAGCCTGAACAATACTCATTTATATTGTTTGCCGAATGATCGTTAAATCGTCAGCTAGCGGAGAGGATGGGATTCGAACCCATGTGGCGTTGCCGCCAAACGGTTTTCAAGACCGCCTCGTTATGACCACTTCGATACCTCTCCAGACACATCAGTTGTTATCATGTCTGTTTTTTGTTTGCCGCGTTTTCCGTGGCGCGAATATGATAATATCAAACTCCAACATTAATGTCAACACTTTTTTTAATTTTTTTTATTTTATTTTAATTTTTCTCTCTACGAAGCAGTAAAGCTTCAGCAATTATCATATCTTCCGGGGTTGTGATTTTTAAATTTGACTCTGGATTTTCTACAAGTTTCGCATCTACATCACCAAACATTTTTGCCACCATTGTATCATCTGTTACAGAAACTCCTGCCTGCTTTAATCTTTCTTTTGAATCAATAAGTTTCTGATATGCATCACGAATAAGCGGGTACTCAAATACCTGTGGTGTCTGCATAAGCCATACAGATGATCTGTCCGGCGTAGATTTAATAAATCCGTCTCCATCATCTATTTTTATCGTGTCTTTAGCTGGAGATGCAGCTACCACTGCACCATACTTTTCAACATAATGCTGAAGTCTTTCAAGTATATACTGAGTCAGAAGAGGGCGCGCTCCATCATGTATATACACATAATTGCAGCCATCGTCAGCCATGAGTCCTGCGTATACAGAATCATAGCGTTCTTTGCCCCCAACAACTATCTTATTAACTTTTGTAAGACCATACTTGATGACAATTTCCTTGCGGCAGTAATCTTCTTCACCTTCACCGCAAACCAGCGTAACATTATCTATAAAAGAATCTTCAAACGCCTTTAACGAATAATATAGTACCGGTTTTCCACAAAGATCAAGATACTGCTTAGGTGTGTTTCCGCCCATCCTTCTGCCTTTACCGCCTGCAAGTACAATTGCATCAATTTTCATAGTCTTATGCCTTTCTCAATATGTTCAATATGCTCGTTCTCCAAGCTTTAAATTTGCCACAGCATTAAGGTCAAGCCCTGCTCTAAGGTCCTTCTTGAAGTCATAATACGCCGCAGATCCAATCATAGCCGCATTATCCGTACAAAGTATCGGAGACGGTCTATAGAACTTCACGCCGCGTTCCTCGCAGGCCTTCTGCATAGCTTCACGTAATGCAGAATTGGAGGCAACTCCTCCTGCCAAAGCAAATTTATCAGCATGGAATTTTTCTATAGCATGTATCGAATTACCAACGAGTACATCTACAACTGCCTTTTGAAAAGACGCAGCAACATCAGCCTGAACGTATTGTTCATGCTTCATTTCAAGTGAATTCAAATAATTCAGAACGGAGCTTTTCAGTCCACTGAACGAAAAATCATATTCACTGTCTCCAACGTGTGCACGCGGGAAATGTATAGCATCCGGATTGCCTTCTTTAGATACTTTATCTATTTTAGGTCCTCCCGGATACCCAAGTCCAATTGCACGCGCAACCTTATCAAACGCCTCACCTGCAGCGTCATCCTGTGTACGTCCCAGAATCTCATACTCTCCATAGTCCTTTACCCTGACAAGGTGAGTATGACCTCCAGACACCACAAGGCACAGGAACGGAGGCTCCAGTTCATGATTCTCAATATAGTTTGCTGAAATATGCCCTTCGATATGATGAACTCCTACAAGGGGCACTCCTGACGCATAGGACAAACCTTTTGCGAATGAAACACCTATAAGAAGCGGGCCGATAAGCCCCGGACCATAAGTCACACCTATAGCATCACAGTCAGTTATCTCCATCCCAGCCTGTTTCAATGCCTCTGATACTACCTGATTGATCTTTTCAATATGCTTTCGTGATGCAATTTCAGGTACTACGCCGCCATACAATGTATGTATAGCTATCTGCGATGAAATCACATTTGAGAGAACTTCTCTTCCGTTCTTTACGACAGCCGCTGCCGTTTCATCACAAGAGCTCTCAATTCCCAATATATATGTATCTCTACTGCTCATTTTATTTATGTTCCCTGATTTCCGCCAGCAGATTGCCAGCCAAGGATCTTCCAGTGTCCTTCGCTGTCTTTTCGAAGAATATATTGTTCTTTATCGCTATAGTTAAGTGTGCCTTTTTGCAAGGTATATATGCAATACAACGAAGCCAGTTCACCGTCATCTACTGTCGCATAATCTACATCAGTAGTTGATGATATTGTGAAACTGACTATTCTTCTTTTTTCATCTGCAAACTTTTTTATTGTGCTTTTCAGATCTGCAAGGTACTGGTCAGATGTCTGCTGTGCGACAAGTTCATCATCAAGAAGCTTTCTTGACTGTACTGCAAGATCTGAAATATCTTTTTCAGTATTTCCCGTATCATACATACACTGACTAAGCTCTGCATAATACTTTACCACAGCCCTTGGACTTTTTGGATATTCAATGGATAGATCACGTTGTACAACAGCCTGTGTTTTTGACAAAACTGTCATATTCTCATCAGACTTAGGCCTGTTTATAAAATAATAGAATATAGCAACTGCAGCAATGACAATAATCACAAAAACTAATACAACTTTAGTCTTTCCACTGTTATTCTTCATAATCCAGCTCCACTGTTTTTCCATCTTTTCCTAATTTTGTATCAGGAAAAATTTTCTTTGCACTGCCCAAGAATTCCTTAGGGTTAACAAGAGAAGGACTGAAGTGCGTCAACCACATTTCTTTAACATCAGCTTTTTTTGCAATTTCTGCAGCTTCTGTAAAAGTCATATGCTTATGTTCTTTTGCTTTTGCAAGCTTCTCATCCTCTCCATACATGCCTTCGCATATAAACAGATCTGAATTTCTGGCATGTTCTACTATTGATGCTGTAGGACGTGTATCTGTTGTATAAGTTACCTGTATTCCCTTTCGCTGATCACCCATGACCATTTCCGGAATGTATACATTTCCTTCATCATCTTTCATCGTCTCACCTTTTTGCAGATGACTCCAAAATTTCAAAGGAATATTCAGTTCTTTTGCTTTTTGAGCATTAAACTTTCCGGCACGATCAATATTTATTGTATAACCATAGCATACAATATTGTGATTAACTTTAAAAGCGTTTACTCTGTAACCATTCCAAATAAATTCGCAATCGCCTTCCAATTCTTTATATTGTATCTGAAAAGGAAGCTCCGGTGCGATCGTAAGAAGAGCTCGAACTGTACGTTCAAGTCCTTTTGGTCCTACCAAAAGAAGCGGTTCGTGCCGTTCTGCATTTCCCATTGTCAGAAGCAATCCCGGCAGACCGCTGATATGATCCGCATGAAAATGAGTAAACAGTATCATCCCGATCGGTTTAGGGCTCCATCCACGTTCTTTTAACGCTATCTGAGTTCCCTCTCCACAATCGATCAGGCAATTATTGCCATTATATCTAAGAAGTAGTGACGTAAGCCACCGGTATGGAAGCGGCATCATTCCTCCGCATCCTAAAAGGCAGACATCAAGCATTTATCCTCCAGTCTCTATTCCACATTATCAGTGCATCCTCTACGGGGTCTGTGTAGAAATTTTTCCTCACACCCTCCGTAACAAATCCCAGGCCTTCATAAAGTTTTATCGCCGGAGTATTACCTGCACGCACCTCTAGTGTAAACTGTTGAACGCCCAGAGTTTCTGATTCTTCCATCAAAAACTTAAGCATCGCCCGTGCTATACCTTTTCTTCTATGACAATTTGATACTGCCACATTTGTAATATCGGCATCTCCGCATAAATTCCTTAGACCACAGATTCCTGCCAATTGTTCGTTTTCAAATGCAACAACATAAAGGGCATAATCCAATCCTAGTGTTTCTATAAAATCTTTTTCTTTCCAAGCTTCCTTACCAAAAGCTTCTGCTTCAAGCTCTGCTGCTGCATGTACATCATCTATGCGCATACGGCGAAATTCAGCCATTATGTGCCTCTCTTTCACGCTCAGCCTGAGATTTACGCAAGTATTCCGGTTCGTGTTCTTCTGCGGTTGTATATCTGCCTTCTGCAAAATACTTCGCACCAAGAACAGCTACTGCACCTGCTCTCTGCCGGCTCTGATGTGCCGGTGCATAACTATGCTCAACAGAAAGCAGCTCATCCAATATCTCCTTAAATCTGACAACTCCATCTCCAAGAAGCACTACCGGTCTTCCGATTTCATTCAATTTGGAAGCCAGATCTTCTATCCCCATAGGGCACTGCTCCATAAGGATTTCTGCATCATTTCCACCATGAAAATCGTATATTCCTGTATAAGTCTGATTCCTTCTTGCGTCCATTATCGGTACTACAAGCCTGTCAGAGCCGCAATAATTATAGCTTAACGCATCAACTGTAGGAACACTGATTATAGGAATATTCAAAAACTGAGCAATTCCTTTCACTGTTGCCGATCCGATACGCAGTCCTGTAAATGAACCAGGACCTCCTGCTATAGCAATAGCATCCAATGTTTTAAGATCTGTATTTGTCATACGGACAATCTCATCTATCATTGGCATTAATGTCTCTGAATGAGTTTTCTTATAGTTTACCATATACTCCGCAAGGATATTATCATCCTCAAGGATTGCTACCGAGGCAACCAGTCCCGATGAATCAACTGCTAAGATCTTCATAATTCATCTAAACCCTTTCCAATCTTTATCTTACGATAGTCAAAACCTTTCTCAAGTTCCTTGGAAATGGTTACAACTATTGTATTTTCCGGCATTATTTCTTTTATCAATCCTGCCCATTCTACCATGCTTACACCATCGCCATAAAAGCAATCCTCATAGCCGATCTCATCCATTTCTTCGATATCACCTATCCTGTAAACATCAAAGTGATAAAATGGAAGTCTGCCTGCATCATACATCTGCATTATGGTGAAAGTTGGCGAATTAATAGGCTCTGTAATGCCAAGCCCTGCCGCAAAACCTTTTGTAAATACAGTTTTACCGACTCCGAGGTCTCCCTGCAGAGCAAATACCTGCCCGGCTTTAGCTTCCTCTCCCATCTTTCGACCAATTTCAAAAGTCTCTTCGCGACTGAATGATTCTAAAATTTTATCCATTAAAATTCCTCATTATTTATTTTGAACCATTATATCAAACACACAGATTGTTTCACAATCTGCTATTAAAAAAAGCGCATCTCTTTTCAGAAATGCGCTTCCATTATAAGCTGACTTATATTTTTATGCAAGGATTCCACTTTTACTATTTTAGTGATCACCTTTAAGTATAGGGGAAAGCGGCTTATAAACCATGACTGTAACTATAACAGAGCACATTCCCTTAATAAACGTAAATGGAACATTAAAGACAAGAAGACACTGCCAAAGATCTTTCACAGATGGAAGTATAAGCTGATAAGCCCCAATGATTGCATCCATAGGCATAAATACAGTGTATATAGGATATACAATGTAATAATTTGTAACCAAACTAACCGCAGCCATTGCCGCAGCCCCAATTGTCGCGCCAAGTATAGCACCTTTTTTAGAATGCATTTTTTTATAGATTGCAGCCGAAATAAATACAAAAACTGCTCCAAGTATAAAATTTGAAAGCTCGCCTACTCCACCTGTTTGGGTATTAAGCAGATGTATGATATTTTTTATAAGACATATTGCCACACCCGCTGCCGGTCCGTATGCAAATCCGCCAATAAGTGCCGGAAGCTCTGAAAAATCTAGTTTTATGAACGAAGGCATGAGCGGTACAGCAAATTCAAAAAACATCAATACATAAGCTACTGCTGAAAGCATGGCAACACCAGTCATTGTACGCACTTTTGAAAAGCGGCTGGCTTTAATCGAGTTATTAGAGATCGTTGATTCATTTGATGACATTTTATAATCCTCCTAATGATAAAATTTGCGGAGGTTCTTCCTGTTAACAGCATCAAATTTAATTCCATTAAAAAAGCCCCGTAAACATATAATTTACGGGGCAATAATATTTCTGCTGACACTTCTTCTCTCATCCAGACTTTACTGTCGGTACCGGAATCACACCGGTTCATGCCCTAATGGCTCGCGGACTTTACCGCCGGTAGGGAATTTCACCCCGCCCCGAAGAACTTCCTATAATTTAATTGTCTACAATATATAACATTTTTACAGGAAATGCAATATATAAAACATTAATTATTAACGCAGATCAATGTTTCTGATGTGCCAATATCCATCCGATTGTTCCAGGTGCATAGTTCTGCTCCTTCTTCGGGCGATCATTGCGCTTGCTCTTAACATTTTTATTTTTATTATTTTTCTCAGATTTTACTTTCTTTTCTGCTGATTTTCCTGTTGCTCCGGCATTTTTCTTTGAAACACCATCGCCCAGCTTCATTGAAAGAGAAATTCTTCCTTTCTGAATATCAACGTCAAGAACTTTCACATCCACAATATCGCCTACTGAAACTGCTTCAAGCGGATGCTTGATATAGCCATCACATATCTCTGAAATATGCACAAGTCCATCCTGATGAACACCTATATCTACAAAAGCGCCAAAGTCTATAACATTTCTCACAGTACCTTTAAGCACCATTCCCGGCTTCAGATCTTTCATATCAAGAACGTCAGAACGAAGGATTGGCTTAGGCATATCTTCTCTTGGATCTCTTCCCGGCTTTTCAAGCTCATGGAGGATATCGATCATTGTAAGTTCGCCTACACCCACTTCTTCTGCTAATGCCTTTTTATCCTGAATCTTGTTTTCGAATTCTTTTATAGCAGCCTCATCATTAACTTCACAGCCGATTTTTTCAAGAAGTTTCTTTGCCGCATCATATGATTCAGGATGCACTGAGGTTGCATCTAATGGGTTCTTTCCGCCAGATATGCGCATGAATCCAGCACACTGCTCAAACGCCTTAGGTCCAAGCTTTGAAACTTTCTTGAACTCTGTCCTTGTCTGGAATGGTCCATTTTCCTCACGGTAAGCAACAATATTCTTAGCCACTGCTGCACTCACACCTGATACATACTTAAGAAGCTGTGCTGATGCCGTATTTACATCTACACCAACATTATTAACTGCATCTTCTACTACTCCATTAAGTGCATCTCCAAGCTTCTTCTGGTTCATATCATGCTGATACTGCCCAACTCCTATTGACTTAGGATCGATCTTAACAAGCTCTGACAGCGGGTCCTGTACTCTACGCGCAATCGAGGTAGCACTTCTCTGACCCACATCAAAATTCGGGAACTCCTCTGTAGCAAGCTCACTTGCTGAATAAACTGAAGCTCCAGCTTCATTTGTTATAACATAATGAACTCCAGCTTCAGGAATCTCATGCAGCAGTTCAACAATAACCTGCTCTGACTCTCTTGATGCAGTACCATTTCCAACAGAAATAAGCGTAACATTATATTTCTTGATAAGATCCTTGACTATTTTCTTTGATTCTTCAATCTTTTTCTGCGGCTCTGTAGGATAGATGACCACAGTATCCAGAACTTTTCCTGTAGGGTCTACTACAGCAAGCTTACAGCCCGTTCTAAAAGCAGGATCCCAACCAAGTACCGTCTGTCCTGCAATCGGCGGCTGCATAAGAAGCTGCTTAAGATTCTTTCCAAATACATCAATCGCCCCATCTTCTGCCTTTGATGTAAGATCAGAACGAATTTCACGCTCGATAGCAGGCGCAATAAGACGATCATAGCTGTCTTTAATCGACTCTTTAAGGAATGGTGTCGTAAATTCATTATCGGATGTGAGGATCATCTTCTCAAGATACTGCTGTATCCTCTCAGTCGGTGCCGCAATCTTCACAACTATGAATTTTTCTGCCTCTCCACGATTAAGAGCAAGGATACGGTGACCAACTATCTTATTAACCGGTTCTTCGTATTCATAATAGTTTTCGTAAACAGACTTTTCGTTTTCATCCTTTGCAGAAGAAGTTATCTTTCCTTCAGAGATCGTGATATCTCTGATATATGTACGATAATCAGGTTCATCGGAAATTTTTTCCGCAATGATGTCTGATGCTCCGGCAAGAGCTGCCTCAACTGTTGCAACTTCTTTTTCTGCAGCTTTTACTTTATCTTCTTTGCTGTCAGATGCAGGAGTGATCTTACCTGTCACATATTTCGCAGCCTCGTTCTCGATAGGCTCTGTTGCATTCTGCTGTAATATATATTCTGCAAGCGGCTCAAGACCTCGTGCTTTAGCCGCAGTAGCTCTTGTCTTTTTCTTTTGCTTATAAGGGCGATAGAGATCTTCAAGCGTTACAAGTTTTTCAGCCGCCTCTATCTTCGCTTTAAGCTCTTCAGTGAGCTTTCCCTGATCGTCAATAGCCTGAAGAATAGATTTTTTCTTATCTTCAAGATTTCTGAGATAGGTAAGTCTTTCGCCCAGATTTCTGAGCTGTTCATCGTTAAGTGAGCCTGTTGCTTCCTTCCTGTATCGTGAAATGAAGGGAATCGTATTTCCTTCATCGATAAGTTTCACAGCAGCCTCAACCTGCCATTTTTGTACTTCAAGTTCTTCGGAAATCGCCGAAATGATATCCATATTTCTAAACCTTTACCCTTTTTTTATTGATTGCATAAACATTATTCATTATAATAAAAATAGTAAATTTTTACAATTAACGAGGTGATTTTTTAATGCCAGAATACACTATACATACTAACAATGGTTTTTCAAATGCAGCCCTGATTTTCGGTGTTATTTCTGTTTTAACATTGATCTCACTAAGATTACCTCTTTCTTTGACTACCGGTGCATTTGCCATTATCTTTGCATCTTTGTCACATGGGCGCAGCGAAAAATCTCCGCCAGCTGCATTTATAGGTTTAATTACTGGAAGCATTAGTGTTGCCAGCAATGTTATTTTCGTAATCGTTGTTCTTTTTCTTTTCTTTAATAATACTGATTTTCGCAACAATGTAGCCAAACCTTATATTCAGGAATTTCAAAAGCAATATCAGGAAATGCTCGATAGCTATAATGAAGATGAAAATTATAACGATTCTTATAACAGTGATTTTTTCAACAATGACAGCTCTCAGATTTTTTATTGATTAATATCTGCAATGATAGGAAAGGAGTCTTATCATGATGATCAATCCGATAACAGGGACGTTAAACTATCAGCCGGCTCATGTATTGAATCCCGGAGAATCAACACAAACTAAAAACGGTTATAAATCTTCACCTGCAGAATGTGAAACCTGTAAGAACCGCAAGTATCAGGATGGTTCTAATGAAATGGTATCTTACAAGGCTCCCACCCACATTTCTCCAGAAGCTTCTTCAGGAGCTGTAAGAGCTCATGAACGCGAACATGTTGCCAATGCTTATGCAAAAGAAGCTTCAGGCAATGCTAAAGTACTTCAGGCATCCGTTTCCATTAAAACAGCTATTTGTCCTGAGTGCGGTCGAAGCTACGTTGCAGGCGGAGAAACCAATACACAGATAAAATATTACAATGAGGAGAATCCATATCAGAAGGAATTGAAAGCCCAGGACGCCATCCGTCTTAAAGGACGTTCAATTGATGCTGCTGCATAATTCTGATAAACAAGTAATGAAAAAAACATCGTTTAATGAAATAAGATCCAACGCACGTGTGGCTTTGCGCGGAAATTATACGACGCTTATCTTTTCCGGAATTATTTCCATAGTCATCAGTTTACTATTGATGTCCTTCGCTGAGCAAATGGTTTCAATATTATTTTTTGCTTTTTTCCAAGGCAGCAATTTGATGGCATTTAAAATAATTACCTGCTTTTTTAATATATTGGTAATTCTTATCCTTTCACCATTAAGGTTTGGGCAAATCTTGCAGTATATGAAAACAGCTCGAAACATGCAGCCCGGTATAGGCGATATATTTAAGCCATATGATGTACACCCAAAGACCATATTGCTTATAACATTTTTAATATATATATTCACAATGTTGGCAATGCTACCTTTATTGATAAGCTTTATTTTAATACATACTGCCATCACCCGTTGGAACATACTTTTACTTTTCTTTGGCGAAATAGCTACATTGATCATTTCTGCTAAAGTATTTTTGGATTTTTCTATGGCTCCATACTACTTTATGGATCATCCGAAGATGACTGCCATAGAGATTTTGAAAAATTCTAAAAAACTCATTCATGGAAATCGCATTCGATACATGCTATTTCTTTTAAGTTTTATAGGATATGCGCTTTTAGGTGTTGCAACATTTTTCATCGGATATATATGGATACTTCCGTATATATCAGCTTCTAAAAGTTACTTTTATCAAACACTGATAAATAAAAGAAAACGTATCAAGCCAAAGCCAGATTGGAGACCTTATATAAGTAATGCGGATGACTTTAGAAATTCAATATATTAAAAAAAAATTCCGAGGCGTTTGACAGCGTCTCGGAATGTTTTTATTATGTCATAATTAATCTTCAAGCCCAAATGCATCATGAACAGCGATCATAGCACGTTCTGTATCTTTTTCGCTGATCAGAACTGTTACTCTGATCTCGGATGTGGAAATCATGTTGATGTTGATATCTGCGCCAAAGAGAGCTTCAAACATCTTCGCAGCAACACCAGGATTGCTCATCATTCCTGCGCCTACAACAGACACCTTAGCAACATTTTTATTCACATCGACCTTGTGAGCACGAAGCATATCCATGTTATCTTCGATAACCTTTACCGCATCATCCGACATATCTTCCGGTACTGTAAATGAAATATCTTTTGTGCCATCTCTACCAATTGACTGAAGAATCATATCTACGTTGATATTAGCCTTAGCGATCAGGTTAAACAGGCGGAAAGCAACACCAGGTCTGTCCTCAAGACCAATTACTGAAATACGAGTTGCATTCTTTTCGGCAGCTACGCCACTGATCAACATTCCTTCCACTTTAACGACCTCCTTAATAGTTGTTCCTTCTGATGTATTAAGACTAGAGCGTACCACAAGCGGCACGTTGTATTTTTTCGCAAGCTCTACTGAACGATTATGAAGAACTCCGGCACCAAGTGTTGCAAGATCAAGCATCTCATCATAAGTAATTTCTTTCATCTTACGAGCATTTGGAACAATTCTTGGATCGGCTGTATAAACGCCATCTACATCTGTATAGATCTCACATTTATCAGCATGAAGGGCAGCTGCAAGAGCAACAGCTGTTGTATCTGAACCGCCTCTTCCAAGAGTTGTGAAATCGTCATATTTATTTATTCCCTGAAAGCCTGTGACTATAACAATCTTTTTATTATCAAGCTCATGCTGTATTCTTTCGGTGTCTATTCTCTTAAGTCTTGCATTTCCATATACACTTGTTGTGTGCATTGCAACCTGAAATGCATTAAGAGAAACCGCTGGAACGTTCAGCGCATCAAATGCCATTCCCATCAATGCAACGGATATCTGCTCGCCTGTTGTAAGAAGCATGTCAAGTTCTCTTCTTGGAGGCTTTTCATTAATATCCTTAGCCATGTCTATTAAAACATCAGTCTGTTTTCCCATGGCTGAAAGTACAACAACTACCTGATTACCCGCTCTGTAATCTTCCAGACAGCGGTTTGCTACATTGTAGATCCTCTCTTTGTTTGCGACGGATGTTCCGCCAAACTTCTTTACTACGAGCATTTTCAGTTCTCCTCCCTGACATATATTTAGAAATTGCTTTATGCATTTGTCAGCTTAATATAACTTTTCACTTATGCGTCAAATCACAAACTTAACTTTAGTCAGCCATATCTTTTATACGTATTCTGCTGATAATGCCAACTTTCTCAGCTTTTTCATTGAAGTCTTTTTCAGAAAGTTCCTCTGTGATGAATCCAAACTCATCATTAAGACCTTCAACTTCTACCTTTTCATATTTTCCAAATTCCGTTTTTACTGCTTCTTCTTTATCAGACTTTGCACGTACAAAGAATCTTCTCTGATCATTTTCTATTGAAGCAATGTCGAGCTGAGCCGGATTCCAGTTAAATACAAGTGTTCTTCCAAGATGTCTCACTTCATCAACTACATCTGATACAACAGCACTTGCTGTCGGCAATGAACCTGCACCTGCGCCATAAAACATTGCATATCCAAGCATGTTTCCATGTACAAGAATTGCATTATAAACACCATTAACACTATAAAGCGGTGTATCCTGGCCAATGAGAAATGGAGAAACAAGTGCGTAGCAGTGTTTAACACCGTCTACAACAGTTTTTCGGCTTGTGGCAAGAAGCTTTATTTCCATGCCAAGTGCCTTAGCATACTCTATATCAACAGGAGTTATTTTAGTAATACCTTCTGTATAAATCTTTTTATAATCTGCCGTCCTTGCATATGCAAGTGATGACAATATGGCAAGTTTTCTTACTGCATCATATCCCTCAACGTCTGCTTCAGGGTTTCTCTCAGCATATCCGCGTTCCTGGGCGTCCTTGAGAACGTCTTCATACTTGAGTCCCTTCTGAGTCATTTCTGTGAGGATGTAGTTAGTTGTTCCATTAAGGATACCTGTGATCTCATCAACATCATCTGCTGTAAGAGAGCTATTAAGCGGTCTGATAATTGGAATTCCGCCTCCGCAGCTTGCTTCAAAGAGGTAATTTACATTATTTGCATGAGCGATAGCGATAAGCTCAGGACCATGCTCTGCAACCAACTCTTTGTTTGAAGTACATACGCTCTTTCCAGCTTCGAGTGCAGCCTTTGTAAAATCATAGGCAGGATGAAGACCTCCCATAACTTCAACTACGATTCTGACTTCAGGATCTTTAAGTATGATATCAAAATCATGTACTATCTTATTTTCGTTCGGATCTCCCGGAAAATCTCTCAAATCAAGGATGTATTTGATCTCTATTTCTTCTTTTGCCTTATTATTGATTAACTTTGCGTTTCTGGTGAGAACTTCTGCCACACCTGAACCAACTGTACCATAACCAAGCACTGCAATTTTTGTCATTGAAACACTCCGCCTTTCTTATATAAGATCAGGGTCATCCCTGTTCTTTTCCTAATATTTTAACAGACTGAACACCATTTCTTGCACTCATCTGGGCGATCATCTCAGAAACATCGCCAGTATCGTTAAGAACCTGAACCGAAATAGTCAATGAAGCCACTCCATTTATTGGAATAGATTGGTGAATAGTCAATATATTTGCCTTAAAATCTGCTACTGTTTTTAAAACATCTGAAAGAAGTCCAGGCTCATCATCCATCAACACTGATAATGTGATTGTAGTTCCTTTAGTACTATCGTGAAAAGGAAAAATCGAATCTTTATATTTATAGAATGAGCTTCGGCTGATCCCCACAGCCTCTGTAGCTTCTTGGACACTAACCGCCCTTCCGGAATCCAAAAGCTTCTTGGCGCTTACAACTTTAATAAGCACCTCCGGTATGGCCTTTTCTGTAACAACATAAAATCTTTTGCGTTCTTCCACTTAAGCCTCCCGCGACCTGCATAATGTTTTACTGTTCGTATAGCAAATACACTTGTGCGCCAACGAAAGATATCATAGCACGTTTACTTTCACAATGCAAGTCGTTAAAGTGATAAATTTAATTAAAAAACAATTATTTAAAATGTTAAAGAGCCATGTATGTACTTATACATGGCCCCCCGAAATCAAAATGTGCTTTACACCTTTTAATTATCAGCCGGTTTTCCACCATTTGCCTTCCAAACAAGATATCCATTGATGAACGAATCGATGTTTCCATCAAGTACGCTGTCTGCCTGTGCCATTTCAACACCTGTACGAAGGTCTTTAACAAGCTGATATGGCTGAAGGAAATATGAGCGTATCTGTGATCCCCAAGCATTTTCTTTAACCTCGCCTCGAATCTCAGAGAGCTTTTCAGCGTTATTTTCATGCGCAAGCATAAGGAGCTTAGCTTTAAGCATCTGCATAGCCTTATCCTTGTTCTGGAACTGTGATCGCTCATTCTGACATGTAACAACAATTCCTGTAGGGAAGTGTGTGATACGGATCGCTGATGATGTTTTATTGATATGCTGTCCGCCGGCACCTGATGAACGATATGTATCTACTCGGATATCTTCCGGACGTACATCGATATCAATATCCTCTTCAATATCCGGCATTACATCAAGTGAAACGAACGATGTCTGTCTCTTACCCTGCGCATTAAAAGGTGAAATACGTACAAGACGATGTACACCTTTTTCTGACTTAAGGTAACCATATGCGTTCTCACCATTAACCTGGAATGTTGCACTCTTAAGTCCTGCTTCATCTCCATCAAGTGAATCAAGAACTTCGACTGAGAATCCATGACGCTCAGCCCAACGGCTATACATACGGAAAAGCATACCACACCAGTCACAAGATTCTGTTCCACCTGCGCCTGCATTAAGTCTGAGAATCGCATTATTTGAATCATACTCTTCTGAAAGAAGTGTCTTAATACGCATTCTCTCATATGACTCTTTGAATGAATCATACTCAGCCTGCACCTCAGGAATCATAGAATCGTCGTTTTCCTCATTTGCCATCTCTATCAGTGCGAAAATATCCTCAAACTGACTTTCAAGCTTATTGTATGTATTTACGTCGTCCTTAAGATTTCCAAGCTCAATTGACTGTTTCTGGCTCTTTTCCGGATCATCCCAGAAATTAGGTTCAGCCATCAGATGATTCAACTCATCAATCCTATTCTCTTTACTATCAAGGTCAAGGGATTTGTGAAGCTGCTTCAGTGGCTCCCTATACTGCTCAAGTTCCAGTTTCAGATTATCAAGCTCTAACATAAAAAATCCTTTCCAAAATTACTTCTCAGGCCAAGACATTCCCGGTCTGCCATGACAGTTCTTAAACTTCTTACCGCTTCCGCAAGGGCAAAGATCATTAGGATATACTTTCTGACCTTCTCTTTTTTTCGGTCCCTTAGCAACACTGTCATCTTTATTTGTAGCTACAGGCTTTGCAACCTGTTCACGCTCAACCTTCTGCTCAATACGTATGTGCATAAGAAGGCGAACTGTATCTTCTCTGATGCTCTGTGTCATCTGGTCAAACATATCGAAACCGGCATTACGATACTCAACTACCGGATTCTTCTGACCAAATGCCTGAAGTCCGATACCCTGACGAAGCTGCTCCATATCGTCAATGTGATCCATCCATTTGCGGTCAATGACTTTAAGAAGAACTACACGCTCGATTTCACGAAGCTGCTCTGCCTCAGGGAACTCTGCTTCCTTGCTCTCATAGTACTTAACAGCTTTTTCCTTAAGACTGTGAACAAGCTTCTTTTTATCCATTCCACTTACATCAGGTGTCTTCACAGGCTCGATTGGGATTACCGGAAGAAGAAGCTCATTAAGCTCCTTAAGATCCCATTCATCAGATTTCTGATCCTCTCCGACAACTGTATCAACACAAGCCTCAACTGTATCAGTTATCATCTTATAGATAGAATCTCTCATTGACTCACCGTTGAGAACTCTGTCTCTTTCTGCATAGATGATCTCACGCTGGTCGTTATTAACAGCATCATAGTCAAGAAGATTCTTACGGATTCCAAAGTTGTTATCCTCGATCTTCATCTGTGCCTTTTCAATAGCACGTGTAAGCATTGGATGCTCGATCTGCTCGCCATCCGGAACATTAAGAGCTTCGAACGCTGCCATAAGTCTGTCGGAACCAAAGAGTCTCATGAGATCATCTTCAAGCGAGATATAGAATCTTGATACACCCGGATCCCCCTGACGACCTGCACGTCCACGAAGCTGGTTATCGATTCGTCTTGACTCATGACGCTCTGTACCAATGATCATAAGACCACCAGCAGCCTTCGATTCATCATCAAGCTTAATATCTGTACCACGACCTGCCATGTTTGTAGCTATCGTTACAGCGCCATGGCGACCTGCATCAGCGACGATTTCTGCTTCAAGTTCATGATACTTAGCATTGAGGACTTTATGCTCTATTCCTCTCTTCTTAAGAAGCTTTGAAAGCTCCTCAGAAGTTTCAATAGTGATAGTACCGACAAGAATCGGCTGTCCTGTAGCATGGATCTTTACAATTTCATCAACGATCGCGTTGAACTTTTCTCTCTTTGTCTTAAATACAGCATCCTGAAGATCCTGTCTGAGAATCGGTCTGTTTGTAGGTATTGTGATAACATCCATGCTGTAAATTTCACGGAACTCTCGTTCCTCTGTTGCAGCTGTACCTGTCATACCTGCCTTTTTCTCAAACTTATTAAAGAAGTTCTGGAATGTTATAGTTGCAAGAGTCTTACTCTCTCTCTTAACCTTAACATGCTCTTTAGCTTCAATTGCCTGATGAAGGCCGTCTGAATAACGACGTCCCGGCATTATACGTCCTGTGAACTCATCGACAATGAGGACTTCATCATCCTTTACAACGTAGTCCTTATCTCTAAACATAAGGTTGTGCGCACGAAGTGCAAGGATTATACAGTGCTGAATTTCAAGATTTTCAGGATCTGCAAGGTTCTTTATATGGAAAAACTTCTCTACCTTAGCAACACCCTGATCTGTAAGGTTAACTACTTTATCTTTTTCATTTACAATGAAATCGCCTGTTTCTTCGATCTCATTTCCCATGATAGCATCCATTTTTGTAAGCTCATCCATGGATGCTTCGCCGCGCTCGAGCTGAGTAGCAAGAATATCACAAGCCTGATAAATGCTTGTTGATTTACTGCTCTGACCTGAAATGATAAGAGGCGTACGTGCCTCATCGATCAATACTGAGTCAACTTCATCGATGATACAGTAGTGAAGACCTCTGAGAACAAGCTGGTTCTTATAGATTGCCATATTATCACGAAGATAATCGAATCCAAGCTCATTATTTGTTACATAAGTGATGTCACAATTATACGCAGCCTGACGCTCTTCTGATGTCATTCCATTAAGAACCACACCAACTGTAAGTCCAAGGAACTTGTGAATCTGTCCCATCCACTCTGAGTCACGCTTTGCAAGATAATCATTAACTGTAACGATATGAACACCTTTACCTGAAAGTGCATTAAGATATGCCGGAAGTGTAGATACAAGTGTTTTACCTTCACCTGTTCTCATTTCGGCGATACGTCCCTGGTGAAGAATTATACCACCTATGATCTGTACCGGAAAATGCTCCATATTGAGCACTCTCTTTCCGGCCTCACGTACTGTAGCAAATGCTTCCGGAAGTATATCATCAAGTGTCTCGCCCTCAGAGAGACGTTTCTTAAACTGTCTTGTCTTGTCTTTCAGCTCGTCATCTGAAAGAGCTGCCATTGTGTCATGATAGGAAAGAACTTTATCAACGATTGGGCGAATTCTCTTCAGCTCATGCTCGCTGTGAGTTCCAAATAATTTTGTAAGTATACTCATTGTTCTAAGGCCTTTCTTTTTATAGTAAAACAAAGATGTGAAAAAGGCTTAATGCTTATTTACACACCTGCTCGTAATATTCGATACATACGCTTGAATATTTTAACAGAAAAACGCTTATAATTCAACTCACTATGTACGAAGCAAAATACATTCAAAGTCTATTAAAATCCATAAATACAACTTTTCTTGACCTTTACCGTCATTAATGATATATTTTTAACAAAGCGTTTTTCGCATAAGATTTGGTTTTATTTTACATTAAAACCGGAATGGAGATTAAAAAATGGGCAAGCATTTTGAAGACCTGATCGCTCAGGTTAAGAAGTATCCTATGAAGAAGCTTTCTGTAGCTGCTGCAGCAGACTCTAATGTTCTCTCAGCTGTAAAGGAAGCAAAAGAACGTGGAATCGCTGATTCTATCCTCTTTGGTGATGAAGCAAAGATCAATGAGATTGCTAAAGAGATCGGCATGGACGTTTCACAGTTTGAAATCCACAACTATACTGATCCTATCGAGGCAGCACACAATGCTGTTAAACTCGTGCATGACGGCGGTGCTGACATGTATATGAAGGGTCTCATCTCCAGCAAGGATTTCTTAAAGAGCATTCTTGACAAGGAAGTAGGTTTAAGAACCGGCAGAAAGCTTTCTCATGTCTGTGTATTTGAAATCAAGGGAATCGAGCAGCTTCTGTTCCTTACAGATGTTGCATTCCAGACATATCCAACACTCGAAGACAAAGTAGATATCATCGCTAATACCGTTGAAGTTGCTAATGCATGCGGTATCGAAAATCCTAAGGTTGCTCCTCTTGCAGCTGTAGAAGTTGTTAACCCTAAGATGCCTGTAACAGTTGAGGCAGCTGAGCTGGTTAAGATGAACGAAGAAGGCAAGATCACAGGATGTGTTGTTGACGGTCCTCTTTCACTCGATATGGCCATCTCTCGCGAAGCATGTGAGCACAAAGGTGCTCTTGATCGTAAGATCACAGGCGATGCTGATATCCTTCTTTTCCCAGATATACATGCAGGAAATATCGCTTACAAATTTATTGTACATACTACAGAGTTCCTTAACGGTTGCATCCTTACAGGTACTAAAGCACCTGCAATTCTTACAAGCCGTTCAGACAGCACAGAGACAAAGCTGAACTCTATTGCTCTCGCTTCTGTTGTTGCAGAGCATCTTAAAAATAAATAATCATAAGGGAGGATATGTATCATGTCTATTAAATCACTGATCATCAATCCAGGTTCAACCTCTACAAAGATTGCTGTTTTTGATGATGAAACAATGCTTTTTGACAAAACTCTTCGCCACAGCAACGAAGAGATCGCTCAGTTCGATTCAATCATCGCTCAGAAGGATTTCAGAAAGGATATCATCCTCAACTTCCTTAAAGAGCAGAATTTTGATATCAATTCAATCAATGTATGTGTAGGCCGCGGCGGACTTGTTAAGCCTATTCCGGGTGGAACATACGTAGTAAATGATGCTCTCGAAGCAGACCTTAAGAAGGGTGTTCAGGGTCAGCATGCAAGTAACCTCGGCGGTATTCTTGCACGTGAAATCGGTGATTCTCTTGGCGTTCCTGCATATATCGTTGACCCTGTAGCAGTTGACGAGCTTGAGCCTATCGCTCGTATCTCAGGATGTGAAGAACTTCCGAGAACAGCTATTTCTCATCCTCTCAACCAGAAGGCAATGGCAAGAAGATATGCTAAGGAAGTTGGAAAGAAATACGAAGATCTCGACCTTATCGTAGTACACATGGGCGGCGGTGTTTCATGTGGTGCTCACCACAACGGCAGAATCGTTGATGTATTTAACGCACTTGATGGTGATGGTGCTTTCTCTCCTGAGCGTGCAGGTGCCGTTCCTGTAGGTCCTCTTGTAAAGATGTGCTTCTCAGGAAAATATACTCAGGCTGAAGTTATGAAGAAGCTTGTCGGCGAAGGCGGTCTTAATTCTTACCTTCACTGCAACAACATGCAGGAATGTGAGAAGATGATGAATGACGGCGACAAGAAGGCTGAGCTTGTTGTTAACGCATTTATTTATCAGATTGCAAAGAACATCGGCTCTATGGCAACTGTTCTTAAAGGTCATGTTGACCAGATCATCCTTACAGGCGGTATCTCATATGAGAGCTATATCACAGATGGTCTTAAGGAAAGAGTTGGCTTCATTGCTCCTGTAACAATCTACAAGGGTGAAGATGAGCTTCTTGCTCTTGCTCAGGGTGCTCTCCGTGTAATGAACGGTGAAGAAGCAGCTAAAATCTACGAATAATCTTTTTCAAAAAAGAGGGCCAGCATCACTGCTGGTCCTTTAACTTTGCCAAAACGGTCATATCTTTTGTGATCTTTGTGTTTTCATCTATAATTTCGCCCGATTCTTTATCGTACCAATATTCAACCTTTTTATGTGGAAAATACGGCATGTATTCCAATGTCTTCCCCTTCTCTACACCTATATACGCACAATGCCCCACATTATCCATCGGGAAATATACTATCTTTATATCTGCCCCATCGACCCACACTCTATTTAAGAATGCTGTTCTTTCATTTATATAATCCTTAAGATCCTGCGTCCATTTTTCTCTTTCATCGATGCCGATATTCCAACGCACACAATCCATATCTTTATCTCCCGCAGCCACAGCAGCATACCTATCAATGACACCGTCATCTGCTGTGATCGTCTCGATGTACGGCAGAAATTCTTCACGATAATCTTTTTTTACAAGATCATAAAATTCAGAATTCTTAGTATACAGATCATAAAAATACATCGTATGCTGAACATGACTTGTCAAAAAAGATAGTGTCGCAGGATTTTTCATTGTGTTCTGTGAATTTTTTCCAAATGTCTTATCATAGTCCCATATAGGACCCGCATGCACATATGGATCGATCAGATCAGAATCTTTATAAAAATATGAACTTGTGGTACCTGCTCCGTCATTCCTTGTAAATTCTTCAAGAATATATTTATCCGCGAAGCTTTTTATATCAATATATTTATTGACTCCTTCATCTCCATTCTCAATAAGATCCTCAATATTCTGCACGATATCAGCAATATAATCTACCTCATTCAATGATGCAAACTGCGGACTCTTTAACACGTAGCATTCACCATTGTCTGTCTTGAATTTACAAGTTTCAGAGCCATATTTAGCACCATAATCATGCTCTATCAGATATCCTCCGGTTATGTCATCTGCATCCTTTATATCATAGCCGGAACGTTCTGCTCCACTCGCAAAATTCTCACTTACTACTTCAAATTTCCCAGACACTTCTGTATTTATATTATTCATGTAATTTTTGCTGTCCAAATTTTGGATATCAAGACGGCTTTTGGAAATCTCAGCCTTACCCTCAATCTGATACAGCCCATGATACATACCATTGAGATAAAGTTCTACGTATTTTAAGTCAGCAGTACCGGGCATTCCGAGATTTCGTCCCATATCATATACTACTGAATTATGAATATATGAGTAATCAAGACCATTACTCTGAAGTATCCACTTATCTGAATCTTCCATACCAAGAACCGACGCAGATATACCAAGTTTTATCTGGTAAGTTTTTTTAGGTATCTCCCACGAAGTATTTCCATGCCCCTTGATATATTTCAGATCATCTTTTAGCAGCTTCCTGCCCGATTCATCCATGAGATATATCTTACCTGTTTCCATGTTGTCTTTATCAGAATTTATCTCATCGAAAGTGCCGCTCTTAGAGTCAACAAACAACGTTGGGATGCCTTCCGCCTGCATCGTGCATACAATATCCTGTTCCATTATATTTTTCTTTTTATCTAAAAATGATACGACATACTGCGTGCCGGCCTTAACCCCTTTCAGCACAGCATCATCCTTTATTATCACCTCATCTGATTCATCATCAAATTTTGTGAACTTAATATATCTTGCTTCACTTAAATGTATATTTATCTCGTCTATATCTATTCCTGACGGTAAAAATAAGTAGCTCTTATTCACATAATTACCTTCCGTGGGAGTATAGAAAAAAAGTTTCCTTGCATTATTAGTTTTTTCATTTATCGTAACATATGTCTGACTTATCAAAGTTTGATCTTCACTGAGCCATTCCATCTTTTTCAGCTTAATAAATGCAGCCGCAAGCATAAATATTCCCAGAAGGACAGTTATCATCACATAGCTTCTCTTATTTTTCACAATATAAACTCCACATATTCTATTATTTTCACATTAACATCATTATATACATTGATTCTTAAATTAACCATAACATAATACAGTATAGATATATTTATATAGTATGGATCTTATATAGAAAAAATAGCAAAAAAATCCGGCATGATGGAGGGCACACTCCATCTGCCGGACTTTTTTCACCGAAGGGGTCTCTTCGATGGCACGAGTTTCGTACAAAAACTCATACATTACATCATTATACTACATAAATTGATTAAGCGCCAGCTTTTGCTTCCATTTCTGCCTTAATCTTCTTTGTAAGTTCAGGAACGATCTTATTAAGATCACCAACTACACCGTAATCAGCTACATCAAAGATAGGAGCATTCTCATCTTTGTTGATTGCTACGATGATGTCAGACTCTTCCATACCAGCTACGTGCTGGATAGCACCTGAAATACCAATTGCGAAATATACATGAGGACGTACAGTCTTACCTGTCTGACCAACCTGCATATCCTTAGGCATCCAGCCTGAATCAACAACTGCACGTGAGCAAGAAACCATACCGCCCTTGAAGCAAGCTGCAAGTTCCTTAAGCATCTCGAAGTTCTCAGGAGAACCTACTCCACGTCCGCCAGATACAAGAACCTTAGCGTCCATGATGTTTGCTACATTAGAAACTTCCTTAACTACTTCTTCGATAGTTACATACATGTTGTTTGGTGTGAAACCTGGATTGTAGTTAACAACCTCAGCCTTAGCGCCCTTATTAGGAGCAGCCTTCTGCATAACACCAGGACGAACTGTAGCCATCTGTGGACGATGGTTAGGACAAGCGATTGTAGCGATTGTGTTACCACCGAATGCAGGACGTGTCATGAGGAGCTGCTTATGCTTCTGCTCATCTTCGTGACCAGGAACTGCTACAAGTGGGAAGTCACCGATCTCAAGCTTTGTACAGTCAGCTGTAAGACCAGTTGCTACTCTAGCTGATACACGTGGGCCAAGATCACGACCGATTGCTGTTGCGCCAACAAGCATGATCTCAGGCTTATACTCATTGATTACTGATGCAAGTGCATGAGCGTATGGCTCTGTACGGTACTCTTTAAGCTCAGGATCATCTACAACGATAACTCTGTCAGCGCCATACTCAGCAAGCTCATCTACAAGTCCGCTCACGCCAGAACCGATAAGAACAGCTGTAACCTTCTTCTCATCAAGGTCTGCTGCAAGCTCTTTAGCTTTTCCAAGAAGCTCAAGTGCAATGCTTGATACCTCGTTATCTACCTGCTGAGCGAAGATAAATACGCCCTTATATTCTTCCAAACTCATTTGAATTTCCTCCAATGTCATGTTAATAATGTTGACTGGTATCGGTATTAGATTACATGCTGCTCTACGAGCTTACCAACGATATAATCTACTGCTGCTGCCGGTGAATCAGGTGTTACTGTCTCGCCCTTACCCTTAGCAACCTTATCAGATGCCTTAGCAATAACTGTAGGTGAACCAGCTTTACCGATATTCTTATCTTCAACATCAAGCTTATCTCTGCCCCAAACTGTAACGAGATCCTGATTGTCATATGCATCAAAGATTCCGCCCGGTGTCATGTAACGAGGCTCAGCAAGCTCAGCAAGTGCTGTAACAAGGCAAGGAAGCTTAGCTGTAAGGATGTGATATCTGTCATCATACTGACGCTTAACTCTTACAGTCTTAGCGTCACGATCAACCTTGATCTCTTCTGCATAAGAGATTACAGGAAGCTGAAGGTGCTCAGCGATCTGAGGACCAACCTGTGCTGTATCACCATCGATAGCCTGACGACCTGTGATGATGAGATCATATTCCATATTCTTAAGAGCGCCTGCGATTGTTGAAGATGTAGCCCATGTGTCTGCACCGCCAAGTACACGATCTGTGATAAGAAGACCCTTATCAGCACCCATAGCGATTGCTTCACGAAGAACATCATCAGCCTTTGGAAGACCCATTGTAAGAACTGTTACTTCTGTATTTTCAGGATCTTCATCCTTAATACGAAGAGCTGCTTCAAGACCAGCCTTATCATCAGGGTTCATAATTGCAAGCATTGCTGCTCTGTCAAGAGTTCCGTCCGGCTTAAACTTAACGCCGCCCTTTGTATCCGGAACCTGCTTTATACATACTACGATTTTCATGGTATTCGCTCCTTTATATCAACAGTTAGTTATTATTTACATTACTTAAGCAGATCGCCTGAAATAACCATACGCTGAACTTCTGATGTTCCTTCGTAGATCTCTGTGATCTTTGCATCTCTCATCATACGCTCTACTTCGTACTCTCTGATGTAACCATATCCACCGAAGAGCTGTACGCACTTTGTTGTAACTTCCATTGCAACTTCAGCAGCGCAAAGCTTAGCCTGTGCAGCTTCAACAGAATATCTCTGCTGTGTTCTCTTTGCCTCTGCAGCCTTGTAAACAAGAAGTCTTGCAGCCTCAACCTTTGTAGCAAGGTTAGCAAGCTGGAACTGTGTATTCTGGAATGCAGCGATTGAACGTCCGAACTGCTTTCTTTCCTTAACGTACTCAACTGTTCTGTCGAGTGCACCAGCTGCAATACCAAGAGCCTGTGCAGCGATACCGATACGACCACCATCAAGTGTGTGCATAGCGATAGGGAATCCCTTTCCTCTTGCACCAAGGAGGTTCTCAGCAGGAATGTGGCAATCCTGGAAGATCAACTCATATGTTGAAGAACCACGGATACCCATCTTGTTCTCCTTTGTTCCGAATGTGAATCCAGGAGTATCCTTCTCAACGATAAATGCAGAGAACTTCTTTGTCTTTCTGCCCTTCTTGTCAAGAACGATGTCTGTGTAAGCGATGATGATATAGATATCAGCTTCCTTACCGTTTGTAATGAAGCACTTAGAACCGTTAAGGATCCATTCCTTACCGTCCTCTGTGAGCTCAGCCTTTGTCTGAACGCCCTGAGCGTCTGTACCAGCGCCTGGCTCTGTAAGACCGAAAGCACCGAGAAGCTTACCTTCTGCAAGTGGCTTAAGGTACTTTTCCTTCTGCTCAGGTGTACCATATGTCATGATAGGATCGCAGCAAAGAGAAGTATGAGCTGAAACTACAACTGCTGTAGTACCGCAAACCTTAGCGAGCTCTTCTACGCACATAGCGTATGTAAGAGGATCGCAGCCCTGTCCGCCGTATTCCTTCGGAATCGGGATACCCATGAAACCGTACTTCTGCATCTTTGTTACAGTTTCTCTTGGGAACTTCTCTGTTTCATCAACCTCAATTGCAAGAGGCTTAACTTCCTTCTCAGCGAAATCCTTGAAAAGGCCTCTCGCCATCTCATGCTTTTTATCCAATGTGAAATCCATTGTATGTCCTCCTAAACCTTATTAAGCACCGACCATCTACTTTTGTGACGGCCGGTGCCAAGTCAGCAATTCTATTTAATTACAGTTTGTCAACAGGTGTCTTTGTGCGGTCTTCATTGTACTTGTAGAAGCCGATACCAGTCTTAACACCAAGTTTCTTACCACGTACCATCTTACGAAGGAGTGTGCATGCGCGATACTTAGAATCTCCTGTTTCCTTGTAAAGAACATCCATGATAGCAAGTACGATATCAAGTCCGATGTAGTCGCCAAGCTCAAGAGGTCCCATTGGATGGTTACATCCAAGCTTCATAGCTGCATCGATACCTTCGATATCAGCAATACCTTCGCTGTAAACGAAGATACCTTCGTTGATCATAGGAACAAGGATTCTGTTAACAACGAAACCAGGAGCCTCGTTAACCTGTACAGGCACCTTGCCGAGCTTCTTAGAGATCTCAACAACCTTCTCTGTTGTCTCCTTAGGTGTGTTAGCACCAGAGATAACCTCGATAAGCTTCATTACAGGAGCCGGATTGAAGAAGTGCATTCCAATGATTGGCTTTGGAAGACCTGCACCGATCTCTGTGATTGAAAGAGATGATGTATTAGAAGCATAGATACAATCAGGATTCTTAACGATGTTCTCCTGAAGATCCTTGAATGTTGCCTTCTTGATATCCATAACTTCAAGAGCTGCCTCAACAACAAGGTCAGGATCTGTAGCCTGAGCGTTAAGACCTGTTGAGATCTTTCCAAGGATAGCATCAGCTGCATCCTGTGTAAGCTTCTCCTTCTTTACAAGTCTGCCAAGGTTCTTCTCGATCTTTGACTTACCGCCATCAGCGAACTCCTGCTTGATATCGCAAAGATAAACCTTTTCTACTTCATCACACTGAGCAAATGCCTGAGCGATTCCGCTACCCATTGTGCCGGCACCAATAACTGCTACCTTCATTATATTTTCCTCCATAATTAATATATTTATAACGCAATTGATTATGCGTTCTTGAATGCTACATGCTTAACCTTTGCAGGGTCATCCTTCTTTCTAAGGAAGTTAGCCATGCCTTCTTTCTGATCTTCAGACTCAAAGCAAGAGCCGAAAAGCTTTTCCTCAACAACAATAGCGTCATCGATATTTACCTGAACGCCGTCATTGATAGCTTTCTTACAAGCACGAACTGCGATAGGAGCATTCTGTGCAATTGTGTTTGCCATCTTCTCAGCAGTAGGAAGAAGTTCTTCCTGAGATACTACCTGGTTAACAAGACCAATGCGAAGAGCTTCTTCAGCATTGATATTTCTTGCTGTGTAGATCATCTGCTTAGCCATGCCCATGCCTACAAGACGAGCAAGTCTCTGTGTTCCACCAAATCCAGGTGTGATTCCAAGACCTACTTCAGGCTGACCAAAGATTGCATTATCAGAAGCAATCCTGATGTCACAGCTCATTGAGATCTCACATCCGCCGCCAAGTGCGAAGCCGTTGATAGCTGCGATCACTGGAATTGGGAATGCTTCGATCTTACGGAAGATGTCATTACCCTTCTTACCAAAAGCCTCTCCTTCTGCTTTTGTAAGAGTGCTCATCTCACCGATATCAGCGCCTGCAACAAATGACTTATCGCCTGCACCTGTAAGAATGAGGCAACGGATCTCATTAACATCAACACCGTCAAGCACTGCATTGAGATCATCAAGAACCTCTGAATTGAGGGCATTTAATGCCTTTGGACGATTGATCGTAAGAACTGCGATCTGTCCCTTTACTTCATAATCAACGAATCCCATTTTGTGATTCCTTTCTTTATGATTGATTTATAGGTGCTCAGGATCTCATCGATCCTGAGTATATTTATTATTCTTCGTATGCCTTAACTACTGTAGAGCAGCCCATACCACCGCCGATGCAAAGTGTTGCAAGACCAGTCTTAGCACCTGTTCTCTCCATGTTGTGAAGAAGAGTAACAAGGATACGGCATCCAGAAGCTCCTACCGGATGTCCAAGTGCGATAGCACCACCGGCAACATTAAGCTTCTTAGGATCAAAGTTGAGGTCCTTACCTACTGCTACAGACTGTGCAGCAAATGCCTCATTTGCCTCGTAGATATCGAAGTCTTCGATCTTCATTCCGAGCTTATCCATAACCTTACGTGTTGAAGCAACAGGGCCAACACCCATGATTGAAGGATCTACTCCGCCGAGAGCTCCGCCAACCCATGTAGCCATAGGCTTAATACCAAGCTCCTTAGCCTTCTCCTCAGACATAACAACAACTGCTGCTGCACCGTCGTTGATACCTGAAGCATTACCAGCTGTAACAACACCATCAGGGTTGATTGCACGAAGCTTTGAAAGTGACTCAGCTGTTGTTCCAGGACGAGGACCCTCATCTGTATCAACAATGATTGTCTGCTTCTTCTGCTTAACTTCTACAGGAACGATTTCCTTCTTGAACCATCCCTCTTCCTGAGCCTTGCAAGCCTTATTCTGGCTTTCTGCAGCGAACTCATCAAGCTCTTCACGAGTAAGCTTCCACTGCTCAGCAACGTTATCAGCTGTCTTGATCATATGATAATCATTGAATGCATCCCAAAGAGCATCATTGATCATTGTATCTATAAGTTTGCTGTTGCCCATTCTGTAACCAAAACGAGCCTTATCAAGTGCGAAAGGAGCCATTGACATGTTCTCCATACCACCTGCTACTACGATATCAGCGTCACCGGCTTCGATCATCTGAGCTGCCATGTTTACGCAGTTAAGACCTGAACCACACACAACGTTGACTGTAACAGCAGGACACTCAACAGGAAGACCTGCCTTGATAGATGCCTGACGTGCTACATTCTGGCCAAGTCCAGCCTGGATTACGCATCCCATATAAACATGATCAACCTTATCAGCCGGAACTCCTGCTCTCTTAAGAGCTTCTTTGATTACAATAGAACCGAGTTCAGCAGCAGGTGTTGTGGAAAGCGCACCACCCATTTTGCCAATTGCAGTACGGCAAGCGCCTGCAAGAACAATCTTCTTTGCCATAAATAATGCCTCCTTGATTTTTCATAACTTTTATCCCGTCAAATCGGGAGATTGTTATTTTTTTATCAGTCCGTTTATCATCATAGCACACGGAACTGGTATTTGCAATAATACATTGTTAAAAAATTGTTAATTTCTGTTCGCATATGATAACGCCGAAACTCAATGCCCTTGTGGGTTGCAGCTAATGTACTTGTATACATACTTTTTCAAAATGCTGTTTTTCCTTCTAAGTCGCATCTTCACAGCCTCTCGCGCACGCAAAAAGAGCCGGAGCTTTTCGCTCCGGCTCCTAATATCAATTAGTTATCCGGTTCGATCAATCCGTAAGTGTTGCCCTTTCTTCTGTATACAACATTAACTTCATCAGTCTCAGCATTTCTGAAAACATAGAAGCTATGTCCAAGAAGTTCCATCTGTACACATGCATCCTCTGGATACATAGGTTTTATACCAAATCTCTTTGTTCTTACGATTTTGATCTCATCATCATCGTCGTAATCTCTCTCAACATATTCCTTTTTGAAGGAAGCCGCATCCTGAGCTCTGTCGATGATCTTTTTCTTATATTTCTTTAATTGTTTTTCAATTATCTCTTCTACAAGGTCAATTGAAACATACATATCATTGCTGACCTGTTCTGAACGGATAATACTTCCCTTTACAGGAATAGTTACCTCTATCTTATGACGCTCCTTTTCGACACTCAGGGTAACACTAACTTCCGTATCTGGTGTGAAATACTTTTCCAGTTTGCTGAGCTTATCCTCAACAGCTGATTTAAGTCCTGCAGTAACATCGATGTTCTTGCCGGTAATTGCAAAACGCATACAGATCACATCCTTTTCTGTTTGTATTTGCCGCGCAATCGGCGACATACCGTCAAAATGACAATAAACACTAGGTTTAGAATCATTTTAATTGTGAAATTATTATAACACAGAGCAAGTTGATTATCAATAATTATATTTCCTTGTAAATTGCACAAACAATTGCACATCTTTTCTCTTTTTGTCGCCACACACATTATTAACTGTTTTTGCTGCCTTTTCATAATATTTCACATATTTTAGTTACCATAATTCCGTTCATTCTTTTTCGCAATTTTTGTGGATAAAGTGGATAACTCTGTGCATAATCCATTTTTACAGTCTTCTTTTGTGGACAATTTTAGTGGATAAGTGATGATAACTTTTTAATCCTAGCAATTCATATCGAAATTTTGTCTAATTTTATGAACTATATACTGTATACATCTAATATTAATTGACTGACACTTTTTACACCCAAGTCTTTTATAACCCATTTACAATATTTTCGATAAAAATTACACACCGATACGTATCTCCAAGCCCGTATCGCGAATGATCTGCTGCCTTATGAAAATTTCTTCGTACAGCAAAAAAGAATCCTGCGGTTTAAACACAGGATTCTTTTATATGTGAACATTTATTTAATTTAGAATACTCGTCTTACTGCTACAGGTGTTCTATAGCTTGCATTTGAAACCTTAATACCAGTCTTAGCTGTTGATGCATGTACAATCTGACCATTACCGATGTAAATAGCAACGTGTCCTGAGTAACATACGATATCACCGGCCTGTGCATTTGCAAGACCTCCGCTTACAGCAGAACCTACAGATCTGTCTCCACCTGAGCTGTGTGGAAGTGAAATACCGAAGTTACGATATACACTCATTACAAATCCCGAACAGTCAGCTCCATTTGTAAGTGATGTTCCACCATATACATATGGGTTACCAACAAACTGAAGAGCATAATTTGCAACTGCTGCACCAGAGCCAGAACCACTTGCCTTATAGCTTGAACCACCTGAAGATGATCCACTGCCTGAACTACTGCTCTTTGAAGAACCACCCTTTGAAGAATTACCCTTTGAAGAGATCTTAGAATTCTTTTCAGATTTCTTTCTTGCAGCTTCTTCTGCAGCTTCTGCAGCTCTTCTTGCAGCTTCTCTTTCCTCTTCTTCTCTCTTGAGACGTGCTTCCTCTTCTGCTTTTGACTCAGCACGTACGAAATCAGTATAAAGCTTAACGAACTGTGTACTTACATATCCTTCACCTTCTTCGACAGATACCTTAGCCCATTCGCCATCTTCTGTCTCTTCTGAAACTGTAAGTACATCATCCATAGGAACCATACCAAGAACTTCAGCATCTTTAGATGCTTCTGCCCTTACATAAAGTGTTGTTGTAAGTACTCTTGCCTGACGTGTTCCAACCTTTTCAGCAAGTTTCTTGGCATCATCACCTCTTACAACATACTGAGATTTAACATAACCTTCTGTGTTTCCAGACTTGATCTTAATCCAATCGCCTTCAACTTCAATCTCATTACCAACAGAGTTATTGTACAGCTTACCAGCATACTCACTGTCTTCAGAAGGCTCTGTTCTTACATATACGTAATCATCTACCTGTGCGATAACAAGGTTGGAGAAATCCTCTTCCTCTTCATCCTGGCCTGCTGTAACAGCATCGACAAGATTCATGCTGCCATCTGCATCAGCATCACTGCTGATCTCTGTTCCTGCTCCCGCAGAAATACTTTCAGCAGAATCAGATGAAACTGTAGTTTTCTTTTTATTTTTCTTTGAAGAATCATCCTTAGAAGACTTTTCCTTGTCTGATGACTTATCAGATGACTTTTCAGAATCATCCGATTCTGATGATTCTTCTGAAGGTTCTTCAGCTTTTTCATCTTCCTGCTCTTCACTCTCAGCCTCTGATGAGCTTTCATTTTCAGATTTTGTTGACTCTGCCGAAGCTGACTCACTGCCTGAACCTGCAGAAAGCATATCTTCTAAATTTGATTCATCAACATCTTCCTTTGAAGTTGGCTCTGTTTCTTCTTCAGGTGCTTTAGTCTCTGAAAGGACAGCAGCTGTAAGCTCTGCATCAACCTTTCCTGTTTTCTCTACCGCCTCAGCTCTTGCAGAAGCAACTGATGTTCCTTTATCTAATATTTTTTCTATTCCGGCGACCGGAAGCAATACAGCCGATGATGCAGTCTTAGCTGATACCGGCTCAGCTGAAATCATAGCACCGACTATACATAATGTAGTCAGCCTAAGAACGAGTTTTCTCTTCATGAGTAATTTCTATCTCCTAAATGTTACAAACTTATTAAATTTATTAAAATATTAACACCTGTATTACATATCTGTCAATGTGTGCGAAAAAAAAAACATTTTTTATACACATTTTTGTCACTTTTACCAATTTAGCAATTTGACAATTGTAGCAAACGCCTTTACATTATACTCTATAATTCACCAAATAAGGAGTTAAAATTTTATGAAATATGCACTCATCACAGGCGCTTCACGAGGTATCGGGCGCGCTATCGCCAAACGATTAGAGCGTGAAGGCTATGAATTATATTTGGTATGTCATCGTAACATTAATGACTTAAGCGATTTCAGCGGTCATCATTATGCAGGTGATGTTGGCGACCTCAGTTTTATAAAAAATATTATAAGTGAAATGCCTCACATCGATGTGCTTATAAACAACGCCGGAATTTCTAAAATAGGGCTTCTGCAAGACATGAGTCCTTCCGAATGGGATGAGATCGTAAGGACTAATCTCACATCGGTATACAATACTTGCCACGAAGTAATTCCACATATGATTTCGGCACAAACAGGTAAAATCATTAACATTTCTTCACAATGGGGAAATGTTGGTGCTTCCACAGAAGTTGCATACTCTGCGACCAAAGGTGGTGTTAATGCTTTCACAAAAGCTTTGGCAAAAGAGCTTGCCCCAAGCAATATCCAGGTTAACGCTATTGCCTGCGGTGTTATCGATACCGATATGAATAAATGCTTTGACGAAGATGAGCGTCAGGCCTTGATCGATGAGATCCCAGCCTGCCGCATGGGAACCGGAGAAGATGTCGCAGAACTTGTTTCATCTTTAGTAAATGGAAACAACTATCTTACCGGTCAGATCATCGCTCTTGACGGCGGGTGGATCTGAGTCCTCTCGATCAAATGCTCTGACAATGATGCCCCAGCATATCAAATATGCCGGGGTATATCTGTCTCATTGACCACACGCCTCTTTCACGCACGGAATTATATATTTACTTCTTTCCATAAAATACTTCTTCATCGACTCGATATCATTTTCAAAACTTTCAGAATCATATCTGGTCCCGTAGAATCTTTCATAATCCTTATTCATATATTTTCGCGTCTCAGCAGCATATTTATCAATAACTTCGATGCATCTTTCAGGATCGTATGTTTCATTCGCGATCACTAGAAATCTCTCATAAAAACGTTTACAAAAATCTTTATTCTGCATCAGCTTATACATCATTTCATCACGCTTAAAATGCTTTGAACCATTAAGTATGATGTCCAATGTGTTCGTACTTACGGAATCATAGCTGATATTTGAATTATTATCAAAATTTATCCAGCGCCAGCGCCCATCACCATAACCTTCGCCATCACTTTCCCTTGTTCTCCAAAGGCTGGTGTTAAGATTAGGCCAGTCCATACCTTCGTCTACGTAAAGTCTGGCTGCATAATAATCTATCAGGCTGTCCAGATCTACCATTTCCTGAAAACGCTCATAATCTGTTCCCGTCGTAAAATCTGCATGATTAATGAAATTTTTCAACGAGCCATAAATTTCCTCGTCGCCTGTACTGCCTTTGTTCAAGAGCTTGTTTTTCGCAATGATAACTTCGTCATCATCCACTCCATAAAGCTCCTGTATGTAGTCCTTATCCACCTTTGAAGAAATACGGTAAACTCCCCAGAACTCTCCGTCGAGAAAAACATAGTATGGCTTCGAAAATCTTAGCGAAGTAAAGTTAAGATCAGCCGTAAGCTCTGCGATTATCGCATCCTTTGCAATCGTAAGCTCATCCTGACCACCGGAGAACAGTGATACTGCAGACTCATTCATTCCAAGCAGGTTTGCCTTAAAGCTGCCGTCTCCATAAATTTTTCTGGCATAAAGATTCAGGCTCTTTTTAGGGAAGTTCCTGGTTCTGTGTCCTTTTACCCTTATTCCAAGGTTTTCTTCTGAAATAAGTTCATGCGAGCTGTCAAATATCGATGCATATGCTTCTCTTTCCCACTCTGAGCCAGCCTGTATATAGTTACTCTCTATATATTCATCCATCTTGATCCCGCATATGCTAACTGTTCCATCTGTAGGTGTCGAAGGATTATCTTCTATATATTTGACTGCATCCTCACTTGCAGAAAGACGTTTTTTGAAATCATCTTTTCCCTTATCACCTATAACATAAATGCCCTTTTCATCAGAGAAAAGATCGTCCGGGTCAGAAACAAGCGATATCACACCAATTCCGTCATATCCTTTCTTTTTATCAAATCCTACAAAATATGACGCAGTTGAAGTTTCTGATATTTCTCCATCGTCAAAAAAAGCTGCTGCGCGTACTACCGTGCATTTATCGATCTTTTTATCAGGTATACTGAATATATAATGCACATAATCAAGCAGATCCACAGAAACTTTCTGCAGCGCAGAATAAATATTTTCATTTGAACTGCTGTCATTTATTTCGATTTCGCCATCATACAGCGGCGAATCCTTCGTCGGAACACTTCCATCCAAAGTGTAGTGAATCTCTGCATCTTCTTCTGAGCTTATCTTAAGCTTAAAAGGCTCTTCATAAAATCCACTTTCTTTTGAAAATACCGGTTTTGCAAGCGTAGCATATACAACCTTATCTGCATCATCGTTAGAATTGCCTGCTGTAGGCGTCAGCCTGGAAAATGACTCAACTCCGTCTTTTACCCTTCCCCAGGAAGTATCATATTTTAACTGTGGTACTTCCACCGAATCTATAAGGCTTTTATCGTTAGCCGAAAGAAAAAGATTCTCGTCATTAGCCGACAACTTAAATGTCGTATGCAGTCCATTGCTCGGAATCTCTGACGCTCTGCCTGTCATTATCAGACTTGTCAGCGAAAAACCTGCATCCGGATCTTCTTTCTGCTCTTCCGTTCCATCTGCATAAACCACAAGAAATCCATTGGCTGAGATCGTAGTTCCATCAGGGAAGCGCCACTTATCGAGCTTTTTCTGTGCATTCGAAAGATACCAGCCCGAAAGATCCACGTCTTCATTTGATGTATTGTAAAGCTCTATCCAGTCAGGATGTTTACCATTTTCATCAAAACACGATGCAAGGTTTGACGTACATACTTCATTGATTTTTACAGATTTACGCGAATCGTTAGTAAATTTATACTTTGCTGTAACAGCATAACCGCCGATCACAGCAGATAAGATTAAAAATAATATTAATATCAGATGCTTTCTGATGCTTTTCATTATAAGTTTTCTCTATACCAATCAATAGCTTCTTTTATACCGCATTCAAAATCATATTCCGGATGATATCCGAGGAACTCAGCAGCCTTTGAAATATCGGCATTGCTGTGCTTGATATCCCCTGCACGATCAGGTCCAAAGTTCGGCTCAACATCCTTCCCCAATGCAGTTGTGATCTTATGATACATATCGATAAGGTACTCTCTTCCGCCTGCAGCTATATTATATGCCTGTCCTCCTGCCTCATGCGAAGCAAGGCAAGCCTTGAGATTACCCTCAATTACATTTTCAATATACGTGAAGTCACGGCTCTGCTTTCCGTCTCCGTTGATAGTAGGTGTCTCTCCATCAAGAAGCTGCTTGATAAACTTAGGAATAACAGCAGCATATGCACCATTAGGATCCTGACGTCTTCCGAAAACGTTGAAGTAACGAAGTCCGTATGTATCAAGTCCATAGAGCTTGTAGTAAAGCTTTCCATACTCTTCATCAACTCGCTTTGTAAGTGCGTATGGAGATAGAAGATTTCCCTCCTGGCCTTCCTTTTTAGGAAGCACCGGATGATCTCCATATACTGATGAACTTGAAGCATATACAAATTTCTTTACATGATTCTGTCTGGCTGCTTCCATCATATTGAGTGTTCCGCCGATATTAACCTTTTCATAATAAAGCGGCATCTCGATACTTCTTGGAACTGATCCCCACGCAGCCTCATTCATTACATAGTCAACACCTTCACATGCCTTCATACAAGTATCAAGGTCTGTGATATCACCCTTAATAAATGTATAATTCGGATCATCCATGAACATGTCAACGTTTTCCTGCTTTCCTGTAGAAAGATTGTCCAGACATCTTACCTTATGCCCCATCCTAAGAAGTGCTTCAACAAGATTCGAACCTATGAATCCGGCTCCGCCTGTTACAAGAAAAACTGCATCCTTATCAAACTTTACTTCACTGTATGACATTTTAATTTCTTCCTTTCAGTACTGCTTCAGCAAGAAACAGATCAAATTTTGTATCTATATCTATTGAGTCCTCAGGGCTCATTTCATAAGGCAGGCAATGCGTACCATAAAGGCTTCCTGTCTCTTTATAAACATCAGTATAAACTGCATAAACTGCTGCACCATTTCTGGCATAAAGATGCGGAAGAGCCTGCCGTGTAGTGTATTTTTCACCATCTGCCTGATAAAACTTAAGCGAGCCGTCTTCATCCATCTGCATGAGCTTCATCGGAAGATACTCGTGCGGAACATCCACAACGCTTACTATCGCATCTGACTTTTCGTCATCAAACATTTTACCAAGTGCTTCATCAATATGCTCTGCAGTTCGAAGCGGAGAAGTTGGCTGAAGCAAAATAAACGCTTCAGGTTTATACCCCTCTTCAGCAAGCTTTTCCAAGTGATAGTTGATAACATCTTTCATAACAGCCGTATCACTTGCAAGCTCAGCCGGCCGCATCTGCACCTCTATATCGTTCTTTCTGGCAAATTCTGCAAACTCTTCATCATCTGTCGAAAGAATCACTCTTGTTATAAGCTTACTCCTCTTTGCTGCGTCAAACGTATATTGCAGCAAAGGCTTCCCGCAAAGGTCTGCCATATTCTTATGAGGAATTCCCTTTGAGCCTCCTCTTGCCGGAATAATAGCGAGGATATCCATATTAGTTTGCTTCCTTTCTTACATACAATGCGGCTTTGATTTCCTCATTGTTTTCCTTTATTTCAAAATTATCACTAAGATATGCTTTTACATCATCAGCAAGCTTTTCCATATCTCTGTGAACATATACGACATATAATTTATCATATTTTTTAAGATCTGATACCGGATCTGTATCCTGAAGACTTATCACAGGAATTTCCGGCTTTTTACCGCCGTCTCTTACATAATATTCAGCAAATCCAAGTGCAGCCCTTGGATTTACAGAGCACACAAGAGCAGTTCCTTCATCATAAAGACCTTCCTGTGCCTCAACCCACTGCGAAGCTTCTCTGAATGTCTCAGAACTTTTAGATGAACTCTCACGAACTTCTCTTAAGTTCGTAAGTCCTACATACAATATCATAAACAATGCTGCTATAGCTGTAAGTTCAAGCCTGAATGCTCTTTCACGATCAGCGCTTATAAATTCTATTGCTTCAGAAATTCCTATAGAAATTATAATAAGCATCACCGGTACAAGTTCAAGAAAATATCTCTGAACAAAAAAACCGCCGGCAGGATTGATCACAGCGCTGTAAACAAATACAACTCCAAGCATGAAAAGCACGACCCACGACATTATAAGAATGGCACTCAACTTAAAGGATACTTTCCTCTTTTCAAGCCAATATCTCACAACGCGGCACAATACATACAAAAATGTGATTATGAGAATGATAAACAATACTTCATTTTCTGATAAAAGTTTCCTCATAACTCGTGCAATTTCAGGAACAGTAGGTTTTTTAGGCCAAAATGATGTGATACTTTTTTGCTTTTTCATAAGCATAAGTACAAACCAAGGCGCAAAGAGCACTCCTGTCGCCACATAAGGTATGAGTCTTTTTATGCTTTTTTCCTTTATAACTGATACAAGTTCTGCTGCACCGAGCGCAGCGATAAGTATAGCTCCCATATAATGAGTGTAGATCGTAAGTACAAGCATCACTCCGTACATAATGTTATCTCGCTTGCTATCAGACTTCATATGCTTAAAAAAGTAATACAGTGCACCTGTTCCAAAGAAAAGCAAAAATCCATAACTTCTGAATTCAAAGCCGCAGCTAAGTATCATTTTCGTCGAAACAGCAGTCAGGATAGCCGCAAAGATACCACTTTTTTTTCCTGCAATAAGCTCTGCCGTCAGCGCACTGAATATGCATGACAGCGCAACAGCAATCTCAGGCAGTAGAAGCATCAGCCGATCATTAGCCGGCAGCACTCTATACCACAGTGCAGCCACAAGCGGAAAGACCGGCAGATTAGTTACATCGATCGTTAAGTATTGGTTCAAAATATCGCAAACATTCTTCTCTTTTGTAATAGTACCAAGCAGCGACATTTCATCCAGCCAAAATGACTGCTTTCCGCCCTGATAAAACATAAATACCAGCATTACAGCCGCCAACGCCATATATATCATATAGGTTTTCTTTTCAACTATACTTTTTATCTTATTTACCATATATACTCCGATTTATTTTGATTGTATGTACCCAAAATTGCACATGCTAATGTACAAGTATATATCACTTCACAATATTGCGCAAATTCATTTATCTCAAAGCTTGCCCTATGACGGTATTTTATTTATAATTAGTCGGTGCTTTAATACAAGATTAAGTGAGGAAAAAATGTTCAACGAATTATTCAGTAAAGCAGCTATGTTTGCTTCATATTTATACAACAAGTCATTACCGGAAAGCGCTTATCCAAAGGCGCTTAAACGCTGGTTCAAAAAAATCACAGGTTATGAACTCAATCTCGAAGACCCGAAAACTTTTGATGAAAAAATTCAATGGCTCAAGCTCTATGATAAAGACCCAAGAAGGACAACTCTTTCTGATAAATATACAGTCAGAGAATGGGTAAAAAAGACAATTGGCGAAAAATACCTCATTCCTCTGCTCGGTGCCTGGGACAGTTTCGATGAGATTGATTTTGACAGGCTCCCTTCCCGCTTCGTGCTCAAAGCAAATCATGCCTCAGGATGGAATCTCATAGTAACAGATAAGGCTAAATTAGATATTAAATCTGCAAGACGCAAATTCAACCGATGGATGAATACCGACTTCGCTTTTATTGAGGGCTTTGAACTTCAGTATCACAACATAAAGCGAAAGATCGTCGCAGAAAAATTTATTGAAAACGGTGGAAATAATCTTTTCGATTATAAATTCTACTGCTTCAATGGAAAGCCTGAATTTATCGAATATATCGGCGACAGACTCACAGGTCAGCCACGTGTGATGTTCTTAAGCACTGACTGGACTCCAGAAATCTTCACAGATGGAATTTATCCTGAATTTGATGAAGTCCCTCCAAAGCCCGAGTGCCTTGACGAACTTGTTAAGCTCGCTGAAAAGCTCTGCAAAGGCTTCCCATTTGTTCGCGTTGACCTTTATGTACTCGACGACGGATCAATAAAATTCGGTGAAATGACATTCACCCTGGGAAGCGGCAAGCATTCAACATGGAATCCACCTGAATATGCAACAATTATTGGTGATATGATTCCGCTCCCATTGGAAAATTATTATAAATAAATCAGAACCACCCGTACAATGATGTTTTGCATTATGTCTGTCAGCCACAAATCAGGCTAAATCCCACAAAAATACAGAGCCATTCATCTTTTGAATAGCTCTGTATGTCTTTTATATGTATCAATATGTGATCATTTTCTGAACAGGTACTTCAACTTTTGAAAGGATATCAGCAATTCTCTCACCAGCATGACCATCGCCATATATAGGCTCTGAATCATACTTGCCGTGTGCAAGCTGCTTCTGAATTGCCTCATAGATTGCATTCTCTTCATCTGCAGCATCTATAACATTGACACCTCTTTCACGGCCATTCTGTCTTGTACCTACATTTACAACAGGAGTTCCGATGAATGCACCTTCACGGATACCTGATGATGAATTACCGACAAGACATGCTGTATTAGCCATTAGTCTTACATATGTCTTGATAGGCATGTTCTTGAATACGTGAAGTTTTGCATTCGGATACTTTTCACGATATCTTCTGATACCTGTTGAGATACCCTCTGAACCTGCATCTGAGTTCGGCCAAAGCATAACGATATTCATGCCTGTCTTCATACATGCATTGATAGTCTGTGTGATCTGATCCTTCGCCTCAGTATACTCTGTTGTTACCGGGTGCTGAGAAACAAGGATGAATGGCTCGCTAAGATCAAACTCAGGTCCTACACCGCCTTCTTTCTCAAAAAGATCCATAGGCATAGAATTATCAGCATCAAGGATTCTCTTGATATTATCGATACGAGGACATCCTACTGTAAATACATCCTCTGTTCTCTCACCAAGCTTAATGATTCGCTCAGCAGCTTCTTTATTAGCAGGGAAATGTACATGTGCAAACTTTGTGATAGCATGTCTGATACTTTCATCGATAGTACCTGTGACCTCGCCTCCCATTGTATGTGCAACACGTATATTCATATATGCAGCAGCGATAGTAGCAGCCATTACTTCATAACGGTCGCCTACAACTATTACAAAGTCAGGCTGAAGTCTCTCATATGCATCAGCAAGTCCAAGCATTCCAAGTCCTGCTGTCTTAACCATGGCATTAGGCTTGTCACCTTCCACCTGCATATATACTCTCTCATCGATAGGGAAACCATCCTCAGTAAGAATCTTTTCCATATCGCCATACTTGTCAATAAGTCCGGCACCGGCAAGTATAACCTGAAGTGTAAGCTCAGGATGTGCCTGAATTGCCTGCATAGCAGATTTTATTGAGCTGTAGTTTGCTCTTCCTCCGATAAATACACAAATTTTTCTTTTCACCAGTTAATATCCTCTTTCTGAATAATGTCATCGAAGTGCAAATCGCGCTTTGCAGTTTTTCCGACGATATCTTTATAGTAACGTGTTTCAAGTCCTGTTCCGGGCTTCTTATAACCAAGCATTGAAAGCTCGATAGGTGTTCCTGCCGGAATATCTGTGATCGCAACAATACTCTTCTGGAAGATAACCTTCATATCCTTAAATGCAGATACATCAGTTTTATCCACAGGGCTGTTCATTGCTATATCAATATTCTTTAATGACTCACAAAGCTGTGCCATTTCATCAGGCTCCATAGACATCTTCGCATCAGGGCCATACATTTTTTTACTAAGTGTAAAGTGCTTTTCAATAAGCTTTGCACCTTTCATGAATGCGCCTATAGAAGCCCATTCACCTGATGTATGATCAGAAAAGCCGAGCGGAACTCCCGGGAACTTTGCCTTATACTCATCAATTATATTAAATCCAACGTGCTTAGGATCACATGGATACTCGCTTGTACACTGCATGAGCGCAACATTACAGTTCTTCTTAAGGAAGATCTCCATTGCTGTATCAACTTCCTCTGCTGAGCTCATACCACTTGAAACGATCGTCGGAACCTGAGCATCTGCAAGGAACTCCAGATAAGGGATATTGGTGATCTCTCCTGAAGGAACCTTAAATGCATCGATTCCAAGTTCAAGAAGAAACTTGATAGCTTCAATCGAAAATGGTGAGGAAATAAACTCTACATTATTCTCTTTTGCGCATTCCTTAAGTCTCTTCCACTGCTCCATATTAAATGCAGTACGCTTAAAATATTCATAACGCGGCTCTGCCTTAAAGTATGGCGGCTGCGGTGCATTATGAATAGTTTCCGCTTCTGAAATATGTGTCTGCAATTTTACTGCATCAACACCGCATTGAGCAGCTGCAATTATCATTGCCTCAGCCTGTCCAAGACTTCCGTCATGAGTCATACCAAGCTCAGCGATAACTTTTCTCTTATTAAAATCCATTATCATAATCTCCAATAAATATAACCTGCATCCTTAAATGCATTTTTATCAAGGATACCCTTCACATCGCTGAGTACCTTTTTATGCTCACCATCATTCTTATATAATGCATCAAAGTCCTCGATCTTTAAGTCTTTGAACTGGTCATGAGAAACAGCAAGAATAACTGCATCACAATCCTTAATAGACTTCATATCAACAAACTCAATACCATAGAGCTTCTTTGCTTCCTCAGCATCTGCAGCCGGGTCAGCGATAAGCGGCTCAATGCCGTACTCTCTAAGTTCGTTTACTATATCAATAACCTTTGTATTTCGTGTATCAGGACAATTCTCTTTGAATGTAAATCCAAGTATCGCAACTTTAGCTCCCTTTACAGGAACATTTGCCTTAATGATATTCTTAACAAGTGACTCAGCAACATACTTACCCATGTCATCATTTATACGACGTCCTGAAAGGATGATCTGGCTGTGATATCCAAGCTCTTCAGCCTTGTAAGTAAGATAATAAGGGTCAACACCGATGCAGTGACCGCCTACAAGTCCTGGGAAGAACTTAAGGAAATTCCACTTTGTTCCTGCTGCTGCAAGAACTGCCTGAGTATCAATACCCATCTTATTAAAGATCATTGAAAGCTCATTCATAAAAGCAATATTGATATCTCTCTGGCTATTCTCGATAACCTTAGCTGCTTCAGCAACTTTAATACTCTCTGCTCTGTAAACACCTGCCTTTACAACAAGGCTGTAAACGTTTGCTACTTCTTCAAGTGTTTCAGCATCCATACCAGAAACGATCTTAACGATCGTCTCAAGACGATGAACCTTATCGCCCGGGTTGATACGCTCCGGTGAATAACCTACCTTAAAGTCAACTCCGCACTTAAGACCTGACTCTTTTTCAAGGATTGGTACGCAGATATCCTCTGTTACACCCGGATAAACTGTTGACTCATATACAACAATAGAGCCCTTTGTAAGATTGCGGCCGAGAACATGGCTTGCACCCTCAACAGGTGTAAGATCCGGTGTATGATCGGAATTTACAGGTGTTGGAACTGCAACTATATGAAACTTAGCATCCTTGAGTCGTGTCTCGTCTGCTGTAAAATCAACCTTTGAATTTTTGATCCTATCATTCCCAACTTCATTTGTCGGATCAAATCCTGCCTTGTACTTAGCTATCTTTTCAGCATTGATATCAAAACCAATGACATCAATTTTGTCTGCAAATGAGACAGCTATCGGCATTCCGACATAGCCAAGACCTACAAGTGAAAGCTTCTCTTTGTGATTTACTATATCCTCATATAATGACATCTTATTCTACCTGACTTCCCATTTTACTTTAATCCAAGCTTTATCAAAGCTATATTTTTATAATCTCTGAGCTAATGTACTCAGTGCGGAGTTTCTAGTATTGCTGTTTTTAATTAGCTCGACTTATTCTAATGATGTAAATCCTCTAATGGTGAGGTTTTGCATCATTAGAATTTAGTCGAGGTTATTAAAAATAGTTATAACTCCATGTATATCATAACGAATTACATAACTGATTAAGTATATCAGCGATTTTGTATATTTTCAAGTTCACCGCTTTTATACAAAATACTGCTTTCTTATCTTAAAGATTCCTGTAAGCGTGAATACTCCAAGTATGAAAGCAAGTCCCCAACGAAGTATAACGTATGGGTAGAGGAACTGAAGAGCAAGCCCGGCTGCACTCATCACCGCAAGCTGAATAAATGTAAATCTATTATCATATATATTGGCAAAACCATATTTTTTACTGATAAAGTAGTGCATCACGAGCAGCAGCAAAAATCCGGCAAGTGTTGTATACGCCGCTGCAACATATCCATATATCGGAATAAATATAAGATTTGTGATAATATTAAAGGCAGCCGCTATAAGCGTTCCGACAGATACCGCTCCTGTCTTCTTTTCATATTGCTCAACATTTACATAGTTCGTATAAGCAAACTTAAATCCATAACCAAGCATTACAGGAAGTACAACCATTTCTGACCCGCTGTACTTCGAACCTCCAAGTACCCACGTTATTTCCGGTGCAAGAAGTATCGCTCCCATTACAACTATAGAAAAGCCTGTCACATAATAACGGTTGACCTTTCTTATGACTTCGTAATCTTCATTATGAAGTTTAGCGAAAAGCCACGGAACCATCGCCTGATTAAAGCAGGTCATAAGCGTGGAAATTATTAATCCGCCCGAATATGCAATCGAGTACATGGCATTTGCCTCTTTGCCTATAAGCTTTGTTATCATTACTTTATCCGAAGAGCCAAGTATTATATTAGAAAGCAAATGCGGAATTATCGGCACTGAATATACAGCTGCATATTTCCATGCTGCAACATCAATTATCTTGCGTCCTTTATACATTACATAAATAAATACCGCAAGATATATCACCGTGCTCGTTACCTCGTTACCCATGATGCGTCCGAAGAGCTTATCCTTCATCATGTAAACTCCGAGCACTGAAAAGAATGTCGAACTCAATGTGATAAAAATTGACAATGCAACCTGTTCTTTATACTTCTGCATTATCCTGTGCTTTGCCTGAAGATTATCCAGCGCCGGTGCAACCAAAAGCTCAATGAACATTACATGCAGATAGATTGCATCAATTCCAAGAAGATTTACAAAAAAATCCTGAAAAGCTATCACAATGCAGTAAAATAAAGCCGTAACAGCTGTTCCAAAAAAAGTCACCGATGAAATATATTCATCAAATCTATCTTCATAATCAAATCTGGCTCTCGGCACAGATGATTTAAGGTTTAGCGTACATACAACAGCGCAGATTGAAAGCCAAACTGCAAAGTTACTGTAAGAACCAAATTCACTTTTAGACAAAAGCCTTGCAAATATAGGTGTAGATATAAAGCTTATGCCCTTTCTCAAAAATGAGCTTACGGTATACCATACACCTGCTTTAAGTGCTTTTGTCGAATTTTCATCTTTATTTTTCATAAATACTTAATCCACTATCTCTTTAAGTTTTGAAACAATGTTTTCCATGGAATCACTCTTCCAAAACATGTCTGCGTTGTATTTCTTACTTTTACCGCTCTTAATAAGCTCCGCAAGATCTTCAACTCTTGAAAAATGTCTGGCAAATCCACTCTCGACAATAACTTTCATAGGCTCAGCCTGTGGAATATCCCATATATAGGTATCAAGCTCAAAGCTCATTCCCTCATATACCGCTGTAGATTCAACTCCAACCTGCATACTGCTTTCTGCAAAAAGGCTATACAGGGGTGTTTTGGTATCCTCTATAACTCTTATATTATTTGCTTGTGAAAGCAAGTTATACTTTTCTCTCCATCCTACGATTTCCTTAGGATGAAATTTATAAATTATACTAAGTTCCGGAATGAGCTCTTTAAGCTTCACGGCTAATTCTGACAATTCTTTGCCATACTTTGGGCTTGAAAGAAATACTATCGTATTTTTATCATGTTTCCAGCTTTCACGAGGGTACTCTTTCATCATGATATCGTGATAAGGAAATCCTCCTGCCACCACATGATCTTTCTCCATTGGATAATTGGTGATATTTTTCCAAAAATCAGAAAAGGTAAAATACCAATCCGTAAATTGAGCAATCCTTGTACCTTCCGGGAACTCATTCATTACTGCACCTGTTCCATGCTGAAGCTCTACAGTCGGAATCTGCATTTTCTTAGCAATCTCATTTATGATCTTGGTATTCACACTTCCGCCGACTACTTCAACTATAGCCTTAGGCTTAAGCTTCTTTAAAAGCTTTTCATATCGAGGATAGCGATACTTATAAAAGAAATACAGTACTGTCACTCGCTCTGCAAAGTTTTTAAGCTTGGGATGAAGTCCATAGTTTTCTTCGAGATCCTTAAATGGCTCTCTCATCTCATTTTCAACCTGTTCTCTGATCATTCGATACTTTGCCGGCTGAAGCTTTTTAACCAATATACGATATATATAACTCATCAGCTCAACCCGATGGTTATATATGAGATTTTTAGAATACACCTTATCTTTAGGATAGTCAGCCTTACTTACGCGCTGTAAAGTTGCTGAATTTGGAAAACGATCTGCTATATAATCCGTATATATACTGACCAGCTTTCCATCAATTTCCTGCCTGCGCGGATGACAAACGAAAAGAATATCCACATTTTCCAAATGTGTGCGCATCGGATGTTTCCAAAGTGCACGTGTCTGCGCAATTTTTGAAAAAAAAGTCTCTTTGCTGCCTTCCATATTTTTATAAAAAACAGGCTTCACATGAGCATATTCATCATTAAAGGACATAAACATGTCTCTTCTCATATAATTCCAGTATTGAAAACCGTCTATCTTATTTTTATTAAGGAGATCATGCTTGATTTCCCACTCATGGTACGGCCGCCTACTTTCGCTCATTTCATTTTCCTCCCAAGAGTTATTTATAGCTTAATCTCCCTATAGCATTACGTACTGCAATGCTGCCCTGGAACATAAACATTGATGGAGAGCAGAAAAAGGCTTTCACATATTCCTTATATCCATCTGAAGATCTTCCCGCCATTCTATAGAAATGAGCAAGATGAAATACGATGTTAAATCTCGCTTTTCTATCTTTCATGATGTCATCATGATATTTAGCATTAAGAAGCTCATATCCTTTTATGCATTTTTCAGCACTATTAGAGATCTGAGTATGCTTAACTCCGGTCATATTTTTATAGTGTTTGAACAATGGCTCTCTGATGCCGATCACTCTATAGCTTTTGCTGATCCTTATCCACATTTCATAATCCTGCCTTGCCGGAAATGCTTCGTCGAATCCGCCCACCTTATCAAAAACCTCTCGTCGGATAACAGCCTGAGTCGTTGTTCCTATCTTATCGTCTCTTAAAAGTTCCTTATAAGTAACTTCACTCTTGAATAATTTTCCATATATTTCACCGGAATCAGCAATCTTATTCGCCTCATTGACAATGTATCCCCTGCAATAACACATTCCTGCATCCGGATTTTTTTTAAGATACTCAACCTGCTTTTTTATCTTTTCAGGGAGCCATTCGTCATCATCATCGAGGAATGCGACATATTCACCTGCAGCATTTTTTATTCCAAGATTTCTTGCTGCCTGTGCGCCGCAAGGGTCTGTAGTTTTCAGATATCTAACATTTTCAAATTCATCAGCTAATGCCTTTATCGGCTCAGTAAATACCTCGGAACCCTCTCCTCTGTTATCATCCACAAGAAGTACTTCGATATTTTCCCATGTCTGTGACAGTACGCTCATAAGTGCTCTTCGCACAATTGAAATATCTCTTTTATAGCTTGGAATTACGCAGCTTACTTTTTTCATCATCTTTTAACCACCTTTAATAATTTACCGGCAAATGGCACATACCTAAGTGCATTTCTTGCAAAGTTAAATTTTGCCGTCATAATCTTATTCTGCTTTTCATCTGTTCCAAGGAAAGGATTCCTTTTCTGGGCACAACGCATATACATTTCCAAGTACTCTCTTGATTCAGGCGCAACTCTCGGCTGTACTTCAGGTATCACACTACTTTCTGCAAAATAGCTTTCATCCTTTTCTCTGTCATAAAAAATTATCCTGTCTGAAGTTTCTCCTGTAGCTGTGTCAAAAACAACAGCGATTCCATAGTCACTTCTGTTCACAGGCTTTGTCGGGAATTTTCTCTTTGAGAAATTTTTTCTCTTTGAGCTAAAATAAAAATTACCCAATGAGTAATATATCTTCTTTCCGTTATATTCCTCCACAGTCTGCGGACAATGCGGATGATGTCCGATAACTATATTTACAGCAGGGATATCTAAAAGTCTGTGACCTAGATCTATATCATACGGCATAGGATAGGCATTAAATTCAAAGCCCCAGTGAAGCGTAACGATTATCCCTTTTTCAGGATGCGACAAAGCATATTTCTTTACAGTATCAAGCACCACTTTATTCTCTCTTGGTGAACAGCCATAACTGTGCTTTCCGGCATAGACTGTCTCTTCTCCTGCCCAGCCAAAATTAAATACAGCTGTCTCGCCCTGATCATCGCTTATTATCATAGGCTTAATAGCTGTATTTATATCACTTCCGGCTCCACAATGAAGAATTCCCGCACTGTCAAGAGTTTCAAGAGTTTCTTTGCACCCATTTTTTCCAAAATCCATCATGTGGTTATTACTAAGTGTAACACCTATAGTTGAAAGTTCTTTCAGAGCGCCGACTGTTCCGGCGCCCTGATGTAAATGTGTTCCTCTTTTTAAGATCTGTCGCTGCGTTCCATCACATATCGGACCTTCCAGGTTTATTATCGCTCTGAGATCTTCCTCTTTTATAGTATTACCGATATTCTTTATATCTTCTTTTACATCATTGTAATCATATGCAAAGTCTCCAAGAAAAAGGAGTTTCATATCATCTTATCCTTTCAAAAACGTACAGACCTATATTCTTGTCAAAAAGCGTCTGCTTGAAATCATTACCCATCAGCTCAGTAAATACATCAGGAGTACCATGCATTACCTGATATATATATACATGATCTGCACTATTTATCTGCTCTGCTATATCAGGATCATCATTTGAAACAACGTGAACATCTTCACCAGTTCCTGCATATTCCAGATAATACTCTTCAAAACCATCCGCATTAGCACGATTAGCATTGATCGCTATCATGGTCTTCTCATCACCCAATCTGCCGTCTGAGACTATCGCGTCTCTGACATTGCCATAAGTATTATCATATGGCGCAGAAATCTCATCTTTGACATCAAAGTAATAGTTTCCACTTCCAAGGTAGAAAAATGCCAATGATGCAGTAAGACCATAGGTCAAAATTTCTGATACTTTAAGTTTGTCGCTTAGAACCTTTAATACATCATCCGTAAATACGGCAACACTCAGAAGCCCTGCCGGTATACACGAAAGAAAATATCTATAAACAAATATACCGCTATGCTGATTGATATGCGCGCTGTAGATATAATCTCCTACTGCAAAAAGCAGCGGCATCATTGCAAAACCAAGACGTATAAATTCATTTTGAAGTTCTTTGCCGTCTTCCACGAATTTCTTTATAAAGATAAGCACAGATGCCGCCATTGCCAATAAAAGCAAAATATACACAGGTTCATCGTTGCTTACTACAAATCTCAGTGCTTTCGGAATACTCTCAAACGTAGGCACTTTCGGCCAAAACTCTTCAAGATTCATAGTACGTTTGTAAAGCATGTATAAAAACCAAGGTACCAGACTTCCTCCTCCAATAAGGTAAGATATTATGAATCTTCCCCTGATCTTACGGAAAAGAAAAAGCACTGCATCCATGCAAAAAAGATATACAATCGTCAAGCATCCAAAGTAATGTGAATACGCAAGCCCCGCCATACATATTCCAAGCGTTATTATCCTTCGATAGCTCTCATACCCCATCGACTTCACACGCTTAATATACTTCCAAAATACCAGCGCTGTGAACATGAGCCAAAATGCATGTACTCTGAATGTAAGTCCGCACTTTTGCATTATTATGGCTGATATGCAAGTAAGTACAGTCATCAGAAGTCCTGTACGTTCACCACCATATTCTTTAGCCATTTTTGTCATTATGATTATTGATATTGTAGATAATATGACTGTTATAAGCCTCATCCACCCTTCACCATATGGAACGATCCTGTACCATACAGCTGCCAAAAGAGGCCATAACGGAAGATTTGTCACTTCACTTGTAAGATAATAATCTAAAATTTTCCCAATAGAATTTTTCTTAGCGATAAAGCCTATCTGACTCACTTCATCAAGAGAAAAGTACTGTCTTCCCATGAAATGAAGTGAAAAAACAAGCTGTATCGCTATCATTATTCCGCAAACGATATAAAACCATTTTTTTCTAAAAAGCTCTTTAAGCTTTTCCATAAAAAACTCTCCTAGTAGTTATCCATACTGATGTATGACTATATTTCTCACTGCAATTTCAAGTTTCTTTAAGGCAAACAGAAGGGTTATATTTCTTGTTTTTGCGCACAAAAAAATCAGTCCATCATATCCATGCGGCTTTCTTCTTCCTACTCTCGCCAGTGAACTCTTGTATGGTTCTTTTCCGAGTAAGTCTTTGAAACGTTTTCTTGATGCACTTCCGCTTTCTTTATTATCAGGATGGCAGAAATCCAGCATGATATACTCACCTGTCATCACACGATAATATTTTCGTGCAACCGCTTCTCTGAAACGCTCATTTTTACCGTACTTGTTTACAAATTCACTGTATGCCTTCAAGGTTTTTTCCATTATTGAGACTATCTCAGGGTTATAACGGTGACTGATCGAAGCACCACTCATACGATAGTGATATCCCAAATACGAAAAATATGAAAATGTACGGCAATGTTCAAGAAGATTAAGCACAAATACTGTATCCTGACCTTTTTTAAGCCCCGGTGTGTAACGTACATGATTTTTTTCGATAACGCTATGCCTTATAAGCTTGCCCCAAGGTGCTCCCACTTCAACAGCTCCGAGCTCCGGATTTCCTTCAAGTATCGCCAATTGAAGGATATCTCTTTCAAACAATTTTTCATTTGGCTTTTCTATAACTCTGTTCATCTGACGATTCGTATAATTTGTCGCATAGCCAAAGAAAGTTATGTCACTATTTGAATTATATGCTGCTCTTAATGCATTTTCACAGCAGTCTCTTTCTATCCAGTCGTCTGCATCGACAAACATTATATAATCGCCGCAAGCCTTATCAAGTCCGGCATTTCTTGCAACCGAAGTGCCTTGATTTTTCTGAGTTATAACTGTCAGAAGCTCATATTTTTTTGAATATTCAGCTAAAATCTTATCACAGCCATTTGTCGAACCATCATTGACTGCGATCACTTCGACCACCTCTGCAATAGTCTGATCTAAACACGAGTCAAGACAATTCCTCAAATAATCTGAATCCGGATTATAAACCGGTATAATAATTGATATTTTCATCTATCTATAGTCTTTTCTTACATTGTCTTATTGATCTTATGACGCATTGAATCCTTATTTGCCTTATAAATAAACTGTTCGTAGGCAAGTCTGAATATTTTTATGAAAATACATTTAGGACAATATGCATAAAGAACTTTTTCCATCTTTAATACAACACCATTTTCAGCCGGCTGCTTCACATAATCTTTCCATGGTGACAGCGCAATGTATTTATCAAAAAGATCGTTATCGGGATGCACATTCCCTTTATGCCATGGAAATTCACCCACAAATCTGAAAAAGTGGTATATACATGGGTCACTCAGAGCCATCTGTATATCCTTCTGAGAATAAAAGCCTCTTGCACCAAAAGTCTTAAAGTAATCCTTAACTCTAAACGCAATATATATAGGCTGGATATTGTATCTTGGCGAAAGCTTAAGTATCTCGCCTTTCAATACAACGTTCAAAAGATCCTGATCTGGAGACGGATACCATGCACGAACATTTTTTACATGATTTGCGATTCTTTCAGAGCAATGATGCGCTCTCCACTCTTTCATAGAAAATAGGATAACTCCTGAATTATAGTAGTAATCAGCACTTGTAAAACCAAGTCTTTCCCTATGAAGACGCACGAGCGAATCAAGTGCCATAGCTATAGGATGTCCCTCCATAGGCATACTTATAAGTTCATCCAATGCACCTGTCACAATAGTATCTGCATCAAGATAAAGCAGGCGATCTACATCATCGCCTATTACATAAGACAGAAAAAGCCTCATATTCGCAGCATAAGAGCCTCTATATGCCGGCATACCAAGCTTTTTCATCATCAGCATCAAAGGCTCTGTCTTGACAAAATTAAGCTGGCGTCCATACTTCGCCGCAAGTTCCCGGAAACGAGCCTCCGATGTCATCGAAAGCTTCTCTCCGAGAATGTAGACGCGTATAGACTCTAGATGCTTATTATTTTCAAAAACAGATGCCAATGATGCTCCACAATATGGTGCATATTTCTCATTTATCTGATAAAGTAGATCAAGTTTCATCAGCAGAACCCTTCTTATCATCAAAATTGATGCGTTTCTCTTCAACCACAAGCGGTCTATGCATTATACGTGTGTTGATGTTCAAAATATATTCGCCCATTAAGCCAATAAAGAATAGCTGTAGTGAACCAATAATAAATACACCTATTACCATCGGTGCATATCCTGCTGAAAAATCATTCCAATGAGTAAGCTTCATAACAAGATATACCAATGCGATCAGGAAACTGATCATTCCTGCAAAGAAGCCGATAAACGTAGCAAGACGCAATCCGACTTTTGTATAAGAAGTTATAGAAAGCATAGCCGCATCATAAAGAGAGTAAAAGTTATTACTTGTCTTTCCTGCGCGACGCTTCGGCTGCTCGAAAGGTATATCCTTTCTCTTGAAATCGTACTCCGCAACGATACCTCTAAGGAACGGAATTGGATCGTCAAGCTTGCTTATAAGATTAATAAATGACTTATCATAAAGTCCTGTACCGGTAAAGTTCTCAATGAACTTTACCGTGGACATATTTCTGATCATCTTGTAGTAGCACTTCCTGAGAAAATATATAAAACCATTTTCACGGCTTGAAACCTTGATTGCACTGACGATCTTATAACCGTTTTCCCATTCTGCAACATACTTAGGTATAAGCTCAGGCGGGTCCTGAAAATCGCATGCCATAGATATCACAGCATCACCGGTACATTGGCATAAACCATAAAAAGGTGAATTAAACTGTCCGAAATTTGTTACATTCAGGATTGCCTTTATATGATGGTTCTTAGAGCAAATCTCTTCAAGCTTTTCCCTTGTTCCATCTTCTGAATGGTTATCAATGAACACGATCTCGTAATCATATTTTGGAAGCTGTTTTTCAAAAATATCTACGATTGCCTCACTTATCGGTCCTACATTATCAATCTCGTTATAGCATGGAATCATCACGCTGAGTTTTTTCTTATCACTCATAATTTATATATTCTGTGCCTCTTCTTTTATTGCTTGATATTCTTCTTTCGGAAGGAATGGCGACATATCATCACATTCTGCTGAAGTGATGGTTCCATCAGGCATTACCTTAGACGAAAGTTTTGGTTCAAAATTCTGCTTTGGATCAACTATTGCCTCACAGAATACAGGACCTTCTGCTTTAAGGACCTCTGTTATCTTTTCATCCGCATCATCAAGCGAATCGATTCTTACATATTTTACGCCAAACGCATCGGCAAGCTTTTCGAAGTCAGGGAAACCGACTCCGCTTGTGCTGTCAATTCCAATATACGGGCGGCCATGAAACAGATTCGTCTGTGTCTGACGGATTGAATGGTAGCCGTTATTATTAAGCAGAAACAGCTTGATATTGAGCTTATTATATGCCGCTGTTGCAAGTTCCTGCACATTCATCATGAAGCTTCCATCACCGTCAAAGCATACTACCCTTTCACCCTTAAGAGCAACTGCCGCGCCTATAGCTGCAGGATAGCCGTATCCCATTGCAGCACTTCCGGAATTGGTGAAGATCCTTTCACCCTTCTTTACATGAAATGCCTGGAAAGTCTGAACACATGCTGCTCCATTTCCACAGGTAATGACATCTCTGTCACCAAGCTGCTCAGAAACTTTTCTGATAAACGGATATGGATTCATAGGCTTGGAAACTTTAGAGTACTCAGGCAGCACTGCCGGGTATCTCTTATTGATATTCCTGCACCATGCAAGCCATTCTGAATGGTTTCCAACCTCTTCTTCTACACAATTTGCAAGACTTCTGCATACATCCTTTACATCTGCATGTATAGGCATATCGATCTTTATCGTCGGCTTATAAAGCTCATTCTTATCAATATCAACCATGATCTTGTAGGCGTCTTTTGCGAACTGAAGCTTATTATAGCTTATTATTCGTAAATTCATACGGCAGCCGAGAACAATCAGCAGATCGGCATTCTGCACTACAAAGTTGCCGCCTCTTGTTCCAACAGTTCCAGGCATTCCGGCAAAGTATGTATTTTCCTCCCACAGAAGATCATTCGCGTTCCATGCAAGCACTACCGGTATCTTCAAAGAATTCGTACACTCAAGGAATTCCTTATATGCATCTCCCTGACGTATTCCTTCACCTGCAAGTATTACCGGGCGCCTTGCTTCGTGGATTTTTTCCAAAATTTTATCTGTATATGATTTATCATAATATGGGCATTCGATCTTCTTTGTATTAGTCTCGTCAAAGCCCGTTAACTCATCAGTATATACTGTTGCTGCCTGAATATCAAGGGGAACGTCGAGCCACACAGGTCCCTTTCTGCCATTGTTGGCAAGGAACCACGCTTTTTCCAGCTGATAGCGTATCTCATTAGGATTTGTTATCGTGTATGCAAATTTTGTCATACTCTTAACAGCATCTATAGTCTTTGCTTCCTGATCTCCAAGCTGCCTAAGTGGTACATCACTTGCAGTAACCATCGTTTCACGCTTAGCCTGTCCGGAAAATACAATCATCGGAATAGAGTCCACGTAAGCCCCATAGACACCAGCCATCGCATTAACCGCACCCGGTCCTGCAGTTATGCATACTGCTGCAGGTCTGTTTGTAAGTCTTCCATATGCTTCAGCCATCATTCCTGTAGCCTGCTCGTTATGATTATATGTGCAGCGAAGCTCCGGATGATGTCCAAAAGAGTCATTCATATGCATTGCACCGCCACCGGTTATCATAAATACATCTTTAACACCCTTACGAACAAGAAAATCTGCTATATAATCTGAAATCTTCATTTTATCTCCATTCCGAAGTGCTTTATCGTGCGCTTCTGCTCTTTGTGATATAAAAATGCAGCATTATTAAGATAAACAACGCCGCTCCGCCTGACGAAAGCATCGCTCCTTCATACATGTACGGTGACCTGTAAACCAATCTTATATCATGCTTTCCTTTGCTTAATTCTATCGCCATGAACATGATATTTGCCTGCTTTATCTCGGCCTTTTTCCCGTCAACATACGCGGTCCATCCCTTTGAGTAAGGAACTGACATTGCCAGAAGTTTATCATCGGAAACGCTTATACTGCCTTTTATTTCATTTGTACCGAACTCAACATTTTCAAGATGCTCTTTTCCAAGCTCAGCTGCTTTCTCTGCCAATGAATCCATCGGCTGAGCCACCACATCTATAGATGAAAACTCATAGACACCTGCTTTATCAAAGGTTATATACATATTATCTGATGAATCTTCCTTGATATAGCCCATATTAATAATATAATCATCCTGTCCGCAGTAGTAAATATTCGAATGATTCATATAATTTATTGCAGCAGTTTTGTCTCCATAGGTAAATATGATATCTGCAGAATCATCTATATCTGACTCTTTATCCGACACTTCTATGCCTGCTCTTTTAATTGGTGAAAGCGCTTTCCACTCCTCATCAGTATATTGATCTTTTTCAGAGATACCATTGAAATTGAGCCCTGTTAAAACAAGATATAGCTCACTATTGTCGAAATCCTGCTCTACATTGAGTTTCACATAAGAAGCATCTTTCTTTACATATATCTTGCCATCTTTTATCTCAACTTTACTGTTGCCTTCAACACTTTTAAGTATGCTATGGCTTTCAAATGTATTCTCCGCTTTTTTTAGTGTGCTGTCTTCTACTACTACTCCATTAAGCATAGCTTCCTGACGTTCAGCCAAGGTCATCTTTTCGTAATCATCGATGCTTGTCCACTTATCATAAGTATAGCCCAGTGGCAGCGCATTTTCATTAGCATATGCTGCTACACGTTTATCCTCGATATCTTTATATTCACCTGTCGCTGTGAACCCATATGGAACCAGCTCTTCTGCGTCATTTCCGACAACAGCATGACTTACACTAAAAAGCGTCTCTAAAATGCTTCGACTGTTAAGATTTGAGTACATATAAGTACGTTCTGCATTAAGACCATTATTTATGATAAAGCTTGGAACATACGGTGCCGTCATACTCATATAATAATTTGTCGTATACGCCCTTCTTATCGCAGAGCTATTGTCTTCAAAAGGTGTGTCATACTCTTCCACACGTCCGAAGTCCTGACTGTCATCTGTCAATTCATCAGCATTTGTATCCTTAAGGATTTTATTAGCCTCTGAAAAATTTAGATATTCGCCCAACCCTCTGTCCATTCCATATTCAGAATAACGGAAATACGCGTTTGCGAATATACCGGCAAATACCAGCCCACAGATAAGAAGCTGCATCTTTCTCTCGTCCCACGTTGAAGAAAGCATTATTATAAGCAACACTTCCAACAGCAGCAAAGCAGCTATTCCTCTTGTATCAATCGCTCTCGACACTACCGATATCGATGTAATTATACCATAGGCTAACGAAGAAATGGCTAATACACTTTTTTGTTTAGAATCAATATGTCCAAACTCCGGAAGCATGAGCCCTACTATGTACCCTGCCAGCAATGCGAATGCCCAGCTCCATCTATTGCAAACATAGGCAAAGCCGTTTAATGCAAATCCGCCGAACGGAACAAGCGAAACTACCGTCATTGCTATGAAACAGATTTTCACCTTTGTATACTTCTTTTTCAGTGTAAACATCAAAACAACTGCAAGGAAGGTTATCGGCGTAAATCCGAATACTGTCCAATCGCCATTTTCTGTATTTCCCGTGAAGCCGTTTAAGTATCTTAGATAGTAATTAAGCTGATAAAGTATTGATACATTTCTTTCTGCTGAATATCTCGAAGAGCTCATCATTGTCATTACTGCCGGGAGAAGTATGACTGCAGACATCATCATCGATGAAGCTCCAAGCAGGATAAATCTTCCTAAAACCGTCAGTATATCTTTTATCACAAATTTCCTGACATTTATAAAATATCTGAAAATGACATAAGCTATCGCCAGCAAAACTAACATATACAGGAAATAAAAATTACTGATCCCTGCATATGTAAGTGAAACGATGAACAACAGCGGATTTTTCTTTTCCAATACTATATCCGCTCCATAAAGCAGATATGGAAATGTTATCAGTGGAACCATAAAGCAGTATTGATGGATGCAAAAAAACATTCCCCATACGCAGAAGCAATATATGAGCGCTGCTGCTATCGCACCTTTTCTCTTTACTCCATGGTGTCTTACAAAAATTGTCGCACCCCATCCGGCAATATAAAGCTTAATGAAGTAAAGCAGGCAATAGAACTTATCCATGTGTGCTTCAGGTACGAACATTGTAAGTATGGTGAATGGATCTCCGAGACCGTAATAATGCATTGTCGTGAAAATATCTGCACCAAAGCCTATCGACATATCCCACATCGGGATGACAAGTGTATGTTCTGTCAGCAGCGTCTTTACAATCTGCTTAAAAAATCTGCTGCAGTATAGAAACGCAAGATAATGCTGTGACAGCCCATCCCACTTCCATATCAAAGTCTTGTGATTATATATGAACCACCAAAAACAGCAGAGAACGGCAAAGGCCAGTATAATGCTGTAACTTATAAAAAAAGCATATTTTTTGTCCTTAAATTTTCTCAGCATGTTTACCTCTATTAACAAAGTTTATGATCATCATCCCAAGTAAAACGGCAATTCCAACGCCGGTAAGAGCGACGCCGGTTTTAAGATATGGCGTGTTGTAATAAAGAGTTATCACATGATCACCCTTTTCAAGCTCAATACCCATATACATAATGTTAGTACGCTTGATTTCAGTCTCTTTTCCATCCACATATGCCTTCCATCCTTCTGAGTAAGGGATGGAAAGTGCCAGAAGCTTAGGCTCATCAAGCGAGATATTTCCCATTACATTATTAGTTCCAAAAACTACATTTTCCAAGGTATCCTCAGCAAGTTTCTCAAGCTTTTCTGAAGTACCCTCATGCGGAACACTTAAAACTTCCACACTGTCAAAGGTATACGTTCCTGAGTTTCTGAATGCGAGCTCTATCGTATCCATCTCTTTACTTCCAAAATTCACCATGAAGTTCGAACGTCCACAATAGTAATCTGCTCCGGGTGAATACAGTTCAACTATCTTCGACTCATCTCCCGCCGTTACAGCTATACTTGTTGTCACGCTTTTATGCCCATATCTGTCTTCCTCTTTGACAAGATTCTTTTTATACTCTGTAAGCTGAGCCCATGCGCCGTCATTGTAGGTCTCTCTCTCACTCATCCCTTTGAATCTGAGGTTCTTAAAGACTACATATGTATCAGAGTCTTTCTTAGGCTCAACATTCAAAACTACTCTGCCGTTTTTCCTTACAACATAGCTGCTTTCGTTTACATCAACATCTCCACGTGTATCGATCGATCGTAAGATGCTCTCTGAAGTATCTTTTACTTCAGCTTCCGGAAGATTACTTTCTTCAACAACTGCGCCGCTGAGCATCGCCTGCTCTCTCTCTGTAACGCTCATATTGTCAAAGTCAGACTTCTTAACATAATGAGAATATGTATAACCAACAGGAAGAGCATTATTATTCCCCCAAATCTTCACATGCCCCTGTACTGTGTCGCCCTCGGTTATAAGTGACGTGAAGTTATAAGGAAGCTCTGCCTCTCCTTCCTTACCCGTAAGGAAGTACTTCACTGAAGCAAGTGATTCAAGTGCACTTCTTGACTCTACCCCTTCATAATCATAATCCTTTGGCCAATTCATATACATATCATTTATAAACTCTGATATATATGGGCTTGTAAGCGAAAAGTAGAACTGAGTTCCTTTAATACCTCTCTGCACACAGCTATTTTGAGTAGTTCCAAGCCCGGCCTCTTCTATCCTGTAAAAGCTATTATCTCCAAGCGACTTTAAGAGACTGTCTGAATTGATGTCTTTAAGTCTCGCATCTGCTTCATTTATGTCCTTAAACTCATCTATCCAGCTGCTTTCTTCTTCATCAACAGACATTTTGTAGTAAGAATTTGATACAAGTCCTGCAAGAAGTACAACTACTACAAATCCATTTATTAAAGCTCTAGAGCATTTATAGATATTTACTGACATCATGACAATTGCAACTGCCAATAAAATACCTGCCGCGCCCATTGTCTGCTCAGTTCGCGCAGCTGAGAATACCCCTGCGACAAGCGCCATCACGATTATCGCCCAGGCTATGCTTCTCTTCTCATTTTCAACCAAAGTAATAATCTGTGGTATCATGCGCGCCGTGATGAAACCAACGAGCATTGCATATCCCCATATCCATCTGTTTACCACATAAGCAAAGCCATTGAGCACATATCCGCCTACCGGCACGAGCAGTATAAGCGTGAGCACCACAAATGCCATCAGCATATTTTTATTTTTCTTCCATCTTGTGAATGCAAATATGACAGAAAAAAGTCCCACCGCAGTATATCCCATCAATGTCCACGAACCGACATTTACCGCAGTTGTGAAATGCGCTATAGCCTTGATATAGTAATCCAAATGATAGAAAAGCGGTACTGATTTAGACTCAGAAGCCTGAAATCTCGCAGAAGAAAACATCACATTCAGCACAGGAAGCAATATCGCAGCCGAAATAAGAAACGCATTAGCACCATAAAGCGCAAATCTTACGATCACAGCAAAGAAGGTCTTGACTTCAAACTTTTTATAGACACTAAAATATTTGTAAATGGCATACATTACAGCCAATACTATCTCCATATAGAAAAAGTAAAAGTTGCTCATTGCCGCTATTGACGTAAAGATAATAAACAAATACGGCTTTTCCTTGTTAAAGATCTTATCAATTCCAAGTAAAATGAGTGGAAACCATATAAGCGGTGCCACGAAGAACGGGTGCATAAGCCCAAGTACCAACGAATACGCTGAAAATACATAGATAAAAGAACCTATCATAGTTCCAAAGCGTTTATTTCCGTGATAAAAAGAAAATGCCGAAAATGCAAGTCCCGCCAGATATAATCTAAGCAGATAAAGTGCCGAAAAGAAGTATTGGCAATACTTTTCCGGTACAATTGCTGACAAAGCAGCCAGCGGATCACCAATTGCATAATAATGAAAAGTCGTGATTATGTCCGAGCCATAACCAATTGCATGATCCCACATAGGCAGTTCGAGCCGATGCTCGGTTATCAACGTATGAAATATCTGTCTCAGATACTTCCCATAGTAAAGTATCGCATTATAGTGCTGCTTAAGTCCATCCTGCTGCCATATTATAGTTTTACGATATAAAGGAAACCTAAACAAAACTACAACTGCCAGCAAAATGAAGGCAGCTGTATAAGACACTACATATGCATATTTTTTATTTTTGAATGAATTCCAAAATTTTAGCATAGTTTACATCTTTCAGATAAATTTGACAATTTCAGCCGCACTATGTGCAGCCCCAACAGCATCATATTGATAAACATCCTCATCGGTATGAAAACCAAATCCGTAAGTCACTCCTAAAAATGCACATCCTGCCTCTTCGGCACCAATGGCATCATATTTAGAATCACCTATCATAACTGCATCCTTCATGTCAGTTATTCCTGTATCGTCCATACATATTTTGATAATATCTGATTTTGAAAGCTTATCAAGCGGATCTGTTCCATGAAGGCTGTCAAACAGCTCAGATATTCCAAAATGTGCACAGATTTTTTTGACCATATCCTCTTTTTTCAAAGATGCAATGCAGAGTTTGACTCCATTCTCCCTGAGCTTTTCCAATGTTTCTCTCATCCCTGGGTAAAGCTCACATTCAAGTACATACTCTTTTTCTTTATAGATACGCCTGAAGATATTGGCAACCTTATTTGCCTCATCTTCGCCAAGCGAATACTTTTTCCCAAAAGTGATCTGTATCGGCGGTCCTATAAATTCTTCTATTTCACTATCCGAAAGCTGCTTAAGCCCATATTCATCACAGGCTTCCCTTACTGCCTTGGTTATACCCTTTGCAGTATTAAAAAGGGTTCCATCCATATCTATAAGAGCAGCTTTATATCGTTTCATATTTTGACCTCGTAACAAATTCTATATTCATGCTTTCACTAAGTTGTCTGATGACGCCTGCAGTATAGTCATTGAGCTTTACTGCATAGTCAGCCACAAATTCATATTCCATTCCGGAATTTCTGTAATTTACTCCTGACCTTGCTTCATAGCCGTCGAATCCGGCAAGTGAAACATCTTTTACTCCTGCCTTTCTTAAGAGACGCAAAAGCATCGGTAAAGAATTATCAGGAATCTCAAAGCTCATATCTACAAGCCCTGCATAGTCAACCGAATAATCAAAGCTTCCCTTTGCAGGCGTTACATTTGATGTTGCAATTATCCTATGACCTGCGGCATCAGCAGAGGAAAGCGATGTAGAAAGCTGCATATAGCGTTTCGAATTGCTAAGGAACAGATAGTCAATATGAAATTCCTCCGGAATATAGTTGATCGCGATCACAACCGGGGCATTCTTGGCAACATACGCCTGTACCTTCTGCTCCTCTGTTCCCATAGAAGGGCCGGGACCAAGCACAAGTATTTTCTTACCTGCAAGCTCTTTTGTAAGTCTTTCTATATCTGACACATCGTTTATTTCTTTATTCTGATAATCCATATAAAGTTTCTCGATATGCGCCTGATTAAAAGCAAGACTTTCCTCAGGCTCGATTCCTTTCAGGATATCATTGATCGAAGCAACTGAGAGCGTCTTTTTCTTAAGCAGATATTGTGCATATTTAGGGTGACAGTCATTTGAAGCACAAAGATAATACTGCATCTGATATCCCCATGGATTCTTTTCGAATATCTTCATGATACCGGTATCGATCATTTCAAGTATCTGATTTGTATCATAAGCTTTCCCGAAGTGCTCGTTAGCATACATCGTAAGAAGTTCGAGCGGGCAGTTTCCGGCACTTTTACCGATACCATATGCAGAACCGTCGATGATAAGTGTTCTCTCTGTCTTTTCTTCACAAAGTGCCATAGAATTAGAGTAAGCAAGCTGGAAATTATTATGCGCATGGTAGCCAAGTGCTATATCCGCATCAAGGTGCTCATCTATAAGGTGGAAATAGTGAAGTATCTTAGTCCTGTCCAAAAGTCCATATGTATCTACTATGTAAGTTCCGTCAGGATGTATCTTATTGATATGCTCCATAAGATCAATAAGCTCATCATCAGTATAACCTGTAATGGAAACCGGCTGTGCAAAGACAATATATCCTTTTTTCTTAAGCTCTCCGCAAAACTCAAGAGCCTCAAAACGTGTCTTTTTCTTAACCATGACACGTATTCCGTCAAGGAAGCTGTCTTTTGCATCACATATTTTGTCTAAGGAACATGTACCAAAGTCGATCATACCAAAGATCTTTGAATTTCCCTTATCCAGTCCCTTAAACATTTCGTTCATTCCATCCGTATCCGGAAGCATGGTTCTGTTAAGATCAAATTTTTCTCTTTCATCCAAAAAACCTGTCTCAACAAAATCTATCCCTGCAGATACTGAGCGTTCAAAAAGATTTACTATATCACCGTGACCGAATTCCCAGTTATTTACAAATCCTCCGTCACGAAGGGTGCAATCCATAAGTTTAAGATTTTTCAAATCTCATGTCCTTTCATTTAAGCCAATGCTTCATGTATTACCTTTATCATACGGTCAAGTCTTGGCTTGTCCATTCCCGGATAAACGCCTATCCAGAATGTATCTGTCATGATCCTGTCTGTATTTTTAAGATCACCCACTACGCGGAAGCCTTCGCCGGAAGCTCTCATTTCATCGAAACATGGATGCTTAATGAGATTTCCTGAGAAAAGCATACGTGTCTGAACACCATGTTCCTCAATATAGCGTACCACATCGTTTCTTGATATGCCTTCCTTAACTGTGATCAGGAAACCAAACCATGAAGGTTTTGAATTCTCAGCAGGTACAGGAAGTATTATCTTATCTTCGAGATCTTTTAAGCCATTGTAAAGATATTCAAAATTCTCTCTTCTCTTGACAACGAATGACGGGAATTTCTCAAGCTGAGCACATCCGACCGCAGCCTGCATATCAGTTGCCTTGAGATTATATCCAAGGTGAGAATATACATACTTATGATCATATCCCTTTGGAAGCTCTCCATATTGACCATCATAACGATGACCGCAGAAATTATCATGTCCTGAAGGGCAGATGCAATCACGTCCCCAGTCACGGAATGATCTGATGATCCTGTGAAGAAGCGGATCATCTGTATAAACAGCACCACCTTCACCCATTGTCATGTGATGCGGCGGATAGAAGCTGCTTGTACCTATATCACCGATAGTACCTGTGAGGCGTTCTTCTCCATCAATTTCATATACAGAGCCAAGTGCATCACAGTTGTCTTCTACAAGCCAGAGATCATGCTTCTTACAAAAAGCCTTGACAGCACTCAGATCAAAAGGATTTCCAAGTGTATGTGCGATCATTACAGCCTTTGTCTTTGGCGAATATGCCTCTTCGAGCTTTTCAACATCTATATTATACTGCGGAATTGTAACATCAATGAAAACCGGTACTGCGCCATACTGGATGACCGGTGCAACCGTTGTCGGGAATCCCGCTGCCACTGTGATCACTTCGTCACCGCGCTTAACTCTTCTTTCACCGAGAAGCGGGCTTGTAAGTGCCATAAAAGCACAAAGGTTAGCACTTGAACCTGAATTCACAACACTCGCAAAACGCACACCGAGATATTTTGCAAAATCTTTCTCAAACTGCTCTGTATAGCGTCCTGCTGTAAGCCAAAATTCAAGCGATGAATCCACAAGATTCACCATCTCTTTTTCATCATAGACACGGCTCGCATATGGTATCCTGTCTCCATCCTTATACGGCGCCTTATTCATATGAAACTTCTCTGCATATTCTTTAACTGATTTAAGGATCTCAGCTCTAGCCTCAGTTTCATTCATATTTTCAAACATAACTCTTAAATTGCCTTTCTGTATCTCATTTAACCTGTGCTTCACATATTGGCAGCATCATCTTCATATGCCTTTATCTCTCTATCCATCTCAGCTCTTACATCGCCGGCTGCCGCATATACCCTGCTCCATTCAACCGTTTCCCTGATGGCTCTTTCGATATGCCATATGCTCTTCCAGCCAAAGGTCTCTTTGATCTTCGTGCAGTCTAATCTCAAAAAGGCTGCTTCATGCGGTCCTCCGTCCGACTTATCTATCCACTTAAGTCCCTCGCCCCATGCTTCGCAAAACATAGCTGCAAGATCTCCGGCAGACTTTGAGTCACTAAGATCAGGGCCCACATTATACCAGCCTGCAAAGCTCTTATCCATATACTGCTTCTGCGCTATTTCAAGATAAACCCACAATGGCTCAAGCACATGCTGGAATGGGCGTGTCGCATGAGGATTGCGGATAATTATCTCACTATTGCTCATAGCTGCTCTAACACAATCAGGTACAAGCCTGTCACGCGCAAAGTCACCTCCGCCTATTACATTTCCGGCTCTTGCTGTTGAAACAGCAGTGGCTTCAGGTGAATTAAAAAATGACTTAAAATAACTGTGTGTAACGAGCTCTGAGCATGACTTCGAATTTGAATATGGATCATAGCCGTCAAGCGGCATATCTTCTCTAAAAGCTGTGTCATCATCACGGTTAAGATATACCTTATCAGTTGTGACATTTAAAAATGATCTTACAGAGTCACTGTTTCTAACGCATTCAAGCACATTGACAGTTCCCATTACATTAGTCTCAAATGTCTCTCTAGGCTCTTCATAAGATGTACGCACGATAGGCTGCGCAGCAAGGTGAAAAACTATCTCCGGCTTTTCTTCCTCAAAAGTCTTTTTAAGGCGTCCATAATCCCGGATATCACCTATCACCGACCTTATATCCTTCTCAATACCGCTGAGTTCAAAAAGTGAAGGTGAAGTAGGTGCTTCAAGCGAATATCCTGTTACTTTGGCTCCGGCTTTCAGAAGAATCTCTGTAAGCCATGTCCCCTTAAAGCCTGTATGCCCTGTAACAAGTACTTTTTTATTTTTATAAAAAGAAAGATCCAGCATCAGTCCCACACTTTCCATGGAGCATTTCCGCTTGCCCAAAGTTTCTCAAGCTGCTCCTTTTCTCTCTGAGTATCCATGCACTTCCAAAAGCCTGTATGATGGAATGCAGCAAGCTGTCCTTCACTTGCGAGCTTAGAAAGCGGACCTTTTTCAAATACCGTATCATCACCATCGATATAGTCAAATATTGCAGGCTCAAATACCATATATCCACCATTTACAACGCTCGAATCCTTCTCCTGCTTTTCTGCAAATTCGTGAACAAGATTATCATCTCTAAGATCAAGCACACCAAATCTCTGGTCTACAGAAATAGCTGTAAGTGTACCGATCTTTCCGCACTTCTTATGGAATTCCAAAAGCTTGCTGATATCTACATCGCAAACTCCATCACCATAGGTAAGCATAAATGTCTCATCACCGATATACTGACGAATGCGCTTTACACGTCCGCCTGTCATTGTATGGAGTCCTGTATCAACAAGAGTAACTTTCCATGGCTCTGAGTTATTGTTATGAACCTGCATAGAATTATTCTCAAGGTCAAAAGTTACATCGGAAGCATACAGATAATAGTCTGCAAAAAATTCCTTTACCATATGCTGCTTATAGCCAAGGCAAATTACAAACTCATTAAATCCATAATGAGAATACTCTTTCATGATATGCCAAAGTATCGGCTTATCTCCGATCTCGATCATCGGCTTTGGCCTTAAATGACTTTCCTCTGAAATTCTTGTACCCAGACCACCGGCTAAGATTACGACTTTCATATTTATCTCCAATCAACCTGAACACAACTGTTCAATAATAAACGATTTTAAATCAGACTATAGTATAGCATAGTAACCTTAGCTTTTCCAACCTGTAAAAAATCCTCTTAAGAACACATACATATTCTTAAGAGGATTCATTCACCTGATCGCTTCTTTCATGGATCTTACATATTCACCTACATATTTCGGCGAGTCAACTCCATACTTACTTATGATCTTTATTATCGCTGAGCCGACTATCACCCCGTCTGCATACCTGGACATTTCCTTTGCCTGCTCAGGAGTTGAGATTCCAAAGCCAATGGCACAAGGAACCTTTGCAGATGCTTTGACTTGTGAGACCAATGTCGGTATATCCGTAGTGATCTTACTCCTCACTCCCGTAACTCCAAGGCTTGAAACTATATAGATAAAGCCCTCTGCTTCGGCAGCTATCATAGCGATCCTGTTCTCAGAAGTAGGCGCTATAAGTGAGATCATATCTATATCAAATTTCTTCATGACCTCAGAAAACTCATCCTTCTCTTCGAAAGGAACATCCGGAAGTATGATACCGTCAATACCTGCCTCCTTTGCATTACTGCAAAAACGCTCCATCCCATACGAGAAAACAACATTTGCGTAAGTCATGAATACAAATGGAACTTCAGTCTTTTCCCTAAGCCTTTTGACCATCTCAAAGACTTTATCAGTAGTGATGCCATTTTTTAACGCCTCGACATTCGCTGTCTGGATCACAGGTCCTTCTGCTGTCGGGTCAGAAAAAGGTATGCCTATTTCCACAAGGTCAGCACCATTTTCTATCGCTGAAAGTATATTCTTCTCACTTGTCTCTACATCAGGATATCCTGCTGTAATAAAGGGTATGAACGCTTTTCCATTTTCAAATGCCTTCTTTATTCTGCTCATTCGTTGATATCCTCCCCTCTGTACTTTGCAATAGCGGCACAGTCCTTATCTCCACGACCTGATATAGTTACAACTATTATTTTGTCCTTATCTAATGTCGGCGCAAGCTTCTTCGCATATGCAACTGCGTGAGATGATTCTATCGCAGGTATTATCCCTTCCATGCGGCTTAAATACTCAAAAGCATCTACAGCTTCATCATCTGTGATGCCTACATACTCTGCTCTCTTCGTATCAAAAAGCCATGCATGCTCCGGTCCTACCCCCGGGTAATCAAGCCCTGCTGAAATTGAATATACAGGCGCGATCTGACCATATTCATCCTGACAGAAATATGATTTCATTCCATGGAAGATTCCAAGTCTTCCTGTATTCAGCGTTGCAGCAGTTTCTTTTGTATTTATCCCTCTTCCTGCAGCCTCACATCCTATGAGCTTTACATCCTTATCTTCTATAAAGTTGTAAAAGCTTCCTATCGCATTACTTCCACCACCAACACACGCAATTACAGCATCCGGCAGACGTCCTTCCTTTTCGAGCATCTGCTCTTTGATCTCCTTTGAAATGACTGCCTGAAAATCACGCACAATCGTCGGGAATGGATGCGGTCCCATAACCGATCCCAAACAATAGTGCGTATCTTCGATCCTGTTAGTCCACTCTCTCATAGCCTCAGAAACGGCATCTTTAAGAGTTGCTGTACCACTCTTTACAGCTACCACGTCTGCTCCGAGCAGTTTCATCTTATATACATTAAGTGCCTGACGCTTTGTGTCTTCTTCACCCATGAAAACAACACACTCCATGCCAAACAAAGCCGCTGCCGTTGCTGTTGCAACACCATGCTGACCTGCACCTGTCTCAGCAATAAGTCTTGTCTTTCCCATCTTTTTGGCAAGCAGTGCCTGACCCAGGACATTATTTATCTTATGCGCGCCTGTATGGTTAAGATCTTCTCTTTTTAAATATATCTTTGCACCACCAAGATCTTTCGTCATCTTCTCAGCATAGTATAATCTGCTCGGGCGTCCTGCATATTCATTAAAAAGCTCTGTAAGCTCTCTGTTAAATTCCGGGTCATCCTTATATCTGTTATAGGCTTCTTCAAGCTCTATCACCGCATTCATAAGAGTTTCCGGTATATATTGCCCCCCATGAGTTCCAAATCTTCCTTTTGATTTATCCATAATAATCTCCATTCACCTCTGAAACAAATTTTAAGATCTTCTCTTTATTCTTAACTCCTCCAAATTCTACACCTGAGCTGACATCAACCGCCCAGGGATGGAGCGTTTCAATTGCCTTGCGAACATTGTCAGGGCTTAACCCTCCTGCCAGGATATAATCTCTGTCTGCATCCTTTAGCAATGTCCAGTCAAAGCACTTTCCTCCACCTGCTCCACTATCCAATAATATCATATCTGCCTTAGACCCACATGCAGTCATAACGTCTTCTCTACTGTTTATTTTGAATGCCTTTATGACTTTTGCACCTGTTTTCCTTTTTACATCAATGATATACTTTTCATCCTCATTGCCATGAAGCTGAACTATCGAAACTATCCCGTTTTTTACAGCTCTTATCACCCTTTTTATATCTTCATTCACGAAAACTCCAACCGTCGGGATCGATGCATCAATATGCCTTCTTATAGCAAGGGCATGCTCAAGCGATACTGAACGCCTGAACCCTTCTGTAAGTATCATTCCGGCAAAATCAACTCCTGCTTCGTTTATATAGCCTGCATCCTCAGTCCTCATCAATCCACAGATCTTTATTTTCGTCATACCGAACCTCTCAATTCGTTCAATACAGCTTTTTTATCCGTTGCTCTCATAAGGGTTTCCCCGATCAATACTCCATTTACACCATTATCTCTAAGGGTCTTGATATCAGCTGCAGTTTTTATGCCGCTCTCTGCAACAAAAAGTATATCCGAGCTGACCATGTTTCTAAGTCTGATGCTATTGTAAATATCTACTGTAAAATCTGCTAAATTCCTATTATTTACACCTATAACTCTGGCGCCGGCAGCTTCTGCCCTCTTTACTTCTTCCTCATCATGTGCCTCCACAAGTGAAGTCAGCCCAAGTCCGTCTGCTATGTCTATATATCTCCTGATGCTGTCGTCATCCAGAATCGCACATATGAGAAGGATTGCCGAAGCGCCTAAAGCCTTCGCTTCATATATCATATATTCATCTACCGTAAAATCTTTTCTAAGGCATGGTATATTCACGGATTCTGCTATTTCTTTAAGATATTCATCCTTTCCCAAAAACCACTTAGGCTCTGTAAGCACTGATATACACGCTGCACCGGCAGCTTCATACTCCATCGCTATCTCCCGATATGGAAAATCCTGAGCGATCACACCTTTCGACGGCGATGCTTTTTTACATTCACAGATAAAGTGGACACCCTCTCCGGCAATTGCCTTTTCAAAGCCGAATTCCTCTTTTTCAACTGTGCTGAATGCTTTTTCCATCATCACTTCAAGCGGTACTCTTTTCTTTGCTTCAGCCACTCGCTCTCGAGCATATCCCGAAAGTTTTTCAAGAATGTTTTCTGCCATATTTACACCTGTTATTGATTTGAAAGTCTTACAAACTCTTCAAGTTTTTTATACGCCTCACCGTTGTCTATAAGCTCTGCCGCCCTCTGCACTCCTGCCTTAAGCGACTCTGCTTTTCCTCCTATATAGATAGAAGCACCGGCATTCAAAAGTACTGTATTTCTCTTAGCTCCCTGAATCTTTCCCAGCAATATATCCTTTGTGATCTGAGCATTTTCTTCAGGTGTTCCTCCTACAAGCTCATCCCTGCTGCATCGTTCAAATCCAAAGTCCTCCGGAGCAATGACGTATGTTTTATACCATCCATCCTTAAACTCACATACATTTGTCGGTGCACTCAATGAGATCTCATCAAGTTTATCCTGTCCATATACGATCATTCCATTCTTAACTCCCATCTCCATCAAAACCTGTGCAAGCGGAGCTGAAAGATAATCATCATATACTCCAAGCAGGATATGCTTAGGATTTGCCGGATTTGTGAGCGGTCCTAAAATATTAAATACTGTTCTTACGCCAAGTTCCTTGCGTATAGCGCCTACATATTTCATGGAAGTGTGATATTTTTGAGCAAAAAGGAAGCACATGCCTGGCGACTCTAAAAGTTTTTTTGCCTTTTCCGGATTTTGGTCGATATTCACTCCTAAGGCTTCAAGGCAGTCCGCCGTACCTGATTTAGAAGATGCGGCACGATTTCCATGCTTTGCCACTTTCACACCTGCAGCTGCGATCACAAATGCTGAGGTTGTGGAAATATTAAAGCTGTTTGAATGATCTCCGCCTGTTCCGACGATTTCCAACACATCCTGCCCATGCTCCACCTGAACTGCATGCTCTCTCATTGCCTTTGCACAGCCAAGAATTTCATCTACAGTCTCTGCTCTTGCACTCTTAGTTGAAAGTGCTGCAAGAAATGCTGCATTCTGCGTCTGTGTCGTTGTCCCATCCATTATCTCATTCATCACAGCATACGCTTCATCATAAGTAAGATCCTCTTTACCAACTATCTTCATAATAGCTTCTTTTATCATAATTTTTCTCCCCTTATATGATCATTTTGATCCAATTTGCAAGCATTTTGTATCCATCTGGTGTAAGTATGGACTCTGGGTGAAACTGAAATCCATATATAGGGTATTTCCTATGCTTAACAGCCATCACTTCTCCATCAGAAGTTTCTGCAATGACCTTTATATCCTCACTAAGTGTTGCTTTGTCAGCAGCCAGAGAGTGATATCTCCCAACCTTCGTTATCTTTCCTATCCCTTCAAAGATTGGATCACTTTCATCTAATTCTACTGTTGATTGCTTTCCATGCATGAGTTCACGCGCATATGTGACTACTGCTCCATATGCCATGCAGATTGCCTGATGTCCAAGGCAGACCCCCAACACAGGGATTTCTTTCCCAAGCTCTTTCGCCGCTGCAATGCAGACTCCTGCATTTTCAGGTCTTCCGGGGCCCGGTGAAAGTATTATCCCATCAGGTTTTAATGTCCTGATCTCATCTAAAGTAAGTTCATCATTTCTGACAACTTTTATCTCAGGCTCTATTTCACCTATCATCTGAAAGAGGTTATATGAAAAGCTATCGTAATTATCTATCAGCAATATCATTCCATCTCACCTCCCGCCATATTCAAAGCACTTATCACAGCCGCAGCCTTATTTATACACTCCTGATACTCTTTTTCCGGTACAGAGTCAGCAACTATCCCTGCTCCGCTCCTTACGAAAACTCTTCCATTTTTACTGTAAGCAAGCCTGATACCGATACATGTATCTAAGTTTCCTGTAAAGCTTATATATCCAAAAGCTCCTCCATATATCCCTCTCTTACAGTTTTCCAGCTCATTTATTATCTGGCATGCTCTTATCTTTGGTGCTCCGCTCAGAGTTCCGGCAGGAAGTACCGCATCTACTGCATCGAGTGCATCAAATTCCTCCCTGAGCTCACCTCGTACAGTCGAGCCGATGTGCATCACATGTGAATATCTATGTATCCCATAAGCCTGCTCTACTTTCACAGTTCCGAATTTGCTGACCTTTCCCAGATCATTCCTTCCAAGGTCCACAAGCATGCTGTGCTCTGCAAGTTCCTTCGGATCTTTAAGAAGCTCCTCTTCAAGAGCTTTATCCTCTTCCGGAGTTTTACCTCTGGGTCTTGTCCCCGCCAGCGGAAAAGTATGGAGAACTCCATCTTCAAGTTTTACCAATGTCTCAGGTGAAGCTCCCGCTGCCTCAAGACTCGTACCGGAAAAATAAAACATATATGGTGACGGATTTAACGTCCTAAGTGCCCTGTATGTATCAAAAAGACTTCCTTCAAACTGAGCTTCAAGCCTGTTTGAAAGTACCACCTGAAAAATATCTCCCTCTCGTATATAATGCTTTGCCTTCTCTATCATTGAACAGAAGCGGCTTTCATCAAACATCGGCTTCACTTCCCCGACTATCCTGCCGGAAGTGTCACTTACCTCATCTCCTCTAAGTATCAGATCTTTGATCTTCTCTAATTCTCTTACAGCTCTCTCATATTCACTCTGAGTGTCATCAAGCAAAATATTCACAATGATTACTATTTTTTGCCTGTAATGATCAAATGCTATCACCTTATCAAAAAGCATAAGATCAAGGTCATTAAAGCCCTCGTCATCTTCTGCATCAAGCACAAGTGACTTTTCTGCATATTTCATATAGTCATACGCAAAATATCCTACAAGACCGCCCGTAAATGCCGGCATACCATCCACTTTAGGACTTCTATACTTTTTCAGCAGATTCCTTATCTCTGCCTGTGGATCATCTGTCGTAAATTTCCTGTCCCCTATCTGCATTTCATTATTTCTGCAGCAAATAAGCAGCCTAGGATCAAATCCAAGGAAGGAGTAGCGTCCCCATCGTTCATGTGCCTCTGCTGATTCCAGCATATAGCAGTGCTCAGAAACCTTTTTTAGTGCTTTAAGCACGCTGATAGGTGTCCGTACATCACTGAATATCTCAATGCTAAGCGGCATACAGGTGTACTTGCCTGATGCAGCTATTTTTTCTACGTCTTCCAGCGTCGGTCTTACCATACTTATCTCCTCCATGTCTTTGTATTGCATCTTTAAAAGAAAAAACCCCCGGCAGAACAGCATTATAAATATACTGCTCTGCCGGGGACGAATAATCATATAGTAAAACTATCCGCGGTGCCACCCCGCTTCGTGAATGTCAAGCCTACACTTCATCCACACTCTTAAAAGGTACCATCATACCTCCGGTAACTAACGTGTACCTTACGTCAGAAATTACTAACAGCCAAAGCTGCTTTTACCCCTGCCCTCAGCGGTCCATTTGATGAAGGTTCCACCGCCCATTTCCAGCATCAGGGCTCTCTGTTGGCTACATAGCTTCACCGTTATCTCCGCTTCAACGGTTTAAAGTGTTATTAAATTTCCATCATTCTATCATTAGCTATTTATGCGGTCAATGATCTATTTTACTATGATTTAGTTTCTATATTTGATTATTTTTTTGGTAAGGTGATCATGTCTCCCAAAATCCTGTCATACTCATAAGGAACAATCTTTTCCTGACCACTTCCTGATGTAAATGTCATCTCACCAAATAATATTTTTCCATCGACTTCGTAAAAGTCAACTCTTACTTCCGGGAAGCCTTCTGCAAGCTTTTCAGCAAGCACTCTCATTTTTTCAAGATTTACCGGCGGCGGAAGCTCTTTCTCACGCTTAGGAAACTCTATCTCAAAAGGAGCCGGATTCCAGTCAAAATCATAGATATTTCTATGGTGTTCACTATACCTATCGCTGTCTATCCATATATATCTGGCTTTTCCATCAAATACAAAGATCTTATAATCAAAAAGATTACCATCATTTGGTATCATTTCCTCAGCCACTATCATTGGCTTTATAGCCCCATAATGAAGCTGATATCCAAACATATATGAAAAATCCTGCTTAAGCCACTTCTTAAACTTACGTCTGGCATCTTCTTTATCAAATTTTGATTTATCATTAACGATGATATTCATTTTAGATCCATGATTCGCTTTTATTACAAATTCATTCGGAAATTTATCAAAGTCTATATCATCAAAATTTTCCCATGCACCTATGAGCGGCACCAGATACTCTTCACCGATCTTTTCTTTAATCCAGTCTCTTACCAATAATTTATCTGAAAGAGTGCTCATCTTTGGATTTTTATAATAAAGCTTGATCCACTGAAGCTTTTCGCTGAAAGTCTTTGGATCATTAAGATCAAGTTCTCTTCCGGTACATTTTTTATACCATTTCTTAAGTGCCCTTGGATACAAAAAAGGCGGCATGAGCTTTTCGTGCCAATAACCAAGTGTCTTAACTATTTTCATAATATATTCTCCATTAGGGTTTTATAACAGTTTTAAGCTTCGCTGAACTGTCACATATCATTTTCTTACATTGTCGGCGGCGAAGCACTTCCTGCCGCCTCTGAACTGTAAACGTCGTTATTATAACTCAAATCAGCATTAATTAAAAGCTGCAAAAATTTGAACAAACCTTTCCCTTGTGCTACAATAAAGCGGCTTAACATATTTTAACGAATGGAGAAAGCAGGATGAAAAAATATCTTGATAAAATCATAAAACCATCTATATATCTTATTAAAAATGTGATTCCGGGAAGGCGCAGTATCGGCGAGTGGCTTGGAACTGTCAGCGATTGCATACTTCCATGGCGTGAGATCTATCCTGATATCGTAATGGTCATGACAACACGCTGTTCTCTTAAGTGCAAGAACTGCAACAATCTCATGCCTCACTACGTAAACCCTTATAATATCGACCTTGATGTTTTAAAGAAAGATATCGATCGTCTTTCAGACCGTCTTGACCGAGTTGTTAAATTCTCTCTTATCGGCGGCGAACCTTTTGTATATCCTCACTTTAAGGAGATACTTAAGTACGCACTTACCAAGAAGAATTTCATGTATATCTCTATCACCACTAATGCAACAATAATTCCGGACGAAGAAATGATCAAGATCATCAAAAACCCTAGAGTCTTCGTCGAAATAAGTGATTATGGTGTTAAAACCCAGAAGGTCGATCAGCTCATCGAGCTATGCAAGCGTGAAAACATAAAGTACATCCCTGACAAAGTCAACTCATGGGTTTCACCGGGCGGCACAGAATACCGCGGAAAGAATGTAGATCAGCTCAGGCGCGAATATAACAGATGCTATTCTTCCAGATATTGTAAAGCAATCCTCAATGGAAAGATCTTCCTCTGTGCAAGAGGTGCCCATCTCTATGATCTTGGCTATATGAAGAGTGAGCACGACTGCTTCGACACACGTGCAAATCTCGATCGTAAAGATTTCAGAAATAAATTCAGGAATTTCATGCTCAGTGACTATGCTGACGCCTGCAATTACTGTGACCATGCTCTCGGTATTAAAGTTACACCGGGTGAGCAGCTCTAAGTAAAAAATGCCGTTCAGACCTCTCATCTGAACGGCATTTTTTTTAGCGATCATCAAAGCGCCAGCAGCTTCTTACGCTGAAGTTTTCCATTTGAAGTACGTGGTATAACATCGATAAATTCAACAATTTTTGGATATTTGTTAGAATCAAGATTATTTTTCAAAAATTCTCTATATGCCACCATATCAAACTTGTCTTTCGGTATGCTCACAGATATGAAAAGCTTCGGAACCTGTCCCTGCATTTTGTCAGGAGCCGGCACGCATGCACAATCTGCTATTCCCTCGAATTTTTTCGCTATATTCTCTATTTCATCAGGGCTTATCTTTATACCTGCACAATTTATCACATCATCTTCTCGTCCAAGGCAATAAATATAACCTTCCTCATCTTTATAACCAAGATCATTCGTATAAATGAAGCCATTCTCAGCAGCCTTTGCTGTAAGCTCAGGTGCATTGAGGTATTCTTTCATATTCATTGAGCCGCCTGTTGCGATGAATCCTGGATTTTCTTTTGTCGCAGTGATCTCATTTCGCTCCTTATCAACAAAGATAAACTTTGCATTTTGAGTAGGAAGTCCAATGCATGACGGACGCTCGACACCATCGTTGAAATTAAGCGCACAGGTTCTGCCTGACTCTGTAGAGCCATAAAAATTATAGAGGCGTGTATTCGGGAGCAGTTCGCAGAGATGTTTTTTATCTTCCTCCACGAGCGGTGCGCTTCCAAGCTCTATATAATCCAGCTGATCCTTGTAGTTTGAAAGACTGTCACCTGAAAGCTTAAAGATCACGCTAAGCATTGATGGTGCCATATCAAGTGCAGTACACTTATACTTATCAAGCATATTGAAAAGAAGTTTGATCATAAGAACACCATTTACAAAAACACACGTATTTCCGGCATAGACATTTGCATATACTGTTCTAAGACCATGACTGTGTGAAAGCGGCATCGGGATAAGCTCGATATTCCCTTCCTTCATACCTGTTCCACTACTGATATTTTCAGCGATAGCCACATTATTACCATGTGTAATGACAATGCCCTTTGATTTACCTGTAGTACCTGTTGAAAAAAGTATTTCAGCAGTCTCACCTGATTCCGGAAAAGAAAATTCACTATCGGAAGGAACTTCTTTCTCTTCATATATACTTTCTGAATCTATGAAAGGAAGTTTATCTGAAGCAAGTTTCGCCGGACCTATCGACAGAACTGCTTTTGAATCAGCTGATATTTCATCAATTCTCAGCTCACTTGCTCCCTTTTCAAGCGGAACAGCCACAAGACCTGCTAACTGAACACCAAGAATTGATACGATAAAAGCACAATTCTGCGTGCAATGTATGAGAACAGCACTTCCCTTTGCAAGATTAAACTCTCTTATACGTGCAGCTGCAGAACGGATAAGCCTCCATGCTTCACCATAAGTCAGCTCTTTTTTACTGTCAGCAAGCATCAATGTATTTGATTTTTTTTCATCTGCTGCATATATAGAAATCTGTTTTAATATTGAATTCATTTTCACGTATAATCCAATCATTTTAGAAAAGTGATTGGATTCTTCCTTTCTCTGGGCTATTTCTAATCTTTTTCTGATATTATTATTAACGTACAACCCATGACGGTACTTTGTACGAAACTGGTTACTGTTCAGAGGCAAACTGCGCACTACGCTGCGCAGTTATGCCCCAATATACTTGGTAAGCCACTGGGTTTTGCCCATTGCCATAGGCAATCTCTAATGGCAAAACCCGTTACTGAAGCGAGCTAGTGTTTTGACACATTCATAATTAAACTTATGTCATAGCTCGAATGAGCCTTATGTTGGCGATTTCAAGATAGGGCATTAGTTTAATTTAGAACGTGTCAATACACAGTGTTTTGACACATTCATAATTAAACTTATGTCATAGCTCGAATGAGCCTTATGTTGGCGATTTCGAGATATGACATTAGTTTGATTTAGAACGTGTCAATACACTAGAAGCGAGTGAACAGTAACCGAAACTGCAACTAAAATCATATCAGCAAAGATGTTTTATTGCAATGATGGTTATTATTAGTTAAAATATGTGAGAAAGGAGAAATAAAGATGGACGAATTACTTGAAATTCTTAGTGATGTTCGCTCTGATGTGGACTTCGAAAACGAAGAGTCTCTTATAGATGACGAGATTCTTGACTCATTTGATATTATTTCAATCGTTAGTGAGATAAATGATCACTTTGAAATAGAGATCAATGTAAATGATCTTCTTCCAGAAAACTTCAATTCAGTTGAAGCTATTTGGGAGCTTATTCAGAAACTCAGGGAAGAATAAGTCAATTTATAAGGTATGGGAATTCGCGCCCATACCTTATCTTTTGCTCATTTTTCATCAAAAACATTTAACAGCATCCTTTTTTCTGACTCATCAAGATATTTATTATTTACATCGCCAGAAAAAAGAGTTTTCAAATATTCTCTTATTATCTCATAATTTTCTTTAGGAAATGAATCAAAGTTGATCATCATATACTCAACTATCTGCGTAAAATTCTTTTTGTAGTATACATATGCAAGTTCTTCTTTACAGGATTCTTTAATCCTCAAAACTTCAAACGTATCAACAAGTTTCTTAAATACGCGATGTACATCCATATAATAATTTGCTGTATTTTTTGAACGCATTATTCCTGAAGGATTTTTGAAATAATAATAGCCTTTGAATTGAATACTCTGCCATGAACATGCAGTTCCCAATGCACAATAGCAAAAGTACATGTCTTCCATTGTTGTAGCTTCCGGAAAATGTATCATCGGATTTTTTTGTAAAAAATCTTTCCTATATAATCTGCCCCAAACTGATGAAATAAAGGCATGTTCAATAAAAAGTTTTTGCCTGTCATCGCTGTTTTCAATCACGTAAGCAGCTGAATGTACATCGTTGGATGCCTTAGATGACGGCATATTATCTGAGAACATCTCAAATTCACAATCAACTACATCAGTAGGATAAAGCACCGCAGACAAGTAAAGTAGTTCAAGCATATCTTCCGATATACAATCATCCGAATCTATAAATGTAATGTACTCTCCACGACAATATTCAAGTCCTGCATTTCGCGCTGCACCAGGTCCCTGCGTTTCAGACAATTGTACTACACATATATTTTCAGGGTAATTTTTTTCATAATCCAGAAGTATTTTCAACGTGTCATCTGTCGAGCAATCATCTACTGTAATTATTTCTATATGTTCGAGGCCTATAGTCTGCTTTATGACACTGTCCAAGCACCTTTTTAGATATTTATCTACATTCTTACACGGTATAACCACGCTTATCTTATCATTTATAGGCTGAACCTTTTTCGGATAAAAATTTTGAAAAAGTTTTCTGCCATTTGAAGAAGCATATATTTTTACATAAAAATCATATAGTGTAATATCAGAATTATAATTTCGTGCCGACTCTCTGCAATAATCCGGTGAAATAGTGGGAAGTGCTCCATCAGCAATACCATCTAATATTTCAGCAAGTTCCTTTATATTATTGTCCGGGTACATGTATCCATTTTTTTCATGGATTATGATCTCATTCACCTTGCTTGATTCATTAGCGATTACAGGCAGTCCACAACTTAGCGCTTCTATTGCTGCTAATGGAGAGCCTTCATATAAAGAAGACAAAACCAGTGCACTTGCCTCTTGGGCGTATTTCCATGGATCTTTCGACCAGCCTATAAACGTGACTCTATCGCTGATCATGAGTTCTTCAGCTAATTTTTGCAACGCGTTTTTCTCGTCACCATCGCCTACTATTATCAATTTCCATGATGATTTAGCGATAGCTATGGCACTGAGTATTATGCCTATATTTTTTTCTGCAGATAAACGTCCCACAAAAAGAAGTGTCTTTTCCCCTAATTTATTTACTCTGTGAATCTTAGACATATTCACAGGATTATTCACTCGATAAATAACAGCAGAAGGCACTTCCTGCGATATTGCCGAAGCAATCTCATTGCTGATCGCAAAATGAACGTCTGCATATTTCAAATGATCTTCATTTCCATATCCTGCACTTTTGTACATATTCAGAGGCGCATGAAGCCATGACGCTATTATAAAGTCTTTCTTTACCTTTACAGATGCTCTGTAAGCCACATATGTCATCATAGGCCACGCAGCGGCTATAGTCATGTTGGGAATACCTTCTCGCTGAAGGAAGTCAGCATATCCATCTATAAAATCCTGTGCACAATGATTTTCTCTAGTACTATAAATATAATTAAATTCTATAGAACTATCAGTCCAATAATCTCCCTCATATACAAGCTGTATAACTCGAACACGACATCCTTTGCCTTTCAAAAATCTTCCAAGCATATTTATACATTCTTCAACTCCGCCATGCGATGCAACTGCAATGAGGATATCAATTGTAGGATTATATATCATATTGATGTTTAGTTTCATCTATTCCCCCTAAATGGTTCACTCTTGCACCAACTGCATACCTCTATGTTTATTTCGTAATATCTAATAAAATACTTAAGTAAAAAATCCCGCCCGGATACATCTTATATCCAAGCGGGATCACCTCATACTCTACTTTTATTTTCTTTTCATAGAAACCAGTGCCAGCACTGCATTTATCAGGCACCAAAAGCCCCATATAACCAAATCTGTATAAATTCCTGCGCATGTAATACCTATCAATGCGGCCGCTCCGAACATTATCATCAATGCAACATCCCCACCTTTGCCAGTGCTTCCTTTCGTCGCAATAGAAGTAATACCTCCGGCAAGCATCAGAAATCCGACAATGAACCCGGCTCCACCGGAAGTTCCGCCTTCATCATTTATTGCATCAACTACTCCGGCCGCACATGACTGCAGCATAACGATAAAAAACATAATAATTGACAAAATTCCTGAAACAAGTTTCCATGCTTTCATAGATATCATCCCTCCTGATTTTTTACTTACTAGTATAACTTTTTTTAATTAGCCGGACTTATACTGGCGATGTAAATTCTTTGCTGATGAGAGTTTGCATCGCCAGTGTTTAGTCCAGATTATTAAAAAACGTTATACTAGAAAACCTTATAACATCCGTCTCTTCTATAGTACGGAATGTATCCAGCTCATAATAAAGTTCACGAACCCTACTAAGATAATTTTATCATTCCAAAGGCACATCCGTTGCCCCCACAACGGTGGTAATTTTCATTCACTATTCCTGACTTCCGCTAGTTCTAAGCATATCCAGCTTATGTTTTCTCAAAAGAGCATTTACATCTATGATGCTCCCCGGACGTTCATTAAATGCTATCATCAAAAGTGCATCTCTTGGAATTTTTGCATAGAGTTCAGGAAGCTCATACAGCCTAAGCGCCCGCTGCGTTTCATCCAATGTAAGCTTTGCCGCATAACAAATTCTGAGTATCACATCCCTTTGCTTAGTATGTTTTTCACCTGACAAAAGTTTATATCCATATCTTTCCGGAATATCCGCTTTCAAAAAAACATTTTGTTGTGTTAGTTTCTTTTCAGCTAATAATCTTTTTATATATACTCCGAACTCATCATTACCTTCTATCATCGAATGCCTGTTGGCTTCACAATATTTGTCGAAATCAGAAGAATGCGTATTCTTAAGTACTTTTTCTAATTCATATGTATCTTTTTCTACCATGTAAAACTCCTAGTATTGCTGTTTTTAATTATCTGGACTTATACTAACGATGTAAATTCTTTGATGATGAGAGTTTGCATCGTTAGTGTTTAGTCCAGGTTATTAAAAACAGTTATACTAGCTGATATAATATTAAAAACATAAAATGTTATTAATGAAAGGCTTCTATTTTGGATTATTCAGATCGACTGGCAATTTCTTATTACAAAGAAGTTGCCGTAATTAATAAATCCCACAAAATTTTCCTTGTTCAACATGTGCAAACAGGCAAATTCTATGTTAAAAAAATTTTGAATGTTTATAATCATGACGTATATGATTTCTTATTCAATAATCACATTTCGGGTATTCCTAAGATTCAAGCCATGTATGAAGAGCAAGGCACACTTACAGTGATCGAAGAATATATCTCAGGCAATACACTTCATGAAAAAATAGCCTCTACAAAATTAAGTGCCGCTGATATCAGATCATACATAAGCGAACTATGCGAAATACTTAATTCACTCCATACTGCCGAGCCGGCGATCATACACAGAGATATCAAACCAACAAATATTATCATCACAAATTGTGGTCATATTTTCCTTATCGATTTCAATGCAGCCAAAAAGTATGACCCAACGTCATCTATCGACACTACGCTCCTTGGTACTGAAGGCTATGCTGCCCCTGAGCAATATGGCTTCGGAGCTTCGTAACCTGAAACTGATATATATGCAATCGGTATTATGATGCGTCAAATGGCTGATTCCATGCCGGAAAAATACAATTCATTCAATACTATTATTGAAAAATGCACTCAATTGAATAAAAAAGACAGATATTCCTCCGTTATACAAATACAGAAGGCTTTATCCTCAGGCGGTGCCTCATCCACATTGGAACTGCCTCCCGGATTCAGAACCAAGACTCCATGGAAAATGATAGTTTCAGGTATTTATTATGCTTTTGCTATTGGAATATCTCTCAATATAACTTCAGAAAGATCACTGACACCACGCCAACTGTGGGGACAACGCATGGGATTGCTGCTCATCTTTATCTCTATCATATTTATAAGCTGCAATTATTCAGATGTTCAAAGAAACTTTCCCTTATGTTCATCACAGAATCCCTTCATCAAAGCATTCTGGATAATATTAATGAATGCTGCATCAGTAATTTTAATTCTGATGATAATGTGCATAGTAACTCTATAAGTACACAAATACACTATATCATTTTTTCCAGAAGCCTATTACCACCACAGTGGTGGCAATTTTCAGACAAGAACAAAGAATCCGACTTTCCTATAAGTTAATAAAAAAAACGAAGCGGCTCATCCTAAACCTGAACCGCTCCGTTTTTTATTTAATATTTACTTGTGGAATTTCTGAATATTCATTCAAATCTTCAAGTACAAATCCGCCATCCTTAAGTCTTGCCGTCATTCCGTTAAATACTGAGTACAGCCAATACTTTCCGCCTGTTCCATAATATATTTTCCATTTAGTAACAGCAAGTCCAAGGTCATCTTCTTCAGCGACAGTATCTCCAGGCTTATTAAGACCGCCTGCAGAAAGATACTTTCCTGTTTTCTTATCTACAATTCCATATGTGCCATCGGTATTAGCTTTAATTTCAACAGCCAACGAACTGTTTCCATCTGAAATCGTATAATTACCCTCATTCAAAGGAAAAGCATTTTCGCCATCATTTTCTTCTTTCTTCTCAAAAGTAAGATCTTCTTCATTGCTTCCAAGAGAAGCCGCTGAAACAAAGCTTCCATCCTTCTTATCAATAACAACTATATTTAAGCCGGAATTACCAATCGCATATGAATTATCATCAACATCAATATCAGCTTCGCCGCCTACTCCTCCACTCGTAATATGGATTGAATGCAGCGCCTTGCTATCGTCCTTCCACTCGAAGTCATAATTTATGATATCCGGATCAACAACCTCCATGGAAAGTTTTCCACCATCTGAAACCGCAATATACGACTGCTGCCTGATGTCTGCCATGTCTGTTTTTACACCAAGCTGCTCCATTATACCATCAAGCGAAGCAGGCCAATATGTCGAAACATCCGTCTTTACTGCCATCAGCACAAGATATTTCTCTTTATTCAAAGCAACTTCATTGAAATAATCTAATTTTTCTCTGTTCTTCTCGAGAAGCTCAGTTATTTCATCTGTTTCCCATGTCTTATATTCTTCAAGATCATTATCCCAAAGTTCATAGCCGCTCTGACCCTTATGTGAGTCCAAATTCCATGTATCTTTGATATATTCCGCAAAATATCTGGAAGTCTTTACCATGCCGTAGTAGTTAAGATGTTTTCCATTATCAAAGCTGTCTTTATCCCAATTTATCCCTGCAGGATTTGCTTCACCCGTAAGGTCTACAAGTTTAAGCCCCAACTCATCAAGAAAAACCTGAACTTCATCACTCCAGCGCTTATTCCAGTTCTTCGTCGGAAACTTGACAGGTACGACTTCGATATTATTCTCATCACAAAGTTCCTTGATTCTGCCAAGCCAGTAAGCACTGTCTTCATTAAGCGGCATAGCATCAAGTACTGTGGAAACAGTTCCATCCGCTGATACCGTTACATTCTTCTCTTCCCTTAAGTTTATTTCCTCAGCATCTATACCATTCTGCGAAACAAACCTAATAGTTGCTCCTCTTGTAAGGTAAGGCTCTGTGCTCTTTCTCTCAATATCCTTTTTCCCAAACTCTTTCCATCTGGAATGAAATTGATACAGCGGAAACAAGGCCGTATAGAAAAGGTCTTCATCATAGCTGCAGCAGTCCTTAATTGCCTGAAGCTTAAGCATAGAAGGCTTCATTGGAAGGATTGCTTTAAGTATCCTCTCATTATTCGGTGTTTCTCTCACAAATGCACCGGTGTCGACAAATACCACTTTAGGGCTCTGTGTCTTCAAAGCCTCTTTCAGCCAATAATAGCTGCAGTACATAGGCTGGCTCGGTCCACCAAGATCAAAACCTGTTATCCCGGAATACGCATACACCTGCATCGGCTCCAAACTATGATATGAGTTACTAGGTCCGATAACAAGATAATCCAATGAATTATCAGGCATTTCATAGAAATTCTCATATCTGGTACTTTCACCTGCATCATCCGAATCATTTGAATATCTCCAATACGGAGTTAAATATATATTTGCGATAATTACGATAAGGCCAAGCAATATTATAAAAATCGCAGCTTTAATTATACGGATCAATCTGTTCTTCAAAATATTCTCTCCTGACCAATTGACTATCACGATCTAAGCATCAGAAATTCTGATATATAAACGATGAAGCATCATAGCCAACACCATACACTCCGATTATCAGTATAGCCATGATAGCCGCATAATAAACTATCCAACGGATTGGAAGCTTCATCTCTGCGATCTTAAACCTGATCTTTACACCATGCTCATTCACATAGTCAACGTACATAAGCAGGGCAATGGCAAGAATAAGTACCAGCCAGTCCTTCATATCAAGTCCGAAATTCATAAGAGTTCCATCTGTAAGCACTTTTACATTAAATGATGAAAACATCGCCTTAAACATTCCCAATGCTGCTGTAGTAGAAGTTCCTCTTGAAAGCAGTCGTCCTATCAACACAATGATCGTAGTCCTTACGATCTGAAAAGCCTTAAACCCTCTTGTTTCTGCATTAATATGGAACTTTGCCCGCATGTCGCCATAGAATTTTTCAAGCAGCGTATTCGTAGAAACAAATGTCGCCATAAAAATTCCATAAAATACATATTTCCAATCAGCTCCATGCCATATTCCAACAAGCAGGAACGAAACAAAGGATGCAAACGTCGGGATCAGCACACGTCCATAATAATTACCGAATCTCTTTTTAAGTTTCTTCTGAACCCTCGCTGCCCTCTTCGAAAGACATATAGGATAAAATACATAGTCCTTCATCCAGCTTCCAAGCGTGATATGCCAACGCTGCCAGAACTCCGTAACTGTCTTTGCATAGTAGGGCTGCCTGAAATTCTCTGTAAGATGGATTCCAAACATATCCGAAGCACCAAATACTATATCCATTCCGCCTGAAAAATCAGCATATATCTGAAATCCATAAAGAAGCGCCGCTAAAAATACCACTATACCCTTATAGCCTGCAGTATCAAAATTAGCAAATACCTCATTTACCAAAAGTCCTGCACGCTCAGCGATCACCATCTTCTTAAAGTATCCCCAGAGAAGTCTCAAAAAGCCTGCTCTAAAGCCCGTATCATCCCACTCATGACTTTCCTGAAGTTGCTTTGACATATCATTATAACGACCGATCGGTCCCTGAATTATCTGTGGAAAATATGCTGTGAACAGAGCAAAATGAAGCAGATTATGATCCGGCTTATACTTTTCTCTGTGAACATCGATGAGATATCCCATCGTCATAAAAGTATAGAAAGATATACCAAGTGGAAGTATCAAAGATGAACTGTTGATATGACCGCCTAAACCTAAAGTCATCATAAGCTGGTCGACACTGCCTATAACAAATTTTCCATACTTAAGAACAGCAAGTATTCCAAAATTTATTATTAACCCAACCGCCAGCACTCGACGCTTTTTAGACAATATATCTGCTTTAAGCTTAGTCTTTTCTGCATGAGGTATAGGATTTCCTGCGGCTTTTGCCTCATTCACTCTTGCCTGATAACCATCCTGCAATTTCTCTATCCTAAGCGCTGCTGCAAATGTAGATACAGTTGTTATAAGTATGAAAGCTATCCCTTTCCATCCTGTTCCATAACAATAAAAAATGTAGCTGGCTGCCAAAAGGACAGCCTGCTGCATTTTTTTAGGCACGATATAATATACTAAAACTGCCAGGAACAAGAAGACGAAAAAGGGTACCGAAAATAGTGCCATTTTTTCTCCTTCTTTACTCTTCCTCTACCTTAAATACTTTGTTATAAACATCGAAAAATCCTTCTGCATCAGCATCCTCTGTACCTGTGCTGAATTCCACTTTATCCCAAAGTTCATTATTGAGATTAGAATGAAGTGTTTTTACAAATTCATCATATACCTGATTGAATGCTTCTTTTTTTCTCTGCTTAAGAATGCGAGTTTTGTTATTATCAGTTTCTTCTCTGTCAAAAGTACTTACACACTTAATAATATGATACCCATATTCCGTTTCAACGATTCCACTGACTTCATCCGTATCAAGGTTAAAGGCTGCTTCTTCAAAAGACTCCGGCATTGTTCCTTTACCAAAAGTGTAAAGGCTCTGCGTATCTTCATTATACTGCTCAACAAGAGCGTCAAAGTCCTCGCCGCTCTGAGCTTTAGAAAGTATCTGCTCCGCACGCTGATAAACACTCTGCTTCTCAGTGTCGCTAAATTCACGCTTTTCGCCATTACCATCCAGTGAATAAGTTTTTAAGAGAATCTGCTTTACACTAATGGTTCTTGCTTCATCATCACTTATTTCAGGATTGATATCACGCGTAACATCGATATAGACCTTATTTGCAATGGCATATTCTTTATACATTTGAGTTATAAGATCTTTGTCTACACCAAGTTCACTCTTACATTCATCTGAAAGACTTCCAAAATATTTTTCAGCAGCTTTCTCTGTAAGCTCTTCCTCATCCGAATTCAACGTAACACCACGCGAAATAGCAAGCAGATTCATTGCCTTTATCTGAGCAAGTCTGGCAAGCGTTGTACTTTTAAGCTCATCTTCAAGTGTGGTACCGCCTATATCCTTCGACCAGATTTCATTGCCAAAGATCCTGCTGTACTTATCTTCTGAAGTTCTCATATAAACCTTGGCTTCACTCAATTCGCAGCCAAGTGTATTTATACGAAAGATCTCATTTTCATTAAAACCTTCCGTAAGAACTATCTTAGGCGCATTTTCACCAAAGAAATGTTTCACGCCAAAAAACACTCCTGTAGAAAGGATTGCAACCCCTGCTACAACTGAAACAATTATCGCAATACGCTTCTTGTCCATTACTTAAGATCCTCAAGAAGAGAACTTCCAATTGTTCCCTCCGGCATTTTTAAGCCAAAGTTATCCGCTACTGTATATCCGATAGCTCCAAATGTATCCGTATCAGGAAGCTCGCCTGTTCCCTCAAATGAAGGAGAATAAATAAGAAGCGGCACTTTTTCCCTTGTGTGATCTGAACCCTTAAATGTCGGATCATTTCCATGATCTGCTGTTATCATAAGAAGATCATCATCCTTAAGTTCAGGAAGGAGCTCACCGAGTTTCACATCAAAACGTACGATTTCCTGTGCATATCCTTCAGGATTTCTTCTGTGTCCCCAAAGCGCATCAAAATCAACAAGATTTGTAAAACAGATTCCTTTCCAGTCATCACGCTTTGCAATATCTATAGTCTGCTGCATACCATGTACAGAACTATCTGAATGATTTTCCTCTGTAATTCCGTAGTGATCAAAGATGTCAGAAATCTTACCTACAGAGATGCAGTCATAACCATTCTCCTGCATAACATTCAAGGTTGTAGGTCCAAACGGTTTAAGTGCATAATCATGTCTGTTTGATGTACGAACAAACTCGCCCTTCTTTTTGCCAACATAAGGACGTGCAATGACTCTGCCAACTTTCCACTCATCCTTAAGAGTGATCTCACGTGCTATCTCACAGCACTTATAGAGGTTATCAAGTCCAAAAGTTTCCTCGTTGCCACAGATCTGCAGAACTGAATCTGCTGATGTGTAAACGATCATCTTTCCATCATTTATTTCCTGCTCAGCAAGCTCATCAAGTATCTCTGTTCCACTCGCTGCCTTATTTCCTATGATCTGCTTTCCTGTACGCTTTTCAAGCTCATCGATAAGTTCTTTAGGGAAACCATTCTCCGTAAATGTCTTAAAAGGCTTGGTAGTATAAAGTCCCATCATTTCCCAATGACCGGTCATTGTATCCTTACCTCTGCTCTTTTCGACCATCTTACAATAGTAGCCCTTTGTCTCCTTTGGAGCTTTGACACCCTTCATCGGCTTGATATTCGCAAGACCAAGTTTTGTAAGATTAGGAATGAGAAATGTTCCTACATGATCAGAGATATGTCCCAAAGTATCAGCACCAAGATCATCAAATTCTGCTGCATCAGGCGCATTGCCAATTCCCATTGAATCAAGGACTATAACAAAAACTCTCTTAAATCTGCTCATAATCTTTCCTTCCCGAAACTCATTGGAAGAATTTCTTCAAGGCTGTATTCTTTTATTTCATCTTCTGCATTTGCAAGAAGTATCTTGAATTTCTTAAGGTCTCCAAACTCAGTCATTACCTGTCTGCAAGAACCACATGGCGGACAAAAATCTTCTATAACTCCATCTCTTCCACCCATGATCGCAATCTTCTCAAAGTCAGTCTTTCCTTCTGAAACTGCCTTAAAGATTGCAACACGTTCCGCGCAGATAGTTACTCCAAATGCAGAATTTTCAATATTACATCCAGTGTATACACTTCCATCACTGCACAAAAGTGCTGCACCTACATGAAAATGACTATATGGCACATATGAACGCTTAGTCATTTCTTTTGCCTTTTCGATCAATTCCTTATTTGTCATTCTTCTTATCCCTTTCGATCAATTCTCTAATTCCCTCAATACTTGTACGTATAGCAAGATCTGTATCATGAACTACCGGATTTTCCAATCCTGCTTTAGCTCTTTCCTGATTAGCCATAACAAGGAAAAGTGAACCAACTCTTACTCTCAAGAAACTTCCGGCTATAAACAGAGCAGCACTTTCCATCTCTGATGCAAGGCAGCCCATTCTAAGCCATGCTTCCCACTTATTTAAGAGCTCGTATGATACAGGCATCGTCTCAGGATGATGCTGACCATAGAATGCATCCTTACACTCAACAACGCCAGCATGATATTCAACACCAAGCTTCTCTGCCGCTGCTACAAGAGCATTTGTTACTGTAAAATCAGGCACAGCAGGATATTCTATAGGTGCATATTCCTTGCTTGTGCCTTCCATACGGATAGCACCTGTAGAAATGACTATATCTCCGCTCTTTACATCTTTTTGCATTCCGCCGCAGGTTCCTACACGTATAAATGTATCTGCACCACATCTTGCAAGCTCCTCAAGAGCTATAGAAGCAGATGGTCCGCCTATACCTGTAGATGTTACAGAAACCTTTACTCCATCAAGCGTTCCGGTATATGTCACAAATTCACGACTATCAGCTACAAGCTTTGGATCATCAAAATATTTAGCAATCTTCGCGCATCTCTTCGGGTCCCCAGGAAGAATCACATACTTACCAACTTCTCCCGGTGCAACCTGAATATGATATTGACGATTTTGATCTTCTGAATAATTTATCATTATATTAATACCTCCAATTAGGCATAGAATCAGCTATATAGTTATATCATAACTCCGAACAAAGGTCAAAAATATGTATGTTTACAAGAATTAACGAAAGTTTTATAATCAAATATATATTGCGGGTTAGTCCGCGGAAATGGGGGAAGATAAAAATGATCAAAAAACTTTTCCGACTGTTCACCTTTTTTATTTTCGCGGGTGCAGTCGCAGCAGGTGTTTACTATTTTCTTAAAAGTCGTGAGGATGATGAGCTCTTCGAAAATTCCGACAATGATGAAGATTATGATGACCTCGATGAATTTCTTAAGGATGAAGCTGATGACGCAGACATCTCTGCTGAAAGAGATTATGTTTCTCTTAAATTCGATGAAAACAAGTCATCAACAGCTGCTGTTTAATCTTAAATGTGCAAAAATACCAAGACATTTTTATTCTTTTAGGAATCAAATTTCTAATTTGACCAATAAAAAAGAGATTCTCATGGCATCATGGAATCTCTTTTTTTATATTTTACTGCTGTCCTGCAGCCTTTTTCTTTGCAACGATCTCGTCTTTCATATCTCTTGCCTTATCCTTAAGCCTTGCGCTTGCCTCATGACTTGTCAGGATCTGACCTATCATCTTGGAAGCCGCATCCAGCTTACCAAATCTAACTGAAAGTACAGCAACAAGAAATGTCAATGTCAGCTGATCCATACCCGCAACCGGGAAATCTTCTTTCTGCAGTGCTTCATAAAATCCTTTATAAGCATGTGCTATTGCAAGATTTTCCTCTTTCTTTGTTGCCTTCATATTTTCAGCATAATCAGCCGCTTTAGGATCAAGACTTTCGAGCTTTCCTCTTAGAGTCCAGCCATAGCGAAGATATGTGTATGCAATTTCAGAATCTTTAACCGAACCTTTCATCTCCATACACTTAATTGCCTGTTTATAACGAAAGATCGCATCTTCATATGTGAATGGTCCCTCAGGAACCGTATATGAAAATCCACTTCCGAGACCTTTGATCAGCTGCTCCTTCTGACCTTCAAATATCTCTTTGAAATACTTTTCAGTTGCAGCATAGCCGCACTGCGGGCACAGAATAACCTGATACTTCATAGGATCAAGCTGATCATAAACCTGTCTGAGATCATCATCCTGCCTATTGGCACGTGCTCTAAGCTTTGAGCCTCTGTTCTTAAACTTCGCTGCACATATCGGGCAGTCATAAGAACGGTCTATCAAGTACTCAGTCTCTTTAGCCCTGATCTCCGGAACCGGTTCTCTTGGCGCAGGTGCAGGCGCCGGTGCTGGTGCTTTAGGCGCTGCCTGACTTGGAGCAGCTGCCTCCTGCTTTTCATTGTTACCTAAACCCAACTTTGAAAATAACCCCATAAGTATTGCCTCCTTTGCATTTTCCATAACAAATGCACTATGGTGCCTCCAACAAAAATGTCAGAGAAAAATCAGTAACAATTTATGCTGTTGGCAGTTTGAATGAGCTCTTCAACGATACAATCCTGTTAAATACCGGAGCTCCCGGCTTAGAATCTTTGCAATCAGCACAGAAAAAGCCATTTCTTACAAACTGGAAACTGTCATAGGCCTTTGCTTCTGCAAGCGCCGGCTCTACATAACAGTCATCGATAACTGTCACGGAAGTAGGATTAACGTTAACATTTCCGTTTTCGTCATAAACATCCTTTTCCGGATCAACAAGACCTTCATACAGTCTTGCTGTTACTTTTACAGCAGTATCCGCCTTCACCCAGTGGATAGTGCCCTTTACCTTACGGCCTGTAAAGCCCGTTCCCTGCTTTGTCTCAGGGTCATATGTACAATGAACGGCTGTGATATTGCCATTTTCATCTTTATCAAAGCCTACACACTTAACAAAGTATGCATGCATAAGTCTTACTTCATTACCAGGGAAGAGTCTGAAATACTTCTTTGGAGGTTCTTCCATGAAGTCTTCTCTCTCGATATAAAGCTCTCTTCCAAACGGGATCTGTCTTGAGCCAAGCTCCTCATTTTCAGGATTATTTATGGCATCAAGCATTTCTGTCTGTCCTTCAGGATAGTTGTCAATGATAAGCTTAAGCGGATGAAGTACAGCCATAAGTCTCTTAGCCTTCGGCTTAAGATCTTCTCTGATACAGTACTCAAGCATATCCATCTCAGCTGTTGACTGAGCCTTTGAGATACCCAGAAGTTCTACGAAATTACGGATAGAATCCGGTGTGTAGCCTCTTCTTCTAAGACCTGCAATAGAAACAAGTCTTGGATCATCCCAGCCGTCAACTACGCCATCCTCAACAAGCTTTTTAATATATCTCTTACCTGTAACTACATGGTTAAGATAAAGCTTTGCAAACTCGATCTGACGAGGCGGATTTGCAATCTCACACTCCTCAACAACCCAGTTATAAAGCGGACGATGATCCTCGAACTCAAGTGTGCAAAGTGAATGTGTGATTCCCTCGATAGCATCCTCAAGCGGATGTGCGAAATCATACATAGGATAGATGCACCACTTATCTCCTGTATTCTGGTGAGTGAGATGTGCAACTCTGTAAATGATCGGATCTCTCATGTTGATATTAGGAGATGCCATGTCGATCTTGGCACGAAGAACCTTTTCACCATCGGCATATTTGCCATTCTTCATATCTTCAAACATCTGAAGATTCTCTTCAATACTTCTGTCTCTTGAAGGATCATTCTTTCCCGGCTCTTTAAGAGTTCCTCTGTACTCACGCATTTCTTCTGCGTTAAGATCAGAAACATATGCTTTACCCTTCTTTATAAGTTTTACAGCATATTCATACATCTGATCAAAATAGTTAGAGGCAAAGAAAAGTCTATCTTCCCAATCAGCGCCGAGCCACTTAACATCGGCCTTGATAGAGTCTACGAACTCTGACTTTTCCTTTGTCGGGTTTGTATCATCAAAACGAAGATTAAATTTTCCGCCATATTTTTTTGCTGTCAATGAATTCAGGATAATTGACTTAGCATGACCGATATGGAGATAGCCATTCGGTTCAGGTGGAAATCTTGTATGGACGGTATCATAAACACCATCTGCAAGATCTTTGTCAATTGCCTGTTCTATAAAGTTTCTTGATTCTTCCATAATACTTCTCCTGGTTCCATAGATAGATAACTATATTTTAATGGCAAAGTGCCCTATTTGCAATAGCAGAGACTCTTTGCCCTTCAAAAAAGCCAAAGTTGTGTTACTGTTCACTCTTACCGAATGATTACGAGCCTAAAAACAAAAAAGCCTTGAGGTATACCTCAAGGCTTTCCATGCTGGAAGGCGGAGTCGAACCGCCGACCTCGTCACTACCAATGACGCGCTCTACCACCTGAGCCATTCCAGCACGCATTCACAAAGCGTGAACACAATTAAGAATTATAAGCGATTATTATTTTTTTGTCAATAAGTTTACATCACAATTCTTCGCAATTTTGTACGTATCCTGTTTAACGCATTATATATTGACTTTTCATCTTTTCCTGTTTGTCTGGCTATCTCTGCATAATTCATACCATTCAGATAGCTTTCCAAAACCCCCTGTTCAAATTCACTAAGGTTCTTCTGTATCTGTCTTTCAATGATCTCAAGATTCTCACCATCTATGTAAAGGCTTTCCGGATCATAATCATTATTTGCAAACCCCGCCTCACAAACATTTTCCTCTTCTTCAATTGACATCGCATCATTCAGAGGAAGATGTTTTTTCCTTGACGCTGTTCTCACAGCTGCATATATCTGCCTTGTTATCACCAGCGATGCAAATGTTTCAAACGAAGCATCTTTCGAAACATCATAATCACAGATAGCCCGGTAAAGACCTATCATACCTTCCTGTATGACATCGTCTCTGTCACCGCCCAACAGATAAAGAGATTTCGCCCTGAGCTTAACAAGATACTTATACTTTTCCATGAGAAAATCCGCGGCAGAATTATCTCCGCCACGGAATTTCTCTATCAATTCTTCATCATCAAAATTTTTATATTCTTCGTTCATTTGCTTTCTGCAGCCATTCGCTGTCTCACGATCTCAAATGCGAGGACACCGGCTGCAACAGAAGCATTAAGCGAATCAATGTCACCCTTCATCGGGATCGAGGTAACAAAATCACATTTTTCTTTAACAAGTCTTCCAACACCATCGCCTTCAGAGCCGATAACAAGTCCTATCGGTCCTGTAAGGTTCTGCTTGTACATCACTTCTCCGCCCATATCAGCACATACAAACCAAAGTCCGCGCTTCTTAAGCTCTTCGATAGTATTTCCAAGATTTGTAACCTTAACGACCGGTGTATACTCGATTGCACCTGAAGAAGCCTTGGCAACAGTAGCCGTAAGTCCTACTGCCCTATTCTTCGGAATTATAACACCGTGAGCACCTGCAAGATTTGCTGTACGGATGATCGCACCAAGATTATGCGGATCAGTGATGTTATCCAAAAGGAAGATAAACGGTGCCTCTCCCTTTTCCTCCGCTTTCTTAAAGATATCTTCAAGCTCTGAATAATCGTATGCAGCAGCATAGGCAATTACACCCTGATGCTTTCCTGTCGTGGAAATCTGGTCAAGCCTTGCTCTATCCACGAAGTCAATCCTCACACCATTTTTCTTTGCCTCACGACGGATAGTCTGCATAGGACCATCTGTACTTCCATCAAGCATAAAAAGCTTATCAATTGGTCTTCCTGAACGGAATGCCTCTATTACTTCATTTCTGCCTTCAATTGTAAACTCTTCAAATCTTCCCATTAATTTCGATCGCTTTCTCTACTAATTCTACAATGCGTTCATCTTCACCTTTAAGATGAAGCCAGCCAACCAATGCCTCAAAGCCTGTCGCCTTATGGTAATCCTCTAATGAAGCATTTTTAGCCGAATTTGCCGTTTTGGTATTCATACCTCTGCGGAAAATATCTTCTTCTTCCTCTGTAAGCTGCTCCCGCATGGCATCAATAGCCTGCGCCTGAGCCTTTGCACTTACATATCGGATAGTTTTTGAATGCAGCTTATGTGCTGCGCAATTTGCCGTTCTTACAACATAGTCACGGATGTGCATGCTGTAGACTGCATCACCTAAAAAAGCTAAAGTCTGTGGTGAATAAGTTCTCAGTCTGCTCTCTTCCATTTTACACCCTGTCTTGTATCTTCAAGAATAATTCCTTTATTCAAAAGCTCGTCACGGATCTCATCCGCACGTTTGAAGTCCTTATTCTTTCTGGCTGCCTGACGTTCTTCGATAAGTGCTTCTATATCAGCGTCAAGAAGCTCTTCTTTTGTTTCTACCTTAAGTCCGAGGATATCTGTAAGCTCAAGAAGCTCTTTCTTAAGCGCCTCAAGATATTCCTTGGAACTATTCTCATCAGCTGTTGTATTAATGAATTTAACAAGCTCAAATATAACAGAAATAGCATCAGCTGTATTGAGATCATCGTCCATTACAGAATCAAATTTTTCTGTAAATGAAGCAATATTTTCAACATTTTTCTTCTCTGCTTCTGTAAGTGCTTCAACACTCGCATTTTTCAGCAGGAAATTGATCTGATCAGCTGCTGTGATGATACGTCCGAGGCTTGTTTTTGCTGCTTCCATTAAATCAGCAGAAAAATTCAGCGGACTTCTGTACTGACCTGTAAGCATAAAGAAACGAAGCACATTGAGATCATATTTCTCTGCAATATCCCTTACTGTAAAGAAATTTCCAAGTGACTTACTCATCTTTACATTGTCAATATTCAAAAATCCATTATGCATCCAATAATGAGCAAATTCTTTGCCATTGCATGCCTCAGACTGTGCTATCTCATTCTCATGATGCGGGAAAATAAGATCTTCTCCGCCCGCATGGATATCGATAGTTTCTCCAAGATATTTCTTTGACATTACAGAGCACTCGATATGCCAGCCCGGTCTTCCTTCGCACCAAGGTGACTTCCACGCTGGTTCACCTTCCTTCTTTGGCTTCCAGAGAACGAAGTCAAGATCATCCTCTTTTTCGCTGTTTCCGGTAACCTTCAATGCATGTCCTTCAGAACGATGTCCTGATTCAAGGTCATCAAGGTTTTTATGTGAAAGCTTGCCGTAATCCTTAAATTTACGTGTTCGGTAATAAACTGTTCCATCACTTGTTGCATAAGCAAAGCCTTTGTCGATAAGTGTCTGGATCATATCGATCATTCCATCGATTTCCTGAGTTGCAAGCGGATGATATGTTGCTGGCATAACATTCATTGCTGCCATATCCTTCTTGCACTCCTCGATATATCTCTCAGAGATCACATCTGCAGAAACACCCTCTTCATTAGCCTTCTTTATGATCTTATCATCCACATCTGTGAAGTTAGATACATAGTTAACCTCATATCCCTTATGTGTCATATAACGACGAAATGTATCAAATACGATCATTGGACGGGCATTACCGATATGAATAAGATTATAAACTGTAGGTCCGCATACATACATGCTGATCTTTCCCGGAGTAATAGGCTTAAATTCCTCTTTAGTTCTAGTCTCTGTGTTAAATATCCTCATATTTTCCCACTCTCTTTTCCTTTATTATTTTTTATTTGCCTGATCTCATCCTCCAATTCCAGAAGGTGATTCGTTATGACCGCATTTGCATGCTTAAGTCCATTTATATCATCTGACACAGGGTCTGGAAGATGTACCTGATCCATATCTTTTCTTGGGATATTTACATCCTTGCGCTTAACGATCTTTCCCGGAACGCCCACTACTGTACAGTTCGGCGGTACCTCATTAAGAACTACCGAACCTGCACCGATTTTTGAATTCTCTCCTACCGTAAAGCTCCCCAAAACCTTCGCACCTGTAGAGATCATAACATTATCTTCGATGGTCGGATGTCTCTTACCGACTTCCTTACCGGTTCCTCCAAGAGTAACCCCCTGAAAAAGTGTAACATTATTTCCTATGATAGTAGTTTCACCGATAATAACACCTGCTCCATGATCGATGAAAAAACCTTTTCCAATGCGCGCCCCCGGGTGTATTTCGATTCCGGTTGACTTTCTCGCATATTGAGATATCAATCTAGCTATAAAATAGTGCTTTTTCAGATAAAATCTGTGGGCAATCCTGTACCAAAGCACTGCCCAAAAGCTTGCATAGAGGAAAACTTCCAGATCACAGTGTATCGCAGGATCTCGTTCCTTGATGACCTGAGTTTCTTCAACAATATAATCCTTAATGGCATCTATAAGATTTTTCCTCTGCTTCATTTTTGCCTCCCAGTCTGTATTTATTCTGCTTTAGAACAATTATTACAGCCCGAACATCGCGGTGTCATGACATCATACGAATATTCAGACGGACTTGCAAGCATACAGACTGCCTGTGCAGATATACCTTCTTCTCTTCCCGTAAATCCAAGATGTTCTTCCGTAGTTGCCTTCACATTTACCTGATCGATATTGATCTTAAGCGTATCAGCTATATTCTTTATCATCTGATCGATATAAGGTCTGAGTTTCGGCTTCTGCGCAATAACAGTTGCATCGATATTCTCGATAAAAAGCATTTTTTCTTCAAGCATCTTTCCTACTTCTTCAAGAAGCTTAAGTGAATCTGCTCCCTCATATTTAGGATCATTATCAGGGAAGTGCTTGCCTATGTCACCCATGGCCGCTGCGCCAAGAAGCGCATCCATTATCGCATGGAGCAAAACATCAGCGTCTGAATGCCCCAAAAGTCCAAGATTATGAGGAATCTCAACTCCTCCTATTATAAGCTTGCGGTTTTCAACAAGCTTATGTACATCATAGCCTGTTCCAATTCTCAAAAAACTTTCCTCCATAATGCAGCCCGCTATGAGCTGCCCTATAAGCACCAATGCCTGACGCATTCATAGAAATATAAGCCAAAAACCGGATTCAGAACGCGTCAAAACACTAGCATGTAATCTTTTTATACAATTTCACAGTATATCAGATTTCTTTCTTTCGTGCGATAGTTCTTACATCTACACCATTCACCTGCACATGGTCATCCACAGAGATCACTATACAGTCTCTGCCATCAACAACACGTGCTTCGATCCTGTCAAGATAATCAGGCTTTACATGTATCTCTATCTCCGGTGTCTTAACTGTAAATTTCTTTTCCTGAATATTTGTCATCATAAACGATGCATCGTCACCGGCATTTTCTTCAAACTTCACATCGAAATCCTCGAAATTTTCTTCCGGAACTCCGCTCCTCTGAAGTATAGTTCTAACCTCCTGCGCTCCTACAGCAAGCGGTTCAGGATTCTCTTTATTCTCGGAAACGATTTCAGCTATATTTTCCTGAATATTTTTCATCATTTCAAGATCGCCCGTCTCGCCCATTGTATCTGCGATTATGGCCTGAAACGAATCCTTCTGGCCTCCGGCTGAAAGCGGCGGTTCGCTGCCAAAGACACCGTCTATGAACTCTGGCTGCAATTCCTCTGCCTTCTTTGTATAATAGAGCATTTCATGAATATCGCTCTGACGATCGCTAAATCCAGGGAAGAGAAATCCCTTATCAGGGTCCTGAACTACCCATTCTCTCGCCAGTTCTCCGATACGATTTTTATCAGTATCATAGCCGAGTGCTCCCTTTGAAAGCTCGACCGGGCAGATACAGCACAGAAGATAATTGTACACAAAATCAGATGCATCATCCATATCAAGCTCATCGCTCGCTTTGCCCGGAACATCGTACGAAGCATAAATCAGCAATATGCAGTACTTTTCAGAATTTTCATAATAATCTATGATCTTATCATAAAATTTATCCAGCATATCCTCATCTGAAAGCTCACTGTCTCTAAGCTTCAGAAGAAATTCCTGCTTTCCTCCCGGCATCTCTTCTTCCGTTGGAAACTCCAGATTTATCACATTTTTACCTATCGTTCCGGTTAAGACCTTTTTGAAAAATGCAAGATACTTGTGCATTTCCTCTTCCGGAAGCGAAAGAAACGAATCTTTTGAAACAAATTTTTTCTCTTTCTCACTTCCAACATAGCAGGTACATATATGCTCGATCGTACATCGATCTGGTGTAAACTGTTTTTTTATCTCAGATATTTCATTTTTATTCATATTTTCCCTCATCTTGTTATGAATATTCAATACTGCAAAAAGACGCCAGTACGCTGTACTGACGTCAAGATTATAACACATATTCATAACTTATTCATTTAAAGAACTGCTATTTTTGCCACCTCATAATCAAGGGTTTCAACAGCATCTCTGGTCTTTGATGCATCTTCAACTACGCTTACCGACTGCTTACGTATATCATCTGTACTTTCAGCTATCTGATTCGTGCTGTCAGCACATTGCTGAGATGCCTTATTTATCTCCTCTATCGACTGCATGACACCTGAAATGTTTTCGTCAAGATTGGCTGCTGTCTCAGAGAAGCTTGAAACAAGTCCATCTATATATCTAACATCCTCGCCATACTGCTCTGATGCCTGTCCGAATTTATCAAGCATATTTCTTACATCTGTACTAACGAAGTCAAGCAGGCTGGAAGCATCTTTAGAAAGCCGGTTTACAGAGCCGGTGACTTCTTTTATGACCACCTGTATCTTTTCAACAGTCCCCTTAGACTGTTCGGCAAGATTTCGTATCTCATCCGCAACAACCGCAAAACCTTTTCCCGCAGTTCCTGCTGACGCTGCCTCTATAGCCGCATTCAACGCCAAAAGATTTGTTTCATTAGCAACCGCAAGTATAGAATCCGAAAGAAGTTCCACCTGCTCAACAACCTTTGCCTCTTCAAGCGTTTTTGTAAGCGAGCTGCTGATCTCAGAAATGATCCTCTCTACGTTTTTACGCTCTTCCAAAGTCTGCATATTGACCTCAGACGTTCTCGCATATATATCCCTTACTTCAGAAGCGCCTTCCTCAGCCTTTTTTGTCATATTATCCGTGGCAGTTCTTATTTCCACCGAAACTTCGCTGATCTGCTCGGTTCCGGCAGCTGTTTCGTCCATTCCTGAAGCCAGATCCATAGCCGAAGTCGATACTTCTTCTATGCTCGAATTAAGATTCGAAATATTTGTATTAATATTATTTACGATCTCCTCGATCTTTTCAGCCTCGTCTTTTACATTTCCTATCAACACTCCAACACTTCGCTTCATTTCACGAAGTGCATTTGCGAGCATTCCAATATCATCTTTTCTAACACTCAGCTGCTCAGGGATATCTTCCGTAAAATTACCGGTAGACATTCGTTCGATATAGTCAATACATATTGACACAGGTTTTGAAATACTTAGCGCAAAAATGAATGAAACCAGAAAAACAACCGCACACAGTCCCGCACAGCATGACATTTTCTGTACATCCGGCATTTCCGACATTCCTATCCGCACACCAATATAAATAAAAATTGCTGATAAAAATGCTTCCATCATAAACTTGGTTGAAATTTTTATGTGCTTCATAGCCCCACTCTCCCCAGAGTCTCTGAATCAACTACTTATAAAAATTATTTTAACATAAAGAATAGTTTTAAAAAGTTCTATCTTGAAGACATTTTTCTTGTTATTGCCCAATTTTTACGATATATTATGGATAAGCGCTGCTTTCAAAGTGTATGGTTTTATTCTGACCTAAAACACTGATCGAAAGCAGCCATTTTACTATTCAGGAGGAGTTTATCACTCTACCGTGATAAACAAATAACACAATGAATCATAAAAACACCATGCTGCGATTACTCAAAGAATATGTGATCATTACCTTAGGTTCTGCACTCTATTCGTTTGCTTTCTGTTGTTGGTATGAGCCAAACAACCTTTCTGTCGGTGGTTTTACCGGTATATCACAGATCATCAATCACTATTTTCCTATGATACCTATCGGTACTATGTCCATTATTCTTAACATTCCGCTCTTCATTATTGGTGTTAAACTTCTCGGCCGTCACCTTTTAACTTCAACTCTTTATTGTATGATAATTTCATATTTCATGATAGACGCATTAAATATCATCTATACCTTTCCACCTTCAGATCCATTGCTGTGCGCCATCTTCGGCGGTGTTATGGTTGGCGCCTCAAGCGGTATCATGATGCTTGCAGGTGCAACTACCGGAGGCTCAGAGCTTGCAGCAAGACTCTTAAAATTCAGATTTCGCCATCTTTCAATAGGCCGCCTTATGCTTGTTTTGGACCTTATTGTTATAACTGCATACACACTTTCATTTCACAGCCTTACAAATGCCCTTTATGGTATCATAGCCCTTTACATCACTTCAGTTGCTATGGACACAGTCATATATGGCTCTAATTCTGCTAAAATGGCATATATAATAAGCGATCATGCCAAGGAAATAAATAAGGGACTTCTCGAACTCGACCACGGAACCACTATCTTAAGCGGTCAGGGCGGATACACCGGAAATCCCGAAAAAGTCCTTCTCTGTGTCTTCCGCTCACGGGATATCGCCGCTATAAAGCAGCTAGTCCACGACACCGACAAAGATGCTTTCATCATCGTCTGTGAAGCTCACGAAGTACTCGGAGAAGGCTTCAGCAGCAACTCTCCATCAGCACTGTAACCTGTTCGATCGACTTTGTTAAAAAAAAGACTTTTCAAACACCTTATTTTTATGTACAATAAAAAAGAACTAAAAAAAGTACAATCTTGATACAAATCAATTTCTGTAGAAAGTAAGAGGTTTATTATGAAAGTTTTAGTTGTTAACTGCGGAAGTTCTTCACTTAAGTTCCGTCTTATAGTAACAGACACCGAAACAGTCATCGCCAAAGGACTTTTCGAGCGTATAGGCAGTAACGGAGGTCATTTCATATACAGTCCAGCCAATGGAGAGAAGCAGGAACGTGACGTAGATCTTCCAAGCCACGATGAAGCAGTTCATATTCTTATCGACACTCTCACCGATCCTGAAATTGGTGTTATTAAGAGCCTGGATGAAATCGATGCTGTCGGACACCGTATCGTACATGGCGGCGACAAATTCAGCCATGCTGCAATACTTACCCCTGACGCCATCGCAGCTATCGAAGAATGCGCTCCGCTTGCTCCTATTCACAACCCTGTGAATCTTATGGGCATCAGAGCATGCATGAAATATATGCCTAATACAACTATGGTCGGTGCATTTGATACTTCATTCCATCATACTATTCCGGAAGAAGCGTACCTCTACGGTATCCCTTATGAGTATTATCGCAAAGACCGTATCCGCCGCTATGGTTTCCACGGCATGAGTCACGAGTATATCGCAGGTGAGACAGCAAAACTCCTCAACAAAGATATAAAGGATACTAAGATCATTACATGCCACCTCGGAAACGGTGCTTCTATCACAGCAGTAAACGGCGGCAAGTCCGTTGATACATCAATGGGATTCACACCACTTGAAGGCATAATCATGGGCACACGTTCAGGTTCTATCGACCCTGAAATCATCAATGTTATTGCCGAAAGAGAAAACAAATCTCTCAAAGAAGTGATGAATATCCTCAATAACAAGTCAGGTGTTTATGGTCTTTCTGACTACCTCTCAGCTGATGTTCGCGACCTTACTGCTGAATATAACAAAGGCAACGAAAATGCTATTCGCGCCCTTTCAACATACGCTTACTCCATCGTAAAGTATATCGGCGCTTATACTACTGTTATGAATGGCGCAGACGCCATCACATTCACAGCCGGTGTCGGAGAGCACAGTTTCCTCGTCCGTAAACTTGTTTGTGATCACCTTAAGTTCCTTGGTGTAAAACTTGACGAAAAGGCAAATAAAGAGGCCGACGGCACAGCACTCATCTCTACTCCCGATTCAGCAATCAAGGTATATGTAATTCCTACCGATGAGGAAATGTCAATCGCCCGTCAGGCTGTTGAAGCTATCAACGCTCAAAAGTAAATTAATAAAAGATTCAAATTAAAAGACCTTTCGAACAAACATCGAAAGGTCTTTTTTATAATCTGCGACAGGTACCTGTCTTTATTAATTCATTATTCTTTTAGCTCAATCCCTACTTATAAGATCTGTCATACTGTGAAGTGAAACTCCAAGTGTAGATAGATTGTGAAGCACAGCAGACGTCGCCGGAGGAAGGATTCCCATAACTCCGAGCGCTATCAGCCCAAAATTAAATCCTATTACAAACCTATAGTTAGTTTCTATCCTCTTCATCAGGAAATCGCTTATATTTTTCAGCGTCACAAGCTCAAAAAGTGTATCCGCAGACACAGTGATATCTGCAACCTCTCTAGCTATTTGCGCTCCTTCACTTATAGCTATTCCTGCATCTGATGCGCTTAACGCAGGCGAATCATTTATTCCATCACCTACCATGATGACTTTACGTCCAGCAGCATGCTCTTTTTCGATAAATGCAGCCTTATCCTCAGGAAGAACCTCAGCATAATATTCATCAACACCGACCTGCGCTGCTATAGCCGCCGCTGTGCGTTCGCTGTCGCCTGTCATCATAACGACCTTATCTATCCCGACCATGCGCAAAGTATTGATGACAGCACTGGCTTCTTCTCGTATCGGATCACTTATATAAATGACGGCAGCAAGCTGACCTCCAATCGCCATATAAAGATGCGAATACTGAGTTTCCAACTCATTAAACTTCTCTTCTTCTCCATATGGAATTTCTGCCTTTTCATCCTCAAATACAAAATGATAACTTCCGATCACAACATCATTTCTATCAACCGAGCTGGCAATACCGTGAGCCACGATATACTTTACTTCAGAATGCATTTCTTCATGAGTAAGTCCAAGCTCATTCGCCTTATTTACTACAGCATTGGCTATAGAATGTGGGAAATGCTCTTCAAGACATGCCGCAAGGCGAAGCATCTCATACTTATCCTTTTCACCGAATGTCACTACATCGACCACTACCGGATTAGCCTTCGTAAGTGTTCCTGTCTTGTCAAAGACTATCGTGTTCGCTCCAGCTACAGCCTCCAAATATTTTCCGCCTTTAACCGTAATCTTGTAGCCACTTGCTTCTCTCATTGCCGAAAGTACCGAAATCGGCATAGCAAGTTTAAGTGCACAAGAGAAATCTACCATCAGCACAGAAATAGCACGTTCAATATTCCTCGTAAATAAATATGTTAATATTGTACCTGCAAAACTATACGGCACCAAATTATCTGCCAACGAAGACGCCCTTGTTTCAAGGTTACTTTTCAATTTTTCAGATTCTTCGATCATACGAACAATCTTCTCATATCTGGTTCCACCAGATTCGGCAGTAACCCTTATCTCCAGTTGGCCCTCTTCAACTACAGTTCCTGCAAAGACAGTGACACCTTCATTCTTCCTTACAGGTATGGCTTCTCCCGTCATGGAAGCCTGATTTACCATAGCTTCTCCGGATACAACGATTCCATCAAGAGGTATCATGTTTCCTGTGCTAACCAAGATGATGTCTCCCTCATTTACATCCGCTATTCTAACCCTTACTTCTTCACCGCTTCCGGTCTTTTTCCATACATGCGCCACATTTAAGGACATGCTTCTGGCAAGATCATCAACCGATTTCTTATGCGTCCAGTCTTCAATCAACGATCCCATATTCAAAAGGAACATTATCGAACTCGCAGTGTCTATATCATCTCTAAGAACAGATACGAGCACCGCGGTTGCATCGAGTGCATCGACTTTAAGACGTCCACCCTTCAGGCTCTTTATACCCTTCAGAACACAGCGCGCCACTTTTGCACCGGTATAAAGAATCCTTAAAGGTGCCGGAAGTACGGTCTTTTCAATGATTCTTCTGCAAAGCATCCAGAAAAACTTATCTTCATATTCACTGTTAAGCATTCGTCCCGTCTTTTCCGGCACGAGTTCTTCATTTTTCTCATCACTGAAATCAAATGCCAAAAGCGAATCTATTACCGCCTGTCTGTCATGTTTATATCTTATCAGAACCGAACTCGTTCTCTCATGTACGGATACACTAATGATCTCAGGATTTTGAATCAAAACATACTGGAGCATATCCGCCTCATGCAGAGTCATCTTTCCATATACATGGGCGCGGACTCTTAGCCTGCCTTCAGTTTCATGTAATACTGTAAAATTCATTATTCACCACTTTAAAACACGCGAACGACCCATTTCCGAGTTATTCACGTGTTAAAAAAAAACATCATTAAGTTTCCTTAAGCTTCAAGACCCGCTTCCTCTGCTGCTGCCTTCTTAATTCTAAGAAGCTCCTCAGCCTCTCTGTACTCTTTTTCACGGCGTTCCTGATTTCTCTTTGCATTAATGCTCTTTGCATCAGCATAAATATCTGAACAATTCTCTACGATGATATCCTTCTGTTCAAGAGTATAATCCTTCATACGAAGAACTGCTGCTGTACACTCTGTATATGCCTTTTTAGCGTCCTGACTGCTAAGGATCTTGATACCGGCAGTTCCAAAAAGAACTCCACCTGCGAAAAGCCCAACCTTTTTCCACGCAACTTTTGATAAGCACTCTAAAATCATATCTGTCTCCTTTCAGCCATTGAGCCAATATAAAAACGCTTCCAAACTGCATCCATACACTCTTTATATATCGGCTTTGCGCTCAAAATACTTTACTGCGCACTACTAATATCAATAGCCATCTTTTTTGTTTTTTCACTAGTGTTTTTTATTAGCCGAACTTACATTGACGATGCAAATCCTTTTCCGATAAGGGTTTGCATCATCAGAATTTAATCCAGATCATAAAAAACAATTATAGTAAATTATATTTCTTTGATATTTTAATAACAAGGGATTTATTGAAAATTTTTTTCAGTAAGTACGCAAAATAGAACTCTGCCGGACTTTAATCACTCAAAAAAATCAAACACAGTTTAGAAAATCACATTTTTATTGATATAACCATCACAAACGATATTCGTTATCATTTGAATATTAGCATAGGTTAACTATTTCTACAATAATGCTTATTGTACTTTTTTTATCAATAGAAATCCCCCAAAAGATCTTCTGATGAAAGAATATCATTAGTCTCTTATAATAGACGGGATTCGAACCCGCGGTCTCCACCTTGGCTCATAAAATTTTCTCACTTCCTGTGCATCAAGCACTTAATCTGTTTTTTCTTACAAACACACTGTAACGCTGGGTTTGCAATTTAAATAGACGTGATGATGCACAGGGTTCATGGCATAAAATTAGGGAGAATGTAGAAGTTAACTACATTCTCCCTGACGTTTACCATACTGTACTCAATTAAGAAAAAGGTTATGAATTCTGCTTAAACAGCAAATTTATCATAGTACATTTCTGCATTCTTTTCATTGAGTTTGAAACGACGTACCAGTTTCTGAACTATCTGTTCTTTGCTTTTACCTTCTTCAATATTATCTAAAACCAAAGCCTCTATTCCTTGCTCTATTCCCTGTTCTATTCCCTGTTCAAGAGCCTTTTCTGCTGTTCTCTCTATCAAAGCTTCACTCAAATTACACATAGTGTTGATCCTCCTTTCAGTATCCGTATTCATTATCAAACCATACTTTTCTGAAAGTTTTTTCTTCTTAGCTTCTTTATCGTCATTCCTCAAGAGATCTTCCAGCATTGCAATGAGTGTATTCTTGGAAGTCTCGACATTATCTTTTTCTCTTAAACGGATTACAATACCCTGCACCTTATCAAGATTAGTAAACTCTATGTCTTTTCCATACAAGGTTTCCTGTACAAAATGCAGACGGTTTATCGAGTCCTCATCATCAGCTGTATCCATGCAGATCCATATACTTCTGACTGCTTTCAGCTTGTCATAATCTGACTTAACAAATTCAATCTCTTTCTGTGCAGACACCATTCTTGCAAGATAGTACAAAATCCTGTTATCCAAATGATATCCCAACTTAGAAGACTTTGTACTTTTCTGAGCCTCTATGTTGATAAGAATTTTAATAAGCTCTTCATCGCAATAAACTGAAAATCTGATGTCATAATATATCTTGCCTTCACCTAATACATTATCTTCCTCAGAAGTTTTCTGTATCTTTTCAGTGTTTGTATGTCCCGGTTCTATTCTGACCGCTGAAACAACAGGCTCATCAATATTAGCCATAATTGTTTCAATGTCTAAATCCTTAAACTCTTCAAGAGTATATTTCAATATTCTTGCTAAAATCTGCTTATCTGCAAGCACTTCCTTAATACTGGCATCGTACCTTGCATCACTTGAATCCTCTGATGAAATAATATCAATAGTCTCTGATAAATTTGTAGCCATTCGTATATCCTTTCGCATCTGTTCAGTACCCTCACAGATACGAATTCGCATACCCATGCATATTTGCCTTTGGCAAAGGGCATGCTCACTCCCACTTCATGTTCTCTCGCCCTCAGCAGCAAGTGCTTCGGACTGTGCTGAACAGTTACATCATTTATAATATATTATCACACGAAAGGACGTTCTTTTCAAGTTCGACTAACCTTTTTCATATAGCCTAAAATCTTAACTTTGAGTTCTTCAAATTTAGCAATGTCCATTGTGTCGCCTTATCCTCCATAATAATTTTATATATCTATATATTCTACTGCTTTAAACTCAAAAAGTAACCATGTCTTCACACAGTTACTTTTTGGATTATTTATTATTCAGCTGTTATATCTTTAAAATTTATTGTTATTCTACTGATTCTCCGCCATCACTTCCCCAACCGATTTCAACATAATGATCAACGCCATCATCGATTAAATCAACGTCATCATAGTAATACTCCTGCTGGGCTGCTGCCTGTTGTGCTGCTTGTTGTGCCGCTGCTGCTTGAGCTGCTTTCTGTGCCGCCGCTGCCTGAGCTGCTGCATCTGTCTGCTGTTGTGTATTCTTCTTTGTTGATGATGTTGTTGACTTCTTCTTTGCTGCTGTCTGCTGAACTGCTACCGGTTTGTCATTGAGATATGCAGCATTTACAAACTGATTATCCCCTATCTGATACCATAAACATGGCTCTCCATTGTATGACTCTACATAGCCTGTGACTGTGACTTCTTCATTCTGTTCCAGCTGACCTACCTCTTCTCCCTCTTCATTAGGAAGATCTCTTATATCAGCAATCTCTGTTGCATACATTATCTGATCATCTGAAACTGTTACAGTAAATCCACTTTCTTCCTCAGCAGCTTCATTTTCTGAGACCTCTGTACTTACAAGTGCTTCTGATGCAACGGTAGATTCTTCCTCAGAACTCGCCTCTGTTGAGGCTACAGTTACCTCTTCCGTTACTTCTGTGGTAGCTGCACTCTGACCACAAGCAGTCATTACTACTGATACTGCAATAATTGCAGCCAAAAGATGTTTATTCTTAATCATGTTTCTCTCCTGATTAATATCCCAATTTTTCACAATGGTAATTCCCATTGAATAATTCTATGGAGCATTATATCAGAGAGATTTTAACCGTACAAGATTGTTATCGTTCAAATCTGTATACAATTCTTCAACGTATAGTACCTTTCATTTTCCCATTATCCCCACTTTAAAAAACGATCATCCTGTTAGGTAACGTCATTAACTTTTTTGGAATACGCAGTAAAAATTAGGAGGATAATTTGAAGAAATTTTGTTAAAAACTGCTTTTCTTGCTCTACTTCACAGCACCTTTATTTTTAAGAGCTCTTTCAGCAGTTTCAGCAGCTTTTTCAGCGATTTACAGCAGATTCATCAGAATTTCATCAGAAAGCAGGCTTTAGACATGGTTTTAGATTTTTTCATCAGTTTGTCATCAGAAAAAGACAATAAAAAAGCCCTGACTCACCGGAACACCAGTGAAATCAAGGCATTAAAAGAGCGATAGACGGGATTCGAACCCGCGGTCTCCACCTTGGCAAGGTGGCGCTTTACCAGCTAAGCTACTATCGCATTTGATA
>FOSY01000044.1 GCA_900114405.1 Lachnospiraceae bacterium KH1T2 | reverse complement strand
GAAGAACAACATAGACGATATCAATGGGTGGCTCTATCACAGAATACGTATGTGCATATGGAAACAATGGAAGAAACCTAAAACAAAGGTACGAAATTTGATTAAGATGGGTGTACCTGAGGATTTGGCATGGCAGGCTGGTAATAGTCGAAGAGGCTATTGGTTCACAACGCGCACAGTTGCAGTAAGTCTGGCAATGACAAAAGAAAGACTGATAAACAGTGGCTTTTATGATTTAGCCTCAGCCTATCAGTCTGTGCACGTCAACTATTGAAAGCGCCGTATACCGAACGGTACGTACGGTGCTGTGAGAGGACGGCGGTTAGTCACCGCCTCCTACTCGATTGCAATAAAGTGCATTATACATTATAAGGGGATATTATAATTTATATAAATTTAATATATATTAATGAAGTGGAGTTTTATAAACAATGGAGGGGAAGAAGAATGAAAAAAAGAAGATTGGCAACAGTATTGCTAAGTACGGTTATGGTATTTAATCTGCTTAGTGGAGTTTGTGCTGCTGAAAGCAGGAACAGCATTGAAAATGCTGTTTCAGATGAAGATTCGGATGAATACGTTGAAGGCGAAGCAATCATATGTATAGGAGAAAGTGATTCGCTTGAAGTATTAGGGAAGAATGATGATTACGAAATGCAGGAACTTATGGATGTTTCTGATGCGTTGGAAGATCTGGATACGAATGAATTTAAAACGCAGAGTGTGAAAGATGCACATCTAAAGCTTGTACATTCAGATAAGCTGAATACTAAAGAACTTATAGAAAGGCTTGAAAATGATTCGGACGTAGTCTTTGCAGAGCCGAACTACATTGTTTCACTTGATGATGAAGATACGGATACAGATATAGAGGAAGATGAAGAACGAAAAGTTGAAGATGTGGATTTGACAGGCTTACAATATGCCTATGGAAAAGACGTTATAGATTTGCCCGGGTGGAATGCAAAGAATTCAGAAAAAAACAGCCAAGGGGTAGTGGCTGTTGTCGATACGGGGATAGATTATACCAATACAGACCTTCAAAATGTCATGTGGGATGAGGGCGAGAAATATCCTGAACTTGTTGCACTTGGCGGCGGAAAATATGGCTGCTGCTTTATTGAAAGAAATTCTAAGGGTTTTTTATATGATTCAGATGATCCTATGGATGACAATCAACATGGTACACATTGTGCAGGTATAATTGCCGGTGAATGGAATGGAGTAGGAGTAAGTGGTACAGCTAATGGTTGTAAGCTTATGGCTGTTAAAGGATTGAATGATAAAGGTTCTGGCGCGAATGCCTGGCTTATTAATGGATTGAATTATGTATTTGAAGCGAAGAAGTGCGGAGTTGATGTTGTTGCTGTCAACTGCTCATTTGGTGGACCACTTGATAGTCTTGGATATCAAATTATCACAAATAAATTAAGTAAAGAAGGTATTGTTGTTTGCTGGGCATCAGGAAATGATAATCTAAATACTGACTACCATAATGACGATTTATCTTTATATGGCGGAATAGATGGATGTATTGTTGTTGATAGCTGTGATTTTGAAAGATATCCATCAACATTTACAAATTATGGCCGTAGAACAACCGATGTTTTTGCACCGGGAACTGACATTTTATCTACGATACCTGTTGACTGTTCAGCGGGTAATTTTGTAAGCGAGTATGTTGAGTTGGACGACTTCGAAACTGAAGAAGGCTTTGAATTTGAAGATGGAGGCGGTGATGTTGAGGCTGATATAAAAGTTGTCCAATCGGAAAATATGCGTGCTTTCTTTGGCGAGAATTATGTATTAAAAGTGAGTGAAGTTAAGTGCGATAAAGAAGGAAGTGTTACTTCTATCAAGATGAAAACAAAGCTTCCTGAAGATGCATGCAGACTTGTGTTTAACTCAAAATGTGATAGTGATAATACTGATGCAAAAATAGCTGTAAATGTGTCTGTAAATGGTGAAGATACAGTTGTGGATCAGGTAAATAATACTTCGTGTTGCAGCCGCTGGCAGACAAATATCTTTGATATGTCAGAATGTGATATTTCAGGCGAGAAAGAAATAATTATAAGCTTTTATGATAAAACTGCTGTTGGAGAGAATCGTGATGGAGTTTCGACACCGGTATATCTGGATGATATATATTTTACAAATTATAAAGATTCAGAATATGCGTATTTAAGTGGAACTTCAATGGCAACACCTATGGTTACAGGAATGGTCTCAATTGCTGCGAAGTATTTCCCTGATGACAGTGCAGGTAAGAGAGCGGCGAGAATAATAGGAAGTGTTAAGCGCAGCGATGATCTGAAAGATTTGTGCAGAAGCGATGGATTAGTAAATGCAAGAAACATGATTGATGGAAAGTATTATCCTGTAGTTAACAGAACAGGATATGACAGTCGTGGAAAGCTGCATATATATGGTTATTTCTTTGGTGATACCAAGGGCAAGATAACAATCGATGGAAAGGAATATGAAGTATATAAGTGGACAGATGAGGATATAACTCTTAATAATACATCATCAATGACCGCAGGTGAAAAAGAGATAAAAGTTATCTCTAACGTGGGCTCAGGAACACGATGGACACACGTTGATGCGAAGGATAACATCGGCAGTGACCTTTATGGAAGACTTCCGCTTCCGAGTGATGAAACAATGCGTGAGAAGTTAAAAAGATGTAATATGATAGCTACCGGAGAATATAAAGGCAATATTTATTTCCTCGGCTTTTATAAAAAGAATGATACAATTACGATATGGGAATATACACCAATCGATGATAATAACGGAAGCTGGAGCATTGTGGATGAGGATATTGACTGGGATGAGGGAGATTTGACAAGAACTGATAAAAAGTTACTGTTTGATAATGACCGGATTCTGTATGCCACAAGAAGCACTTGGCTAAGCATTAGTATTAATGGAAATGATGATATCTATGAAGAATTTTACAAAATGGGGCTGGATAATTTAGTTGACATAATTGAGACGGATATTGCGAAGGTTGGTGATGATATCTACTTATTTGCTACAGCTACTGATGAGAATAAAGAAAAAATATATACATATCTCTATAAGTTTGATGCTGATAAAGAAGAATTTACAGAGGTACGTAAACTGGATAGAGCGCGTGCTGAGTCAAACGTAGTGGTACGTGGCAGCGATATGTATGTTTTATTTGGCAATAACGAAGGTTTGTACGAGCCGACATATAATAAATGGGAATTTACAGATTTCAATGCAAATATTCAAAAGATTGCTGTTAAAGAAAATGACTTAGATTTTTCTATTATACCTGCAGGAAAAGAAGTGTATGAAGTCGATAATCTGGATAACGCAAGATTTGTTAATGCTGCAGATGGAATTTACATGTTTGGTGCAGTAAGCATTAATGGTACACTCGATGAAGGAAATGAAAAGATAATTGCGGATAATTTCATTTGGAATCCTGACAAAGCAACTGAGGAAGCAGATTTTACTGCATGCAGCAGGAAAATTTCAAACACAATGCTTCAAAATTCATTGGGTGTAGAGTGTGGCGGAGCAGCATATTTCTATGGGCTTACAAATTCTGCCAGCGACAAGATCATTTTTGCTTCTACTAAAGCGGATTGTGGTAATGGTAATGGATGGAACAGCGGTCGTGAGGTAAATATTTATAAGAGCAAGTCTTATTCACGCAGTGGACTTCCATATACAGTAAATTTGACAGGTGCTGTGACTTATAATGGAAAAAAGCATGGCGTAGGTGGAATAGGTAAAACAAAGAAGGCAATTGCTTCAGATCTTACGCTTTCAATTCCGGGAATTGATGCAGATGGCTTTGAGATAAAGTCTGTAAGAGTAAGGAATGGAAAGAATGCAAACTGCAGTCCGGATGGGACAGCTATTGCTTCAGCAAAGCAGCCTGAACTTGTGATAAAGCTCAAAGGGAAAGGAAAGCTTACATCGGAGAAGAAGCAGCTTCTTAAGAAGTATAATAACATTTTGAAAAAAGAACCGATTCCATTCAATATCACACAGATTGATCTTTCTGATTCAGAAACAGGAAGTATATCAACCTTTGAATTGAATAAGAAGGGTACTAAAGCTAAGAAGATCGTTTATACGACTTCGGATAAAACGGATATTAAGCTTTCCAAAAAAGATTACGAATTATCTTCTGATGGAAAGACAATTACAGGAAAGAGAAATTATGCAGGTACATATGTGAAATGATTTTTGTGAGGCGTGGAATGCTTTCTGCGCCTCATTTTTAATGAATAAAATAATGGGCTGCTTGGGCATCAAGGATACTTATAACTTACATCTTTAAGACCGATATATTAAGTAGTTAAGAGTCTGATTTTGATATTATGCGAATATTTGTTAATATATAAAGAGATAACTTACTGCATATATAGCTGGTTTTTCTAAATATATTATAAAAGAGGTGGTTAAGTGATAAGAAAATATTTCAAAATTGCATTAGCTTATGTAGGAGTAATTGTAGGAGCTGGACTGTCATCGGGGCAGGATCTTATGCAGTACTTTGTAAGTTTCGGAAAACAAGGTGTGCTCGGAGTGATAGTTCTTGCTGCTCTTAATATAATATTTGGAAGGATAATAGTTGCTCTTGGCTGCTATTATGATTCTAACAGCCATCAGGATGTTTTAGAGCAGGTTACACACCCGATCATAAATAAGATTATCGATGCAACTTTGATCATATCAGGATTTATAATTTATTTTGTTATGATAGCAGGAGCCGGAGCAAATCTGCATCAGCAGTTTGAAATACCAAGTTGGCTTGGAGCCTTGATATGCTCCCTATTAGTTGTGATCGTATCTTTCTTGAATTTTGATAAGATAACTTCGGTTCTTGGAATTTTTACACCTATAATAATAGTTATGATAATTGCGATCACTGCATATACCTACATAGGTCATAGCTTTGACTGGAATAATATATCAAATATCGCACAGTCTATGGATTCGCCGATGCCTAATGTGGTTTTCTCAGCAGTGAACTATTATTCGTTGTGTGCGGTTACGGGTGTGTCGATGGCGTTCGTGCTTGGTGGGTCAGTAGTAAGGATAGGAATTGCAGAAAAGGGTGGTGCTATAGGTGGTGCACTCATTGGCTTGATCGTTTTATTTGCATATGCTTCACTTTATGCAAATGTCGAGACGATAAAAGATGCCGAGATTCCGATGCTCGTTATAGCAGAAAACATTAATCCTTTATTTGCGCATATTTACACATTTACGATCTTTGCGCTTATCTTTAATACGGCATTCAGCCTTTGCTATGCGCTTGCAAGAAGATTTGCAGGCGACAATTCTAAAAAGCTTCACCTGATACTTATAGGAGTTGTGACGGCTGGATATGTGTTTAGTTTTGCTGGGTTCAAGAAATTAGTGTCTGTAATGTATCCAGTACTTGGGTATATTGGAATTTTGCTTTTGATCGTGCTGCTTTCTGCATGGGTAAGAGAGAAGCAGAATATTTACAGAGAAAAGCTCATCAGAAAGAAAATGATAGATGTTGCAGCAAAGAAGTATGATGATGAGCAGGAGTATACAGCGAGAGATAAAAAGCTGTTTAAGAAGCTTGCAGAAGCGTCAGTTTTAGATGCGGCTGATATAAAGAAAGAGGTTAAAGAAGTTGTTCTTGAACAGCAGAAAGAGGAAAATAATCAAGAGAAAAAATGATACGGACAATGACATTGGTAATGTGTGTGGCTCTAGGAATTGAATTAGGCAGTGCACAGATTGGAGCGGAAGATACAGATTATAGACAATATGCACATGGTATCAGCTGTGTAAAAAATCCTGTCAGTGAAAAAACGTGGCTGGTGTGGTCTGATGCATATAAGCAAGGCGTTGATGATGAGGGAAACTGGACTCATGACGTGTATGGGCTTAAGCTGAATCTGAAAAAGCCAAAGATTAAAAGTGTAAAAAGACTTATTAAAGCTGATGAAGCGCAGGAGCCGGCAAGTGCTTCATGTACTGATGATGGAAATATGATAGTTACTTTTGAAGATGGAAATGATGCAGGTGAGGATGAGCTTGCACAGCGTTTTGCAATATATAACAGCAAAATGAAATGTGTAAAAAAATATCCTGCAACCATTGCACTAGGCGGTCATTCAGGACATGCTGCAAGTACGTCTGACCATCATATCGTATTTTGGAGCGAGGGCTGGGTTGACGGCGGCGGAGTAGATGATTTGGGCACCGGCGATGATGTTTACGTGACTTCGATGGATTCAGCCGGAAACGATATGAAGACAGTGGAAGTGGCAAAAGGTGATGAAACAAGAGATTGGTGGCCGCTGACAGCTGCTTCAGAGACAAAAGCACTTCTTGTATGGCAGAGATATGTTGATGGAGAGGATTATGCTGAGCTTTGCTGCACGGTCTATGATCCAAAGAAAGCAGAAATAGAAAGCTTTTCAGATAATTCCAAGGAACATGTTTTCTCAGACATAAAAATGCGCTACTATACATATAATGTCTGCTACATAAAAGGTCTTAAACTGTTCGCATTGAATCTTACAACTATTGATAATAAGGGTATTCTCTTTTTGATAAATGAATCAGGTGATATTGTTGACAAGATAGAGAATTGTGAGGCATTTGTGAGAGAAGCCGCACCGGCTGTTGATGAAAGCAATGGTGAAAAACTATATTATCCTGTAAATGAGGATGAGGTCGAATGCTTTGAGATAGGCAAAGATCATAATGTGAGTAAGTCTGTTTTAAAAGTTGACTTTAGATGGAGTGAGTGCGGTACGGCTGGCTTTGCTGACAATAATGGTACGGCATGGTTTGCAGCTTTAGATACAGCTCATTTTAAGAAACATAAGAAAACGTTAAAACTTGTAAAGGTTGGTAAATGATGATTGGGGCTGTGAAATAACTCAGCCCCTTTGTTTTTGCCGCAGAAAATACGTTGGATATGTATTGATAATCGAACAGATGTGTTGTATTATATAATTTGATATACTAGTATAAATAAGGAAACTTAAATGTATATTTTAATTCCAGTTTGCAAGAGTAAATTCTAGAGGTCTAGAAGTAACTCTTACACATATATTTTTGCCATATTGCTCTTATGATATTTATCTCTATATAATGTTTGGGCAGCTGATTGCCTGCCTGTGCAGATTGGAGATAATTATGAATAATGGCAATCAGAAACACTTAACTTATGATCAAAGAGTAGAAATGGAGAAAGGTCTTACCAATAATAAATCTTTTGCAGAAATAGCAAGAACCATTGGAAAGGATCCTTCGACCATTTCCAAGGAGGTAAGGCTTCATTCTAAGACCAAGGAGAGGCCTGACGCTGGATATACCAATCCACCATGCATTCACAGAAAAAACTGCGAAATAGTATGTCTATGCAACGAACAGTGCGGTATCAAATGCAAGATATGCCGTCGCCCGAATTTCAGAT
>FOSY01000027.1 GCA_900114405.1 Lachnospiraceae bacterium KH1T2 | reverse complement strand
TCCATTACATACATATGGTGCTTTATCTAACCTTGAGCACTGCTCTTTGACAAAATCAGCACATGTCTGATTGCATGTAGGACATGATTTACATTTGATATCACAAAGGATAATCTTGCGACATACGTTTTTCTTTTGGCAATGGTATCTGTGAACGCAAAAGTTGTGGGTGTTATAAAATGTACCCTTGTGATACCAATCACTTAACCTGTGGAGTTTGACTTCCTTTGAGATAGTAGTTGGGTCTTTACAGAGGTATTTGGCTATATCCTTAAAAGATACTCCATTGTTAAGTGATCGTTCAATGTACTTACGATCCTCTAGGGTCATGTGTTTTTGGTTTCCTGGTATATACTTGCTCATATGATTCCTTCCACTGCTGTCAGAAGGATTAGCTATGAGCATACCATGGTGATGTGAAAGATTAAACTCCACTTATGCAAAAGTAAATTCCACCAGGGAGTTAGATAGTGGAATTTAAAATTTCAATTTTCACCTTTGCACTCAATCTCTCGTCGTTTTGACCTCAGCCTCATAAATATGATAAAATCGCTGTACTGATAAACATTTTTTACTTAATTATGGAGGACAAAATGACACCTGATTACGATCTTTTATGCGAGCAGCTTAAAGCATTCATCTCAGACGAGCCAGACTATCTGCCTGTACTCAGCAATACCTCAGCGCTTATAAATGAGAGCCTTGACGATCTTAACTGGGTCGGCTTCTACCTTATGAATAAAGGAAGTCTTCTCCTTGGTCCATTTCAGGGAAAGACAGCATGTATCAGAATTGCTTTAGGCAAAGGTGTGTGCGGTACAGCCGCTGCCGAAGATAAAACTCAGCGAATCGCTAATGTTCACGAATTTAAAGGTCACATTGCATGCGACTGCGCTTCTAATTCAGAAATTGTAATCCCAATTCACAAAAGCGGTGAACTGATCGGAGTTCTTGACATAGATAGTCCTAAGTTTGATCGTTTCAGCGAAGCCGATCAGGCAGGACTTGAAAAGGTTGTAAAAGTTCTCGAAGAAATGATGGTATATAATGGATAATAACTTAGATACAGGTAAAACTCTTATCATATATGCTTCTGACGAAAAATATCAGGAAAGAGCTCAAAAACTTGCAAAAGCCCTTAACGTTCCGCTTGCAGCTTCTGAAGATGAACTTAAAGCTTATGCTCTCTCTCTGGTCTATAACGATAACGGTCTTACTCTTTCAGATGGCGAACGCAGCATGCATGGAGACTTTACCAAAATGCTTCCACGCTTAAAACCGAATAATCTAAATCGCGAACTGATCGTCAAAGCCGGAAAGATCAAAAGCCTTGAACCGCCTCTTAGAGCTGTGGATGCCACTGCCGGTATGGGAGAAGATTCCCTTCTTCTTGCAGCTGCAGGCTTCGAAGTAGAGCTCTTTGAATATGACCCGGTGATAGCTGCACTTTTAGATGATACTTTGAAGCGTTCAGCCCTTATACCTGAGCTTTCTGAAATAACCGGCAGAATGCATCTTCACGCCGGCGACAGCATAAAAGGGCTTTCCGAGCTTAGCTTCAAGCCGGACATGATTCTCCTTGACCCTATGTTTCCGGAACGTCAGAAAAGCGCCCTTGTAAAGAAGAAGTTCCAGCTTATCCATCAGCTTGAACGCCCTTGTGACGATGAAGAAGCACTCTTAAATGCTGCAATAAAAGCAGCACCAAAAAAAATCGTTATTAAACGGCCTCTCAAAGGTCCATTTCTTGCCGGAGTCAAGCCGGATTACTCTCTTTCCGGCAAGGCTATCCGCTGCGACTGCCTGATAAACCTACAGCGCTTGTTATAATCAATAAATAAAAAAATGGATTGCCAAAACATTAACGTCTGTGGCAATCCATTTTCTTTACCCTTTTTTTATTTCTGTAAGTGCTGCATCACAATTATCACTCTCTATGATGATCTCTCCGATATCAGCAGCCTTTATCTTACCTGATCCCGGATTAAGAATTGAATCTATTTTATTCCTTATCTCTGCATCGATCTCATTGCAATATTCAAAAGCAAGTTTGGTATTTATAGTCTTGCAATTTACAAGTTTAAGCTTATCTATATAGCAGAGCCCCTGATCTGATTCAATTGTACAATTTATCAATGTCAGATTCTTAGTATTCCACGCAAGATACTCACCTGAAATATATGAGTCATATACTGTTACATTTTCACAATTCCAAAAACAGTCTTTAGTTAAAAGCTTGCTGTTGTGGATTTCTATATTCTTTCCTCCATCAAATGCGTAATTACCGTATAATTCAAGGTGATCCGCATAAACATTGGAGGAATTCATTCCAAAGTAATCGCCCTTTGCAACCACATTTTCCAGTCTGATATTGTCACACATCCAAAATGTTTCAGCCGCATTTGGCATTGAAGTATTTTTGATAGTTATATCGCTGCATCGGCGGAAGTTTTTTGGCGCCCATATCATACTATCTTCAACTACCATATTTTTTGTGTACCATACACCGGAACGTCCCATTTCCTGCCAGACACTATCTTTTACATAAATATTTGATGCGTACCAAAGTGGATATTTCCACTGAAATTCACTGTTATAAACCTCAATGTCCTTGGCTTCCTTTAGCGGTGACTCGCCATCATGAAAAATTGAATCAAATATTTTTAGATTCTGTCCTCTGTAAAGTGCTCTTTCTCCACTGAGGCTCTCCTGATGTATTTCTTCATTTTTCCTTGATATCGGGTTAAATCTATTATTTTCGCTCATATTTACTTCCTTTCCTTAGGAAAACAATATATACCTTAGAGTTTGCTCTAAGTCAAGCATTTTAATAAATTTTTTACAATTTAATCTCACCCTTTGATTATCTTTATAAGCTCTTTATCAAGCATTATAGTCCTATTCCACGGGTTTATTATTACTCCATTTATCCCGTCTGACTGCAGCGCCATGTCAAAGATCTTGCCTATATCTGCCATAAATGTAGACATCACCTGATTTCCGCCTTTAAGCTCCTCATCGAAAGAAGTAAACGCATTCCACCATCTTCTGCCATCCTCTGTCTGCATCACACGAAGCTGCATTGTATTTCCATCTTTCATCGGATCTATAGAAACGATCAATTGACCGTTTTCCTTCATCCGTCTTCTTATAACAGTCAATGTATGTGCAAGCATTTCTTCTGATGGTTCTTTTTGAAGACCTGCTATAGCTTCCTCTATTCTTTCATTTCCATAAAGTCCTTCATCTTTTTGTAAGTTCTCTGTATTCATATTTCGTCATTTTCCTTTTTTATATTAATAAGTGATTTTATTAATTTCATTTCCCCTGCTCTTTTGCCATCAAAGATTGCCTTCGGCACTGGGGCACTGCTTCACCTATTGTAGCATATTTGTAAACAACAACTAAAAAGCAGTAGATTTGTTGTCCACTGCGCTTCATACTTTTTATTCGTTATTTTGTTTCGCTTTTGAATCTGCTTAGTAATAAGCGTTCTTCCATTACCACTGATTTCTAACACGTTAAGAATTTCTAATAATATGTTTCTTTAGCCATAATATTGTCATCTTACCACACGGCTTTCAATAAAAAAATAGCCGAATTGACTCAATACACTCTCTTTCAGGACTCCCAAATGAAATCTATCTGCTACAAATTTAGCACAAAAGACCATAAAACTACACTTTACTACATAAAAATATATAACAAATAAATCCTTATATAATCATATTTGTAAACAAAAAAACACAAAAAAAGATAAGGAGAGAGTTAAAGAAATGGAAAATTTATCAAACATTAAGGATCCTGTATTAAGAGCAAAGGTTGAGCTTATCATGAATGACCCAAGCGGCAATGTTTCTGTAGAGTTGTCCGAGCAGGACATGGAGGCTCTTGCAGGTGCAGGTAAGAAAAGTATTAGCGCTGCACTCGGAAACAAAGGACACATCTGCACTATCACTAAAGAATGTCAGGCTTGCTGCAACTAAACAAAAATAAGGAGAACAAAATAATGTCAGAAATCAACAACAAGAAGATCAATAGCCCAGAAGGTGAAGTTAACGAAAAGGAACTTCAGGAATTGACAGATGCAGAGACACCTGATGGGGGACATCCAACAGTTCCAATCACAATAGCTATTTCTGCAACTGCATGCCCATCAACAAAATGTACATCAAAGTGCTAAGCACAAGCATGATTCATTAAGAAGGGAAAACTATGAAACATCCAATTAAGGACTTTCTGTTAACAATAGCAGTAATCATCTTACTGATTGCAGTAAACATGATATGCAACGTAACACATCATGAGCTTGATACAACGACTACAATAATCATTACTGCTATCCTTTCAACCATATTTCATGGAGGAATCTCCTCCATGAAGGTTGAAAAAGACAACTAAATAATAATTGCCCCTACCTGCGAAATTTCTTTTTCAGAATTATCACAGGTAAGGGCAATTCTCTTTGCTTTATTTTTTACGTCAATTCTATTTGCTTTAATCCCTTCATCATCCTGGAGGAAAGCATGCACTCATCTCCGTTGACCATGTAAATGATCCTATTCTTAAAATCAATTTCCCTTATATTATCTTTGTTGACAAGAAAGGACCGGTGACAGCGATAGAATCTATCATCTACGATATTCTCTATTTCTCTTATCTTTCCTAAGAATTCCATCTGCCTATTCTTCGCATGAAGTATTATCTTATGGACATTAGATGAAGTTTCAAAGAACAAAATTTCATCATAATCTATCGTATAAACCTTCTCGTTTACCTTTACAGAAAAATTAGCCTGCACTTTATTGTTAAGCGATGCAAACCTCTGATTTGCCTTTATCAGGCACTCATATACTCTATTTCCAAGCGTTTCAGCCTCATCCTTTAAGATAAAATCTAATGCTTCAAGCTTATATATGAAGGTCATATAACTCATTTCAGAATGAGTAGTCACAAATATGATAAAACCTCTCGGATCGTATTTTCTTATCTCCTGAGCCAACGTAAGTCCTGTCATATCAGATTTCAGATCAATATCAAGAAAGTATATGCCAACGCCTTCTGATTCTTTAACTTTATCTAACATAGCATGCGGATTACCTGTACAAAACTCAAGCTTCATATCTAGGTCTTCCATAAGAATAATATTCTCTATTATCTTCTGCATATTGTTTCTTTCTTCTTCAATATCTTCACAAACATAAATCTTTAACATGCTGTTTCCTTTCTTATCATAATCCTATTCTGCTTTTCTGTAGCGGATGATAATCTTATGATTATACCAAAATATGGTCATATTAACCATCAAAACGAACGCAAGCTTTTCTATAGCTTGCGTTCGTTCTCCAAATCGTTATTTGACCATCATGCTCTTATCAATTCAAGGAATGTATCCTCAAGTGTTTCATTTGCTTCATATAAGCCTGTCAATACTACCTCATGTGATGCCAAAAGTCTTGCAATATCCTGTTTTTCATTAGCACCTATCTTTACCCTGACTTCTTCTTCATGATTCGAGATGACATTATAACCGTTCTCTAAAAGTAACTTATTTGTCATCTCAGAATCAAGACTTTCAATAACAAGTGTTACCTGCTTTTTCTTTAGATCATTATGAAAATCAAGAATCTGAACTACCTCTCCCTTCTTGATCATGATTGCTTTATCACACATTTTCTCAAGTTCTCCAAGTAAATGGCTTGAGATCAGAACTGTTATATTTTTTTCACTTGCAATTTTTCTGATATACTCTCGTATTTCATAAATTCCCTCAGGATCAAGTCCGTTCGTCGGCTCATCTAAGACTAACACATCAGGTTCCTTCAAAAGAGCCTGTGCGATGCCGAGTCTCTGCCTCATTCCGAGTGAATATGCTTTGACATTTTTGTTCGCCGCTTCTGATAAACCAAGCAAATCCAGCAATTCTTCAACTCTCTTTGCACCTACACCGTTTAACCCAGCAAAATACATCAAATTCTGATAGCCTGTATTATATGGATAGAAGCTTGGTGTTTCTATCATACTTCCGATGTCTCTTACACGGCTCAGATCTACATCTCCTGTATAATTCTTTGTAAGACCGACAATAACCTTCATGATACTTGTTTTGCCTGCTCCATTTGGTCCTATCAGTCCTACAATCTCTCCTCTGCCAAGCTCAAATGACACATTTTTTAATATCTGAAAATCTTTAGCCTTTTTGCTTACAGAATTAACCTTTAATACATAACTCATAATCTTCTCGCCTTTCTTTCTTTTGCACTACTCTATCTCCAAAATAGAAGGTATTTCATCAGATGCTGCTGCAAGTAACGAGTATCCTACTCCACTTATTCCCAACATTAAGCCATATGGTAATAACGGTCTTTCAGATATGTAATCCCAAAACTCAGATGCCATTGCCGCGTAGGAATAACTACACTCTTTCTTTACACTTTCAAGTCCAAGCATTTCTGCTATCCTTCTCACAAGTTCCATATTGCCGATATCCCCATGACAATAACAGATATTGTTGCCAATCGCCCTATCTTTCATATCTTCAAAATCCCTAAGGATACTGTCCCTATCTCTTCCTGCATCTCCCATAATGGAAAGCTGACGTACCTGACTGTACAATATTCCAGGAGATCCGTGACACCAAGCGTATGAAATATCATTTTTTCCATACAGAGTTTTCCAATTATTTTTTTCTTTGACATACATCTTATCTATGAATATATGGGATTTTCTAAGAGTCTCTTTTATTTCATCAGACGGAAAGATTTCATAAACGCTTGCCAAAGCCTCCTCTATGCCACTGCTTCCATGAGCATATCCGACATAAATCTGATCATGCAATGCACTCTTCCACGCTGCGGCTCCACCTTCAAGATATGTCTTGTTTAGTATAAGATGCTTAGTCAGCAATTTTATCAATTCCTCTGACAACAACCTTATCTCTTTTCCAAAGCCGTCTCTCAGACTTAAGCAGACCTTTATTGCTCCGGCAGCTCCACTGATTATGTCATAATTAGTATCCTTATGATATATTTTTCTCATTACGCACAATCCATCTTTAACCATCGATAGCATTTTTTTATCATGCGCAACAAGATAGAATTTGCTGAAAACATATACATATCCGCTCACCCCATTAAACGGTCCGATTAGATACGAGGAATCTTCATCTATATCGTTCATCTCATCTATTACTGCATTGACACACGCATAAGCGGCTTTCAGATACTTCTCTTCTCCTGACTGCTTCCACAGATACAAAAAGAATAGGCCTATGCCAGCAGTTCCGCTGTATAAATCATTGCCTACTGGTGCATATTCATAGTTAATATGGCTATCTCCCACAGGGGTAAAATTCACCCATGAGAGTTCTTTTTTACTATTAATGTCTGCTTCTTTTGCCTGCTCAAGCAGTCTATCTCCGATTCTCTTTGCAAGCTCAAGATAGTCTATCTCTTTCACAGGATGTTTAAACCATTTCGTGTCTGTCAGCCATATATTCTTAAACTCTTCAGCTTCCCTTGATAAAAAGGCATTTTCTATTATCAGCTTCTGCCTTTTTAAATCATCAGGATTAAATCTATCTATTTTGTCTTCTACAAGTTCAAATGGAGTTTTACAGAATTCAACATCAAGCTTTCTGCCGACCGAATTTCTCATGATACCTGTATGGATGTCAACAGAAAAATACGGAACATCCCCCATCATCATATCATTTATTTCTGAAGCGACTATTTCTTTCTCCTGCTCCTTTACTCCATATAACATTCTCTGAAATAAAACATGTCTGTGAGCTTTTTTTCTCATGAAGTCAGGATGAGTACTTGTAAACATAAGCTTCGTATACAGATATGTAGGCCTGTAAATGATCCTTGTATTCATATCCTTGAAATAATATTTTAGAGATTCCCTGATCTCTTCCTTATTGTTCATGATATAAATATATGCATCATCAAAACCTTTCATTATAAAAGAACTGTATTCTGACGCATTGACTATTCTACCTCTACACATTACAACATTTTTCTGGGGTTGAATTGTATAAGTAGATTTTTCCATACAGATCTCATCGGTTTCCTTATTCTTTATCATAAGAACCTTAAATGGTGAAATCTGACTATCCGTTGCTCCAAAACCACTTATGTCAACAGATTCGCTATCTTTTTCATAGGGATTGGAAAGGTTCATAGGCAATAAGCCTATAGAATATACTGAATCTTCAATGCTTTCTTCTGCTTTCTCGTATGCCGTTTTTTCACTTTTGATTCCGGCATGTTCCAATCTCGCATGAAACAAAGCCTCCAGATCGATCATTATCGGATACTCGCCATGCGCTATCAGATTTTCATGATGTATATCTTTGGCATTAAGCGAATACAGCATTGCCATCAGAATACCAGAACGGTAATAGTATCTTTCCGCCTGCTTTTCATCATCGCACTCGTCATGGCTTATAAACTCAATAAAACCATATTGAACATAATTCAATGCCTTTATGTCATATAGGGCACTTTCTTTTAATGCAAGCCCCTTACTGATCTTTTTGCAGTATTCTGAAAAACCTATCTCGGCTTTAAGGTTTCTTGGCTTATAAACAATTTTTTTACCATTTGAAAATATTATGATAGAAACAGTCTTACCAGCGCAGTGAGAATCACCTAATCCAAGCTGAAAATCTTCGATGAGAACATCTTTTTTACCTTCCAAAAATTTATCTGCGATCTCATCAAATTTTATTTCTATACGATCTATCATTTCCCTCAATGAATCCATCGTATTATCAAGAACCTCCAATTGAAATTCCAAAAGTTCTTGATATTCCGAATAAAAATCCTCTACATATTTTCTGGATTTCCATTTTTTATCTGTATAGTTTAAATATCTTTGTTCTTTACTATCACCATCAAGCCTGTTCAGCTGCTTTTCTATATGAACTTCTGTAATAAAAGTTCGTATGGTTATCTCCCTTAACCTAAGGCATATTTCATCTATAATTGTTGTAAAAACCTTATCCGGGTGTTTAAAGAAACATCTGTTACAGACCGCTTTTTTCAGATCAAGTAATCTTTCGCTCCTAAACAGCAATAAAGGATAGAATATATTGTTTACATGATTCTCTTCACAATATTTTTTCCATTTATCTGAAGCTTCAAAATATTGATCCTGATCAGATAACCACTTTTCAAAACCTTTATCATCTACCTTGAATCTATTCCAATATTTAAGAATCTCTACACCTTTTACTGAATAAGAAATACTTAACAGCTTTGATAATTCCTCGTCCCTTTTAACCTCCGGAAATAACGTTTTCCAGTAATTCCAGATATCTGCTTCCGAGACTTTGTCATATACTAACATAGTCTTCCTCCAGTCACCAAGATCCTGCTATCATTACTTCTCTGATTTCAGCATCTTTTCATACATTTCTCTATCACGTCTTTTAAGACACTCCGGTCTTTCTACCTCATGAAGAAGTACACAACTACTTCCACAGCTTGCATTCTCTGACCTCTCAATAAGATAGTCTCCAATTTTCTTAACAATATCCTTTATCATGCCCTCTATACCCCATTGCTTTTTATATATGTATTATTATATATACAAAATACTCACCTTTATAATTTAATCATAAACGTATAATAATTAAGCGCAAACGTATATTATTCTTTAATTTATTCCAATCATGATTTATAATACGATAGTAATAATTATTACTATCTACTAAAAGATTTAAAAATAAGGGAATTTAAGAATTAATATGTTAATACAATATATCACCACATCTATATGCAGCGCTCTGATTTTATTTTCAAGTATCGTTATACTCACTCGTCCAAACTTAAACTATTGGAAATATGGTATTATGTTTGCATCTTTAACTCTTTTGGGATTTTTCCAGTTGTATTTTGGTTTAGCAAATTGGATTTCCGTGGCATTCAATTCGATATTATTGGTACTCCTTTCAAAAAAATTATCGTATCTTTGCCACATTCCTCTAGTATACATAGTCGGTATTATCCATATTTATTTTGTAGTATTTTTATTTAATCAGTTTATGCGTTTTTCCGCAGATGATCTGAACAGCAGTATTCCATTGACTATATCTGTCAGCCTAACTACAACGTTATTGTCATCACTTTCTCTTTACTTTTGTAGAATGATATTTGAGAGGCATATAAAAAATGTCATCGAACTCGAAAAAAGAATAATATTACTTATTGCCATCGCACTGCTGTTATGCGCTTATATAGCTTATACGATCACAACTCTATTTGATAGCATAGCCTTATCTAACAGTCAGTTTTTTTCAATTATCTCTCTCCTTGCAGCTTTTTTCCTGCTTACCGGAAGTATATCCTTCATCATACTTCGCACTTACACAAAGAGTAATGAGATCAAGCGAAAGTTAGAACATCTGGAAACACTAAAAGAATATACAGATAATCTGGAACAGGTTTACAACAACCTTCGTTCTTTCAAACATGACTACATTAATATAATGGCCGCCATGACCTGCTATATTGAAGAAAAAAAATATGATGAACTTGAGATATTCTTTTATGAGCATATTCTTCCAATGAAAGAAAATCTCACAAATAAAAATATATCCATGGCAAATCTTTCAAGAATAAAGATACTTGATATGAAAAGCATCATATACACCAAGCTTTTGCTTGCGATAAACCAAAACATCGATATAACTGTGGATATTCCTACAGAAATAGTCTCAGTTAATATGTCACCTATAGATTTAGCGCGTATCCTGGGCATATATCTTGATAATGCGATAGAGGCAAGCCTCGAATCAGACAATCCTCAGTTAAATTTTCATTTAGCATGTATTGACAATGATATTGTTTTACGAATCTCTAATACATATATAGACAGAGGTCTATCCATAGCACAGATGCAAAAAAGAAATGTCACAACCAAGGGTAAAGGACATGGACTCGGACTTTATAATGTCTCTGAAATATTCAAAAAATATAACAACGTATACCACGAAACTCTGACCGAAGACAATTTGTTTATACAGCAGGTTCAGATATCATAAAAAGGGGGCACACGCCCCCTTTTTTACTCTCTATTGAAAGCCGGCAGAATGGTGATTGTTTCAAGTACAGATCCAATCGCCAGTCCTCTCCCTAAATATCCTTTTGTGATCAGTATAATAACTGTGTATATGGCAACAGCTGTAATACTTTCCCATTTCTTTATCTTGTAAAACTGCGGTGCAAAGGGAGCATTTGATGTTTCCTGCGGCGCATACATAAAAACAATAACTGCTACCGGTATCATTACGATAAACCATACAAAAGACGTAAATTCCAGTACCTTAGTCAGATACCCTCCCAATATCACAAATAAAGCAGACATTATACAGCATCCAACACTTGTTTTCATGTGAAATCCACCGGCAAATGTACGCAGCAATATGAACGCGCTAAGACACACAACAGAATATTCCATATATCCAAACAGATAGCATAAAAAAAGAACACATGAAAGTATCGTAATTTTATCAAGTATCACCTCAAGCATATATTCCATCTTTATGCATTCCTCTTCAGATCTTTGATACACCGTGTTCATTTTTCTTACTACAAATTTCGATATTTCCTTTATAATCATAACATCTAAAACCCACTCTCTTTTATTTTATGCGCTTTTCTTATTAGCCCGATACAACTTAGCATAGATGCCTCCAAGATTCATCAATTCCTCGTGTTTTCCAACTTCTTTTATTCTGCCATTGTCTAGCACTATGATCTTATCCGCATCTATTATAGTCGATAATCGGTGAGCAATTACAATTCTCGTACAATCTGTGTCTGCAAGATAATCGCTTATCTTTCTCTCATTTTCATAATCAAGTGCACTTGTAGCTTCATCAAGTACTATCAACTCCCGCCTATGAATTATAGCTCTCGCCAAAGCAATTCTCTGGCGCTGACCTCCGGACAGATTCATTCCCATATCAGATACCATTGTATAATACTTCATAGGCATACTTTCAATTTCTTCTCTTATCTGAGCAATACCGGCAGCTTCCTTTACCTCTTCAATTCCGACTTCTTCCTGGCTCATTCTGATATTCTCATAAATACTCTGATTAAACAACGTCATATCCTGAGGTACAACACCTATCTGCTTACGAAGGTCGTTTTTATTAAGGCATTTTATGCTTACGCCATCATAAAGAATATCTCCATCATTTGGTTCATAAAGTCCGATTATAAGCTTTGTAAGTGTACTTTTTCCAGAGCCTGACGCACCGACAATGGCAACCTTTTCACCTTTTTTTATATGAATATCGATATCCTCAAGCACCTTTTCGGAATTTCTAGTATATGAAAATGATACATGCTCTATATCAATATTTCCGGATAATTTATGTACCATCGGATTCTGCGGATTATGCTCTTCCTCCGAATCAATAATATCATGAAGTCTTTCCATATATGTACTTGCAGTCACAAAATCATTCCAGAAATCATAAAGTGCAATACCAGTAGAAAAAAAACTGCCTGCCAGTGCGTATATGGCCATACTCTCTCCCATTGTCATCTTACCGTTTACTGCACTATATATACCAAGACCCAAAAGAGCTAAAGGTGCAATATTCTGTACAAACTGCAATACAGAAGTATAGATATTGGCAACTCTGCTTCTTCTCTGATATGCAGTAAGACTATCCTCATACGCCTTTTTCCATACACTCCATATATCATCCTCCATTCCAGATGTTTTGATTGCAAACATAGAATATACCGTCTCTACCTGAACCGTTTGAAGAATAGTACTCTTCATCATTTCATCCTGATTTACTTCTGCTATCAAAGATTTCATTGAAAAAATAAATATTCCTGTAATAACAAAAATTGTAATGGCAGCAGCAGTTATCATGGTAGATTTAATCATCATGTATCCGGTAATAAATACTAAAATACCAGCCTGCATAACAGTCTGAACCAACTGCTCAGCCAACAGATCCCTTATAGTTTTGACACTGTTTATTCTAAAAAGGATATCTCCCGGTGTTCTTCCTTCAAAAAATTTATAAGGAAGTCGCAATATCTTTGAAAAAACCTTTTTTGACAGATAAAGATCCGAATCAATCTCTAATATGATCATCTTTCTTCCGCGAATAAAATTTGTTATTCCAAGTAAAATAGCGATTCCGACTGCAGCATAGCCGTAATTACTCATTTTTTCCGAATCGATTATTTTTTGAATCATTATCGGAACAGACATCTGAAGAGCATATGCAAGTATCGACATTATAATAATTTTCAACATTGTTGACCGGCTCTTTTTTATATTAGCAATCAATATTCCCCAGTTATCACTTTTTTCTTTTGTTGGAACAAACTCATCTGTCGGCTGTATGACCATGATAACACCTGAGTAGCTGTTTTTCATAGTCTCATTGTCTACTTTCCGCCTTCCAAATGCCGGATCAACTATATATGAATTATTCTTTGATACTTTCTCCAAAACAACAAAATGCTCATGATTCCAAAAAATAATTGCAGGAAGCGGCATCTTATCAAGTGCATCAATAGATGCCTGATAGATTCGTGTATCCATACCTCTTTTCTTCAGATATCCCGCTATATAAGACAATTTAAGTCCATCTCTTCCCGCCTCAAGCTTTTCCCTTATTCCGGAAATCTGATCCCGGCTTTTATAATATCTAAGGATCATAACAGCACAGCATAATCCACATTCTGTCTGCTGCATTTGTTCAACATAAGGAACGTGTCTTTTATGATTCATATTTTTCTTTCCCTCACATTCATTTAATCATATGTCATACTACTTCTAATCCCAATATCGACGGAATCTCCTTAGTTTTCGATCTCAGCAGACCATATCCTATTCCGGATAAACCAAGCATGTAGGACACAACTCCTTTTAATTGCGGGATTCCATATCCTATACCATATCTTCTTATTTTGTCTTCTTCTTTTAACATATATTTATCAACAGCAAGCTGTAATTTTTTATCCATTACATTCCCGGCTATAGTACTCAAAATATCCAGATTGCCCACACGGCCATGACACATACTATCATTAAAAACATGTGGAACGTCAAAGCTCAATTTCCTAATGATTTCTTCTATTACGGGCTTATATTTCTTTTTAAATTCTATTTTATCCATGTAATAGCTTCGTCCGAGCAATATTCCCGGAGCCCCATGGCACCAGAATGAACAATACGCTTCTTCTTTTCTCAGATCGAGCCAGTTATTCCTGCTTTTTACAAAATATGAATCTTCTTTTGTCTCAATTTTTTTTGAAATTTCAAGATATCTTTGATTTCCTGTTATAGAAAGTGCTTTCATAAATGCAAGCTCGACTCCTGCATATCCGTGTGAAAACCCTGTCAGAGAAATAAAACCAGAAACTAATGCTTTCTCCAGATGGGCTGCATATTTTTCGATTATCACTTTTATCCGGTCATCTTTCTCATATTCATAAATATTCGCTAATGCTATAATTGCTCCCGATACACCGGCTATAACATCATACTTTTTTTCTGAGCTGCAATCATATTCCGATATTCGATTCAATGCCGCCTGATACTTTACATAGTAATCTTTATACTTTGTCATCTTGTAAAGATTATAATAAAGATAGATATACCCGCTGAAACCGCAAAATACAGATGAAGACAGAGCAGCCTCTTCCATAGGTGCTATCTCTTCCATCCCCTTCAGCGCTGCCGAAGCTAATTTTTCATCTTCATCCTTCTGCGTATACTTTGCATATGCAAAAAGAAACAGTATCAATCCGATACCATCATATAAAGAATAAGCTATGCTGCCCATAGAAGAACGTTCACTGCCAACATTTATATCTATAAATGTGCATGCATCCCCTGACTTATTCCATACAGCATACTTTCTTATAACGTCTGTGATCTCCTTAAGTACATCAGAATCTTCTCTGCCTTTACAAATACTATCTGAATAATCAGAAGTTTCACTGAACACATCATCTTTGGCAAGCATTATTGAATTGCGGATAAATATAAGCTGACGTTCTATTTCTTCAGCATCCAGCTTTCTTAATTTTTCAACTATCCTCTCTCTGATCGTCTCCCCAAAGAAATCCTCTTCCACTACTTTATTATCATGATACAATGCTTTATCATCAAAGCCTGTATAAAAATACGGAACGTCATGCTCAAGCATTTGCTCAATTTCAGATTTGCCCTGCTTATCATTTTGAGAGTTAATAATATTCAAGAGCTTTTTGACTTTATCAGCTGAATTACAATACTTTGGGTGAAGTGAAGCCATCAAGAAACGGACATATACAAAAGTTCCTCTTAAGATCTGCCTACACCTGACCTTACTGCAATCATCAATAATGTAGTTAATTACCTTATCCTTATTTTTTACCAAAATGTCGCATGTTTCTGAAAAACCTTTTTCTATTTCCTCTACATACTTTATATAATCTACCGGTTTTCCATTAAGTTTTACCACATTATTCATTTCATCTGTAACGTAATACACTTCTTCAAAATGAATACTCTTTTTTCCTTTATCCAAGAGTTGAAGATTTTTAAATCTTTCTGACTTCTGACCTGCTCTGGCTCCCAGACCACTTATATCTACATCCAATACACTTCCGCTAAAGGCATTTGGCAGCAGATTTGACATGAAAACAGAATGGTTGATCCTATCATTTATATATTGAGCAAGATCATTCTCTTTGTCAATTTTTCTTGGTGCAACAAATAAGGTTTCCAAGTCTACAAAAATGGGATATTCACCATGAGGGATTATATTCTCACCATGAATATCTGAAGTGTCAAAGATGTAAAACAATCCCATCGCTCTTCCTATCCGATGATAGTATCTTTTAACTTCATCTTCAGAATTACATTCCCGACTTTCCATGTATTGCTGGAAACCATAATCTTCTCCCAGAACCAACTTTGGATTCGTTATATAATAGTCTCCTAAATGCGAATCAACCCATCTACTGCATCTGCTAAAAATCCTCTCAGGTTCCATACTTCTTGGTTTATAAACAAGTTTTTTGTCCTTAAAGGAAAGTACTGCGACTGTTTTACCTTGATTATGTGTATCTCCCTGCCCAAGCTCAATTTCTGACAGATTTTTGACATCTATTCCGAATACTTCTTTTATATTCTCTCTATCATGCTTAAGTCTAACAAATAGTTCTTTTATATTCTTTTCAATACTTATAAGCTTGTTATCAATCTTTGTCTTTAAGACAGGATACTTATCAAATATTTTCTCAGGATATCTGCTTATCCTTTTACAGAAATCCTCATATTCCTGATCTTCCGTATTAAGTTCATGTATTAGTATCCTGCATGAATACTCCATCAAAGAACTTTTTGCGTACAGCAATATATTCTTTCTTACATCTTCACATATGAAAAAATGAATTTCTCTTTCAAGCTTATACATTTTTTCTTCAAGCAATATCAGATATGGAATATAAAATTCATCAAATACCCCTTCATCCCCCAGACTATTTGCTAGCGTTCCTGTCATATCAACTGTTTCGATGTCAAATTCATTTTCCACCATAGACCGCTCCCTATTAAAATTCCAAATGAAGCATTTTAAGAATATTTTTGGTTTCTCTCAGTTTAACATCATATTCCAGATCCCATATCTGTTTTGAAGTGTAATATCCTGTTGCAGCTATCCTGTCAACTTCTTCAAATGACATCTCACGTACCCCTTCAATATTATCGAGATTTACTACTTTTTTCTTATGCATATATTTTTGTCCTTTCGTTTTTCTGCTTTGAAACTAATTCCGCATATATTCCATTCAGCTTTATAAGCTCATCATGGGTTCCTTCTTCAACAATTTCACCATTATCCAACACAATGATCCTATCTGCATCCTGTATTGTCGAAAGACGATGGGCTATTACTACCTGCGTACAGCCATTCTTTTTAAAATAATCTGCTATTTTCTTTTCGTTTATATTATCAAGTGAGCTTGTTGCCTCATCTAAAATCATAAAGCTATTCTTTGAAACAATTGCTCTCGCTAATACAATACGCTGTCGCTGTCCGCCAGACAGGTTTGCTCCCATATTGGAAACAACAGTATGATATTTCATAGGCATGTTTTCAATTTCATCATGTATTTGAGCAATTTTAGCAGCCTCCATAACTTCTTCTAAAGAAATATCTTCATTATTCATTCTTATGTTTTCCAAAATAGATTTATTGAACAAATAAATATCCTGTGGAACAATACCTATGCTCTTACGGAAACTGGTCTTATTGATATCATTCAGATTTACTTTATTAACTATTATTTCACCCTGACTTGGCGTATACAGTCCCAACATGAGCTTTATAAGGCTGCTTTTTCCAGAACCCGATTTTCCAACTATCGCTATTTTTTCACCTTTCTTTACCTTTAGGTTGATATTTTTCAAAATAGTCGGAGTGCTCTTTGCATAGGTAAATGAAACATTGTTAAATTCAAACGTATTGATCTCAGATATCTCAATCTGTTTTTCCGGTTCCTTCTCTTCCTCGGCATGCAAAATATCATTAACCCGCTCAAGATATGAGCTTGCCAATATAAAGTCATTCCACATGTGAAACAATGCTACCGCACTGCTAAACAAAGTAATTGATAATGAATAGCATGCGATTGCTTCACCAGTTGTCATCTTATTCTGCTCTGCTATCGATAATCCAACCAGCAAAATCAAAAAAGGTCCCAATATTTGAAAAATTGATAATACTGTCGTATAGATATTAAATATTTTACTTTTAATCTGATAGGCTTTCATTCCCATACAGTATTTGCTTAACCAGTTTGAAAAGAATTGATTCTCTATACCTGCTGTCTTAATATTAAAAATCGACTGAACTGTTTCCACCTGCAATGATTGGAGTTTCGTGTTCTCCATAATCTGAACCTGATTAGCCTCTATTATCTTTTTTCTCATAAGTACTATAAAAATACCATTTAGCATAAATATGAGGATTGAAATCAAAAGCAGCGTTGTCGAATGAATAGCCATATATATAGCAATTATAATTATGAAACCAAACTGTATGATTCCATTCATTACGTTATCTGAAAGCAGGTCCCTTATAACAGACAAACAATTTAGCCTAAAAAGCAAATCTCCATTGGTCCTTCTTTCAAAAAACTGATAAGGAAGTTTAAGCATTTTTTTAAATGTACTCTCAGTCAAGTGCTTATCGATTTCCATCTGTAACATCATCTGACTCTGCTTACGCATAAATGTAGCCACTGCAAAAATCAGTCCTGCACCGAACACTATAAATAGCTCATACTCTATACCATGAGTTTTTCCATAATAAGCATTATTATCAAAGATCCACTGAACTAAAACTGAAAGCAGCAGCTGAAATCCATACGAAATAAGCGATATAAGTGCTGTTATATAAAACAATGCCCTTTTGAATACTATTTCCTTTACAACGCTGTTCCATATATGTCTTTTACCCTTTTTAGGAGTAAATTCATCAGTAGGAACTATTACCATAGCTACATTGGAATAGCTATCTGCAAAATCACTATATGACAATGAAACTCTGCCTGTAGCAGGATCTACAATGGTAATCTTTTTGTCAGCGACCTTTTCAAGAACGACATAATGCTGATTCTCCCAAAAAATAATAGCCGGCAATGGAAGTTTTTTAAGGCCACTAATTCCACAAGAGAAGACTTTTGAATAGAATTTTCTATTCTGTATATATTTATACATTTGAGACATTTTCAATCCATCACGCCCTACATCCATTTCTTCTCTTATTTCAGCTAGAGTTTCATTGCTCTTATAATACCGAAGCAACATAGCCAAACAGCATAGGCCACATTCAGTCTGCTGCATCTGTTCAATATAGGGCACTTTTGATAAATGTGAAATCGCCAAAGTTTTTCCCCCTTACAAATCTTTTTTCCGTAATATTTCTACCGACATGATCATAAAAATGAATCCTGATACTATAAATACAAGAATATTTTTCAGACAATCATTCTGATTCATGATAACTTCATTAGCAAGACAAAAAACCATATAATCCATTGCTGCACCTACAAAAGAAAGCTTATGAGCTATAAGATCAAGAATCCCCGGGAACATCCAAAACAATATCACAAGATATACAAAAGATGTGATAGTTGATGTATGTACACATGTAAGCAATATTCCCAATGCACCAAGTCCAAATCCATAGATTATATAATCAAATACTGTTCTTAACAGATTTAATGAAAGTATTGACATTGTCCAAGGCTCACGACAGATTATAATTGATACGTCATAAATCACGCCTCCACATAAGCCGACTATAGCAGATGCTAAAATTAAACTTATCATTTTAGCAATTATGATCTTTCCTCTGGTACTTCTAGAAGTAAATACAAATGTCGCCGTTTTCAGATCAAATTCTTCTCCGAGACTTTTTGCAGATAGATACATTATTAAAAATCCTGCGAAATTTCCATAAAATCCAATTACATTTTCTACCCCAAAGCTATCAGGATACATATACGCACCATATGCCATTCCTAGACCCAGCACGCCAAGTCCCAACAGTCCATACATAAATTCAGCCTTTTTTAACACCTTTACTAACTCTAATAATGAAACATCGATTACTCTTTTCATATCATTACTCCTTTCATTTATCTTTATTATAGAAAAAATATCATGCAGCTCTTCTATTCACTCATAAATGAAGGTTATAGAGTCGTAAACGTAAAAAAGCTATCCGACCTATTGATCGGATAGCTGTCTGATAATATAAAACTATGTTCTTTTATGCTGTCGTTTCCGTGTTGAAAGATCTCAGGTCGCCTCTGTTTTCCGGATCAGAATTTCCTTCCAAATACTGCTCACTTCCATAGTAGATCGTCGGAACTCCTCGCGATGTCATCAGCAATACATAAGCCTGATCTACCGCATTTGGATTATTCTTTGCAAGTTCCTTTATATTGTTTTATTTATCCCTTAACAGCGCCCTCAGATATTCCCGATACCATGTTCTTTATCAGAACCAGATAGAGGATTATTATAGGCACTGCAATGAATACACTTCCGGCCGCAAACCTTGCGAACTCTGTCTCGTCGAGGCTCATCAGCCCGACAGCGACAGTGTACAATCCCTTTTCTTTCAATAAGAGCTTGGGCAGGATAAAGTCTGACCACGCCCATGTAAATGATGTCAACGCAGTATATACAATTATCGGACGGGCGATAGGAAGATTTATCTTCCAAAATATCTGAGCATTGGTCGCTCCATCTATCTTTGCCGCCTCGTCTATCGCTTTCGGAATAGTATCAAAAAATCCCTTTTGTGTCAGATATCCCATGGGTGCTCCCGCAGAATATATAAGTATCAGCCCCCAAAGCTTGTTTATCATATTAAACTGCGTCATGAGAATATATACTGCCGTCATCCCCATAAATGACGGAAACATCCCAAGCACCATCGTGATCTTCATTATGGGCTTTCTGGCTCTAAACTCATATCGGGACATCACATACGCCGTAAGTATTGTCAGAAATGTGCCAAGTACCGCACTTCCAACCGCAACTGTGAGTGTATTTGTAAACCACCTGGGGTAGTCATACATAGCGACGTCTGTAAAAAGCTTTTGAAAAGTCTCTATGCTGTATGACTTTGGGAAAAATCCTTCAAAGGAATATATCGAGCCGGACTTTGAAAACGATGCAAGCACTATCCAAAGACACGGCAGGAAAAACAGGCATCCTACAAATATGAGTATTGCATATGTAACGATGGCATCAATAATCTTCACTGCATTATGTCGTCTTCTCATTGAAATGTATCCTCCTCTTTGAAAGATGAAGATCTGATATATATCGTCAGCGAAATCACTGATGTAATTGCAAAGATCACCAGGCTGATAGCAGCGCCTATGCAATAGTAATTATTATCGATCGAAAGATTGTAGAGCCAGTTAATTAAGAGATCTGTATCGCTCGCAAGAAAATATCCGTCAAGATACAGCCCTCCTCTCAGGAAATAGAAAATTCCGAAATTGTTGAAATTAGCAACAAACTGTCCCAAGAGAACCGGCATTGTCACAAACAGCATGAACGGCATCGTGATACTTTTGAACTGTTGAAACGAACTCGCACCGTCTATCTTTGCCGCCTCGTATAATGCCATATCCCTGTTTGCCAGATGACCGGTCGATAAAAGCATTATGGATGGAACACTTATCCAACAGTTGACCAAAAGACCGATAAGTCTCGCTGACCACTTGGCATCGATATCCAAAAATCCTATCGCTGAATGTCCCATATTTTTGAGCAGATAGTTTACCGGGCCTCCATATGAAAACATAAACTTGAATGCCAACAACGTAATAAACCCCGGAATGGCATATGCCAAGATCGGAAACAATCTCCAAAAGGCTTTTCCCTTGACGCAATCTTTATTTAAAAGTAATGCGAGACCTAAGCCTGCGAAATAATTAAGCGCAGTAGACACTACAGCCCACAAAATATTCCATGTAAGTATCTTCAAAAATGTCGGTGCAAACTGAGATAAAGTGATAATTTTCCTAAAGTTTTCAACTCCAACCCAGTCAACCAACTCCGGCGGAACGATACTTCCGCCAAAATTGGTAAAGGCGATCAAAATCATAAATACGATTGGCAGAACATTAAAAATACATACGCCTATTACAGGAAGGATAAGCGCCAAAATATAAAACTTTCTGTCTGAAAATTCACGCAGCTCACTTATGAATGGCTTTGGTTCTTTCCCTGCCTTGATGTTTTCCTCTGTCTGAATTGCGTCTTTTATGCTTGCAAAATATATGCAAATAAATACCGCCAATACTATCCATGAAAATAGTCCCATCAGCAGGAACACTACTGAATTGTCTCCCGCCGTCCTTGTCCACGCATCAGCCTTTTGCGTACCAAGTGTGAAAAAGCCTGCCAGATCGTCAAAGCCTCGCACCAGATAATACGCTATGACCGATATCTCAAATATCAAAAAGAGTAATCCTTTGCCTATGCTCCCATACAGCATCTGAGCAGTGCCCATCAGCAATGCAGAAACTTTAACTTTCCAGCCTGATCTTATAAATCTGCCAAACGTGGATCTTATCTCACTCATATATCCGTCCTCGATCACTTTAATGTAAATATTGCATCATGGATCTGATCACACATTTCATCAAGACCACTCTTTATCGCCTCATCATCGGTAAATTCCCTCTTGCCGTCCTCTCTAAATGCATCTTTTGCAAGGTTGGCAAAAAATGTCTGACCCGGAACCCATATCTGAGAAACTTCTTTAATTGATGGCATAAGCACAATATTTCCCTTGTCCATGTTTTCATAAACAAGCTCCGTGTTGCCGCCTATCTCGTCAGCCACGTCCTTTCTTGCAGGAGATATGCCGAGCATCTCATTTCTCTTCTTTATCATGTCGTAATCTGTTGCAAACTCGACAAATGCAAGGCTCGCATTAGGTGCCGCACTATATGAGCTTACCGCATATCCATTTATACCGCCCATCATCTTACTATCGATGTAATCAGCACTTTCGTCTGTAAGATCACCGCTTTCAGGCAGCTTTGGAATAATTGTCATGACAAGATTTTCATCTGCCATTTTTCTTGCATCTTCGTCAGACTTTCCCTGATCTTTATACTCTTTTACAAGCTCATCGTAAAAAGTAGTGTAAGTATCAGGTGTGGAAAGAGTCGCAAAATATGTACCATCAGCGAGCTTACTGTAAGCGTTCGTCGTAATCGTATCGTCTATGCAATCCTCGTTCATTGCTGACGCGAGCTGATAAAGCACCTTCCCACCTTTACTTGCATCACCTGCGGCAAAGCCTATATCTGCAGGATTCTTTCCATTATCACCAAAGATATATCCGCCATAAGAAAACAGAAATCCGCTTGAAAAATATACGTCAAAGATCGACTTCATATAGCCATACTTCGCAGCGTCAGCCTCGTGTCTCTGCTTGGAGAAAGCATACATGTCGTTCCAGTTTTCTATCATATCCGGGATATCATTTTTATCCTTATCCCATGCATCCTTCCAATCCTCAGGAAGAAGATCCGCCCTGTAGTAAAGCATCGGAGACTGGACATTTACCGGGATACCGCAGACATAGTCGCTGCCATCCACACTTACCTTGTAAGCGTCCCATGCCTCTTTTGAGATCTTGTCATAACAATCCATACTTTCAACAGGAAGCGGCAGGATATGCTTACCCTCCGCATACCGCATGATCATATCATTTGACTGATACAATACATCAGGACCATAGCCATCAGGACCGTCCTTTGCCAGATCAAGATACTGATCCATGTTTGCATCAACTGCCTTGATATCATATTCGGCATACTTTTCGTTAAAAGCATCGAGAAGTTCTTTTAAGTATCCCTTTGAAATTGCAGTGTCATTTTCGAGTACATGTATCGTTGCTCCCTTTTCTAGCTCGCCGGTAAATATCGCCGATGAGGCTGTTGCCCCTTTTGCCGCGCTTACCTTTTCACTTCCACATCCACTCAGCATACCAAGTGACATCGATACCGCCAGTAAACATGCTATAGTCCTTTTCATAATCGTCACCTCTTTTTCTCTTTTTTCCACACACTGTATCCGTTTGATCTAACTGCGTTAGCATCACCTATCAGTAACTTCCAGTCTGTATTTTTATGCATTTTTATATCTTTTTCTGTAAGGTTCATTGCAAGAATTATGCTCTCCGACTCAGTATTTCTGGAAATTAAAAGCAGATTGTCCTCAGCAGTAATGCTGACATCTCCATAGTGTAGCGCATCTTCATTTTTCTTTAAAGCGATGAGCCTCTGAATATTTGACCATAATTCCTTATCCCAATGGCTTTCATCCCAATCAAAGCATCGTCTGGAGTCGGGATCATATCCGCCTTCGATCGCGATCTCATCCCCGTAGTAAATGCATGGGGTACCGGGCATTACCATCGTCAGCGCAATTGCATCCTCGAGTCGCTTTTTGTTACATCCGGTCTCAGTAAAAAATCTATGTGTGTCATGTGAGTCAAGCAGATTGAGCATCATATTGTTCACCTGCTCCGTGTTTCTCATCAGCAGGCTGTTGAGCTTTTCTGCAGTCTCTTTGGCATTAGCCGTGTTCTTTGCAAAATAGTCTATGCAAGTTTTGGTATATGCATAATTCATTATGCTGTCCTGCTGATCTCCCATCAGTGACGGATATGCATCGTGCCAATTCTCACCTATAATTACGGCATCCGTCTTTCTTGCCTTTACCTCTTTTCTAAATCTTCTCCAAAAATCATGTGAAACTTCATCTGCCACATCAAGTCGCCAGCCATCGATATTTGCCGCGTCGATCCAGTATGTAGCGATATCTATCAGGAAGTCCTGCACCTCCGGATTGCCGGTATTCATCTTTGGCATTCCTTCGCAGCTCGCGAAACATTCATAATTACGTTTCTTTATATCCGGCTTGTCGCCATGAATGATGAACCAGTCATAGTACTTTGACTCCCTGCCCTTTTCACGCACATCTTTGAACTGAGCCATATCCTTGTCACAATGATTAAAGACCGCATCAAGGATAACTCTTATACCATGCGCATGAGCCTTTTCTACCAACTCCACCAGATCTTTTGCCGTACCGAATTGTGGATCTATCTTTTTGTAATCGATAATGTCATACTTGTGGTTTGTATTTGACTCAAAGATAGGGGTGAGATATAGTCCCGATATTCCAAGCTTTTCGAGATAATCAAGCTTATTTATAATTCCTCTCAAATCACCACCCGCATGAGCTTTTCCGGTCGGCTTATCTCCCCATTTCATGTTGATGTATGACATGTCTTTGTCTTTATTTCCGAGGCAAAATCTGTCGACAAATATCTGATAAAAGACTGTTCCACGCATCCAGTCAACGGTCGGCATCACATCAACTTCATTGATATACGGGAGCTGAAAACAGTTATAAAATGCCTGATTGAAATTGTAGCCGTCAGTTATGCCATCTTCACTGTAGTAAACCGTCTTCCCCTTTTCCTCCAGGCGAAATACATATACCATCCTGACATCGTCAAGCTTTAGATGTATCTCATAGTAGTTATATAAGCTGTCCGTATATCTCAGCTCAAGCTCTACACAATTTTGCTTTTCCTGAAAATTATATTTCATTCCATATATCAGCGATACTTTCAACTCATCATCAAAGCGTGATGTTCTCAGTCTGATGACTACCTCGTCCGTACTGATTGGAAAACAATATCTTGACTCGGGAATATGTAATATTGCATGTCTGTTCATCTTCGCATTCTCCATTTATTTAACCGTTTAAGTTATGATTAATACTAGACTTTCACTTTAGACTTGTCAACAGTATTTTAAAAGATTGACAGTTCTGCACAAAAACCTCATAATAGATTTGTGGAAATTAATTAAACGGTTAAATTGAGATAAATGGAGAAATCCTATGTCAAAGAATAAAATAACTATCAGAGATGTGGCTGCTGAGGCGGGTGTATCAGTTGCAACTGTATCCTATATCATAAATAAACGTACCAACGTAAAAATATCTGAGGCTACAAGAAAAAAGGTCTTACAGGTGATCAACCTGCTTAACTACTCGCCAAACCAGGTTGCAAAAGCACTTGCGTCAAATAAAAAAAGTCTGCTGGCTTTCGCAATTACAGACTCCGTATCACCGCTCAAAATGGCGGAGCAAATGTTTACCATGAAGACGCTGTCATCTTTTTTTCATGTAAAGGGATATGATGTGTTTTTGGTACCGTGTAACCTTATAGAAAAATATGGACAGGCAGACGCTATCATCTGCTATGACATGCCTGCAAAAGAATTTAAGGAATTGGGTGATGCAAACTTCTCACCTCTTATCGCCGTGGACAGCTATATAAACGACCCGCTGTTTTTCCAGATAAATACCGATATGGCAAGATTAAAGGCTAGTGCTGATGAGCATTTTGGAAATGCAGGCTTCACTTATGTCACAATTCAACCGGATAATGAGGAGCTCGCAGATATTATAAAGAAAGAGATAAAAGATACTATATTTGTGAAAGACTATGCTGATCTAAGCAAAATTCCGGACAAGGATATCCTCCTCACAAGCCCGCTGCTGTCAGGCCTGCTTGAAGATAAAAAAAATGTCTTCCTACAGACTTCTCTTTCCTATGACAAATTAAAAGCTGTTTTTGAATGCTTTGAAAATGCAACTAACAGAGTGCCTATAGAAAGACATAATATATTAGTCTAAATTTCCCTATTTTTTAGGTTTACACGCTTTTTCCCTGCAGCGATGGCTCCGGTCGGACAAATGATCCTGCAAAGGTGGCAGCCTACACACTTGCTGCCATCAAGCTTTGGTCGCCTGTCATCAAATTTAATGGCCTGATGTCCTCCGTCATTACAGGAGATAACACATCTTCCGCATCCATTACATTTATCAAGATCAAATGCAGGGAAAAGGACTGTGTCCCTCTCAAGCACATCAGTAGTATCGCTTACGCTGTCCAGTCCGGCACCAATGATGTCCTTAACAGACTTTATCCCCATCTGCGCCAGATAATAGTTGAGTCCGGCTTTCAGATCATCGATTATCCTGTAGCCATACTGCATTACAGCAGTAGTTATCTGGATCGAGCCGGCTCCCATGAGTATGAACTCAAGCGCATCTCGCCAGGTCTCAATCCCACCCATGCCACTTATATGCATGCCTTTTAGCTTTGCATTCTGTCCTATCTCGGCTATAAATCTTAAAGCTATGGGCTTTACAGCATTTCCACTATATCCTCCGACTGCCGATTTTCCCTTTACAGCCGGAGCTGAAACATAGGTATACGGACTGACACCTACAATACTCTTGATGGTATTTATCGCCGCTATGCCGTCTGCTCCACCGCGAAGTGCCGCCTCTGCAGCAGGGCTCATAGTTGCAACATTTGGCGTAAGCTTTGCAAGAACCGGAATTGTTGTACTTCTTTTTGCTGCACGAGTAAATCTTTCCACCAATTCGGGTACCTGCCCTATATCAGAGCCAAGACCATCCTCCTGCATGTTAGGACATGAAAAATTAAGCTCTACGGAATCCGCGCCGTTTTCCTCACAAAGTCGAGCCAACGACTCCCACTCTGCCTCATCTTTTCCCATAATAGATGCGAGGATAAACTTGGTTGGATAATTCTTTTTTAATCGCCTGAATATCTCCATATTTTCAGCAACACTATGGTCTGAAAGCTGCTCTATATTCTTAAAACCAATAATACTTCCGTTATCGCCCTTAATCGCAGAAAATCTTGGAGATGCCTCATGGATATCCAATGAGCAGATTGTTTTGAAACAGGCTCCTGCCCATCCGGCATCAAAGGCCCGCTCGCACATGTCATAGGTAGATGCAACGACAGAGGAAGACAATAAAAATGGATTTTCCAGAGAGACGCCGCATATATCACACTTAAGCCGTTCTATATCATCCGGTATAGGGATCTCCGCCTCAGGACGAACTTTTTCATATAGTACATTCATCAGATGTTTTATTGGTACACTTCCACTGTTCACACATGCTTTTTCACATGGTGCATCACATTGGGCACAGATATTTTTGTCCGGAAGTTTCAATGCGGCTACATCCTGATCGTCGAACCAAATCCCGAGTAAAGCTTTGGCCGGATCACCCGACGGACATACGCTACTGCATGGTGCATCATTACATAATGCACATGTTATCATATCCAAACGTGAAATAACGTTTTTTATCAGCATATAATCACCACCCCGATAATATATATAATAGTACTCCATTTATATTATCGGCATGAAATGATTATTTGGAGATGACTTATTTTTCCCTCTTTATTTTTTTAAGCTTATATAAGATTTCATAGACATTATTCAGACATTATTCAAAAATAACCAAAAATCCCGGTTTACACGAACAAATCGCAAAACCGGGATTATCTACTATTTATTCTATTTTGATAACGAGCACAATTATGCTTTCCATAATCCATGCAAATTGCAGTATTCGTAAACCTCCAGTACTTCGTCTCCTTCTACGATAGCAAATTTAGCTTCCGGTGCATCTCCCGGCTTTAAGATCTTTCTCTGATTGCCACTCCTGGTCTTGATAGCAATCCACTGAATATAATGCTCTTCCAGCATAGGATGCTCTACGCTGCCAACCTTGACAGTAACAATGTTCCCGGTCACTTCATATACCGGAACATGCTTTTCTGTAGCACCATCAGTCGTTCCCGGAATTAATTCCACCATTGCTTCCCCGCAACACATGGTTGGAACCGCAGTTTCATTTACAATAGCAATTATCTTTCCGCACTTTTTGCAACGATAAAACTTCATGTAGCTACCTCCTCAATGATTTCCGCTTTAAGACGGAAATATTCTAACAACGGACTAGTGTTTTGACACATTCATAATTAACCTTATGTCATAGCTCGAATGAGCCTTATGTTGGCGATTTCGAGATATGACATTAGTTTGATTTAGAACGTGTCAATACACTAGCTCACCCCAGATGTTTATATTTTTTGCTACAAATACTATTGTAGAAGAATGTGAATTAATTGTCAATCATATAATGATGTGCGGCAACGTAATGAAAATTGAAATTTTAAATTCCACTTTCTAACTCCCTGGTGGAATTTACTTTTGCATAAGTGGAGTTTAATCTTTCACATCACCATGGTATGCTCATAGCTAATCCTTCTGACAGCAGTGGAAGGAATCATATGAGCAAGTATATACCAGGAAACCAAAAACACATGACCCTAGAGGATCGTAAGTACATTGAACGATCACTTAACAATGGAGTATCTTTTAAGGATATAGCCAAATACCTCTGTAAAGACCCAACTACTATCTCAAAGGAAGTCAAACTCCACAGGTTAAGTGATTGGTATCACAAGGGTACATTTTATAACACCCACAACTTTTGCGTTCACAGATACCATTGCCAAAAGAAAAACGTATGTCGCAAGATTATCCTTTGTGATATCAAATGTAAATCATGTCCTACATGCAATCAGACATGTGCTGATTTTGTCAAAGAGCAGTGCTCAAGGTTAGATAAAGCACCATATGTATGTAATGGA